>DATNNE010000059.1:0-6616 GCA_035601995.1 Terriglobales bacterium
CACCCGAACCATTGGTCGTGTCGATCGACATTGATCAGCTCGTCCTTTTCTAAGAAACATGGTGTTGTTTGCCGCGACCAGCGTAGGGAGAGTCAACGATTCTTTCGGAGGATTTGTGCCTTCTTCAAACTGGACGAGACGAGATTTTCTGGAGGCATCGCTGAAGACTGGAGCAGTCGTCGCTGCAGTTCCGGCTGCGCTACAGGGCCAAACTTCAAAAGAAGGCGCAGTCGTACCGGCAGGGCCGAACATCGAGGGCGCAATCGCGATCACGCTACGCATTAACGGCAATGACCGCCAACTTCGTGTCGATCCTCGGACGACGCTGCTGGATTGCCTCCGTGAGACTGTTGTTCTCACCGGAACGAAGAAGGGCTGCGACCACGGGCAATGCGGCGCATGTACGGTGCATGTGAACCGGAGGCGTGTGAATTCATGTCTTAGTCTGGCCTTGATGCACGAGGGGGAAGAGATCACAACCATTGAAGGCTTGGGCGTGCCCGACGCATTGCATCCGATGCAAGCGGCATTCGTTGCCTGCGATGGGTACCAGTGCGGATATTGCACGTCAGGCCAGATCATGTCGGCGGTTGCGTTGCTCAATGAACCATGCGGTCCCGACGATGCGGCGGTGAAGGAACTGATGAGCGGCAACATCTGCCGTTGCGGTGCCTATGCCAATATCGTGGCCGCGATCCAGCGAGTACGCAAAAACGTTTAACCGCGGGCAGGAGCGATTTCGATGCATACCTTCGAGTTCATTCGGCCAATAGATCCTGCGGCGGCAATTGCCACCGCCGGGCAAGCGAAAACGGCTCAGCAGGGCGCGGATGTGCGGTTCGTTGCCGGCGGCACGACGCTGCTCGATCTGATGAAGCTGAACGTCGAGACGCCTACTCGGCTGATCGACATCAACCGTTTGCCGCTCGACAAGGTCGAGGCAACGCCTGACGGTGGCCTGAAGATTGGCGCCACCGTCAGAAATTCAGATCTCGCCCACGATCCGACGGTGCAACGAGATTACTCAGTGCTGTCGCAGGCGATTCTCAACGGTGCATCGGCACAACTTCGCAATATGGCGACGACTGCCGGCAACCTGCTCCAACGAACGCGATGCATGTACTTCCGCGACACGGCAATGCCCTGCAACAAACGTGAGCCCGGCTCCGGCTGCCCCGCCATCGCGGGCAGTAACCGCATGCTCGCGGTCCTTGGCACTAGCGAACATTGCATCGCGACTAACCCGTCCGACATGTGCGTGGCCATGGCGGCATTGGAGGCGACGATCTACGTACAGGGAGCAAAGGGTTCGCGCGCAATTCCCATAGGTGAATTTCATCTTCTGCCGGGCACCACACCGAACCGTGAAACAGTGCTAGAGCCGGGCGACCTCATCACGCACGTGACGCTCCCGCCGCCTATTGCCGGGAGCAAGCAGATATACCTGAAGCTGCGCGATCGTGCATCGTACGAATTCGCATTGGCATCGGCCGCGGTTGTGATTACAGTCGCGAGCGGGAATGTCACGAAGGCCCGTATTGCGCTCGGTGGCGTGGGCACCAAACCGTGGCGGTCCCCCGAGGCCGAGGCCGTTCTGGTTGGGAAGCCCGCCGACATAGCTATTTTTCGCCGGTCGGCGAAAGCGGCTATGCGCCACGCCCAACCGCAGAGCGAGAACGGGTTCAAGATCGAACTGGCCACGCGCTGCCTGACGTATGCCCTGAAAATGGCGATGACAGCGTAGTTTCACAGAGAGAGAACATGCAGACAACGCAAGAAACACCCATCGTTTCTCCGGTTGGTCGTGACACGCCTCGCGTGGATGGGCCTCGCAAAGTGAGCGGCCTGGCGCAGTACACCTCGGATTTCCACTTTCCCGAGATGTTATATGCCGTGCCCATCGAGGCAACGATTGCCAACGGCAGGTTGCTCAAGCTCGACACCGCCCCGGCGGAGAGGATGCCTCGGGTGCGTGCGGTTTTTCATCGCGAGAACATTGGCAGAATCTTCCGTTCCTTCCCGGAACGGGGATTCGGAGGCATCTGCGAGGAGCGGCGTCCGCCGTTCGAGGACGATGTGATTCGGTATTACGGCCAGTACATCGCGCTTGCTGTGGCGGACACGTTCGAAGCTGCCAAGAGCGCTGCCGATGCGGTTCGCGCGACGTACGCTCAGGAGAAGCCGAACGTCGAGACTCACCTTGATGCCGACGACGACCCTGACGTAGTTCTCACGACCTACGGCCCGCGCCCACGACTGCAAAGCCATCGCGGGGATGCCGAGAACGCGTTCGCTACCGCCCTCGTCAAACTCGACCAGATATATGTCACGCCAGCCGAGACGCACAACCCGCTGGAGCTGCACGCGACTACCGCGATCTGGGACGGCTCGACGTTGACGCTGTACGAGTCCTCACAGGGAGTCGTGAACCTCCGGGGCGTGCTCGCGCAAATGTTCGGCTTGCCGAAGGAGAGCGTCCGCGTCATCGCGAAGTTCCTTGGCTCGGGTTTCGGTGGCAAGCTATATCCATGGACGAATTGTGCACTCGCCGCGGCCGCGGCGCGGCAATTGGGCAAACCGGTGAAACTCGTGCTCAGCCGTAAGATGATGTTCCAGTCGGTCGGTCATCGCCCGCGCACTCAGCAGCGCGTGCGTCTCGGCGCCACGCCCGACGGCAAGCTAGTCTCGCTGCAACACGACTACATCTACCACCGCTCGATGCTCGACCCGCATCATGAAGATTGCGGCGAGGCGACTCCGTTCCAATACAGCGTGCCCAACCTCCGCGTGAGTTTCGGCCGCGCAAGGCGAAACGTCGGCGCAGGGGCCGACATGCGAGGGCCCGGCCGTGTGCCCGGGCTCTACGCGACCGAGTCGGCGATGAACGAACTGGCCGATCAACTCAAGATCGACCCGGTCAAACTCCGAGTCCTCAACGAACCGAAAATAGACGAGTCTTTGGGCGTTCCGTTCTCGTCGCGCCATTTGCTCGAATGCTTAGCGCTCGGCGCGGAGAAGTTCGGCTGGTCCAGGCGCTCGCCTGAAGTTGGCTCCATGAAGCGCAACGGCTTGACGTTGGGCTGGGGGATGGCTGGCTGTTCGTGGGTCGCCGGACGATTCTCGGCCGCAGCGAGCGTGCAGCTCCGCAATGACGGCACGGCCCGCGTTGCGAGTGCTACGCAGGACATCGGCACCGGCATGTACACCGTTCTCGCGCAACTCGCCGCGCAGAAGACCGGCGTGCCGCTCGAAAAGATCGAGGTATCGCTCGGCGACACGGTGCTGCCGGAAGGCCCGCTGTCGGGCGGCTCGTTGGCGACCGAATCGGTGGTCCCGGCTGTCTTCGCGGCGGCCGACGACGCAATCGCATCGTTGCTCACAATCGCAACGATTACGCCCGGCTCGCCGTTCGAGAACCGCCTTCCCGCAGATCTGGCATTCGAAGGGGGCCAGGTCTTTGAGAAGGCTGATGGCGCCGCCAAGGGTGTGCCGTTCGATAATCTGCTCCGCCGTGCCAACCTTCGTCTGGTCACGGGCAGCGGCAAATCGGAGGCCTTCTTCGGCAATCCCAAGCCCAAGTATTCGACGCACTCGTTCGGCTGCCACTTCGTTGAGGTTACCTGGCAGCCGGAGATCGCCCGGCTGCGTGTCAGCCGGGTTGTGTCGGTCATGGATGGGGGCCGCATCATTAATCCGCTGACCGGCCGGAACCAGATCCAAGGCGCGGTGGTGATGGGAATCGGCATGGCGCTGCTGGAGCACACCTCTTACGATCCGCAGAGCGGCGCGCCGATCAACAGTAATCTGGCCGACTACGTGGTGGCGGTAAACGCTGACTCCCCGCCGATCGAAGTGCATTTCCTCGACTACCCAGACAAGGAGATCAATGAAGTTGGCGCACGCGGGATCGGCGAGATCGGCTTGACCGGCATAGCCGCGGCGATCACGGCGGCGGTCCACCACGCAACGGGCAATCGCGTGCGAGAACTCCCGGTGAAGATCGAGAATCTGTTGGCATGACACGTTCCCGTGCGGACGTTCAGCAAGGAAGGGAAAAGGCACTCGCAAATGAAAGATACCAACAAGGCAGTAGAAGTCTATGAGCCGGGCAAGCTTCGAGTAGTGAAACGGCCAATCGCTGAATCTGGAGCAGGTCAAGTCTGGATTCGGGTGGAGGCATGTGGAATCTGTCACACCGAAGGATCTGCAGAACTGATGATCGCGCAAGCGTGTAGAGGAGAACTTCGATGAAGAAGTTTACTTTCCTAGTATTGTTCACAGCTGCCGTCGCTTCCGCTCAACTGCCAGCATCACCCAAGTCGAAGTCCGATGCGGAGAAAATCGCGTCTGCTCTGGGGGCGGGTCCGAAGTTTGTTACGCATAACGCAACCGTGCTCGACTGGCCAAGCTCGCCCAGTGGCGAGTTCCGGGTCCTCCGGGCGGGCAGCAATGGGTGGACATGTCTTCCGGGTTTTCCTGGAGCCAGCCATGATGAGCCCGGCTGCTATGACCAGGTTTTCCTGCAGTTCGTCAAGGACAGCATGGCCGGTCGCACTCCCAACCTGCAGAATGTCGGAATTTCTTACATGTATGGTGGCAAATGGGTGCCCAACACATCACGTGCGATGGGACACGACAGCGAATTTCACGTTGGGCCACACATCATGATCATTGGAACGGATCAGAAGGTGATGCAGACGCTGAACCCGGACGGATCGAACGGTGAGCCTTACGTCAATCATCTTCCAGGTCGCTCCGAGCTCTATCTGGTGATCCCAATTCGCGAATGGGATGATCTCCAAGCGGTCCCTACTACTGGCGCCGTAATGCGATGAACATTGCATGGAAGAAAAAATCGCCATGAACCGCAGATCGCCAAAACGCGGTTTCCCAGTTCCGCGGGAATTGGATGACCGCATGATTCCGCTCTTGCAGAAGATCGCCGGCTAAAGGGCGGCGGATGCGGTCACTGCCAAGGTTTCGCCCGATATTGATCGAAAAATTGCAGGAGGCGCAAAATGGACCTGGGTTGGTTTCCGCCGCCGCTGCATCGCATTACTCCAGCGGAGAAGAGCAGTACGACACATCGGCAGGGAGAGAGAAAATGCCAGTTTCCTTTGAAAGAGACATTAAACCGCTGTTTAGGCAGATCGATATCGAACACATGAACAAACATAAGGTTCTGCTCGATAACTTCGCGTATATGGCCGATCCTTCAAACGATCACGGCAATGCTCAAGCTGTCGAGGACAGTCTGACAAACCAATCCATGCCTCCCGGTGGCCCTTACTGGAGCAGTGAGGAGTTGACCCTTTACAGGCAGTGGAAAAGCGACGGATATCTACCTTAATGCATAAATGAGTTCCCTCTCGATCAACGGTTGACGATGAAGAGCTTGGCTGCTACGAGAAGAGTCGATTCCGAACCTCGATGAGTTCCACGGTCGCAGAGCATTCTTCGTCGTTGGCCACGTTTGTCAGCAGGGTTAAATGGGAAGCTCAGCGCTTGACTGGAGAAATGACCCTCAATGAAAACCCGAAGAGAGTTTCTCGCGACTACGGTCGCTGTTGCCGCTTTACTGACCAACGGCTCCGGCCAAACTGCGGCGTCTCTGTCCAGATTTCCAATTGCGGATGATACCGGATGGAGAGATACAGAATCGAATGACTTAGCTTTAGGAGGTCAAGACATGACTGATAGGGCGGAAGATCCAAGAGTTAGGAGAGCGCGCCTCTCCGGACCTGAACATGTGACCAAAGACGCGACGGTCGCCGAAATAGCTGCCGACGGCAATATGACCGTTCTAGTCCAAGGAACGAATGAGTGGGTTTGTACACCGGGAAACGAAAACAAAATCGGCGACCCGCCCATGTGCATGAACCCCATGGGTATGCGATGGATGATGGATGCCATGCAAGGAAAGCCGAAGCCAACGAACACAGCGCCCGGAATGATTTATATGCTGTGCGGCGCGACACAGAGAAGCAACACCAATCCCGCGGATAAAACCAGTCCCGCTATTCCAATAGGACCGCACTGGATGATCACATGGCCTTTCAATGCAGCGGCAAATGGCCTGCCCACCACAGTACGCGACAAAGGCGCTTGGGTGATGTTTGCAGGGACCCCTTACGAGTATTTGCACGTCTGCGGTGACCCCTGGGAAGGCAATGAATACCACGAGGGGGACAAGGCAGTCTGGACCATGGCCTACGCTCGCCCTTAAAGGATGGCGAATGCACGGCGCGTGGCAGGCTAGGAGAACCTGTGCCGTCCTCCGAATTCATCGTGTAGACGTCTTACTACCGCGCCAGAATTATGGGAGTATTTCTTCGTCGAATACGCTGACGAGCTATGAGAAACGACGTTGTGCTGGTCGACGGACCGAATCCCAACTTTTTCCGCCAAACGGGAATCGTACAGAGTATTGCAGAAGCGATTGCCGCGGACACCAGGTTGGCGCAGAAACTCGCGAAGTCGAATAAGGCTGCCGCGATGCCTCCTCATTCGATGGGAGGGCAGTTGTTCTGCTGCCCGCACTTTTTACCCGCAGTTGCTGTTTCCACCGGAAACTATCAACAACTTCTAGCGCCACCCGTGCCACGAAGTCGTTGCA
>DATNNE010000060.1:0-3641 GCA_035601995.1 Terriglobales bacterium
GCGGCGGAATAGGATCGCCCATCAGCAGCAACTTGCCTGCAAGTTGCTTCGGCGCGGGCCGAGCCGACGCCAGCAAGTGCAGCGAGCCGGCGCTGGTGATGGTTACGTCTTCAATCCAGTAATGCTGGGGCGCGGGCATCAGCGTCTCGAAGTTGAGGCTGTTCAGGCTGCCGTCGGGGATAACGAAGATTTGGTTGTTCTTTGCGAGCGCTCCTTTCGCCAGGAAATCCTCCGCGGGCCTGATCAGCATTTTGTAAAGCATGCTGCCGTCGCTGGAAGCTTTCAGGATTTCCGGCGGACCCTCCAGCTTTTTGCGGTAGCTGTGAACCGCCTCGTCAATTTCCTTGGAAGGCGCATTCAGCGGAAACAACCGGGTCTCCCGCGGAGTGATAACCCACACATACGACTGCTCCTCGCCCAGCCAGTAGAACAGGATGGTGCCGCGAGCGTATCGCGCGATGGCTTGGGGGTCAAGCGGCTCGGGTGCGAAGGATGTGACCTTTTCCAGCACTCCTAAGCCTTCGTTAAGCGTGCGCCCGCGGCTGTATTCGGTGACTTGCAAGGCTTCGTCAGGTCTGCCTTGAGCGATAAGAAAGCGAATGTAGTCGTCGTACATGCGGGCCGCGTTATTAAGAAACGGGAGCCGCGAATCTTCATGATGCAGTTCAGACCGTGCCGTCTCGAAGGTGCTAAGCGCCGTTCGATATTCCTCTTCTGCGGCTGCGGGCTGATTTTCGTCTTCTTTAAGACGAGCCAGCGAGCGCTCCGCTTCCCACTTGAGGAAATCCGGTGCGTCTCCAGAGTTTGCCACTGCCCGGAAGCCGTTCTCCGCAGCAAACGTATCATGGAGTCGCGACGCAATGCGCCCTTGCACGAGCAGGGGATAGACTTGATCGCGGCCGCCGTTATCGGCCTTCGCCATAGCAAAAGCCCTCTTTGCATAACACTTCGCATCGTCGACTTTATTGCTCTCCTCGGAGACAAAAGCCAGGGCGATTAGGGAATTGATAATATCTTCGCGGCTGTTGATTTTTCGGGCCAAGCTCAGTGCCTGCCGAAAGGCGTGGTAGGCCCCTTTAATATCGCGGGCATCCATGAAAATATAGCCAGCGGTTGTTAGCCAACGCACTTGGTCGGGCCAATCGCCAAGCTTTTCCGCCTGCTTTCTCGCATCCGTGAACATGACTTGCGCTTTTCCCGGGTCACCGAGTTTGTAGTAGGCCCAACCCGCGTTCCCTAGCGCCTTTTGATCGAGACCTCCGAATTTTTGCTGGATAGTTATTTCTCGTGCGGCGTTTGCCCAACCCAGCGCTTCGTCGAAGCGTGTCTGCTCATTAGCGGACCAGCTTAGATTCACCAAGGCAGTAGCCTCAGCAAACCGATCCTTACTTGCGCGAGCGAATACCAGAGCACCTGAGTAGAAGCCGCTGGCTGAAGCATAGTGCTCCCGTTCCATCTCAATTCTTCCGAGCGTGCTTCCCAAATCCCGGCAGGCAGGAAGATCCCCACTGCAAAGGTGCCGTAATTCCAGAATCTTTTTTTCGGATTCGGAAAACTTGTGAAGAGATGCATAGGCCACCGCTTCGATCCTTAGCTTCTGCGCGGTCAAATCGTCCGTCGGCAGCGTCGATTCTGAGGCTAGGAGGCCGAGCGCATCGCTGTTCAACCCTCGCCAGTAGAATATGCGCGCCCTCAGCATGAAGAATTGCCAGCCCCATGAGGGGCTGGCCTTGTGGAATTCTCTGTATCCTTCTTCCGCCTCATTGCTAGCGGCTTCCAAATCACCAGACTGGAACACGTTCACTGCATGGTCGAAAGCGCTTTGTGGGTTCCGGTGGCGAGCACAAGCCACCGGCCAAATCGCTACCGTCAGTAGGAGAGAGCAACTGCGGAGCCGGCGCAAGCTCACCCGCAGCAGTCCTCGCCGACGCAACCGTGGTTGAGATTGTTGGAATCCTAGCATCGGATTTCACGCCCGACGCAGGATTTTAGCTTGAAAACCCAGGGAACGCACACACAATCCGGTGCGCCCCTAGAACAAGATGTTCCGAGGCTTAGTTACTTTCTGCCAATTTCCTCCCGGAAACCTTGCATGCTTGATGATTGCCGCAATGCCAAGGTTTACTGTCCTGGCTTTCTGGGCGACTTCGCCGGTTGGCGATCAGGATGCGGGCCGCCCCCTCCTGCGCCTGTGCCATTCGTATCCAATGCCACAATCCTGATCGTCCCCGCCCCTATGCCCTGCAGCTCGATGCGGATCATCTCCAGACTGAACATGTAGTCATAGCCACCGAGAGAATTGGTGTCTGGAGTGCGGCTCAGTACCACTTGTTCCAGAAAGATCTGGCCAAAACCCGGCACAACGATTACGTTTCCACACGTCGGGTCAGATGTGGGCACACCGGAAACGCCATTGACCAGTGAGCACTCCAAAGCGTTCATGCTGTTCGCCGCGCTCGGGTTCCAGGTGAATTGAGACCTAAGCGACGCCGGCAGAACGGGGCTGTCGACGATGTTGTAATACTGGGCCGAAATTTGGCTCAATACCGAGGCGTCGCTGAAATACGAGCCATCGCCCGCGGGCTTCGCGCCGAAGATACCCAGATTTTGGCTGGGTACCAGTGGCTGCGTGTGGATGCACAATCCATCGATCTGCGTGCCCAAGAAACTGACCGTCGGCACCGCATTGTTTTCCGGATAAAACGTGGAAATCTGTCCCACTACCTGCTTGGCGGTTAGGATATGGAGGATGCTCAGGTCGTTGATCACCCCTGTGGCCGTCGTCCGGTAGCCCTGGTTTACGGCGTCATATTGCGCCGAAAGTTCTGAATAGGCGGACGAATATGTAAAGTATTTCTGATTTGCCGGCAGAGGCGCGGCCGGCTGGAGGAGGTGCCCGGGAGTGCACTCAATTTTCACCAAATTTAAGTCATCGGTATTGAGCCTGATCGGTAACGTTACATTAGCTTCGAACACGTTCGCGTCCGCGTAGTAACTGAACGGTGACGCACTCACCACTGAAAGTTCGTCCGCACGAGCTGCCATAGTTTCGCTCCTTGAGCTTACTTCTGAATTTGTAATTCAAAGGAACTGTTTCCGACTTCTGTGGTCTGTCCATCGGCGGTGCGCCCTTGCACCACCAACTTGTAAACTCCACCCTCGCGATTGGCACCGGGAATGTGAATTGGCAACGTTCCGCCCGGGGCCGCGCCCGTGATCGCGAGAGTCGTATCGATGTTTTGTTGCGGATTATACAAGTCCACTTGGTATGAAGAAGAGTTATCTGCCGGAGGAATAATCACATTGAGAAGAAAGTCTCCGCCGGGTGGCACGGTGATGGGTTCGGTGTTATCTCCGGCGGTTTGAAGGTTCAGCGCAATCGCAGGCAAAACCTCCGGATGGCCTGCCGTCGATTGAAACCGGGGTAACTCGATCAAACCTTGGTACCCGATCACTGCCAACAGCAAGACCATCACGGGCACGGTCACGACCGGACTTAACCAGCCAAACCATTTCTTCCAGGGAGGCTCATCGGCCTCGCGCACAGGGTGCGGAGACGGCACCTCCGCCAATATTTCCTTGCTGTGCTCGACAAACATCGCCGCAACACGCACGTCGGTGGCGCAATCCTGGCAGTCGAA
>DATNNE010000061.1:0-9233 GCA_035601995.1 Terriglobales bacterium
TTAGTTTAATACAGACGGCAAAATCAAGCTACTTCGAGCATGCGGCCAACGTGGGTCCAACATCGCGATTATTTCAGGCTACCTGCCGACATGCTCATTTTTGCCTGCTGATTCTCTGGCACTTAATTCCTCAGTTCCTCATAAATTCACAAGAGCATTCGGTCCGGAGACCGAATGCTCTTACTGTTTCACTCAGCCAAGCCTTCGTAGGTGATGAATGTCCGCGCTCGGTGATGAAATTTCACGAAGTTAGAACTTGCGACAGTGAACGGAAGATACAGAAATGGGGCGCGTGACAAGGAACCAATTGGGCTAAGGCTTCCGTCGATTCTGTCCGGAGCGCGCTGCTTTAACGCGCCGTAGATCATTAGGTTCTCTGCCGAATGCTTTGAGAAAGTTATTTCGGACTCCAGAGCTGTCGGTCCGTGACCGAATGGTTTCAAGAAGTTATTTCACCCCGCTGAGCCTTCCGCCTGTAACGGAAGAACTGAGAATCTGGTTCGCGAAAATCAAGAAACACAGCGGAGTTACCGAGGGATGTGTTCGCCGGGAGCCCAGCGAATCTCACACTTCCCCCAACGCGACTTCTGGCCCGGTGTGATTCCCGCTTGGCGCCGGCACAACTCAGATGAGAGTCCGTGTGACCAAGCTGACGGATCTCATTCCCCGCGGGGTTAGAAACTACAGAACGAAGCTTTGCCCGGGCTCTCTCAAAGCGTCTTCCAACGCGTGGAACCGCGTGGCACTGGGGACACTGCTGTTCCTGGTGATCGATCCCACGGTGGCGGCGCACTGGCCGGTGGTGATGACCGATCTGCCGGTGGGGCTGCTCTCGGCGACGGCGATCGTGCTGGCAACCCGGGCGTACCGCGAGTGGATCTGGACGGACTTTGCCGCGTGCGCTTTTTTTTCAGGGACTGGACCTCACTGCCAAGCACTCCGCGCCGGTGGCGTGGTCGAGCGTGGCGCTGATTGGAACGTGGCTGGCGTACCGGCAACGGGTGGAGCGAGTGGGCGACTCAAGGAACGCGCATTAAGGCTGCGAGATTACTTCAAATATTGGTCAAGCCATTCGAGCCAGACAAGGTATGTGTCGGACTGGTGCACTGGATCGCCGGGTTCGTGTCCGGCTGTGGGAATGGCGATGAACTTTACAGTGACGCCATTGTCCTTTAGCGCATGGTAAAACGCGTAGGAACTGGTGATAGGCACCGTGGCGTCGCCGGTGTCGTGGAGAATCAACGTGGGCGTAGTGACCGCGCTCGCATAGGTGATGGCCGATTGTTCCTCATACGCTTTCGCGTATTCCTTTTTCCACGGCGACCCGCCGAACTCAAAGCGTTCGGTCACGTTGACATCTGTGAGCGTATACCAATCGGTCATGCTGGTGACGGCGGCGCCAGCAACCGCTGCTCTCCAAATGTGGTAATGGCCAATGAGCCAGGTCGTCATGTAGCCGCCCCAGGACCATCCGGAAACACCGATGCGCCATTCGTCGATGAAACCTTGGTTTTCGAACGCCGAAAGTCCGGCCATCACGTCGCGGCCGGGACCATCCCCGTAGTCATTCACGGCCGCGAGCACGGATTGGTTGCCGAGGTTATCGGTGCCAAGATAGTTCGGCGCAAAGACCACATAGCCATGTGCCGCCAGGAGTTGCAGGAAGAAGTCGAAATCCGCAGCCACAGCAGAAAACTGCGGGGCACCGTGAAGGTAAAGAACGAGCGGGTATTTCTTGTCGCGAGAGAAGTTCGGGGGGTAAACAACGATGCCATCTTCGGCGAAGCCGTCCGGCCCTTTCCATTCGAAGGTCTCGATGCGCCCGAGGTCCTGGGTCGTGAACTCTTGGTTGAAGTTGGTGAGACGTTTCGGTTTTGCAGTTGATGAGGAAAGATAGTAGAGCTCGGGGGGTCGGGTCGAGGTACTGCCGGTGAAAGCAATCGATCCATCCGCTCCCACGGCTTCCGAAAAATCCCAGCCGGGCATGGCGTCGCCGAGGTCGAGTTTTCTCGCACTGTTGCCGCTTGCGCTGCCTCCGAGCGGCTGGATCCAGATGGCCCTCCGAGTTCCATCGTCGCCGCTCACCAAAAGCGATTTGCCGTCGGGCATCCAGATGGCGCATTGCACATTGCGATCGAGTGCGCGTGTGAGATCAGTTCCTTCGCCGCCAGTGGAGGAGGCGACAAAGATCTCATTCTCATTGTTAAAATCCGCGTCGCGCGGGAACCAATAGGCAATCTTTGAGCCGTCGGGTGAGAATAGCCCGAAGCTTTCGAATGACGTCCGTTTCGTCAGTTGGCGGACCTGGCCACTATTGACGTCCAGAATCTCGACAACAGTTTGATCGTAATCGCCGAAGTGCGGGTCGGCTTGGCGAGTGAAGCAGATCTGCTTGCCGTCCGGTGACCAGGAAAGCGGAGATAGCGGATTCAGAAAACCCTCCGGAGCCTTCTGCAAACTCCAGGCGCCTGAGGTCAGGCGCTTCGCCGTGCCACCTGAGGCAGAGGTGAGCCGGATGTGCGAAGGAGTGGGAGCGGAAGTAGAGAGGTAGTCGTTGTCTCCCACTTCGAAGAGGTCGTGGTGCTTTTCGATCTCCGCCTGGTTAGACGGTTCGTCCGGCGAGGCAAAGGCGAGTGACGAGCCGTCCGGGCGCCAGGCAAACCGTTCGACGCCCAGAGGCGCCCGCGTGATCTGTTGCGGCTCGCCTCCGTTCATGGGCAACACGAAGATTTGCGTGGCGGCTTTCTTTTCTGCTTCCGCTTCCGCAAGAAAAGCGAGCCGATCGCCCGAGGGCGAAAACTTTGGCGAGCTCAGTCCTTTGCGGATGTTGGTGAGCGGCCGCTGCGCACCCGTGGCAATGTCGACGAGCACAAGCTGACTGTCGTAACGGTCTTCCTCCCAGTTGACGCGAGACGCAACGATGACGATGGATTTTCCATCCGGAGAAATCTCAGGGCTGGAGACGCTGACAATCTTCTGGAAGTCCCCCAGCTCTATCTTTCGAGCCTGCGCTTTTGCTGGACTAGTAACAGTGGAGGAAACGAATGCCGCCATGATTCCCAGAAACAGATATCGCGCGAATAGGGCCGAGCATCTCGTCGTTGAATGCGTGAACATGCGACTCGCCTCCACGGGATCTCTGACTCGCGCATCGTACGCTTCTCCTGCGTTGCGGACAACGAATTCAGGTGCGAGAGAAGGCCTGTGGGCCATTTGTCGGCATATCAAGGTGCTTGTGTCTATCAATTGAGTTCCACCTGCCGATACTTCGCGACTCGAGTCCGTTCGTTGACGCGTCCCCGACCGCAAGCTAGGATGGCGCCCATGCAGGGTGGCAACACAAACATAGCTATAGGCCGTTGGGAGTGTACGTAATGATTTTGTGATGAATTTAGTTTTCCTGCGTGGAGAGACAAAGATGCAAAGACAAGCCGGGGTTCTTTTCGCGACGACGGTTCTGATCTTTTGTGTGCTGGCTGGTTGCAGAACGCGCACAGCATCAGAAGAGGACGACAAAAAGGCAGCCATAAATGTAGTTCTGGCGCACGAGCTAGCATGTCAGACGTACGATTTTGACAAGGAGGATTCTCTGCACACGCCCGACGCGCGTGTGATTGAGGAGTCCTATCCGCACCCGCTAGAACCGGAGCAACGCCAAAGCTATCAAGTCTACAAGGACGCTGGCATCCGTATCGACTATCATCCCCAGGACGCAGTGGCCGAGGTGCGGGGCAACGTTGCGTGGGTCACCGTGACCTTGCACAGCATCTGGACAGCCGATACTCCGGCGGCGCAGGCCATGCTGGGGGTGAGGGAGGGTTATGCGACCTACGTGGAGAGCTTCATCCTGGTGAAAACGCCAGCTGGGTGGAAAATCGCATTAGGTCATGGCGGCATGCTTCCTCCCGATTTCGGCGTCGAGCCGGATTACCTACAGGAACACGGCGGAATGAAGTTTGCCAAGGTGGCCGAGGGCGGCCCAGCAGACAAGGCAGGATTGAAATCCGGCGATGTGTTGATCGAGTATGGCGGGCGGAAAATCGACAACCCCCTTGACTACCAGAGACTCCACTATGCCTACTTCGAGGGCGAGGAGGTGTTGGTCAAAGTGATGCGGGGGCACGAGAAAATCAGGAAGGAAGTGACCCTGGAGGCAATGAAGTGAGCGCCATGTAGTTAGCAGTGTCCCGGAGCAGTGGTCCGTTAGTTCTTTGAATTTTAGTTAGTTAGGTTTTATTTTTCTACCTTCCTCGCCTTCTTCGGCAAGGGCTGCTCCGCTGCACCATTGACGCTGGGACCTAGCGGTCTCCGCCCCGATAGCCTTGCCCGCGTAGCGGTCGTCCCGGACGCTCCTCGGTAATGGCGCCATCCCAAATCACCGCGCGGCCATTTACAAAAACGTACTTGACGCCCACCGAGTAATGCATCGGATCCTGGAACGTGGCGACGTCCTTGATCCCATGCGGGTCAAATACCGTCACATCCGCGTACATCCCCGGCCTAAGAACGCCGCGGTCCATCAGTCCCACGCGGCTCGCCGCAAGCGAGGTCATCTTGCGCACCGCCTCCTCCAACCGCATGGTTTGTTCTTCGCCTACGTACATCCCCAGTACTCGCGGAAACGTCCCAAACGCCCGCGGATGCGCCCGCGATTTGCTCAATGGACCGTCTTCGGCATGCTCTTCGGAGTCTGAACCGAACGTCACGATGGGGCTGGAGACCGCGGTGCGCACATCCCCTTCATCCATGATAGATATTACCTGCCCCGTATGGCCGTGATCCGCGATCGCAATGTCCATCGCCGCATCCTTGGGATCAGTGCCCATCTCCTTTCCGATCTCTTCCAACGTCATGCCTTCGTACTTCCGCAGTGCTGGATTCACGATTCCAACGAGCATGATGCCCGCCCCGCCGCCCGCCCCGCGCCATTCGTTGTCCCAGGTCAGGCTGGGCTCGTCCATTTCTTTCTTGATGCGCTCCCGCGCAGTGGGGTCCTTTAGGCGCGCGATCATCTGTTCCGTCCCGTCTTCCAAAACCCATGGTGGAAACGAGGAAATCAGCCCGTTATTCGCACGCGTGTAGGGATAGACACTCGCCGCAACGTCGATCCCCCGGGCGCGTGCCGCCCCGATGCGGTGTAAAACTTCAGGCATCTTGCCGAAGTTCTCGCGATATGCCGTTTTCAGGTGCCAAATCGTCGCGGAAATCTTCGCGCGCTCAGAAATGGCAAACACTTCGTCCAACGACGTGAAAATCGCGTCCGTCTCGGACCGCTGGTGCGTGAAGTACATGCCGCCGTACTGCCGCGCCACCTTCGCCAGCTCTACAATTTCATCCGTCGAGGCAAACATGTCCGGCACGTATTCCAGCGCCGTGCTAATGCCGAACGCCCCGTCCTTCATCGCGTCGCGAACCAGCCCGCGCATCTGCTCGAGTTCTTCCGCGGATGCCGGCCGGTTCACCGATCCCAGCACAAAGTTACGCACGCCGCCCGCGCCGACAAACGTCCCCAAGTTGATCGTCGACTTGGTCCGCGTGAAGTGCTGGAAATACTCGTCCAGTGTCGCCCAATCCAGGGTCACGCCAAATTCGCGCGCCGCGTCTTCATTCGCGTAAAAGTCCGCCTGCTTCTTTAAGCGGTCATTCAGCGGAGCGATGGACGTTCCTTCGCCGGTGATTTCCGTCGTCACACCTTGTGTGATCTTGCTGGCCGCGCGATTGTCCACCAGCACATTGAATTCCGACTGTCCCTGCACATCAATGAACCCCGGCGCAACCACGAGCCCCTCCACATCCACACGCTTTTTCGCAGACGCCCCGCTCAAGTCGCCGATCGCGGCAATCCGGTCGCCGCTAATTCCCAGGTCTCCCGCAACCCACGGCGCGCCTGTGCCGTCGACGATGTGCGCATCCGACAAAATAAAATCAAATTCTGCGTTCTTCGCAGGGGTGCCCACATCCACTGCGCGCATGGTGTGATGCGCGTGCTGCTGCGCCGCCAGCACTTCCGGGCAGGCTGCGCCGAGCCACGCACTGCCAACTCCCACTAACGATTTCCGCAGGAAGTTACGCCGAGAAAAATCGCTTGCCTCCATAATCACCCCAATGTAGCAATCAGTCGCCAAGCCTTTACTAATCATTCGGGTCGGATCAGGGGCTATCCCGAAGGGCCTCCGGATGACTCAATCACACAATTACGGTTTTCGTGCGGCCGGAGTTTGATGCCAGAAATCAAGGCTATGCGTGCGCCCAATTATAGCCTGCACAGCGAAGGTGCACTAGGATGCGACGATTCTGGGTGTGTTGTCTGCAACCCTTTCTTAATCGCGTCAAATTATAATTGCCCTTAATCCAGCCGGAATTCGAATCCAGACAGTCTAGGTGGTGAGCGCTATGGCCGTTTACAGCAACGATCAATTCCCTCAATTCCCACTCCGGCTAGCCGCTCACACCGGGTTGGCATAGAATCTGGCCGACTGAGTTGTATATGCCAAGCGTGCAGAAAGGACAAAACATGCGTTGCTTCACCTGGCTTTTGGTTGCGCTGTGCATCTTTGCCAGCACCCTGTACGCCGCCCACCCGAACGGCCAACAACTCGGCACTTCAGAAAAGCAACAGGCCGGTAAACAAGGAACGCAAAATCCCGAGGCCTATGCGTTGTACTTGAAGGGGCGCTCCTACTGGGCCAGGCGGACTCGCGCGGACTTTGAGACCGCAGTCTCCTATTTCAATCAAGCCATCGCCAAAGATCCCGGCTATGCCATGGCGTATGCAGGGCTGGCCGATTGCTATGCCATGTTGCCTGACTATGGCGCCAGTGTTGAAGACATCCCGAAGGCGAAAGCTGCCGCCCTCAAGGCAATTGAGTTGGACCCTACCTTGTCGCGTCCCCACGTTAATTTGGGCGGCATGAACATGGCGCACGACTGGGATTTCGCGGGAGGAGAGGCTGAGTTCAAGAAGGCTTTAGAACTCGACCCCAACGATTCCCATGCGCACCAGCGATATGCAAACAATCTGAAGCTGCTTGGCGGCAGGGAGCAGGACGCCCTGGCTGAGATCAATCGCGCCCATCAGCTTGATCCAGGGTCGCTCACCATCAGCGTTGATGTAGGAATGGTTTACACCTACGCACGGCGGTTCGACGAGGCCATTGCCGTGTGCCAGAAAGTGGCCAATGAGAACCCAACATTCGCTGATGCGCACAACTGTTTAGCCTATGCGTATTGGGGAAAGAAGATGTACTCGCACTCTATTGAAGAATCGAAAGCCTATGGCAAGCTTACAGGTGAGCGAAGCGATTCTGATTACGCTGCGGCCCTGGAACAAGGATTCCGTTCGGGGGGCTGGAAGGGAGCTCTCAGCCAAAGCATCGAAACCTTGAAAGCTCAACGCAATGCAGGCTACTCGGTTACCTACGAGATCGCTGCAGCCTATGCTGAGTTGGGCGACAAAGAGGAGGCTTTCCAGTGGCTCAACACCGCGTTTCAGGAGCACGATGAAGATCTAATGAGTTTGAAGACTGATTACGCACTCGATTCCATCCGTTCCGACCCACGGTTTGCCGAGTTGGTGCGCAAGGTGGGGCTGCCGCCGACGCCGGCACCGGATGAAACCCCCTGGCCAACCAATGGCTGGGCAACCGCCAGCCCTGCCAGCGTCGGGCTCGATGAGCAGGTTCTCCTCAAACTGGAAAAGGATATGGCCTCCGGGAAATATTCGCAGCTGATGGACAGCTTTGCAGTGTTTCGCTGCGGCAAGAAGGTCTTCGAGCGCACCTACCCGCGCGACTACGCAGCACTCTATGCCAAGGAAGCCGGGGAACGAGGGCCTTACAACGAGCGCCTTACCGGGCGGTACAACTATTTCGATTCCTACTGGCACCCTTATTATCACGGCACCGATTTGCATACGATGCAATCGATCAGCAAGACGGTCACTTCGATCATCATTGGTGCGGCCATCGAACGTGGCGACTTCAAAGCCGCTCTGGATACGCCAGTATTGAAATACTTCGACGCATCCAAAGTGAAAAATGTGGACGACCGCAAGCGCCGCATCACGTTGCGCGACCTCCTGACCATGACAGCTGGTCTCGAATGGAATGCCGAGGGCTTCATCACCGGCAGCGATCCACAAAACGACACGAGCTTTATGGAAGCCAGCGATGATTGGCTGCAGTACGCGATCGACAAGCCCATGGTCGCTGAACCCGGCAAGGTCTGGAACTACAACGACGGCGCTACGGAAGTTCTCGCCTATATCTTTCAGAAAGAGACCGGTCAGGACATCGACGACTACGACCAGAAATATCTGTTCGCGCCGCTGGGGATGAGGCATGAATGGAAGCGCTCCTATCTGGGACTTCTGGACACCGAAGGCGGCTTGTATCTGAACGGCGGCGATCTGGCAAAGATCGGCTTCTTGTATCTGCACGACGGCATGTGGGACGGCCGGCGGATCGTCTCCAGTGAATGGGTGAAAGAATCTCTGACGCCTTACTTCCAAACCCCCGCCGAGCCGGAGTCCAAGGATGGATTCAAGTTTGGCTTCGAGTGGTGGTTGCTCAAATTGCCGGATTCCACGGAGTACGTCTGGATGGCCCGCGGCTTCGGCGGGCAGAACCTGGAGGTGTTTCCAGAAGAGGGTCTGATTGTGACCTTTACGATGTGGGACATTCTACCAAGTTCGACGGGTACGGAGCCGACCCCGTCCGACTTTCTACCTCTCGTGAAGACCAAAACTTGCACAGAAGCTGTCCATTGAC
Source organism: Terriglobales bacterium (assembly GCA_035601995.1). Lineage (GTDB taxonomy): Bacteria > Acidobacteriota > Terriglobia > Terriglobales > Acidobacteriaceae > JABDBE01. The sequence continues at coordinate 8,769 of DATNNE010000061.1, forward strand.
GCGACTGCGCAGTCAACGGTGTGCCGATTTTTGGCCCACCGTATTCGTGGCCGCGGCCAAGGCAGTGCGGCTTGGCATTCCCGATTGCACGAATAGAGCTTATCCAAGACGGCGGTCGGGAAGGCCGAAAACATATGTCCCCTGCGGATTGCAGCTGGATCGTCGGCAAATGCGGAAGTAATCCAGGAACTGTCAACAACTCGCTTGGGATCCAGATACGGCGTTGTGGGACATAACGCGTCAACTGTCGTGTGCTGATTGCGAACACTTTTTGGGTGCGGGATTGGGTGCAGCTAGAAAAGTAAGAATGGCTCCGAGTCTTATGTAAGCGACACCAGACGCGGCACTTAGATTTTGGACCACCTCGGCTGTTAACCGAAGGGTTGTAAGTTCCGTATTGAGCGCCGGCGTTGAGATGCGTTGACAGAGCATCGATGAGTCAGGCTCTTTGCGACCGGCAACCGC
>DATNNE010000062.1:0-2362 GCA_035601995.1 Terriglobales bacterium
AGGTTTCAATGCGCGGAGATAGAGAAGAAAACAAATGCGGACGGTAGTACGATTGTCCGCGAGGCGGCACGCTACAAGTTCCTGAGGTGTTCTGAATCATCCTGCTCAAAACGCTGCCCATACATCCAGCGCTCAGGCTTGATTTGCGAAAGCCAGTCCTGTGCTGTAGGGATCCGTCCCAGGTCTTCCTTTACATGCTGCTCCCCGATATAGCGCACTGGAACTCGTTTGCTTTCGCTGTTGGTGATCGCGACTCCGAAGATGCGCTCGCACAAGAAGATTCCCTCAGCATGGTGCCGAAGCGCGCGATGCCGGAAGTCTGCGAGGAAGGCTTTCGACTCATCAAACCAGTTGTGGATTGGCAAGTAGTCCTCGGGTTTGCCGCCGAATCTCCGAGCGCTGCTTTCTGCGTGCTTCAACGGGTGGGCCATGGCTAAACCTCGTAGTTCGAGGTTGTGTAGTCTTCGAAGCGATCATTTCTTTCGACCCTGATCGTGCGGCTCTTCACGTTCAAGATCACGTCGCCGAAGCCTCCACAACCGATCTCATATCCGTAGGGAACAAGCGCCTCAAAGTGTTCCTGCATGTGCGAGAAGTTGCCGTCTTGGACTTCGCTTTCTTCGCAAGCGTAATCCTCAGTGGCGTAGCACTTGATGTCCTCGTTCACGCCTTCATCACTTGAACCGTCGAAGTGGACGGCAACAAACGTGATTCCCGCTTCGGCCAATCGTTCGCATTCGGCGAGGATGGCTGCTTTTGACGCGGCTTGCTCGGGCGGAAGCGCTTGCTCTGCATTTGATGGTTGGTTTTGCATAGGATTGTCCGGTAGCGGTGCAGTTTGAATGTGGCTTCATTAACGGATGCAGGAAAATTACCGCGAATTGGTCAATATTGACCATCCCCGTGCATCGGATTTTGGCATTATCTTTCGGCCTTGAAGAAAGAACTCAGCCCAAAACAGATACTTGCCATCCGTTGCCCGACCTGTGGTGCTGCTCCAGGAGAGAAATGTGAACTGGCTACTGGACAATCCCGCACAACGCCGCATCATGACCGCCGATTGATCGCAGGAGACTAACTAGGACTTGCAGCACCCCAGCATCTTGCCTGGATATCGTCTATTGTTTCATCACGGTTCCTTGCGCGGCTGCTTCGAGCGCGAGCACTATTTGATGCAAAATCTGCAGGTTGTCCACCTGGGTCAATGACTGCAACTTCAGAGAGGAGAGTATTTGTGTCAGCGGTTCCGGCCCGACTCTGTCTAGCGCCGCATCCAGCCGCCGAAGACCTCGCTCCGCTGACTGCATGTGCACCAGCACCTTTTGTTGGACCTCTGGCTCCCGAATATCTTTGGGGTTCCACGCTTTTGCTAGGGTCTTCAACAACCCGCGATACATGCGTTTCCCGAGTGCTTGTTCCATCTGTTCGATCTCGCGCACAAGGCTCGCGCGTTGGTCGCTCGCGTCGTTGCCGTTGCGATGGCTATCGCCATTTCCGTCGGTTCCAGCAGTGGTTCGCTCGGCCGGCTTCGAATTCCCCTCCGCGTGGGGCCGAAGACCACGGCGCCATCCCTCCGGCGTTGCCCAGCCGTCCAGTCTCGGAACACTCTTTGGGCGCTTGCGCTCATCCAAGTCGACCCACGTGCCCGTGAAGTAATACAAATAGCGTCCGAGGCCAAAACAGGAACAGGCTCTTTTGAACGATTGCGCTTCCGCAGCCGTGGCAGCGTTATCGTCGTCGGCCCACTCTTCTCCCGTGGCCGAATGCGAACCCACACCGAAGATGGTCAGCTCACAAGTGACCAGCACTTTCGCGACGATCTTCTGATCTTTACTCCGCTCAAAATTCGCGCTGGTATGAATTGTGTACCTGCGTGTCCAGCCCGCCGGAGTAACCAGTGCATTGAGACGATCTGTGTAAGCTCTCTGGTCGGCGTAGGGAGTGACCTGGCCACGCGGCGATCCACCTTTGCTGGTGTTCATGACCCGCCATTCGATCACCGAAGGATGGAAGGGTACTTCCAGACTAGCGATCAGTTCGTTAATTCTTGCCGGGGGCGGTGTCGGCGCACTGGGGATGTTTGTGTCGTTAGCCGGCGGAGTAAACTGCTGCACTGCCGGGCTAGGGACATTTGCGTGCTCGTTGGCGTGTCCGTTGGCTGGGCTCATGACGGCTCTCCTTCGTAAGGATGTGCAGGAATCTCCCAAGCGCTTCAGAATGGAATATCATCGTCCACAATTTCGCCGGAGCCGGCGTGGGAACGCTGGTCCTCATTCTCGTTGTGCGTCGGACGTTGGTGGTCGCCGCCGCTGTTTTCCCGCGGGCCGAGCAGGAGCAGGTCGCGGGCGACGATTTCAGTACG
>DATNNE010000063.1:0-3370 GCA_035601995.1 Terriglobales bacterium
CACCACCAGCCATCTGGTCACCCTGCTCACCGCCGCGGGAAAGACCTGGAAGTCCTACAACGAAGGCATCGACGGCACCACCTGCCCGCTGACCAGCGTCGCGCAATTCGCGGTTTACACCAATCCATTCGTTTACTTCGATGACGTTACCAATACCAACAGCACAACTTCCGCGACCTGCCTCGCTCACGTGGTCCCGTTCAGCCAACTTTCCACCGACCTGCAAAACAACACGGTGGCCAATTACACCTTCATCACGCCCAATACCACCGACAGCATGGGAGGCGGAAGCGTGGCCAGCGGAGACGCTTGGCTCGCCGCCAACCTGCCCACCATTCTGAATTCACCCGCGTATCAGGCCGGGGGGCTGGTTCTGATTACCTGGGATCAGGCCGTCACCGCCGACGGCCCCATCGGCATGATCGTGATCTCGCCCAATGGCAAAGGCGGCGGCTATTCCAACACGCTGCACTACACCCACGGCTCCACGCTGCGCACCGTCGAAGAACTTCTGGGAGTCACGCCATTCCTCGGCGACGCGGCCAACGAACTGGATCTCAGCGACCTGTTCGTTTCGTTCCCGTAAGCGTGGTTGTGATCGAAGTGTGGAGCGGGTACTCCTGCCCGCTGAGTGGAATTGCGCGACCGTACACGCCGCTTTCGGCCCGTCCATTACAAAAGTGAAGGCTTTCCAGCCGACGCCACACTCTTCTCAATGGAAGCTTGCTCATTACACTTTGGAGAACCCGTAATCTAATTCGGTGTACCCGTAATGGGATTACGGCCACAATGGCGGGTTGCCAAAGAGGAAGCAGCCCGATCTCCGAACATTGTTCGGTCGCCGCGTGCGCGCGCTTCGCGAAGCACGGGGCCTCACGCAGGAACAACTTGCGGAGAAGGCTCAGATCTCCGTGGATTTCCTTAGTCTCATTGAGCGGGGTCGTAATTCGCCCTCGTTTGAGAATCTTGAAGCTCTGGCTAACGCTCTGAGTGTCGGCGTTGTCTCGCTCTTTACGTTCACTGGGACGGATAGTGAATGAAACTGAACGAGACCTTTATTCTCATCAATAAGGGACGGATCGCTGAGAGCCCGGAGTGGGCCGAGTCTCACGCCGCCATCAATAATGCTATATCAGCAATGGCCTGGAAAGCGGGAGGCACTAGTTTCACAATTCCCCGAATCGTCACCGTGAAAGTAGGTGAGGCCTACATTGGTAACAGAGGCAAACAGGTCAAGGTAAAGAAGAACCCCGTCACGTTGAGAAACGGGGTTCGCCCGCTCAGGGATGCTTTTAGGAGCCTGATGCAAACGGGATGGAAATGTGAAGAACCTTTGAAATTGGACGCTTACTTCCGGACTCTTCGCGCCAATCCTGGCGGTGGCAGGATTTTGAAATACACCAGCTTCGAAGAACCGTCCGAGCCACTACATGAGAGTCTAGGCAATTTCGATTTCTGGATATGCAGCGGCAAGGGATTCAAGACAGTCGTGGAATGGGAAACAGGTAACATCTCATCTTCTCATCGTTCGCTGAACAAAATGTGTTTGGCTTTACTCGGCGGCCTGGTCGACGCAGCAGTGCTGGTTGTGCCATCAGCAAAGCTCTATGTGCACCTTACTGATCGGATCGGGAACGTCAAAGAGCTGCAGCCCTACTTCTACTTTTGGAACAGCGTGGGGCAGTTGGTTGAGCACGGCCTGTTGGCGGTCGCGGAGGTGGAATACGATGCCATTTTCGAAAGTAAGGATTTAAGGGATTTCATACCGCGCGGCAAAGACGGGAACAGTCGGAGCCGTTAAGGAAACAGCGGTAACTTCTGATGAGGCTGCTCATGTACCGCGAAGCGATCCAGCGGCGAATTCCATTTCGGGTCTTGTCCGTTCGCCAAATCCAAAAGTCGGCGCTTCGCCGGTCCACAGTCATTTAAGTCGCAAGTGATCCACTTTCTGCCGAGGGTTTCGGAGACGTAAGCCGTTGTCCCACCTCCAGCGAAAGGATCGCAAACAAGGTCTCCCGCCATCGTAGTCAGTTTGACCACGCGTTCGAGGATAACGGGAGCGAGTTCGTTTGCATGTCGGTACTTATATTTGCGGTGGCGGACCGGAGGAATGTCGTCCCACACATCGCTTAGGTTGAGACCTTTGGGGTTTAAGTATTTCTTATGCCCGCCGTAGTCTTTGACATCTTTTCCGCAGTGTCGACAAGCTTGGACGGGGATTCTGACGGCATCCCTATCAAAAACCCTCGGGGTCGAACCCTTTACGTAGTACAACATTCCATAGTGGCTAGGGGATAATCGGTTTGGTATCGGGAGACTATGCGCCTTATCGATCGCTATCCAATGCTTGAACGTCAAACCGCGTATAGAGTTCAGGAAGGCGCCATACTCGACAAGCCATTTTGGTAGATTGTAAACAAACAGTGCACCACCCGGTGTCAGGATCCTTTTTGCCTCACTCAACCACAGTCGGCTCCAATCGAGGTATTGCTCTTCTGGAAGGTTGTCGGACCCTTCCCGACCGTATTTCTTGTTTAGGTTAAATGGAGGATCGGCAAAGAAAGTATGCACAGAGCCGGTTTTGACCGATTGTAAGAACTCAAGGCAGTCCCCCTGGAAGAGCTGTCCGAGGCCAGTCTGGTGTATCAGTTCCATATCTATACCCGTAATGTTATTACGGGTGCGTTTTGTTGGCAAGTCACGATTGGTCGTGGGGAAACACACCTCTTACCGCCGATCATGCGAACACCCACTCTTCGCTCACCAGAAAATTCGCCAGCGAGCATAGGGCGATAGCAATGCCGTTGGCGGCGAGATAATTCATATGGCCGAAATCGACCAGCAACTTCATCAGCGCCAGATTGCCAAGAATGGAGACCGCGCCATTCGCGACATTGAAGCGCAAGCATCGGGCCAGCGAGTTGCGCGCTGACGAAGTCTGCGTTCGATCGGACCTCGTTCTGTCGGCCCAGGTGAACCGCTCGTGCCAAATGAAGTTGTGGATGACGGCAGTTTCCACGGCCAGCGCCGTGGCCCATAGATAGTTGAGATTCAGAAAAGTTTTTAGAAGAAATAATGCCGCCAACTGGACAACAATCCCAATCACGCCGACGAGATTGAATTTTATCCAGCGGATCAGCGTTGCTCTGCTCATGCGATTCTCTCTTCGCAGTAGAGCCGCACCGTGTTTTGCAGCGTAAAGAAGACGATCATCAGCGCCATGCCCAGAGCGCCAATCGCTCCGCCAATATCGAACAGCCGAAACTGTTTCCCGAACAGATGCACGAGCGGCTTCCAAAACAGGGCCAGGTTTCCCACCACCAACAGGATGCGCAATTCCGTCGGCCCAAAATTCCAAAATGAAAGCCGG
>DATNNE010000064.1:0-3097 GCA_035601995.1 Terriglobales bacterium
GCAGCTTTCACAATTCGGCATCATTTCCATGGCGCTGAAAGTCTTGCTGGCATTTATTGGCACGGTGACGCTGGGCATTGGCGGAGTGGGGCTGATGAATATCATGCTCGTTTCGGTGACGCAGCGCACGCGGGAGATTGGCGTAGAGAAAGCTCTGGGCGCACGGCGACGCGATGTGCTGTTCCAGTTCCTCGCCGAGGCTTTGGTGATTACAGCGGTCGGCGGAGTGCTGGGGATTGTGCTGTCTTATATTGTATCGTTGTCCGTGGGCCGGCTTACGTTGTATAGCGCCATGGCCAGCCACGCCGAAGCGGGCGACATTCGACTGATTGTTTCGCCCATGATTCTGCTGGTCTCGACGGTGATTCTGGTTTTTGTGGGCGTGATCAGCGGGATGGTTCCGGCGATGCGCGCGGCAAACCTGGATCCGATTGAAGCGCTGCGGTATGAGTAAGCTCTGATCGCGTAGATATTATGTCTGATTCGATCCTTTCGCTGCCGCCGCCTCCTGCCGATGCGCGCGTGAACTATGGCGCCGATGAGAATCAGTTTTTCGACCTTCGTTTGCCTAAGTCCAAAGCGCCTTTTCCTCTCGTCATCAATATTCACGGCGGATACTGGCGGGCCAAATACGATCTCTCGCATACGGGACATCTTTGCGCGGCCCTCACCGCGAAGGGATTGGCGACCGCGAATTTGGAATATCGGAGAGTGGGCAATCCCGGCGGGACTTGGCCAAACACGTTTGCCGACATTCGGAATGCGTATCAATTCCTGATACAGAGCACGAGACAGCGCGGGTTTGATTCTCAGAGAGTGCTGGTCATGGGTCACTCGGCGGGAGCGCAGCTTGCGCTGTGCCTGGCAGGGCATGAACGCGGAGTAACGCGCGTCGTATCGCTGGCGGGCGTAGTCGATTTGCAGCGGGCGTATCAGCTTCATTTGAGCAATGACGCGGTGGTGGAATTTCTTCGCGGAACGCCTGCGGAAGTTCCGGACCATTACCGCGAAGCCAACCCGATGGAACTTTCGATTCCCCAGGCGCTGCAGTGGTTGATCCAGGGCACGGCTGACCAGGACGTGCCGCCGCTTAGCCGTGATTACGTCGCGGCAAAACAGAAGCGTGCAGGCAAAGAAAAAGAGGATGTGCACCTCCTGGAGATTTCCGGCGCCGATCACTTCGATCTGATCGATCCGCGCAGCCAGGCGTGGACACAGGTGGAGAAAACAATTCTTGGCCTTCTGGGCTGATTCGGTCTTGCTTTTCACGCACCAACCCGCCACTCTCCATTCCTTATAAGTCCATCCCTTATAATCGTCGGTCACACAGGAGAATCCTTTGCCCTACGATGATCTTCGCCAGTGGATCGCTGCGCTGGACCGCGCGGGCGAGTTGCGGCGCATTAAGACTGAAGTCGATCCAATTCTGGAGATTGCGGAAATTACTGACCGCGTGAGCAAGGGCGGCCTGCGGCCTTTCGCGGGCAAGAGTGCCCGCGCCACACACGACAATCCTGCTTTGTTGTTTCAGAACGTCAAGGGGCATCCAGGAGCGCAGGTTCTTATCAATCAGTTTGGGTCAGACGCGCGGATGAAGCTGGCGATGGGCGTTCAATCATTGGATGAGTTTGCCGATCGCATCCGAATGTTCATGGATGTGAAATCGCCGCAGGGGTTTCTGGACAAGTTGAAGATGCTGCCGCTGCTGACCGAGGCGGCGAAGTTTTTTCCCAAGACGGTGGCGACCGGTCCTTGCAAAGAAGTGATTAAGCGCGACAACTTTTCGTTGCTCGACTTCCCTGTTCTGCAATGCTGGCCGAAGGATGCGGGGCGATTTATTACGCTGCCCTGTGTGACCACGCGCGACCCGAAATCTGGCAAGCGGAATCTGGGCATGTACCGCATGCAGATTTTTGACGAGCGCACCACCGGGATGCACTGGCAGCGGCAGAAAATTGGGGCGGAGCACTATCGGGAGGCGATGCGGCGGGCGAGTGCTGACGCATCCGCCAGCGCCTCGGTCGATATTATGGCGCGCAGTTCCGGCGGATCAGTGCTGGCCGAAGGCGACCGTCCCTCGGGCCGCCTGGACGTTGCCGTCGCCATCGGAACCGATCCAGCGGTTACATTCTCCGCCATCGTTCCAGCGCCGCCTGACGTGGAAGAATATTTGATCGCGGGATTTCTCCGCGGCGCGCCGGTGGAACTGGTGAAGTGCGAGACGGTCAATCTCGAAGTTCCCGCCACCAGCGAGATCGTTTTCGAGGGCTACGTGAACCTCGACGAACTCCGCAGGGAGGGCCCCTTTGGCGATCACACCGGTTTTTACTCGCTCGAAGACCTATATCCGGTGTTTCACGTTACGTGCGTCACTCATCGCAAAGATCCCATCTATGCGACGACGATCGTGGGCAAGCCTCCGCAAGAGGACGCATACATGGGCAAGGCGGTGGAGCGAATATTCCTGCCGCTGATGAAGCTGACCATCCCCGAATTAGTCGATATCAATCTGCCTATTGAGGGCGTCTTCCACAACCTGATGATCGTGTCGATTCGCAAATCTTATCCGGGACAGGCGCGCAAGGTGATGAATGCCGTGTGGTCGCTGGGTCAGGCGATGTTTACGAAGTGCATTGTCGTGGTGGATGAAGACGTCGACGTGCAGGACCTGGCGGACGTGACGCTGAAAGTTTTCAACCACATCGATCCGGAGCGAGATATTCAATTCACGCTGGGGCCTGTGGATTCACTGGACCACGCATCGCGGCTGCCGAATTTCGGTTCGAAGATGGGGATTGACGCGACACGCAAGTGGGCAAGCGAGGGATTCTTGCGTCCGTGGCCGGATGAGATTGTGATGGATGCCAAAACCAAGGCGGCCGTTGATGCGAAGTGGAAGGCGCTAGCAAAGGAGTTGGGGATCGATTAAGCAACGACGCAGCAATGACGCACGTCGATACTAATGCTTGACAGTAGTATCGCATGGCGTTAGCATTCTGGAATGATCCTTAGTTTCCGGGATTCGGAAACGGAAAGATTGTGGCTTTCGGGCAAGAGCCGTCGCCTCCCTCCCGCTGTATGCCTTCGGGCGTTCAAG
>DATNNE010000065.1:0-2981 GCA_035601995.1 Terriglobales bacterium
CAGGCTCATGCCGGCGGGGATTGGGCCCAGGTTGTTGATGGTGGGCGGCTGGCTGGGGTCAACATAGAGCAGTTGCTGCACCTGATCGGCTTCCTGATTTACCCAGGAAATGTAGCCGCCGGGCAGGATCTGGCGCGGGGCTTTTATGTTGCCCCCAAAACTGTAGCGAGTGCCGTCGGTGGTGACGGGATCGTAGAAGTGGGGCGTGAGGAAGTCGGAGACGGCGACGCCCTGGATGGCGTAGGAATAATTGTCGGCTTCGCAGGGATCGCAGGCTTCGACGAGGTAGGCGAATTCTCCGGTGCCGTCGACGATTTTGCCGTCGGTGATTTCGATGGAAGTGGAGTTCTGAAGGCGGTTGCCGTAGGGATCGACGAGCATTTCGAGGATCTCGTGGCTGGCGTCGATGGTCCACTCGTCGCTCTTAGAGCTGCCGATGATTTCGGCGTAGGGCTGGTTGTGTTTGTCCATGTGAAACCCGCCCTCGCCCGGGGGCAGGGATTTCACGATAAATACGGGCCAGACGCCGGCCGGTATTTTTTTGGGATTGGGCAGGTGAGTGACGGAAGCCTGCACGGTCCAGAATTGGGTGAGGTCGCGAGTGACCTGAATATTGAGAGCGGCGGCGGCGGCCTGTAAGAGATCGGCACTGATCTCGCCGGTCTTATCGGCCAAGCCAACTTGAATAAGTGACATAGTTGCCTCCTGAGTGGTGCACGGTTGCGGACGAGATTCGAGACGGATTTGAGTTGAAAGCTGTGGGTGCGAGATGGTCGACCGTAGTTCGCCCGCACGGATTTACCCACGGCGAGTTACAGCAGCCGCCCCACTGTGAGTAGTGAGGGAGAGGGCGGAATCGTTACAAAGAGTCCGAATTTGGCCATGCGAGCAGAACTCGCAGACTAGGTGACTAGCTAGAAGATCGGGTGCCGAATTCTCATCGAAAAACGGGAGAGGTGCGGTAACATTGGGCCGTCCTATGGATTCTTTGCGGTGGTACATACCTACAGGACTCGCAATGCTGCTGTTTTTACTGATGCTCCGGAAAGGGGCATTCAGAGTATGTCCAATTTTTTTTAGCTACGTAGCATTTGGCGTGTGCGCAGATGTAGCGCGATTCCTGGTTCGCAATTACCGAGCGGCTTACTACGCGACTTACTGGGCTACCGAGGCGGTCTACTGCGTTCTTGGAATTCTGACGATGTACGGGGTGTTTCGCGCCGTCCTGCGAAACCTTGATCGCAGGAGTTGGTTTCGGTTCCTATTCCCCGCGGTTGTTGTCCTCGGCGTTGTTCTCAGTTTGGCCCGCGCCCACGCAGTCCCTCCGCGGGTTGATGGGCTGCTTGTATATATTGTGACCGGGGAAATTGCGGTCAGGTTCGTGCAGGTGCTTGCCGCACTGCTAACGTTAATCCCGCTTTTTGGCCTCCGCGGACAGCGTTATCAGTTTGGAATAGCCGCAGGATTCGGACTCTATGCAACCGCAGCTCTGCTGATCACTACCAAAGTCTCGGACTTTGGAGTGGGGTATAAATTTTTGTGGAGCGTGGTGTCCGTTAACGCATATTCCATGGCTGAGCTGATTTGGATCTGGACATTTTGGGGACCGCAGCCGGAAACAGTTTCCCAGGAGCTTCTAGAGATAAAGCCCGATGAAGAATTGCTTCCGCGCGGCGGAAAATTTGGCCGGGAATTTGTGCCGCTCCCTAGCCTTCATGAGCAGAGCGATTGTTAGGCCCCGCCCTGACGATCATCAATGCGCCTTTTCCTTATTTTTAAGTGAATAACGGTTTCGTTAAGTCACGCTCTCTTGATCCCGGCTTGATTGCCGAACTGGATTCGTCCTACGCCGCTCCATAGCCAAAAACCGCACATTAATTTGCGCTCCGCGAATAAACTAACTGCGGGGAACTACCCCATGGAGAACCAAACAAGATGCAGAAGATATTCGCAGTCGCGCTGTTGCTTTTGTCGTTCGCGTCGGCAGCAATGGCCGATGGCGGTATGCTTCCACCACCACCGCAGCCGGCGAATCCTCTCAAGGCGGGCGTCGTTCGGTTGTCCGACGGCGGCATGCTCCCACCGCCGCCCTCGAAGCAAATCGAGCGACCAATTGCGGCTTAGCCGATTTCCCCTCGCGGGCCGGGGGCAGATGCGATAAGCTGCTCCCGGACTTATGAACCTGCTTCTGCAGTGCATCCCAACAGGGCTTCTCTGTGTATTGCTCTTCTTATTGCTCCGTAGGCGCGCTTACAAAGTGTGCCCCTGGTTCTTAGTCTACGTTGCGTTCGGAGTGGCTGCAGATGTCGGGCGATTCGCGGTTCGCAACCACCCGCATGCTTATTACTTGACCTACTGGGCAACTGAGGCTGGCTACGATGTCCTGGGCCTAGTTGTGATGTATGAGTTGATTCGGACGGTTCTGCGAGACTTGGCCCGGACCTGGTGGGGGCGCCTGATCTTTCCCATAGTTGTTATCGCCGGTGTCGTCCTAAGCCTGGCTAACGCGCACGCTACCCCGCCCCAGTTTAATAGTCGCTTGGCCTCTTACATTGTTACTGGCGAAATTGCGGTTCGGTGCGTGCAGGCGTTCGTGTTCACGGGACTTGTGGCTGTAGTGATATTACTCCGTCTGCGCTGGCGGCAGTATCCATTTGGGATTGCCACCGGGTTCGGGGGCTACTCGTTCGTGGCTCTGCTAATGACCACGAAATTTTCGGATTTTGGAACGCGGTTCACTTTCTTGTGGGGCTGGACCTTAATTGTGGCATACTCTATCGCCGTACTGATTTGGATTTGGTTTTTCAGCGCGCCACAAGAGCCAGAGACTCCGAATCCTAATCTGCCGGGCTCTTCCCCCGAAGCGTTAAAGCGACATCAGGCCACGTTGGAACAGTATTTGGACTGGTTACGGAGGATGCGCTAGAGTGTTTTCGCAGATTCTGATCTGGCTGCTGGTTGCCGCGAACGCGCTGGGATAC
>DATNNE010000066.1:0-82326 GCA_035601995.1 Terriglobales bacterium
GCGGCTTGCGAAGGCACGACGACCCTATTCCCCGTCGATTACTTCGACGAGCAAGCCTACCTAACGCAGTCCGGACAGCTTTACATCGAAGCGACTGCCATGGCGCTGGGCAAAGTGTATTCGTTCGGCCCTACGTTTCGCGCGGAGAAAAGTAAGACTCGCCGTCATTTGACCGAATTCTGGATGGTAGAACCGGAAGTCGCCTACGCCCAACTCGAAGACATTATGGAGTTGGCCGAAGGGCTGCTCAGCTTTCTGATAAAGCGTTGTCTGGAACGACGGCGCGCCGATCTACAAACCATCGGTCGCGATGTTTCGAAGTTAGAGAAGGTCGAAGCTCCGTTTCCCCGCATCACCTACGACAAAGCCGTAAAGATTTTGCAGGAAGCGCACGCCAAGGGCGCGCTCGAAAACAATTTCGAGTACGGCGGCGATCTGGGTTCGCCCGACGAAACTTATATTTCGTCGCAGTTTGACCGGCCCGTGATGGTGCATCGCTATCCGGCAAAAATAAAAGCGTTCTACATGGAGCCTGATCCGCAGCGGCCCGATCTGGCGCTGTGCGTGGATGTGCTCGCGCCCGAGGGCTACGGCGAAATCATTGGCGGCTCGCAGCGCATGGCGTCATGCGATTTGCTGCTCAAACGCATTCACGAACACGGTCTGCCGGAAGAGGCGTTCAAGTGGTATCTCGATTTGCGGAAATACGGAAGCGTGCCCCACGCGGGCTTTGGCATGGGGATCGAGCGAGCAGTCGCGTGGATCTGTGGCCTGGAACACGTTCGGGAGACAATTCCCTTTCCGAGAATGCTGCACAGGCTGTACCCGTAGCGGTAAGTTAGCCCGAACCTATGACAACCATCACTCCATCCTTTTCCAGCATCACGCCCCGGAAGATTCGTGTCATCGGGGTTCCGTTAGACCTCGGCCAATCGCGCCGCGGCGTGGATATGGGTCCGTCGGCGGTGCGCGTAGCCGGTCTCGAGGCGCGATTGGAGGCGCTCGGCCACGTTGTCGAAGACGCCGGAAACGTTTCCGTCGCCATTGCCGAGCAGAAGAAAGAAGGCGATCCCAACGCAAAATATTTGAGGGAGATCACCGCGACCTGCACCAAGCACGCGGAACTCGTGGTCAAGACCCTGGAAGCGGGCAAGGTGCCAATCACTCTGGGCGGCGATCATTCTATTGCCGCGGGAACGGTTGCGGGTGTCGCGGAATTCTATCGTCGTCAGAACCAGAAAATTGGCCTGATCTGGATTGACGCTCACACCGATGTCAACACTCCCGACAGCTCTCCCAGCGGAAATGTGCATGGCATGCCGCTGGCGGCGATCATGGGATTGGGCCCCCCTGAGCTGTCCAATATTTTCGATTTTTCTCCCAAGGTGAAGCCGGAAAATTGTGTGCTGGTTGGCGTGCGTGACATCGACGCCATCGAAAAAGAAAACGTGCGCCGGGCAGGAATTCACGTTTTCACCATGCGCGATATCGACGAGCGCGGCATGAGAACCGTCATGGAAGAAGCTTTGCGCGCGGCAGGACGAGGTACCGCAGGCTATCACGTTTCGCTGGACATGGACTGGGTCGATCCTGAAGACGCGCCCGGCGTGGGTACGCCAGTTCGTGGAGGGGCAACTTATCGCGAAGCCCACCTGGCGATGGAGATCATCGCCGACCACGGCCGCATGCTGAGCTTTGAAATCGTCGAAGTGAATCCCGTGATCGACGAGCACAACCGGACTGCTGACTTAGCTGTGGAGTTGGCGTTGTCGGCGTTCGGCAAAAAGATTCTGTAAGGCACATTCACGCCATGAAAAAGATTCGAGTCGGCATCTTGTTTGGCGGACGGAGTGGGGAGCATGAGATCTCGCTGCTCTCGGCCGCATCGGTGTTTAGCGCGATCAACAAAAGTAAATACGAAGTTGTGCCTATCGGCATCACCAAGGAAGGCCGATGGGTTACCGCCGCCGATGCGGAACGGTTACTGCAGGGAAAATTTGAGGAAGGCAAGCATCTGCGCGCGGGCGATCCCGAGGCGACGCCTGGCGCGGCAGTCCTGGCTAAGGGTGAATCAGTCGTGGTTCCCCCTGAGCCGCAAAGACACGGTGCAATGTCACCGTTTGAGACCGAGGCATCATCTCACGCCCTCACTCGCCGCGCTGCTGATCGCGCCATCAACGTTGATGTGATTTTTCCGGTGCTGCATGGCACTTTCGGCGAGGACGGAACCATCCAGGGCTTGCTGGAGCTGGCGGACATGCCCTACGTTGGTGCGGGCGTGCTGGGCTCGGCGGCGGGCATGGACAAGGACATCATGAAAGCGCTCTTCCACGCTTCAGGCCTGCCGATTGTGAAGCACGTCACGCTTCTGCGCAGCGAGTGCGAAGCGAACCCGAAGACGGGCCAAAAGCTAGTCGAGAGCAAACTGAAGTATCCCGTCTTTGTGAAGCCGGCGAACCTTGGATCCTCGGTAGGAATTTCCAAAGCGCATGACCGCAAGGAACTCGGTCCGGCGATTGAAGAAGCCGCGAAATTCGACCGCAAGATTGTGATCGAGCAGGGAGTGGGCGGACGCAAGCAAAAAGCACGCGAGATCGAATGTTCGGTGCTTGGCAACGACAAGCCCGAAGCTTCGTTGCCAGGCGAGATCGTCCCCAGCACCGAATTCTACGATTACAACGCCAAATATCTTGATGAAGGGTCGCAGTTAATCATTCCCGCGAAGCTCAGCAAAAGCGAAACCAAAGAAGTGCAACGCCTTGCGATCGGTGCCTTCAAAGCAGTGGACTGCTCGGGTCTGGCGCGCGTGGATTTTCTGATGGAGCCGAAATCTCGCAAGATTTATTTGAACGAGATCAACACCATGCCCGGATTCACGGCCATTAGTATGTATCCCAAGTTGTGGGCGGCTTCGGGTGTATCGTATTCCGATCTAATTGAACGTCTGATTCAGCTGGGGCTGGAGCGGCACCAAGAGAAGAAGAAGAATCAGTACAGCCGGTGAAATGCCACGCGCATTTGGTAAATTGAAACGGTTTTCTCTTGAAACTTTCCCCACTCTCAAATTTGAGCTAGCACTGCACGGGCGTGGACGCCCGTGCCCACACTCGTATGGCGCAAGGAAATGAACTCGACAGTCTTCGCGTAGTCTTAGTGGCTGCGCGCAATCCTCTTAATATCGGAGCGGCCGCGCGCGCGATGAGCAACTTCGGGTTCCAGCGTCTGCGGGTGGTAAATCCTTACGAAGCGTCGTTTCGAGAAGCGCGTTCTGCTGTCGGAGCGTCGGGAGTGCTGGCCAACGCCGAAGAGTATAAAACTGTGGCAGAGGCCATTGCGGACTGCGCGCTCGTGGTTGGAACCACGGCGGTCCGTCACCGGGAATTGCAGCATCCACTCCGGCGGCTGGAACACGGCGCACGGCTCATCCGCAAGCAATTGCCATCGACCCGGGTCGCTCTGCTATTCGGATCGGAGAAGTTTGGCCTTTCGAACGCCGCCCTCAGTCATTGTCACTGGCTGATGCGCATTCCCACGTGCGAAGAAAACATTTCGATGAACCTCGGGCAGGCGGTTGCGGTTTGCCTCTACGAACTGGTGCGTGATACGAAGGCCGCGCGACCCGCGGAAAAGGTGAAGCGGGCGACTGGCGAAGAACTCGAGCGCATCACCACAACGCTGCTCGAAGCCATGCGCGCCAGCGGCTACCTGGACCGACGCCCCATCGCGGATGTGGAGGAAAGAATGCGCCGCCTGGTCCGCCGCCTCAACCTGCCCGCCCGCGACACCGTAGTCTGGCTCGGCATCCTACGGCAGATCGTTTGGAAGCAACGATCCGAAAACACGCCCCCGCACTGAAGATTTGTACTCTGGCGTCGGTTCCTTTGGTTTCCTATTTTCTCGGTATTTCAGAGCCTTGACACTCTCTTGCTACGGCGGCGTAACCGTCACACAAGCGACCGCCGTGCATAAATTCTGAAAGCACCCGTTGGCTTGTATTGAGGCAGTCAGGGGTACGATCGAGGCGTGTGGATCGCCACTTGGCGTGCACGCGTTCTGCTCATAGTCTGTCGTCGACACTGTCCGCGGTGGAGTGTAAGTCAGAGCGTACTCTCCGGGGACAGTCAAAGCTCCATCTGCCCCGCACTGTTCAGCCCTGCCGTAAATGATGCAGCCTGGACCGTCCTTGTAGTCATCCTTGCTTGTTGGCTGGCAGTTGCCATCGGGCGATACCCCGTCCCAGTCGGAAATGCACCCCAATTGCCAGACCACGTCGAGATCCTGATCCGACTTAGGGGTGATGATTACGGTGTAAGAGAAAGGACCGGCACCGGCTTGGACTGACAGGGGGCCATTGATCGCAATCGTCGGTACTCCAATTCCAATCACATTGTAATCCGAAGCGCTGGGCGCCACCTCCGAAGCCACGGTCAAGGTCACCTGGTTATTGGCGGGGATTGTGGTTGGGGCGGTGTAGGTCGCAGTGAATTGTTGGCTGGTGTTGATCCCGGTTGGGTTGATCGTGCCGCATATGGATCCGGCGCTGACGCTGCAGTCTTGATTTGTGCTCGTAAGAGTCCAGCTCAGTGGGTCGGTTGTGTCAGTAATCCCGTTCTTGGTCTGGGTCGCCGTGTACATAATTTGGTTACCGGGTGGTTGCACCTGCACTGTCTGGGGATCGCTGCTTCCTGGCATTAGTGTCACCGTGAACACCGGGGGCGGGAGTATCGTAACTAAAGCTCCGGGAGAAGTAAGACCGTCGTCGGTAGCAGCGGTGACTGACACAGGGTTAGTACCTGGGACGGCCGCAGGGGGATCGTAGTTCCCGAAGGCTTGGCACCTGTCAGTCGGTTGATTGTTGTCCTCCTCCGCGGTTCCGATGGTGCTGTCCCCTCCAAGCTCACCGTTCACCGCCCAATTTTGAGCAGTAACGTAATTGTTATCCGTGATTGCAGCGCCTTGAACGGTGGAGGTGAAGGGTACAGCCCCGGCTCCGGCCGCAACACTCGCGGAGCTGGGACTGATCACAACCTTGGGCACGGCCGTCGTGGTGATCGCGAGTTGTACCGTCGCGGATACAGACGGAGTCGCAACGGAAACTGCGCCGACGGACACCGTCGCTGGGTTCGGCACGCTCGCGGGGGCGCTGTACACCGCGGCGTTTGTTCCCTCCACCTGGGCAATCGTTCCAACGGTGGTGTTACCACCGGTGATTTTGTTAACCTGCCAAGTCACGTCTTGATTCTGCGGTCCCTTTACCACCACCGCAAAGTTCACCTGGCTACTGATCGGTACCGCAGCGGTGTTAATGCACACGTCAGGAGTTAGCGTGACCGTTGTCGGCTGAGCCGGAATCAAGCTCACTTGGATCGACGCACGGGCAGAAGGCTGAGCGTTTGAGATCGCGCTTACTGTGACTGTAGGAGGCGTTGGCACTTGCGCTGGGGCGGTAAACGTTGCTGAGTCGTGCGCTCCGGTTGTGATCGTGCCCACATTAACATTGCCCCCGGGGATGGCATCGACTTCCCAAGATACTGTTGTATCACTTACGCCAGTCACGCTAGCCTGGAACGGCAGATTCTCGCCGGCCTGTACTGTTGGCGTTCCCACCGGGCTGGTGATCGTGACCACGGCACCGCCCACTGTCGCGGCCGATATAGTTACGACCGCCGAAGCAACTTCGTCGGGATTGGCAACGGATTGAACGGTAACGTGTACCTGGGCAGTTTGTCCGCCACCCGGCACGATCAGAGGAGCGGTGTAAAGCATCTGGTCTGGAGCACCAGGCACCGGGGAGAGCGTACCCACAACCGCATTCCCGTTTGGTACATTCTCCACGAGCCAATCCGCAGCTGGATTCGGCGCATCTACCTTGCCGGTGAAGAGAGCCACGCCTCCCACTGGCACGCTGGTGGAGATGGGCAAAATGGAAACTGGCGATGGCGTTCCGTTGATCGAAACTGAGGCGTTCGCGCTGGCACTATTGTCGGCATTAGCGACGGCGGTTAGGGTCACCGTCGGCGGAATCGGGATGAAAGGTGGTGCAGTGTAATTTCCATTCTTATCGACGGTTCCGAAGGACGAGCTGTTGTCGCTGGGATTTATGCCGCCAGGGAATCCGTTGACCAGCCAAGAGACCCCAGTCTCGCCGGTGTTTATCACCGTCGCCGTGAAAGCTTGCGTCGTTCCAGTAGCGATGGTCATGGTCTGAGGAGACACGCTGACCGCAACTCGGGCTAGGGAACCTTCATTGAGCGGGGCTGAACCAACCCCGCCGCAACTCACCAAGGCAACCGTCACGCCCAACGTCAAAGCAATCAACAGACCCAGTCGAGTATTCTTCAACATGCGGGACTCCAAAGTGGATTAAGCCACTGCGCTAGAAAACTTAATCGTTGCCACTCTTTTCATCATGATGGTTCGAATCGACACGGTCTGAATCGGCATGGTTCGATTCAATGGCTTGCTTGTCTGCCCTGGAATTCTGCGAATTTTGAGTAACAGGCCGGGACGCAGAAGTTGGCTGCATCCGATCCTTTAGCCAGCGCAAGAGCCTGTCTCCTGATTCGGCCTCGGAAAACTGCCGCGTGGTGCGGAAAGTCACCGTCCGGGCCGTCCCTGGGGCGACTGCTCTGATGCGTTGCTGCGCCACCTTTGGTGTAACCGAGTCGTCGAGTACTTGTTGCAGGCGGACGTGTTGAGATGTCAACTGTGGCAGCCACTGTACCGGATCCAGTGGTGCTACTTTCTTCAAGAACTCCGGCTTCAGATAGTTTGGCCGCTCTGCTTCTGGAATTACAGAAGACTTGGCCATCCATTCCGGCCAATCTCCCCAAGGGTCGATCACGTCGATGGTCTTGATGCGCGGGTCGGCCGCAGCTGCCAGGATCGCGATCGTCCCACCTGAGCCCACTCCAAACATGCCAATTCTGCTCATATCCAGATCGTTGCGTGTGGCAAGGTAGTTCAAAATCATCTGAACGTCGTGAACGGAGCTCCCTAACGCCTCTTGCAGTTCGCTGACAAACCACTGTTTCATCGGCCGATTCGTGTAGCGGTGGCCGGTCAAAGCCGACACGAAGCCGACCGCAGCAAATCCGTCCTTGGTGACCTTCGCGCAATAGGCGTCGTTGCGAAAGACATCGGTTTCAGAAGGGTAGCTGTAGAGGTATAGAACGGCGGCAGGCTTGGCCACGTTCTTTGGGCGTATGACATAAAGATCGATAGGATCACCTTGTCGCCACTTCAGTTGCAGCAGCTCACGGGTGAATTGCAGGTTGTCGTCCTTTTCTCCGAGCAACGGCTGCTCGGGGACCAACTCGCTGTTGGCGAGAGAAAGCGAACTCCAGTCCTCCAGGTTGCCTATTGAACGAGCCGCTACCGAGCCGGATTGATTCGATCCTGCGAGGTTCGATCCGAGTCGTTGAGCCCACCCCACCCTCGGGGTTATGAACAGCAAGAAAAACAAAAACGCGAGAAGCTCGCCGTGGCGACTTCTCTTACACCCTTGCCTCATTCCATCCTCTTTCCGCGATGTTCTCTTTCCGGCCAACGAATGCCGGACTTGCACAACTTGGGACCGAATTACCGGGAGAGCCGAATCGACCGCTGTTGAGGAATTACCGTCACAGAACTGAACCCGAAAATCTCGCTGGCAATCACTTCAGCGATCTCGCAAGCCAGATCCTCAGGTTGCTCAGCGGCTTCGAACACTTCGCCGTCCGGAATCTCAACGATGAACTTCATACATCCTTGCCAGAAAGCGTATGCCTTCAGAAACTGGAGGCAGGCCGCGAAACTCGCAGTCTGCCTCCATCCCGGCTTAGGTTCGTCGCTTCACTTCCGCCGCGTTAGTTACTGTTTCAATCCGACGCGTCCACTCTTCACGCCGGTAGCGGCGCAATAGTCCTGGTCGCCCTGGATGGTAATGACGGCTCCGCCCACATCGCCGCCCGATTCAGACGCATTGCATGTCCCTCCGGTGCCGTTTACACCGAAGATGCTCCCCTGCTTGTAGTGGGAGCGCAACACGCCCATTGCAGCGAGCGGAAGGAAGTCTGGGAGAGAATCCACAACCTGAGTTTGCACGCCCGCGATCAGAGCCTTAACTCCAGTTGGGATCGGTGTGTGCGCGACCAGGCGCAGTGTATTCCACACTGGGTAGTTACCCGAGATCACATTGGCGAAATTGACTATGCCCGGGCATGGAGCGGTACAAGTGGGAAGCGTTCCGTCAACGTAATTAAGGTTGATGGGGTCAACTCCATCTACCGCGAGGTACCGGATTGCCGGCGACTGGCCCGCCAGGTTGCCGACGCTCCAGAAAGCATACCCAATAGAGTCCCCGTTGGCGGCGGTGCCGACCTGGGCGATCTCTTCACCGTTGCCGATGGCTCGCTTCCGCCATCCAGCACCGTTGGAAAGGAACAGCGGATTGCCGCAAGGTGCTCCGGGGCAAGTTGTACCCTGGCCGGTCGCCGGGTTCACACCCAGCTCCTGCGTGGAATTGCTCTCAAGGTTGCGCGGAATATTGAACTCAAAAGCAGTGAAGGTCCCAGAAAGAGGTTCGCGCGCTATGACGTTGAGCGGCACCGTGCCTTGCCCCGGTACCGAAGTCAAGTCTTTGGTGTACGCGTAGCCGCCGTTGACGGCTAGCGTCCAATCGCGGCGGTTGATGTTGAAGAACGAGGTCGAGTCGCCAAAGTGACCTGAGTTCTGCTGACTCCCCTGCTGAGCATTGACGATGGCCACCACCACTTGAACTCCGACGTTGGTCGTCTTTGTCGCGGGAATCGCTTGGCCGGTGATCGGGTCGGTGCCGCTGAGGGCATAGATAGCGGGGGTCGACGTCTTGGTGCTGAAAGCGCTCTTAATGGCAATTCCAACCGGGCCCGGTCCATAGCCGAGACCGCTATAGTTGCTGGTATTCAAGGGAGCCAAAACGCGGTTTTCTTCAAACAACGCGTCTTCTGGACGAATGTCCGTCGGCGCGGCATTGAATGGCTGGCCTTCGAGAACGTTAATCACGGCCTGCGGAATCGCAGTGTCGGTGAGTGTCGGGATAAGGTTATCTCCCGCTGTGCCTGCAGCGAACAGAATGTTGAAGGTCGATGCCGGTTCGGCGAAGAACAGCTGCTGCCCGATAATGCTGTCCACTGCAATATAGCTGCAGACCTTCTTCGGGGTGGTCGAGTTATCCCAGGCGATCCATACATTCCCCGTCTCCAGAAGGCCAGTGCCACGATTGTCCACTCCCTGGGCTCCGTTCTTCTTGGTCCAGATGAATCCTCCGCAGACCGATCCCCCCGAAGCTGGGCCCGCAGCCAATCCAAAAGTCTCCCATGCCCCGCTCGAGCCTGCGGCGTTAAAGTAAGGCAAAACGGCGGCAAAGCCGTTTACTCCAATAAACATCATCAAGGCTAGCGACATAATCGCTGCCATTTTTGTGGCTCTCTTAGTCATTTCAGTAGTCCTCTCGGCGCAATTCTGCGCGGTTGTGGGGAACGCATCCCCTGTTGAAGAGCGGCAGTGCAGGCCATCGTCGAGACTGCATGCCAGGACTTATCCTCGGGGCGGCCCAGCAACCGCCCATTTTGACTCGCTACAAAGGCTCCGAATTAGGACAGCCAGGTAAGGAACTACAAGAAATCCTGTAGATCGAGTCGGGGTGACTATCGTCGAAATTTGTTGCAGGAAAACTACCCGAGGATTAAAATCCCGTGAATTTCTCAGGATGGGACGCGGCTGCTAGATCCTGCGGAAATCAGGCAGCCACGCTGCAGCCGGAGCGGCGACCGTACGCAGGCGCCGAAGCAGCAATGTCATCCGGCCAAGACGAAGCTCCTCGGAGATTCGAGTTCAACGTTTTCATCTGAAATTAACTTACCCGTCACAATTTCGTCACACCTTCTCTGTAACCATGTGGCTCCTTTTACTCCCTTAATGAGGGCGGGTGAACCCTGTGAGATTTCTGCAAATCTCTTCGTGCATTATTGCCGTCTTTCTGATCATCTCAGCGCCAGCATTAGCGCAAGGCACAAAAGCTTCGGCAAGTTCCAACAAAGGAAAAGCAGCGGTTACGGGGACTGTCACCGACCAGACGGGCGCAGTTCTTCCCGGGGCAACCGCAACCATCACCAACGGAGCCGGACTGACCCAGACGGCCACCAGCAACGATCGCGGCGAATACTCTCTTCAAGGATTGCCTGCCGGAACCTACACGCTGACGGTTTCCGCTCCTGCTTTCAAGGAATTCCGTAGCGACGGGTTGGCTTTAACCGCGGATCAAAGCATCGCGATTGATGCCGTGCTCGAACCTGCCGGCACTACCACCTCGGTCAATGTGGAGGGACAAAAAGTCTCGCAAGTGGAAACTGAAACTTCTCAGATTGTCGGCACCATCACGCAGAAGGAATTGGTCAGCCTGGGATTGAATGGCCGCAACTTCACCCAATTGATCGCCCTAACACCTGGCGTGAGCAACCAGACTGGACAAGATGAAGCTAAGGTCGGAATTCTAGGCAGCGTCCGCTATAGCGTGAACGGTGGCCGCGTTGAATACAACTCTTTCAATGTAGACGGCGGCGACGTCTTGAACGCTGGACTGAACGGTAATCAGAGCACATTGATCGTTTACCCCAGTCTGGATGCGCTCAGCGAAGTGCAAGTCCTGACCTCGAACTACGGCGCGATGTACGGGCAGAGCGCGTCCGGTACTGTTATCGCGACGACCAAAGCCGGGACCAATCAGTTTCATGGAGTGGCTTACGAGTTTATCCGCAATGAATTCTTCAATGCCCGCAACTACTTTGATGAGACCACGAAGGCGCCTCTGTACCGGCGAAATGACTTTGGCGGCGCCATTGGCGGCCCTCTTTACATCCCAGGGCTGTTCAACACTAACAAGGACAAAACCTATTTCTTTTTCTCCGAAGAATTCCGCTTCGAGCGGACCCCCACCGATTTCAATCAGGCAGTTCCCTCGCTAGCCGAGCGCGGTGGAAACTTCAGCGATCTTTGCCCCTTCGTATTGCCGGGGTTGCAGACCGATTTCACACGCACGTCTTATCCCGATTGTCCCGCTTTCGGCACCGATCAGAATACCGGCAAGCCGCAGACATTCCCGGGAAATCAGGTTCCGATCGATCCCAACGCCCAGGCCATTCTTAACACCAATATCATTCCCGCGCCCGATGCGACCGCGGGGTGCACCACCACTGAAGGATCATGTTTTAACGCGGCCGTTTCCCCGAGCACCTACTGGCGCGAAGAACTCTTTCGCATCGATCACAACATCACTCCGAACATGCGGGCGACCTTCCGCTACATTCATGATTCGTGGGACACCACCATCCTCTCCCCGCAATGGGGCGCGGTGCAGAATACGTTTCCCACCATTCAAAGTACGTTCACCGGGCCGGGTCTGAGCATGCTGGCTCACCTCACCAATACAATTTCACCTTCGTTGCTGAATGAATTCATCTTCAGTTACACAACCGATCACATTACGCTCCGAAACATAGATGCCAACGGCGTTCAGTGGCAGCGGCCAGCCGGTTTGACTGCCGGATATCTGTTCAATAATGGATTCGGCGGCAAAGTGCCGGGAATCGTGATCGGCGGCACCAATGCGGCGTACGGAGGATTTGGATTTGGCATCGATCCCGGGTACTTACCCTGGCATCATTCCAATCCGACCTACAACTTTCGCGACGACCTAAGCAAAGTCGTGGGCAAGCACACTCTGCAGTTCGGAGTTCAATTTGTCATCGCCCAAAGGAACGAGTTAAACCAGGCAGTGGGAGCGAACACCGGCGACCAGCAAGGGATCTTGACCTTCAGCAACGTCAGCAGCTTCAACAGCAAAGGCAATGCATTTGCCGACTTCCTGCTCGGACAACCCACCGGTACGCCCGGTATTCTTGAGGGCGGAATCAAAAACTTTCAGCAAGATAGTACGCAGCGCAATTACTACAATCGTTACCAAATCGCCGAACCCTACTTTCAGGATGACTGGCGAATCAGTCCGCGGCTTACCCTTAACTTAGGTTTGCGGGTGAGCCTGTACGGGAACTGGCACGAGAAATACAACAACGTCTACAACTGGGTGCCGTCTGTATACAGCAAATCCCTCGCCGCCCAAACTACCGTCGATCCTTTCACCGGCGTTCTGCTCAACGGTCCCCCCTCGACTTGCAATCCGCCCCCCGGTTCCGACGCGAGCCCCTGTTCTCCAATCCCGCTGAATCTCGGTAACCTGGACCCGCGAATCACCAACGGCCTTCAGCGATGCGGCGTGAACGGCATTCCAGATGGCTGCATGACCAGCCATATCTTTAATCCGGCCCCGCGCATCGGCTTCGCTTGGGATCCCTTCGGCGATGGCAAGACTTCCATTCGTGCGGGCTACGGGGTGTTTTTCCACCACGGAATCGGCAACGAAGCCAACACCGGATCTCTCGAAGGTAGTGCGCCTCAAGTCTTGGACATGACCCAGAACCATCCCACGAGTTACGAGTGCATTGGCGGCGTGGGTCAGGGCTGTGGAGCATCTGGAGCCTTTCCGCTGAATGTCACCGCGATCCCCACGCAAGCGATTTGGCCCTACGTCCAGCAGTGGAGCTTTGGCGTGCAGCGCGAGCTAACGAAAAATACAATCACAACTCTTGCCTATGTCGGCAGCAAGGGAACCCATCTGACCACCGAGCTCCAGGTCAACCAGCTGGTTCCTGCTGTTTCGACCGACAACCCATTTGGGCCGCTTGGTCTTGCTCCAGGTCAACCCATTACCAGCACTCTGTGCAATTCTTATAACGGCACGAGTTTTACCTTTGTTACCCCAAACAATCCCGCTGGAGCCATCTGGGACAACACGAACGTAAACTTCGTCAACCTGGAGGCAGCGTGCTTTGGCACGCCTGGCAAGAACTTCCCCGATCCCAATAGCCTTCGGCAGTTTGCGCCCGGTTTTGGCCAAATCTTCTCGCTGCAGAACGTGGCGGATTCCAACTATAACGGGCTCCAATTCACGTTGCGCCGCGCGACCGGTCCCCTGACTCTCGGCCTTTCCTACACCTACAGCCATTCTATCGACGATTCCTCGGACAGGTCGGACACGACTCTGGTCAATTCCTTCAACCTCAGCTCGAACAAGGCCAGTTCGAATTTTGACCAGCGTCACCTGCTGAATGTCAGCTACGTGTATAAGCTCGACAGCGTCGTCAACAAGCTCCGCTACTGGTTCTCGGATATCGGTTACGACGAAACTGCCTCCACGCAACCTACGCCAATGCCAGAGAGTTCATCTGGTTGGGTTCACGCTTTGGAGACTGGATGGGAGCTCTCCGGCATCACGGTCTTTCAGACAGGAACACCTTTCAGCATCATCAACGGCGGGAGCAGTACCGGTATCTCCGTGCTCGACAACGCCGGCGTAGCCAACGGGACGGGCGCTGGATCCTATCCAGATGTAATCGGAGACCCGCACAGAACCGCACCATTCGGAGCGAATAATCCAGAGAGTATCGGCCCCATCCTGGGCAACCCCGCCGCATTCGGCGCTCCTGTGGGTCTGACTTTCGGAGACGCTGGCCGCAATTTCATGAGCAATCCCAACCGTTTGAACTTTGACGTCGCTCTCTTGAAACACTTCAAAATCACTGAAGGCAGCAATCTCGAGTTTCGCGCGGAAGCATTCAACGTTTTCAACCACACCCAGTTCCGCATTTACGATCCCGACAAGGGCAACACCGGCAGCAACACCATTACCTGCTACGGCGGCCTGAATAACTCGGCCGGTGACCCGAGTTGTCTTGAGGGCAGCGCCTTCCTGCATCCCGTAGACGCCCATCGCCCCCGCACCATGCAGTTCGGCCTGAAATACAACTTCTAAGCAGAGACGGAATAAGCGAAGGCCGAGGGTGCCCCACCCTTGCGATACTCAATGTGGATGAGACGCCGGCTGCGTGGGGAATTGTGTCGTGTTCAGCAGAATGCTGATCGTGGAACCGCCTCCGTTGATGGTCGCGATGTCCGGCTTGCCATCCTTGTTGAAGTCGGCCACGACAAGCTGAGCGGGACTCACGCCGACGCGGAATTGCACCGGAGGCTGAAATGTACCGTCGCCATTACCCAACATCACCGAAACGTGGCACGGCATGGGGTTAGTGTAGTTTGCGACCGCCAGATCCAGCTTGCCGTCGCCGTTAAAGTCCGCCGCCACAATCGAGATGGGAAACAGCCCGGCTCGATAGGCTTTCGCTGGCCCAAAGGTACCGTCGCCGTTTCCCAGCAGGACGTGAACAGTGTTCGGGCTGTCGGGCCCGGTGACTGCGAGGTCGAGGTTGCCATCACGATTGAAATCGCCCAGCACCAGATCCCAAGGACGTACGCCCGCCTCGTAGCGCACCGGTTTCTCGAACGTGCCGTCGCCCTTGCCTAAGAGCACCGCCACATTGTAGCCGTAGGGGGGCTGATCGCCGCCGTTGTTGGCCACGACTAAGTCGGGAATGCCGTCGTGGTTCAAGTCTCCGGCCGCGATGCCGTATGGATACTGACCACCGCTGTCGAACATTAGGGTGTCGCCAAATTTTCGCGATCCCTTGCCCAGGATGACAAAGATGCCATTGTTGGTCGTGCCTACGATGTCGGGGATACCATCGCCGTTTAGGTCTGCCACGGCAACGATGTAGGTACTCTCTACGCCGTCCACCAGCAGCCGCTTGCCGCCGTAGAGATGGCCCTTGCCGTCGCCAAAGGCGACGTTGAGGTCGCCCGCTCCGATGTCGGTGGTGATCGCGTCCAGATTTCCGGCCCCTTCCACATCGGCGAGGAGCACGAAGCCGGGCGCGTAACCAACGTTATTGTTTTGCCTCCGGTGTCGGAAGCGGCCATTGCCCTTGCCCAGAGCATACACAAGGGGAGCGTTATTATCCGCGCTAACAACAGCGAGGCCGGGAATGCCGCTGTGGTTCAGATCCCCCGCCGCCAGCGAGCTCGGATACAGAAGCGGGCTGATTACGGTGATGGCTTTTGCAAAGGAAACCGCGGGGCCTTGGGGAGCGGACGCATCTCCTGCCAAGTGCACCGCCGCGCCCGCTAGCAGCGCGAAGGCGACGATCAGGATAATGCGCTTCATACAGACCTCTACTTCGGCCCAGTGACCAAGATAGTCAATCGCCCGGCGCGGCGGGCGTCACCGCCTGAGGCTAGCCGGATACACTGCGCCGCGAAGGTTACCACAGTTTTGGGCGAAATCAAGGCAGAAATCCCAACTTTCAGATCTCGGAACAGCTATATAAAAGGACGATGCACCATCATCGTCATTCATTTCCCAATTTGGGAACCGGGCCGCAGCGCTGTCCCCTTTCCGCTTGAACTCAGCCCGTCACTCGCGATAATATATAAACGTAGATGTTATCTACGAGATAATCAACCATCTTTGACAACCTGAGAGTTCCAACTCCGCCCACTGAGTCCGATCGATCGTCGATCGGACAAAAAAGTTGCTTCGGCTTCTCCCGCGGTCCCAAAACGGAATCGTAGGTCAGCCGGACAATTCGGGCCGTAACTCCAATGTTTCCAATATTTTGCCCCTAACTCCCTTTAGAACCATAGATCTAGCGGGGAGAAAAATTTCCGGTCCTTTGTTTTCTAGATTTTGCGCGAAACTGAGAGTTTTTTTTGAGGTATTTTCTGCACCAGAATATGTGCACATCGGAACTACGAAGCAGGTCTTCTTCGGCGCTCGGTTGAGTGAGCCAGGCGTGACGCGCCGGGTGGGGTGGTGCATGCCAGGCAGGTGCATCCGTCGTTGGGCGTGAGTTGCCAGGTAGCAACAGCGTCTAGGCGATATCCCACGCCGCGAATGGTTTTCAAGTATGTCGGACTCGTCCGGTCCGGTTCGATCTTCTCGCGGATTCGGCGTATGCACGCGTCGACGCTGCGCGGAGTCACGAATTGCATGTCTCCCCACACCGCATCGAGCAGGAGATCGCGAGTGAACACCTGGCCGCGATGTCGCGCCAGGTATTCGATGAGTCGGAATTCCAGACTGGTAGTCGGCACTTCGCTGCCGCGGACGGAAACCTTCATCGCCAAACTGTCGATGACCAGGTCCGCCGGCTCTAAGCGGGATCGTCCGTTCGCGGGCGCAAAACGACGCAGAACCGCTTGCACTCGGGCCACCAATTCACGCGGGCTGAACGGCTTCACGATGCAATCGTCCGCGCCAGACTCCAAGGCGACAGCGCGGTGCTCGCCGGCGGCCTCTGGTATGAGAAAAACTATGGGCGTTCTTGCCAGCGCCCGATTCGCGCGGATTTGCCGGCACAAATCCAGTCCATTGCCGTCCGGCATCATCATGGTGATCAGCATTAAAGAAGGATGGTTGTGCTCCGCTTCCTGAATCACATTGGACGTCGAAAATGTGCGCACCGCATAGCCAGCCTCCTCGAGGCACCACTGCGCCAGTTCACAGACCTCGGGCTCATCTTCGATAACAAAAATGAGCTGCTTCATGAACGCGTCCTCATTCTCTCTCCGGGCAACCTGCGCACACGCCATGACATAAGACCTGCATTAAGAAATAAGGAAGCGCGACAAATTGTCGCGATGCCGAGAGACCGCGGACATACCGCAACCAGTTTGAGACTTGACCTCGTACGACGCGAAAGGAAGACCACAGAAGATCATTGGCCTATCCCGTTCGGTCTTGTAGTGTAGGCCGTGCTCTGTTACGGAAACGTGACCGCAAGATGAATAACATGTAAATTCCTGCCACTCTTCTTACTGCCAAAGCCGCGCGCTTGCCACGGTTCTGCGATAGCCGCTATTCTGTTCTCTCCATTTCCCAAGCCACGCCTTCGCAACGGTACCGATGCCTCGACCAACGCCCCGAAAGTTCGATCGTGACGCGAGACGAAAGCACACCGGACCGGACCACCTCGTCATCAGCCACTCCAAGATCGATTCCGAGGGTTGCCACACAACCGCTCCGATCAAGAAGGGCACGTTCGTTGTGGAATACACCGGACCGCGCATCACGATCAAACAAGCCGACGCGCTCTACGATGACCATCCGCGAACATATTTGTTCGGACTCACCGACGGCAAACATGTGATCGATGGGGAAGGCGTGGCAGCGTTCATCAATCACTCCTGCGATCCCAATTGCGAAGCAGACGAGATTAAAGGCCGGGTGTGGATTATTGCGGCTCGGGACATTCAGGCCGGCGAAGAACTTACCTACGACTACAACTTGTACGACGGCGATCTCGATGACCCGTCACTATGTTGCTGCGGCGCGCCCAACTGTCGCGGAAGCATGTATTCAGAGGAAGAGCTGGTGAGGCGTGCCAAGCTTCTCCGCCGCCGAAGCATGAAGAAGAAAAGTCAGTTGACGAGCAAACCCAATTCCAAAACGTGAGCGTGCGCAGAAACCCACAGAAACAAACCTAGACCTTACTTCACTGGCCGGGTGGAACCGGAGCACGCGACTCCATTTTCACCGTGGACAAACTGGCCGCATCCCAGCCGCCGCCCAAAGCCTTGATCAGCAGCACGCTGGCAACCATGCGACGGCCTGAAATTTGCACTGCTGTGCGCTCGTCGGCAAGCGCCGTGGTTTGCGCCGTAATGACCTCGAGATAGGTGGTCACGCCACCTTTATAACGATTGTTCGAAAGAGCCAACGAGTGTTGCGCGGCCGCCACCGCGGCGCTTTCAGTTTTGGATTCATCTTCCAAAAGGCGCAAAGCCGCAAGATTGTCTTCCACTTCCTGGTATGCGGTGAGCACGTTCTGACGATAATTGGCTACGGCCTGATCGTAGGCCGCGCGAGCCTGATCGCTGGCAGCCCGGCGCCGTCCCACGTCGAACGCAGTCACCACCGCGGACGCTCCCGCAGAGGCGAACGCGCTTGGGCTTGAAAGCCAATTCACGATGGTAGTGGTTTCGAATCCGGCGCTGGGAAACAAGTTGAACAAGGGGTAATATGCCGCCTTCGCCACTCCAATGCCGGCATTCGCCGATGCCATGAGCCGTTCGTTAGCTGCAATGTCGGGACGGCGCTCCAGCAACTCGGAGGGCAATCCCGGAGGGATCACCGGCGGGATTGCGTTCAGCGCGACAAATGACAAGGTGAAAGTTGAAGCCGGTTCCCCGATCAGTACGGCAATCGCATGTTCAAACTGAGTTCGCTGCTCGCGCACATCGATGGCCTGAGCGCGTGCCGTCTCTAACTGGGTTTGCGCCTGTGCCACATCCACCTGCGATGCAACGCCACCCTTATAGCGATACTCCGTCAGCTCCAACTGCCTCACATAACTGGCCACGGTGTCATCGAGCAGCTGTGCCTCGGCGTCCAGTTCGCGCGCTTGATAGTAATCAACCGCCAATTCCGCATGCACGCTCAGCCTTACTGACTCCAAGTCAGCCAAAGTAGCTTGGGCATTCGCACGCGCAGCTTCCACGGTACGCCGCACGCTTCCCCAGACGTCGGGTTCGTAGGACATGTCTACCGGAATCACGAGGTCATTTTCAGTTTGACCAACGCCTGGAGTCGTATTCAACGGACGATTCCCCGAATAATGTTCCCGCGTTGCCGAGACGCCCGCTGTGATGGTCGGATAATAATTCGCGCGGTTGTAGCGAACCGTAGCCCGGGCCTGCTCAAACTGAGCCTGCGCCGCCTTCAGGTTCTGGTTCGAAATATTGATCTTCTCTTCGAGCGCGTTGAGCTGGGGATCCTGATAGACTTCCCACCATTTTCCTCGCAGCGTCTGATCCGCCGGCTGGGCGGGTTTCCAGTTCTGTGGCGTTTCTTTGTAATCCGTAGGTACGGGCGCTGGAGGCCGTGAATAGCGCGGACCGACGGCACAAGCGCACATCAGCAGCAAACTGGCGAAGAGTGCCCCACCCCGAATTAACGAGCCCGGTTTTTCGAAAGCGGAAAGCGTATCTCGCCAGCCGATCACGGTTGAGACGCTCCCGAAGCCGCCGGTTTCGCGATGCGGACTTCTTCTCCCGACACCAGCGAATCCGGGGGATTCGCGATGATGGATTCATTCCCGGTAAGCCCGGCAACCACCTCGACCTCGGAGCCGAAATCATGGCCCAGCGTAATCGGCTTCAGTTCGGCGTGGCCGTCCGTTACTGCGGCCACGCGGAGTCCTTCCGAGCGAAACAGCAGCGTGTTCACCGGAAGAATGAAGGCCGAAGTCGCGGTTGGCAGCTTCAAGTGCACTTCCGCATACGCTCCGCTGAGTAGGGTGCCCGTCGGATTATCCACGCGAATTTCTACCAGTAAAGTTCGCGTGGATTGGTCGATCGATTCGGCCGTTCGCACCAGCGTTCCCGGAAAGACCCGTCCCGGAAATTCCGAGAGCACCAGATCCGCAGTGAGTCCGGGCTTCGCCGCCTGCGAGTAGACCTGGGGGACGCTCACGTAGACGCGCAACTTGTCCGGTTGGGCAATGTGGAAAAGCTCAGTCCTCGTCCCACCGCTGCTCCCCGAGTCAATCAGTGCGCCAATATCAGTGTTCCGCGCCGTGATCACGCCGTCGAACGGAGCATAAATCTTCTCGAAGGCTTGCAGTTCTTCCAAACGCTTGACGTTGGCTTGCGAGGATTGGACTGTGGCCTGTTTGGCCGCCAGGTCTCCCACAGCATTGTCCGTGTCCTGTTTGGATACGGAATCGGTTTTCAACAAGTCCTCGTACCGGGTGGCTGTGATCTGCGAAAGATTAAGGTTCGCCTCCGCCGTCGCCAAGTCAGCTTTAGATTGCCGCAATTGCTGGTCGACTTCCGGGGTCTCGATCTCCGCTATCAATTGCCCAGCCTTTACTCGCGCCCCGATGTCTGTGTACCAACGCTTGAGGTATCCATTGGTGCGGGCGTAGATCGGCGAGTCAATATAGGCCTGCACGTTCGCCGGCAACACCACCTCTTGCGTCGGCGCGCCACGCGTGGGGGTGATCACGGAAACGGTTGGGATTGCCATCTCCACCGTTTCTTTGTCCAGAGCCGCACGGGCATGGATTCGCGGCAGTATTCCAGAAATGACAACTGCCACCACGATCACGAAAGCCAGAACGGCAATCCACCAGCGGCGGGCGGGTTTGCCCGGCTGAGCGTTTGCCGGTCTTTGTTCGTGCACCGTCGCTGGCTTATCAACTTGCAGCGGTTTCTCCACTTCGTTTGGCGGTTCAACCTTCATGAAAATACTCCCCAACTTTATGAGCGAGATCGAATATCAACTGGATCAATGTTTTGCTTCTCCCCGCGCCAGCCGTTGCCGGCGACCGTGCAGGATACTGAAGAAAACAGGAACAAAAAAGAGCGTTGCTACCGTGGCGAATAACAGACCGCCAATAACCGCCCGGCCCAGCGGAGCATTCTGTTCGCCACCCTCGCCTAATCCTAGCGCCATCGGAACCATACCAATGATCATGGCCAGAGCGGTCATCAGCACGGGCCGGAAACGTGTGAATCCGGAATTAAGAGCCGCGGCAAGCGCGTCTTTGCCTTCGGCCAATTGCTCCTTCGCAAAACTTACCACCAGGATGCTATTAGCGGTCGCAACCCCAACGCACATGATGGAGCCAGTCAACGCCGGAACGCTGAGAGTGGTACGGGTGACGAACAGAAACCACACAATGCCGGCAAGCGCCGCGGGCAAGGCCGAGATAATAATGAAAGGATCAAGCCAGGATTGGAAATTCACGACGATCAGCAGATATACCAACACAATTGAGAAAACTAGTCCGCCCAGCAGCCCTTCGTACGAAGAAATCATCGTCTGAATCTGCCCGCGAACCATTAGTTGAGAGCCGCGCGGCAGTTCCTTTTTGCTGTCCTGCACGATTTTATTGAGGTCGCGCGCCACTCCGCCTAGGTCCCGACCTTGCACCGAACCGTAAATATCAATCAGCGGTTGGATATCGTAGTGCGAGACTACAGCCAGACCGGCGTCGCGGCGAATGGAAGCAAGACTAGCGAGAATCCCCGCCGGGGCTCCGCTCGGGCCGGTAACCGGGATGTTCTCCAGGTCCTGCAAGGAATCGACGCGATACTGGGGAGTCTGGGTTGCGATGGAATAGCTCACCCCGGTTTTGGGATCGACCCAAAACTCAGGCGTCGTCTGAAAACTGCCGCTCAGTGAAACCAGCAGATTATTCGCAACGTCGCGTTGAGTGAATCCTACCTGTTGGGCTTTCGTTCGATCCACGTTGACGTGCAGATAGGGCTGATCAAAAGGCTGCTGGATGTGCATATCGACCGTCCCAGGAACCTGTTGAACACGCTCCAGCAGCTTGTCGGCGAATGCCCGGTTGGCATTCACGCCGTAACCGACAACTTGAATGTCGATGGGCGCAGGAAGACCGAAGTTCAAGATCTGGCTGACAATGTCCGCCGGCAGAAATGAGAAAGTTACTCCGGGAAACTCTTCCGGAAGTCTCAACCGCAGATCGTGGACGTACTGCGCCGTCGGCCGGTGCCCTTTCGACAAGCTGACTAGAATATCGACATCGCCGGTCCCGATCGGCGCAGAATTGCTGTACGAAAGATTGATGCTGCTATACGGCAGGCCGATAGTGTCAATAATGTTGTCGATTTCCTTGGGTGGGATCTGCTCGCGAATCGACTGCTCCACCAGATCCGAAAGGCGAGCCGTCTCCTCAATGCGAGTTCCCGTCCGCGCGCGTACGTGTAATTTGAATTGACCTGCGTCCACGGCGGGGAAAAAATCCTGGCCCAGCCACGGAACCAGAAACACCACCGAAGCTAAACACACACCGAGAAAGACAAGTAGAAAAGTTCGCTGATGATGAAGACAGCGTTCCAACAGTTTATGGTAGCCTTCGCGGAAACGCTCAAAAGCTTCTTCGAACTTGATCTGCATCCGAACCAGAGGATTTCGGCTTTGACTTGCCGCCAGGGCCTCCGCTTCATGGCCGCGCAACAAATACTTGGCCATGGTCGGCACCAGGGTCCGGGACAAGAGGTACGAAGCCAACATGGCGAACACGACTGCTTCCGCGAGCGGCACAAACAGGTACCGCGCAACCCCGGAGAGAAAGAACATGGGCACAAAAACGATGCAGATGGCGAGTGTCGAAACGAATGCCGGAACCGCAATCTGCTGAGCGCCGTCCAGAATGGCGTGCTCGACTTCTTTTCCTTGTGCCAGATTCCGGTTGATGTTTTCAATTTCGACCGTGGCGTCGTCCACCAGAATACCCACCGCCAGCGCTAATCCGCCCAGCGTCATGATGTTGATGGTCTCGCCCAAGGCGCTCATTACGATGATCGAAGTCAGAATCGAAAGCGGAATGGAAACCGCGATAATAACCGTGCTGCGCCAGTTGCCGAGAAAGATCAAAATCATCAAGCCGGTGAGGCAGGCGGCGATCGTCGCCTCTTTTATGACGCCGTCAATCGATGCCCGCACGAAGAGCGACTGGTCGGCCAGCGGGTTTATGTGCAGTTGGGGCGGCAACCCCGCCGCAATCTGCGGCAGCAGTGACTTGATGCCAGAGATGATGTCGAGAGTCGAATTTTGCCCGCTTTTGAGAACCGTGAGCAGCACGGAGCGCTGTCCATTCACCCGCACGATATTCGTCTGCGGCGGGAAACCGTCGCGCACATACGCCACATCGCGGATGTAAATGGTAGTGCTGCCCGTCGTCTTGATCGGTAATTGGTTTAATTCGGCAACTGTCGTAGGGCTGCTGTTGGTGTCGACGGCATATTCAAAAGTCCCAATCTTCGAAGTGCCGGATGGCAGAACAATATTTTGCGCGCTGATCGCGTTGACCACGTCCAACGGCGACAGTCCCTTCGATTGCAACGCGTTGGTGTCGAGGTCAACCTGCACCTGGCGCTGCTTTCCACCATAGGGATACGGAATCGCACACCCGGGGATCGTGATCAAACGGGTCCGGATGAAATTCACGCCGTAGTCAAACAGTTGCTGTTCCGAAAGACTCTGCCCCGAGAGCGCCAACTGAATAATCGGCACGCTGGAGGCGCTGTACGTGATCACCAGCGGCGGCGTTGTCCCTGGCGGTAATTGCCTGAGTTGGGTCTGCGAAATTGCGGTCACCTGCGCGATCGCCTTGGTAATATCCGCGTGCGGCTGGAAAAACACTTTCACTACCGCAATACCATTCAGCGATTGCGACTCGATGTGCGCGATATCGTCGACCAGCGTCGTCAGCGCTCGTTCCGTCTGGAACACGATGCGGTTCGACATATCGTCGGGATTGAGGCCCTGGTAATTCCAGAGGATGCTGACTACAGGAATATCAATATTCGGGAAGATATCCGTGGGCGTGCGAAGAATGACGATGGGACCCAGGATCAGCAGCAGCAGCGCCAGCACAACAAAGGTATAAGGCCGCCGCAGTGCAAGTCGGACAATCCACATAATTTCCTCAGGCTGTACAAGAACGCCGGCCGCACGCAGTCAATCCGCAGATAAGAGTAATTAAGTAAGAATGATGCGGAGCACCGCTGCCCTTGCGGACAGCCCACGTAGTGCCGTGCGCGGCCGACGCGGGATCATTAATATTCTATTGGATTTAGTTTCTCAGCCGGAGATGCAGAGTTTTGATTGTAAAGATTTGTATCGTATTCGGGATGTGTCGGAAAGAAGTTTGGGGAGTTTGAGGTTGCGTATAGTCTACTAATATGATAGACATACTTACATCACGCGGGCCTTGGTGAGGTACCTCCAGCCGTAACTACACCGGGGCCCGCGCCAGAGGACGGGTAGCCAAGTGGCAAGGCGTCGGTCTGCAAAACCGATCATCGTTGGGTTCGATTCCCACCCCGTCCTCCACGTTTCCGATTGCCGGGAGGAAAACCAATGCCGAAATTACTCGATGTCCATCCGCTCCGCACCAGTGTTGGAGACTTCATCGCGGGTTTGCGCTCGCTGGAGACCGGCATCATCAGTCAGGCCAGAGTTCTGGAGTACCTTTCCGAGGTGCAACTTCGTCATGAAGCGCTCTCGCCCTATGTTTTCTGGAAGGGCAGTTACTATACCCGTAATCTGATCTTTCGCGATGACCTTTTCGAAGTGCTGGCCCTCTGTTGGCTCCCCGGACAAAAGACGCCGGTCCACACCCACAACGGGCAGCTCGGTTGGATGACAGTGGTTCAGGGCGAGGTTCTGACTCACCAATATCGCTATGTGCGATGTAGTTCCCCGGAGAACCAGAATGTCGTCGGACTCGACTGTCTGGCCGGCGGACACGATGTGGAGCTCCAGCTTCTCGGCACCACTGTTTGCGCGGACGACGGCGGCGTGACCACGGTCGACAAGATACAAACCATCCATCAAATCGAAAATGCTGACGGCGCTCGCTCTGGCAGCGTGAGCCTGCATATCTATTCAAAGCCGATCGATTCTTGTGTGGCCTTCGATTTGAAGAGTGGCCGTTGCGGCCGCCGTTCCCTGCAGTATCATAGCGTTCAGGGCGTAATCCTTACAGATGAACGGCAAGTCAAGATCGCCTAGGAGGCGTAGGGCGTTGTCGTGGGAAACGAGCTAGTTCGGTTTGCGAGCCTTGCCGTCGGATAGATATTGCAGGAGTGCGGTGTCAGCGGCGCGTTTGAACTTCTCTGCGGCTGCGACTCTGGGGCTGACGATGCCATCGGCGGAGGGTTTCTGGCCAAGGGTCTGGCGTAGCCTGTCGCCTTCGTCGGATTCGTTAGTCATGACCTGCATATAGAACCAGAGGAAGTGACGCATCTGATCGAGGGCCGACTTCAGCACATGGAGTGATTCGATTTCGGGCAACTGACAGAGAGCTTCCATCAGTTCCGGATCGCCCGGCGCTTGCATGGCTGCGCAGTTCAACGTCTGCTGAATGGCCCGCAGGTCTTCGGTCACCCGCAGGATTCGCACATGAACCTCGTCCAGAAAATCACCTTTTTCCATGGGTCGCCGGCTTCCTCGATCGAGAAATACAAGCTCACCATCTCACCCGCGAGCGGAGACTAACAGATGTCCCACGTGCATGCGCTTTCGTAATTCGAGCCATTACTTTGGTATGAGGAGGAATTCACCAGCGCGAACGAGTGCCGCGAGCGCTCACTTTTGCGTCTGAAAGCCGCCACGGTAGCCTGTTTCGAGTAAGGCCCGAAGCTAGCGCACGAAGGTGCCCACGAAAGCGCTGCGCCTTCCGTGCGACTCCCAATCTACGTCGAGGCCTGGGCCGCGATAGGAATCAGTGAGGGCCACCGCCGGCATCGAGTGGGTCAGTTGGGTTAGCGGCGGATAGAAAGTCACTTCGTTACCGCAGACATGGTCTTTGCCATTGACTGGGCGGGTCTGCACCGTGGCGAACTGGCCGGCGCGCAGCAGCGCGACTCCGTGACGCTCCGGGCTAACCGCGAGTTCCATGGGGGCGGAGATTGCCTTGTCCGCGTGACGCAGAAGTTCACCTCCCATTTGGTGCGCGAACGCGATCAGAGCCAAACTCTGTTGCGGAGTCGCCTGGTCGTCGACGAGAAGGACAGCCTTCGCCGGATAGGGGTTCGCGTAGGGATCACCTAGAGTGGCGTGAGCGTGCACGGCTGCGGCTACTGTCAAGCCGTCCAGCGGAACGCCATCCCAGCTGCCGCTCTGGATGTGCCAGGCGAGAATCGCTTCATCGCCCACAAGATTCACTTCGCCGTTGGCGAAGCATTGGCCGGTGTAGACGTCGGCGCTGCGGGTCTCGACGTAGTCGCCACGAATCTGCTGGGCCAGAGCGGACGTACTAACAGTTAGGAGTGCAACGCAAAAAAGTTCAGACAAACCATGCCGCATAGGTCACCTCACCCGGAAGTATTTATCTATTGTCCTCCAACCGGGCCGTTGTGGAAAGTGGGGTTGGCCCTAGGATCGCTCGACGATTCGTCTGAGGTGGTTGTTCTCTCCCCGCACTCTGCGGCCCGTTTTTTGTAGTCCCTGCGTTTTCGATTTTGAAGTCGTTGCACAAACACAAAGTCTTAAATCGCAGAGGTCGCGGAGAACAGCCGCAGGTCCTCGGAGAAAGCCAACACCAACCAACCCAGGACATCGTTCTGATCGCGCCACGACCGGCTACTGGATCTGCTTCGACGGGGTCGCATTTGGAACCAGGACCAGCAGGTCGTATCCGAAGATGATTCGTTCCATCTCTTTGTCGACCGGTTCGAGGGAGTGAAATCCTTTGCGGAGGCCGCGCAGATCAAACATGGTCCACCCCTCGGTCCCCAGGTTGTCGAACATGGGCTTGAGAAAAAGAAAGTCGGAGTCTTTGTCTTCTGCCAAATTAAAGTCCGCTGGCTGAGCCGGGCGTCCGATGCCGGCGAAACGTAGCTGGGAGCCTTTTACTCCCAAGATCGCAATGTGCAGTGAAGTCGTGCCTTGACCGTCGGCCAACTCGGTGATGAAGTTGCCCATATCATTGTTTCACAGCGGATTGATCCCCTTGTACATATGCCAGGCCCCGAACTTGAGCAATACCTTGGGTGGCGCGCCATCCGCTTGTGCGGCTTGCTTGTAATCCGTCACGAAGTTCGATTTCATCAACAGCGCCCGCTCGCGATTCGAGTCGTAGCCCGAGCCATTCATGTTCTTATGGTAAATGTCGCGACTCTTAATCAAAGCTTCGATCAGGGCTTGGCTAGTTGGATTTCCTTCCTTGCGAAGTAGGTCTCGCAGGTTGTTAAGTTCGTCGTCGGATGCGGTCATCATGAAAATATCTCCCGGGCTGCCACTCTTTACGGCGGCCAGGTGGGCGGCACCGTTTTTCTGGAGCAAGCGTTGCGCTGCGTTCTCAGCTTGCTTGCCGGGATGCGTTTCCAAGATGCGAGTCAGGATGAGTCCCGAGGCGCCCATCAGTTCCTGATCCAATCCCCACAGGCGGAACTCGGGGCCCTGAGCTCCGCGGGCACAGTGGGTCAGCAGGTCGTACTCCTCTTGATAGTTGTAAAAGGCGATGGTCTCCGGGAATTTCTTTTCGAAGCCGACCAAGCTTGCGCGACCGGAATCGGAGGTAATCCACTGTTGAAGCTCGTTCGCGGCCAGCGGCCCGGTTTCAATGGCCATGGTACGAAATCCCTGGGGGCCGATAAGGTCGCAGACTGCGCCCGCGAATTGCGGAATCTGCGCGATGCCGTGATCTTCACCGATAAGCACGAACTGCGCGCCCGCGAGTGCCTTTCGCAGAACCGGCAGGCCGGTTCCTGCCAAACTCCCCTCTTGTAAATCGATCTGGTAGCGGTTTTGGAGCAGGCGGTCGCTGAATTTGTTTTCCTGAGCGAGCGCCGGGGTGAGCACGAGGGCAAGCAGGCACAGGACGGATGAGGTCAAACGTTGAAACATAGTTCTCCTTGAGTTAGTCGTATCTGGCTTCGTCAAAGCCCGGTTCGAGGCAGCACTCTGGATTCGAACCCCGCCCGGACGGGGCGTCCGGGCCTAAGTGGGCACCGCGGGTGCAGCTCTGTTCAGGTTCAGATGACTTGGAATAGTACGGACGCACGGTCAACTTTGTTTCATCTCTTTTTGCGGAAGGTTCCGAGAGGACTGTGCATGAAAACTACGAGCGCTTTTGGCCGTGCCCCGCACGGCGGGGATGCCCGCGCCTAGATTGCCTTCCTGAATTGGAACTTTAGTCACCTAATCTTTTCAGAAGTTGGGCTTCGGCAGAGATGCTCGAGCAGTCACTTTCCGATGTAACTATTAGCGAGATGGACCGGAAATGAGAAAACCGACAATCGTCGAGACCGGCAAACGGCAGTTGAAATTGCTGCTGGTAGGAGGTGGCGAGCAGGAGTTCGCCGATCTTCGCGACTGGCTCGCGGAGACGAATAAAGGGGAGGTTCATCTGCAACACGCTGCCTCGCCTGAAGACGTGCGCAATCAGTTTGAGCGAGGAAGTTATGACCTTCTACTATGCAGTGACAAATCGACTGACAACATTGCGCATCAATTGTTACGCCAGGTGCGCCAATGTGTTTCTGGCGTTCCGCTCATTTTTCTGAGCGGTCCTGTAGACCACGACGTAATCGAGACCTTAGTTCGAACGGCAGCCGGTCACCATCCAACCGAGGTCAGCAGGCCCGAACCGCAAAGGACGCCCTCCGATCTTAATGTCGCTGACGTTCATGCCGCAGAGCTGAAGAACCTGGAGTCCGAGGAGATCCTGCGGAAGCTCTGGCGTTCGGTAGAGCAGATGGCGGACGCGCTAATCATTATGGATCGATCCGGCGTCATGGAATACGTCAACCCGGCATTCGAAACTCTCACCGGATACTCGCGGCAAGAGGCCATCGGCCAATCGTTCGAAATGCTCAGGTCGGAGCAACATGCGGTCGATTACGAAGAGATGTGGAACACGGTTCGCTCCGGTAATGTGTTTCGGGGAATCGTGATGGAGCGGAAGAAAAACGGGGAAACTTTAATCATTGAAAAAACCCTTACCCCCCTGCGAGATGGTACCGACGAGATTACGCACTTCATTTCCACGAGTCGGGATATCACGGAGCGACGCAAGCTGGAATCGGATCTGCAACAAGCGCAGAAAATGGACGCTATTGGCCTCCTGGCCGGCGGGGTGGCTCACGACTTCAACAACCTGCTGCTGGTCATCAGCGCTTACGCCGAGCTTATGCTCGACTCGCTGGGTGGGAACGATCCTCTCCGTCGCAACGTGGCTGAAATCATGGGCGCTTCGCGGCGGGCAGCGGACCTCACCCGCCAGTTGCTGGCGTTTGGCCGGAAGCAGATGCAATCGTTACAAATCCTCGACCTGAATACGGTGATCGGGGGAATTAGTGGGATGTTGCCGCGACTGATTGGCGAGGA
This sequence comes from Terriglobales bacterium, assembly GCA_035601995.1. GTDB lineage: Bacteria > Acidobacteriota > Terriglobia > Terriglobales > Acidobacteriaceae > JABDBE01. The sequence goes on from DATNNE010000066.1 coordinate 28,841, forward strand.
TATCGAGTTGGTGTTCACTCCCGCGCAGGATCTGGGCAAAGTAAAAGCAGACCCTATACAAATCGAGCAGGTGGTGATGAACCTGGCGGCGAATGCGCGTGACGCTATGCCCGGCGGCGGCACGCTCAGCATCGAAACTGCCAAGGTGCGAGTCGATGAGTCCTACGTCCAGCGACATGCGATAGTCCCTCCCGGCGATTATGTATTGCTCACCGTCACCGACTCGGGCCAAGGCATTGCGCCGGAGCACATGGCCCACATCTTCGAACCCTTCTACACCACGAAAGAGGCGGGGAAAGGAACGGGGCTGGGGCTCGCGACGGTGTATGGCATCGTGAAGCAGAACGGTGGGTTCGTCTGGGTGTACAGCGAGCCCGGACTTGGGACCACGTTCAAAGTTTACTTGCCTCAAGTGCAACCGCTGAGCCACGAAGTCCCGATCACGAAGTTAGCCGAACGCTCTCCTCGTGGCAGCGAGACTTTGTTGCTGGTCGAAGACGAAACGTCGGTGCGTCTGGCGTCGTCGCAGTTTCTTACTCGAAGCGGTTACAGCGTGCTGGAAGCGAGTAACGGAGAAGACGCGTTACGCGTGTCGCGGGCGCACGCTGGCCGGATCGACCTGATGATTACGGATGTGGTGATGCCGAAAATGGGGGGGCCCATGCTGGCGGAGTGGCTGGCGGATGAGCGTCCGAACATGAAGGTGCTGTTCGTCTCCGGCTATGCCGAAAATACCGTTCTGCGCCGCGGAAAAGTTGATGTCGCAACCGCATTTTTGCAGAAGCCTTTTTCGGGGAAGATGCTGGCGGGAAAAGTCCGCGAGGTGTTGGAAAAAAGTGACGCACCCAGCTTGGAGACGTCTTCTCGCTCGGGAAATTCTGACTGAAGGTGCACTCAAATTAACGCCGCACGGCGCGGATGCCCAAGCCTACATTAGTTTATGAGTTTGCCGCTTTCTAATCGGAAGCGAACTCCACGCCACACTATTTCGTGACCGGCAAAGCTCACGATCCAGACCACAAGCGCGAAAAAGTCGCGAACGGGAATCCATGCGAGGAGGCGGATGACTTGGCGGTCCCGCAGCACAGACCTCCCAACTACAACAGCGACGCCGACACGCATCGCCACTACGCATGCGAACAACGCCCACGCCCAGGCTGCGCCCTGGGCGAAAATCAATGCGAGTGCTGCCCACGGCAAACCGAATGTCATCCCGAGTCCGACGTAGCCCCAGAACCGGGAATCACGAACTGTGCGCGCCCAGCGCAATTGGTGATCCAGAAAAGTGCGAAGCGTGTACCGAGGCAGGAAGGTCTCGACCACAACATCGGATAACTCCACCTTCAGCCCCAGAGCCGCGATACGGCTGCCCAACTGATAATCATCAGCCAAGTAATCTACGAGCGCTTCGAACCCGCCGATGGCCTGCAAATCGCGGCGGCGAAAAGCCAGGGTGGAACCCAATCCGAAACGAATTCCACGTTCGATGTTTTGCGCCACCAGCACGCCCGCGGAAAAATCAGTGCTGATGCCAAGAGATTCCAGTCGCGAGCCGAGAGTTGAGTTCGCGATGCCGCGGTAAAGGCAAGTAACTAAGCCAATTTTGGGATCGGTCAGCGGAGCCAGCACCCGGCGCAGGTAGTCAGGCTCGACCCGAATGTCGCTGTCGTTCACAATAAAGTATTCGTAACGTGCTGCGCGCGCCATCTGAGCGAGATTGCTGACTTTGGTATTGTTGCCCAGCTTCTCCGCGCAAACCATTAAGCGGATCGGGTGGCGCGGGAACTCTGCTTTCAGTTGCTCGACCAGTGCGATTGCGGGATCGTTCGCATCGCCGACTCCGAAGATGATTTCGTAGTCCGGATAATCTTGCAGGCAATGGCTGCGGAAGCTTTCATACATTTCGGGGTCAGTGCCACGGAGAGGTTTCAGGATGGAGACAGGTTGTGTAGGGCGGACACTCTTGTCCACCTGTCGCTCTCGCAGAAACTTCCAGGCACTCAGAAGGCACAAGACGTAAAAGCCCAGGCTCGAAATCGTTCCCAGCACAGCCAAGATTTTAATGATCTGGATAGTGTCGCGAATCATGTCGTGGGGCGGGTTTCAGGCATTGGGCTTCAGCCGTGTAGTCCTTGGCCATCGAGCAGTCTAACAGAGGTCACTCGCAGCTCTCGTAACTGGCTGGGACTCCCGAAGCCTAAAGCCTGAAGCCAGCTTGTCGCATATAATAATGTCGTAGGCAGCTGGACCGGACGGTCGCTCTCGACGCTTCGGCGGCGAGGGAGGAAAGTCCGAACTCCGCAGAGCAGTGTGCCGGATAACGTCCGGGAAGCCGGGTTCAAGCCCGGTTGACGGCTAGTGCCACAGAAAACATACCGCCTGATGCATCTTCGGATGCGCGGGTAAGGGTGAAAAGGTGCGGTAAGAGCGCACCGCCGCGGCAGTAATGCAGCGGGCAGGGCAAACCCCACACGGAGCAAGACCAAATAGGGAGGGACCTGGTCGGAGTGAAAGCTTCGCCTGGGAGAACGTGCTGGCTCGGCGCGTCACAACCTCCGGGTAGGTCGCTTGAGCCGCGCAGTAATGCGTGGCCCAGAGGAATGACCGTCCTGCAGGAGCAATCCCGCAGACAGAATTCGGCTTACAGGTCCGGCTGCCAACTCTTGAGCTATTCCATCGTTAAAAAAGAAACTTCAGGGCCACCTGGATTACCCGTGGGCTTACGTCCGACTGGATTTGCCCGAAAGTTGGAGATTCAATGTCGCTGACTGGCAAGCGGAAATTGGTATGGTTCAGAACATTGAACAGTTCACCACGGAATTGAAGCTCCTTTGATTCGGTGAGCCGAATATTCTTGAGTGCGGAAAAGTCCCAGTTCACGTATCCCGGGCCCACGACCGCATTGCGGCCTTCGTCCCCGAAGACCTCGAATCGGCCCAGAGGATCCGGCTGGAGTTTTTGGAATGCGCTTACGTTGAACCACTCCGCAGTGGTATGCGGTCCAGAATTTGGATCGCCAATCACATTCGGACGGTTCGCGGAGAAGCCGGTAATTTCGGGTGCCTGCCCTTGCAGCGAAACATCGTTCGAGTCAAATACGGTGAAAGGCGTGCCACTCATCGCGGTGAAGATCCCGTTCAACTGCCAGTTGCCCAGAACATGGCCATACCAGTTGTTGGAATGTTGCAGGAAGGGCAGGCTCCACTGATAACTCAGCACGAAACGATTGCGAGTGTCGAACATGGACGGACCGCGCTCCGCCGCGAGATCGAAAGGATTCTGTGCCAGATCGTTTTCTCCCGCGACTGGCTGCGATGCAGAGCCGGTAATGTTGAATGAAGAAACGTCATCAATGGAATGCGACCATGTATAGGACGCCAGGAAAGAAAGGCCATGGCTGAAGCGCTTGCGCAGGCTGGCTTGCAAGGCGTTGTAGCTGGAATTCGCGATACTGGCGATTTCACCGACCGAACTGTAAATGCAACTGGTTGGCGGGTCCGCCAAGGTGCATCCAGAATAGAGGCGACGGTTGTTCACATTGTTTTCGGTGGAATTCAGACACGGGTTTGCCACGGAACAGCCAGGGCTAGTGGTGTCGAAGCCGGGGACAAAGACGGGTGGATTTCCTTCGATAAACCGCGGCAATCTCACTCCGGTCGTACCCACGTATCCGACCTGAAATAACCAGTCTGCTCCGAAAGATCGTTGAATGTTCAGATTCCAATCCTGGGCGTAGGGCAGATGCAGATTGCGCGAGACCACGAGCAGAGTCATGGGCTCGGGGAAGGGTTGGCTGAAAGGATTCGGAATATAAAACGGATTGGCAAATGAGTTGACGGGAAAACTTATTTGCTGAGTCTTGAGATAGGGAGGCGCGCTGACGGGATCCTGCAGCGGACCACCTTGTCCGGTGTAGTAGGGCTCATAAAAGATTCCGTAAGCCGCGCTGATCACGGTTTTGGCGTCGCCGCGCGCGTCCCAGGCAAAGCCGACGCGCGGAGCAAACGCGGTTTTTTGCGCTGGAATTAAGCCTGCCGGCACGCCCGGGTCGCCGGGATAGAGAAGTCCCTGCGGCGCGGTTGGAATTACCTGCGACTGTGCTCCCGGAACGAACAGATTCATCCGGTTCTTGTTCTCTGTGGCGGGGAAGGGCAACTCGTAACGAAGTCCGAGGTTCAGCGTCAGGTTCGATGTGACTCTGTAGTTGTCCTGAGCGTAAGCATCCAGCGCTCGGTCACGGATTTCGCGGCTAAAATCGCCGCCGCCTTGCAGAAAGACGACAGGATTGCCTGATAAGAAGCTGGCAAATCCGTCGCTGTAGGGGAAGGTGGAGAAAACGAAAAAGCCATTGCTGGCGATCCCCTGCAGGGCGTTAATCTGGTCGCGCCGGTAGCCTCCGCCGAATTTCAATTCGTGGCGGCCGTGAATCCAACTCAGCGAACCGGATGCGTCAAACGTATTCTGAAACGTGTTGCGCGGTCCGGTAATCGGGTCGCCAACCGAGGCATATCCGCCGACCTGAATAAAGGGAGGTCCGGCGGCCGAAGCCAGTGTCGGCTCGTATTCAAAGCCTAAATCCGAGGGCGATTCATGATTCAGGTGTTCGTCCAGCAGAAACTTATTGCGGAGATACGAAAAGCGCGCAACCCCGATGGTGTTGGGTGAAAAAACATGGGTCTCTTGGGCGACAAAGTTCTGCGCGCGATCGTCTTCGCCCACCGGAAAGCCAGGAACGTTGGCACCCACCGGCGAAAGTGGATCTGTGGTCGGGCCGCCGCTAAACATGTAGCGGAAATTCAGCGTGTCCACATGCGAAAGATAATGATCCAGGCGCAAGCCGAATTGGTCATTGCTTTCGCTTAGAGTCTGGGTGGCGATGAACCCATTTGGTCCGCTGTTCGGCAGCGGAAAAAACGGCAGGATGTTGCTGGCGATTGGATCGATCGAGGTCAGTTGGTTGTTGGGGACCGGAGCGCCCGTCAGGAAATTGTAGAGTTGCTGACCGTCTGCGGGATTGGGATCGTTGCACAATCCGTTGGTGAAACCCGAGGTGCATAGCTCCGCAAAATTGCCCTGCCTTTCCGCGAGCGAAGGTACGGTCGCGGGCACAGTTTCACCCTGACGATTGCGGAAGCCTTCGTAATATCCGAAAAAGAAAGTCTTGTCCTTAAGAATTGGACCTCCGAAGGTGGCACCAAACTGGTTCTGCTTCAACGGCTGAACGCTGTGAGTGAAGTAATCGGACGCATCCATGGCATCGTTGCGCAGAAATTCCCACACCGCGCCATGAAATGAATTGGTACCTCCGCGGGTTACGATGTTGGTCGTGGAGCCGGTGTTGCGTCCGAATTCCGCGTTCGCATTGTGAGTAAGAATCCTAAACTCGGCAATCGCGTCGATCGGTGGCTTAAGCACATAACCAGCGTCTACTGCGTTAACATTGTCGGCGCCGTCGATCATAAAATTGTTCGACTCCGGCCGTTGACCGTCGACGGCATAAGCCTGGCCCGCACGGGCTGGACCTCCAGCTTCAAGCAATCCGGGAGTCAGGGGCACGACGCCAGGTTGAAGCAGCCCCAACTGAGAAAAGTTGCGCCCATCCAGAGGCAGGTCGAGAATCTCGCGCTCCATCACTGTCTGGCCCAGACTGCTGGCTGTGCTCTGCACCAGCGTAGCGTCCGCTCTCACTTGAACTTGCTGCGCTTCGGCCCCAACTCTGAGACGGACGCTGACTGTGGCAGTTTCATTCACGTCCAATGAAATCCCTTGTTGCAGGTAGGTTTGGAAGCCTCGCGCCTTGACCTCTAGCTGGTAGTGTCCGACGGGGAGCTCAATCAACACGTAGTCTCCCTGGTGGTCAGTGGTTGCCGTGCGAGTTAGACCAGTTTCGATTTGCTTTGCGGTGATCGTGGCAGCTTGGACGATGGCTCCGCTCGGATCCAGCACGGTTCCGCGAAGGCTTCCTGTGATCTGTTGTGCAGCCAGGTTCGAAGTTGCGGAAACTGCTAGCAGCACACACGCCAAGTTTCTTAAACCGCTCAGGTGTTTCCCCATTTTCCCCACTCATCGTTGTAATTTTGAAGTGGGGCGATTATAGGGTGGAGAATTTACCGGTCAATAATATGAAAAGAGTATTTGGACCTTGCCGAAGGGAGAAATGGGGAGGCAGAAGCCACTGAGGTTGCTGCAGTGCAGGCGCCAGGTTCAGCTGCTACAATTCTTGAATCACAAATTAGGAGCGTATTTCATGTCCGCACCCAGCCGTAGGCCGGAGATCCGTCGTCGTCGCACCCGCAAAGAGAAAATTCTTAAGCTGCGCAAGAGTCTCGCTGCGGCTTCATCTGAAACCGATCGCGCCCGCTTCCGCGCGAAACTGCATCGCCAGGGGCTGGTCTCGCCGGGAACGCCATTGCTCAAGAGCGAGTAAGGCGGCACCGGGTAGCTGCTTTCTGTTTCATCTCACAAACCTTGAATTTTCGTTGCCCAGCTCGGGCGCGGACGCCCGCGCCTACACGGCTTTGTCGTATTGAATCTCTCTCACCTGTTTTCCTGCCACTTGTTTGTACACGTCGAGAATTTGCCGAGCCGAGGCTTCCCAGGAGAATTTCTTGACCTGCTCGTAGGAACGTTGTTTGTACTTTTCGCGAACCTGCTGGTCCAGCAGCACGCGGTGGAGCGCCCGCATGATCTCAAAGACATTTTCCGGGTTGACCATCACGGCCGCACTGCCTACGACCTCAGGCAGGGACGAGGTGTTGGAGGTGACGACTGGAGTGCCGTGCGCCATGGCTTCCAGCGGCGGCAGTCCGAAACCTTCGTAGAGCGACGGGAAGACGAATATTTTGGCCGCGTCATAGAACACTCGCAACATTTCAATTGGAACGAATCCCATGAAGCGTACGTCATTTTGCACGCCGCCGCGGATGACGGTACGGCGCAAGTCGGGATGCTTCGAGAGTTCGTCGCCGATGATGATCAGCTTCAGGTCGGGAAAGCGTCCCTCTTTTTCCAGTTCCGCTTTCAAGGCCGAGAACGCTTCGATAATCCTCACCAGGTTCTTGTGTGGACTGATGCGACCGGCATAAAGAAGAAAGGGATATGTCACCAGGTAGCGCTCGGCGAGAACTTGCCGATCGGTATCAGACGCGTGGCCACGGAGGAAGCGCTCGTCGATGGCGTTGTAAACAACTTCGATGCGGGAACCGGGGATGCCGAACAATTTCTCGATCTCGCTTTTAGTGTACTTGGAAACCGCCAAGATTCGAGCTGCTCCTCTTAGCACGCGGCGGGTAAGGTGAAAATGCAGCGAACGTCGCAGGCTAGAGCGATCATGGGCGCGATACATGTGCTCAAGAACATCGTGGACGGTCATTACGTAGGGGCAAGGCAGGGTGCGCGGCATCCAAAACAAGTGGGGAATGTGCACCAGATCACAATTTACCCGTTTGAGAATGGCGCGACATTCCAGATAGCCTTTGGCGGTGGTGCCGTCGTCCAGTAAAGCGATCGCCTGAAAATTCGGCGGGAGCGGAGCGATCTCCGCCACTTTTTGCGGTGAACCGAGAAGAAAGTATTCGTTCGAATGATCCAGCCGACTCAGAGCGCGCACTACGTTGCGCGTGTAGGTGCCGACTCCGAACTCGGTCATCCGCCGGATATCAATGGCAACCTTCACGGGAAGATTTAACCACAAAGGACACGAGGGTACACGAAGGAATTCGGAATTTCGAGTAACAACACCAAAGCTTTTACGCCTTCACTTCTGCCTGGGCCCTGGCTCGACGCTCTGCGTATAGCGGGAAGGTGTCGGCCAGTTCGAGCACCTGCTGGCGGATCTTCGCCAGAACCGCGTTGTCGGTTCGATGATGGAGGGCCTCGGAAATCCAGCGGCCGACTTGCCGCATTTCGGCTTCTTTCATGCCACGCGTAGTCAGGGCTGGCGTACCAATGCGAATGCCGCTGGGCTTCAGCGGCGGATTGGTGTCGAAAGGAATGGCATTCTTATTGACCGTGATACCCGCTTGATCGAGTGCTTTCTCCGCTTCGCTTCCGAGCATGCCTTTCGAAAATACATCGACCAGCATGAGGTGCGTATCGGTTCCCCCGGAAATGATGCGGAAGCCTTCCGCCGCCAGCGTATCAGCCAACACTTTGGCATTGGCCACGACGTGTCGGGCATAGTCGCGGAAATCCGGCTGCATGGCTTCGCGGAAGCACACTGCCTTGGCGGCGATGATGTGCACAAGTGGCCCACCCTGCATCCCGGGAAAAACTACTTTGTCGATTGCGGCCGCAAACTCCTGCTTGGACAGAATCATTCCCGCGCGCGGTCCTCGCAGCGTCTTGTGCGTAGTTGAAGTCACAATGTGCGCGTGCGGAACTGGCGATGGATGCGCTCCACCTGCAACCAGGCCGGCAAAGTGCGCCATGTCCACCAGGTAGAGCGCGCCGATTTTGTCGGCGATCTGCCGCATTCGCGCGAAATCAATGATCCGGGGATAGGCGCTGCCGCCGCCGATGATCATCTTCGGGCGCTCTTTTTCGGCAAGCTTTTCGAGGTCATCGTAATCGATGGTCTCGGTTTCCTTGGTCACGCCGTACGGTACGACGCGATAAGTCTTGCCGGAGAAGTTGAGGTGAAAGCCGTGCGTGAGGTGGCCGCCGTGCGCCAGGTTCAGACCGAGAATCGTGTCGCCGGGCTGCAGCACGGCGGAGTAGGCTTCCATGTTCGCCTGCGATCCGGCATGGGGCTGGACGTTGGCGTGCTCGGCTCCGAAGAGTTGTTTCGCGCGATCGCGTGCTAAATTCTCGACGATGTCGGCGAACTCGCAGCCTCCGTAGTAGCGCTTGCCCGGGTAGCCCTCGGCGTACTTGTTGGTAAACACCGAGCCCATGGCCTCGAGCACGGCTTCGCTAACGAAGTTTTCCGACGCGATCAGTTCCAGACCTTCGTGCTGACGGCGGACTTCGTTATCAATGGCAGCAGCCACCTCAGGATCGGCTTCGTAGAGCGGGCGCGACATGTTGTTGTTCATCTCAGTCTCCGCAAAATACCGCGTTCAATCGGTCTTCTGGTAAACGTCCGGGCGGTGAAGCTCCATGTAGTTTTGGGGCTTCTTCAGAGGTTCGAATCCAAGCTTCGAGTATAGCCCGTGAGCGTCCCCAGTGACCAAACTCCAGCGGCGCAATCCCTGCAAGCGGGGATGCTGCATGACGCATTCCGTCAGCCATTTGCCCAGGCCGCGACCGCGAGACGATTCGAGCACGAATACGTCTCCGATGTAAGCGTAGGTCGCATAGTCGGAGATGACGCGCGCAAATCCGACTTGCTTGCCATCTGCATAGACTCCGAAGCACAGCGAATTTTCGATGGAGCGGGCCACAACATCGCGCGGGATCCCCTTGGCCCAGTAGCACTCGGTCAGAAAACCGTGGACGACGTCCAAGTCAATCAGTTCGGGATCGGTGCTGACTGTGAACTTGCCTTTGCGATATTCTAGACAAGCATTTGGCATTTGGCACTTGGCACTTGGCATTTGGTTCTTGAAAGTTTCGCGCTCATCCCTTCTCACATGTATCGTCTCGACCGGAGGTGCTTCCGGGCCAAGTGTTAGGTGCTGCTCTCGAACGCCGTTCGCATGAACGAGGCCAGATTCCAACCGTCGATGTATTTGTAAGGCGTTTCTCCGGTGGTGTAGTGTCCGCAGGGCAACACAACTACTTTGTGATCCAAGCCATGTCGAGCGAACTCGTGGACCGCACTGCGCGAAAACTCGGGCAGGAATGTCAGATCGTACTTGGCATAAATAACGAGCGATTTCTTGCGCCAGCGGGCGAATTGCTCGAAATACGAGATCGGGCTTACCGCGCTCCAGAGAACGCGTAAACGTTCGAGATCGATCTGCGCTTCCAATCCTTCCCGGATGTGCCGCGTAGATTGTCCATGCCAGACCACATCGGCAACGTAGGTTGCGGCATGATTGAAAGCCGCTACTTGAATGCGCGAATCGTGGGCGGCAGCTAGAAAGGCATAACAAGAGCCGAGGCTCGTGCCCAGGATTCCCAGACGGCGATAGCCTTGAGATTCGAGCCAATCCAGACAGCAACGAACATCGATTACCGCCTGTCGACAAGCATCGAGCGTGCGCCCGATGTTGGCAGAAACTGCGTAATCGGCTCGCAGGATTTCGCGAGGAGTTCGAATGTCGTGGTAGGGCATGCTCAACCGCAAAACTGAAATCCCGAGAAGATTCAGCACACGGCACAGGCTGTTATAAGCGAGGGCATCGGAGTTCCAATGCGGCAGGAGCACAATCGCACGCTTGCCTCGCGCCGGAAACCAGCGCGCATTGACCAGATTGTTTTCTGGAAACGGGGTGCGCACAGGCGACGTGAAGCGCAGGAAATCAGCATGAGTGCCGCGGACTTTTTCTTCTAACGCGAGGTCGGGCACGGCGCGCGTACTGAAAACTTTGACCTCTCGCCGTTCCAGACGGAAATCGGGCGGTTTGATATAGGAAAAGAATTCGTCGCTCGATGCGATGATTCGCCGGTTGTATTCGCGCAGGTAGGTTTCGCCGTCTTCCGGAATGTGTCCCGGAGCGTAGCCATTGCGGCAGGGCCAGTCTCGCGCCCATTCCACACCCCATTCCAGCGGACGCACCACGCGGTTGTTGTCTACGGAAGTGAGCCGGGTCTCCCAATCATACATCCACTGTGCGTAGCGCGAAGGCATCTAGTTTTCAGGATAACAAACAGATCGGTGGACAATCAGGCTCCGACAGTGAAGCGCAACAACCAGCATTGGACGGGAGTTTGGGAGGCTTGGAAATCCGTCTAGGAATTGGAGTGGCGGGGCGCGGACGGGTTAAGCTCCCTCTCGACCCTCGCGATACAATAGCCGCCAGCCCAGCGCCCGGGCTCGAAGTGGCCATTGAAAATTAGAAAAGAATGTATCGAGCGACGAGCAGTCATTGAGGCGTACGCCAAATACGACTGCTCAAAAACACGTCGACCGACGCCGATATTTGAGACGTGGGACTGGTCGCACGCCGACTCGATTGATCGAGAAATGAAGGGCGCGAGCCTTAAGGCCGGTATTCCTGCTGGCTACATGCTATGGGACGAGGTCGAGATTTCGCTATCGGATCTCCGAGAATCTGCGGTGGACGTCAACATCTTCCCCGGGAAATCGAGGATGCTTGGGCTTCTTGAGGCCAAGGGCGAACTGGTCGGCTGGAGGCCAGACCGCAGGACCTGTTGGTATGACGACATCACGCGCGGCCAAGTGTTCGATGAGCACGCCCCCATGCTCCTTCGCGCAGCCGTAAGCTCAGAGTTCCCCGCGAGTTGGTACGTCGAAGACGGCAGCGGACGTGCGGTTGCATTCGTCGCAAACCAACGTCTCTTCAACTCATCGCAAACCTTAGCCATTGGCTTTTTGGCGCGGAAGCCAGATATTTGCAGCTCTTTCATGAAATCGAAGTTTCGGGAGCTCCTGTGCTAGTGGGTTGGGTAGACGAAGGCAGCTGCTGCGCGTCTTGCCTTACACGGTAAGTATGCATCTCTCGCTTAGAAGAAAGGCGGATCATGAAGAAAGCAAAGAATACGAAAAGGCGATCCAGGACAGACTGGAAGCGGATGACGCAATGCGGGATGAGGACATTGATTTCTCCGAAAAATTCCGGAACTCGGCCCTGATTTCTTTGCAAGAGCGATAATCTGGCCGGGGCCGAAGAAGCAGATTACCTTGCGGGTTGATCCCGATGTGCTGACGTTTTTCCGCAAGCAAGGTCGAGGCTACCAGACCGTGATCAATGCCGTTTTGCGCAAGTACATGGAGACGAGAAAAGAACGCTCGGTTTGAGATCGCACCTTTGAGTTTTCGGTGAGCCTAACTGGCGCAACTTAACTTCCGTACTTTCTCGGCACGCGCTTGGAGATTCCGCAGAGAATTTCATACGGCACCGTATCAGAAAGTGAAGCGTGTTCTCTGGCGTCGACACTCAGACCATCAGTCGCACCGAGCAGCACCACTTCATCACCAACGGAAACTCCAGGCAGCCCGGTCACGTCAGCCAGAGTCAAATCCATGGAAATCCGTCCGACGATAGGCGCATAGTTTTCGCCCACAATCACCCGGCCTTGAGAAGAGATTTTGCGATTCAATCCGTCGGCGTATCCCACCGGAAGCACCGCGATCCGTGCGGGAGCTTTCGTGACGTAGATTCCGCCGTACCCCAGGGCTTGGTTGGCGCGCATATCTCTCAGCGAAAGAATGCGAGTCTTCCAGGTCAAAACAGGTTTTACCTTGAGCCGCAAACCGCTGCCGCTGACCTCACGGCCAGCGCGCTCGAAAGGCAAGTAATAACCATAGAGCGCAATTCCCGGCCGCACCATGGTATTCCACGATTCTGGACGGGAGATCACAGCTCCGGTATTGGCTGCGTGAATCAGTGGCGGATTAAAGCCTTCGTTTCGAAGAAAATTGCGGACTTCCGCAAAAGACTTTAACTGCACCGCCACCGAGGGCTCGTCCAGCACCTCGGACGAAGCCAGATGAGTGGACAACCCCTCAAACACCAGATGTGGCGAAGACTTCAATGCGGAGCAAATTCGCGGTAGATCCTCGGGCGCAACTCCCAACCGTCCCATGCCTGTGTCCACTTTCAAATGAATGGGATGTCTTGCAACGCCGAGGGCGATCGCGCCCTTCTCGAACAATTCGATTTGCCCTGTCTCCCAGATGGTCGGAGTCAATCCCAGGCGAATGATTTCTTCCTCTTCTCCACGCCAAAAGCCGGTCATCAATAAGATGCGTCCGCGGATGTCAGCTTCGCGGAGCGGAATTGCCTCATCCAGCGAAGTCACGCCGAACCAACCCGCTCCCTCCTGCTCGAGTGCCCGCGCACACTCGACCGCGCCGTGCCCGTACGCATCGGCTTTCACGATGGCACAAACTGTGACACCAGAACTTATGTGCCGCTGCACAGCGCGAAAATTTTGGCGCAAGGTTCCCAGCGAAACTTCGGCCCAAGTCGGCCGAGTCGCGGTTCGCTTGGCAATTTCAATAGTAGCCACTTGCCTGATTATAGCGGCCTCGGTAGTTGCAATCAGGTTACTGCCGTACTACTCCCTGCGCCTGATTCCTGGCGTTGCCAAAACCACTTCAACTATCCACCCGAGAGCGTGAAGTTCACCGTGACCTGGGTTTCTACCTCCACCGGTTCGTTGTTCAGGTAATACGGACGATAGCGCCACTGCAAGACGGCATCGATGGCCGATTTGACCAGCAGGGGAGGGCCGCTGACGACTTGCAAGTTTTCAATCTTGCCTTCGCGCGAAATCATGGCACGCAGGATTACGATTCCTTGAACCCGCGCTTGCCGCGCCAAAGCTGGGTATTGCGGCTGCACACGATAGATGAGATTTCCTTCCATCATGCGCGAAACGCGAGGCGGATGAGCGGACGGCGTTGGTGGAGGCGGTGGCACAAACGCCCTAAACCCATTGCCAATTGAGTTAAGCACGCTATTGCGAGCTGTCGGATCGCCGGTCCCGCCGGATACTCCCAATCCATCCAGATTGACCGGTGGCGGGGCGATCGATTCGTCCACGTTCAAAATCTGCCGCGGCACGGAAGGTGGAGCGATCACGCGGCCGTCGGATGACAAGTTGCTGCTGACCGGAGTGTTTCGCGCAGGCGCGGGAGCGGGCGGTGCTGGCGGTGGAGTTGGCGCGACCAGAGATGACATCAATTGCAGCTGCGGCAGACCTTGGGTGTAAAGCAGTGGGAGCAGGAGCAAGCCTCCCACCCCAACGGCTTGCATGGCAAACGAAACCAGAGTTGTCCAGCCGCGGCGAGAACGGTCAGTCCAGGGAGTGTCGAGCAGCGAATCAGCAAACATGGTGACCTCCAGAGTTGGTTTCTTCTATGGACACCGGCATACAGTCTGGAGAACACGAAACAGCAGGAATTCCGCAAAAATAAAAAGCCGCCTTGCGGGCGGCCTTTCTGGAACTTTCGTCGTGATTCAGGTGTCGCGAGTTTACTTGGGAGCCGGAGTAGTTGTCGCCGGTTTTGCAGCGGCCGGAGCCGCGGGTTTTGTGCCCGTCGTTGCCGCCGGTTTAGTCGCGGGCCTGGTGGGAGCCGGAACACCGGATTGCACATTGTACGCGTCAACGATCGCCTTGGTGATATCGACGGACGGCCCAGCCCAGAGCACAGGACCTTGCGGCCAGGGATTGGAAGTGTCCATGATCAGGCCGAATCCCTTATCGCCGGCATACTTCACGATAATGGGAGCCATCTTCTGCAGAATGCGCTGGGCAATCTCATTCTGCTGTGCCTGAGCGTCGTCCCGGGCATCCTGGACGCTGCGCTCAAGCTTCTTCTGCTTATCCTCGACCTGTTTGACCAGAGTGGCGCGGGAGTCTTCGTTGAGCTTGTCGCCTTGAGTGCTCAGCTGCTTCTTCAGACTCTCCACTTCGTCGTTCATGCCCTTCAACTCGGTCTGCTTGGGCTCCAGCTTCTTGCTGAGCGCCTCGAAGTCGCGCTGGCCTTCGTTGCTGGCGAATATTGCCTGCTCGATGTTGATCGTACCAATTTTATTTGCCGTGCTAGCGGCAGTGGTATCGGGTGCGGTCGCAGCGGCACTTGGAGCCGCGGGCAATCCGGGGCCTGCGCTGGCGGTTTGAGCCAGGGCGCCAACCGATATAACGAACACAGTGGCCAGAACAAATCGTGGAAGCTTTCTTGTCATGGGATTGCTTTGAACTCCTTGGAAATTGTTTCGGGAATCTCGCTTCAGGTCTTTCTCACGAACCCATGTCACGAACCATGCTGGGTCCCGCCCCGAAGCCAACCAGGACGTGTGATCGAACGGGGAAGGCAGAGCTTAACCTCCAGCGTCTCACGCTAAATGTTCGAACGTGACGACCACCCCGTACTTTTCGATTTTCAGGGTGTTGTAGGTTTCATTATAGGAACACTGTTGCCTCAGCGTCAAACTATGAGGCCCGAATTCTTGGCTGTTCTGATGCCCGATGTCTACCCCTTGACTAGAACGTGGTCGCCACCGTGAAGCGAAATGTCTTGCGTGGCTCCCTGAGCTGATACGGTGGCGAGAAAGAATTCCGCGCGAGCTGATAAGTGTAATCTCCCGCAGCGCCGGCCGGGAACATGCTGCGAGTAATTGGAATCGGAGCATTCACGATCGTATCCAGACGTAGCGGGTTATACGCCCAGTAGATGCGGAACGGGGCGTTGACCACGGGCAAAAACACCTGCAATTCCAGACCGGTGGACATTCTCGGCGTCCAGTTCGTTCCCGGCACGGGGTGGAGATACTGCGGGAACTTCTGCGTGGATCCGCCCACGCAGTTAAAACCGACGTCGAGCGCAGGACAGCCAAAAACCGTGCTGTTGATGAGATCGAACTGGCCATCGTTGATTTTCAGCTGGGAATCTCTGAGGATCGGTTCCACACCCAGATCAACGAACGGCGCCAAAGCCACGGGGCCGGCGATGGTGATCCGATACTCCAAATTGCCGACCAGGCTCAAATCGCCGCCGGGGAACACAATCTGGTCCAGCGGTACTGGGATCGTGTAAGCGCCCTGCAGAGGGTTGGCCGGATTCTTGGGAACAATCGAACCATCTGGATTCCGCAACTGGATCGAAGTCGTGTTCGGAAGAAACGAGACGGGCGAGACGGAGCGTATATCAAAGCCACGCAGATCGTTTTCGCCGCCATCGTAGAAGCGCTGAAAAGGCGGAGGCACCAGACCGTCGTAGCCGGTTAAGAACGAGCCTTGAAAATTAAAGCCCACCGTATTGCGCCTTTTCTGCATCGGTTTCCAATGCGTATATTTCACGATGGGACGAATCGTCTTGACAGTCCCGCCTATGCCGGCAATTTCGCTGGCCACGTAGAAGCTGCTGCCCTTGTGGGGATAGAGCGCTCTGTCCAAGGAGTTTATCGAGAAGCTGGGAGTAATTTTGCTGGTGATGATTCCGTTCAGAGCGTTGGGCCCACTGATACCGCTGAACGACAAAAAGTTGAACAGCGTCTGCGAGGCCGTGGTGAGCGCTACGATGGAAGAGTCGTCGTACGAATAGCTGATCCCCACCCGCTTAAACGAGCGGTGCAGCGGATACGCCAGGTTAACGGCAAAGCCTCGGCTCGATTGGGTGTAGTTCTGAAGGTTCTCCTGCAAGGCCGCCGGCAGATTGATCGCCTGACCGCTGAGGATTGCCGCTTGCCGCGCCTGATCATACGTAAACTTCGTGAAGTAAACCGTAAAACCCAGTTGCAGCGGGCGATCGAATAAATACGGTTGGGTGAAGCTGAATGAAACGTTACGCTGCAGGTTGCCGATGTTCGCCTGTATGCTCAGAGTTTCACCCAGTCCCAGAAAGTTGTTGGTGCTGTAGCTGAGCCCCACGAATGTGCCCGAAAGACCGCTAACCCCACCACTCAATCCGATGCTGTTCTTTCCCTTCTCCTTGACTTTGAGCGTGAGATCGACCGTACCGTCCTTTTCGTTAAGGTGGCGTTCGGTGACATTCGGGTCATCGGGCTTCAAGTTGTCAAAAAAGCCCAACTGATTCAGCCGCTGGATGCTGAGTTCCCAGAGCTGCTGGTTGTAGACCTGGCCTTCTTCCAGAACGATCTCGCGGCGTATCACCTTGTCGCGAGTGGTGGTATTGCCCTGGAATTCGATTCGTCGCACAAAGAACTGCTTGCCTTCATCTACGTCGATGTCGAGGAAGACAAGCTTCTTTTCCTCGTCGAAGGTCGTGTTCGGAATCGAGGTGAAGTTAATGTACCCAATCTGGCCGTAGGCTTTGCCCAAGTTTTCCAAGCCTTTCGCGATTTTGCTCCGGTCAAAGGTATCGCCGTCTTTTATCGGAAACAGGGCGCGTAAGGCCTTTGTGTTGGCGACCGCCTTGTTGTTCTTGAACGTGATTCCGCCCAAATTATATTTCTCACCTTCCTCGATGGGCATAGTAATGTCCACGGCCTTCCCCGGACCCGCTTGGATCAGCGGGATGTGGAATCCCTTATGTCCGGTATCATGGATGACCGTCTTAGGCTCCTGAACCAGCACTTTGAAGTAGCCGCGATTCTGGTATTCGGCGCGAACCCGCTCGGTATCTTCGTCGAGCTTAGTGGCGTCGTAGGTCTTCGAGAACAGGTTCTCCAGAAAGATAGAGTGCGGGACGCCGATGGGCTTCAGGTTCTTCATCGCACCGCGCAGGATCCGGCTCGGGACGTGCTTGTTCCCTTCGAAAATAATCTTGCCAACCTTAACCTTAGGTCCTTCCTTGATTGCGAATGTGATGCTCACGGCGTTAGGAGGAATGGGATGAACTTCGGTGCGGATGGTGGAGTACTGTCGTCCGTGCTCGGCCAGCAGTTGCTTGATCGTGACTTCGGCCTTCTTCACTTTGGTTGGATCGTATTGGCTCTCGACCGACAATCCCACTTTCGCTTCCTTGAAGCGGTCCAGCACATCGCTTTTTGAGACCGAGTTCAGCCCTTCGTAGTTAATCTCCCGGATCGTCGGTCGTTCTTTTACATAGATATGCAGAATCCACCCTTTCGGCGTCTGCTCTCGCTCAAAGCGAATATCTTGAAAGTACCCGGTATTCCACAGCGAGTTGAAATCGCGTTCGATTGCGGCTGGATCGTACACATCCCCGGGATGAGTAAAAATTCGGGCTTTAATAGTTTCGGCGGGGATACGGCGATTACCGTTAACCAGCACTTCGACAATCACGTCCTGCTGTCCCATCGCCCAGGAGCAGAGCAAGAAAAAAGCCAGCAGAAAAGTGAAGAACGAACGTCTCTTAGCTTCACAACGCTTTGTAAATGAAGGAGATGGCTTCGCTGCGACAACCGTGGGTCGCCATGCGCGGCCGTGCCTGCCCTCGATGATCGCAGGGCTATCCTGATGAGTGCGATGAATCGCCACTACCTCAAGTTATGGGAGTGTGGAAAACCGCAATTATACGGTAGAGCAGTGGACACCGTCCAAGCACATGCGCCTTAATCGCCCTCAGGATGCCGTTTGGAAAAGCTCTACTTCAACCAAGACGGAATAAAAGGTGGCGGAGTTGCCCAAGTCGGTAAGTTTTTCCGAAGTAAGCACATTAATATTCCGTCCCTGAGGGCCGAGCTTCGCCCAATGAAGCCGTGCGCAAACCACGCCGGGCTGCAACACGCCGTCTACTCTGGCTTTTAGAAGTATATCGCCACGCCGGTTGAAGACGCGCACCCGGTCGCCGTCCGCGATGCCGCGCGTTCGGGCGTCGGCGGAATTCATTTCGAGCAGACCTACTTCCTCCATCTCCTGAACGGTTGGCAGATTGGAAAATGACGAGTTCAAGAAATTATCGGATTTACGAGCCAGCAACTCCAGAGGAAAGGTTTTTGCCTGCTCGCTGTGACGCGATTCACCCGGCGGTTCGAAGTGAACCACAGGATCCAAACCTTGAGCCTTGAGAGCTTCGCTGTACAATTCGGCCTTGCCGCTGGCAGTGAAGAAGTTGCCGTGAGCAAAAGGCAGAAAGAAATCTGAGAACTTCGAACTGTCATCCGAGAACTGTTTTTCGAAGCGAAGCCGAACATGACCTTCCCGTTCAAGCCGCTCACGATCGATTCCCCGCAACCAGCGATGGTCTGAGTCCAGGGCCGCATCGATCATCTGGTCGACGGATTCGCGGAAGCACTCATCCTCGAATTCCATTCTTTCGGCGAGCGCGCGAAAGAGTTCCACATTCGAGCGGCATTCACCCAGTGGAGCGATGGCCTGATTCGATACCTGCAAAAAGTAGTGTCCGTAAGCCGTTTGCAGATCCTTGTGCTCGAAGAAAGTAGTTGCGGGCAGAACCAAGTCAGCGTAGTCGGTAGTGTCGGTGAGGAACTGCTCGTGGACAACGGTGAACAGGTCCGCGCGCTGCAAGCCCCGAATCACTTCATTGTGATTGGGACAAGTTGCCGCCGGATTGCAGCCATAAACGAATAGCGCTTTGATAGGCGGATCATCCAGCGAGTTCAAGGCCGTGCCTAACTCGACCATGTTCACAGTCCGTGCAGGACGCCCCAATGACTTGAGCATCAAGTCTTTGCGCTTCAACTCAGGGCCAATCTGGGCAAATGCTCCGCTAGTAGACATCTGCAGGCCGCCGCCGATCTCTTTCCAGGACCCGGTAATGCAAGGCAGCATGGCAACGGCTCGTGTCGCCATTCCACCACCTTCCGAGCGCTGGACTCCGTAATTCAAGCGAATGACAGCCGGATGCGTGGTTGCGTACTCGCGGGCCAGTTTCACGATGTCAGAGGCAGCGATTCCCGTCCATTTCGCCACACGTTCTGGCGTGTACTCCTGGACTTTGTTGCGAAGCTGGTCGAATCCTACCGTGTAGCGCTCGACGTAATCCGCATCGTGAAGATTCTCGCCGGTGATCACATGCATCATCCCCAGCGCCAAAGCAGCGTCGGTGCCGGGATTAATGGGCAGATACCAATCCGCGCACGCGGCCGTTCGGGTGCGGTAAGGATCGATCACCACCAACTTCGCACCCTGGCGACGGGCTTCCGCGATGAAGGGCCACAGATGGACATTGTTGCCGTGAATGTTCGCTGCCCATGCGATGATGTAACGCGAATGGCGAAACTGTTCCGGTTCCGTGCCGAGTTTTATCCCGAGCACGGATTCCAATCCCGCCTCGCCCGCCGCAGAGCAGATGTTACGCGCCAACTGCGATGCGCCCAGCCGATGAAAGAATCGGCGGTCCATGGAGGCACTATTCAGCATTCCCAGCGTGCCACCGAAGGAGAAAGGTAGAATGGCTTCGCTGCCAAACTCGGCGATGGTCTTCTTGAAGCGAAAAGTGATTTCGTTAAGAGCCTCGTCCCAAGTGATACGGTGCCACTCTTGTGTGGCGCGGCCACCCTCGCCCGCGTTTCGCGGCCCCTTCGGCGCCACTCGCCTCATCGGATACAAAACCCGGTCCGGCGAATACACGCGATCCAGATACTTGGCCACCTTTGCGCACAGGAAACCACGCACCACAGGATGCGCCGGATCACCCTGGATCTTGGTTGCGCGCCCATCCTCGATGGTAATGAGGACTCCGCAGGCATCCGGACAATCGTGCGGGCAGGCGGCGTGAACAACCTTCTTCATGACGTCTAATTATAGATGCCCCGCTCAAACCCAGTATTCGGATTGTTTGCTTTTCCCGCGGCCTCCGCGTTTTAAGATGTGGATGGGATTCCGGCAAACGAAAGTCTTGAATCGCGGAGTTCGCCGAGGACGGCCCGCGGAGTAAGCCGAGCCAATCAGATTTCTCGTCGCTTCGCTCGTCGGAATGAAAGAGAAGGCGAGTGCTACTTGAGACCGAGATACAGGTCGACTTGGGAGTCCTGCGGGTTTTGGCTGCGTTGGTCGTAGACCTCGAAGTCCGCTTTGTAGGCACGAGGACCGCCGAGTTGTTTGTTATCTTCCAGGCTCCAGACCCGTTGCCATGCCCGCGGAACAATGTGCGCCGCTGGTCCTTTCTCGCTGGTGACGACTGCATATTTTCCGCGGGGCACTTTTTTGGCAACCATCCCTGGCGGAACATCGGACACGCTACTCACTTTCATTCCAATGATGAAATCGTATTCGCCGTTGCGATCGCTGACGTAGTCGGTATAAACAGCGTAGATCGTGGAATCTACTTTGTTCGGAATCTTATCCGCGATGCCTTCTTTGAAGAACCTGGCCCACTGCTTGGGGATGGCGCCGTCTCCTGTCATTTCGTCAGCATTACTGGTTCGCGCTTGAATTCCGATCACCGAGAACTCTGGTAGTTTCACGACTGTTGGTTCCATTGCGGCTCCCACGGGGAAGGTTGTCACAGTGAGGACGATTGCAAGACACATCAAACCCAGCAATCCGCCGGTCAAACCGAACCCAAGACGGGCCGCTCTCGAAGAAGGTTCGCCGGGCCCGATCATCAAATCTCCATCACTTCTTTTTCTTTGCCTTTACTCATCTCTTCCATCTTCTTGATTTCACCATCGGTGAGCTTTTGGATCTCATCCATGGCTCGCTTTTCATCATCCTCGGTGATCTTCTTGTCTTTCATCGCCTTCTTGATGGCGTCGTTGCCATCGCGGCGAATGTTGCGCACCGCAGTGCGGTGCTCCTCGAGCACTTTGTGGAGATGCTTCACCATATCCTTGCGGCGTTCTTCCGTGAGCGCAGGCACAGGCACACGGACGATCTTGCCATCATTCATCGGGTTCAAACCGATGTCCGCCGCGCGGATGGCTTTTTCAATCGCCGGCAGTGAGGTCGGATCAAAAGGCTGCACGGTGATGAGCTGCGGCTCGGGCGCATGCACTTGCGCAAGCTGATTGAGCGGCATGTACGAACCGTAGTATTCGACGTTAACGGCGTCCAGCATATGCACCGACGCCCGCCCGGTGCGCGTGGCTGCCATTGCCTTGCGGAAGTCCTCCACCGCTTTATCCATGCGGGTTTTGAGTTGAATGTAGGTGTCTTTGAGGCCAGGAATTGCAGCCATACCAGATTGAGCCATGTCAGCTCCCCAGAAAATGAGTTACCAAAACTGTGAATTATAAACCTTTGAAACCGAGACTGGGCCGAGATGGGAGCAATCCGTAAAAAACCACGCGGATCCGTGGCCAGACTTTACGCGCTGACCAACGATCCGATCTTCTCGCCGGTTACGACCTTGCGGATATTTCCACGCTGGTTGAGATTGAAGATAATGATAGGAAGGTTATTGTCTTTGCAAAGGGAGATGGCGGTCGAATCCATTACTTTTAGACCTTTTTTCAGCACATCCATGTAAGTAATTTGGGAAAACTTCTTGGCGTCTTTCACCAGCACCGGATCGGCGTCGTAGATGCCATCCACCTTCGTGGCTTTCATGATGACATCGGCCTTGATTTCCATGGCGCGCAGCGATGCCGCTGTGTCCGTCGAAAAGTATGGATTGCCCGTGCCCCCAGCAAAAATCACGACTCGGCCTTTTTCCAGATGACGAATTGCGCGCCGTCGGATAAAAGGCTCAGCAACCTGCTTCATCTCGATCGCGGACTGCACCCGGGTAAAGACGCCCTGCTTTTCCAACGCATCCTGCAAGGCCAGCGAATTAATCACCGTCGCCAGCATGCCCATGTGGTCGGCGGAGACCCGGTCCATCTCTTTGGCCTGCTCGGCCACACCGCGAAAAAAATTCCCTCCGCCCACTACGATCGCAATTTCGATCCCCAGAGAGCGCACGTCAGCCAGTTCAGCGGCGATCTCGTGAATACGAAAAGGGTCGACGCCAAAACCCTGGGTCGCGGCGAGAGCTTCGCCGGAGAGCTTAAGCAATATGCGTTTAAAGACGGGAGTTGTCATGAATTTTTTGTTGAGCTTCCTCGGCGGCCCCGCCCGCACGAGGACACAAAAAAAAGGGCGCTATAAAGCGCCCAGAGTTATTCGGATTTCTGTTCCGGCCTGGTGATGGCGATGGTCTCGCCCGCATCCCCCACCTTGAAGCGTGCGAAGCGGCGCACCGCGATGTTCTCGCCCAGCTTGCCGATCTTGGCGGCAATGAGCTGCGCGATGCTCACAGTCTGATCCTTGATGAAGGGCTGCTCCAGCAGGCAGACCTCCTCGTAGAACTTGGCCATCTTGCCTTCGACCATTTTTTCTGCGATGTTCGCGGGCTTGCCACTCGCGATCGCCTGTGCGCGATAGATGTCTTTCTCGCGCTCATAGGCCTCAGGCGTGACATCTTCCTTGCGGACAAACTTGGGATCGCTCGCGGCAATGTGCATAGCGATGTCGTGCACCAACTCCTTGAAATCTTCGGTGCGAGCCACGAAATCACTCTCACAGTTAATTTCGACGAGGACGCCAATCTTGCCCCCGGCGTGAATGTAACTGGCCACGGAGCCTTCGCTGGTCACGCGGGCTGCCTTCTTTGCCGCTACGGAAACGCCCTTCTTGCGCAACACGACAACCGCCTGTTCCATGTCGCCCTTAGCTTCGGTCAGGGCCTGTTTGCAATCCATCATTGGCGCTCCGGTCTTTTCCCGGAGCTCTTTCACCTGCGCTGCAGAAATATTCACGGTAGATGTGCTCATTGCTATGAATTTCCTTACTGTACTGTGGAAACGTAGCTTGCTACGTTTCGGGTTGGAGACGTTACAAGCAACGTCTCTACAAGTTTTTCGCTTCTACAAAACTCGACCCGCGCCGGACGACCCGCGCGGGTCTGAATCCCTCAGGGGCTAAAGCCCGGAATCTGTGAAGCCCAAAGCCTGACGCCCGATTAATAAGTCTGCGTCTCGACCTGAGGCACCGGCTCTTCGACGCTTTCCTTCGCGGCGGCCGGCTGCTTTCGCGTCCCCGCTCCCAGCACGTCTTCCATGCTGATGTCCTCGCCCGTGCCATCTTCCGAGGCATCAATAACAGCGGCGCCTTCAGCGGCGCGAACGGCTGCAGCCAATTCAGCCTGCTGCGCCGCGCCAGCGGCAGCAGCCAAGTCGGCGACTTGTTTGTCAGTCATGAGCTGCGCGCCTTCGGCGACAGAATCCGCAATCTTCGAAGCAAACAGGCGGATCGCCCGCAACGCATCGTCGTTGCCCGGAATCACATAATCCACTTCGCTCGGATCGCAGTTCGTGTCCACTACGGCGACTACCGGAATGCCGAGTTTCCGCGCTTCGCGCACCGCGATCTGCTCTTTGTTCGAGTCAATGATGAAGATCGCGTCCGGCAAGCGGCTCATATTCTTGATGCCGGCCAGGTTCGCCTGGAGATGCTTGCGCTCGCGCTCCAGTTTGATGACTTCTTTCTTGGGCAGCAACTCGTAGCGGCCATCCGTGGCCATCTCGTCGAGTTCTTTTAGTCGCTTTACCGACTTCTGCACCGTGACCCAATTGGTGAGCAGGCCGCCCAGCCAGCGCTGGTTCACATAGAATCCGCCACAGCGCGTCGCCTCTTCGGCGATCGCATCCTGGGCCTGGCGCTTGGTTCCGACGAAGAGAATGATCTTGCCTTCGCTGGCCAGTTCCTGCACAAACTTCGACGCCTCTTTGAACATCTTCAGCGTCTTTTGCAGGTCAATGATGTAGATCCCGTTGCGCTCTCCGAAGATGTATTCTTTCATCTTGGGATTCCAGCGCTTGGTCTGATGCCCGAAGTGCACGCCCGCTTCGAGCAACTCCTTCATGGTGATGTTAGCCAATTAACCTCCTCATTTGGTCTGCATCCGGCGCTCACCCTAAGGCTGCCCCGGATTGCCATTCCCGTCCCCGCGCCGCGAGGCACGAGAAGAATTGAACACCCAAAAACCAGCTTCTAGCTATTAGCTTCTGGCTCCTAGCTAAACCCTGTAAGAACTTAACGCTTGCTGTATTGGAACCGTTTTCTCGCGCCCTTCTGACCGTACTTCTTGCGCTCTTTGCCGCGTGAATCGCGGGTGACCATGCCTTCGGCCTTCAGCTTCTTGCGCAACTCGACGTTGAAAATCATCAGAGCGCGAGCGATACCCAGCTTTACAGCATCGGCCTGGCCATTCACGCCGCCGCCGGAAACTCGGGCGACCACGTTGAACGCGCTTGCTGTCTCGGTCGACAGCAAGGGCTGCTTCGCGGCCGAGCGCTGCGCCGGAGTCACAAAATATTCTTCGAAAGCTCGTCCGTTAATCTTGAATTCGCCGCTGCCCGGACGCAGATAAACGCGCGCGATCGCCGACTTGCGGCGTCCCGTACCGTAGTATTGCACTAGCTCTGCCATTGATAAGTATTGAGCACTCAGCCGTTAGCATTCAGCTAACCCCAGGTGCTTGACCCTTTCAAAAATTCTGAACTTGACGTCATCCCGAACCGGCGTCAGCCGGTGGAAGATCTCGCGCGTACAACCAAACCCTACGCCCTGACTTCGAGCGCTTTCGCTTGCGGCTTCTGCGCCTCGTGCGGATGCTTCTCGCCACGATACACATTCAACTTGCTGATCATTTGCCGCCCCAATTTCGACTTGGGCAGCATGCGCAGAACCGCAGCCTCGATGATCGATTCAGGCTTGCGCTCGAACCGCTTGCGAAACTCCTCGGTGCGCAATCCGCCAGGGTAGCCGGTGTAATGCTGGTACACTTTCTGCTCGGATTTAAAGCCGGTTGTCTTCACCTTCTCAGCGTTGATCACGATCACGTGATCCCCGGTGTCGAGAAAGGTCGTGTATTGCGGATTGTCTTTACCCATCAAAATGCGGGCGACCTGTGACGCAAGCCGGCCGAGCGTCTGCCCGGAAGCATCCACGACGTACCACTTGCGCACAATTTCCCCCGCTTTGGGGAAATAGGTTGACATGCAAAATCTCCCAGAAATATAAAAACGCAAAGAAGACCGCTGAGCACCCAGTGAGCGCCGAAGGCGCAGGGCTATCAGGCGGGCAACCGCAGGACTTGCAAAGTCTTAAAGATAACGTAGTGCAAAGGATATTGTCAACGACTGCCTGTCCCGCTAGAATTTAGGCCGCTGATCCGGGGAAGAATCCATGGCGCCGATGACACAAGCGGAAAAACTGGAATTATGCGGGTCAATCCTGACTTTTCTCGGGGGCGCTTTGCTGGTTATCGACACCTTCTCGCCGGTTCGAGAACTCCTGCTTAAAGGCGGAAAGGAAAAATGGGTTTGGTTGCGAACTCGACTAGGTCTGCCGAGCGCTGGGGCGACGATCGAACCGCCCGCAAATGACGCCGAAGCGCTTCGCCACGCCACCCGATCGCAGCGCGTTACCAGAGCCGGATTCGGGTTGATCACGCTGGGTTTTCTGCTGGATTTAGTGGCAAAACTGCATCTCTGTTAGCGGAGCGGTTTCAAATTCGCTCAATGGGCAGCAGCGCCAGATGATTGAACATAGCGTTTCCGTGCTCGTCGCGATCCGTTGTCCATTCATATACGAGCAGGTAGCCCTCCATCACTGGAACTGCGTAAAGCGCATCCCCGTGAGGCTGGCCATAACCCGGTCCCTTCTGGTAAAGGGTCCTTACCGCGGCGAGGATACTCTCATCGAATTCCCGTGCCCGCGGGCCGACTTCGTAGCTCAACTTCTTCCACGAAATCTCAAACTCGTCGCTCTCCCGTATATCGAATGGGATTGCCATACTGACTAAGCTTTTGTGGAAAGATCACACGGCACATCTGTAAGTACGATTCCAGTCGCCGCACCCACCCGGCGCATGTTCACGAGGATCCCCTGCATCTGCTCTTGCAAGTCCTCGACCTGCGCACGGAGTTGTTTCGCCTCCGCGTCTCGAGTCTGTTTCATATGAAGGGCCAATTCATCCGGATTGGCAAAAGTCGAGAACCTGCCTTCCTGGATGTCTTTCCGCGCCCGTCGCTCCGAGAGCTTCGCTTGATGGGTGTTGGCGCGCACAACCTGGGCATGACGCAGTTCCACGTGAACTCCGTCCCCATCCGTTCCAAGAATCAGCTCCAGCAAGGATCCAGGTTCAACCGCGAGCTTCTCGGCAATCTCCGCCGGCAGGGTAAGCTGGTTTCTCTCACGAAGGCGTACTAGATGGCTAGACATTTGCTCCACCTCAGTCACAGCCTAACACAAATCAGAATTTCGCACAATCAGAAAGTATAGCAGCTTATATTATTGAAAACAATACACTACTCATAAGCTAGCGCATCAATAGGATCCTTCTGCGCCGCCTTGTATGCTGGATAAAGCGCCCCAGCAATTGCCCCCACAATAGCGATAATCGCTGAACGAAACATCCAGCCGCCCGTCACTACGACCGGCAGTGTTGGCAAGCGGTGAATGATTCCCAGCCGCGCCACCAAACTGAAGGCAATCCCCACCACGATGCCCCCGATCGCCAGCAGCACGGTCTCCCGCAAAATCACATTCACGATATAGAGCTTCGACGCGCCCATCGACTTAAGAATCCCAATCTCGCGTGTGCGCTCCATCACCGCTGTATACATGGCTTGGAAGATGACGATGAAACCGATGATCACGGAAATGCCAATCACCACATTGATAAAGGTCGACAAGCCGGGATAGTTGCTCGGAGTCATCATCGACAGGTAGTAAGCCATCGAAGTCGCGACATATTTCTCCATGCCGGGAACTTTCTTGATTTCATCGACAACGGCGTCGGCGTTGTTGGGGTCATCCAACTTAAGATAAAAGATCGACGCTTTGTCCTTGGCTCCAATTAAGTCTTGCAGAACCCCGATCTGCAAGAACTTTCGGGCTCCTTTGCCTTGTTCCACAATGCCCACCACGCGGAAATTATTGTTGAGAACTTCAATCGTGTCGCCCACCTTCACATGCTTCGACCTGGCAAACAGATCGTCCACCAGGACATCGTTCGGCGCTCGGAATGGCCCGCCGTCCAGATAATGAAAGGGCCCGGAAAGTTTCTCGTAGCTTTTCAAGTCGATGCCCGCGATCACCTCGAGCGTTCCACTCGCGGAAACATGGCTCACCACCGGGGCCACGTCAACTACATGCGGCAGCTTCGCCAAAATGTCACCGACTTTGATCGACATCGGCGCCCCCGTCAGCCCCACGATGAACGATGAGCCAGGTGGCATCACAATCACGTCCGCCCCAATGCCTTGTTGCCGCGCTCGCGAATCGTTCAGCATGCCCAGCGACAATCCGACTATCAACAAAATCAGCGTCACCTCCAACGCGATCGCTACGATGCTGATGAGGGAGCGAAGCGGCCGATGTACCAGGTTGGCGACGATCATCTTATTCATCATAAGGAGACTTAGCATTAGCAATTGGCACTTAGTCCTTTCTGGAGTTCGCAAAAAGCCTATGGAGGCTAAATGCCAAGCGCCAAGTTCTGATTTTACTTGTCGACGTGACCCGCGGGCGATTGCGCGTCTGGCTTATCCAGGTGAACGACCTCGGCGCCTGCCGGCTGCTCCAGCACGAATTTGTCGTCCGGAAGCGGCTGGTTCAGGTCCAGTTTCACGATGTTCAGAGTGATGTCGTACTCCTCTTGGGGCCGCGCAATCTCGATTTGCCAGGGGAACTGAATGCCATTCTCCTCCTTGTAGTTGCCATAGACGGCGTTGGTCGCGACGTTTCCCTGCTCGTCATAGAGAAGCTGGCGATGCGGCAGCAAGTCAGTACGGCTGAAAACGATCTTCCGCGAAAGCGTCCATCCCTCATTTCCTTTGTGGATCACATCAACCACGTAATCCGCTCGCGATACTTTGCGGCTCTTGGCTTCGGTCACCAGTTCGGTGTCGTTTTCCAGCACTGCAATTTCGTTTTGCGGATCGATACGGCGCAGCAGCAGCGCGTCATAAATGTGTTGTGGGCGAAGGTTCTCGAGCGGTTGGGACGGATTGTGGGTCTCAACGTCATCTCGTCCTACCACGAAGCGGTTCTTCGTCGGAATCCACAGTTTGAACCCTTGGCCGTCACTCACCATGTCGAAGGCCTTGTTGCGCACAATCGGCATCAGTCCAATCATCCGCAGCATGGCCGGCTTGCGCGCGAGCACGTACCCGCGGATTTCCTCGTAGTCTGTGACCTTGCCCTTCTTCACCCCGCCCACGGTCGTGTCGATATCGACTGTGGCCTGCATGGATTGAATGTTGGCGGCCTGAGTGTTGATGTAGTCGATAAGCTGCTGTTGCGTCGCAGTCTTTAGTTGGACCGAAATAAAAGGCGGCTCAACCTTGCGCGAGCGAAACAGACAGCCGGTCAAGGGGAGAATTGCCAATAGGATGAAGGCACTACGATATCGAAAGAAAAAAGACATGAGACGGATGAGTCCGTGCCAAAGAGATGAGTATACCCAAGCTGGAGATTCAGAGTTGGGAGGTGGGCTCGGGTTTTGGTCGCTTTGTCTAGAGTCGGGGAGGACTTTACTAACGGAGAGGCATCGTGTTGCCAGAGGCCATTTGCCGCAAACCGCGGTCGAACGTAACCAATGTTAATCCAGCTACGCGTGCAAAAGCGGCCAAGTATGCATCCGGCCATTGTTGCGAAAGAGAGCGTACATTGGAGGTCAGTCTGCGAAGCGAGAATTCAATCTGCTCGGGGTCGGCTTCGTCGTGAAATGAAACTCGCTCGTCCTGAAGAAACGAGTCGTAGGTTTGCCACGCCTCGGTCTGATTCCGTACATCTTCCCGCATCACGCTGGGATGCGTGAGCAGTCTAAGCAGCCCTAACTGGGTAAAGCGACAGAAATACACCGCTTCGCCGCCTAGCATGGCAAACCAGGCGGTTGCGGACTTGTGATGTTGATGCCCCTCGTACGCCAACGCAATCCAGACATTCACATCAGGGAAAAAGGATTTCATGGATGGTCTTGTTGTCCAGCCTTAGCCAGCCAGGCCGTTTCGATCTGATTAGAGGCAGCGCGACTCTCCCTTTTGTCGGCGTGCGCTTTTCGCCGTTCAATTCGACCTCTACGCCCCGCAGAATCAAGTCCTTCACCGAACAGCCGCGTAGAGCCGCTCTTGCCTTGAGCTGGCGATAGGTAGGGTCGGGAATGTCCACCGTGGTTCTCACAGTGGCAATAGTACCATAAATATGGCTAATCTGCCATATTTATGCGCGCTACTTCCCGTTCATCGCTTTCCGATACGCCGCCACATTCTTGTTGTGCTCTTCCAGATTCTTGGCGAAGCGGTGATGTCCGTTGCCGTTGCTGACGAAATAGAAATAGTCGGTATCCGCAGGATGCATCGCGGCTTCGAGTGACGTCTTTCCCGGGTTGCCGATTGGCCCCGGCGGAAGTCCAGGATGGGTGTAGGTGTTGTAATCGGAATTGAATTGCATATCGGCGTGATGAAGCGCACCGCTGTAAGTTCCCTGCAGAAGCTCGGCGTAGATTACGCTGGGATCGGCCTGCAGTGCCCCATGCTTTGCCATGCGGTTGTAATAAACACTGGCCACTAGCGGCCGCTCTTCCGGCGCAGCCGTTTCCTTCTCGATGATGGAGGCCAGAGTGACAGTCTGCTGTACGTCGTTGTGCGGCACATCCGCTATCTGCACATCGGTGCTCTGCACATCCGCGATCCTCGCATCCTGAGTCAATCCAATTTCTTTTGCCACTTGGCGGAACTGCCTCACCATTGCCGCCGCCATCTCTTCCATCGTCTGCATGCGGGTGAACTCATAGGTATTCGGGAAGAGATAACCCTCCAGAGTCTTGGCATTCGGAGCGAGGTCGGAGATGAGAGCGGTGTCTGACGTCGCGACCTTGAGGAAGTCCTCACTCGTACCCAAGCCGGCATTCTGTATCGCTTGTGCGATATCGAACATGTTGTAGCCTTCGGGAATCACCACCGTGTGGAAATAAACGTCGCCACGCACCAGACGCCGATGGATATCGACCGACGTCGCACTCTCGTCGAACAGATACTCGCCAGCCTTTAAGGAATGCTTGTGGTGAAGGTACTGCCAAAGCACGAAAGCGTCGGCGTTACGAATCACACCCGCGGATTGCAGTTCGGTCGCGATCCGCCGAGTGGAGTAGCCCGGATGCAAGAGCACGAACGTCTGCCCCGCCGGAGTCACCGGCTGCATCAGCACCCAAGCCAGCCATCCCCCGCCAGCGAGAACGGCAAGCAAAAACAATGTGAAAACGACGCGCACCTTACGAATAGTTTAGATGAGCGCCGGTCCCAGGTCGTTGGCCTTTAGTCGTTAGCCGTTGGTCATCTTGCAAAAGGACATAGCCAAGGGCCAAATGCTAAGTGGTGCTTCTCGCGTCCA
The DNA here is from genome assembly GCA_035601995.1 of Terriglobales bacterium. GTDB lineage: Bacteria > Acidobacteriota > Terriglobia > Terriglobales > Acidobacteriaceae > JABDBE01. Next base: position 59,627 of record DATNNE010000066.1, read on the forward strand.
TCCAGCTTTGCAGGATCAAAACCGCCGCCATCTGATCCACGACCTGCCCCCGCCGCTTGATTGACATTTCGGTCTCGCGCAGCAGGCGGTTGGCTTGCGCAGAGCTTAGGCGTTCATCCCAAAGATGAACCGGCAACGGGAAACGCTGCCGTAGCTCTTCGGCGAAGCGTTGCATCTTTTCCGCCTGGATGCCTTCCGCTCCGCTCATACGCAGCGGGTAGCCCACCACGATCTCGCTTACCTCGTGTTTGAGGATCACATTTTCCAACTGATCGAAGTCCAGGCGCTTGTTTTGCCGCTGGATGGTTTCGAGTCCCTGCGCGGTAATTCCTAGGGGATCAGAGAGGGCTAGTCCGATCCGCTTGGACCCCACGTCTAAACCCAAAACTCGGGCGACGCTACGCGGGCCCAAGCCGTTCGGGGAGTGGGTTGGTTCAGAGGGCACGTGCACATTATAAGTCCCGACGAAACAGCCCAGAAATGGATTACGATGCTGAAATGGCGATCGGCGAAGCTCAGGCACAAACCCCGACGATACCAACTCCGCCCGTGCCGGCGCCCAATCCTAAAACGCGCACCCATTGGTCGATGAACATCATCGGCATCGTAGGGATCGTCACGCTCTGCTATTTCGGCGAATCGGTATTGGTGGTCATGCTGGTCTCGGTTCTGGTGGCGTTTATTCTCGCTCCAATCGTGGATCTACTGACCTATCTTCGGCTCCCTCGCGGTCTGGCGGCCGCGATCGCGATTCTGCTGTTGATGGCTGCGCTGGGCGGAATTGTCTACTTTTCCTATAATCAGGCGGCCACGCTGCTGCAGGACTTGCCGAAATACACCAGCAAAGTTCGCGACGAAGCTTTGCAGTTCCGCAAAAGCGCAGAACGCCTGGAAGTTCTGCCGCCAGAGCACGAGAGAGGAGTCGTGAGCGTCCGGCCAGCGACTGATTGGACGGACATTCTGACGCGCGGCTTCGGTTCGGCTAGCGCAGCGGTTCTGGCAGTTTCGTTTGTCCCCTTTCTGGTTTTTTTCATGCTCACATGGCAACAGCACGTCCGCTCGGCTACGGTCATGCTCTTTCCTTTGGAGAACCGCCACACCGCTTATGTCACTCTCGGTCAAATTTCGGCCATGGTCCGCAGCTTCATGGTGGGGAATTTTTTGATTGGGCTATTGCTGGGGGCAATCAGTACGGTCGTGTTTTGGCTGATTCACTTACCATTCTTTTACTTCGCAGGATTTGCCAGTGGTTTTTTGAGCCTGGTTCCTTACATGGGACTACTGCTCGCTCTGGTACCGCCCATCTTTGTGGGGCTAGGGCACATGGATTCACAGGACATCGTGCTGATCGTCAGCGCTGTGCTCGCCTTGCACCTGGTCGCGCTCAATCTGCTCTATCCGAGAATCCTTGGCAAGCGCTTGCAACTGAACCCTTTAGCGGTAACCATGGCGCTCTTGGTTTGGGGCGCAATATGGGGAGCCATGGGCCTGCTCTTGGCCATTCCGATTACTGCCGCCATTAGAATCATCTTTGCCCACGTGGAGTCGTTGAAACCGTACGGGGCGTGGCTCGGGGAATAGACGTCGTTTGACAGCGCGATCTGTTCTGATCTGGCACCTAACTCTTTCTGCTGCCGAGATTTGCATCACTCCTCAACTCTCCCCTAAAGCTCGCTAGACTCGCGGGGTGCAATGACACGCATTCCAAATTGCCTTTCTGTTCCGAATCGGGTAAACTAGAGTCGAATTTGTTCCTCGTGTTCCCTCCGTCTGTGGGTGGTTCTTCATGCTTAATGGTGATGGCAATTTCCACATAGGCGACAAGGTCGTCTATCCCAATCATGGCGTTGGCATTATTGAGCAAATCAGCAGCCGGACTATTGGCGAAAGTGTGGAAAACTTCTACCTGCTCAAGATCAAATCCAGCAGTCTGAAAGTCATGGTCCCTTTCCACAACGTCGGCACCGTCGGTCTCCGGCGCGTGGTTAAGAACGGCGAAATCCAAAAGATCGTGGATTTCCTCGAAGATGGAGCCTGCGACAATAACGCCGACTGGAAATATCGGTTTAAGGAAAACTCGGAGCGCATGCGCACCGGGTCGCTATTGGAAGTCGCCAACGTCTTGAAGGCATTGCTGGTGCTGAACCAGTCCAAGTCCCTCTCTTTTCGGGAAAAGAAAATGTTGGAGCGCGCCCGCTACCTCCTGGTCAGCGAACTGGCGATGGCCAAGAACTGCGAAGAGCCCTATATCGAGGAGTTGCTGACGAAAGCTCTTTCCAAGTCAAATCTGCGATTCCCGGAAGCTTCGGAGTTTCAAGCTTAAGCTCGGGCCTGTTTAAAACCAGCCGTTCTTTTTTGAACTGTTTGTTCCCATCCTGGCAAAAGTCGGCGCACCATCCGAGTTTGCGGCTGGCGCTGGGTTTATAATTCTTGAAAGCATGACGGAGCAAATCAAGAGAAAACTGCAGGAGGAAATGAATCAGCTCGAACATGAGCTGGTTCACGAGCTCCCCAAAGAAATCAAGAAAGCCGCGGCGCTGGGAGATCTCAGCGAAAATGCTGAGTATCACATGGCCAAGCAGCGCCAGGAGTTCGTCAAGGCCCGGTTGCGCCAGTTGGGCAAGCGCATGAGCGACCTCGCGCTGATCAACATGGACAACATTCCCCGAGACAAGGTAGGTCTGGGATCAACTGTGCGGGTCTATGACAACGACAAGAACGAAGAAGTCGAATACAAGCTGGTGACCAGCGAAGAAGCCGACTTTCCTTCGGGAAAGATCTCCACCAGTTCCCCCATCGGGCGCGCCTTGCTAAACAAGAAAGTGGGCGACACCGCGCTCGTGGTCACTCCCAACGGCAAGCGCGAAATGGAAATCCTGAAGCTGAGCACGATTCACGACGAGGCCGCAGCCGGGTGACGGGCACTGACAGAACCGGGACAGGGCCTCGAACTGGTCCTCGAACTTGGACCAGCGCCTTCGGACGTGCTTGCGGTGTTCTGCTGGATGCCATCGTCCGCAGGCTCGCGCTGGCTCGCGTCAGCCCCAACGTCCTCACCTTCCTGGGATTGGTGGTCAACATTGTCGCCGCCTTTCTGTTTGGTTACGCCAACGGCGACAATCAGGCTCGCATGTTCCGCTACGCCGGGCTGGTCATTATCGGCTCCGGTTTCTTCGATCTGGTCGACGGCGCCGTTGCTCGAGCCAGCAATCGCGTGACCCGCTTCGGCGGCTTTTTCGACTCCGTAGTCGATCGCTACAGCGACGCCTCCCAATTCCTCGGACTACTGGTGTTTTACGCTCGTGGCGACCGCTTTTTCTACGTTGTGCTCACCGCCATCGTGATGATCAGCGCGATCATGGTCAGCTACACCCGCGCCCGCGCCGAGTCGCTCATCGGTTCCTGCCGCGTAGGTTTCATGGAGCGCCCGGAGCGCCTGGTCTTGGTCATCATCGGAGCCCTCTTCAACCGCATGGCTCCAGTGCTCTGGATCATCGCCGTGCTCTCCACCATCACCGTAATCCATCGCGTGCGCTACACCTGGACCCGAACCGAACTGGTTGACAGGGCCGCAGCAGCCACTCCCGGCCAGGCCGCGTAGCCCGTGCAGAGCGGACACTCTTGTACGCTGCCTTTGACCTTACCCAAGCAACCTATTTCGCGCCATTCGTAATTCCTCTTGACAACGCCCTTTGGATGGATACTCTTAGGGCGCAGCCCTTCCCCGGTTCCACTCCTCGTCCGCGAATCTCGCGCGCTTGAAAAGCCATAACCAGGGAGAATGGCATGTCTCGCTTCCCAATCCAACTCTTCGTGAAGCTGTTCGTACTTTTGCTATGCATCTCCGCCTACGCACAGGACAGTCTCAAGACGATCGACAACCCCGGTGGCGGCCAAATCGTCTACGGGCCCGTCTCCGGCCAAACCTCAATGCAAGGCGCGATGGGAGCCATGCTCCGTAATATCCACAGCCATTTTGGCGAGCGTCCACAGATCGGCAGGTTCTTCCAGGCCGGCGGCACTGACTCCGTGGCAACCTTTTTCACAGTGACGGCAAAGAGCCAGGGAGGAAAGCACATCGCCGGCATGGTCATCGTTTCTATGCCCGCCGGAACCCAACCTGCCGGCGCATTCCTCTTCGACGATGCACAGCGCTTCGGCACCACTGCCAATCCCATGTTGAAAAAGCTGAACGAGGTTTGGCACCCGGATTCCGCGAAGCCGGCAGCACAATCGTCAGGAGCCCCAGCCCAAGCTGCCGCCGTCCCGCCGCTGCAACAGACACCTTTCCCTGACGGCAGCGGTAGCATCGGATTGCCTCCGGGATGGCAAATCACCAGTGCGGGTAAAGGCACAGTTAATGCCGTCGGTCCCAACTCAGAATCGATCCATTTCGGATTGTATTTCCCAATTCTCGACCCAAGGAATCCGCAAACTCAGATGTCGCTTCGGAGCGGCCGGCCATTGCCTGGGATGTATACCGCCTATCCGTCCGGGGGTGATCTGGTGCAAGCATTTCTGGCCGTGATTCAGCAAGTTCATCAAAAGCAACACGCTGCAATGCCCACCATCAATATCACCAGTTCGAAAAAGATGCCGACGTCACCAACCGAGACGGACTCGGTACTCCTGACGGCTGACATCGATTCGCACGACGGCAAGGGAGTCATGGCCTCGAGCCTTCTAGTTTCGGCACTCCGGCCCATCACCGGTGGGACTTGGGCCATCACAGTAAATCAGGGAAGCATCCCCAAACCGCTCGCGGACAAAGAGTGGCCCACCATAACCGCCATTGCCAGCAGTTGGCGCCTGAACGGCGCCGTCATTCAAGCCCAGACGCAAGCCGAAATTGGCAGAATCCACCAGATCGGCGCAAACGCCAAAGCCCAGGCCGACGCCGCTCACGCCGCCGAAGATGCCCACAACGCCAGCGTCGAAGCCAGATGGGATAGCCAGGCCAGAAGCAATCAGAATTTCTCCAACTATCTTCTGGATCAGACCGTAGTCCAAGACAACAACACCGGCGGCCACGCCACCGTATGGAATCAATATGCCGACTCGCTGGTCAAGAACGATCCCAATCGCTACCAGTATGTGCAGACACCAGATTTTCTAAAAGGGATCGACTACTAATAAGTCGGATGGCCGCACTGCCTTTAGACTCGAAGGCACTCATTTGAAGCGTGGAGCAAATTGCCCGCTCTTCGCCGAGTCCGAGACCAAATTCTTTTCCAAGGCGTGGGATTTGCAGGTCGAATTCTCCAAGAACGATAAGGGCGAGTTTGTCTTCGTAACCGAGCACCTCAATGGCGAGGACGCAAAGGGAACGAAAAAGTAACGCATTCCACTAAGCGCCGAGTTCAGCATTTTAGGCGACGACCGACGAAACCAGGACTTTACATTCAAAACCCCGTCCTTAGCTCCGCTCTCCGACCGACATTTGGATTCCCCAACCCACGAAGGCTAAAATGCCACTTCCGCGTGCCCTATGAATCAGAACCTAGCCTATTCCGGCAAATTCCATCGTCTGTGCGCCGTCCTGCTCAGCCTCTCGCTGATCGCTGCAGGGGCCAAAGAGAATGTTGACCCGAAGAAAGGTCGAGTCACCACCAATCCAACTTCCGGCAATCGCTACACCATCGAACAGGAAATTCAAATCGGACGGCAAAGCGTCCCGGAAGTGGAGCGCGCGCTGCCCTTGCTCCCCGCCGATCATCCCATGTCGAAATACATTGCTTCGCTGGGGCAGAAGCTCGCCGCCAGCGCCCCCGGGTACAAGTTCCCCTACACCTTCAAAGTAGTCCGCGAAAAGTCGGTGAATGCTTTCGCGCTTCCCGGAGGCCCGATTTACGTGCATACCGGCTTGATTGAATTGGCGAACGAATCCGAACTCGCCGGGGTAATGGGACACGAAATCTCGCACGTGGTCATGCGCCATTCCACTCGTCAGGCAACCCGGCAAATGAAGGCGCAGTTGCCACTCGCAATTCTGGGCGGAGTACTCGGAGCAACTGTAGGCGGCGCCGTGGGCTCGCTGGCACAGATGGGCATGTCAATCACCGCTGGTTCCGTTTTCATGAAGTATTCGCGGGACGCGGAAACAGAAGCGGACATGGTTGGAGCCCAGATCATGTACGATGCCGGTTACGACCCGCAGGCCGTCGTCAGTTTTTTCAACAAATTGAAGGCGCAGGGCGAAAGCGGCAGTGGTCCGCGATTTCTAACTTCGCATCCCGACCCCGGAAACCGCGCGAAAAACGTCTCCAGCATTCTTTCCAGGTTCCCGCCAAAACAGTTTCATGACACCGATAGCCACGAGTTTGTGGCGGCCAAGAAAGCTCTTGCGAATGTCAGTGAGGAGTCGGCCGCCCAAGTCAGTCTTGCGCAAAAGACTGCTGTCATGCCCCGACTGCCGTTGCAGAATATCGCCAGCGCAAACTTCCTCGACTTTCAGCACGCGGGCTACGCCATTCGCTATCCAGAGAACTGGAAAATCGATGGCAACGCCGATTCGACGAGCGTAACCATCTATCCGGAGGGAGGATCTGCGAACGGCACAATCGCCTACGGACTGATGATTAGTGGTTTCCAGCCGAAAGGAAACGGCAGCAAAGAACTCGATGCCGCTCTCCGCGAGCTGATGGCTGACATCGAACAAGCCAACCCTGATCTTCAAATAGCCAACAGCCCGCTGGCCTTCACGCTCCACAACCGGCAAGCTCGAAAGCTGGATTGGTTTGGCAAGTCAGCGGTGCAAGAAAACGGAGAGCCGCTCCGCGAACGCGTCCGCTTGATTGCGCTGCTGGGCCGCTCCAACGTCGTGTTGTACATCGTGCTTGTCGCGCCCGACGCTGACTTTGAAGCCCTGTGGCCTACTTTCGAGCGAGTGTTGGACAGCCTACAAGTTCGCTAACAAGAGCGCTGTGGGAGCCAGATTTACGCCCGAAGCAACGGCCGGGTAAGGCAGGTTGGACCACCGCTACCGTTGATGCACAGCTCAGAGCCAGGAAAGGTTCGGACATCGAATCCCGCAGCGCGCAGCTTTTGATTCGTGTTCACATTTTCTTCCAAGGCCAGCACCCGCTTCTCACCCAACGAAAGCACGTTGCAAGCCAGCGTCTCCCGCTCGGCATAATCAATCTCGATGAGGCTGTGTCCGCGCGCGCGAAGCAAGTCGATGGTTTCAACAGCGAGCCAAGGCAAGTCGACGAGAACAGTTTTCTCGTCGAGCAAGCTGATTAGCGACATTAAATGCAAGCACGCAGACGGCCCCGGTCCATGCGGCAGGGGCGCCGAGAGCACTTCGATTCCCTTGGGTTTGAGCAGCCCCCGCATTTGCTGGATGCCTTGTCCGTTGGTGCGATAGCCATGGCCGATGAGCAACGTCTTGGCGTCAAGCCAGAGCATGTCTCCGGCTTCCGTGCTAGCCGGGGCCGTGATCTTGGCCAGCATGGGAACGCCCAGGATCTGGCAGAACGATCCATGATGCTTGCCTTCGGGAATGCGATTCGCTTTGCCAGGACGCATCAGGATCAACCCAAAGTCGGTGGGCAACGAGGCGTCGTGCGCGTAGACAGCATCGAGCGAGAGTTCCATGGCTGGAGGAATATCTTCGACTTCCGCGCCGCACTCTTCCAATTCGCGACACAAAGCCTCGTGTTGCGCTTGAGCCATCTCGAAATCCGGAGGATGAGCAAAGCCAAGTTCGCGCCAGCGGGCCGCCCGCTCGGGTTGATGCCAGCAGGCCGTGCGCGGCGAACAGACCAGGACGCGCTTTAGCGCGCCTACCATAGAGTGGCCATTGAAGCGGGGCTCGGTCGCGGGGACTATCGCGTCCACAATCAATTTTTCGAAGCCTGCAGCCATAAAAGAAATCTAAACTGGTGCTATGGCAAAAGCAATATGGGAAGGCACGGTTCTCGCTGAATCCGAGCAATGCGTGGAAGTGGAAGGCAACCAGTATTTTCCCCCTGACGCGATCAAGCAGGAATATTTCAAGCCCAGTGCGGCTCACACGATTTGTCCGTGGAAGGGCACAGCCAGCTATTACGACCTCGAAGTGAACGGCAAACGGAATCAGGGCGCGGCATGGTTCTACCCAGAGCCAAAGCCAGCCGCGAACCAGATTAAAGGGTTTGTGGCTTTCTGGAAGGGCGTGAAGATCGAGAAGTAGAAAGTGGATGGCCATGCAAATCTCCCGTCAAGGCGACGCAGCGCTTTACTTTGTGCTAAAATGTAAAGTCATGACACAAGCAACAGTTTCTTCGAAGAATCAGATCGTAATTCCGCGGGAGGCGCGGGAGGCGCTCGGCTTAAAGGCCGGCGATAAGGTGCTGGTGGTGGTCCGAGGCAAGAGAGTGCTAGTGCTGCAAAAACCCAGGTCTCATAGGGTAGCAATTCGAGGTTTGGCAGGCTCGGCCTATCCATCCCGACATCTCCACGAGGAGCGCCAGAGTTGGGAGTAGAGCGCCTTCGGCTATTTCTCCGGCGTCACCGCCGGATCGCTCTCGACACCAGCATCTTCATTTACCAGATGGAAGCGAATACCCGGTACCTCGCGCTCACAGATTCTGTCTTTTCGTGGGTGGAACGGGAAGGCCATGAGGCCGTGACCTCCACAATCACGATGACGGAGCTCCTAGTCCCATCGTATCGCGACAACGACGAGCAAAGAGTGGACGCATTCTATGGTTTGCTTTCAACGTATCCTAACTTGCGATGGATGGCGCCTGACCTGGAAACGGCGGACATGGCAGCACGAATGCGCGCCACGTATCGCCTGCGGACGCCGGATGCGCTGCAGGCAGCCGCCGCCCTCCGAGCGCAGGCGACAGGATTCGTCACAAATGACCCAGTTTTCGCGCGAATTGGAGAGTTCGAGACAGCAATCCTAGATCGGCTCCTCTGATGCGCGGCGTGGTCGGAGCGAATAGCTAAGTGCTCGGGGATCGTTGAGGTTCCGCTTGATTCCTAAAACTCCATGTGGGCGCGAAACGACGGCACAACCACCGGGCCGCGATCGCGGTTGTATCCAGGATCGTTGATATGTTGCACGCCCGGCGCCACGTAAATGCCGCGCCAGACGTGGACCGTGTAATACGACTCGACGATATTCTCCCGGCCATAGGTCAGCTTGCCATCGCCAAGTAGAAACCCAAGTCCGCCGTCTGCGAGATAGATTTGATGATCTTTGCAAATCGCGTTGGTCACGAAGGCGATGCCTGCTCGATCTTGCTTACGGTGCCACCACGCGCCTTTCGCTCCCACTCCTCCGGCGAAGGTTTGATCGACTTCCGTATAAGCGAACGATTCGGTCTTGCCGTTATTCCAGCCGAAGCGGCCAAACGCCGTGAGATATCGCGTGAGATTCTGCTCCAGGTTTACCCCGAACCCGTACTTGCGCGTGATATGCCAAGGATGGTCCGTAATCTCTGGAGTGGGTGTAAGTCCAGCTTCAAAGTTGGCGATGGCTTGGCGATAGATCCCCATATTGGCGTAATTGGTGTAGGCCAACAGACGGATCACTCCCGCTTTTTTCGGGATCAAGCCGTGCCGTAACTCATATTCGAAGTTTTCTGCGTGCGCCTGCCAAGGCTTCCATACCAGATCAATTCCGTTCGCAACCTTGGGCATGAGCGCCTCGGCGAAACGGAAGCCCCAATTGCGGTCTTCGTAATCGGCAGTAGCGCCGACGGTATAACCGCGCGTATCGGCGGCGTAGTCCCACGCGCCATTGTTGTCGATGGTCCAGTTGGTGAACTGAAAGTGGGTATCCGAGCCAACCGAATTAATATCGAAGAAGTCCGGCATACTGAACTTTCCGAAGCGAACTTCCAACCGCCGGCGCGGCAGTTCATCGAAGAGCGAGAATGCAGTGCGATCGCTTTCGATTTTATCCCCACTCAGCGCAAACACTTTGTGAATCATGCCCCGCGCCAGATATGGTGCCTTGCTCAAGGAAGGATTGCGCACGATATCGAGGTCGGTGTTGCCCGCAAGCCCGAAACCCAGGCTCAGAGCCGTACCGCCGGCTTCTTCAACGTCCGCCAGAATCTCGGTTGAGTTGTTGAGGCGCACCCCAGTGTAGAGCGTGAGCACGCGCGACGTGGCTTTCTCGTAGTGCGGGCTTAGGCTGTGCGTCCCGCTGTAGGCTGCGGGAAACGGAGGATGGGTTTGGAAAATGAAGTTCATCTGCCCTGAGAGCCAGAAACGTGTGTCCTTAAAATGGGGAAACATCGTTTCCACACTCTCGTCCGCCGGCGGATCAGAGGGTGGATCCGCCTCATTTGCTGGAGACGCCACGCTGACCGCCTGCACCGTGTTCGGCTGCTGCGGAGCAGATTGATCCTGCGCTTGCTGCGCAGCCGCGGGCAGGTCGCCGGCGGATACGACGGTCAGCCACAGAGCAAAGCCGAACGCCCGCATGGCTTTCCATCCCGTGTCCGAATCCGCCTTGCGAGCCGCGGCGCGCCCTCTGATATTGAAAATGAATTTCAATTTCATAATGGCAGGTTAGGTGATGGCGACAATTTCGCTCAAGGCCCGTTGTCACCATCCCTTGTGACATTTGTCACGAACATTAACCTAACTCTATCACGGATTGTTAACTATAGTTAACTAGTCCGGACACCGGCTAGCTGATCGCGGAATCACAGGCAAAGTCTGCCGTCCGGCAATCCGCCCAGCCTACACAGCGTTCGTTAAAGGAATGTTACAGGCCGGACCTGGACGCTCCGTCCTCGACCGCGACCCAGTGCACGCGAAGCTGCCGTTGGCCGCGTTCGTCGGTGACCACGACCCAGCTCATGCGCAAAGATTTGTGCTCCGTCTTTGGTTCCACCTTCCACAAAGAGATATCTTCGTGGTGAATTACGCACGCGAGCTGCGTCGTCGCCATCGCCGTTGGCTGTAGGAATAGAGTCATGCGGTTCATCGTCGCTACCCTCCTCTCTCTGAATTTCAGCTACCATTCGGCAGTCGCTCCGGGCGGCCGTGGTGAGTTTGCCGCTTAAAAACATTTTATATCATACCCCCCTATGGTATTGTAAAGGAAAAAATCGAAGGAAGAAGGAAAAATGCAAGACAAGATTCCCGAAATTTCAAAAGAGAAACAAAAGCTTCTGTTCCGCATTAAACGAATTCGCGGCCAGTTCGCCGCCGTCGAACGTGCTCTCACCGCCGGGGATGAATGCGCCGACATCCTGATGCTGTTGGCTGCGATTCGTGGCGGCGTGAACGGCTTGATGGCGGAGATCTTGGAAGACCACATCCGCTTGCACATGATGAATCCCGATCACGCCGTGGATTCGCCGGAAGAGTTAGGCGAAGACTTAATCGGCCTGGTGCGCGCGTACCTGAAGTAATTGCATATCTGAAGTGACCAAGAACGCGCCAAAAATAAATCAGGACAGCTCGGAGCCCCCCGAAGCTGTCCTTGAAACCCTCCCGGTTAGAAGGGCGTGTACTGAACACAGAGTAGCCAGAGCGTGTTTCAGGACTGTTGCGAGACTGTAAATATCCGATGAATTCCGTGCGGCAATCCTGTCCCCTGCCTTTGATCCTGAAACCCAGCCTGACGACAGTGCCGGCCAGTCAACGAGAGATCCTCCGCCGACGGTAGTGCCGTATATCTAATCGGCAGATCGGCTGGCAGGTGGTTCGCGGAAGCATTCGTCTTTCTCATCCAATAGCCGGAGGATTTCCGCTGTCAGTTTCATCAGCTTGTCTGGGTCCTGTTCCGTCGAGGCCTGCTTGCATAGCTCAAGCCACTTCTCCGTGTTTTCGTTCAAATAAAACCCGATTCCTGTTAACGCACCGCTTATACCACATATGTTAAATCCTGTATGTCAGAGATCGAACACGCGAAATCATGAAGACCGAGCGGCGCCTTGGACTCGAGAGCACCGGCGATCCGCCGCACTTCTGTGTCGTTCTGAATGACCCCCCACTCGCTGTTACGATATTATGACCAGTTCCTTTCGGAGAGCCCATGGCCCGCAAGACGGAGATATCTCGCAAGCTGCAGCAACGCGCCGAGCAGATGATTCCCGGCGGCGTCAATTCGCCGGTTCGCGCATTTCGTTCCGTGGGCGGCGATGCGCCATTCATTCTGCGCGGGCAGGGTTCGCATATCTTCGACGCCGATGGCAACCAATACATCGATTACGTCGGGTCGTGGGGGCCGCTCATTCTCGGACACGCTCCGTCGAAAGTGATCGAAGCCATCATGGACGCCGCTTGCAACGGCACCAGCTTTGGCGCTTCCACTCCTGCCGAGGCCGACCTTGCGGAGATTGTGCTGTCTGCATTTCCCCACGTTCAGAAAGTCCGTTTCGTTAGTTCGGGCACGGAAGCGACCATGTCAGCCATTCGCCTCGCCCGCGCCTACACCAAGCGCAAGTACATCGTGAAATTCGAGGGCTGTTATCACGGACACTCCGACGCTCTGCTGGTGAAGGCTGGTTCCGGCATTGCGACGCTCGGGATCCCCGGCTCCGCTGGCGTTCCGGAAGAATTCATTCAGTTCACCCTGGCGCTGCCTTTCAATAACATCGACGCGCTCGAACACGCGTTCAAGAAGTTCAAGCACGAGATCGCCTGCGTGATCGTCGAGCCGGTCGTGGGCAACATGGGTTGCGTTCCAGCGTCAGGGGGATACCTCGCGGCCCTGCGATTGATCACGCAGCGGGAAAAGAGCGTGCTCATTTTCGACGAAGTCATGACCGGATTTCGCCTCGCTTTCGGCGGCGCGCAAGAACTTTACGGAGTGACGCCAGATTTAACTACCATGGGCAAAATTATTGGCGGCGGGCTTCCGGTGGGAGCCTATGGCGGTCCTTCCGAGATCATGAACCTGGTGGCGCCGCTCGGGCCAATGTATCAGGCGGGCACGCTCTCGGGGAATCCGTTGGCCATGGCTGCGGGTTCGGCAACGCTGCGTCATTTGCGCGAACACAAACAGGAAATTTATCCGCGCCTCGACAAGCTCAGTGGCGAATTGGTCGACGGAGTAGCGGCTGCCGCGAAAGAAGCAGGCGTGCCGCTCTGCCATAACCGCGTGGGTTCGATGTTCACCTGGTTCTTTACTCCCGGCCCCGTAACGGATTGGGATTCAGCCGCGAAGTCCGACACCGAAGCCTTCGCTCGTTTCTTCCGGGCCATGTTGGACAATGGCGTCTACTTGCCACCATCGCAATTCGAGGCAGCATTTCTAGGCGCGGCGCACACCGAAGAAGACATTCAGAAAACCATTGGCGTGGCCAAGCAGGCATTCGCGTCAGTACACGCATAGCCCGAATTATCGCCTATGCGGGACCGGGTCTCAGACCCGGTCAGGTGCGCAGCACGGCAGTTTCTAGCTGAGAGCCGACAGCTGAGAGCTGACAGCTTGCTTTCCCATCATTTGGGGAACCGTCACGAATACGTATCCTTCAGACTTGTACCGGGCAACGAGCCGATCCGTCGCGATCACAGTCTGCGAACGATCCGCGCCGAAGGTTTGATGGCCGCCATCGTGCAACAGAATCACATCGCCGCCACGGATCTGGTGGCCTAATTTTTTTTCGATGTACTCCGCGGGTTTTCCTTTCCAGTCCCAGCCGGTCACATTCCACATCACTGGCTCCAGACTCAGCGAGCGCGCAATTTTCAACGTACCGGGCCAGCGTCCGCCAAACGGAGGACGAAAAAGTCGCGAATGCTCTCCCACCGCATCCGTCAGCGCCTGCTCGCAATCCCGCAATTGCATCGTAGTCTCGCGCGCAGAAGCAAAGATCAGATTGGGATGGCTGAAAGTATGATTGCCGATCACGTGCCCAGCGCACTCTAATTCGCGCGCGATATCCGGCCTTTGCTTTACATAGCGCCCGATGAGAAAAAATGTTGCCTTCACGGCGTGCCGTGCAAGAACCTCCAGCAGACGCAACGTATACGGGTCGTTGGGGCCATCGTCGAAAGTCAGCGCCAGTTGCTTCGTCCCTGGTTTTAGTCCGGCAAAAGTCCGGCCATACCACTGCGCGGTCGGCGCCATAGACTGGTAGCCAGCGGCAACCGCCGCTACAGTGACACCAGCTCCGATAACGAAGCTACCCATAATGTCGCGATTGTAAATTGTTTCTCTGTGACTCTGTGGTGCACAGGGGTTACTCTTCCCTCAATTGCGCGTAAAGCTTTGTCGGGATATCCTGCCATTCGAAGCTCGATCCCATGGCCAATCTTTTCGAACTGCCCCGCTACATTGCTGTGGAAGGCCCCATACGCGTCGGAAAGAGCACGCTGACACGGATTCTGGCTGAGCGCCTCAACGCCCAGCGGGTGATGGAAACCGAAGACAACCCCTTTCTGCGCGCCTTTTACGACGGCGAACGCGGCGCGGGATTCCAGGCGCAGTTCGCTTTCCTGATTCGCCGCTTCGAACAGCTCCGCGCGCTCGATCTTGGGCCACGCTCCCAAAAATCCGTCGTTACCGATTTTGTTTTCGAAAAAGATAAGCTCTTCGCCTGCCTCAACCTCACCGATCAGGAACTCGAAACCTACAATCGCTATTACAACTATTTTCGCGAACAACTCCCCACGCCCGATCTGGTGATCTATTTGCAAGCCAGTCCCGAGGTTTTGAAAAAGCGTCTGAAGAAAAAGAATGCGCCGGGAGAGAAGGCGATCAACGAAGAATATCTCGAAGAAGTGATCAAGGCCTACGAGCACTTCTTTTTTCATTACACGTCATCCGACCTGCTGATCGTGAACACTTCGGAGATCGATTTCGTAGAGCGCAACGAAGACTTGCAAGAACTCCTAAGAAAAGTTTCCGCCCCAATCAAAGGAACCCAGTATTTCCTCCCCCTGGGAAACCAGGAAGCCGCCAGCGCTTAAGAATCGCCTATCGGCGCGCCAATGGAGCGACGGACGTCACCGTCCGTCCCACCTGCCACGCTTGAGTAGACACCCTCGATTCTCTTACTTCTCATGCCGTGGCAAAGCATAAACCGCCAACGCCTTCCCAACTTTTGCAAACTCGGGATCAGCCGTGACCAGCCAGGCGCCACGTTCGATAGCCAGCTCGGCCGCAAAGGCATCGGCATAACCCAGGCTGTGTTTTTGCTTCAACGCCCCAGCCCGCGAGGCTCGCTCCCGATCCACATTGACTACGGCGACGGGCATCTCCTGCAGCCTCGCTTCTGCTTCCAGGGCCTTTGCTTCCCCGTGCCGTCGCCATGCGATGTAGAAGACCTCGCCCCAATTCACGGCCGACATCAAGAGCGGTGAATCCTGTCGCAAGGCTTGCTCCAGCAAGTGTTCAACTTTTCCCGCAGTACCCTCACGGTCCTCGAATAAGCCGACCAACGCGTTAGCATCGAGCACATATCGCCGCGCGCTGCCACGAGAGAATGCGGGAGTCATTGCTTCTCTCTTTTGCGCTCTCGTTCGCGCTCCGCGAACAAGTCCTCAAACATGGATGGCGCGCCGGGCGCAGGCTTCAGAAATCCCCTGATCTCGCGCAGCCGCCGTTTGGTAATCGGGGTCAGCACCAGCTTGCCCTGCTCCTCACTCCAGGTGGCAGGAGTACCTTTCTCCAGCCCGAACTGTTCACGCAACTCGACCGGAATCACCACTTGCCCTTTGGAACTGATAACTGTACGGTAGGCTCGCATGCGGTTATCTTACTATCAAGTAAGACATATAGCAAACATCTTACTCCCGTCCACCACCCGAGATTTACACTCCTTTCGATACCTCCTGCCGCCATCGACGAACCCCCGCCTCCGGGTCTACAATAACCCCAGTAGCATCCAAGATGTGTACGGGCTCTATCCGCCTAGGCGGAGGGGCACTGGAGGACATCATGAGCGTCGCACCGATTGGCGAACCTCGCCAGAAAATTACTGTCGCGTCTCTTCGCGAAAAGAAACTTCAACATCAACCCATCACCTGCCTGACCGCCTACGACTACGCCAGCGCCCGTCTGGTCGACGAGGGTTATATCGACATCGTTCTCGTGGGCGACTCTTTAGCCATGACCATGCTTGGCTATCCGGATACGCTTTCGGTCACAGTCGACGAAATGCTTCACCACACACGGGCTGTCCGGCGCGGCGTGAAACATGCGCTGCTCGCCGCCGACATGCCCTACGGCTCCTACCACATTGGCGCGGACGATGCGGTGCGCAACGCGGCCCGCTTTATGAAGGAAGCTGGCGCCGAAGTGGTAAAGATCGAAGGCGGAGAGAAACGGGCCGACCTGATCCGCCGCGTGATCGACGCTGAAATTCCCGTGGCCGGCCACATCGGACTGACTCCGCAGTCGGTAAACGTCATGGGCGGCTACAAGGTTCAGGGCAAATCGCTAGCCGAGATCGAACAGCTCATGCGCGACGCGGTGGCTCTGGATCGCGCGGGCGTCGCGTTTCTCGTTCTCGAAGGCATTCCGCGCGAAGTCGCTGCCATGATTTCCGCTGAGGTCGCGACTCCGACCATCGGCATCGGCGCCGGCCCGGACTGCGACGGCCAGGTGCTCGTCTTCCACGACATTCTGAATCTGACGTTCACTCCACCGGCCAAGTTCGTTCGCCGCTACGGGGACGCGGCCGCGCTCATCACCGACGCTGCGCACGCTTTCCGCGAGGACGTGATCGCGCATCAGTATCCAGCAGATCGCGAGTCGTACCATCTGTGCAAGGAAACGCAGCAAGCGCTGGAAACCGTACTCGAACGCAAACGAGGCATGCGCCGATAGTAAACTGCTGGCATGAGATATCTGGTTCTAAGTGTGTTGGCCACGAGCCTTATTATGCTCGCCTCCTGCGCCAAGCCGCCTAGCGTGCCCGCGCAAGCCGCCGCGTCGGTCAGTCCGGAGGCTCGAATTCAGCAAATCCCGCCGGCCGATCCGCAGAGGTACGCCGCGCTAAAGGATATGAAAGCCTGGCGCAATCCCTATTTGATCGTCCGTCTCGACGGCGTTGGATTGCTCGACGTCAGCAACAACGAACAGCAAATCGTCGACCCCGACAAATTGCCTGAGGCACTGGCCAAGCTGCCCGCGTCCGCATGGCCTTACGGGCGCGTAGTTGCGATTCAGGAGATCAGTGCAAATGCCTCTGATCAGGACCACGCCACGCTTCGTAAGAATCGAGCCTTGGTCGCCGGATCGCTTGAAAGTTTGCATGTAGAAATCAACTGGGTTCCATCTTCCTGAGACCGCGCCGTGAAAATCTGCAAAACGATCGACGACATGCGCGCCACTTCGCGTCAGGCGCGGCACGCAGGAAAACGTTTAGGATTGGTCCCAACCATGGGCGCGTTGCACGACGGCCATCTGTCGCTGATGCGCGCTGCCCAATCGAAATGTGACGCGGTCGCTGCCTCAATTTTCGTAAACCCTCTGCAATTCGGCCCCACTGAGGATCTCGCCAAATATCCCCGCACCTTCGACCGCGACGTTCAGCTGCTTGAAAAGGAATCGGTCGACATTCTCTTCGCCCCCGCGCCCGCCGAAATGTATACCCCGGGCGCCGTCACTTACGTCACCGTCGAAGGCCTCAGCGACAAGCTGTGCGGCAAATCGCGTCCCGGACACTTTCGCGGCGTGACCACAGTCGTCGCCAAGCTCTTCCACATCGTCGAACCCGACCTCGCATTCTTCGGGCAAAAAGATGCCGCGCAAGCCATCATTATCCGTCGCATGGTGCGCGATCTGAATCTGCCGATCGAGATCGCTGTCTGCCCCATCGTGCGCGAACCCGACGGCCTGGCCATGAGCTCGCGCAACGTCTACCTCAGCCCGCAGGACCGCAAGTCCGCAACGGTTCTGAACCGCTCCCTGATCGAAGTCAAAAAGCAATTCGATCAAGGCGAGCGCAACCCGACGGCGCTAATCAAAGCCGCCAAAAAAGTCCTGGCCCAGGAACCCACCGTCCGTCTGGACTACTTTGAGATCGTCGATCCCTCCACCCTCGCCCCAGCGCCGAAGCTAACCGGCCCCGCGCTGGTCGCGGTAGCTGCCCTCGTAGGCACCACCCGCCTCATCGACAACATCCTGCTCCAACCCTGAAACCAGCCCACCCTTTGTCATTCCGAGCGAAGCGAGGAATCTGCTTTTGCCTTTTCCCGCTACTCTCCCGCCTCGCCTCGCAGCAAACCCCAAGCCTCCCGATACCGAGCATACTTATGCCGCTTGCTCCCCGGCGTGAAATGCAACGTACAATTCGTCCGCCCCATCAACGCATACGGAATGATGTACCAGGTATCAATCGGAATCAGATAAATCGCAAAAAAGTCCACCACCCCACTCGGATACCGCTCCCGATGCGCCCCCATCACATTCAAGCTATAACCCTCGCCCCGCCGCTTATAAACGGTGGACTTCACCTGCACCCGCAGAATCCGCCCCTCGCGTCCCGGAGCCACCCACTCCACCCCGACGTCGTAACTCGCCGAGTCCCCATAAGGCTTCGACACACGCAACCCGAGCCCCGCCGCCCGCGCCATAAAACAAAGCTCCGCCCACTCGCCCTGCTGCTTGCGTGTCCCGAACTCTTGCCCGCGTTTCTGAGTCATACCATCCCTTCAATTGTTTTCCCGTGAGATTTGCCGCAAATAGAAAACGCGGCCACATGGGCCGCGCAGTGAAAGCACGTCATCGTCAAGAAAATGCCAAGAAAAATGCCGTCATCCTGAGTTCGGCGTTTTTTGCCGAGCGAAGGATCTGAGTGTGCTGCGCGCTGCGCCGCCGAGGCGCAACAAACGCGCGTTTAGCACGCTTCCAAATTGCTTTTTGTCTGTTGTGAAATTACCGCGAGGTCGGCCAGCAACTACCCACTATTTCTATGATAGCCAATTGCAAAGGGTAAATACACCAACTTTGCAAAAATATATTCGCCTCATTCACAATGACTTGCGGAGAATTGGCCTCCCAAGGGGGCTTGACAAGATTTCGGCAAAAACCCGTTTTTGCACCAATTTAGGTGCAAACCGGCCGAAGACGCCACGTGGCACCAAATCTGACATCCCGAGCGAAGTCGAGGGACCCTGCGTTCATCTCGAAGCGGGTGCCCCACCCTTTTTTCTGCGTTCTCTGCGAGCGGGAGGGCACGACTTCAATCGCAACCTACCACGCCAAAAATGTGGGGTGCCCCATCCTAGCGCGCACTTTGCGCTAGGGTGGGAGGCAAAACTGCCAGCGCAACCTCACGCGTAAGGATTCGTGGGAAGCGCACGACTTCAGTCGTGCCACAAAAACCAGAAAACAGATTCAGGCACCGCAAACCCGCCCGCCCGGACAGAAAGAAGATCGCCCGCTCACCTCTCTTCCAATCCCTCCGCCGCCCTGTGAATCATCTCCCATGGGATGGAATCATTCTCAATCTTGACGTTGCCGTAGGCAAAGCTGCGCCGCGGGTGCCCCATGTCTCGCGCCTTTCGAGACATGGGATTCCCCGCTCTGGCGTCATCCGTATCGTTCTCGCCATCTCGATCAATTCGTCCAATTCTTTTGACACGGGCATCCCTCTGTCGAACGATTTGACTGCTTAGCCATTCTGGCCCGCCTGCTTATGCACGCTCAACAACTGAGCCGCCAAGCAATCAGACACCAATTCCTCCATAGCAGATACGTCCAGCCTCTTGTTCCTATCGGATGCGTCAGCCGCTTGCAACGCGCGGTAATACCGATCACGATTCTTCGGATTGTCGGCAATCTGCTGCGGAACCGTCGGCTCGCCCGGCAGGTAATATCCGAGCCTGACACACAGAACCAAGTAGGACATTGCGCGAGAGACCCTGCCATTGCCGCCAAGAAATGGATGAATCCAATTGTGCCGCCACATCACATAGGCCGCGAGGTGAATTGCGGACTTGCCGAAGTTGCCGTTCACGTACGCGCACATTTCCTCTACCATCGGCATCACCTGCTCCCAAGCCGGAGGTTGATGAAGAGTGTCGTCGACCACGCCGGGACGCTGCAGGTAGACGGGACTCATTCGGAAACTGCCCGCACACGCGTAAATATCGCGAATTGCTAAATTATGAAGTCGAGCGAGAGTCGCTGGCTTGAGGGTGAACTCGGGAATCGACTCCGCAACCATCTGTCTTACTGCGTCAAATTGTAAAAGGCCGTTCCTCGATTCGAGGGCGGCCTTTTGTTCAAGCGTGTCGTAAAGTTGATAAGCTGGGCGTGGCACTAGCGAGCGCTCACTTCTCTTTCTTTAAATCCTCTGCTGCGCGGTTAATCGTGTCCCAAGTAATGGAATCGTTCTCGATCTTTGTGTTGCCGTAGGCAAAGCTGCGCCGCTGCCTTTCAGCCTGTTCCGGCGTCATCTCTACCTTCCTAGCCATTTCTATGAGTTTGTTCAGTTCTTCAGACATGGGCTCCCCTCCGTGATACGACCTAACGCGGTCGAATCTAGAGCTTGGAGATGATGATAGCGCGGCTTCGGGTTGTCAACAAAGAAATAGCAGCCAAATGGAATTCGCCGTACCTGAATGGTTCCCTTGTGGGACGACAGAATTAGCCCGTTACCAGCTCGTCCGCCGCCGCACTTGCCAAGACACATAGGTCTCGAAATACGCGCGCGTTGAACGGGGACGGCTGGCCGGCTCTACGCAACGTCTCCGCGAGGTTGGCCCGGAGGATTCGGTAGATGGCCATCATCTCCTGAACAGTTGGTCGCCGAACGCTCCCGACGAAAATGTTGCCACATTCCCGGAATACGCCGCGGATTGTGCCGCCATGAATATAGACGTCCGTTCCGTCTAGGTCGCTGAGAGATTTCTGGATCCTACGCACCTCGGACTCACACACCGCCCAGGCACGCCCGCGCTGCCTCGCTCGATCCAGGCCGGCTGTCAAGCCAAGTTCGAAGGGCATATTGAATCTCGGGGTCGAAGGAGGAGTTCGGTCGAGTTGAACTCGAGAGAGGTCATGGACGGAATACCTGCACTCCTCAATTAGGCCTAGTATTCGATCAAGGCGCCGAGCACTGAATGGGATCTCGAGGGTGGCACGCGGGATAAAGCCGAAGGCGCTGATCGCCGAGATATAAGCGAGAAAGAGATTTTCGAACTGCGAGTCATACGGAATGTTGAGGAATACCGATTCCGTTTTAGCGCTGCTTCTTCGACCTGTCCGTCCTCGTGTTTGTTTTGGCATGCTTGCTGCCGGTTTTCTTCTCGACGACAAATGTGCCCACGTCCGTGCGCTTCCGACGGATGATCTCGCCGCTCTCGTCCCGACACCGACTGTCCAGTTCGCAATTTACATGCTTAATTAACCTGTCGGCTCTAGTTTCCGAAACACCTAGAGTTTTCGCCGTATCCCGGGCCGTGGCCGGGCGCCCCGGCGCAGGTCGCCGCCTCAAGTAATCGCTCAGAGACGTTGAGTTTGTTTCCTCCAGCACCGTCGCCAGCCTGGAATCGCCGCGGAAGCCCCTCGCAAAATCATCGCCATATTCGCGGCGAAGCGTGCCTACCAGTGTGTCGCCGCGCTTGTGACGAATCTCATCGTTCTCGTCACGAACGCGGTCGTACCGTCTGGAAGCGTGGCGCCTTTTTGGCTCGCTAGAAATGGTTGACACACGATCCCCCAACAACAGTATAGCGCGCCCGTATTGACCGTGAATAATCCAGCGCAGGAGTATGGACACACGGACACCCACGCGCTCGGCCCTGTCAAATCACTGCCGCACTAGCTAGCGCCGACGCTTCAGATAATCGCTCAAAGATACAGAGTTTGTTTCTTTCAAAACCGTACCGAGAGTAGCGTCGCTGCGAAAATCATCGGCGAAGTCCTCGCCATAAATTCTCCGCAGCGAGCGGACCAGCGTATCGTCCCGCTTTTTCCGAATCTCCCCGTCCTCATCGCGGCACCGGTCATCTAGACCGTTATTACAATGCGTACCCATTTTCTCCTCCCCAAATAAAATGGGGCGCGGCGTTCGCCGTGCCCCTTACTTCACAGCTTGCGTCTACTCTACTGCTACGACTTGTTGACCCCAGCGGGCCGTCGAGGTTGTTTCCCGCAGCAACGCTAGTGAATGCCAGTCCGGAATTGCTGTCGACTCCTCTGGTCAGTTCCTCAGTGGCCCCGCGAAGCCAATTCTGCGCTCGGACGGCGGGTTCACCAAGCTGAAGTAGTTCAGCACAGCCTGCAGCTTCATGAGAAAGATACCGTGCTCGACCTCCCTGTCTGCCGCGTAATCGATTTTGCCAGTCAGATAGTTGCTTGAAATTGCACGCCGCTTCACTGCTGACGACGGTATCCGGAAATCATGCAGGTCATAGCCTGCCTCCTCGAGCTGGCCAAGAGCACTGTGATACTCGGAGACATACGGCTCAGCCACGAAACCGCCACGTAAATTGTTCGTCAGGAGCTGCTGCAAGCTGGTCAACCGAGCGTAAGCCCTCGACAACATCTCTGTCACTTCGACTTCTGTCACCTCTTTACTCCTTTCAAAGCTTACTAACTGCACCCGCTTGTGCTGCCGCAGCTTCCGCATCTATAGCAGCTTCCGTTGCGGGTCATGATTGATCCGCAGAAGGAGCAGGTTGGAGCGTCGCCGAGGTCGATGATTCCGGCGAGGGCGTCGGCGGCGTGATGGCTTCCGGCGGCGGGGACGGGCGAGGACGACCGGCCTCCACTTACTTCCGTCGAGCCGTTTATGTCTCCTACTGCTTCGGCTGTCGGCGGCGTGCTTGGCCGCAGGCGCAGG
>DATNNE010000067.1:0-55104 GCA_035601995.1 Terriglobales bacterium
GAGACTGCGGAGATTGCGCGAGCCGAGGAAGAGTATTGGCAAAAGGAAGTTGCGCAAGTATTGCCTCTGCTTTGGGCGGAAGGCGCGCTCAAGATGTCGGCGCTGGCGGATTTGCCTCTAGCATTGCAACGGCGGGTGGTCCGCGCGGCCAGCGAGTCCCTGGGTTTGCGGTTGGATTTCCATCACGTCGAAGAGATTCTCGCACTGACCCAGACTGAAGCAGCCAAAGCCGCTGAGTTGCCAGGTGGTTGGGTAGTTTCGCGAAAGCAGAGCGAATTGAGCTTCGAGCGTCAAAGCGGCACGCCCAGCAATCCGAACTATGAATACTGCCTTTCAGTTCCCGGAGCGGTCGAGGTTGCGGAGACGGAATCCCGCTTCGAAGCAGTATTGGTTTCTGGAAACGCCGCCAAGGGTTATAATCCCGAAGATTTGTTGGATCGGCTGTCGTTGGCCGGAGAGCTGAAAGTCAGGAACTGGCGTCCCGGCGATCGCTTCTGGCCGGCGCATACCAAGGTTCCTAAGAAAATTAAAGAATTGCTGCAAGACATCCACGTGACCGGGCCGGAACGAAAATTGTGGCCGGTGGTGGTCAGCGGGACCGAGGTCATCTGGGTGCGCGGCCTTCAAGCCCCGGTGCGATTGCTGGCGCGAGGTGGCGAAGCGGTATTGATTCGGGAGGTAGGGTCATAAAAGCTTAATTGGCTAAAGGCGGACCGTCGCCACGTGAACTTGGCCACAAACGATAATGAACGCAAGCCCTAAACCTGAGCAGTTGCGCACGGTGATCCCGACTGAGCAAATTCAGAAGCGCCTGCGCGAGATGGCCCGGCAAATCTCCTCCGACTATCAAGGCAAAACTATTCACGCCCTTGGGCTGCTGGAAAACGGCTTCGTGTTCATGGCCGACCTGGTCCGCGTGCTGGAAGTTCCGGTCATTTGCCAGTTCATCAAGCCAAAATATCGCCGGGAGCCGGAGAACGTAGCCGCAGGTTTTCTCGAAATCTTTTTCAGTCACGAACTCGCCATCGCGGGCCAGCATGTGTTGCTGATTGAAGGACTGGTGCATTCGGGAGTCACCAGCGAGTTTCTGATGAACGACTTGCGCGGCCGGGGAGCGGCTTCAGTCAAGCTGGCCACTCTGCTCGATCGGCAATCGGCTCGCAGAGTACAATTACAGCCGGACTATTTCGGATTCCTGGTGGACGAAGCGTTCCTTGTGGGTTATGGGTTGGGATCGCCGGAGCAGACCCTTCGCAACCTGCCCTATGTGGCTGCTGCAAGCTGAAGCTTTTCTGTGACTTAAGTCACGGTAAGAACTCCATCCTTTTTTGCACAAGAAGCGTTAGAATGGCGGAGTAGGTAATTTCCTCTATCCAATCCTTGCGGCTGGCATCTAATTGTGTTAGCGGGCCCCAGGCGCGTTGTTGGAACAGGGCGCGACATTTTCAGGAGTTTCTAGGTGAATTCAACAGTTAAGACCGTGGTTTTCTGGCTGGTGATCGTGCTGTCGGCGTTCCTGCTTTGGCAAGTGGTAAAGGCGGGCGGGGCTGGCCAAAAAGAGAAGGAAGTCAACTTCTCGCAATTCATGACCGATGTGGACCAAGGGAACGTCAAAGAGGTCACCATCAACTTGCAAGAAGTCCATGGCAAGACGAGTGATGGCTCGACGTTTCACACCACCGTTCCCACAAACTATCCCGACATGATCAAGCTGCTGCGCGATAAGGGCGTGGTTATCAACGTCCGGGACGCGAGCAGCGGGAGCTGGCCGAGTTGGCTGCTGAATTTGGCGCCGCTCATTCTGCTTGCTGCGCTGTGGTTCTTCATGATCCGGCAGATGCAAACGGGTGGCAACAAGGCACTTTCGTTTGGGAAGAGCCGGGCGCGGCTGCTCTCCATGCAGCAGAAGAAAGTCACGTTCAAAGACGTGGCCGGCGTCGAAGAAGCCAAGGAAGAGCTGAAAGAGATAATCGAGTTTCTGCGCGAGGCGCAGAAGTTCCAGAAGTTGGGTGGACGCATTCCCAAGGGCGTATTGCTGGTGGGACCTCCAGGAACTGGCAAGACTCTGCTAGCTAGAGCAGTTGCCGGAGAAGCCAACGTTCCGTTCTTCTCTATTTCCGGTTCGGATTTCGTCGAGATGTTCGTAGGCGTCGGAGCCAGCCGCGTACGCGATCTGTTCGAGCAGGGCAAGAAGAATGCCCCATGCATCATCTTTATCGATGAAATTGACGCGGTGGGGCGTCACCGCGGCGCTGGTCTCGGGGGCGGTCACGACGAGCGCGAGCAAACGCTAAATCAGCTCCTGGTTGAGATGGACGGCTTCGAATCCAACGAAGGCGTGATTCTGATGGCCGCGACCAACCGTCCTGACGTACTTGACCCCGCGTTGCTGCGGCCGGGCCGTTTCGATCGCCGGGTAGTTGTGCATCGGCCGGATGTGCGCGGGCGCGAAGAGATTCTTCGGGTCCACACGCGCAAGATTCCTTTGGCGGATGATGTCGATCTTTCCGTGCTGGCACGAGGTACTCCGGGCTTCTCGGGAGCGGACTTGGCCAACATGGTGAATGAAGCGGCGTTGAGCGCGGCGCGGCAAAACCGAAAAGCAGTGCTCATGTACGACTTCGAGTTGGCGAAGGACAAGGTTCTGATGGGCGTTGAACGCAAGTCGCTCATCCTCACCGAAGAAGAGAAAAAAGTGACGGCGTATCACGAGGCTGGGCACGCGCTCGTCGCATCCAAGTTGCCCAATTCTGACCCGCTGCATAAAGTCACGATCATCCCACGCGGCATGGCTCTCGGTGTCACAATGCAGTTGCCGATCGACGACAAACACAACTACACCAAGGAATATCTGGAGACGGAGATCGCCATTATGATGGGCGGCCGCATCGCCGAGGAGATGTTCCTCAATCAGATGAGCACGGGCGCAGGTAACGACATTGAGCGAGCTACGGAGCTGGCGCGCAAAATGGTTTGCGAGTTCGGAATGAGCGATTTGGGTCCGCTAACCTTCGGCAAAAAGGAAGAGCAGATCTTCCTGGGACGCGAGATTGCGCAGCACCGCGATTACAGCGAGGCGACGGCGATCAAGATCGACGACGAAGTTCGCCGCATCGTCGGCCAAGGCTACAACACTGCGAAGGGTATTTTATCGGCAGACAATGGAGCGCTAGTCAGAATCGCGCTGGCGCTGCTCGAGCGCGAAGTGCTCGATGCCAACGAGATCAAAATGATCATCGAAGGTAAGGAACTACCTAAGATGACGCCTCCGCCGAAGTCCGATGATGGCGTGCAGCAGGTGCTCAAGCCGGAGCCGGGTCGGCCGGGAATTGCCAAGGGCGGGGAGAGCCCCGCTCGAGCCTAGAGCTTACACGGTGCTTTTTGGACCTGGGCAGCCCTAAAAAGGCTGCCCTGTTTTGCGTCTGCCCTCACCTGAAGAATTCTTGCGCTACGCGTTCACCAAGTGCATCATGTGTTCTGGATAGCGGGCTCCGGCGGTTGCGTCACGGGGGAACACTTCGTCGATTCGCTGCAAATCATTAGGTGTGAGTTCCAAGTCAATGGCTCCGATATTCTCTTCCAAATAGTTGCGGCGCTTGGTGCCGGGAATCGGCACAATGTCATTCCCCTGCGCGAGTACCCATGCCAGCGCCAACTGGGAAGGCTTGCAACCCTTCTCTTTCGCAATTTCCTCGACCCGGTGTACCAGGTCAAGATTTTTCTGGAAGTTCTCGCCTTGGAAACGCTGTGAATTGCGACGGTAATCGTCGGCGGCAAGATCATTGAAACTCTTAAACTGTCCGGTGAGGAAGCCGCGTCCTAGCGGGCTGTAGGCGACGAATCCGATTCCCAGTTCACGACAAGCAGGCAGGATTTCGTCTTCGGGATCGCGTGTCCACAGCGAGTACTCGGTCTGCAATGCGGTGATGGGATACACCTTCACGGCTCGGCGAAGAGTTTGCGGACTCGCTTCCGACAAGCCGAGGTAGCGGACTTTGCCTTCCTTCACCAGTTGCGCCATCGCGCCTACAGTCTCTTCAATCGGGGTGCTCGGATCCACGCGGTGCTGATAGTAAAGATCTATCGTATCGACGCCAAGCCGCCGCAAACTGCCCTCGCAGGACTGGCGGACGTAGTCCGGTTTGCCGCTGACGCCGCGAGCGTTAGGATTCTTGGGGTCGCGAACAATGCCGAACTTGGTGGCCAGCACGACCTGATCGCGACGCCCTTGAATGGCCTTGCCAACGAGTTCTTCGTTGATCAACGGCCCGTAAACATCGGCGGTGTCGAGAAATGTGATGCCGAGTTCGAGGGCGCGGTGAATTGTGGCTAGAGATTCATTGTCGTCGCGTCCGCTATAGAATTCCGACATACCCATGCAGCCCAGGCCCATGGCGGAGACTGTCGGGCCGCCGCGTCCAAGTTTTCGAGTTTTCATAATTGCCTCCTGGTAAGAAAATTTAGAAGCGTGGCGAGAGGAACGCTGATCTGATTACTAGTTTATAGATGCGCGGGCTGGCAGCTGGGTGTCAAGAGTTTGGGCGGTCGTCGCGCGTTAGGCTCGTTATTTTTGATAGGGTGAATCCATGAGTCAAGTTCCCAATTGGTTTGAGCGGAAGTTCGAATTTTCGTTCCCGGCGGAGTTATCTCCGAACCTCTGCGTCCGCTTGCGAGGGACCCCGGCACGGTTAGAGGAAATGGTTCGCGCGTATCCCCGTGAGCGGTTAGTGCGGAAACCAGCGCAAAAGTGGTCGGCGCAGGAACATGCTGGACATTTGCTTGACTTGGAACCTTTGTGGATGGCGCGCGTCGAGGACTACCTCGCGGGGAACGCCGAACTCACAACCGCCGACTTGAGCAATCGAAAAACTCACGAAGCAGGGCATAATCAGCGCCACGTTGAGGAGATCCTGACTGACTTCCGCAATGCCCGCTTGCAACTTGTCGATCGAGTTGGCGGGCTGGAGCCTGCGCTGTTTTTCCGATCAATCCCTCACCCGAGGCTCAAGAAACCTTTTCGATTGGTCGACCATTTGTATTTCGTTGCCGAGCACGACGATCATCATCTGGCGCGGATTTGGGAGCTTCTGAATTGAAAGATAGCGGCGCCCAAATTCTTTCCTTTCGCTCGTCCTCGGAGTTTCGCAAGTGGCTGGCTGCTAACCATCGCATCTCAGATGGGATTTGGCTGCGTATTTTCAAAAAAGACTCGGGAGAATCTTCTGTCACCTATGCCGAAGCGCTGGATGAGGCGCTCTGCTTTGGATGGATTGACGGCCAGAAGCAGCGCCATGACGAAGTTTCGTGGCGGCAAAGATTCACACCAAGACGGCCCAAGAGCGGTTGGTCCAAGATCAACACGCAACATGCGGAAAGGCTAATAGCAGCGGGCCGGATGAAAGCGGCCGGCGGGGTTCAAATAGATACCGCGAAGAAAGATGGACGTTGGACAGCTGCCTATGATTCCCCGAGCAAAGCAACTTTTCCCGAGGATTTTCTGGCGGCGTTGCGGCGGAACAAGAAAGCGGAAGCTTTTTTCGAGTCGCTGAACAAAGCGAATCGTTATGCCATTGCCTACCGTCTGCAAACCGCCAAGAAGCCGGAAACGAAGCAAAGGCGTATGGAAATGATTCTAGCGATGTTGGCCAAAGGCAAGGCATTCCACTAGCGGCGTTTTGAGTGAGCGGCTTGGTCGAATCAGGGTGCAACCGCGATCAGAGGTTTGGTCGCAGGTAATACTTCCCCGATTTCTACGGCGGGAACTCCGACCGCGTTGAGGGCTCGCGTGAGTTCGGTTGCGTCGTCTGCAGCGACCGCGATCAACAGACCACCGGCGGTCTGCGGATCGAAGAGAATCGCCTTCATTTCGTCGCTGATTCCGCCTTCATACCCAACCACGCACTCGGCAAATTCGCGGTTGGCTTTCAGGCCTCCGGGAACGTGGCCAGCGCATACGCATTCCAGCGCGCCCTCGAGCAGTGGAATTCGATTCGCATAGAAGCGAAGCGAAACGCGCGAGGCGAGCGCGATTTCGCGGGCGTGCCCGATCAGCCCGAATCCGGTAACGTCGGTCATGGCGTGGACGCTGAAACGGTCGTTAGTCGTTGGTTGTTGGCCACCAGCCGCGGGGCTTTGCTGCGCCCGACCGGTTCGAAGATTCTGTCCCACATGGTCCGCGATGACCTCAGCGGCTTTCTTGTTCAGCGTGGTCATGGAAGCGATCGCGGCATCGATCCACGTTTGTTGTGCGGCTTTTTTCTTGATCGCCGTAGAGATTACGCCTGTCCCCAGCGCTTTGGTGAAGAGAAGACGATCACCCGGTATCGCACCGCCATTCGTAAGCACGCGGGCAGGATCAATCAGGCCAGTCACGGAATATCCAAACTTCATCTCGTCGTCGCGAACGCTGTGGCCGCCAATCACCGAGCAGCCGGCCTCAATCATTTTGGAAAGTCCGCCGGCGAGCACGCGTTCCAGAATCGCCAAATCGGCTTTTTCGGGAAAACAAACCAAGGCAAGCGAAGTGCGAGGTTGGCCGCCCATCGCGTAAACGTCACTCAGCGCATTGGTGGCAGCGATCTGGCCAAATGTGTAAGGATCGTCGACCATCGGCGTGAAAAAATCCACTGTTTGCACTAAAGCGCTGCCAGGTCCGATTAGATACACTCCGGCGTCATCGGCATGATCGAAGCCGACCAGAACATTCGGGTCGTTCTGCCGAGGCAGCCTGCTGAGAACTTTGTCCAGAATGGCTGGGCTTAGCTTCGATGCACAACCGCCAGCTTTGACAGTTTCTGTTAAGCGTATTGGCGTCGCGTTGGCCATGAAGGCATTCTAAAGGAATTGGAATCCGGCCACGGATTTTAACGGATCGCACGGATCAGGAAATTAGGGGTGATCCGCGTGGATCCGTGGGGCTCTCGATTCCTGGCTTCTACTTCACCGTGACGTCGGTCACCTGCAGATCGGGATAGGCTTGATTCCAGTCGCTGCTGATGTGCTCGAAAGTGAGACGGAACGCTTTGCCCTGGCCTGGAGCCAGCGGCGATAGAGTGAGATCGACGGCGTCCGGGTATGGTCCGGTGGTTTGCAGAACGTGTAGAGGCACGTTTTCGGCTTGTGCGACTTCTCCGAGTGAGTTCCTGAAACCAACGTGGACGATTGCATGAGTAACCGTTTTATCGCCGGCGTTGGTGACGGTGCCGTCGATATAGGTCACGCTTGCCCCTACAAAATTCTCCGCCGCACTCATTTTCAGATCGGAAAGTTTGAGGTTGGCAGCGTACGGATGCGGAGCAGTCGCGCCCTTGGGAGTGCCGCGAGTCAGCAGAGCAATGACGCCGACCACGACCACGACCAGCGCCACACCAAACAGAATCGGGCGCAAGTTCGAGTCGCGATCCTTTTCAGTCAGCGGAGATGGCTCGATGAGACCGCCCATGCCATCAGATTGTACTATCGGCGATAGAGAAACGAGTTCCCAGTTCAGATGGCCTAGTTGCAGAGCGATTCATGTGAGAAGAAAACAATTTGGAGTGAAGATGAAAAGAATCGATAACTTCCTATTCGCCGCCGACCATCAGTCCATCAAGCCTGATCGTCGGACAAGCCACGGCGCCGCGGAACTCGAGGTCGTTTCCGATTTCGGAGATGTTGAAAAACATTTCTTTCAAGTTTCCTGCCACCGTAATCTCTTCCACGGGATAAGCGATTTCTCCACCGGAAATCCAGAGTCCCGAAGCGCCGCGCGAATAATCTCCGGTAACCAGATTGGCTCCGTGTCCGAGAAACTCGGTGACGTAAAGGCCGTCTTTGATCTCTGCGATAATTTGCTGGGGCGTTTTTGTGCCCGGCTGCAGGAAATAATTCCCGGGGCCGATTCCGGGAGTTCCCGCCAACCCGCGAGAAGCGTTGCCAGTAGTCTGGAGACCGAGTTTTTTCGCGGTGTACGTGTTCAGTAGGTAAGATTTGAGCACGCCGTTCTCAATCACGATGGTGCGCCTTGATGGAATGCCCTCGCCGTCAAAAGGGCTGGTTCCAAAAGCGCCGGGGATGGTGCCGTCGTCGATCACGTTGACGCTCTCGCCTGCCACTTTCTGTCCCAGCTTGCCGGCCAGGAATGATGCTCCGCGATAAATGGAGTCGCCATTCACTCCCTCGAAAATGTGCTCGAGGATCGAGTTCGAAACCATGGGATCGAGAACCACAGGGACCTTCGCGGTCTTCGACTTTCGGGCGCCGAGGCGACGCAACGTGCGCAGCGCGGCTGTCCTTCCCACATGCTCGGGAGATTCGAGTCGGCTTAGGCTGCGGGCGACCGAAAACCAGTAATCGCGTTGCTTGGCGCCGTCGTCGGACTGTGCGATCGGCACGGCTGCGAGAGAACAATAGGAACGCTGATACTCGCCGACGAAGCCGTGAGAGTTGGCCAGAATCTTATGTCCGGTTGCGGCTTCGAAGGAACCACCTTCAGAATTCTTGATACGAGGGTCGTAGTCGAGCGCAGCCTTCTCGGCCCGCCGCGCGTAGCTGATGCGCTCTTCTCCGGGAAGGGAATAAACATCGGCCGAGTACAGATCGAGATCGCCGCTGATTGAGCCCAGTTGCGAAGCTTCAGGAATTCCGCCGAACGGATCTTCAGAGGTGATCTTGGCCAGTTCCAGCGCCGATTTGACCATGCGGTCAAGGCCGTCGCGAGAGAAGTCGCTGGAATAGGTGCTGGCCGCGCGTTGGCCGTAGAAAACGCGCATGCCGATCGCCTTCGATCCGGATTCTTTCAAAGTTTCGACCTGCCCTAAGCGGACAACAGTGGAGAACTCATCTCCTTCACGGATGACACACTCCGCGGCACTTGCTCCGCCAGTCACAGCGCGACGAACAATATCCCGAGCCAGTTCGCGGAGGTCGGTCTCAATTGGCAGGTTTCGAGTTTCAAGCTGAGTTTGGGACATAGAATTCGTTTATCTGAGCATCCCTTGGTGTACCTTCGGGCCCTTTGTGTTGAATGTATTCAACGGCATCAACCACAAAGGACACGAAGGTACACCAAGAAAACAAGAGTGGTTGCCCTGGCACGTTTACTGCATGAAGCCGCCGGGATCCTTCCGTGCTGTTCCGCCAACAGTCAGGCGATCGATCTTGATTGTCGGAATGCCGACGCCGACAGGTACGGCCTGCCCGTCTTTACCGCAGGTGCCAACGCCTTCGTCGAGTTTCAAGTCATTGCCGACCATCGAAACCCGAGTGAGAACATCGGGGCCGTTTCCGATCAATGTCGCTCCCTTGATCGGAGCTGTGATCTGCCCATCTTCAATCAAATATGCTTCGGACGCCGAAAAAACGAACTTCCCATTCGTAATGTCCACTTGCCCGCCGCCGAAGTTTACCGCGTAAAGGCCATGACGAACGGAGCGAATAATGTCTTGTGGATCGTCTTCCCCTGCGAGCATATAGGTGTTGGTCATGCGCGGCATGGGAATGTGCTCGTAGCTTTCGCGGCGTCCGTTGCCGGTATCGGCCATTCCCATCAGGCGCGCCGACAGCTTGTCACTCAGATACCCCTTCAAGATTCCCTTTTCGATGAGCACAGTGTTCTGGGTGGGCTCCCCTTCATCGTCCACGTTGAGGGAGCCGCGTCGCCACGGCATGGTTCCGTTATCAACCACGGTGCACTTTTCGCTGGCCACTCGTTTTCCGATTAAGCCAGCAAACGCGGAAGTCTGCTTGCGATTGAAGTCTGCCTCGAGACCGTGACCCACGGCTTCGTGCAGAAGCACGCCGGGCCAGCCCGGACCAAGCACAACTTCCATCTCGCCCGCCGGAGCTTCGCGAGCATCCAGTTGCAGAATCGCCTGACGCGACGCTTCCTTGGCGAAATATTCTGGCGTCTTTTCTCCGAAGAAAAAGTCCAGGGCCACGCGTCCACCGCCGCCGGCGCTGCCCCGCGCGGAATTACCATCCGTTTTTGCGATACAGGAAACGTTCACCCGCGCCAGTGGTTGAGAGTCCTCGGCAAAGGTGCCATCCGATCCGACTACCAGAATGTGCCGAAGCTCATCCGAGTAGCTGGCACGGACTTCCTTAATTCTGGGATCAAAGGCGCGCGCCGCCTGATCCGCACGCATTACCAGCTCGACCTTCGCCGTAATTTCCGCGTCCACGGAAGGCAACGTCACTGGATACAAACTGCGCGCAGGCTTTTCCTGGAAGCCGACCACGGGAGTCTTAGCCGGACCGCTGGCAATTAAAGCGGCGGTGCGGGCAGCGTGCAGAATACGCTCGGAGGAAAGATCGTCGGTGTAAGCGTATCCAGTCCGCTCGCCGGCGATCACGCGGACGCCGCATCCGGCGGAAATCCCTTGGGAAGCCGACTTCACCATGGATTCGTCCACCATTAGTGAAGTCGAAGAAAGATATTCGAAATAAAGGTCGCAGTAGTCGCCGCCGGCTGAAAGAGCCGCCGCCAAATACTGCTCAAGATCGTGCTCAGTCAGGCCGTAATGCTGGAAGAAGAATCTATTTTTATCCACGTCGATTAGATGCCCTCGGAGTGCAAAAAGCTCCGTGAGTCATTATCCCATACGTGCTCGTGTGGCGCGGGCTACCTCGCGCGTTTTCTGTACACGAAGCTGACCAGCTCGCAAGGCCATGTTCACTCGTCACAGACGAGATTGTGGATCACCTGAAACACTCGCGCTGTGACTCCTGAATCCCTCGTACGTACGGTCGAAGATTTTCTGGTGTGTGCCCGCGATGCCGTAATCATCGAAGACGGTGCTGTGGTTTTTGATCTCGCCCAATCTAAGTATTCCATCTCCGGGGAGCGTAACAAGTGCCTGTTGCATTTGTGGTCCGAGGAACGGAACTTCGTGCGGCGAGTACTGGAGGCCGAGGTTAAGAATGAAACTCTTCGGCTGGCGGTGCAACGCCTGGGACAGACGAAACCAAACAAGCTGGAGATTTGCCGCGAACGCGACCGGCGCACGCCCACGGCGAAGCGGGCAGCGCGCGTGTCGTACCAGCGGATATTACAACGCATGCTGCAGCGCCGATTCCCCGGGTTCACGGCAAACAAGCTCAACACTTCCATGGATCTCGAACGCTCGTTTGGACCTGTCTATGCGCGCGGCTTGCTGCATCGGGGGCAATCCGCATTTGCGGTGTTGGGAGTCAATGCGCAGGAGACACAGGGCTCCATCGATGCGGCGTTGACCTTCGGTATTCTGTGGCTCGATGCCTGCCGACTTTCGAAAGCTGGGAAGTTCGCTGTCGAGGGGCTGAAGCTGTTTCTCCCTGCGGGAGCTTCTGCCCTAACTCGGGAACGCATGGCGCATTTGAACGCGGAGGCGGCCAAGTGGCAGTTGTATGAACTCGAAGAGCGCGACGATAGCTTAAAGACGTTGGATATCTCCGATTGCGGCAACGTTGCGACTCGACTCATACACGCGACCGACGAGCCAGCAGTGCAGGCGAGGTTTGCCGCCGCAGTCGCGCAGGTTCGCCAGCTGATGTCCGAGGTCGAAGTCGCAACTTTGTCACCCGCCGAGATCGCCTTCCGTTGTCACGGCTTAGAATTCGCACGGGCGCGGCTGGCGCATGAGCCGGGATCGTTTCTCAGCACTTCGCAAATCGTCTTCGGCGTGGGCGCCCAGGAACGAGTTCTCAGCGACACAAACTTCGCGGCGTTCGTGCAACTGGTGCGAAGCATCGGCGAAGTGCGTCATCCCGGGGGGCCGCGCGATCATCCGCTATGGCGGCTGCATCCCGAACGCTGGCTGGAATCGCTGGTGGTGCAAAACGTAGCAGCAGTGGACGAACGCCTGGATTCAACCTGCGTGTATTCGCAGGTGCCAGCATTTTCGGCGTCCGATCGCGCCATGATCGACGTGCTCACGGTCACGCGCGACGGTCGTCTCGCGGTCGTCGAACTCAAAGCCGACGAGGACATTCACTTGCCCTTACAAGGTCTCGACTACTGGGCTCGAGTTGCATGGCATCACGAGCGCGGTGAGTTCCAGCATTTCGGATACTTTCCCGGACGAGAGTTCTCCGCGGATAAGCCCCTACTATTTCTCGTCGCTCCGGCCCTCCATGTGCATCCCGCGACGGACACTCTGCTGCATTACATCTCGCCAGAAATTGACTGGGCGTTGCTTGGTATTGACGAGCGATGGCGCGATGGAGTCCGCGTCGTGTTCAGGAAGCGGCCCGCGCGAAATGTGCAAATGTTCAAAGCAGGCTAGCTTCGCGGTGGCGCTAATCCGTGTTCATCCGAGCGAATCCACGGCGAAGCTGACGTTCATTTTTCCGGCCATGCTCCCAGAAGGCGGCGCGCGTCTAACATCTGCCCGAGGTGGTACGCGTTGTGATCGGCCACCAGCAGGGCTTCGCGAAGGATGGTCTGGCCATCGCCCCACGGAATTCTGGCGAACAGATCGGTCTTGGGATTTTTTACCAAGTCCTGCATCGCCTTCAGGTCGTGGCGGAATTTCTTCACGCTTGCATTCCACGCGGTAGCCCGGGGCGGCGCATCCGTTTCCGGCCAGTATCCTTCGGGCCATCCCGGGGAAACGTGTTTCGCATTGCGGCTGAACTCGAGAATGTCCCATTGCGCGATACGCAGGTGTTCCAGCAGCATCCAGAGGGAATGCGGAAGGCCAGCAGGCTTTTGTCCAAGCAGTTTCGGCGGAATGCCTGCGACAACTTCTTCGAACTTGGCATGAGCGCCGCCTCCTTCGAGCAAATAAATAACATGCTCACGCAGCGCGTTGTCTTTGCGGTCTTGTTTAGTAACTGCCATATTGCATGACTCCTCTACATCGTTAACTATCCCGCAGAGCCGGGTAAAGGATTAACAGCATCGGCATCTGATTTCTCCCCGCGATAAACACGCGCAATGCCCCGCACTAGACGGCGCATTGGCAACGTGCCCCTCTCATCCCCAAAAAAGATTTCTCCCAGGCGGCTGCTTCGGTAATACCAACGCTTCAGCATCGCCAGGTGCTCCATGGTTTCAAGCGTTGTACCTGCAGTCGTCGCTGGAAACGAGGCGAGGGCTTCCTCGACTCGCGATTCCATCGACTGTGATTTGGTGTGTTCCGCGGACTGAATGGCAAAAGTCACGGGCCCTGAAATGCGCCCAGCATCGACGCGGAAGAAGTTGACGGATTCTGCACTGGCACTTCGCTGCACCATGACGCCCGAAAGGCCATCGATGCGGTGCACGACTTCCGCAAGTTGGCTCAGCACGGGTTTGAGCTTGTCCAGGCGCGCGTGTAGGGCGGAAGCATTTTCAAATTCCAGATTGGCTGAAGCGGTGTCGCGCTGCACGGAGATTTCCCGCACCAGAGATTCGCCGCCGGTGTCGAAATACTCCTGCACGCGGGCAACTTCGGTTTGGTATTCATCGTCGCTACAACCTTTGAAACAGGGAGCGAGACACATCTTCATCTCCGAGTAGATGCAGCCCGGGAACTTAGGATCGGGATGCAGATCGTCCACGCAGCGGCGCATCTTGAAGAAATCGAGAGAGTCGCTGGCAAACTTCTCGGCCACGGTGCGCGATGGAAACGGCCCGTAGTAAACGTTGCGCCCGCGTAGGCGTCCAAGCCGCGTTGTGACGGATCCCCGCGGAAATTCGTTCTCCAAGTGGAGTTTTACGAGGGGCGCAAAACGCAGTCGCAGACGGTTGCCGTAAGTTTTCGGGAACGCTGAGCGCAGCAACCGATAAAGCAAAAAGCCAGATTCGAAGTCCGAGCCAGTCGGGCTGTATTCAATCCAACGAACGCGATCGCGCAAGTTGAGTTTCTTGCTATGTTCCGCGGGCGCGCCCAGCAGCCGCTGGAGGCGGCGGCGCAGGTTGGCAGTTTTGCTGACGTAAGGCTCAGAGTGGGGATCGTCCCCGCGAAGAAGAAAAACTGCAGGCGTTGGTGGGACTGCAGCGAAGAGTTCAGAGTCGTGAACGGGAACACACTCTAGCCGCTGTGGGAGCACTGAATCATTGTATTTGGAATCGGGTTTGCCTAGCTTTTCAGTACGTCGCGCGCAGCCAGGCCTGCCCCCAGCAGACCTACCCTGCGAAGGGTTCCGGTTTGGTGGCCTCGCGAACAATACGCTCGATTCGGTCCGCGAGCCCGGTAGCTGGATAACGGCGTTGTTGGTTGCGCATGATTTCGAGTATCGACAATAAATGGTGTTCGATCGTGAATGACTCCGGCTTATCAAGCTCCTGAGTAACGCGCTCCAAGCTGGCAGTAAGCCCCGTCACGGGATAGCGGGCACCCTGCTCGCGGATGATTTCCAGTATCGAGAACAAGTGCGGGCCAATGGCGAGGGATTCCGGCCTATGAACCTCTTGCGTCATGCGGTCGATTCGTTCTGCAAGCCCTGCGACGGGATAACGGCTCTGTTGCTCTTGCATAGTCTCAAGTATCAGCTGCAAAGTGCGCTTCGTTTCGTTTTCCACCCGAATGTCCCTCCATCGTGCTCCCGCTGCAGCCAGGTTAGGATGGCGTTCATGCAGCGTCACTCCCCGGACCCATTTCGCGAGCGCTTCAGGAACTCCTTCTGAGCGTCGGCCTTTTCGCGCAGCGCGCGCGACTCATCCGGAGAGCGGTCTGACGAGGTCTTGCGCAGGGGCAGCGGATTTGCCTTGAGCTCTTCGGGGACGGTGCCTTCCATTCGCATCTTCGCTAGTATCCCGCCCAGCCCCGGAAGATTGGGCACTTTCTCAACCTTCCCTGTCAACAACGCATTGGCCTCAGCGGACGGCAGCATTCGCGCAAAGTCATTGCGTCGCTCTCCCGGCACAAACTCCAGCGCGTTCTCCAGACTCACGCGGCGTTCTTGAACGGCGGTCGACAGTGTGGTCAAGCGGTGCTCGATGTCGTAACCCATGCTCACTGTCCATTGGGCAGGCCTTCCCTGGCGGCGAGCCTCTGCAAGCTCCTTTTCGTAGCGCTCCTTGAAAGCCATGCGCGCGCCGATCTGATCGCCGTTGAGTAGCAACCCTCGGCAGGCCCCATAGGCGCTGCGCTCTTCTTCGCACCATACAATGCTATCTTCCTCAGCACGCTCTCCCTTTGGCATCCGCGCCCACGCTTCCTCCGGTCCGGGACGACCATCTGCTGGAGCATCGACCCCAGCCATTCGGCGTATAAATGCAACCGGCGGCAGCTTCAGATATTCGTACTCTCGGCGTGCTCTCAGGAACGCCCGAGCCAAACGTCCTTCCGGTATATCGCAGAGGTCTTCGGCATACACCAAAAGGCGCTCCGTCGAAGGGTCGTCACCCATAGCCAGTCCGAGCGCCGCGACTTGGTCAGCGATCCATTTCCGCATCGATGATGGCGTGCGCCTCGTCTCGCGCTCTCTTGATTCGCTCGAATTGTTGTTGGCCTTTACCAGTTCGTCCACGGCTCCTCCATTTCGCATCTTCAAACCAAAACTTATTGATTTGTACGCCCTTCTCTCGGTCACTGATGGCCGCTCCGGCAATAACACTTACTGCATCATCAGGTGACCTCCCGGCATATTGGATCTCAGCTTTAACCGCAGCCTCAATAATTCTAAGGTTCGTTGGGGTTCCAGGCATTCCCATGAGCTCAACGATCCGCAGGATGCCCTTTTGAGTTCGCGCTTCATCCGTTTCGTAGGGGGGCACTTGTAAAGTCTTGTTCCCCCTTAAGTCTTGTTCTTGTGTCTTGTTAAATACGTCTTGTTCTTCCTTATTGCGATTCTCGCCGGTGCGACTGTCTGGTCGTGCTGATGAGACCGGCTGTGGTATTTGTGCAACTGATGCGTTGCGCTCGCGAGAATCAGTCTCACTAGTCGGACTTATTCCTGCTGGTGCGACTGGCCAGTTTGCATCCCGCTCGGAGGATTTGGGATCGATTGCGTCGAAAAGCGGGGTAGAGCCTGCTTCTGGGCGAGGGGGAGGGACAGGAAGAACTACATAAATTGTTTTTTCACGAGTTCGCATACTTTTGATCAGTCGCAAATCCTCGAGCTGTTTTAACTGGCGATAAACGGTGCTCCTGTCTATATCCAACACCTCCGCCATTTTATGGGCGCTGATCCAAGTTTCTTTGGTCTCTGAGTTTGCGCAACGCTGAAGAATGCTATACACAGCAACTCCGCTCCCGCCAACTTTCGCTGCGTAACAATCAATAAATCTGTTCTCCGTAATGAAGAAATTCGCTCTACGTCCACTACGAACTGCTTCTCTCATCCCCTCATACCTCCTATAGCTTAGTAGCGTAGTCCTGCCGCGGGTGTGAATGGGCAAGAATCGCTTTGGAAAACTGACATTAAATCAACAAATATTTGGCAGGCTGTATGCAGCTAATCAATTCGGCTCCCGCGATTGTAAATCCACCGTCAGTCATCGAGCCCTCGCGCTCGAACATGCACAGGATCGGCTCGCATTCTTTTTCAAAGAATTGCCGAGTGCGCGCATTCGCGAGGCGCCACAACTGCCCGTCGTCTGGCAAATATCCCGGTCGCTCCGAAACCCATGATGCAAACAGTAAATTCAAATACCACGCTTGCTGATAGTCCTTCAGGGCCCTGTATCGTACGTCTCCCACCAAGCGGTGAACGTAGAAGCGAAACCACTCCAAAAGTTGGTTTCGTCGAGAACTCACGGGTACAGAAGCCATGATGTAAGGTGCGTTTCGAAGGGTGCCTCAATGTTCCGACTCATGGCAATGCGAAAGAACTGTTCTCCTGTGCACATGCTGTGGAGATGTGGTCAAGGTTGTGGATGGAGGCGGAAAAGGGAGGACGGCAAACTCTGGCCGACCTCTGCTCGGGGCAGGCTCGCCTGTCCCCGCGTGACTCTGGCTCGCACGCCGGCTATCGGCGTGATTTTATTTTCTTGCCAGGATTGCCGCCCGAAGAATTTTCGTTCGCCGCTTCTCGAACCATCTGCAAGAACGCGCGGGCTTCCGTTCTCAGTGGACGATGCCGGGGATGGATCACATCCAGGCTTCGCCGTAGCGGTTCCGCATCCAGGAGTTTCACAGTGGTCAGTTTATGAATGCGAATTTCGTGGCCAACCGCGAGTTGAGGTAGGAAAGAAAGGCCTAGCCCGCGTTCCACCATCCGCTTCGCCGTCTCGATCGAGTCAACCTCGAGGGCCACATTCGGAACTAAGCCCGCGGTGCGAAACAGGCTATGGGTGAGTGTCCAGTCACTCGATCCCCGGTCGTAGAAAATCAGCGGCCAGGTTGCTACCTGCTCTAGCCGCGCCCGCCGCGAGTGTTTCGGACTGCGCGTGGGATGTGCGACCAGCAACAAAGGATCATCTCGAAGCCTGATGGTTTCAACCTCGGGATGTTGCAGGGAGCGAGCCAGTCCAATTTCTGCTTCTTCGCTCAACACCATATCCAAGACCTCTTTCGAGTGACCCGGGCGAATGCTAATGATCACGTGGGGATGAGCCCGCTGAAAGCGCTTCAAAATATCGGGCAGAAAATAAACGGAGATCGAAAGCGCGGCGGCAATTTGCAACGGCGTTCCGCTCGATGATTGTAATTCGTGGACAGCTTGCCGGGCGAGGGCGGCTGTCCGCAAGAGTAGCTCGGCGTGAGGACGAAACGTGCGTCCCGCATCTGAAACGATCAATCCGCCCCGGGACCGCGAAAACAGCCTTACGCCAAGCGAGTCCTCCAGCGCCTTGATGCGGGCGCTCACGGCCGGCTGGCTGATGCGCAAGGCTTCTGCGGCGCGATGAAAGCCGCCAAATGTCGCCACCGCGAGGAAGGTCTCAACCTGGTCGATTTCCATGCGTTACCTGCCCGCCGATTTCCGTATCTAACAACATCCGATTATCACAGACAGCCGCCCTGATAACAATCCTTTATCGAGATGATAGAAAGGTTCAGTTTGACCGGCCTCGGTTTGTGCTCCACAATCCGCAAAGATGCAGGCCTTCTGGCGGCCACAAAGGAACGCAAAATATGGGCAGTAACGGAAATGGAAATAGCTCAAACACGGCAATGGAATGGAAGTTGAGCACGCGCTGGGCAGGAATAACCCGGCCTTACACTGCGAAGGATGTCGACCGTCTGCAAGGATCCCTCCACATCGAACACACCCTAGCTCGGCAGGGCGCGGAGCGGCTTTGGGACCTCCTGCACAGCGACTCGTACGTTCCCGCCCTCGGCGCCATGACGGGGAACCAAGCCGTCCAGCAGGTCAAAGCTGGACTGAAAGCCATCTACGTGAGCGGCTGGCAGGTTGCGGCCGACGCCAACGATGCCGGGCAGATGTATCCCGACCAGAGCTTGTACCCGGCCGACAGCGTGCCCAATCTTTGTCGCCGCATCAATCAGGCATTAACCCGCGCGGACCAGATTCATCATGCCGAAGGTGAGAACGGAGTGCATTGGTTTGCTCCGCTGATTGCCGACGCCGAGGCCGGCTTCGGTGGCAACCTGAACGCATTCGAATTGATGAAGGCCATGATCGAGGCCGGCGCAGCATGTGTCCACTTCGAGGATCAACTCTCTTCCGCCAAAAAATGCGGTCACCTGGGCGGTAAGGTACTGGTGCCGACCGTCGAGGCGATTCAAAAGCTGGTGGCGGCCCGTCTGGCGGCCGACGTGTTAGGTGTACCCACGCTGATCATGGCGCGTACCGATGCCGACAGCGCCCACCTGATCACCAGCGACGTCGATCCGCGCGACCGCGAGTTCCTTACCGGAGAAAGAACTCCAGAAGGCTTCTACGGCATCCGCGGCGGAATCGAATCGGCCATCGCCCGCGCCCTTGCCTACGGGCCGTACGTGGAGCTCATCTGGTGCGAGACTTCGCACCCCGACCTGGAGGAAGCTCGCCAATTCGCCGACGCCGTACATGCGAAATATCCCGGCAAGATGCTGGCTTACAACTGCTCGCCATCGTTCAACTGGAAGAAGAAGCTGGACGACGCCACCATCGCCCGCTTCCAGACTGAGCTTGCGGCCATGGGATACAAGTTCCAGTTCATCACCCTGGCTGGTTTCCATGCTTTGAACCTGAGCATGTTTGAACTGGCTCGCGGATACAAGGTCACCGGGATGACCGCGTACTCCAGACTCCAGGAGAAAGAATTCAGCCGTGAATTCCAGCATGGCTACGAGGCCGTGAAGCATCAGCGCTTCGTGGGTACCGGCTACTTCGACGCTGTCACCCAGGTAATTGCCGGGGGAACGTCATCGGTGACGGCGCTAGCCGGTTCTACCGAGGCCGAGCAGTTCGCCCAGATAAAGCCTCCGGTGCGCCCGAAGAGCGGCCCGGACACGGCTTGTCAGCCAATTCTCGGCGACTGCCCATCGATTTCGACAATCCAACTGCAAGTTGCAGAACCCGGCCCGGAGGAAAGCTTGGTGCCTTCAGGGGACTAACCCAACGAACGGATAAAGAGTTGAAAGCCAAAGCAGCCACTCTCCGCCGCCGCAAACCGGCAGGGAGGGTAGCTTCGGTTTCTCGCCCAGATTCCAATCCTTGGACAGTTTTTCCACTCAGACGACCCAAACAAGGCATCCAGAGCCGATTTTCACAGTTGACATTCCTCTTTGTCAGGAGCTAAATAAGGCCGCCGGGTTTCTCACTCAGGGAGTGCCCCTCCCCGCGCGCTTTGAGGACAAAGAGACCTGCCAGGAGAGACGATGAACAAAGCCGATCTCATTGACCGAATCGCATCTGGTAGCGGCATCAGTAAGGCTCAAGCAGCTACCGCAATCGACACAACCGTAGACAGCATTACGTCCGCCCTGAAAAAAGGCGATCGAGTAGCGTTGATTGGTTTCGGCACTTTCTCTGTATCGCAGAGAAAGGCTCGCAATGGGCGCAACCCGCAGACGGGCGCCACTATTAAGATCGCTGCCCGGAAGGTGGCAAAGTTTTCGGCCGGCGCCGAACTCAAGAAAGCGGTCAACCGCAGTAAGTAATCGGGCCCAGTTTCGCATCGAATACGGCAGGGGGTCGGCCCTGCCGTTTTTATTTGCGGGTCAGGAGGACGGGCGTTCTCGCCCGTCGAAACCGCGAAGAAGCCAGGCAGTATCTAACGGAAACGCGGTGTCAGAAAGCCAGCTTGCCTGCGATACTCCCCGTACTGGTCGCCGAATTCCGTAGCCAGCAAGGCTTCTTCTTTTGCGGCTTTGCGAGAGAGTTCAAAAAGGGCCAGCAACACGCCAACCAGTGCGCGCCACTCCCCAACGACCAGTGCTGTGCCACCCATCGCCAAGAGCAGCCCAGAGTAGATCGGGTGACGAACATAAGCGTATGGGCCGACACGGATGAGCTGATGGTCTTCCTTCAGAGTAACCCGCCCACTCCAGTATTGACCCAAACTGTACCGCGCCCAAATCGCCAACCCAGCGCCAACGTATGTCAGTAAGATGCCGGGAGCCCAAACCAACGCGCTCTGCGGCGCAAAGCGCCAGCCTAACGGGCCGAGCGCGAGTCTGTCGGAATACAAAAGCATAAATGCCAGAACCATAATGCCGATGTGCCAGAGCCGGCTGGCGGGGTCTTCCGAGACCTTGATCCGCTTCAGGCGCAGAGCGCTAAGCGCCCAATAAATAAGAAGCGCATACCACGGCGCAAACTCTAAATTCGA
Source organism: Terriglobales bacterium (assembly GCA_035601995.1). Classification (GTDB taxonomy): domain Bacteria; phylum Acidobacteriota; class Terriglobia; order Terriglobales; family Acidobacteriaceae; genus JABDBE01. Next base: position 20,606 of record DATNNE010000067.1, read on the forward strand.
TAGCGTGATGAACTTCATCTCTTCCTCCCCGTCATTTCAGGCCGGCTGTTTTTTGGGCTGGCCCCGAGCCGGCGAAGGCGCCGGATCCAAGCTCGCTCGGATTCAATCTGCTCGATCAAATAGCGGACGACCTCTCCGCCATAAATCCCCAGATCCACGTTCTGGCGCATGGCGGTCAATCTTTCTTCGCGGTGTTGCAGGTAACTCTCGCGCTGTTGCAGGATGCGTGCGCGGACCTGCTCTTCGAGCAATGCGAACATTCCAACTCGTGTGATGAAGCACGAGAACGATGATGCATCTGCTTCGCCGAATTCGCTCAGGCGTGTAACCAGCTCCCGCCTTCCCAGCGGGGTGATCGCGTATTGGAGACGCGTTTGGCCACGCTCTCCCGGCATACTCTTCTTGGTGACCCAGCCCACGGAGGTGAAGCGCCGCAACAACGGATAGACCAGATTGTTGTGCATCACACCCTGCCCAAGAATGAACCCAGCCTCGCGCTTCAACTGATATCCGTGCTTCGGACCGTCGAGCAGGGTGGCCAAGACTATTAGATCATTCATGACAGTGTCGATTATGTCCTAATAAGGAAGTTGCGGTCAAGTCAACCGAGACGGCCGACGAGACTTTTTTGATCCTTTGCGCTCTCTGTGGTTTATTGATCTTTTCTTGGTCTACGAGAAACCGAGCAGGGCGGTTCCATTTGCTGAATCCTGCGGGCATCCTTTAGAATCGAATTGTTCCTTGAGAAGTTCGGTACAGAGGTCCAAACATCATGAAAGCAGCCATACATCCCGCTTACAACGAAATCCGCGTCATGTGTGCATGCGGCAACAGCTTTACCACCCGCTCGACCCACAAGGGCGACATCCACGTTGAAATCTGCTCCAGTTGCCATCCATTCTTTACAGGCAAGCAGAAGCTCATGGACACCGCCGGTCGCGTGGAACGTTTCCGCCGCAAGTACGCCAAGAAAGAAACACCGAAGGCCTAAGTTTCGGGCCGCGATTTAGCCTGTTTCAAGAGCCTCTCCATCAGAGAGGCTCTTTGGTATTTGGCGAATGAATCAATGGAGACGGGCGTCCCCGCCCGTCCGGGCTCAAGCTGAATCAGTCGTCTTCCGTAGGGTTAATGGGTTCCCCCACGATGTTGTAGTAGACCTCCTTGGGCGGTTTCGGTTTCGCTGGCTTCGCCTTCAGGGACGGAGGAGGCGGCGCTGTCGCCTTAGCCTGCGACGGGGGTTCAGGCGGCGACCAGAATTGACCCGACGACTGTGCCTGCGACGCCGCTGCTGGCGCTGCCGATGGCACTGTAGGCGTTGGCACCGGCGTGGCGACCACGGGGGGCGCAGGCGGCGGCACTGAAACTGCCCCTTGAACCGGCACGACCGGGGGCGATGGCGGCACAGCCGCAGCTCGGGCCGCAGCCGCGGGCTGCGCCGGAATCGGACTCACCCTCACCGGCTTGCCGCGCCGCACCCTGGGTTTGCGCTGTAGAAAAGAATTCAGGATCACTGCGGCGATCCCCGCAAAGCAAAGCTCCAGAACCGCAGTCAACAGAGCAGGCAGGTTGAAGTCGCCCTTGCCCAGATATAGCGGCGACTGGACATCGCCGCCCATGGTCCTGGCCAGCAACGGCAGAACCAGGCCGTTGGTGACAGAAACAATAAATCCCCAGATCGCTTCTGCCAGCAGCACAGCGATGACCACGCGGCCGATCCATGCACCAGCATCCAGCGCGGACGATTCTGACGCGGACGTTCTAGGAATTTCATCCATAAAGTAGTGTGATGCAAATTGTGCCACAGCTGCATAACTTGGGGAAGGCAGTAAAATAGCCAGGTGCGTAAGTTCTGGGACAATCCGGCGCATGTGGGCGCGGGCGTTCTCGCCCGTGCTGGGGCTACTGTGCCCGACCGAGTGGCGATCGGCAATCTCCAGATCGCCCCCGCGACCGTTCTTGCTCCCATGGCGGGCGTTACGGACACGGTCTTTCGGCGATTCATTCGCAACCTCGGCGGATGCGGGTTGATCATGACCGAATTCACCTCGGCCGATGGCGTGCTCCGCGCGAAAGACCCGAAGGCCAAGCGCTATTTGCACTTTTACGAAGACGAACATCCGATCTCGGCCCAGCTTTTCGGCAGCGATCCAAAAGTGATGGCCGAGGCTGCTCGCATGGTGGAGGGTCTGGGTTTTGATTTGGTTGACCTCAACTTGGGCTGTCCCGCGAAAAAGGTCGTCAAGTGCAATGGAGGCTCGGGACTCCTGCGTGATTTGCCTGCGATTGGCAAGATTTTCGAAGCGGTTCGCGCGGCCGTCAAGATTCCGTTCACGGTAAAGTTCCGTGCCGGCTGGAACGACGAAAACATTATCTGCGTAGAGTTGGCGAAGATGGCCGAGGACTGCGGGTTATGCGCCGTCGCACTGCACGCCCGCACTCGCGAGCAGGGCTACAGCGGCGAGGCGCGTTGGGAATGGATTGCCGCCGTCAAGCAAGCGGTCAAGATTCCGGTCATCGGCAACGGCGACATTCGCACGCCCGAAGACGCCTGCGCCATCGTTGCGCAAACCGGATGCGATGCAGTAATGATCGGACGGACAGCGCCGGCAAACCCCTGGATCTTCCGCCAGATCGTGCAATATAACGCCTGGCTAGGCAATGGCCACATAGCGGCGGACGCCCTCGTCCGCCCAGCGGAGCACAGCTCCGCAGTTGCCTACGAGGAACCGGCCGAGGCCGATCGCTATCAAATGATCCGCACCTACTTCCAGATGCTGATCGAAGAGGAGCTGCCAGACGCGGTTGGGAAGATGAAGCAATTCGCCTCATGGTTCACACACGGCGTTCCGGGCGGCGCCGCGCTGCGCAAAGCAATCTATGACTCGAAGAGTGCCCCCGAGATTCTAGGGAAGGTGGAAGAATTTTTCGAGGAAAGACTGCGGATCGCATCGCTGGTGGCCACAAACTAAACTACCGCTCGCGCTTTCATTTTTCCTTTTTCATCTTTTTCTACGTATGCCCATGGAATGTTTGGGTCGTGAGTGAAGATGGTCAGCCACTTCTCGGGGATGGACTGGGCGTAATACCGCTTGCGGCTTTCAATGGTTTGGAGCGGCAGCAGATCGAAGGCCATCACCCAGGTCAGATCGATGTGGGCCCTGGTGGGAATCAGATCGGAGATATAGCAGGCAGTCTGACCGCCGCTCTTGATGATCACGGCTTGCATATGCTCGGTGTGTCCAGGGAACACTTTGACCGAGATTCCCGGGACGATCTCCCGATCTCCCTGCAGCAACTCCATCTGGCCGCTTTTGATCAGTGGATCGTAGTTTTCCGAGATGTAACTGATCGCGTCGCGCTCGAGTTGAAGCCGTCCGTGCCGCCACTCGCCTTCGGGTGCATAATATTTTGCTTTGGGAAATGTTGGCACGACCTTGTCGCCCCGTAGCACGGTGTTCCAGCCGCAGTGATCGTAATGCAGGTGCGAATTGATCACGATGTCGATGTCTTCCGGCGAAACGCCCGCAGCAGCTAGATTGTCGAGCAACTTGGCGGGTTGACCGAAGATCTTGATCAACCGCTCCGGCAGTTTGTTGCCGATACCGGTTTCGATCAGAACTGTCTGCTGGCCAGTTCGGACCACTATCGAATTCAATCCAACGGGGACGTAGTTCTCGGCGTCGGCCTTTACTTTCTTCTCCCACATGACCTTGGGAACCACGCCGAAGAAAGCTCCTCCGTCGAGGCGGTAGTTCCCGTCGGAGACGGCAGTCAGTTCGAAGTCGCCAAGGGTCAAGCGGTGCATTCAGCTTTGAGCTTCCACCGAGTTGTTTTGCACCGTTTTATTTTGCCTCATCCAGCCCGAAGATGGAGGTTTACTTTTTGGTTAGCGGGTACCCCTCCCCCCTGATCTTTGAAATCATGGCATTAGGGCCGCACTACCAGCAAAATCTTTGAGTTGGAAGGACTTACATGCAAAATCTTCCGGACAAAGGAGTTAGCTAATTTCTGTATTATCTATAGGCTGAATATACACTTACAGGATTAACTCCAAGCGTGCATGAAAGTCAAGGTAGAAACGAGAAAAGTAGGGAGGCATCTCCCATTTTGGAACGCGGCTTTCTGAGAATGCTCAGAACTCCAATCGAGCTTGAAACGCGATCATTCGCGGACTGCTATCGCCGCCTAATCCGACCCCCAGCAGGCCGGTCGGCGGAGATGTTGTGTAGGTAAGGGCTCCAAACCCTGTCTGCGTGGAAGGCTTTCCTGGAATGCCGGCCAGCACCATGCTCGGGAGGCCAAAATTGGGATGGTTGAAGACATTAAAGAACTGGCCTTCTATCCTGAGCTTCACATGCTCGGTCACCGGAAACCATTTTGTGAGATAGAAGTCATTCCACACGAAATCGGGCCCGCGCAGGGTATTGCGGCCGAGGCTGCCGAACTGGCAATGCTGGGGGCCGTCGCCGCCAAAGCACTGTCCGGTACTGGGATCAACGGCCGAGACGAAGGCATTCGGATTGAGCCATTGGATCGTGCCCGGTTGAGTTACGCCAGCAATTGGATGACGCGTATAGAGCGGAACGCCGGGAACGACACTCGCGAATTGTGGGCCACTGCCCTGCACGATGCCGTTTCCGTTCGCTGAATAAGGCGTACTCAGCACGGAGAATGGAACTCCGCTGTGCCAAAACATGGTCCCGGAAATCTGCCAGCCGTTCAGCGCGTGCGCTAGTACGTCGTTCCGAACTTTGATCGGCAACTGATACACAAACTGCCCGTTGAGATTGTCCCGGATGTCGTAGTCGCATGGACCGTAGTCTCGGGTAAGTTCTCCCGGCAGAGGTGAAAGAATCCCTCCGGCAGAAAATTGAAGGAACCCCCCGTTCGAAACTGCGTCCATGCAACGGCTCCAGGTGTAATTGAGCTGTCCTTGCAGACCGAGGCTGAGTCGCTTCATCGCCGTCAGTTGAAGTCCGTCGTAGTGACTGTTTTCGCCAGTGGAGAGCTGCGTGACCGCGCTGAATCTAGGATCGGTCGGCTGCATGTAGGGGAATGGGGCAAAACAGCCTTGGCACACGGTTTGGTAACCGTTCACTTGGGTTAGATAGGGTTGGTTCACCGCGCGCGTGCCGACGTATTGCGCCTGCAAACTGGCCGTCGTTCCCAATTGATGTTCAATTCCCAAGCTCCACTCCATGAAGTATGGCGCATGGAGTGTGCCATCAGGCACCGCCGTTATCGCAACTGGCGGAAGACAAGTTGCGGGATTCGCTAGCGGAGATGCACACGACAGCTGGCGCTGAGGAAACCCGAGACTAAATCTTTGATTTGCGGCCACAGTTGCGTCGACGGCGCTGTTGGGTACTCCGGGCGCGATTGCCATGCCGCCGACGCTGCCCAGCAGGCCTCCTTGAAACGTCTGCACGTAGGGTGGATTGGTTCCGATGAGGTCCGCCACGCTGCCCGGCAAAATGTCGCTAAAAATGCCGAAGCCCGTTTTCAGCACAGATTTCGGTTCGAACTGCCACGCGATTGCGGTTCGCGGCTGCAGGATGGCCAGCGGTGTTGACGAGAACAGATTACCGAGATGAGTTTGGATGGCGGCGCTCAGGGGCTGATTGACATCATGCGCAATAGAACTGAAAGAGCCGTTAAGACGAGCGATTTGGTCGTGTGGATTTAGTGGATTGGAGTTGAACGTGTCGCGCAGACCGAATGTCCAAGTCAGTTTGCGAGTCACCTTCCAGGTGTCCTGGGCGTAGAGATCAAGATTGAGGAAGTTGAATGGTTCGTTCGCCGTCAGTGGAAAAGTCTTGGTTGCTGTAGACGCCACTCCATAGATGAATTGCGGCAGCGTAGTGTATGCCACGGTCGGAACTGTGCCTTGTCCAAAATCATAGTCGTTCAGACGAAAGATTCGTGTGTTGGTGCCGAACCTGAGCTCGTGGGCGCCGTGACTCCAAGCGAGGTTGTCGTTAATGAAGAAGCGAGACGCCCGCCTTCCTTGCACCCAGGTGTTGTCGAGCCCGCCGATCGTAGTAAATGGCGCGTTTGCCCCGCTGCCCTGCAGCACAATTGGGAACGCCGAGAGCGTCTTCTGAAAATCGCTGGGAGCAAACAAGCTCTCGTACCACGAGAATGCAGGGTTGAAATAGTTCACCAGGTTTTGTGAGAAGACATGGGTGTAACCTGCCGCGAACGAGTAGAGAGGCTGAGGAGAAACGGCATCAAACAAAGGGTTGATGGGATCTGTGAAGGCAGCTTGTACGCCGGTGTCAGCCTGAAAACGAAACCAGGTTGTATCTTTCTCGTGGATGTTGTAATCGACGCGGGCCGTCTGTACCTGTTCATGGTCGTCGCTGGAGTGCGAAACGCTTTGTCGATTCGCGCAACCGTTTCCGTTTGGAGGACTGCCCGAACCAGGAGTGCCGTCCGCATTGAAAGGACACCCGAGCACGGTGAGAGGCGTGCCGTTGGTGTTTCCGTACAAGGAAAACATCTTTTGGTAAAACGGAACCAGTTGCGGTGCTGCCGGATAGTTTGATCCGGTTACCGAGTCCCTTCCACCAAGGGGAAGCTGCTGCAGCACATATTGTTGGAACGCCGCGCTGGGAACCGTCGTCGGCGTGACGATGGGCAGCGCGATTCGAACCCATTCGCTGTCGAAGAAAAAGAAAAGCTTGTCGTGCACAATAGGCCCGCCCAGACTGCCGCCAAAGTGATTCACGGTCGACCCAGGCTTGTGATTTCCCGGCGTCGCATTGGTAAAGTAGTCCGCTGCGTTCAGTAGCGCACCATTCCACAGTTCATAAAGATTCCCATGGAACTGATTCGTGCCGGACTTGGTGACGTAGTTGACCTGCGACGCTCCATAACGCCCTTGATCCACGGAATAGGAAAGAGTGTTCACGGTGACTTCCGAAATCGAATTCAATCCCAGCACAAGGTTGGTCGAGAGTCCACTGTTGAGGTTGGTAAGCGGGTCGTTTGTTTCGAGTCCGTCAACGATGTAACCGTTTGAGAGCGCGGGAAGGCCGTTGAATTCCACATTGCCATATCCGTTACTGCTGCCAACGAAGTCGTTGCCACTGCCCGCTGTGTTGATGAGCGCACCGGCGGCGAACTGCAAAGGGTAAGTGAGATCACCGCCAGGATTGGGCAGATTCTCCAGGGCCGGCGCGTTCAGCGTCGTGGACGTGTTCGCATTTGCCGGGTTGATGACTGGAAGCTCGCTGCTTACCTCCACGGTCTCACTTGATCGGGCGACATCGAGGGTGAAATCCACTACTTGCTTCTGTCCCAGGCCCGATATGACGTCGTTATTTTGCTGTGGTTCGAAGCCTTGTGCTTCCACTTTGACCGAGTAAGTACCGGGTTTTAACTGTGGAAAATTGAACCGGCCGGCGTCGTCGGTTTTGGCACTACGCTTTAGCCCCGTCTGAGGATTGACTATCGTCACCGTGGCGCCCGGCAGGACGGCGTTGGTTGTATCCCGAACCTGGCCAACGATGGCACTCGTGGTTTCGCCTTGTGCGAGCGCCGCCACCGGGAGAAGACAGGTGGCACTCAACACAAGAAAGGCAAAGCCGATTGCCCGCGCCCTATAGTTCCGCACTAATTTGTCCTATAAGTTTCCCTGCGTGATGTGTTAACCAGGGATGATTCTCACTAGTTAACCATAGTTAATTAGCGTCTGGCAAGGACGAACAGAAAAAGCGCTTGCACTCAGGCGCGGTCAAGGGGCGACGGAACGGCTGAATCTGTAGGTTAGGCTTAGGCTGGCGTAGGAGGGGATGCGGACGCCGACCACTTCCTGGATGTCGGAGGGATAGAAATTTTCGGTGGTCTGTCCAGTGTAGCCGCTGGCGATGAGGAAATTCACGCCCGCATCCATGCGGCCATTCCAAAAGGGACGAACGACCGCGCCGCGAAATTCTTTTACGGGAGTGCCGGTGCATTCGGCGGTCGGGACTGGCAGGCATCCCGTGCCCAAAGGTTTCGTGCCTACGTATTCGAATTCTCCTCGCGCTTGCAGATGAAACGGTAGCTTCTGAATGGTTCCGAGCAGATCGAAGAGAGTGCGGGGCGCTTCGGGCGTGGGTTGTCCGGTATCGAGGTCACGGGCGTCGGCTTTGGAGAATGTTGCGAGCAGCGATGCGGAGCGAAAGTTTCGACGGACTGCGACCGTCATGAATCGAAGGCGGCTGGGGCCTTCGTCGAATGGGAGGCCGGTATCGGGGTCGAGCTTGGCCAGTTGCTCACTGCTGGTGACGTGGCCCAGAGTGAGGCGAACATCGGTTTTGTAGATGGTTTTGCTGGCGACGAGTTGATAAGAATGCGCCGTGGCTACTGGAGTGCCCGGCGTTGTTCCGGTTCCGATGCGAGGGTCTTCGGTAAAGAACGCCTGGCCAAAGCTGAGAGAGATGAGGGGAACGTACCAGGAATCCTTGGGAAGAAAAGAGACCGTAGCCTTCGGAGAGTTCACGCCCGCCCATTTCTGAAATGAATTCTGCGACTGCAGAAGATCTTCGTTGTCAAAATCAATTTCGTCGCGACGCCAGCCGAGATAGTAGCGGAAGTAACGGGTCAGAGCGCCCTCGGCGGCAATGTAGGGTGACAGCGACCCGATCGTGACGTTATTGGCGGTGACGGGAGTGAACGGGCCGTAATAGCTGGGGTTAGCGGGATCGAAGAATCCGTAGTGATCGAGATCGTCCCGGCGCGGAGCCTCGCGGTTGTAGTCGAAGCCTCCGAGCAGGGAAAGATATTCGGCAATTTTGTTCACGTAGTTCATGCTCGCTCCCGCGACGGTGCGGAACTCGCTTTGCCGGATGAGACCTTGTCCGAAGTCTGAAAACAAGGACAAATTGTAGGTACGAAAAAAGCCGGAGAGCTGCAGTTGTTGGCTTCCGCTGAATTGCCACACGTCGTTCAGAGCTACGAGCGCGGTGTGGGTCTGGTCTTTCTGGCGGGGATCGATCGTGTCTCCGTAGTTGGGGAAATTCGCATCGGCGGAATTCGGGGAAAAGATGGGGACGAGTCCCGGAACGTAGGAAAAACCGTAATAGCCGATGCCAAACAAAGTGAGTTGGTGCTGGCCGACGTGGAATACTCGCTCGCCATTAAATTTGTACTGCTGGCGATGTTCGAGGCGGTCGAGAAATCCGTTGCCGTAGGAGGCTTCGAAGGCCAGCCAGGATCGGGGGCTGGGGCTTAATCCTGCTACGACGTCGATGTCGCGGTAGTCCCCCGTAACTGTGATGAACGGATCGAGCCGGGAGCGCAGCCCGTAGGTCGCAGCCAGATTCACGGAGTGGTTGCCTTCGCGAACGTTGAATGCGCCGCCGTCGATCTGCACGCTTTCGAGCACTTCCGGAATAAATATGTTGGGGTCGGCATAGCCATTACCGTGTGCGTTCGCCGACAAATTATTGGGCAAGACGTAGCTGCCTATCGCGATGTACTGGGCGATGGGCTCGCCGTGATCTCCGGCGACTCCGGGAGCAAAATATTGCGGCGCTTTGATGCCGCTGGAGGCGGTCTCGATAGGATATCCGGGAATGGAGACGGGCGCGCCGGGACGGCCGGGGTTGGCGTCGAGCAATTCCTGACGGATGAAAACTTTTTCTCCAGGGTCGGGAGAAAGTACGTCGGATTCGTTGACGTCGGCGGTGACCGTGACGTTCTCGATCCGCGAAGAAAGCTGGGTCATTTGAATTTCAATCTCGGGGTTGCCTGTTGAGCCGATTGTAATGGAGCTGGTGACAGGACGGAATCCGGGGGCGTCAGCTTTGACGACGAAGTCGCCTGGCGATTTGACCTTCAGCAGAAACTGCCCATGCGGGCCTGATGTCGTGTGGGCGAGAACTTGATTGGGCTCGAGCAGCTCCAGCGAGGCGTTGGGCAGAGCCTTTCCTTGCGGATCGGTAACATGGCCCTGTAACACGATTTCTTGCGCAAACAGGGCGCAGGAAAAAAGCAGGAAGAACGGGAGTAGGAAAATTACGAGCTTGACTCCCTTCATGCGACATTTTCTCCCTTAGGGCTACCCAAAGCGAATAGTTGAGGGCAAGATGCTGATTTGCCCTTCTCAACTATTACGATTTCCGCTGCCGGTTTGGATTGGCATGGGTTTCCAACCCAGCTCGGCCGCGTAACGAAGACAAGGGTAACAGGGTTCGGCGGGCGGGTCGCTCGCTGCCGGGCGGTCAAAGGCAGCAGGGGAGTGTCCGCTCTACTTCAGTTCATGCTCGAAGTGGTCTTGGATCAGATGGAACAGGTGATCGCGATCCTCCGAGCCGCGGATGCTGTGGGTTTTGTTGGGATAGATCATGAATTGAAATTGCCTGCCCGCCTTGGTTAGAGCATCGACCATCTGAATGCTGTTCTGGAAATGCACGTTGTCGTCGCCCGTGCCATGCGCGAGGAGCAGTGAGCCGAACAATTTGTCGGCTACTTTGGGCAGATTGAGATCGGTGTAGCTGGTCGTGTCTTTGTCGGTGGGCAGGCCGTTGTAGCGTTCGGTGTAGATGGAATCGTAGTTGCGCCAGTCGGTGACCGGGGCGACCGCGGCCCCAGCCTTGAACATGTTGGAGTGGGTCATCGCGTAAAGAGTCATGGACGCACCATTGCTCCAACCCCAAATCCCTACCCGGTTGCGATCGAGCTGGGGATACTGCGCGAAGAGCTGATCGAGGGCGGTGAGCTGGTCTTTCAGTTCAATCGCGCCGAATTGATGACGGACTGCGGTCATGAACTTGCGGTCGCGCGCGGGAGTGCCGCGATTGTCGACGGTGAAGATCGCGAATCCTCGCTGAGCTAGAAGTTGATGAAAGAGTCCGGAGGAACCGGTCCAGTCCTCGATCCATTTGTTCCTGACCAATTGAGCCGCCGGACCACCGTAGATGTTTACGAGCAACGGAATCTTGTTGGCCGGCGCGCTTTCCGAGGGCAGCACTAATTCACCGTACAGAATCGTCCCATCGTCCGCTTTGAACTCAAGAAACTTGGGCGCAGTCAGGCCGTAATCGTCTACGCTACGGGAATTCCATAGCTTCTCGCAGTTGCCGCCGGTGCTGCAAAACCGCAAACGCGGCGGCGTCATCAGGGCAGAAAACTCGTCCACATAGTGCTTGCCGTCATCGGCGAACGTCACGTGATGGGTGCCATCTTCGGTAGAAATGCGCTCGAAGTCGGTGCCGGAGCCGTCCAACTTCACCACGTAGAGCTGGCGCTGGCGTGGATCATCCTTGTTGCAGATGAAATAAACTTTGCTGTCAGTTTCGTCGACCGCCTCGACGCCCAGCATTTCGAAATCGCCCTTGGTGAGCTGGCGTGCTAACTGCGCATCTCTCGCTAGCGGATTCTCTTTGTCGAAGCTATAGAGATAAAGCTGGGTGGTTCCATCGCGCCAACTTGACCAGAGGAAATGGTCTCCCGACTGTAGGATTCTCATGTCGTCGTTCACGTTGACCCAGGCATTGAGAGTGGTCTCGGATAGAACGTTACGGGAACGGCCGGAGCGGGCTTCGATGAAGTACAGGTCTACGTGGTTTTGGGCTCGATTAAGCACTTCGGCCCACAGTATGCCGTCGCGCACCCAGCCGAAACGCGGAATGTATGTGTCCGCGTCGTCGGGTAGTGAAATCCATTTGATGTCACCGCCGGACGCGCTGACCACCCCCAAGCGCACGGTCGGATTGGGATCGCCGGCTTGGGGATACTTTTGCATATCTACGGTTGGATGAGTCGGCATCCAATCGGTGATCGGGTACGTCGGCACCCGGGTTTCGTCCATGCGCAGGAAGACGATACTTTTGCTGTCGGGCGACCAGAAATAGTTGCTCCGAACATCCAACTCCTCGGCGTAGACCCAGTCGACTTCGCCGTTCAGCAGGTTTTCATCTTTCTTTTTCTCGTCTTTGTCTTTGTCCTTGTCGTCTTTCTCGCGGGTGAGCTGGGTTTCGCTGCCGCTGGATACGTGGCGCACGTAGAGGTTATGTTTGCGCACGTAGGCCAGACGGCTTCCGTCGGGAGAGAATTTGGGATCGCCGTTGGGGTCAGACGATGCACTGAGTTGGACGGCGGTGCCGCTCTCCAGCGAGTAGAGCCAGAGCTGGCCTTGCGGAACAAAAAGGAGGTGTTTGGAATCAGGAGCCCAGTGGTAGGGATCGACGTCATAGCGAGTGATCCGTTCCATCTCGCGCTCATCCTTGATTTTCTCGACGGGCGGAGCAAGCGTAGCTAATTTGGATTCGCTGACCAACAGCGCTTTCTGGCCCGTGGTTGCGTCGACCGACCAGAGCTCACCGTGCTCGCCGGAGTCGTCGCGCTGGATGTACGAGAATTTCGTGTGGTCGGGAGTCCACTGGATGGTTTCCGGAGGACGCCCGGCGATGCCGCCAGGGGCGAAGATGGCTTCAATGGTGAGGCTCTTCTTGGTTGATGCGTTGGGAGACTGGGCGCCCGCAAGGGGTACCAGCACGCAGCAGATCACCATCCGGCGAATGAATCGATTCACAAGGCATCTCCACGCATGAAATTCTGCTCTGAAAGACAAGGGTAAAAAGTTTACACCGGGAGAGCGGCTTCTTGCAGGTGGGTGAGACCAGTCTCACATCGAAATGCAGCAAACTGAGACGTTGCAAGCGACGTCTGCACAGATGAGCATGGTAAAATCAACAGAGTGCTACCCTTTGAAGATGCTTCCTGACGTGCAAAACCTGATCGCACTGCAACAGGCGGATCGGGAAATCCTACGCCTGAAGGAAGAAATCGCCGCCCTGCCCAAACGGGTGGCAGCCATCGAAGAGAGGCTGGCTGGCACCAGGGCGGTCCTGGAAAAAGCTAAAGGCGCGGTAAAGGCCGACGAAGCCTCCCGCCGCAAGTACGAGAGCGCGATTTCGGACCAGCAACAGAAGATTTCGAAATATCGCGACCAATCCCTCGCCGTCAAGACCAACGAACAATACAAAGCTTTGCTGCACGAGATTCAGTTCGCCGAGCAGGACATTCGTGCCAACGAAGACAAGATTCTGGAGTTGATGGTCAATGCGGAGATCCGCGAGAAGGATGTCAAGGCAGCCGAAGCGAAATTAAAAGCGGAGACGGCGGAGATCGAGAAAGAAAAAGTCGAGGCCCGGCAGCGAACTGCGGAAGACGAAAAGCAGTTGGCCGAGTGGAACGCGAAACGCGACGCGGCGCGAGCCGGAGTGAGTTCCGATCTACTGCCGCAGTATGACCGAGTCGCAAAGCATCGCGGGACGGGCCTTTCGGAAGCCCGCGATCATAAGTGCATGGCGTGCCAGGTCATGCTGCGTCCGCAGACCTACAATGAGGTGCGCGCAGCGACTCATGTGGTCGTCTGCGAATCGTGCCAGCGGATTCTTTACCACGACCCGGCGCATGATGAAGAACCGGATCCAGTCGTGGTTGCGAGACGGCGCAGAGCCCACCCCAAGTTTGAATCCAGCCAGGCCTGGTATTACCGTCCCAGCTTTGAGGATCATGGGGAAGTGTTTCTGGTCTATCTCAACAACAAGGGAGAATCGAGCCGCCACATTTACGATGGCTCATCCGGGCGGGGCGTTGGCGACATCCTGGTCCGTGAAGGTGAATATCGACTGGCGTTTCCCGAAGACTTTTCCGAGGACGTCATCCGCCTGAATGGGAGTTGGTCCGAGTCTGAGCTCGAGGAGTGGGGGAATGAGCTCCCCACAGCGACGCTCGACGCTTTACACCGAGACCTCGATCTGGCGCGGGTGGAATCGCGTAAACGGGGCCACGCCAGGACTGAGAATGTGGCTTCGGAGCATCCCGCCGCTAGCTGAGCGTTGGCGAGTTGCGAACGTGTTCACCTGCAGTTGCAGTGACTGCGGATTAACAGAATGGCGGTCTTGCTCACGGTGGCCCTCGTGACGGCTGGATTCGTGTGGTGGGGGTTTGCCACGAGCCGGAAACAGCGTGGAATCGATCGTCGGCACCGCGCTGCATTTGTCGGATTCAGCGCTGCTCTGGTTGCAGTAAGCGCTACAACTCTCGGATTGATAGTAGGTGCACCCCACACCCACCCGAGCCCCGCAGTGGCAGCGTTCCTGGGCGTTACAGGGATCATCTTTACCATCTCATTGCTCGTCACCGTTTTCGCTGGCTTGTTCAGCCAGGGTGCTCAGCGCATCGCACTTCTAAGCTGTTGCGTCGTGCTTTTCCTAATCCTTCTATTTAACGCGGCGGGCCATTTTGGGGACTAGAAGTCTTCGGGCGAACGTTTCGCCCACCTTCTCGTAGGTCTTCGCTTCGCGGGACAACTTGAGCTAAGGCATCGTGCTATCAAAGCCCGAATGCCTCCGGTCCTCCGACACGAGCCTCGCCGGGGTAAGATTCCTCAATGCCGAAAAAATCAATGGACTCTCAAGAGCTTCCCGCGGTCAAAGTCTCTCGTAAGGGAGCGAACCGGCTCACGGACGGTCACGTGTGGGTCTATCGTTCCGACATTCTCGCGGCGGACGGGATTGCTCCTGGCGCCTTGATCGAAGTGGTGGACGAACGGGGGAAATTTCTGGGTATGGCTCTCTACAGCAGCGCATCGCAGATTGCGATCCGCATGATTGCGAAGGAGACTGTCAAAGACCTCGATAGTCTGTTGCGAAAACGAATTCGAGAAGCGATCGCCTATCGTGAGCGAGTCGTCCGCGATACGGACGCGTACCGAATGGTTTTCAGCGAAGGAGATTTCCTGCCGGGCCTGATTGTGGATCGCTACAACGACTTGCTTTCACTCCAGGTGCTCACCCAAGCGATGGATGCCGAAGCGGTACGCCAAGTGATTGTTTCCGAACTAACAGAGCGCCTAAAACCGGCGGCAATCGCCGAGCGCGTCGATCCCCGAGTGCGGGAGTTGGAACAGTTGGCAGCCCGAACCTCCGGTCTGCTGCAAGGCGAAAAGACGAGCACGCAGTTTTCAATGAATGGCGTCCGCTTCCACTACGACGCTTTCGAAGGCCAGAAAACCGGCGCGTTTCTCGATCAACGTGAGAACTATGCGGCCGCTGCTCAGTATGCGCGCGGCGAAGCGCTGGACGTGTTTTGTTATCACGGAGGATTCGCGCTGCACTTAGCCCCGCACTGCGCCAAAGTCACGGGAGTGGATAGCTCACGCCCTGCGCTCGAGGTAGCCGACCGCAACGCCGGCTTGAACGGGTGCGAGATCGAATGGATCGAGGCCAATGCCTTCGACCTATTGCGCGACTACGCCAGCGCCGGCCAGCAGTACGATACGATCGTCCTCGATCCTCCTGCCTTCGCCAAAAGCAAGAGCAGTCTGGAAACTGCACTCCGGGGCTACAAAGAGCTGAATCTGCGGGCTCTGAAGATGCTCCGCCCCGGCGGGATACTGGTCACTTGTTCCTGCTCGTACCACGTCAGCACCGACGAGTTCATTCAGGTGGTGGCGCAAGCCGCTCATGATATGCACAGAAATCTTCGTATTCTGGAGAGCCGGACCCAAGCGAAAGATCATCCCATACTGCTGTCAGTGCCGGAAACCGCCTACTTGAAGTGTCTTATATTGGCTGTAAGCTAATGAAAAATAGGCCAATATAAACATTGATAATAAGACGCTCATATTTTATGCTTCCTTTACAGTAATTAGGCATCCAAGTCAGTGTAGGAAGCCATACAAGCCACTTAAATTTGAAGGAGGATTTAGCCATGACCGTATTAACCCGTTGGGATCCTTTCCGTGAGCTCAACACTTTGCAAGATCGCATGAACCGGCTGTTCCGTGATTCGGTAGCTGGCGACACGCAAGACCAGTCTTTGGCCACGAGCGCGTTTGCGCCGCCCGTGGATGTGTACGAAGACGAGCACAACATCACGCTGAAAATCGAAGTCCCGGGCATTGACGAGAAGGACATCGACGTTCGCATCGAGAACAACACCCTCACCGTGCACGGCGAGCGGAAGTTCGAAAAGGAAGAGAAAGAAGAGAATTTCCGTCGCGTGGAGCGGCAATATGGAAGCTTCACGCGGTCCTTCACTTTGCCCACCACCGTGGATGCGGAGAAAGTCTCGGCCAACTATGACAAGGGAATCCTGAAGATCAGCCTGGCGAAAAAGGCGGAAGCCAAACCCAAGCAGATCAAAATCAATGTTGCCGGCGAAAAGACTCTGGAAGCCAAGGCTGCAGGCAAAGCCGCGTAAGCGGAACAATGCTTGTTTAGGGACGGGTCTTTGACCCGTTCGGGGTTTTTCGCGGGAGACGGCGACGTCTCCCGTTTTCTATTCGACACCCTGTCATTCTAAGCGAAGCGAAGAATCTGTTTCATTCAACTCAAACAAATTCATAGACCCTTCGCTTCGCTCAGCGTGACAATAGGTATTAGGTATAAGGGAAACAATTATGGCCATTCGTTGGGATAAATTCACAGTCAAGGCACAAGAGGCAGTACAGCGTGCCAACAGTCTCGCATCGGAGAACGGCAATCCCGAACTGATGCCGGTGCACCTTCTGGCTGCACTGGTCGAGGACAAGGAAGGTATCGTGCCACCGGTGCTCGAGAAGATCGGGATTGGCCCGCAGGCCGTGTTGCATGAAGCCTATGACGCCATTCAGAGCTTGCCAAAAGTCTCAGGCAGCGCGGCGCAGGCGACGATTTCGAACTCCGTGAATCAACTGTTGGAGCTCGCCTTCAAGGAAGCCCGCAATTTCAAGGACGAATACGTTTCTACCGAACATCTTCTGTTGGCTGTAACTCAACTCAAGCGTGATGCTGCGCAGGAAATTCTGGCACGTCACGGCGCGACCCATGACGCAATCCTGAGAGCGTTGACTTCGGTTCGCGGCAATCAAAAAGTCACCGACCAGAATCCCGAAGACAAGTATCAGGCGCTCGAGCGCTATGCGCGTGATCTTACCGAGCAGGCGCGTCGAGGCAAGCTCGATCCTGTCATCGGCCGCGACGAAGAGATCCGCCGGGTGATCCAGGTGCTCTCCCGGCGCACGAAAAATAATCCCGTGCTGATTGGAGAGCCGGGCGTGGGCAAGACCGCCATTGTGGAAGGCTTGGCGCAACGCATCATTTCTGGCGATGTGCCTGAAGGACTGAAAAACAAGCGCGTTGTCGCGCTCGATTTGGGTGCGATGCTGGCCGGCGCGAAATACCGCGGCGAGTTTGAAGATCGCTTGAAAGCCGTCCTGAAAGAGATTGAAGACTCGTCGGGACAGATCATCCTCTTCATCGACGAGCTGCATACTCTGATTGGCGCGGGCGCGGCCGAGGGGGCGATGGACGCCTCCAACATGCTGAAGCCGGCGCTCGCGCGCGGCCAGCTACGCGCGATTGGTGCGACTACACTCAACGAGTATCGCAAGCACATTGAGAAAGACGCGGCCTTGGAACGCCGTTTCCAAATCGTTTTCGTGGGTGAACCCAATGTCGAGGACACCATCGCCATCCTGCGCGGCCTGAAAGAGCGCTACGAAGTCCATCATGGCGTGCGCATCAAGGACTCGGCGATTGTGGCGGCCGCGACTTTGTCGCATCGTTACATCTCCGATCGATTTCTGCCCGATAAGGCGATCGATCTGATCGATGAGGCGGCGGCTTCGCTGCGAATTCAGATTGATTCTCTGCCCACCGATATCGACCAGCTTGAGCGCAAGGCAACCCAGCTCGAAATCGAGCGCCAGGCGCTGAAGAAAGAAGATGACGCCAATTCGAGAGACCGGCTCCAGGTGATCGATAAAGAGCTGGCCGAGATTCGCGAGAAGGCCAATACGCTGAAGGCCAACTGGAAGCGGGAAAAAGATCTCATCGCACGCTCTCGTGCTCTCAAAGAAAAAATGGAGCAGTTAAAGACGGAAGAGCAAGCCGAAGAGCGCAAGGGAAACCTGCAGCGCGTGGCTGAGATTCGCTACGGCTTGCTGCGCCAGACCGAGGAAGAACTGAACAAGCTCACCGCGCAGATGGACGGCAAGGGCAAGTCGCGGATGCTGAAAGAAGAAGTGGACGAAGAAGACGTCGCCCGGATCGTTTCCAAGTGGACGGGCATTCCGGTTTCGAAGATGCTCGAAGGCGAGGTCAAAAAGCTGATCAGCATGGAAGATCGCCTGCGGGAACGCGTGGTTGGCCAGGACGAAGCGTTAGAGCGGGTTGCAAATGCCATCCGCCGCTCCCGTGCCGGCTTGAGCGATCCCAAGCGTCCCATTGGCTCGTTCATTTTCCTGGGCCCAACAGGCGTGGGCAAGACTGAGTTGGCGCGCGCTCTGGCCGAGTTTCTCTTCGACGATGAGCATGCCATGGTCAGAATTGACATGTCTGAATACATGGAGAAGCACGCGGTATCGCGGCTCATCGGCGCGCCGCCGGGATATGTTGGCTATGAAGAAGGCGGACAGCTCACTGAGCAAGTGCGGCGGCGCCCGTACGCGGTCGTGCTGTTCGATGAAATCGAAAAGGCGCATCCCGATGTCTTCAACGTACTGCTGCAAATGATGGACGATGGCCGACTCACCGACGGAAAAGGTCGCACGGTTGATTTCCGCAACACGGTGATCATAATGACTTCGAATCTGGGATCATCTTTTTTGCAAGCGGAAGGTCTGCGTTCGGAGAAGGATTTCGACGAAGCTTCAAAGCACGTGATCAATGCTCTGCACGGACATTTCAAGCCGGAGTTCCTGAACCGTGTGGACGACATCATCATCTTCAGACCTCTGGGCAAAGAACAGTTGGTCAAGATCATCGAACTGCGTCTGGAAGACGTGCGCCACCTGCTGGCCGATCGCAAGATTTCGCTTGAACTGACCGATGCGGCGAAAGATCTGCTGTTCGCCGAGGGCTTCGATCCAAACTTTGGAGCGCGGCCGTTAAAGCGGGCGATTCAAAAGATGGTGCAGGATCCGCTCGCGCTGAAGATTCTCGACGGCGAAGTGTTGCACGGCGATCATGTAATTGTGGACGCCGACAAGAAAGCTGGAAAGATGAAGTTCGAAGTCAGCAAGCGCGTGGGCGAGCAAGAACCAGTAAAGGCAAGGCGATAAAGAGTCAGCCACGGATGCACGCGGTTTGTCACGGATCTGAAAGAAGATTGGGGAAATTGCTGATCCGCATCAATCTGTGAACTCCGTGGCTAGTTTTTTGCGAAAGTTTCGGCTACTGGCGCCTGATACAGATACCAGACAATTATCACGCGCACGATAATCCCCACTCCGCTCCAAAGCAGCGACGCGCGGAAATCCACTGCCGCAGCCGAAACGGCGGGGACCAGCATCACGACTCCGATGAATGCCACAACAAGGGCAGTCCGCCGCGCCCAATTGTTCAGCCGCAACAATCCCCATCCAATTAGAGCTCCAGCTCCGCCGATCAGCAAGAACATGTAAGGTCCAGCCAGCTCTAAGCCGCCGAGCAGAGGCGCTCCCAGTGCCATGGATACCGCTCCCGGAGACGCAAGCATGACTATGCCGAGCACAGCGAGATAGGTTGCGGCGAGGAAGAAGCCGACCGCAATCGCGGTGACGCCGCTCGGAATCGAAGACGCCGGTTTCGACGCATCGGCCACAGGAATAACTCAGTCTGCTATTGAATCACAGACAAAGACCAGCGACGGATTACATAGATTTTCGCGGATCACTGAAGCTAAAGTATCCGCGAAAATCGGTGGCCAGGTATTTCATGCCCTTCGCGTGAAACATAACGCGGAAGACGTATGACGTTCGGGCGAGCCTCTGAGGTGACATAAGAAGACCCTGTGCCGATAGCGTTAGTAGCGCTTTGCGGGAGAATAATGAGGCGAAATGTTGTCGCGGTTTTATTGACGCTGAGCTTCCTCGGATGCGGGGGAAGTCCAAAGAGCCCTGTCCCGGCGGCCGGATTTATAAATCAGACACGGCATTCCGACGCAGATCTGAACGCGATCTGGACGGAAGCACAGCAGAGTGTGGCCCAGCAGATCGACCTCAATCCGCTGCAGCAACTCTCGAACAACGTACCCCCAAACACGCGGCCGGGCGATCCGCGTGCCTTGAGCGTGGAGCCTCATCAACTCTTAGTAGCGGCCGAGCCGGATGTTTCGTCGGAGGTTTTATTCGCCGCAACCGGCCAGCAGCGAGCCAACCCAACCGGCATGATTGCCTGTCCGGCGCCCTGCAGTGTGCGCTATTCGACAGCGTATTCGTTCTACCAGCCTGAACTCACGAAGTACGCGTCGTCTTGGGAGTTCTCGGGCGACAACTTCGACGTGATCCTCGAATATGAGTTTGAAAACCACATCCTGAGCGCGCTGGGCTACAACATGACGTGGCGATAAAGCATGGCGACAAATAAAGCCGCGACGTCATCCTGAAAGACCGGCAGGTCTTGAAGGATCTCGCGCGCAGTGGAACTGCCCCCACCCACGGCGTTACTTCTTTTCCGATTTCTTGCTGGAGGCTTCCGATTTCGACTTTTCGCTCGACTTCGAAGACTTCTCTTCCTTCTTAGAAGTCGATTCCTCTTTCGAAGCAGATTCTTTCTTCGAAGCGGCCTCATCCTTCGACTTGGAATCTCCATTCGACGAAGACGCGGTGGCCGAGGACTTCTTGGCGTAGTCAGTGACGTACCACCCTGAGCCTTTGAATTGAACGGCGGGTGCGGTGATCGTTTGCTCGACGGGACCGCCGCAGTCGGGACACTTCTTCATGGGGCGATCGGAATATTTCACGATCCGTTCAAAGCGGTGATGGCACTTCTTGCATTCGTATTCGTAAAGTGGCATGGACTCCTGAAATCGCTCCCCGAAATAGGCGAAATACTCGTACGGCTGTCTAGAATTGATTCTAGGTATTGGCACTGCCTGGCGTCAATTGATGTAGGCCCGGGCTGTTCCCTTTTCGTGCTGGCGGAGTACAGAGATCCTTCGTCGGGAGTGCTTGGCTTTCGCCGAAGACTCCGGTGCCTCAGGATGAGAGTGGTGGCTAGCCTTGCGTTTGGCGTTGGCGATTATTCTTCTACGTCCGCGGCGATCTTTGGCAGCACGGCACGCAGGAGGGCCGCGAAGTCTCCCTTGACTCGCTCGCCGGTTGCGAGCACATCTTCGTGTTTAAGGACCTCGTCGGAAATTCCTGCGGCCATGTTGGTCACGCATGAAATGGCGAGCACCTTCAGTCCCATGTGGCGCGCCACGATCACTTCGGGAATGGTGGACATGCCCACCAGATCGGCGCCGATCGTACGCAGATATCGAATCTCCGCCGGAGTCTCGTAGCTTGGGCCCAGAACGCCTGCGTAGACGCCTTGATGCACGGTCTTGCCCAGGCGAAGGGCGGACTGAATGGCGATCTCGCGATACGGCTTGCTGTACGCTTGAGTCATGTCGGGAAATCGCGACCCTAAGCGATCTTCGTTCGGCCCGACCAGGGGATTGGTCCCCTGCAGATTGATGTGGTCGGTAATCACGACGAGCGCGCCCTGTTTGTACTCGAGATTGATGCCGCCGGCAGCGTTGGTCAGGATGACCGCGCGAATGCCCAGTCTGCCAAACACGCGGATGGGAAAGGCGACCTCGTTTGGAGAATATCCTTCGTACAAGTGCACGCGCCCCTGCATGGCTGCGACCGAGACGTCGCCGACGTTTCCAATCACCAATTGCCCGGCATGGCCGACCGCGGTAGAGCGAGGGAAGTAAGGAATATTTGCGTAGGGAATACGCGTGGCCTCGGAGAGTTCGTCAGCAAAACCGCCCAGACCTGAGCCCAGAACAAGTCCGATGGTTGGACAAAGTGTGGTCTGCAAAAGCAGGAACTGTGCCGCAGCTTCCGCGCGAGTGAAGTCGTCCATTGAGCGATCCTTGTTACTGAGAACGGAACTAAGAGCTAAGAAGTGCCTTCTAGCATCCTTTACAAAACTGTCTTCAGAACTTCTTTTCGAATCCAGCGAACTGTTCTTCCAGCTTCCACTGCGTCTGCGCACGCTCGTTTGCATCCAGAAACTTCTGGCACGCGGCGGAGGGCTTCTGCGCTCCGGCACGATCATTGGCACAAGCGGCCACGGGACGGAAATCGTCTATCCACAGGCTGGATCCGGCCAGAAAGCTATGCTCGAGGCTCATTCGCGCCATGCGCTTTAAATCTTTGTAGCCGAGAAAATCGTAGGTTTGAGCTGCGCGCAGATATTCATGCGTCAGATCGGAGCGCGATACTCCTTCGTCATCAGTCGCCAGGGCCACCGGCACGCCGTACTTGAGATAGATCGGTAGAGGATGCGCATCGCCGGTTACGCCCAAAATCACATCGTTCGAAGTCAGGCAAATTTCGACGAGGACCTTGCGCTGAGCCATCTCACGTAGCAGGTCGAGCGGGCGATCCTCGTTCATCACATCGACTCCGTGGCCAATGCGCTCGGCGTGCCCGCGCTCGACCGATTCGCGTATGTGAAAACGCAAACCCTCAGGCGGGACCAAACCCATAGCCAACTCCCCGGCGTGCAGGCTGATGTGCACGTTGGGATACACGCCGTGCAGGTAGTCGAGCATCTTCATGTGCAATTCGAAATCGTGCATCGGGACATACCAATCTTCGGGCTGGACGAGGTTCAGACCAACGACGCGCGGATCTGCTTGCGCGAGTTCGAAGCCGAAAAGAATCTGGGCGAAGACCATCTCGCGAGGCAATCCGCGTAAAACCAGATATAGATAGCGAATCTTGACGCTGCATCCGGGATTCGCTTCTAGAGTTCCGCATTTAAGCACGGACCGCATTTTGCTCTCGTCGTCATCAATCCGCTTGCGCGTAGTGGCGACGATGTCTTTCAGACCGCCGTTCAGCAACTTCTCGCGCATGCGTGCGAAGTCATCGTCCCAGCCCAGCTTGGCTCCGAGCTGCCCGGACTGCGCAGAATCCGCATTTTGCATCAACTCGAGATATTGAAGATGGTCCTCTGCCGCGCGCGAAGCCACCTCGGCAAGAGCGTCCCCGGTATGATTGCGAGTTGCCAAAGAAAACTTGTCGAAGGTCGCGAAGAAGTGATCGTGTCCTGATTCCTCGCCTGGCTCCCAGTTGTGCATCGACCACGCATCGAGAATCGAGCTGTAGAGCACATGATCGCCATAGGCGCAACGGATGGCCGGCTTACTTGTGTACTTTTCGCAGGAATCGTCACACGGCGGAGCGATAAGCATCGACGTGGTGCGATCCACGCACAAGTTGTCACTTGCGGCATAGTCGATGAGATTTTCCGCATAGAGCGCGCCGCTCAGGTGGACGTGCAGATCGCCGCCCTTGGGCATTTCGCGCAGAAACGACAATTCAAGAGAAGGCTGCCGGCGGATAGATTCGAAATAATGTGCGGTGTGCTGCTCGGCGGTTGCGTCAGACTGCGCCGACGCCGCACTGCTGGCCCAGATTCTGCTGGCCCAGATGATGATCAAAAGTAAGCGAGCGATTCGCGTCACAGCATCTCCTCAGAGAGGTTACCGGAGACGGGCATTGTACCTTGCGCGGAGAAAACCAGGAAACAATGCGGCTGTAGAGACGTAGCTCGCTATATCTCGCGACGCGCGCCGAAAAGCCCGACCCAAGGCCCAGAGTCCGCACTGAGAAAAACCCCCCGAGACGCAAGCCCAGAGCGGTTTTGGCGAGATTTTCACAAGCAGAATCCAGCTCTTTGCACAAGGCTCGGCAGCGTTGGATAAGAATATGCACAAAAATTGCCCATTGGCGCAGATCACAATGCGCTGTGACGGATGAACTGCACCAACTCTGCTACACCGGCCTGTGAACCAGCTGCACTCGATTGAAAATTCGGCAGATACGTTTCCACAATTTTGATTGACTGTAAAAATGAAAAGAGTAAAAACATAATCGTTCTTTGACAACTTCTGAAGTTTTCCCGGTTGGTGCGGCGTCCGGGGCTCAAGCGAAGTCACCCTCTACATTGCAAAATGACTGAGGGAGGGTTAGCAAGGGTCTATAGCAAAGTGCTGGTCGAGGCGAACGAGAAGATCTGTTAAAGGCAGGATAGAGTCCCGAGGCGTTGGGTTGATTTATCCGGTTGGCGGTAAGCCCGGAGCCCGAGCAAAGATCGCGAGTCGCCATCCGCAAGGATCGCAACTAAGGCAGGTCGGCGAGGGTCTAAAGCGAGCTACTGGCCGAGACGAATGATCCCAACACCACCTCGGGACTCTTATATTTTTGTCCGCAGCAATAAGTGGGCAGTGGTTAGCCTGAGCTGCAAGCTCTCCCCCAAGGAAATGCGAAACAGGTAGCAAGGATTACCCGCTGTCCACTGTTTTCACGGCCCCTGCAATAGTTGGAACCGCTCCTTCGGCACCAGACGCGCCCGATAAATCGAATTCGTCGCAGCTACTTCGGCGACCGCGTCCACGTTCAGTTCATACGAACCCTGCGGCAGGTTTTCTCCAAAAGGAATTTCTGTCCCTGTGTCGCCCTTCTTCAAAGGGAAGCGCTGGTAGCCGATCGCTGTAGCGCGTCCGGTTTCATTCACTGCCATCATGATTACGGTTAGATCAAAGTCCTGCTCGGTCTGGTTGGAAACGATAATCGAGCCCTCCAGCCGTCGCCCTGTAACTTTAGGATAGCGCCCCCACTGCGCGAAAAGCGGTGCTACCACGGTTAGAACAAGTTGCTGATTACGTTGCACCGCCGGTCTGCCGCTGTCGGTCACCGTTACCGTAAACTTAAACTCGCCAGTTTCTGCTGGAATGCCGCTGAGAACTCCGTCGTGCCCCAGCACTATTCCCGCGGGGAGCGTGCCCTCGGTGACTTCCCAACGCAAAGGAGTGATTCCCCCGTGCGCTTCCAGTCGAGTTTCGTAGTGCTGTTTGACATATCCCTTGGGCAAACTCGTGGTTTGAACCACAACCGGTTCGCCTGTGGCGGCACCTTGTTGTGCGCTAGCAACGCCGGCAAAGACGCAAAGACAGAAGGTGAAAAGGATCACGTGGCGATGTTTGACGGGCATATCAGATCGGAAGGACACAGAAGCGATTATAGTCTTGTGCCCCTCGACGCCGCCGCCGCCCTCACGATAAGCTGGTAGGTTTCCGAGAGGGGCGGAATGCATGCGCGATGCGGTCGCACGACTGTGGCCGGAAATTCAGTGGATTGAGAAACCCAAGCTGCGTGAGCAGGTCACCCAGACCTGGATCAAGGCGCTGGAGCGCAGTCCGCTGAAGCCCGACGACCTGAACCGCATCCCCTTCACCCTACTCGTGCCCAACTGCCCTATCACTTTCATGGAGCATAAGCGGTGCGTGGTTCACATTGCGCGCCAGAGTGCCGAATCCATGCAGGAGTTTATGGGCCGAGCTCTGCCGATCAACATCGACGTAGTAATTGCGGGTGCCATTCTCGCGGACGTCGGGAAGTTGCTCGAGTATGAACTCGGGCCTGACGGCAAGAGCAAGCAAAGTGAACGCGGAGAAGCGCTGCGGCATCCGTTTACCGGGGTCGCGCTCGCACTCGAATGCGGCGTGCCCGACGAGGTCTGCCACATCATTGCGGCCCACGCAGCCGAGGGCGATCTGGTGAAACGTACGACTGAAGCCTACATCGTGCACCATGCCGACTTCATGGCGTTCTTGCCGTTCAAGAATCCGAAGAACGTGAAAGTGAAATGAGTGATGGCTTGCATACTCTTTCTTATTAATTCCGAGCGAAGCGAGGAATCTGCAGTTTTGGCCTGCGCCTCGTGAACGCAGATCCTTCGCTCGGGATGACAAGTTTAGAGAGATGACAAGTTCAAGCGAGCAACGTTACCGAAGGAGAATTCTTGGCCGACGCGAAAGAACCTGTTGCAACGAAAGAAACCATTACCGCGAAAATGTCGCGCTGGGCCGCGAGCCTTGACTACAAGCATCTCTCGGGAGATGCCGTCTATCAGGCCAAGCGCTTCCTGCTGGATTCCGTCGGCTGTGCCCTCGGCGGCTATCAACAGCACGACGTAAAGATTGCGCTCGAAGTGCTCGACGAGATTGCGGGCAAAGGCACGGCCACCGTGATCGGCAGCGGCGAGCACATCGATCCTGTTTCGGCGTCGCTCGCCAACGCCCTCATGATCCGCTGCATGGATTACAACGACATTTACTGGAAGCAGGATCCGTCGCATCCTTCCGACATTTTTCCCGCGGCGTTTGCGGCGTGCGAACGCACGAAAAGCGATGGGAAAGAATTGATCGTCGGTCTCGTGCTCGGGCACGAATTTGAAATGCGCTTCTGCGAAGCCGCATTCCCCGGCATCCGCGAGCGCGGCTGGCATCACGCCACCTTGACTGCCTTCGTTTCACCGTTCGTCGCGGGACGCGCCCTGCATCTTCCGTGGGAACAGATTCAACACGCGGTAGGCATTTCAGCCAGCCGCCATGCCACGCTAGGCGCAGTGACTGCGGGCAAGCTCACCATGATGAAGAACACGGTCGACCCGTTGGCCACGCAGAGCGGAATGCTGGCCGCTCTCATGGCGGAAAAAGGTTATACGGGACCCGAGCACGTGATCGATGGGAAAGAAGGATTGACTCACGTTTTCGGGCCGGAGTGGAAATTGAATATCCTGACTGACGGCCTCGGCGATTCATGGCGCATCACGCAATGCGGCATGAAGGCGTTTCCAACCGAGGCGCTGACGCACACTCCAATTTCGGCGGTGCTCGACATTGTGAAGTCGAATGACTTGAGGCCGGATCAGGTCAGCAAGATTCAGATTCGATCGCTGGCCCGTGCCGCTGACATTCTTTCCGATCCCAGCAAATATGATCCGCGCAGCAAAGAGACAGCCGATCATTCTTTACCCTATGTGATCGCGGCAGCCCTGGCGGAGCGGCAAGTGACGCCAGCGCAGTTCACCATCGAAAAGATCATGGATCCAACCATCCGTGCTCAACTGCAGAAAGTCGAAGTGGTCGCGGATCCCGAGATCGAGAAAGTTTTCCCGGCACTGCAGCGGGTGATTGTGAACATCACAACCGTGGATGGCCGCACATTCACCAAGCAACTCGACTATCCGAAAGGCGATCCGCGCAACCCGCTTACCGATCAGGAGGTCGAAGAAAAATTCGCTGCGTTGGCGGAAGGCGTATTGTCGCAGAGCGCCCAGAAGAAGTTGAAAGACGCCATCTGGAATCTGGAGAAGATCGGATCGGTCAGCAAGCTGATGGTGCTGATGAAAGCAGACGTGCGAACAAACAAAGCAGTTCCGATCAAGCGAACGAGCAAAAAGAAACAACCGTAGAAACGTTGCTCGCAACGTTTGCTTTGACCTGTTCTGTTCAGGTTTGTCATTCCGAGCGCAGTGAGGAATCTGTTTCTTGTTTGCACCGGGAGTATCCAATGCCGCAGACCATCGTTGAAAAAATCGCGCAAGCCCACCTCGCCGAAGGCCCCAAGCGCCCGCTGCGCACTGGCGACTTCCTCTCTATTCGCCCCCATCGCGTGATGACTCACGACAACACCTCGGCGGTCATGAGCAAGTTCAAAGGCATCGGCGCGAAAAAGATTCACGATCCCAAGCAACTAGTGTTCGCCCTCGATCACGATATTCAGAATAAAGACGAAGCCAACCAGAAAAAATACCGCGCCATCGAGGCCTTCGCGAAAGAACACGGTGTTGACTTCTACCCCGCGGGCTCTGGCATCGGCCATCAGATCATGGTGGAGCGCGGATACGTCGTGCCTGGATCATTCGTCGTCGCCTCTGACTCGCACTCAAATATGTACGGCGCGTTGGGAGCGATCGGCACTCCAATCGTGCGCACCGACGCCGCCGCAGTCTGGGCCACGGGCGAATTCTGGTGGCAGATTCCGCGCTCGGTCGAAGTCGTGCTCGAAGGCAAGTTACCGGAGGGCGTAACGGGCAAAGACGTGATTATTACGTTGTGCGGACTCTACAATCACGATGAAGCTCTGAACGCCGCCATCGAATTCAGCGGACCGGGAGTGGCGAGCCTTTCGATGGACGCGCGCTTTTCGATCTCGAACATGACCACCGAATGGGGCCCGATTGTTGGCTGGTTCCCGGTGGATGAAGTCACGATCAAATATCTGAAAGGTGTCTATCAGCGGCTGAAGTCAGCCGGCGTCGAACGGTTCTCAGAAAAAGACATCGAGCGTTGGGCGAAAAATCCACCACGGCCCGATGCGGGCGCAGTTTACGCGGCTCGCATCGTGCTTGACTTGAGCCGGGTCACTCCGCACGTGTCGGGACCGGACACAGTGCAAGTCATGAGTTCGCTCGCCGAAATGGAACAGAAAAAAGTGCCCATTCAAAAGGCATATCTGATTTCGTGCATGAACTCGCGCCTCGAAGATCTGGACGCGGCGGCGAAGGTGATAAAAGGAAAGAAAGTCGCACCGGGTGTGAAGTTCTATCTGGGCGCGGCCAGCCAATGGGTGCAGGAAGAAGCCGAGAAGCGCGGCATTTGGCAGACGCTGCTCGACGCCGGAGCGAATCCATTACCCGCGGGATGTGGCCCATGCATTGGGCTGGGAGTCGGCCTGCTCGAGCCAGGTGAAGTCGGAATCTCCGCCACCAATCGCAATTTCAAAGGCCGTATGGGATCACGCGATGCCAAGTGCTACCTTGCGAGCCCCGAGGTTGTCGCTGCTTCCGCCGTCGCAGGCTACATTCGCGGGCCGCACGAAATGAGCGGCCGAGAGCCCGCGCGCAGCTACACAGAATTTGCAACAATCGCAGCAGCAGAGAAAGTCGACATCCTTCCTGGTTTTCCAGAAAGAGTTCATGGCCGCATGGTCTTCCTGCCGCAGGACAACGTGAACACCGACGCGATTTATGGAAAGGACTACACTTACCGCGACGACGTCACGAAGGAATTGATGGCGAAGGTCGTAATGGAAAACTACGATCCCCAGTTCGCCTCTCGCACACTCGCAGGCGATGTGGTCGTAAGCGGATTCAACTTCGGAACCGGATCGAGCCGTGAGCAGGCGGTGACTTGCCTCAAGGCCAAAGGCATCCCGCTGGTGATCGCAGCCAGTTTCTCGCAGACCTATCTGCGCAACGCGTACAACAATGGATTCCTCTGCGTCGAAGTGCCGGAACTGGTGAAGCGCTTGCGCGAGCAGTTCACGAATGAAATCGCGGTGAAAGAAAAGACAATCATTCCCGGTGACGAAATCGATATAGACTTCACCTCCGGCGCGATCCATTGGCGGGGGGAGCAATTTGCGTTCCCTGCGCTGGGAAGCGTTCCGCAATCGCTGGTCATCGCAGAAGGAGTGGAAAACTTAGTGGCAAAGCGCTTGGGCCTTAGCTGAAATCGAGCGATTCTGTAGAGATGTTGCTCGCAGCGTCTTTTAGGCCGAGTCTAAAAATTCTGTGTTCTTTGTCCCTCTGTGGTGAAAAGTCTTAGAGCCTGTTAGGAGAAATTGCATTCATGGCAAAACATACGGTGGTCACGATGCCCGGCGATGGGATCGGAAACCAAGTCCTGCCCGAGGCATTGCGCGTTTTGAAAGCCGTCGGCTTCGATGCGGAATACATTCACGCCGACATCGGCTGGGAGTGCTGGAGAAATGAAGGCAACGCGCTCCCCCAGCGCACCATCGATCTGCTCGCCAAGCACAAGCTCGGACTGTTCGGTGCCATCACCTCAAAACCAAATAAAGAAGCACAAGCCGAGTTGAAGCCAGAGTTGCAAGGCAAGGGGCTGGTCTACTACAGCCCGATTGTGACCATGCGCCAGAAGTTCAGCCTCGACATCTGCATGCGGCCCTGCATCGGTTTCACGGGCAACCCGCTGAACTTCATTCGTAAGCGCGTGGACGATGACTATGACGAACCTCAAATCGATACCGCGGTGTTTCGTCAAAACACCGAAGGCATGTACGCCGGGATCGAATGGACGAATCCGCCCGAAGTTGTGCGCGCTGCACTGAACTCGCATCCCAAGTTCAAAGCGTTTGCTGACGTGCCCGGTCCGGACATCGCCGTCAGCGTGCGTATCATCACTCGACCGGCTGCGCGCCGCATCGTCACCGCGGCGTTTGAGTATGCGAAGAAGCGCGGCTTCAAAGGCGTGACTATCTGCGAAAAGCCCAATGTAGTTCGCGAAACTTCGGGCATGATGGAAGAGACCGCCAAAGAAGTCGCCAAGAATTATCCGGGAATTGCACTCTGGTCCACCAACATCGACGCGCAGTTGATGTGGCTGAATAAGAATCCCGAAGACTACAACGTGATCGTAGCCTCGAACCTGTTCGGAGACATCCTGTCCGATGCCTTCGCCGGGCTGGTCGGAGGCCTGGGATTTGCGGCCTCGGGCAACATCGGAGATGAAGTCGCAGTGTTCGAACCCACGCACGGATCAGCGCCCAAATATGCCGAGCTGAATCCGCCAATCGTGAATCCAATCGCCATGATTCTCTCCGCAGTCATGATGCTCGAACACGTGGGCGAGAACGAGAAGGCAAAGCGAGTGAAAGATGCCATCTCAACGGTGGTGAAAGAAGGCAAAGTACGAACCTACGACATGATGCGAATTTCTGGCGGCGCGAAGTCGATCAGCCAAGGCGCGGCCTCGACTATACAAATGACCGACGCGATCCTGGCGAAGATAAAGTAATTCAGAGAAAGTTATAGGATTTCCTTTGGGGACCTTCATGTCCGGAGCCTGCCCTCAGCGGGGTCGAAGGGTGGTTAACGATTTTCGATGAGCAGCGATAACACAGCCACGACCGCGCATCCTGCCGAAGCTGGCCACCACGGGAAAGACGTGCGCTCCGACATGCATGTGTCTATCGAACCCCGCGACAGCGGCGGGCTTGAGATCACGCTCGAGTCTCGCGTCGGAACCTACTACGGGGGTTCGATCGTGAGCCAGACTCGGCAAGTCCTCGAATCGCTCGGCGTCAAGCACGCGCGAATTTCAATCCACGATGAAGGTGCGCTGCCCTTTGTGATCTCGGCGCGGATTGAAGCGGCTGCCAAACGCGCCGGCTTGGGTGGTGACCAAAAGTCCTTACCCGAAAAAGTCGCGTTATCAGAACCTACGACTCGCGATCGCCTGCGGCGGTCTCGGCTCTATCTGCCCGGAAGTGAGCCGAAGTATTTCATCAACGCCGCATTACACGGGCCCGATGCAATCATCCTCGATCTGGAAGATTCCGTCCACCACGCCGAAAAAGATGCGGCGCGAATCCTGGTGCGCAACACCCTGCGCGCTGTTGATTTCGGCGGCTGCGAACGGATGGTACGCATCAACCAGTCTCCCATGGGGCTGCAGGATCTCGCCGAAGTAATTCCAGAGGCGCCCGATCTCATCCTGATTCCGAAGGTCGAGAGACCCGAGCAAGTTAGCCAGGTGGATCGCATGATTGACGAACTGAAGTCACGCGATCGGATTGAACGCCCGATCTGGCTGATGCCGATTCTGGAATCCGCTCTGGGGATCGAGAATGCATTCGCGATCGCGACTGTTACTCCGAATATTGCCGCGCTGACCATCGGACTGGAAGACTACACCGCGGACCTGGGCGTGGCGAAAACTCTGGATGGCCGCGAGTCGGAATACGCACGCACGCGGCTAGTGAACGCGGCGAAGGCGGCGGGCATTCAGGCCATCGATTCCGTTTTCGGCGACGTCGGGGATTTGGCCGGGCTGCGACGCTGGGGAGAAATGTCCCGCGCCCTCGGATTCGAGGGCATGGGATGCATTCATCCCTCGCAGATTCCGGTCATTCATGAAGCCTTTGCGCCCTCGCAGGCAGAAATCGAGAAAGCACTAAAGATCGTCGCCGCATTTGAGGAAGCGCAGGAGCGTGGGCTCGCCGTAGTGAGCCTAGGATCGAAGATGATTGATCCGCCAGTCGTCGAGCGCGCCCGCAAGCTGGTAGCAAGAGCGAAAGCGATGGGGAAGGCGCAATGACGGAACGCATCGAACTCGCGCAGAATGCCGCCGGACGCAGCGTGCCCACCATGGTCAACGGCAGGCCGCAGATTCCGTTTCTCGGGGTCGGGCAATACCAGCCGCGCGGACGGAAGACTGCCCCACCCATTTGCTCGAGCAAAGATTATCCCGAAAACGGCGACAAACGCGTGGCCAATCTCGAAACCGCTCTTCGCAACTGCGGACTGCGCAATGGCATGGTGATCTCCAATCATCATCATCTGCGCGACGGTGATCGGGTCGCGCTTATGGCGCTCGAAGCTGCGGCAAAAATCGGCGTCAAAGATCTGATGTGGTTTCCAAGCGCGTCTTTTCCCTCGCAAAAAGCCGCAATCGACCTCATGCAATCCGGCGTCATTCACCACATCGAAGGCAGCATGAACGGACCGCTGGGCGATTACTGCACTCAGGGCAAGATGCGCGGCATGGGCGTATTGCGCTCCCATGGCGGGCGCTGGCAGGCCATTCAAGACGGCGAAGTCCACATCGACGTCGCGGTGATTGCCGCGCCCACCGCCGATGCGTTCGGCAACGCCGACGGTTCGCATGGAAAGTCGGCTTGCGGATCGCTCGGCTTCGCCCTCGCCGATTCCATGTACGCCGACCGCGTCATCGTGGTCACCGACAATCTGGTCCCGTTCCCTTGCATTCCCTGGCAGATTCAGGGCAACAACGTGGACTATGTCGTCGAGGTTGATTCCATCGGCGATCCCGCAAAGATTGTTTCCGGCACGACCCAAATCACCCGCTCTCCGGATCGCTTGCGCGTCGCGGAGTTCGTCGCGCGTTTCCTGCGCGAGGCCGGAATCATGCGCAATGGTTTCTCCTTTCAGGCTGGAGCGGGCGGAATCGCGCTTGCCTTTGTCGACTACCTGCGCCGCATGATGAAAGAAGATGGTGTGAAGGCCCGCTTTGTCCGCGGCGGATCGACGAAATATCTGGTCGAACTCCTGCAAGAAGGGCTGACCGATTACATCCTCGACGGACAAACTTTCGATCTCGACGGGGTGAAGTCCATCGGCAGCGATCCGCGCCATGTGGCTACATCGCCGTTCACTTCGTACAACTATCACGGCAAGGGCAACTTCGCTTCGATGGTTGATGCCGTGGTGCTGGGCGCGACCGAAGTCGACGTGAACTTCAACGCCAACGTGGTCACGCACTCCGATGGACGGCTGCTGCACGGCATTGGCGGCTGGCAAAACTGTTTAGCTGCAGGGTGCACCATCCTTGCGCTGCCGTCATTCCGCGACCGCATTCCTGTGATCATCGACGAAGTCACGACGCTTACCGGGCCGGGGGAACTGATCGACGTCGTGGTCACCGAGCGCGGCATCGCGATCAATCCTCGCCGGCAAGATTTGCTGGATGCGGTGAAAGGTTCGAGCTTGCCCATTCGTCCCATTCAGGACATCAAGGCCGAAGTCGAGCGCATCTGCGGCGGCAAGCCCGCACGGCCGAAGTTGGGAGATCGTCCCGTCGCCGTCGTGAAGTGGGTCGACGGCACCCTGCTCGACACCATCTGGCAGTTGAGTTAACTCCCGCCTAGCCGGTCTGCCTTAGCTACAGTTGACACTCCCTGGTCTTGAAAACCGCGAGACCCTTTGGGCTTTCTTGGCGAATTCTAACTCGGACCTCCTAGAGTGTGGACGTTGTCGTGCCGATAGAGCTGCCATGAGAGCGATGAAGCGACTCCTCGCAATCGGCGTGATTCTAGGCCCTTGTCTCAGCTGGGCGCAGGGAATTCAAGGCAACGTAAAACTCAGCGGCAAGGCGACGATCGTCGCCACCGGGCATGCAGTCACACTCACCTGGAAGGCCAGTCAGGGCGCGGCAAGTTATTCCATCTATCGCGGCACTATAGAGGGTGGCCCGTACGCCAAGATAGCCTCTGGAATCCTGGCGACGAATTATTCCGACGTACACGTAACTCACAAGCAAACCCTTTACTACGTAACCACGGCCGTGAGCGGTGGCGAGGAAAGTGGCTACAGCAACGAGATTGTCGCCGTGGTCCCCTAAGAAATCAGGAGATGAAATGAAGAATTGTTGGCTGGCCGTCATGCTGAGTCTGTTGTCTGGAATGTCGTGGGCACAATGCGCCACGGGCACTCCGGGCACAAATTGTAGTGGTCCGTTGAGCGTGCAACCGCTGAGCGGAAACAACACGCAATCGGCGATTACCTTGGTGGATCTTGGCCTGCCTGTGCTTGCGCCGGCAGCGAGCCAGTACACGCTCTCGGTGGCCAGCGGCATGATCGTCGAATCAGACAACGGAAACAGCTATCACTCCCTGATGGGACCGCAAGGTCCGCAAGGTCCGGCCGGAGCAGCCGGTGCTCAAGGCGCGACAGGAAGCGTTGGTTCGCAAGGGGCCGTCGGACCGATTGGCCCAGCCGGGGCGACGGGTGCGACAGGAACGGCGGGTTCACAAGGAGCGGTTGGACCGATTGGCCCGGCCGGAGCAGGCGGACCGGCTGGTCCGCCGGGAACGACGGGTGCGACAGGTGCCGCAGGAACGGCGGGTTCACAAGGAGCAGTCGGACCGGCCGGAGCGACGGGGGCTATAGGAACGGCGGGTCCACAAGGAGCAACTGGTC
>DATNNE010000068.1:0-2376 GCA_035601995.1 Terriglobales bacterium
AACCTGGATCGCAAAGGAGCGCCCTCCATGGATAACGTGAAGTATATCGGGATGGATGTGCACAAGGCAGCGATCTCGATCGCGGTGCTAAATTCCTCTGGCAAGCTGGTGATGGAATCGACGATCGAAACCAAAGCGATCACGATTCTGGATTTTCTGAAGGGATTGCGCGGAAGCCTGCACGTCACGCTGGAAGAAGGCACCTGGGCCGCGTGGCTCTACGATCGGATCAAGCCGCAGGTCACCGAACTGGTGGTCTGTAATCCCCGCCGCAATGCTCTTCTGAAGGAAGGCAGTAAGAGTGATCGGATGGATGCCCGGAAGCTGGCTGAGTTGCTGCGCTCGAACATGGTCCGCGCGGTGTACCACGGAGAGCATGGGGTGCGGACGCTGCAGGAGCTTTCGCGCAGTTATCTGACGATCAGCACGGATCTGATACGGGTGATGACGCGCGTGAAGGCCATCTACCGCAGTTGGGGGATTCCCTGCAGAGGAAAGCAGGTTTACGCAGAACGCTATCGAGCCCAGTGGCTCGGCCAGATCCAGCAGGCCGGCGTGCGCCGCCGGGCGGAGTTCTACTACCAGCAGTTCGATGCGCTGCGGTCGCTGCGTCAGCAGGTGCGGCGCGAGTTGCTCGCCGAAGCGCAGCAGCACGACGCCTGGAAATTGTTACGCGGGATACCATTCATCGGCCCGATCCGGGCGGCTCTGCTGATTGCTTTGATGCAAACACCGCATCGTTTCCGCACCAAGCGGCAGCTCTGGACCTACAGCGGATTTGGCATCGAGACGCACAGCAGCGCCGAGCAGAGGTTCGTGCAGGGAGAGCTGCGGCGCGCCAAGAAACCACCCTCGATTCGCGGGCTGAATCGCAATCACAATCACGAGCTGAAGAACGTATTCAAAAGTGCTGCCACCGTAGCGGCTTCCCAGGCTGGCCCGTTCAAAGAGTTTTACGACGCGCTGCTGGCCAAGGGAATCCGGCCGGAAATGGCGCGTCTGACCTTGGCGCGCAAGATGGCGGCCATCACGTTAATCGTCTGGAAGAAAGGAGTGCGCTTCGACGCCCAACATCTGAAACCACAAACAGCTTGAATGTCTCCAGCCCATCCGCTCCATCCTGGAATTTCTTCCATCGGTGGTCCGTCGGGTTCTGGAGACATTCGGGTTCGAGGGCGAGTCTCAGCTGATCAGTTAGGCTGGGCGTGCCTCGGCACTCCCAGTCTCTCACGCGACCCTAGTCCCCCTCGGACAACCCGAAAAAGCTATGGGCCACGAGTCCCCAATAGAACCATGGTTGGCACCTGACAACCGTGCTGCTTGTAGTCTCCGATCCGACTGGCTTCGTCGCGCCAAACTGATGAAAACCGCTGGCAAAGAAAACCAAAAGCGCTGCCCGAATGAAGTAGCATCCCGAGATCAGAGAACGGAAGGCCACAACAATCCTGCTCAACGGAGTGGGCTGGAAGCCAAGAGAAAATCCAGCCGCAGGAGAAGTGTTTTCTCCTTGACTCCTTTTATAGAACCTACCAGGCAAGTGAAATTCAACCTGTGAACGCAAGCGCGGTTATCGGCACGAAGGAATGAGTCAACTCTCTTCAGCCCGCAAAGACTTCCTCGCCCGAGCCAACTTCTTTAGAGCGAAAGATCTGAAGTTGTCTACGACTGCCGTTCGAAATCGTTTACTGACAGCGATAGCAATTTCAGACATCGGTATCCGGTCTAAAATCTCACAGGCGACTACCGAAGCGGCACTATGTTTGAGCACCGATAACGGCGCAATGGTGATACCCATGCGCGAATGGACGAGTGAGATCAGCGTTGGGACCTCTCCTGCGGTCTGAGTAACATTGGGGACAATCCCGGCATCGCGAAGGATCCCGAACATCAAATCGTGGAATCCAGGGGCCCAGGTACGCTCATACATCACGAAGTCCTCACCCACCACTTCGCGCAGGCGCACCCTTTTCCTTTTTGCTAGTTTATGGCACGAAGGTACGAGGAGTACGAAGGGTTCGCGATGCACGGTGACGACATCGAGGGTCGACTGCGCGCCAATTGGTAGACGAAGAAATCCAATGTCGAGCGCCCCGGTCTCCAGCATCCGTACCTGATCTGCCGTGAGAATATTGCGCAAAGAGAACTCTACTTCGGGATTTAACTCTCTAAACTGACGAACGATATCGGCCACAAGCTCACTTCCCGCAGTTGAGATGAAGCCGATCCGCAATCGTCCCAGTTTCCCAATGGCAGCCGGCCTCGCCCTGCGAATCGCTTCTTCCAGTTGCGACATCGCTGCAGCGGCCTCATCACGAAAAGCCACGCCAGCCGCGGTCAGAGTCGTTTTGCGCCGGTTCCGCTCGAAGAGGCGAACGC
>DATNNE010000069.1:0-2576 GCA_035601995.1 Terriglobales bacterium
GGATTGCAATCGCAAAACAGTTCGCGGACGGGCTCCGGGATCTCCGGAAGCTTTACCCTGTCGGATACCCGCTTGAGTTCGAGAGTTGCTCTCAGCAGACGTGCTGCTCGGCTCTTGGGCGTCATCCGCGACAGCATGGCCTTCAGGCCCTTGCCGCCCAGTGGCTTTCGTTTCATGCAAGGAGGCAGAATCTTGTTGCGATCCGGTAGCGCCGCACGCTCCTCGCCATCCGCCTCGGGTTCGTAATTGTCTTCGAGAATTGAGATGTGCTCTTCCGCGTCGCGGTCGTCGTAAATCCGGAAGTGACTCCCAACGCTGTTCAGGAACATATGCGCAAACGTCCCCGGCAAACGAGGATGTTCATTTTCACAGAGGGCCAGGGCCGGCGCGAGATTCACGAATCCGCACGAGGACGCCTCCACGCAGAGAAAAATCTGCGAGCCGTCCGGCTCGTCTTCGCTCTCGCACCATTCATGCGGGTCCGTGGAAAGAGTCACGGAAAGTTCGAAGGCCTCGTCGATCTCGGATTCTCCGTGGCTCCGTACGAAGCGGTCAAGCGTGCGCCGGAGGAACTTCGCGGGTTCCCCGGCGCATGCTTCCCAATCGGATGGATTCGCGATTCCTAGTTCGACCAGAATCGTGGCAAAGCGAGCCGATGCCGCGTCGCTGCCGAATGACGAATGGTGAAGAGCGACCCTATCGAGCCGTGGCACGTCCAGGCTGCGCCCCCGTGCAATTAGCCAGGGGGCACAAGCCCGGCCGGTGCCTTCGTGGCCGACCTCTTTCGGCCGTAGGTGTTGTGTTGGAGTGCTTGCGAGAGGATGTAGCAGCACTGCTGGAACTGCGGACATTGCTTAAACTCCCGAACGACTTCGCTGGTCTTACCGGTGTTGCCTTCAATCACTCGCCGAAGCCCTTCTAGGACCTTCTTCTTGGTCATCCCTTGGTGCCGATCGCTTTGGCGAAGTGATAGACAAGCTTGTTGCCGACAGCCTCCGGGCCGGTAAGAGCCGCCGTCGCAATTTCCGGATACGTGGCCGAAAACGCAGTCCGGACTTCGTCCACACTAAGTCGTGGGTTAGGATCCGGCAGCCGGATCTCGTCGTAACGGAATTCTCGAACCATGGTTTCGATGGTCATGATGATTTTCAAACCTCCTTGTAGGTTGATGGAATTGCTGACAAATTTTGACGCAGAAAGTGACAAAACTCGACACAGAATGTGGCAAGATCCTACCTAAGGCGGCGCTTGCGTTAACGCCTGCGGCCTCGATCATCATAGGTAGCCGGACCCGAACGCCTTCTTCGTCGATGCCACGCGTCTCTGAAATGGGCGTTCAGCGTGACTTCTTCCAGATCGTAGTCATCCAGGTCAGCAGTCGCACTGAGAGGCGCGTTCGTCCGTGACTTTGGCTGCCCCCGGGGGAAAAGGATTTGTGATCGGCACGCCAAAGAATGTGTGGTGAACCAAATCATGATAGGCCCACCTCAGTGGTAGACCTCATGCGATCAGCGAACAGTGATTTTCGGAGGGCTGTCTAATGTTGGCAACGAAGCTGCGCCTGGCTCGCGCCCCGCGATTGCTGCAATCTCGTGAAGCATCCCGTTGAAGATGCAGTAATGTATCGGGTATAGGGCGTACCAATAGAAAAGCCCCGCTAATCCAGCTGGATCGAAAATTGCGGTCTGCCGAATCACGGCGCCCCGGCTGTTTGGTTCAACCTCGAACTGAAGCCACGCACGTCCGGGCACCTTCATCTCCGCCACCAAACGGAGCAGGCGGTTCGGTTCAAAGCTCTCTACCCGCCAGAAATCCAGAGCATCGCCAGTGGCCACCGCATGAGGATCCCGGCGGCCCCGGCGCAGTCCCACACCGCCAATAAGAAGATCGAAGAAGCCTCGAACTTGCCACAGGAAAGTGGCGAAGTACCATCCGTTCGAGCCTCCAATCCGCTGGATTGGGGCAAAGGCCAAGGCCGGTGGAACGGACACTTGTATGGTTCGGGAATCGACCAGCCTGGTCCCAAACCGCACACCACCCCACGATTGGGTCTTCCCACCGGAGGAGAGAGCATCGGACCAGAAGGTCAGGGCAAATTCCCGGTTTTCGTGATGCAGAGCTCTCTCGATGGATTCTCTCAGGCCCTTCGGCTTAATGCCAAAAGTCGTCAGCGCGGACCGATCAATGACCAGCGTCGGGTTTCTCATGCTCTCGATCAGCTTGCGGCCTACGCGAGCATAAATCGGAGTGACCAGGCCCAACCACAAACTCGATAGGTGGGGCGTCAGGACGGGCACCGGGATCATCCATCGCCGCAGGCCGCATTGGCGCGCGTATTCTTGCATGATTTCGCCATAGCTGACTTGGTCCGGGCCGCCAATCTCAAACACCGCAGACCCTTCCAGGCGAAGTTCTAGCACCGCCACAAGATAAGCGACGACATCTTCGATCGCGATTGGCTGGGCTTTGGTCTCAACCCATTGCGGGCAAATCATGACCGGCAGGCGTTGCACCAAAGCACGAATCATTTCGAAGGAGAGGCTTCCGGAGCCGATTACGATCGAGGCGCGAAATTC
>DATNNE010000070.1:0-260001 GCA_035601995.1 Terriglobales bacterium
CTCGAGCGATAAGATCGAACTCTCGCCACACTCCGATATCACTGCGATGTCGGGCTGAATGCGGGCAACGGCATGCGCCTTCTTGTGTAGAGCCATCGCACAGTTCCAAGCCAGCACTCGCAACGCAAACTCCACGCGCCAAGGATTCCTAAACCCGATCTCACCGACAGGCTTCGCTCATCTTTTGAAGTCGGCCACTCCATCCCACACCAACTGCACCGCGATCGCTAACAGCAAGAAGCCGAAGATGCGATTGATGGCGCCGGTGGCACCGGGACCCAGACGCTTTACCAGTGGGCCTCCGAGGCGGAGAAAGAGGTAGACGACCAGCCCTAGCGCGATGATACCGACCACCATGCCAGTGTAAGTCAGCATGCTGTCAGCGTCCGCAGACAAGCCCATCACCACGCCAATGGATCCCGGCCCGGACAGCATGGGCATCGCCATCGGAGTGAGCGAAATGTCTTCTTTCGTGTTGGCTTCATTACTCTCGGCATCGGTGATGCGACTGTTTCCGGTCACCATACCCCACGCGGCGTTGGCCACGATCAGGCCGCCGGCAATCCTCAACACAGGCAAAGAAATACCAAAGAAGATCAGCACGAAGCGTCCGAAGAACAGGAAGACTACCAGAATCGCGATCACATAGACCGCCGTCTTCAGCGCGGTGCGCTTGCGCTCCGCGGGTTCAAAGTCTGCCGTCAGCGCAAAGAACAGGGGAATCGCACCGAACGGGTTAACGATGGGAAACAATGCCAGAAATGTGGCGGCTACCGCCGAAGGCAGATCTCGCAGAAGATGTTGCACCGCATTGCCGGGCGTCATTGGGAGAAAAGCTTACCAGCAGAATGTGATTCGGAAAAGTCGCGACGGCAGGCTATTTTAACCGGGCTAAACACAAAGTCCCTCGACTCGACTTGGGATAACAAACTATGAATCAACGATCGCTCTCCAGCACCTTGGCGGCGCGATTCAACGCGGCCGCAAGCGCTGTGATTTGCTGCCGCGTTTGAGCGAGATCGTGCTTATCGATAGCCTCGTTAATTCCCGGGATGACCACGGCCGCATATCCCGTGTACTGGCCGGGAGCATAAATGGCGTGGCGGAACCACGGACGATTCGGCAGTCCTTCTGGCATTAAGAGCGCCCGCTCTGCATCGCGCAAGGCTCGGTTCAGTTTGTCGGCATCGCGCGGAGAATTTTGTTGCCGCACAAGAATCTTCGCTGCGGCTTGCTCGAAGTGATGCGCCGCCTGCTCCACCTCCGTAAAGTTCAGGCGTTGACCGACAAACTCAGCCTGCGCTTTCTTCCTGGCCGAATCGATGTAGGAAACGATTTCCTTGGCATATTCTTCGTAGTCGTAAGGCAGCACGTCGGCGTCAGCCATGCGGATGATCGAGACGCCGAAAATACGCGCCATCTGTTGCTCGTAAACGAAATCGGGATCGCCGAATTTCTTGAACCAGTTGAAATTGTCGAACGCCGAGTGATAGACGCCGTAGGAGCCGGTCGAACTTACGTCAGTGGAGGGCACACCGAGGTGCTGCAGAAACACTGTGTAGTCCGATCCGCTTCCCAAGTCACCCACAGGCACATCGGCCTTCGATTGCGCTGCTGGCGGACGATAATTGGTGGTCGTGGTCTCCGGGGGATTTGCCGCTTCGGTCTGATTGGTTTTCTGCCAATTCTCGTAGACGGTGCCGCCCTTGGGACTGGGAACAACCTTGGTCACATCGCGCAGGAATTGTTTCAGGCTGGGCACCGAAGCCGCGCCGAATTTTGGCCCAGAGACCCCGACATCCATGTTGAAATACGCCACAGCATTGGCTAATTCGCTGTCGTGCTGCTCGCCCCATTCAGTGGAACCGATCAATCCCTCTTCTTCTCCGTCCCAGCTTCCGAGAATGATCGTGCGCTTCGGCCTCCAGCCCGATTTCAAAAGTTCGCCAAGGCCGTGCACGGCCTCCAGCATGGCCGCTGTGCCGCTGTTCGGGTCGACGGCTCCGAACACCCAGGCATCGCGGTGATTGCCCGCGACCACCCACTCGTCGGGATTTTCACTTCCGCGCACTCGTCCAATCACGTCCCAAATCGTGCGGAATTGATAATCCTGTTTGAGATGCATCTTCACTTTTACCGGCCCGGGTCCTAAGTGATAAGTGAATGGCAACGCGCCTTGCCATTCACGCGGCGAGTCCGGGCCTCCGAGATGCTCAAGGATGGGCCATGCATCGCCGTAGGATAGTGGCGTAGAGAGGATTTTCGGCAGCTGGGCGGATTGCTCAGGCGCGGTGCGCTTGGCGTCAGGAAGCGAGGGGACGGAAGCGATCCCAGGCGTGGTAGGATCGCCGGGAAACTCAAACATATAACCAATGGACCCGCGCTGCACGCCGGTATCCGGGCGCCACGGACCGTTGGGATATTTGTCGCCGCGGCGCCAGCCATCGTCGGCTGGATCGGAGTAAATGATAATGCCGGCTGCGCCGCGCTCCTGCGCGAGAAACGCTTTTACCCCGCGAAAGTTTTGTCCGTACCGTACCAGCACGATCTTGCCGCGCACGTCCACTTTCAACTGTTCGAGCTTCTTGAAATCCTCAGGCGTACCGTAGTTGGCGTAGACCACCTCCGCTTCGGCATCGCCCGACGGCGACATGGCATTGAATGGCGTGATCACTCGTGGATCATCAGCATACGAATCGCCCTCCACGTGCTCGGGTGTTGGTCCGTGCATATGAACGTCGGCGGGAGCGGACACATCCACGCTGATTTCCTTGGGGTAGTTCATCCAGACGCGATATTCGACCGTCTCAGTATCCAGTCCAGCCTCGCGGAATTTCTGTGCGACGTAATCCGCGGTCGCCTTGTCTTCGGGCGAACCCGCCACATGTGGTGCTTGCGTCAGCACGTGCAAGTGCTGTTCAGCGAGTTTTGGGTCGGGAACCGCGAGAAATCGGCTTTCCTGTTCGGTTTCGACGGCGGCATCGCGGAACCCGAATATTGTGGCCGAGGACTTCGGGGCTCCCTGAGCCGGTTGAGTTTGGGGAAGGCCCAACACCAGCAGACTACAAAACAAACTGGAGCCAAAGCGAAGGATCATAGGATTTTATCGTGAAACCGCCAGTGTACATGATTCGCGGACACTGGCAGACGTCAACACCAAGGGCGACGTTAGTCAGGAGTTTCAATTCTGCCGACAGATTGCGGGTCGGCACGCTTGGTTGGAGCGAATCGTTGGTTCACTTTTCACCAGCTTCATTATCTGCACCATATGGTGATACAATTAGCTCGTGAAGCGCGCAACTATGACTTTCCCTGACGATTTGGCCAAGGCAATGGAGAAGTATCTTGCGTCCCAGGAAGCACCTCCGTCGCTGACCACTGTGGTGCAAGCGGCCTTGCGGCAGTATCTGGGTGAGCGAGGATTCTTACGAACGCGGCGAACGCTCGCGATCACGCCAGCAAGCAGTGGAAGCGGGCGTTCTGACGTCAGTCAGCAGCACGACCGTTATCTGGCGGAGAGCCACAGGTGAGACCGGCAGTGCTGGCCGACACTGGGCCGCTGTATGCGGCCGCCGATCCCGACGATGCCCACCACAAGCGGGCCCGCCGCGAACTGCGCCGGCTGGCCGACAAGAACCATGAAGTAATGGTCGCCTATCCTACCTTGCTCGAGGCCTACACGCTGGTGTTGTTTCGCCTGGGCGAAACCGCGGCCTTGCACTGGCTGGAAGACATGGCCGGCGCCGCTCTGGTCAATCCCAGCGCGGAGGACTATCGAAAAGCGGTTATCAGGGTGAAATCATTGAAGGACCAATCCATTACTCTGTTCGATGCACTCGCGGCTACCCTGGCCAGCAGGCTGGGGCTGGAAGTGTGGACCTACGACCACCGCTTCGATGTGATGCGCGTTGCCGTGTGGCGCTGATGTTCGCAGCGCGGCCGCCGATGGCGCTACTATTCCTCGGCGCCTGTGGACGCTCCGAAAGCGATAAACTGCAGGCATGCCAGTCAAGAACTCTACTCAACGCTTCTCATGTCGGGTTGACAATTATGTGCGCTACCGCCCTGGGTATCCGCGTGAAGTTCTCGACCTCCTGAAGAAAGAATGCGGCCTCACGGCCGACTCCGTGATTGCGGACATCGCCTCTGGCACGGGCATCTTTACGCAAGTGCTGCTCGAGAACGGCAATCGAGTTTTCGGCGTCGAACCCAATGCTGAAATGCGGCGAGCCGGAGAGGAATTCCTGCGGAGTTATTCACGCTTCAGCAGCGTCGCAGGAACGGCGGAAGCGACGACACTTCCAGAGCACACCGTCGATCTCGCTGCCGCCGCTCAGGCGGCACATTGGTTCGATCGCGAAAAAGCTCGCCGTGAATTTGTCCGCATACTCAAACCTGGCGGCTGGTGTGTGCTTTTGTGGAACGAGCGGCGCACTGATTCGACGCCTTTTCTTCGCGAATACGAACAACTGCTACTGACCCATGGAACGGACTACCAGGAAGTGCGACACGAACGCACGACGGCTGAGATCGCCGGCTTCTTTTCGCCATCTCCCTTTCGGTCAATTGCGTTGGAAACGCGCCAGGACGTTGACTACGCCGGCCTCGAAGGCCGACTTCTGTCTTCGTCGTACACGCCAACGCCGGATCACGCAAACTACGAACCTATGTTGCGAGACCTGCGGCGGATCTTTGACTCGCATCAGATCAACGACCGCGTGTCGCTTGAGTACAACACGCTGGTTTATTACGGACAGCTTTCATAGATCCGAAAGGCATTAACCACAGAGGACACGAAAGTACACAAAGGAGATCGGCTTCAAGCGCGAATGATTTCAGACTTCGGAGAACTGATGCTTGACGAAAAAACATTTCACATGACTCCCGACGAGTTCCGCAAGCACGGCCATGCAGTCGTGGACTGGATTGCGGATTACTATTCGCGTATCGAATCGTATCCTGTACTGTCGCGCGCAGAACCCGGTCAGATTCGGGCTTCGCTGCCCGTGAATCCTCCGGCGAAAGGCGAGTCTTTCGACGCGATCCTGGGAGATGTCGAGAAGCTGATTCTCCCGGGCATTACGCATTGGCAATCGCCGAATTTCTTTGCTTTCTTTCCTGCTAACGCGTCCGGTC
Organism: Terriglobales bacterium; assembly: GCA_035601995.1. Taxonomy (GTDB): domain Bacteria; phylum Acidobacteriota; class Terriglobia; order Terriglobales; family Acidobacteriaceae; genus JABDBE01. The sequence continues at coordinate 5,137 of DATNNE010000070.1, forward strand.
CTGCGATTCTCGGCGATCTGCTTTCCTCGGGATTGGGAGTGCAAGGCATGCTTTGGGCCACTAGTCCCGCCTGTACGGAACTGGAGACACATGTTCTCGATTGGCTGGTCGGAATGCTCGATCTGCCGCGAAAGTTTCTCTCGAGTAGCTTCGGCGGTGGCGTGATCCAGGACACGGCTTCGAGCGCTTCGTTGTGTGCGTTGCTGGCTGCGCGCGAACGTGCAACTAATTTCGCCAGCAACAAGCGTGGTTGCGACGGAAAGCTGGTCGCGTATACGTCCTCGCAAGCGCACTCTTCCATCGAGAAGGATGTTCAGATTGCTGGGCTCGGCCTCGACAACCTGCGACTCATCGAAGTTGACGAGAACTTCGCCATGCGTCCGGGCCCACTCGCACAGCAAATCGAAAGCGATCGCGACGCCGGTCTTGTTCCTTGTTTCGTTTGCGCAACGATTGGCACAACCTCGTCGAATGCGATTGATCCGCTACCAGAAATAGGCCGCATCTGTCGCGAAAACAATCTATGGTTTCACGTCGATGCTGCGATGTCGGGAACGGCTGCGCTGTGTCCTGAGTTTCGGAATACTCATCGTGGGGTCGAACTTGCCGACAGTTACACGTTCAATCCGCACAAGTGGATGTTTACCAACTTCGATTGCAACTGCTTTTACGTGGCCGATCGCAAGGCTCTGATTCAAACTCTGAGTATTCTTCCCGAATACTTGCGCAACAAGGCCACGGAATCGGGTGCGGTGTTTGACTACCGCGACTGGCAGATTCCGCTCGGCCGCCGCTTTCGCGCCCTGAAACTGTGGTTCGTAATTCGCCACTATGGCATCGAAGGCTTGCAGTATCACATCCGGCGTCACGTCGAACTGGCGCAGCAGTTCGCAGGTTGGATCCAAAACGATTCTCGTTTCGAACTGGCCGCCCCCGCACCGCTGAACTTAGTCTGCTTCCGTCACAAGGGTGGCGACGAAGTAAATCAAAAGCTGATGGATCGCCTGAATCGAAGCGGCGATCTTTATCTGACGCACACGCGCCTCAATGACCGGCTCACTCTGCGATTTTGCGTCGGCCAGACCAATACCATGGCACGCCACGTTGAGCGCGCGTGGCGCAGGATTCAGGAAGAAGCAGCGTAGGCGCGGTTTTCAATTCTTGGGCTTGTCCGCCTGCTCCGGTATCAGGGAATTTGCGTTTGCCGGAGCTGCCGGGTTCACTCCGAAATCCCAGACGTAGGTGTTCATTCCGTCTTTGCCCAGCATCTCGACGACTGCATACTCTCCCGGTTCAAGCGCATTTACAGGCGTGATCTTGATCCAGCCCCCGGTCAGCTTTAGCGATGTGGTTTGAACCAGGTTCTGCTCCTGCGTAGCTTTTCCCAACGGATTAGTTTTTATATCTCCAATGATCCGTTTCCCCTTCTTAGGCTGCAGCCGCACGATGCGGTAACGGTCCCACGGCTGTTCCGGTTGCTGCGGCTGTTGCGGCCCCTGCTGTGGACTCGGTCTTGAACTCTGATCCTGATCGAAGTTGACGTAGATTGCGGGCAGGGTTGCGTGCGCTTGCACGCTGGCGTGCAGGCCATCGAGTTCAATCGTCTGCTTGCCGCTGGCGATGGGGTTGATCGCAGAACGCAGAATGTTCGCTTTCGTGTTGCGGTTGACTTCGCCGGTGTTCTGCTGCAATAGCAAGAGTTGCGGTTGCGTCTGAAAAGTATCGAGCAAAAACATTCCGCCGTCGTCAGGCAGATGCAGGCTGGGCGCTACCTGCGGAGTCTTGGCCTCTTCGGCGCGGCGTTCGGCTTCGACTTCCTTATCGAGCTCCACCGCTTCCGGCGTGGGAACGCCGGCCGCGCGATCCTTTTCGAATTTGTCTGTCCCCGCCCAATCGACGAGCGAGTTAGGCACTTCCTCCCATTCGTCGCGCTCCGCGCTCAGGTAACGGACGCGATCGCCTTTGACTTCCCATTTCGTAGCAAGCTGGTAGGAACCGTCTTTCAGGATGAGTCGCTTGGCCAGTTGCTGAGCAGAGGCGGGGATAAGCAGGGCGAGAGATGCTGCTACCAGCAAAAGGAAGACGCGAATTCTATTCCTTGTTCCCACGATCCTAGTCACAGATTTATTTTGCACCACTCGGCTCGGGAAAGGGTGGTTTACTTTTTGGTTAGCCGCACCCCCTCCCCCCTGATCTTTTGGAATCATGGGATTAGGGCGACACCACCATCCAGATCTCTGAGTTTGAAGGACTTATATGCAAAATCTTCCGGACAAAGGAGTTGGCGGTTCTTCGTGTTATCTCTGGGCTGAATATACAGTTACAGGATTAACTCACAGTCTGCATGAAAGTCAAGGTAAGAACAAGAGAAAGCGACAGGCGTTTCCCATTTTGGGAAGCTCGTCTGAGAGCGTTTTCAAGTGAGCGTCAATGCGGAGTGCTACGGCTGGATCAGCGGAATCTGGGACGCCACCTGAATCTCGATCAGCATTTGTGCTCTCCGCTCGATCTGCTGGTACAGAGCCGCTTTCTTCGCCGGCAATACTTTGCGAAAGTTTGCCCAGTACTTCTGCCGGAGCGCGGTCACGTCCGCATCCACCTTCAAGATGCCTGTGGCCCAATTGTCGGCCTGCGCGTCGGTCATGTTTCCGTAATTCTGCGCGTAGTCCTTGATTAGCGCGTATTTGGCATCGTTGATCTTCACCAGTTCGGCGGTGTACTGATCGTATACCGGCCAGAACTTCTGGGCCTCGGTATCGGTCAGGGGCATGTTGGCCGCGATGAGTTGCTTCTTTTGCGAGCGGATGTCCTTGCGCAGCAGATCGATATCCTGGCTCATGGAACCTTGCGAACTCTGCGGCGCAGCTGTCTGCGCACCACTGTCCTGTGCAACCGCTGAAAGGTGTCCAAACAGTACCGCTGCGCTCAGTGCCCACGCGGCAAGTGAAGATCGCTTCATTTCATAGCTCCTATTTTTCGGTTGTTTCTCACGCGATGGAATCTGCAGGACTCCGGAACCCGAGTCGTGAGAATTGTACATGATTTGGGGTCGTCGACAATTTCTTCTCCTGTAGTGCGGAGGTGCGGTTGACCGTCACACTTTTCTTGGAGCCGAAGCACTGGCGCTGGAGCAGTTTTCGAAGCAATGCTTTTGGTGAGGTTGGTCTGGTACGGATCAACGATTCTGATGTTCTGCAGATGCGGATGAGAGATTCGGCTTGAAAGCACCCGCCCTTGCACAGAACGCAAGGAGCGGGGCGCGCGAGAAAATCAGACCGATAGCGAAAACCATCTAGCCACGCTCGCGCATTTCTGGCATAATTACTCGTGCACCCATCCTGCACAAAATTTCAAACACAATTTAAGGTGAGGAAGCGATGTCGGCAAAGTACATCTTTGTGACGGGCGGAGTTGTGTCTTCGCTCGGTAAAGGGCTGGCGGCGGCCTCCATTGGCTGCCTGCTGGAGAGCCGTGGGCTGAAAGTCAACCTGATGAAGTTCGATCCTTACCTCAACGTGGATCCGGGCACGATGTCGCCCTTCCAGCACGGCGAGGTTTTCGTTACCGACGACGGCGCTGAGACCGACCTCGACCTCGGCCACTACGAACGCTTTACCCACGCCAAACTTTCTCGCGATAACAATTGGACCACCGGACGCATTTACGAGCAGATCATTGCCAAGGAACGGCGTGGCGATTATCTCGGCAAGACTGTGCAGGTGATTCCGCACGTGACCAATGAAATTAAAGCGGCCATGAAGAAAGTCGCGCAAGATGTCGACGTCGCGATTGTCGAGATTGGTGGCACCGTTGGTGACATCGAGTCGCTGCCGTTTATGGAAGCCATCCGGCAGATGCGTCAGGAACTCGGACGCGAGCGAACTTTATTTATGCATGTCACGCTGGTGCCCTTCATCGCGGCGGCGCAGGAACTTAAGACCAAGCCTACGCAGCACTCGGTGAAAGAGTTGTTGAGCATTGGAATTCAGCCTGACATTTTGCTTTGCCGAACTGACCGATTTCTGTCGAAGGAAATCAAATCGAAGATTGCGCTGTTCTGCAACGTCGAAGAAGAAGCAGTCATCACCGCCAAGGATGTTGCCTCGATTTATGAAGTGCCGGTGGTGTTTTCGCATGAGGGCGTGGACACGCTGGTGCTGCGGTATCTGCACATCGAAGCGAAAGAGCGCGATTTGAAGAGTTGGGAAGAGTTGGTGCATCGCGTCTACAACCCGAAGGCCGAGGTCACGATTGGGATTGTCGGGAAATATGTCGAGTATGAGGATTCGTACAAGTCGCTGAAGGAGGCTTTGGTGCACGGGGCTTTGGCGCACAATCTGAAGCTGAATTTGAATTGGATTGAGGCGGAGGGACTTGAAGCCGGGGATCAAGCTAGCGAAGAGCAGCTTGCGGAGTATGACGGGATTCTTGTGCCTGGCGGTTTCGGCAAGCGTGGCATCGAGGGGATGCTGGTTGCGATTCGCTATGCGCGGGAGAAAAAAGTTCCGTACTTCGGAATTTGCCTGGGGATGCAGACGGCGTGCGTCGAATTTGCGCGCAACGTATGCGGACTAGCGGATGCGAATTCGAGCGAGTTCGATCCGGCGACTCCGCATCGCGTGATTTACAAACTGCGCGAGTTGCGCGGAGTCGAGGAGCTTGGTGGCACAATGCGGCTCGGTGCTTGGACTTGCAAAATTGAACCTGGAACTTTGGCGCACAAGATCTACGGGCAGCTTGAGATTAGTGAGCGTCACCGGCATCGTTACGAATTCAACCGCGAGTATGAGGAAACTTTGACGGCTGGCGGGCTGCGGATTTCCGGGTCTACCCCCGATGGAACGTATGTGGAGATCGTCGAGCTTCCGGATCATCCGCATTTCATTGGGTGCCAGTTCCATCCTGAGTTCAAGTCGAAGCCTTTGGAACCGCATCCTTTGTTCAAGACTTTCGTGGGGGCGGCTTACGAGCACGGGTTGAAGCGACGGGCTGACAAAGCGGCGGCTGAGATCGAGATGTTCCATCGGCCTGAGAAAGTCGGGCGGCGATAAGAAAAGGCGTTAACCACTAAGGACACGAAGGTCCACAAAGGAAAATCTCGTCATCCGCGGGTCGTCTTGTCCCTATGAGCATTTCTTTCCAAGTCGAGGGTGTTCGCATCGGCTCCGGCAATTTGTTTCTCATCGCGGGGCCTTGTGTGATCGAGAGCGAGAAGCACGCTTTGTTCATGGCAGAAGTGATCAAGGGCGTTACTCGGGCGCTCAACGTTCCATTTATTTTTAAGGCTTCCTACGACAAGGCCAATCGCACTTCGATGCGCAGCTTTCGCGGACCGGGGCTGGCCGAGGGCCTGCGAATTCTCAAGAAAGTCAAAGACGAGGTGCACGTACCAGTACTGACTGATGTGCACGAAACGGCGGACGTTCCCAAGGTTGCAGAGGTTGCGGACGTGCTGCAGATTCCGGCTTTCCTCTGCCGGCAGACTGACCTGATCCTTGCGGCGGCTATGAGCGAACGCGCGGTGAACATTAAGAAGGGCCAATTTGTTTCGCCGTGGGATATGAAGCACGCGGTGGAGAAATGCCGGACCGCCGGCAACGATCGGATATTTCTCACCGAGCGCGGATCCAGTTTCGGGTACAACAATCTGGTTGTGGACATGCGATCGCTTGCCATCATGCGCAGGTTTGCGCCCGTGGTTTTTGACGCGACGCATTCGGTGCAGTTGCCCTCGGCCACTCACGGAGACGAGGATGGAGCAGCGACCAGCGGTGGGCAGCCCGAGTTCATTCCAGTGCTGGCGCGCGCGGCTGTAGGCGCGGGTGTGGATGGCGTTTTCCTGGAAGTCCACGACAATCCCAAAGAAGCCAAGTCAGACGGCGCCAATGCGCTTGAGTCCACCAAGCTGCGCGGGTTGCTCAAAGAATTGCTGGCTGTGCACGGGGCACTGCAGGCTGCGCGTTCCAGTCCTTAGCTTTAGCTTTGCGTGCGCGAAGAGACTGGCGCGGCAAATACACGTGCATAGATCCTTCGCTTTGCTCAGGATGACACCTCAGATGCATAGATCCTTCGCTCCGCTCAGGATGACAGCTCAGAGTACGGCTTACGCGCGCGCTTTATCAATCATGGCTTCCCAAATGCCTTTGGATTTCAGAATGAGTTCAATCGCTTCGCGGACCGCGCCGTGGCCGGCGAGGGCTTTCGTTGTGTAGTGCGCGATGTTTTTTACCTCGGGGACGGCATCGCCCACGGCAACGGCGAGGCCGACACGACGCAGCAGAGGGATATCTGGAAGATCGTCGCCGATGAATGCGACGGCAGAATCGGAGACGCCCGCTTTTTGAATGATTTCTTCGTAGGCCGGCATTTTCACCGGCTGTTTCATATAAATAAACTCCATCTTCATTTCGTGTGCACGGCGCAGGAGCGCGGCGCTCTCGCGACCGGTAATGCATCCCGTACGCACGCCGGCAGTTTGCGCGAGGGTGAGGCCCTGGCCGTCGTGCGCGTCAAAGGTTTTGATTTCAAGGGCGGTGCCGTCGTTTTGTGAGAGCAAGGTCACGCTGCCATCCGTCATGGTGCCGTCGACGTCCATGAGGATGAGACTGATTTGCGCAGCGCGCTTCTTGAGTGCGGGAGATATTTTGAAAGCACGAGCCAAAGAAGCCTCCTGGGAAAGCCCGAAAAAAAATCCCGTGTTAAAACCTGATCGATCGCGCAACCGACACACGCTCGCTCACTGTTGACGCGCCTGCTGCACCATCCCTATGAGGACGTCTCGAGCTTCCTTCGGATTGCGCGCTTCTCGCAAGAATGCGACGCGAGTGCCGCGCATGCCGTCGTGTGTTTTCAAACGTACGTGAAAACCGAGGCGATCGACAGAGGTCATCGCGGCCTCCTGCGAGTCTATGCCAGCAAATGTTCGTGCAATCAGGATCAGCGCATCTTTGTGATCAGAGTTCATGTGCTGGATGATTTCGCCGGACGAGTCCGCGAGCGGATCGGGTTGAGCTCCGTCGTATTCCGAAGCGGAAATCCAGCCCATCACGCCGAAGCCTCCCACGTAGTAAATATCGACCACATCCATGCGGTAGAAGGAAAAATCTTCGAAGTCCACCCAATACTTGCTGTTGTCGTAACGTTGCAGGTAGAGCTCTCTGGCCACCGGCACTTCTGATTTTGGCAGCGGCAGCACACTCCCAACCAGCGTGACCCGGGATGCCCCGAGCGGATCGCCGCTGACGTCGCCTTGGGTCACGAGTAGGCTGGCACGAGGGTCGGCCTGCAAGTTTTGCGTGTGCATGGCCATTGTGCTAATAAGGAAGATCGGCCGCCCGCGATCGTCCAACCCGTAAGGCATCACCGATCCGAACGGGAATCCCGGCTGTTTTCGCGACAATGTCGAGAGGCTACCGATGCGCCCCATGTACAGCAGCGTGCGCGCACGCTCGGCGAAGGCAGGCTCGGGGACCGGAGGCTGGTCGGTAGTGGGACCGCCGCTCGCATGTTTTCCGGGGGATGAAGAAGTCATTATGAATCTCCTGGCTCCTTACATAATCGCACGAACGCTGGACGTGGAATTCTCGAAATCTGCTACCATTTTCGCCACGACTAACTTCGGATGCTTATTTTCGCCACCATCTCGGGCATCGTTGTAATCCTCGCGGTCCTGTTGGACGCGTTTGAAACCGTCGTCCTGCCGCGCCGGGTGCGTCGGAAATTTCGAATTACAGTTTTGTTCTATCGCAACACCTGGAAGCCATGGCGCAAGATCACGGGTCTGATCAAATCGCCGGGGCGGCGCGAGAATTTTCTAGGCTACTTCGGGCCGCTGTCACTGCTTTTCCTGCTGGCGCTTTGGGCCTGCGGTTTGATCTTCGGCTTTGCACTGTTGCAGTACGGCGCGGGCGAACACGTCATGATCGGCAACGAACCTGTCACCTTCGGACGGGTAATTTATTTGAGTGGCTCGACTTTCTTCACCCTGGGCTACGGAGACATTATTCCAACTTCGGAACTTGCCCGCATTCTGGCCGTGGTGGAGTCTGGCATGGGCTTTGGCTTTCTGGGTGTGGTTATCGGGTACTTGCCGACCATCTATTCGTCGTTTTCCAGACGCGAAATTCAGATCTCCCTGTTGGATTCGCGTGCCGGTTCACCGCCCACGGCCGCGGAAATGCTGATAAGGCTCGGGAATTGCGCGCATCTGGATGATATCTTCCGCGAGTGGGAACATTGGGCTGCTCAATTATTAGAGAGTCATATTTCGTATCCACCGCTGGGCTTTTTTCGTTCACAGCATATCAATCAGTCGTGGCTGGGCGCACTCACCATGATGCTCGATACCACCGCGCTAATCTCTGCTGGCGTTGACGGCGTTGCGAACGCACAGGCCAAGCTCACATTTGCGATGGCGCGCCACGCGGTGGTTGACCTGGCGCAGCTGATCAGTGCGCAGTATGATCCGCTTGCGCCCGACCGGCTGAACGAAGAGCAAGAGGCGCAACTTCGGCAGACGCTTCTGGACCACGGCTTGAAAGTTGAGGACGCGGCAAAGTCTGAGGAGACTCTGACGCATTTACGTTCGCTTTACGAACCGTACGCCCTTGCCATGGCGCGCAATTTGCTAATCATCCTGCCTCCGTGGATTCATCCGGAGAAAACGAAGGACAATTGGGAAGCTGGGCCGTGGGACCGCGCGATACAAGCCAGGAGTCTGGCCGGATTAGGGCATCGAGATGAGCGCGTACAAAAGATGGACGAGCATTTCTGATCGTGGTTCGATGCAGGCATCGATTCGCGGTGGACGGGCGGGGACGCCCGTCGCTCCATCGACGCCTCACGGTACCTGCTAACATTCTTTATTCCATGAAACATGTTGGCGAGAATGTCGTGCGCATCGAAGCAGAAGCGTTGCGCGTCCTGGCTGATCGCATTGCTGGGCCGATGGCCGGCGCGTTCAATCGCGCGGTGGAATTGATTTACGCTTGCAGCGGCCGGGTCGTGGTCACGGGGATGGGCAAGAGTGGCATCATCGCGCGCAAGATTGCAGCTACGCTGAATTCGACTGGGACGCCTGCGCTTTTTATGCATCCGGTTGAAGCAGTGCACGGCGATCTCGGGATGGTGGTGCGGGGCGACACGGTTTTGGCGCTCTCGGCCAGCGGCGAGACTGAGGAAATTCTGCGCCTTCTGGCTACCTTGAAGCGATTGCAGGTGCCGCTGATTGCGCTGACTTGTGATGAGATTCATTCGAAGGACGCGGGCGAGGGCGCCCGCGCCACACGGGCTAAGCTTTCCACGCTGGCTGCGGCGGCTGAAGTTGCTCTTGATTGCTCGGTGGCGGAGGAAGCATGTTCCCTGGGACTCGCCCCCACGGCGTCCACCACCTGCATGCTCGCCCTGGGAGACGCGTTGGCCATGACGCTGGCTGAGAAGCGCGGCTTCAAAGAAGAAGATTTCGCCAACCTGCATCCTGGAGGCAAACTCGGCAAGCGTCTGGCGCGAGTGGAATCGCTAATGCACACTGGGGACTCGGTGCCGCGGGTTACACCGCGCACCACGATGCCGGACGTGATCTACGAAATGTCGCGCAAGAAGCTGGGCGTGGCTGCCGTGGTCGAAGGTGAAAAACTGGTGGGCGTGATCAGCGACGGCGATCTGCGGCGTCTGCTCGAACAGCGCGGCAAGGACGTGCTCGACCTTGCGGCAGGTGAGTGCATGACTAAGAATCCGAAGACGATCGCGGGCCATGAGTTCGCCGCGACGGCTTTGGCTTTGATGGAAGAAAAGAAGATCACGTCGCTGGCGGTCGTTGATGGCAATGGGAGACTAGAAGGTATCGTTCATCTCCACGATCTCTGGGGAACTGAAATGATGTAGCGCCGCCGTCCCGGCGCTACAATGAGTCAATCCTATGTATCACTACGATCCTAATACGGCGCTGGAAGAACTTACGGAAGACGCAACCTTGCCCAACCCGGTCCACGTGCGTGACATGATTTTGCGCAAGCATCCTGGTCCGGACAAGTCGCTGGAACTCAATAGGATGTTCATCGAATATCAGAAGTTTTTCGGCGAGACGCAGAAGCTGGGGAAAGAGATTCTGAAGCAGTTGGCGAAGTGAGTTTTTGACCCGAGCGGACGAGGCGTCCGCTGCTACGTGACCATTGCCTGTTTAGGCGGCCGAGCGCTGGTTCCTCTCGCGCGATCATTTACAATAGCCAATTCCCTGCTGGTCAGGATTCCCAACTATGCATCGCTGGTCTGAACTGTTTATTCCTACTCTGCGCGAGGCGCCTGCGGACGCCGAAGTTGCCAGTCACAAGTTTCTGGTGCGGGCGGGGTACATTCGCCAGCTTGCTGCCGGGATTTACTCCTATCTTTTTCTGGGCAACCGGTCGTTCAACAAGATCATGGGCATCGTCCGCGAGGAGATGGATAAGATCGGGCAGGAATTTTATTTGCCAGCCCTGCATCCACGCGAGCTTTGGGAGGCTAGCGGGCGCTGGTCGGTGATGGGCGACAATTTATTTCGCCTGAAAGACCGCAAGGGTGCTGATCTTTGTTTAGGCATGACGGAAGAAGAAGTCATGACTGATATTGCCCGCAAGGAGCTGCGCAGTTACAAACAGCTGCCGCAAGTCTGGTATCAGATTCAGTCGAAGTTTCGCGATGAACCGCGGCCCAGGTCGGGCCTTTTGCGGGTGCGGCAGTTCATCATGAAGGATTCGTACTCGTTCGACATTGATGCCGCTGGACTCGACGTTTCCTACAAGAAGCATTACGAAACTTACTGCCGCATCTTTGACCGGTGCGGGCTCAAGTACATGGTGGTCGAGGCGGATTCGGGGGCGATGGGTGGCAAGGAGTCGCATGAGTTTATGGTGCGGACGCCGGCGGGTGAAGACTTGATCGTGAGCTGCGAGCAATGTAATTACGCGGCGAATATGGAGAAAGCGGTTTCGAAGCTCGCGGGCGTGGAGGATTTGACGCTCGAAGGCGGAGGCGAGCCGCTCGAAGTTCATACGCCGGGGATGAAGACGATTGAGGACGTGGCACGATTTCTTGGTGTTTCTCCAAAGAACAAGATCAAGACGCTGGCTTACATGGCGGAAGAGAAAGACGCGAAGTCGGGCAAGCCTAAGCTGCGTGCCGTCGTCGTTTTAATGCGCGGCGACCACCAGCTCAATGAGGCGAAGTTTGCTTCAGCCGTAGGGGGAAAACAGACTCGCCCCATGCAAGAGGACGAAATCAAGCAGCTCTTCCGTTCTCCGGCAGGATTCCTGGGTCCGATTGGCATTGACTGGGCCACGGACATAAAGGATGGGAACCGTCCCATCTTGCTCGTCGACCAAGCTTTGGAGGGTCGCAAGAACCTGATTTCCGGCGCAAACAAAGAAGACTATCACCTGAAAAATGTCACTCCGGGGCAGAACTTCCAGCCCACCGCCTATGCCGATCTGCGTGCTGTCACGGCAGGCGAGGCCTGTCCCAGCTGCGGGGCGCCGCTTCGCATCGACACTGCCGTCGAAATCGGTCATATCTTCAAACTGGGCTACAAGTATTCGGAGTCGATGGGTGCGAGGGTTCTCGACCGAAACGGCAAGGAAGTAACTGTAATCATGGGGTGTTACGGGATTGGGATCGAACGCATCCTGACTGCGGCAATCGAGCAGAGCAACGATGAAAATGGCTTCTGGCTGCCCTCGTCGATTGCGCCGTTCGAAGTCGTCGTCTGCCCTGTCAACGTGAAAGACGAACCTGTGCTGAAAGCCGCAGTCGATATCGCAACCCGTCTGGAAGCCGATGGCTTCGACGTGTTACTAGACGACAGGGACGAACGGCCAGGGGTCAAGTTCAAAGACGCTGACCTGGTGGGCATACCCTTTCGTGTCACTGTCGGAAAGAAGGTTACTGAAGGTACTGTGGAGGTCGTTCAACGCTCGACACGGCAAGTGCAGGATGCTAGCATCGCGGCAATAACGGATTATTTCAAAGCTTTACGGACTGCGCGCTGATCGGATCTCTGCGCGTGGCCGAAACCGGGAGCGCGCGATGGGTACTATCAAACTTATCTTTGGCATTTTCGTGATTGTTGCAGGAATCTATCTGGGCGCGGAACTGGTCCCTATTTACTATGAAAATTACCAGTTCCAGGATGACGTGAAGACTGAGGCCACGCTCGAGACTTACACGGCCAAGCCGGAAGACGCCATTCGCGACGCTATCTACAAGAAAGCACAAGGTCTCGACATCCCTCTGACGAAAGAGCAGATCAAAGTTCAGCGTCATGGCACGCAGGGCACGGGATCACTCACCATCAGCGCGCCCTACACTGTTCATCTGGACCTGCCCGGATATCCCGTAGACCTTCACTTCGACGCCTCCACCGAAAACAAGAGCCCCTTCTGACAATGGTTGTGGATTCGGTGTGATTTAGAATAGAAACCGGAGCCGACCTCTGGGAGATGTGGCTCGTTTCGATTTCCCGGAGAAATTCGGGAGCGAGAGAGCTGCCGAAACCGGCTCGGGGATAACGCATTCACGAGCGCCGTCATCTCACTGAAGTGGGGCGCCGCTGTCGACGAGGCTGAGCTAACTCCGCCAAATTCACCGTGACCATCAAACTAAAGATCCCGAAAAGGAAAAAAGGGGAGAAAGCCACCAAGGCATCTGTTTCCCGCGATCCGGTGATCCGCGCTGCATTCGCGGTTTTCATCGTTCTTTCGGTGTGCATCTGCGGCTTCTTCTCCTATTTTTACATCAAGTACGGACGGATCATCGATCAGCGCTTCAAGGGACCGGTTTTCAGCAGTTCGGCCAATATCTATGCCATACCGCGTACCGTCCGAGTGGGCGAGAAGGTGGATCTGCACGAGATCGAAGCCCAGTTGCGCCGCGCGGGTTATTCGGAAAACGATGGCCCATCCCCGATGGGGACTTATCGCGCGCTAAAAGACGGCATTGAGATCAAACCCGGTCCTCAGTCGTACCATAGCCCGGAGCCGGCCACCATCCGCGTGCAAGATGGCCATGTTTCGAGCATCACCGGGAAATCTGTCGACCTGGAAGCCTACGAGCTCGAACCACGGATGATTACAGCGCTATTCGATGCCGAACAGCGTTCCAAACGGCAATTGGTAAAGTACGATGACATTCCCCAGATCCTGGTGGAAGCCGTGCTTGCCATCGAGGACCGGCGTTTCTTCCAGCACGGTGGAGTGAATTTCATCCGCCTGGGCGAGGCCGCTTGGGTTGATTTTACTCATCAGAAGCATGAGCAGGGCGGTTCCACGATCACCATGCAGCTTTCGCGAGCGTTTTTCCTGAGTCCGCAGAAAACAGTTAAGCGCAAGATCGTGGAAATGCTGATTGCGATGGAACTCGAACAGAAATTCAGCAAGCAGCAGATCTTCGAGTTCTATGCCAACCGGGTAGACCTGGGGCAGCGCGGTTCCTTCACCATCAGCGGATTTGCCGAGGCTTCGCAGGCATACTTCAATAAGGATTTGAAGGACATCTCGCTCCCTGAAGCCGCGCTTATCGCGGGACTGATTCAGGCGCCCAGTTATCTGTCCCCTTATCGCCATCCAGAACGTGCCACGGAACGTCGCAACCTGGTCCTGGACAGCATGGTCGAGACCCATGCCATCACGCGAGAGCAAGCCGACAAAGCAAAAGCCACGCCGCTGAAGCTCGCGCCTCCGAATGTGGAGGCCAGCGACGCGCCCTATTTTGTCGACCTGGTTCGCGATTCGGTGATCAGTCGTTTGAATGAACGTGAACTGAACGAACAGTCGTACCGCATCTATACAACCCTCGATCCCGACTTGCAGCGCGCCGCTGCTCAAGCCGTGGATATGGGGATGAAGCTAGTCGATGATCAGGTCACCAAGCGGCGTACCAAGAAAATAAAAGTGGGCAAGAACAAGTTCGAAACCCACGTTGAGCCGGGACCGCAGGCGCAAGTCGCTTTAGTGGCGATTGATCCTCACACCGGCGAAGTCTTGGCTTTGGTCGGCGGGCGAAATTACGGATTCAGCCAGTTGGATCATGCTGTGGCGCGGCGTCCCACGGGATCGATTTTCAAGCCGTTCGTTTATGCTGCGGCCATCAATACTGCCGTGGATGGTGCCAACCCGGTTTTCACTCCGGCCTCGATGGTGACAGACGCACCCAGCACCTTCGCCTACGGCGATCAGATCTACGAGCCGCGAAATTACAAAGAGGAGTATCACGGCGACGTGACCGCCCGTTATGCCCTGGCAATGTCGCTGAACAATGCGACGGTGAAGCTGGCTGAGGAAGTGGGGTACGACAAGGTGTCGGATTTGGCCAAGGCTGCGGGAATCGTTTCGGTGAAACCTACGCCAGCCATGGCTCTGGGTTCCTACGACGCCACTCCTCTGGACATGGCTGCGGCGTACACGGTCTTTGCAAACGCAGGCGTGCGCATCTCTCCCGTGATGGTCAATTCGGTTCGTAACTCCGCTGGCGACGTGGTCATGGACTTCAAACCAGACAAGCGTCAAGTTCTGGATCCGCGGGTTGCTGCCGTGATGACCAACATGATGGAAGGTGTGCTCAACTTCGGAACCGCTTACGAAGTTCGCACTCGCGGTTTTGACGCCCCCGCCGCAGGCAAGACGGGAACCTCTCACGATGGCTGGTTCGCCGGCTACACCAGCAATCTTCTGTGCATCGTCTGGGTCGGCTTTGACGATTACAGTGACATTCGTTTGAGCGGAGCCCAAACCGCCGCGCCTGTCTGGGCCGAGTTTATGAAGAAGGCGGTTGCGCTTCCCCAGTATTCAGATGTGAAGTCATTCGCCCAGCCTGCGGGTGTGGTCGACGTCCAACTGGACAAAACAACCAACCTGCTGGCAACCCCAGCCTGTCCGCAAACTTATACCGCCGCTTTCATTGCGGGAACTGAGCCGAACCAGACCTGCGACCAGTCTACTGGCGTGAAGGGATTCTTCTCTCGCATGCTCGGTATGGGAGGCGAAAAAGCGCTTCCGCCGCCTGGGTCGCCCGGCCAGAATGGGGCTCAGGCGGGTGAAGCTACACCGGACGCAAATGCCGCCGACCAGGATGGCAAGAAAAAAAAGGGATTTTTTGGCAAAATTGCGGGTATCTTTAAGGACGACAAACCGTCTAACCCTCCGGCCAACGCTCCGGCACAAACGGGAACTGCGCCTCAGTGAGGGAACCTTGTTGGGTTTGAAGGTGTCAAAGGAAGTGTAAGAGTTCGCCCGAGTTTTTCGGAGGTGAGCTATGCGCCGTCTGTCTCTCTTCTGCCTGCTAGCCTTGATCGTTTCTGCTGCGTCCACCCTACAAGCTCAAAGTTCATCGCCGGAGCTGGTACAGATCAGTCCGCCGACCATCCGGCGTGCCGCACCCCCGTCTGCGACTGCCTCGCTTGAGGAACTGGAAAAGCGCGGCGATGAGCTACGTGTCGAAAAAGACTACCTGGATGCGCTGGATTACTACCGGGCGATCCTGGCCAAGACTCCCAATAATTCTGACGTCCACAACAAAGCGGGCATCGCCGAGTTGCTCATGCAGCGCTATAAAGAGGCCGGGAAAGAGTTCGAACATGCAATTCACCTCGACCACACTTATGCCGATGCCGTGAACAACCTGGGCGTCATTGATTATGAAGAGAAAAAATATGGAAAGGCCATAAAGCAATACGAGAAGGCGCTCAAATTGCGCGCGGGGTCCGCGTCGTTCTATAGCAATATGGGTGCGGCCTATTTTGGCAAGAAGGAGTTTGAGAAAGCCACCGAGGCCTATGCCACGGCCATTGAGCTCGATCCAAACATCCTGGACCGCACTTCGCATAACGGGATATCAGCACAGCTGCCGTCGCCTGAGGATCGCGCGCGCTTTGACTACATCATCGCCAAGCTGTGCGCCAAGCGGGGTGATTCCGATCGTTCGCTCCAGTACCTCAGGCGGGCGCTCGAGGAGGGATACAAGGGGATCGAGAACGTATACAAGGATCCGGAGTTCGCAGGTCTTCGCAATGATGCCCGGTTCACTGAGCTGATGGCGGCGCGTCCACCGGCAATACCGGAGTAAGTCGCTCGGTTGCATGAGTTTAAGGGTCAAAAATTATTTCGTGTACGGCGCGAAACTTTTTTCGGGAGGTGGGTTTTTACAGGGTAATGACTCCTGAAAACAACAGGGTGAGTAAGGAGAAACGGTAGCCCATCGGTTGTCGACCCGAGCACGCCCCAAGCAGACAACCGGTGGGTTTTTTATTGGCTCTTAGCTCTTCGCCCTAGCTGTTAACCAATGTAGCAATTCCCGGGTGGGGACATCCGCCCTCGGCTGTCGAACGGTGCGAAGCTCCGCGGATTTCCTCACGGACGCGTAAGCCACAGAATCGGAACGCGTCGGCCAAGTTTCTCGAAGTCTCGGTCGGATGTCACGAGGACAGCTTGACGGGTCTCGGCCAAGGCCGCTGCAAGGCAGTCTACGTACGGTATTTTGTGACGCGTCTTGATTTCTCCCGCCTTGAGCGATTGCTCCAAATCCACCGAGACCGGCTGTATGGATAGGCGGGAAAGATTCTCAATCGCCCTCCGTGCCACTTCCTCGCCCCGCCTTTGCCACAGGACGTAAAATACCTCGCCCCAATTCACGACCGACATCAGGAGCGGAATATCCTGCCGTACGCTTTCTCGCAGGAGTTCCCTGAGGCGATGCGCTCCGGTGCCGGCGTTCACGAAGTCGAGGATGGCGCTTGCATCCAGGACATAAGTTTTTTCATTTCTCGACCCTGCGTTCACGCTGAAGTACCTGTACTAGAGAGTCTTCGCCCTTGCAGCTACCCATAACACTGTCAATGAAATCCTCGGTGACGGGTTGCAAAATCAGACGACCTTCTTCACGGGTAACCGCCAGACGAGTCCCTGCCTTGATGCCGAGTTTCTGTCGAAGCGCGGCAGGTATAACGATCTGGCCCTTGGAACTGGCCATAGTAAAGAGGGTTTCCATATGTCTTACATTATAGCATGAGACCTACATTCTAGGCTCTGCTTTACACTTTGACTGGTGCCCTACTGTCAGCGCCAAGGCCTTACGTCGGCATTGACCTCTCATGACAGGCGAACATTTAACGAAAGTACATATGCTAAGATGGATGTCTTGATTCCCTCTGCCCCATCCCTCGACTGGGCCCACCCCCTCGTCAGGGATTGGTTCGTCCAACGCTTCGGCACGCCGACTGAGCCGCAGGAGCAGGGATGGCCCCACATTCTGGCCGGACACACCACGCTAATTTCTGCGCCCACGGGGTCCGGCAAAACTCTTGCCGCATTTCTCGCCTGCATTGATCGGCTGGTGCGCAAGGCGCTCGCGGGTGATCTTCAGGATCGCACCGAGGTCCTCTACGTTTCGCCGCTGAAGGCGCTGGGCAACGACATCCAGAAGAACCTGGAAGTGCCGCTCGGCGAGATTCTGCAGATGGCGGGTGAGCGCGGGCTTCTAATGCCGCAAATTCGCACTGCGGTCCGCACCGGAGACACGCTCATGCACGAACGCCGCGCGATGCTGAAGCGTCCTCCGCACATTCTCGTCACTACGCCGGAATCGCTATACATTCTGCTGACGGCGGAAAAAAGCCGGGCAATCCTGCGCGATGTTGAGACCGTGATCGTCGATGAAATCCACGCCGTCGCCGATGACAAGCGTGGCGCTCACCTGAGTCTCTCACTGGAGCGGCTGGAAGCGTTGACGCACCGTCCGCCGGTGCGCATTGGACTTTCTGCGACGCAGAAGCCGATCGAAGAGGTCGCGCATTTCCTCACCGGTAGCGGACGGCCTGATCCCGTCATTGTGAACGTGGGCCACAAACGCAAGCTCGATCTCGCGGTGGAAGTTCCCGCCAGCCAACTCGGCCCCATCGCCACCAACGAAATGTGGGACGAGATTTACAGCCGCCTGGTGGAACTCATCGAACAACATCGCTCCACGCTGGTCTTCGTAAACACGCGGCGACTGTCGGAGCGAATCTCGCACCATCTGGCGGAAAAGCTCGGCGCGGACAACGTCGCCGCCCATCACGGCAGCCTCTCACGCAAACTGCGTCTGGCTGCGGAGAAGAAGCTCAAAGACGGCGAAGTGAAAGTGCTGGTCGCGACCGCCTCTTTGGAGTTAGGAATTGACATCGGCACGGTGGACTTGGTCGTGCAGATAAGCTCTCCGCGGGCGATCGCCGTAGCCCTGCAACGCGTGGGCCGCTCCGGCCACTGGCGCGGCGCGGTTCCCAAGGGACGCTTCTTCGTAACCACTCGCGACGAACTTCAGGAATGCGCGGCTTTGGTGCGGGCCATCCGCCAAGGCGATCTTGACCGGATCATGATCCCCGATTCGCCGCTGGACATTCTAGCCCAGCAAATTGTGGCGATCTGCGCGGCAGGCGGCGGTCGTGTGGCGCAGACACTCTTGTCCGCGTCAGACGGTGACGAAAATCACGCAACCAAAGTTGAAGAAAAATTACTGGCATCTTCCGACACGCGGACAGCAGTGTCCGCGCCGCACGATCCTGGCTGGGACGAGGACGACCTGTTCGCGCTGGTGCGGCGGGCGTATCCGTACCGCAATCTTTCGCGCGAGACCTACGAAGCGGTTCTCGAGATGCTCTCCGAGGGTATTGCGGCGCGGCGCGGACGCTATGGCGCGTACATCCATCGCGATCGCATTAATCGAAAGCTGCGAGCACGGCGGGGTGCGCGGTTGGCTGCGATCACCAGCGGTGGCGCCATCCCCGAAACGGCGCTATTTACCGTGGTCGCCGAGCCCGAAGGGACGGTCATTGGCACGCTCGACGAAGACTTTGCCGTCGAGAGCAACGCCGGCGACATCATGCTGCTGGGCAACAGCTCGTGGCGAATTCGGCGGGTCGAAGGCAAATCCGGACGCGTGTTAGTGGAAGACGCCCACGGCGCGCCGCCCAGCGTTCCTTTCTGGCTCGGCGAAGCTCCGGCTCGAACCGAGGAGCTCTCCTTGCAAGTTTCCGATCTGCGGCAACAGATCAGCGACCATCTCCCGAACATTTCGCCGATCGGGGTTTCGTTCAGCCAGCCTGAAGTCGCCGAAACAATTGCATGGCTGAAAGAAGAATGTGGTTTGGACGATTCCGGCGCCGAGCAAATGATCGAATACATTCTGCAGGGACGCGCGGTGCTAGGAGCCGTTCCCACGCAGCAAACAATTATCGCGGAACGCTTCTTCGATGAAGGCGGTGGAATGCAACTCGTGATCCACGCGCCCTTCGGAGGACGGATCAACAAGGCCTGGGGATTGTCCTTGCGCAAGCGGTTTTGCCGCAGCTTCAACTTCGAGTTGCAAGCTGCGGCCACGGACAACGGCTTGAACATCGCGCTGGCCGAGCAGCACAGTTTTCCGTTAGCCGATGTTTTTCATTTCCTGAACGCGGAAACAGTGCAACCGATTCTCGAGCAAGCCGCACTGGCTTCTCCGATATTCGGCACGCGCTGGCGCTGGGATGCCAACCGCGCTCTCGCTCTCTTACGATTTCAATCGGGCAAGAAAGTTCCACCGCAGATTCAGCGAATGCGATCGGACGATCTGTTGGCCTCGGTGTTCCCTGACGTGGCTGCCTGCCAGGAAAATATCGCGGGCGACATTCAGATTCCCGACCATCCGCTGGTGAACGAAGTAATGAAGGACGTTCTCACCGAGGCCATGGATCTGGATGGGCTGAAGAATCTTCTGCGGGGCATGGCTGATGGCCGAATCCGCTGCGTGGCCGTGGATACGCCCGTGCCGTCACAGTTCTCGCATGAAATTCTCAATGCGAATCCGTATGCCTATCTTGACGACGCCCCACTCGAAGAACGTCGCGCACGCGCGGTCGAGATGCGGCGGATTCTGCCCGAGTCGGTGTTGGAGGAAGTCGGGAAGCTCGATCCCGCGGCGATTGCGCAAGTCCGCGAAGAGGCGTGGCCGGATGTCCGCGACGCCGACGAACTGCACGACGTGCTGCACACGCTGATCGCGTTTCCCATCGACCACGTAGCGATGGACGCTCTCGTCCGTCCGGCGGAGCGAAGTTCTGGTTTGGATTCTGGTGAACTTACGCTCGCCCACCCGGACGCGGGTGTCGAGGTCTACGTGGATGATCGCGGAAATGAGCGATGGAAAGAATATTTCCAGCAATTGATTGAACATGGCCGGGCGGCCAACGCCCTCAACCACGACCGACACTACTGGGTCGCGGCTGAGCGCGCCCAGATGTTTTCCTCACTCTTCCCCGATGTCAGTTTTGATCGGCCGATTGTCGAGATCGAGAGCGCTCTTCCCTCTCGCGATGACGCTGTTCTAAGTATGGTTACCGGATGGATGTCACATTTAGGTCCGGTCACCGCTGAGCAACTGGCATCACTGCTCGGACTGCCTATCTCGGAAATCGAAAAAGCTTTGCTGCGTATGGAGGCTAGTGGGGCAGTCTTGCGTGGAAAGTTTACCGATCAAGGGCCGCGGACGGGGACGCCCGCGCCACACGAACTCGAATGGTGCGAACGCCGTTTGCTGGCGCGAATCCATCGGCTCACCGTCGCGACGCTGCGCAAACAAATCGAGCCTATAACGCCGGCGCAGTTCATGCGCTGGTTGCTACGATGGCAGCATGTTGCGCCGGGAACGCAGGTCCAGGGTGAACGCGCCACGCTCGAAGTGTTGCGTCAGCTTCAAGGATTTGAAATCCCTGCCAATGCGTGGGAGCGGCAGATCCTGGCGAGACGCGTCGCCAACTACGATCCGCAATGGCTGGACCAGCTCTGCCTAACCGGTGCAGTCGGCTGGGGACGCTTGTCTCCGCATCCCGCGACGCTTGAGGACTCGGCCGCCGGCAAGCGGCGAGTGATTCCCACCAGCGTCGCTCCGATTACATTCTTCGTTCGCGAAGAAGCCGACTGGATGACTTCCCATAATCCCGCAGCCAATCAGCCAGAAGCACGCGGCCTGAGCGACGGGGCGCGGCAGGTGCTGGATTTCCTGCGCCAGCGCGGAGCTTCATTCTTCGCCGACATCGTCCGGGGAACGGACAAGCTCAAGGCCGAAGTAGAAACGGCTTTGTGGGAACTAGCGGCTGCGGGAGTGGTCACCGCGGATGGTTTCGACAACCTGCGTTCTCTCATCGATCCCAAACGGCGGGCGGGACAAGGCAGCGGTCGCGCCGCGCGTCCGCGCCACAGTTCCGGAAGATGGGCGCTGCTTTACACCGACCAAACAGTCGAGCGTAATCGGACGGTCGAAGCCACCTGCTGGATGCTGCTCAAACGTTACGGAATTGTCTTCCGCGATGTATTGGCGAGAGAGACCAACCTGCCCAAGTGGCGTGAACTGCAAATGGCGTTTCGCCGGTTGGAAGATCGCGGAGAAATTCGCGGCGGCCGCTTCGTCGATGGATTTCTCGGCGAGCAATTCGCGCTGCCGGTTGCAGTTGAGTCGTTGCGAGCCACGCGGAAGATGCCACCGTCCGGCGAAACCATCACGCTCTCCGCGGCTGATCCGCTGAACCTGGTCGGCATCCTGGTTCCCGGCGAGCGCATTCCAGCCATTTCAGGAAGAAGTGCGAGCTTTCGCGACGGAGTTGCTGTCGAGAACCTAGACGCTCAACTGTCGCCACAGCCCTCGGCGGTTGCCGGTTGAGAGAACTTCCTGCTCCGAAGGCTCTTGAGTCGTTGAGCCTCCCTGAGAATCTGGCTGGTAACTTCTACCGGGAGGGCCTCAAAGGAACGCATGTCCCCAGTCTTGTCCCGATATGCCCGGAGCGCCTTATCCACGAAGATCGTGTCCATATTCTCCCGGCAGCAATGAAAAAATCGGGAGCCTGATGAGGGGGTCGCCAGGCTCCCGATTTCGGCCTTTACCCGGCAAGACTGCCAAAAGCGCTTCCCCCATCGCTTCGCCAGGCCAGGGCTTGCATTTCTAAATGCACGTGTCGAACCACTGCGAGGCTTGCGGGCGGCGTCGAGAACTCTGTTCCAAGTAACTGATTTAACTGGACTGGACGACTCACAAGGCAGTCCTCGCCAGTTTTTCGTATCCACGCACCTATCCGAACGGATAGCTGGACTATCTGTTCGGATAGTGGAACTAGCTGAGATAGTTTTGTGAATCCGGCAGAAATGTGTTAGAGAGGATGGCAAGCAGTAGTGAGGTACTCAGGTGAACCCAAGGCTTCTCGCGATTGCGGGACCGCTAAAAGATTCGAATTTTGCTCTGCCAAACGGCGAAATTCATATTGGCCGCGACCCATCCAATTTGCTTTCCATCAGCGACCCTTCGTTATCGCGTCGGCATTGCGCGCTTAGCCGGGACGGCGACGGCTACAAGATACGAGATCTGGACAGCCGCAACGGCACATCGGTCAACGGAGTTGCCGTGAGAGAAACGCATCTGCGTCACGGCGACCAGATCTCGGTTGGAGATTCGATCTTCCTGCTGCTGCTTCATGACGAGGCAGAGGAACGGACCGCGGGCCGGGTTGAGTACGAAGACAGCTTGACGGAAGCAATGGCCCAAGTTCGTCCGCAAGACGTGCTTTACCTGCAACCGGAACGCGTTCTGAGAGAACTCCCGGCAAGTTCCCGGGTGACCCGCGACCTGAATGCGCTGTTTAAGATCAGCCGAGTTGTGCACTCCATCCGCGATCTCGATGAACTGCAGGGTCAAATCCTCGACCTGATCTTTGAAGTAGTGCCGGCCGAACGTGGCGCTATATTGCTCGACGGCAAAGGAGATCACACCTTTGCCTCGACCTTCGCCCGCCACCGTATCGCCAAATCCGTGTTGCCTGTCCCGATCAGCCGCACCATTGCCCGTCAAGTCATGCGAGAGGGACTGGCAATCCTGGGAGCTGACGTCCCCGGTTCGAATGGTCTTGCCGGCGTCGAGAGCCTGGTGAGTTCCCAGGTTCGCTCGTTGCTCTGCGTTCCTCTAACTGTGTTCGAGAAAGTGACTGGCTGTATTTATCTGGATACCTGCAATGCCGCTAGCCGCTTCGACGAAGATCACCTGCAGTTAGTCGCGGCTATCGCGGGAACTTCTGCAGTCGCTTTGGAAAACGCTCGCCGAATGGAGTGGCTGGAGCAGGAAAATCTCCGGCTTTCGGCGGAAATCAATCTCGACCACAACCTGATTGGCGACAGCCCGAGGATGAAGGAGGTTTATCAATTCCTGGCACGAGTGGCGCCGACGGACTCCAACGTACTTTTGCAAGGCGAAAGCGGGACCGGAAAGGAATTGGCGGCCCGGGCCATCCATCGCAACAGTCCACGTTCCAGCAAGCCATTCGTGGCTATCAACTGCGCCGTGATTCCCGAGGGTCTCCTCGAGAGCGAACTATTCGGCCACGAGCGAGGCGCATTCACCGGGGCCGTGGCGCAGAAAAAAGGCC
The DNA here is from genome assembly GCA_035601995.1 of Terriglobales bacterium. GTDB lineage: Bacteria > Acidobacteriota > Terriglobia > Terriglobales > Acidobacteriaceae > JABDBE01. The sequence continues at coordinate 28,577 of DATNNE010000070.1, forward strand.
GGCTGGAGATCGCCAACGGCGGAGTTGTTTTCCTGGACGAGATCGGTGAACTTGCACCGGCCCTTCAAGTCAAGCTGCTGCGCGTCCTGCAAGAACGTGAGTTCGAGCGCGTCGGCGGTATGCGGCCGATTTCGGTGGACATACGTCTGATCGCCGCCACCAATCAGGATCTCGCACAAGCGGTAAAGAACGGAACCTTCCGCAAGGATCTGTTTTATCGCCTGAATGTTCTTTCGCTGGTCATGCCTCCGCTCCGCGAGCGGCGCGAAGATATACCCGTGCTCGCCGACTACTTTGTCACCAAATACATCAAGAAACTCAACACCAAGACTAAGAGAATTTCTCCCGAGGCGAAGGCTCGCCTGGCGAACTACGACTGGCCTGGAAATGTCCGCGAACTGGAGAACGCAATAGAGAGCGCGCTGGTGCTAAGTGTGTCGGAGCTCATTCAACCCGAGGATTTGCCCGAGTCAATCCTTGAGAAAGAGGTTGCCTCGACTAGTGAAGGGGCAAACTATCACCATCAAGTAAGAGAACTCAAAAAGCAGCTCATCCTCGACGCGCTCGAGGAAACCAAGCTTAATTACACCGAGGCGGCACAGATTCTCGGTGTGCACGTAAATTACCTCCATCGTCTGATTCGTAATCTGGATCTCAAAGACTCGCTTCACTCCTCGCCAAGCCTGCGGCCAGGAAACGAACAGTCTCACCGCAGAGGTTCACGGCAGCTGGAGACTTAGCAAAGTCGCCGGATTCAAATAAACACCCTCCCAGCGCACAGCCACGTGCAAATGAGGTCCCGTGGCACGCCCGGTTCCACCACTCACACCGATTTTCTGTCCGCCAGTAACGTGCTCGCCTTCTTTGACCTCGATCTTCGAGAGATGCATGTAAAGAGTGAGCAGGCCTTGACCGTGGTCGAGCACCACGCAATTGCCTTCAAAGAACAACGGTTGCGCCAGTAGAACGGTTCCGCTGTTTACCGCATCGACCGGCGTGCCTTCCGGGACGGCATAGTCCAGCCCCTGATGCACGCTTTGCGTCTTGCCATTGAAGGTGCGGGAAGTTCCAAACACATCCGAGATTTCCGCTTTCACCGGAGGGTGAAAACTACCCGCCCACTCACGTTCAGGAGTTAGGTGTGCAAATGCGTGTTGCTTGGTCGCCTTGTCCTGATCTATTTTCTGGAGTTGTTCAGGATTGGGTTCCGTGTATTGCTTGGGCACGCTGGCTGCGATGCTGTGATACTTTCCTTTACCGACCGCAATTTTCTTTTCAAACGAAAGATCTGGCCCAGTCGCAGTCACGCCTCGCAACTCCAGCGCATAATTCCCCGGCCGCGTTTCCAGGCTCGCGCCCGCGATTCCGAACCAGGTTTTGCCTTGTGCGTCAGATGAAAAGAACACTTCATGTTCGAGCCATTTGCCGGAAAGCGATTTCAATCGCTCCGGCGGAGTCACTCGAAACACCACCGGCGATCCATTGACGAGTCTTACGGGCTGCCAGCGCAACGACCAAGAGTCTGCTGCCGCGCTCTTCGCCGCAGCGGCAGGAACCTCGATTGCGCGCGCAGAAAGCGCGCTAAGCAAGACGCATGCCAGCAGGAACATGAAGGTCCTGCTCCAGGCCAGCGTGAATGTCGAGGATGAACGCACTCCAAAATCAGCCTAGCACTGATGTTCGAATGTGCGGGCTGGAATCCATCGCGCGGTATCCCATTCCTTACCATAAGGCCAAACTATCAACCACATCGTAAGCCATTGAATTCTAAGCAGAACACGATGGTAATCACTCTGAATCGTTTTGCCCGGACATTTGCTTCACCCTAAGTGAGAATCTTCTAATGTCCCAGAGCTTGCCCCGTCAGGTTGGCGCACGAGTGTTTATCGCGGCCATGGCGCTTGCGGCGCTGGGGTGTTTCTACACTGCGTTGACCAACTGGCACTCTTCCGATCCTCTTAAATTCCTGTGCTATCTCGCAGTCGCACTACTGGCTTCATCTCTCAAGATAAAACTTCCCGGCATCAACGGAACCATGTCGGTGAACTTCTTGTTTATTCTCCTGGGCGTTTTGGAATTGAGCTTTGGAGAAACTCTGATGATTGGGTTCGCCGCGGTGTTGGTTCAGTCGTATTGGACGTCCTCCAACCCTAAGTCGATCCATGTGGTTTTCAACATGTCCCAGTTACCGGTCGGGACAGCAGCAGCGTATGTTGTGTACCAAGTCGTCACAAACCGCGGACTGCACCGCAACGATCCGCTCGCGTTGCTCCTCGTAGCGATCACTTACTTCGCGTTCAATACCTTTGCCATGGCGATCATCATTCGCTTGACCGAGGGCAAGCCAGTTTTGAAAGTATGGTCGGAATGCTATTTCTGGTCGTTTCCCTACTACCTCGTGGGCGCAGCCATTGCCGGCTTGGTGAGCTTCTTGAATCGGCACATTGGATGGCAGTCTTCGCTTCTGGTCCTGCCTCCCGTATATCTCATGTATCGGTCCTATCGACTTTATCTCGGCAAACTCGAAGATGAAACGCGGCATGCCGAGCAAGTGTCCAATCTTCACTTGCGAACTATTGAAGCTCTCGCGTTAGCAATTGAAGCCAAGGATCACACCACACACGATCATTTGCAACGGGTTCGCATTTACGCGATGGAACTCGCCACGGATCTCGGTTTAAGCGCGGACGAAACCGAGGCCTTGCAGGCTGCGTCTGTTCTGCATGACATCGGCAAGCTTGCCGTGCCGGAACACATCATCTCCAAACCCGGAAAGCTCACACCGGAAGAGTTCGAGAAGATGAAGATTCACCCGATTATCGGAGCAGAGATTCTGGAACAAGTCGAGTTCCCTTATCCGGTTGTGCCCATCGTGAGCGCGCACCACGAGAAGTGGGATGGCAGCGGTTATCCCAACGGCCTTAAGGGCGAAGCTATACCGATCGGGGCGCGAATCCTCGCGGCGGTCGATTGCCTCGACGCTCTGGCTTCTGATCGGCAGTACCGGCGGGCATTGCCAATAGACGAAGCCATGGCGCGCGTGGCCGATGGGGCCGGCAAAAGCTTCGACCCGGGCGTGGTTGAAGTCTTACAGCGACGCTACGTTGAGTTGGAGAAACTTGCCCGTTCGCAGCCTACGAAAACTCTCACCAAGCTATCGACCGATGTGAAGGTCGAACGCGGATCAGCCCCGGCTGCGGGTTTCGCGGAACCCGAGAACCCTCTCCCGCAACCGCCGGGACAGCGTCGTGACTATCTTTCGTTCATTGCCGCCGCGCGCCAAGAAGCGCAAATGCTCTTCGAGTTAAGTCATGACCTCGGAACCTCGTTGAGCGTGGACGACACGCTCTCCATGCTCTCGGTGCGACTGAAGCGCCTCGTGCCATACGACTCCATGGCCGTCTATCTCAAACAGGACAACTTGCTGACCCCCGAGTACGTCAGCGGCGATAACTTTCGTTTATTCTCGTCTTTGAGAATTCCGCTCGGCGAAGGCTTATCCGGATGGGTCGCACAGAACAGCAAGCCGATTCTCAACGGCAATCCGTCGGTCGAGCCTGGATATCTCAACGATCCCACCAAGTACAGCACGCTGCGCTCGGCGCTGGCTGTGCCGCTCGAGGGAGTCTCGGGCGTGGTCGCGGTGCTGGCGCTCTATCGCACTCAACAGGACGCCTTTACCAAGGACCATCTACGAGTCCTGCTGGCAATCAGCTCTAAGCTCGGCTTTACCATCGAAAATGCGCTGAAATATCGCCTGGCAGAGGATTCGGCAACGACCGACTATCTCACTGGACTGCCCAACGCGCGCTCGCTCTTCCTGCACCTCGATCGTGAGATTGCACGATGCAAGCGCTCTAAGCTGCCATTAGCCGTGTTCGTTTCCGACCTCAACGGATTCAAACAAGTGAACGACCGCTTTGGTCACTTTCAAGGCAACAAACTGCTGCAGATGTTTGCCGAAGCTTTGAAAGATTCTTGCCGCGAATACGACTATGCGGCACGAATGGGTGGCGACGAATTCATTATCATCGCGCCAGGTCTTAATCAAGACGCTGCCGCGGAAATGGCGCAACGCTTCGAAGCCATCATTGCGGAAGCCGGCAAAGCGGTTTGCGGCGAAGGTCTGGTTTCGGTGAGCATCGGTCAGGCTTTCTACCCTGCGGATGGCAGCAACGCCGAACACCTCCTTGCGGAAGCCGATCGCCGCATGTACGCCGCAAAGAATTCTCACTACGCGAATACGGGCGGCCGGGATATGGGAGCGCGGTCGGCGAGCGCAACCAGTTCCTGATTTCCTGTGCACACATTCTGGTGCAGGATTTACTTCCAAAAAAACTCTCGTTTTGCCGCAAAATATAGAAAACAAATGACCGGAATTTTTTCTGCCTCCTAGATCTATGGTTCTAAAGGTAGTTAGAGGCAAAATCTTGGAAACATTGGAGTTGCGGGGTTTGTCAGCTGTTTTTATAACACAGCGCAAGCCCACCGCGCACCAAGTTCGACCGGGCTCGCGGTAGCGCGGCATCCTTGAATTAAGTTGTCAAAGATTCGACGATTATCTCTGAGATAACATTTTCGTCTATATGTTAGCGTACCAGATTGTCGCAAATCAAGGAGAAAAAAGGTCGCTGCTGCAGCTCAGTCCCGAATTGGGAATCCCACACCCGCTCCTTCGCAAAGTACGGTGGAGCACGGGTCGAAGTCAGGCCATTTGCGCGGTTGAGAATTGATCCAGGTCAATGAGGTTATCGGGATTTATCGCCAGTTGTCCCCGGCGCGACTCATTCACATTTGACTGTTGCTCCCATCTGGCGCATACTCTCGCGTCAGATACCGTTCCCGCCCGGTTTGCCACTTGCGAAAGAGGAAATCATGAAACGCAAACCCTCGTTCGGCAGACTTCTGATTCTGGCTTCGTTCATAGCATTGGCACCTGCCGCACTAGCCAGCACATGGTATGTCGATGGTGTCAACGGGAACAACGAGAACAACTGTCAAACACGCAAGACTGCCTGCAAGACCATCGGTCACGCCATTTCGCTGGCTTCTTCAGGCGATTCCATCATGGTCGCACCCGCCATCTATAAAGAGACTCTCACTATCAACTTCAGTCTCAAACTAATCGGCGCGGACGCCGCCACGACGATCGTCGATGGCGGAGGCAGTGATGGTGGCACTGTGATCTCCGTTTCCAGTAGCGCCGGCAGCGTCGTCCTTTCCAAAATGACGCTTCGTAATGGCGGCGCCGGTATCGTCAACTCTGGGGCGCTGAGAGTTGACGACAGCACCATCAGTGGTAATTCTCCCGGTGGCGGCGTCGAAAACGATGGCGCGATCACGCTCGACCGCTCCACCGTTAGGGGCAATAGCGCTAGTGGGATCGACGGTTACTATAGCAACGCTGGCGGAATCTATAACGAAGGCACACTTACCGTTAACGACAGCACCATCAGCGATAACAGCGCGGTGGGCAACTACGTCTGCGGCGGTGGTATCTACAACGCCGGTACGTTGACAATTAACAACAGCACCATCAACGGCAATCAAGCGAGCGGTGAGAGCAACAGCAGTGGCGGTGGCATCGACAACGAGGGCGCGGTAGTGCTCAACAACAGCACCCTCACTGGGAATAGCGCCACTATTTACGGCGGCGATGGCTACGGCGGCGGCATTTCCTACGGCGGCTGTGTTGAAGCGAGCTCCTACGCCTACGCCACGACTCTTCGGAACAGCATCGTCGCTGACAACAAAGCGGGAAACTGCTACGGAACGATGACCTCCAAAGGCTACAACCTTAGCAGCGATGACACTTGCCACTTCAAGAGTACTGGAGACCTGAACAATACCCATCCCAAGCTCGGACCTTGGAGAACAACGGCGGACCGACGAAGACCAGGGCTGAGCTCCTGGGAAGCCCGACGATTGACGCCGGCAACCCGAGCGGCTGTACCGACAGCCAGGGTCATCTTCTGAAGACCGACCAGCGCGGTGAGCCGCGTCCCGGGAAATATAAGCATGACGAACGATGCGACATGGGCGCGTTCGAGCGCCAGAGCGACTAGAGCTGCCGACAATTGGCGCGTTCGCCGGTAACTTCCGAAATCAGGCCATAGCGCTCAAAACCCGCTTCCCTGTGTGTGTGGTCGTCCGCCGCCACGATATCAGCTAGGGCGCACCCGACTTTCATCCCCGGCCTTCGTTGCTAATTCAGGTGACTGAGGTAACCGGGCGTTTTCCGGGGACAGAATGGCGCACGGCCAAAACCTGCAGGACAAATCGTCCCATGGGAAGCCGACGGATTGATCTACAATGTTGATTACACGTTAGTTAGCCGAGTTCCGTTTCGGCACTTCGCCTGCAGCTCCAGGGGTGCGATCTCCCCCGGCGACCAAGTAAGTCCGTGCGCCCGCTCGGAGGATTCGGCTCGATGAAGAAGTTTCTGGTCATTTGTTTACTGGCAACCGTCACCCTGGCGTATGCCGACAATTCCAAGTTGTCTCCCGATCTGCAAGCCTCGAAGGCGTCTCATGCCGTGGTGATCGTGCAGTACAACCAGCAACCCGGTCTGCTTGATCTCGGAAACATTACCAATTTGCTGGGCACCATCTTGAGTGATTTGCCGCTGGTGAATGGGATCGTCGCCGACTTGCCGCTGGGCAACATTCTCGCGCTGTCGAACCAGTCGAATGTCAAATACATCAGCCTGAACCGTTCGATGGCTCCCACGTTGAGCAATGCCGCGCCTGCGATCAATGCGTTTGCCGCGTGGCAATCCGGTTATACGGGCGCTGGCATCGGAGTCGCGCTGATTGACAGTGGTGTTATCAATCACCCCGACCTTCAGGGCGGGTTTCTCGGAATGTCGCGAGTTGTCTACAGCCAAAGCTTTGTTACCGGCACCTCAAGCGCAACCGATCAGTATGGTCACGGCACGCACATCGCCGGCCTGATTGCTGGAGATGGTGCCAGTTCCACGGGCTCGAAATATTCGCGCACCTTCGAAGGCATAGCGCCGGGCGCGAACCTGATCAATCTTCGCGTGCTCGATCAAAATGGCGAAGGAACCGACAGCGCAGTCATTGCCGCGATTGCACGGGCCATCGCATTAAAGGGATTGTTCAACATCCGCGTAATGAATCTTTCGCTGGGCCGGCCGGTGTATGAGAGCTACAAACTCGATCCGGTTTGCCAGGCGGTGGAAACGGCCTGGAAGAACGGTATCGTCGTGGTCGTTGCCGCGGGCAATGACGGACGTTATCAGCCAACCAGCGGATATTGGACCATCAACTCGCCGGGCAACGATCCCTACGTGATCACCGTAGGCGCAACCAACACTTTGGGTACGCCCACCCGCAACGACGATAAAATGGCGAGTTATAGTTCAAAAGGGCCAACTGTCATCGACCACATTGTGAAGCCCGACCTGGTGGCGCCGGGCAACTTGCTGGTATCTCTCGCGGCGCCGAGCAGCACGCTCTATAACGAGTATCCCGGCAATCAAGTGCCGTACAGCTATTACGAGAATGGCGGATCAAGCGCGTCCTCGACTTCTTATTTCACGCTCAGCGGAACCAGCATGGCCACCGGCGTGGTCAGCGGAGTGGTCGCCGATCTCTTGCAGAAGAGTCCAAAACTCACGCCCGACCAAGTGAAAGCTCGGCTGATGGTAACGGCGTGGAAATCCCTGCCCACGTACAGCACCGTCTACGATCCAACCACTGGAATCACGTACACCGATCAGGACGATGTGTTCACGGTCGGTGCGGGATATGTGGATGTCGAAGCGGCGCTGAACAGCACCGACGTGGCCAACAGAACAGCCATGTCTCCGACTGCAGAGTACGATCCCAGTACGGGCAACGTGTACATGAGCTCGAATCCGTCTGCGGTCTGGAACGAGTCTGCCATGTGGGGCAGCTCGGCGGTATGGGGATCTTCGCAATTCGTCACTTCAAACTCAGCCATGTGGGGTTCGTCCGCCATGTGGGGCAGCAGTGCCATGTGGGGCAGCAGCGCCATGTGGGGTAGCAGCGCGATGTGGGGCAGCAGCGCGATGTGGGGTAGCAGCGCCATGTGGGGATCGTCCGCCATGTGGGGTAGCAGCGTCTCAGCTGGCGAAAAAAACTAACTCAAAGTAGCGTCATAGTGCCGTCATCCTGAAGCCCCGCGTTCTCCAGCGGGGCGAAGGATCTCCCGCATAGTGATTCAAAACCCAATCCCGGGTTGCGTTCGCCGCATTCCAGCGTAGAATGTCCGCAACCGCCCTGACCAGATTGTCGCAACCTCAACATGGGCGTACCCAGAAGACGAGGCAAAGACGACCATGACCCCGAAAAGCAAACTGATCCTTGGAATACTCACCGCTGTGGCAATGTTTGTCCTCTCTTTTGCGATCCCCCGCGGCGGCCCATTGCAGGAAGCCCAAGCCGCTCAGTTTCCCATGACGGTCGGGGTGTGGGCTATCTTCGTTTTGCTCTTTGTCAAACTGAAGTAAGAGGAAAGTTCGGGTGACGAGAACAATCACCTCGTCGAAAATTTGTACACGGTGGTTGATGCAAAGTGCTGTCCCGGCTTGAGCTCTGTCGTGGGAAAGTTAGGGTGATTCGGCGAATCCGGGAAGTGCTGGGTTTCGAGGCAGAATGCGTAGCGGCGATTGTAGACCTTGCCATCCTTGCCGTGAATTCCATCCAGAAAGTTCCCGGTGTAGAGCTGGATGCCCGGCTCTGTGGTCAACACTTCGAGCACCCGCCCAGAATGCGGATCGTAGGCTTGCGCGGCCAGAGATAGCGATCCCGCCGTTCCGCCGTTCAGCACCCAGTTGTGATCGTAGCCTTTTCCCAACTTTAATTGTTGGTCGTCCTGGTCGATGCGCGCGCCGATCGCGGTTGCGGTTCTGAAGTCGAACGGGGTTCCTTTGACGCTTCGCAGTTCGCCAGTGGGAATCGAGACTGCATCGATCGGAGTGAATCGATCTGCCCGAATCATGATTTGTTGCTGCAAGATGTCTCCGTTGCCCTGACCGGCAAGGTTGAAGTAGGCGTGGTTGGTCAGGTTGAGGACGGTGTCTTTGTCGGTGGTCGCGCTGTAATCGATTCTGAGTTCATTCTTGTCGGTGAGCGTGTACACGACTTTGACCGGCAAGTTTCCCGGAAAGCCCTCTTCTCCATCTTTACTCAAGTAGGTCAGCTCCAGCGCTTGTCCAGCGCTGCTGGAAACGTCTTTCGCCGTCCACACCCGTTTATTGAAACCGCCGTGCAGATGGTTATCGCCATCATTCTTCGACAAAGTATAGGTGACGCCATCAAGCACAAACGTCGCGTGCGCGATTCGGTTCGCATAACGTCCGACGGTTGCACCGATGTAGGCTTTTCCGGCCGCGTAGCCGTCGAGATTATCGTAGCCCAGTACGACGTCTCCGAACTTGCGATTCCGGTCGGGAACTTTCAGAGAGACGACGGTGCCGCCGTAATTGGTGATCGCCGCCTCCATGCCGTTCTTGTTGGTCAGCGTGTAAAGGTCTACTTGCTGCCCGTCTTCCGTTTTACCAAATGATTGCTTTTGCATTTTCGATTTCGCCTCAGCTTGCAAACCGGATACAAAGATCGTTGCGATGGAACAAACCAGCATCACGACAATCGTTTCGTAGCGTCTCGGCATTCATCGTCTCCGTAGAAGAAACTATAAGCAACCACGTCGGCCAGAACTTACTTTGAGCTCGGCAGAGGTTCGATCTTCTCGATGACCAGGGCATGCGAGCCGCCTCGCTCAAAAACTTTTCCCGTCGCTGTAACCTTCTGGCCGGCGAATGGTAGGAGTTTCGCATTCTGACCCGACGAGGGCGTAGCGTCATCGATCGGCCAGTAAATGGTTCCGTCGTCGGACAGAATCACGAGCGGCGACCCCGCTTTTGCGCACGCAACCGCACATTCAGGGCTTATAGGTTTCTTGAGGTTCTTGGTAAATGTGCATGCGGAGTCGATGACGTAGCCTCTGATGGCGCCTGGCTTTCCGTTGCCAGTCGCCGCAAAGGCGACTGCAATCAGTCCAAGCAGGAGCGCTGATATTAAAGTTTTTCGAAGATACATGGCGTTTCTCCCTTTCGAGATTCTGTCACTTCCTGCGAGAAGAACCAATCAGTAGACCACTGATTGCGTCACCAGCCAAGTCGCAATCCCGACATTCGGACGGCTCTGCGGAATATTCGTGCTTCAGAAGCCGGTACCTGGAGTGATCCCCCCGCTCTCCACGCACTCATAGGCCTTTCCCGCCGCGAGCTTCTTGTATTCTTCAGTTCTCCCGCTGGGCCATTGGATGACCACACGTTCAATCTCGTCACGCTTTCCCAGACCGAAAGTGACGGGAAGTTCGGACTGCGACAGATAGCTTGACCCGCTCTTGACCAGACGGGATTGCATCGTTTCCTCGTAATAGATTCGCACCGTCGCGCCGATTGCGTCCCGGTTCGACTGCTTCCCGACGAGGCGAAAGCGGATGCAGCGGTTCCCCGCGAGTTGATCGTTGCGATAGAGATAGGCCGGGCCGTTGTTGGTGGTCATGAGAATATCGAGATCGCCGTCGCGATCGAAGTCGCCACAGGCCAGGCCGCGTCCGACTTTGGGCTGACGGAATGCGTCCCCCACTTCCGATGTTACATCGTGGAACATTCGCTTTCCCGTGTTCAGAAAAAGCTGCGGCGGCTGAGCGTACCCAACATTGCCGCGGATGTTGCGAACCGTGTCGTCGATGTGTCCGTTGGCCGCGATCAAATCCAGCATGCCGTCGAGGTTGGCATCGAGGAACATGCAGCCGAATCCTAAGGTGGTCTTCGAAGGAAGTCCGACGCCAGCCTGAGTCGCAATGTCTTCATACGTGCCGTTCCCCAGAGCTCGATACAGCCCGATCATTTCGTTGTCAAAATTCGTGATGGCCACGCCGGCTGCGCCTGAGTTATCGAAGTCGGCCGCGTCGACGCCCATTCCTGCGCGCGCTTTGCCGTCGGCACTGAAAGCAATTCCCGCTTCCACCGCAACATCTTTGAATGTGCCATTGTGCAGGTTGCGGTAAAGTTTGTTGGGCTGGGTGTCGTTGGCTACGAGCAAGTCAGGCCAGCCGTCCTGATCGTAGTCGAGCATGGCCACGCCCAGTGACTTCGAACTGCTATCGAAAATACCGCTGGTCGCGGTGACGTCCTCGAAGGTTCCGTCGCCGCGATTGTGGAAGAGCCAACAGGTTTCGCCGCGGTAAGCCTCAGGTGTGCAGTAGGACTTATGCTTTCCGTCGAGACTGCAGAACACATCGTGCTCAGCTGACCACTTCACGTAGTTGCAGACGAACAGATCTAGCCGGCCATCACGATCAAAATCAAACCACAGCGCGGATGTGCTAAGTGCTTGACGATGCCCAAGGCCGCTGGAATTGGTAGCGTCCACGAATGTTCCCTTCCCGCTGTTCTTGAAAAGCCGATTTTGACCAACGCAGGTGATCAGGATGTCGGGGAAACCGTCGTTGTCGTAATCGCCCACGGCGACACCCATCCCGTACATCTCTAAATCGAGGCCGGCTTTGCGAGTTACGTCGGTAAAAGTGCCGTCGTGATTGTTGCGATAGAGGCGGAGCGTGGACGTTTGCCGCTTATGACCAGGCCAGTCCATGCCATTAATAAGGAGAATGTCCTGCCAGCCGTCGCCGTCGTAGTCAAGGAAGGCACATCCGGAGCCGAGGGTCTCGGGAAGAAGCTTGCCCCCGTAGGCGCCGTTGGTGTGTTGAAATTGAATGCCGGTCGAACTCGTAACATCCACGAGCCGGAATCCTGGACTCGATGTTTCCGGAGAGGACGCGGCGAACAACTCCAGCGGCAAGACTGAAGCCGATGCAGCACCGGCCAGCCCGAATAAAAAAGATCGGCGGTTCACCGAATATTCACCAAGCCGCTGCGAATGGCGTAGACCACGAGTTCGGCGGTCTTATGGATTCCGAGGGCATCCATAATGTTGGCGCGGTGAACGGCTACCGTGTTCGCGCTCAGATCAAGGTCGGCGGCAATTTCCTTGTTCGACTTGCCGGCGACGATCAGTTTCAGCACCTCAAGTTCCCGTACGGTGAGCCCCGATTTCCCCTCACCCTTCAAAGTCGTGGTGCGGGATAGTTGCGGATCAAGCACGATCTCGCCCGCTACGACTCGACGGATCGCCGTCACCAACTCCATATCGACCGCGCTCTTCAGAATGTAACCGCGGGCGCCGGCATCCAGCGCCTGATGGACCCAGGTATCTTCGGAATGCATGCTCAACATCAAAATAGCAGTTCCTGGAAGCTTATGGAGAATGCGCCGGGTCGCGTCCAATCCACTCATGCCCGGAAGAGCGCAGTCCATCACGATCAGTTGCGGGCGCAGCTGCTCCGCCAGCTTAACTGCCTCAGCACCGTCGCTGGCTTCCCCGACTACCGTGATGTCGCATGCGTCCTCGAGGATGCGCCGGAAGCCGCGGCGCACCAAGCTGTGGTCATCGACCAGCAAGACGGAGATTTTATTGGACATGCAGCTCCGTTTTTTCCATTGGCACTCTCAAGCGAACCAACGTTCCACCCTCCGAGGGCTTGAGAAATTCGATGCTGCCGCTCAGTAACTCCGCGCGCTCACGCATCGCCACGAGTCCGATGCCTGACCTCGCAGATCGCTCCACAAAGCCTACGCCGTGGTCTTCAACCTCAAGCTCCAACCTCTGCGGTAGAAAGCGAAGCCGAACCCACGCTCGGTGACTTCCGGAATGACGCGCGAGGTTGTTCAGAGCCTCCTGCAGTATGCGATAAATATGAACGCCAACGCTGCCGTTCACTGGAAATGACACTCCCGATTTCTCGTAGGATATGTTAATTCCAGTTTGCCTTTCCACCGTTGGAATGTACCAGTCGATCGTACTCTCCAGACCGGCTTCATCGAGCATGACCGGGTGCAGCGCTTGCGAAAGGCTGCGGACTTTGTCGAGCGTGGACTGCGCGATCTCTGAGACTTCTCGTAGTTCGGCGCGCAGAGGCGAGTCTTCTGGTACGTGGTTTCGCGCGCGGCTCAACATGGAACCAATCGCGGTAAGGATCTGTCCAAATTCATCGTGCAGCTCGCGTGATATATGCAGAAGGGTGGACTCTTGCGTTGAGATCAGCTTCTGAGCGAGTTCGCTCCGTTGCTCAGAGAGCGCGGCAAGCTGGGCGAAAAGGCGGCGATTGGATTGGATGAGATACAAGCTGGTAAGCAGGATTGCGCCCAGGATCGCCGCAAAGAATATGTACACCTGCCTTTGCACCCGATCGTAAATCTGTCCAATGCGCAGCGCAACTTGTTCTTCGCTTTCGTTGTTCTGCACCAGCAGCCGTGCGACTGCGGTGCTCAGCGCTGCTTGACGCGCCTGTAACGAGACCCGGATCTGAGTTCGCGCGTCACTTTCTTTGCCACCGCGAGCCAGCGCGAAGGTGCGGTCGACGGCGTCCCAGAACTGCGCCATCGAGTTGCTCAGGAATTCTCTTTGCTCGGGAGTACGCTCGGCTACTGCGACCTGCTCTTCGAGCTTGAGCGCATCGCCCAAGTCCGCGCGGATGCGCTCAAACTGCGCAGACCAAGCTGTGAGCGGATACGGTTCGTCATTATCGAGCATGTCGCGCATGGCCAGAGCGAGGGAATTCAAATCGTTCTGGATGCGCAGCAGTTGAAGCGAGTCTTTGCGGTTCCGAGCGGCAAGGCCGTTTTGCAGTTCGCGGAGGCCCGAAATCTGTACCGTGATATACCACGAATAAGCCACCACTGCGGCGAGAGTGATGATGAGTCCCAGGAACAGGCCCGGGGTTGGGGAGCGGCCAGACGCTAGGGGGCGAAGCACGCTCCGAGGATATAACGCGGGTAGGCCGAGTTCCAACAGTGCGGACTTGAGATCGCAATTTGCGACCTCAATATCTTGGATCACGCAAAACGTTGCCGCTACTACTTTCATATTATTGACCGGCTACTTGGAGCCCCTATAATCGCGTAACTCTTGTGGGCTCAAGCCAACTTCAGATGAGTGAGGAACGATTGGCCGCAAATCGCGGATCGATAAGAAGAAAAATGCTTGCGGCGTTGGGCGTGATCGCGCTCCTGTGGGTGTTCGCCTGCGGCGCGCTGTTCGCGATCATGCGGCAATCGCCCGAGACTTTTGCCCGGGTCATGGCAAGAGTTCCGGGTCCGGTCGCATTTCTTGTGCTCCCATTTGAAACCTTGTGGATGCGTGCCCGCGCTGGCAAGCTACAAGTCGGAGATCCTGCGCCTGACTTTTCGCTGACGAAGCTGGACAAGAGCGCGAAGGTTCAGTTATCAGCACTGACTTCCCAGGGCCAGCCGATTGTGCTCATCTTTGGAAGCTACACCTGACCTCCCTTCCGGCGGGAGGTTCCTGCCCTCAACAAGCTCTACCACGAGTACGGAGATCAGGTCGCATTCCTCGTGGTCTACATTACGGAGGCGCATCCGAGCGACGTCTGGCAGATGCAGAGCAATATAAAGGACCAAGTTGTCTTCGCCAGTCCCAGGAGCGAGGAAGAACGCGGTTTCGTTGCCGGTGCCTGCGTACGCAAGCTTGGAATCGACATTCCTGCTGTACTCGATGAATTTGGCAACTCCACCGAGCAGGCGTACACGGCATGGCCGGATCGTCTTTACTTAATCGATGCTACTGGCCACGTGGCCTACAAAAGCAAGCCCGGCCCCTTCGGCTTCAATGCGGAAGAGTTGAAGAATGCCGTGAGTCGCGTGACGCAAGTCCACTGAATCCAGCGGTCCTCTCTGGTCGAGCTTTCATGGTCCTGACAAGTTTTTGAAGCCTCGCCCCTCCATGATCGATTCCCGATGGGACGCCCCCGAGCACACCTTTGCAAACTGCGATAAACTTCTTGGCGCAGATATTGAGCCACTTGTCCAGCGCTTCCAACCCAAGTCGATTCGCTATTCGGGTCAGCAAACCCACACCTTCCTTTTTCAGAGCCAGGAGATTATTCATGCGTTGCTTGAGATTTGTTATGACAGTCGTTCTCTGTTCCGCGCTCGGCTTCGTGAGAGCGAATGCCCAAAGCGCGCCCGCGCCAGAGAGCGCACCCAAGCTGGAGCACTTCGACATCAGCCGGGTCGATAAGTCGCTTGATCCCTGCCAGGACTTCTATGAATACGCGTGCAGCAAGTGGAACGCCGCGAACCCCATTCCTGCGGATCAAGTGGCATGGGGAACCGGCAGCGGCCTGCAGTATTGGAATGAAAATATCTTGCGCGAAGCTCTGCAGAAAGCGGCGGCGCAGACCAGCAATCGCACGGATTACGAACAGAAGATCGGTGACTATTGGGCTGCCTGTACGGACGAATCAGGAATCGAAGCGGCCGGAACACGCGATTTGAAAGTCGGATTAGAGCGCATCGATCAGATGAAAAACAAGTCTCAGCTTGCCGAGCAGGTGGCCCGTGTTCACATGGCTGTTCCGGGGGCATGGGATGGCGACGATAACCAGACGCGGGCTGCGCTCCTGGGTTTCGGCCAACAACAAGATTATGACGACGCAGCCAAAGTGGTCGCCTCTATCGATCAAGGTGGACTAGGACTGCCGAACCGCGATTTTTATATCAAAGACGACGCTAAATCCAAGGAAATCCGCGGCCTCTACGAAACCCACATCAGCAAGATGCTTTCGCTTTCGGGGGAAAACTCACAACAAGCCGCCGCTGACGCGAAGACGATCATAGCGATAGAAACTGCCATGGCGCAGGCGCAGATGGACAATGTGGCGCGACGTGATCCGAAGAACCTGAACAACAAGATGAGTTTGGAACAGGTGCAGGCGCTGACTCCTTCGTTCGATTGGAAGGTCTATTTGGCGGTCGTCAAAGCTCCGCCCTCTTCGCCTCACTACCTGGTGAGTTCGCCCCAATTTTTTCGCGATCTTGAACCGCTGATTCAACAGCATTCCGTGGACGATTGGAAAGTATATTTACGCTGGCACCTGATCCACGGTTCGGCGCCTTATTTGGGCAAAGCGTTTGTCGACGAGAACTGGACTTTCTATTCCCACACGTTGCTGGGAGCAAGACAACAACTGCCTCGTTGGCGCCGGTGTGTGCGTGCTGCCGACCGCGATCTCGGAATGGCTCTGGGACAGGCGTATGTGGCCGCAGCTTTTCCGCCGGAGAGCAAGGAGCGCACGGTTGCCATGGTGCACGACATCGAACACGCACTCGACCAGGACATAACCACTATCGATTGGATGCAGCCGGCAACCAAGGAACAGGCGAAAATCAAGTTGCGCGCTATCGAGGACAAGATTGGCTATCCTGATCACTGGCGCGATTACTCGTCGGTGAAAATCACGCGCAACAGCTACCTCGACAATGTTCACGAAGCGACGGCCTTCGAATTTCATCGCCAGCTCGACAAGATTGGCAAGCCTGTCGACCGCGGAGAGTGGGGCATGACGCCGCCAACGATTAATGCCTACTACAGTTCTCAACTGAATACTATCAACTTCCCTGCCGGCATCCTGCAGCCGCCCTATTTCGACAGCACCATGGAGGATGTAGTGAACTACGGCGCCATCGGCATGGTGATCGGACACGAACTCACCCACGGCTTTGACGATGAAGGCCGTAAGTTCGATGCCCAAGGAAACCTGCGTGATTGGTGGACACCAGCCGACGCGAAAGCATATGACGAGCGTGGCGACTGCATCGCCGACGAATACACCGAGGAAATACCGGAGGCTGGCGTGAAGCAGAACGGACACTTGACCCAGGGCGAGGACACAGCCGACAACGGCGGCCTGCGGCTGGCTTTTATGGCGGTGACCAACAAACTTCAGGCGGAAGGGAAATCGGTCGACGACAAGGACGCCGATGGCTGGACGCCCCGGCAGAAATTCTTCGTTTCCTACGCCAACTCGTGGTGTCAGCAGGTTCGTCCGGAATTCATGCGAACCCTTGTGCTCACCAACCCACACACCATTCCGAAATATCGGGTGAACAATGTCGTCTCCAATATGCCCGAGTTTCAGGAAGCATTTTCTTGCAAGAAAGGCTCGCCCATGGTGCGCGCCAATCAGTGCAGAGTCTGGTAACGTTTTTGTCTAGTGCGCCGCGCTTCAAATAACTGGAGGAACTTGGTTCCATGGTTAAAAAGCTTCTGTATGTAGCAAGTTTGTTCGTTACTGTGTGTGCGTTCTCCGCGCAAGTAGCTTCAACTCACTTCGATGGCAAAACCTGGTGGGACTTCGTGAAGGTTCTCGCGGACGACAACATGGAAGGCCGTGAGACCGGCAGCGCCGGGCTGCAAAGGGCAGAGGCTTACATCGTCGATCAACTGAAATTAGCAGGGCTTCAACCTGCGGGGACCGACGGTTTCTACCAAACCGCGAAATTCGAATCGCGGCAAATCATTGAAAAGGATTCCAGCCTCGCCCTCGTCCGCGACGGTAAAGTTGAGCCGCTCACCCTCGGCGAAGATGCTTACTTCAGCACGCGAGTCGATCTTGCACCCGAACTACGGGCACCGCTGGTCTTCGTGGGATACGGATTGAGGATTCCCGAGAAAAACTACGACGATCTCGCTGGGCTCGATCTCAACGGGAAAGTCGTGGTCTTCTTGAACGGCCTCCCCGCCGACATTCCGGGCCCCCTGGGATCACACTATCAGTCCGCTGCAGAACGGTGGAAGACTCTCCGTAAAGCTGGAGCAGTTGGAGTCGTTAGCATCGCCAATCCAGCGACCATGGATATTCCATGGTCCCGTATGTCGCTGAGCCGCACCCATCCCAGCATGGCACTGGCTGGTTCTGAATTCAACGAAACCGAAGGCGAGAAGCTGGTTGTGGTATTCAATCCGGCGAGCGCAGCAAAGCTTTTCGAGGGGTCGGGGCATAGTTTCGACGAAATCCTGGGACTGGCAAAGGAGCGCAAGCAGCTTCCGCGCTTCCCGCTGACAGCCTCGATCGAGGCGAAAGCTAAGCTTGAAAAGAAAAGCCTCGAATCAGCCAATGTTATTGCAAAGCTGCCGGGAAATCATCCCCAGCTCAAGAATGAATATGTCGTTCTCTCCGCGCACATCGACCATCTAGGCATCGGCGAGCCTATCAACGGCGATCGCATTTACAACGGCGCGATGGACAACGCCTCGGGAAGCGCTTTACTGCTCGACGTCGCGTCTTCGTTGAAGAAATCGCCAGAAAAGCTCAAACGGTCGATTTTGTTTCTATTCGTGACCGGAGAAGAAAAAGGGTTGCTCGGCTCAAAATATTTCGCCGCTCACCCCACCGTCGATCCAAAATCGATGGTCGCCGACATCAATGTCGATATGTTCTTGCCCATTGTGCCGCTCAAGGTTCTCACAGTGTTCGGGCTGGCGGAGTCCGATCTTGGCGACATGGCGCGGGAAGCGGCGCAGGCTTATGGGATCAGCGTACAACCCGACCCGGAACCGCAGCGGAATCTCTTTATCCGCAGCGACCAATACAACTTCATCCGACATGGAATTCCCGCCTTAGCGATGGGAGTTGGAGTTACGCCTGGTTCTCCCGAACAGAAGATTTTTAAAGACTGGCTCGCCCAGCGCTATCACGCGCCTTCCGATGACTTGAACCAGCCCGTGGACCTGCAAGCCGCCGCCTTGTATGAAGAAGTGATTCGGGGCCTGATGATTTCGGTCGCGCAGAACCCACAGCGGCCGCAGTGGAAGCAAGACAGTTTCTTCCGCAGATACTCCCAGGCGGCCGCCGAGCAGGTCAGCCCAAAGAGCTGATTTATTGCGACATCGCCGGAACGTAGACTCTATCCGCGCTCACAAGTTCTGCATTCGGTACCTCGGTCTGAAGCTTGATTCGTTCCATCCCTGCCTTCTTCTGCGGCTTGGCGATGAACGTCAGCAGGTACTGATTATTCACCTTGCGCTGTATATCCGTGAAGTACGGGGTAAACGAAACCGGCGGTGCGGAACCGATGAGGTAATAACTTTCGCCACCAGTCTCGTCGGCAAGCTGGGAGAGATAATTCTGGCCCCAGTACGTCCGCCAATAGCTGTGCCCGTAATGTCCTTCGCCCGGCGTATAGATCGTATAGACGATGACCCCGGCGCGCTGGGCCTGTTCGATTACCGTATCGACATATCCGTTGTCCGGGCCGCTGCCCCAGTATCGGTCGATA
Source organism: Terriglobales bacterium (assembly GCA_035601995.1). Lineage (GTDB taxonomy): Bacteria > Acidobacteriota > Terriglobia > Terriglobales > Acidobacteriaceae > JABDBE01. Next base: position 47,775 of record DATNNE010000070.1, read on the forward strand.
CCATCGGTAATCATGATGACCTCGCGACGTTCGGGGTTTTCCGGCCAGCGTTTGATCAAGTCGCCGAGAGAAAAATACGGACTCGCATTGGCGCCGGGGCTTCCTAGCGGAAGGCGCAGCGCTTTGGCCGCCAGCACGTGATCGCTGGTGAGATTCTGCATGACCTGGGCAATCCCATTCTGCATATAGGCAATCCCGATTTTCGTCGACGCGGGCTGCGCAATCATGAACTGGCGGATATCTTCCAGCTGTGAACCAAGGCTTACGTTCGATGAATCATCGAGCAGAATGAAGAGTTCGAGCCCCGCGTGGTCGCCCTGCAGCGGCAACCAGCCAGTCACCTTGTCCCGGTCGCGACCTTGATACACCATCACGTCCTCTTGAGTAATGGTGGGGACGTTGGAGCCATGACGGGCTTCAACAGTGGCCACCAGGTTCACGGACGGCCCCGCAGGCGCTGAACTTTCCTGGGCAGCGGTCAGCTGCACACTAGCTAACAGGACAGCAATCACGACAGCAATCTCCAGCAGCAGGAAATGTTTTTTCATAAACTTCTCCTTTCGAACGGAAGTCCATCCTGAATGCCCATTAAAATTACCTACTTCATAGGATGCCCCACGCAGGCAGAACGAGTGCACAATTCTTGTCGGAGTCACAGACGCTTGCACTTTTACCCCGCTGACGACGATACTGGAATTACACAAACTATGAAGACCAACCTCTCTTTTGCCAATCCAGCAGAAGTCGAAACCGAATGCCTGGCTGTGGTCGTTCTTGATCACGGCTCAAAAGATAAAACCGAAGTTAGCGTCCAAGCCGGCAATGGCGCCATCAAAGACGTCACCGCAGAGGTATTGGCCAGTGGCGAAGTTACCGGCAAGCCATTTGAAACCACGCTGCTGCACCATCCCGCAAAGCTGAAGGCGAAACGCCTGCTGTTGCTGGGTGGCGGTAAAGCCAAGAATTTTACCGGGTCTGAGTTGCGCAAAGTGGCCGGCGCGGCAGTCCGATACCTTAAGCCGAGGGGGATTCGCAGCTTCACGTTTCTGGCTCCCGAAACCATCGAGGGTAGCGAAGCGGTAAAGGCCATTGTGGAAGGCGCTTTCGTCGGCAACTTTGACCCCGATACTTATAAGAGCGACCGAAAAGATCAGAAGATCGATTCCGTCACCGTGGTTGCGCGTGGAGATCAGGCCAAACTGCAGAAGGCGATGGATGAAGGCCGCATCATTGGCGAATCGCAGAATTTCACTCGCGACCTGGTGAATGAGCCCAGCAATCGGATGACGCCGACTATTCTGGCAGAGCGCGCCCGCAAAATGGCGCAGGAAGTCGGATTGAAAGCTGAAGTGTACGGCGCCGACAAACTCAAGGAACTGAAGATGGGCGCCTTCTGGGGCGTGGCACAGGGGTCGGACGAACCTCCCGCGTTGATCGTGTTGCGCTACGAGCCAGCGGATGCTCCCGCAACTCCGGTTCTCGGCCTGGTTGGAAAAGGCGTGACGTTTGACACGGGCGGCATCTCGATCAAACCCGCCGACGGCATGGAAAAGATGAAATATGACATGGCCGGTGCCGCTGCGATGATCGGCGCGATGCGGGCAATCGCCCTGCTCAAACCAAAAGCCCGAGTCACCGCGATTATTTGTGCCACCGAGAATATGCCCTCCGGCAAAGCGCAGAAGCCGGGCGACATACAGATCGCCATGTCCGGCAAGTCAATCGAAATTATCAATACCGATGCGGAAGGCCGGCTGGTGCTGGCCGACGGCCTCTGTTACGCGCGCCAGCTCGGCTGCACCCATCTGATTGATGCCGCTACGCTGACCGGCGCAGTCGTGGTCGCGCTCGGCTATGTCAACGCCGGGGTCTTTGCCAACGATGAAAAAATGTACGAGCGCTTCAATCGCGCCACAGACGAAGCGGGGGAAAAATTCTGGCGGCTTCCGCTAGACGATGAGTACAAAGAGAATATCCGATCGAACATTGCGGACATCGTCAATTCCGGTGGCCGATGGGGTGGCGCCGTGAACGCGGCGATGTTCCTCAAAGAGTTTGCCGAAGATACCCCGTGGCTACACCTCGACATCGCGGGCACCGCATGGATGGAAGAAAATAAACCGTGGATCGCCAAAGGTCCGTCCGGGATTGCGGTGCGCAGCCTGGTAGAGTTTGCCAGGGCGTTTAATAGTTAGAGCAAGTACAGACCCGCCCGCAGAGGGCCTTAGCGAGGAACTCTCTCACATCGCTGCCGGGACCGTGATTCCCATCACTGCCAAGGCGCGAGTTAATTCTCGACGCACAACCGCAGCCGTCGCCAACAGAAATCTTTTTCGACCTTCGTCCGGCTCAGCGAGGATGGGATGCCGATGATAAAAAGCATTGAAAAGCTGAGCCAACTGGAACACGTGCTTGGCTAAATAAGCTGGCTCGGCAGTTGCAATGCACTGATCAATTACATAAGATGCTTTCGATGACGCCAACCACAGCCCCCAGATTTCATTCCCGTCCGCGTCATTCAAATACTTTGCGAATTCGTCTGTAGAGATGTAGCTTGCTACGTCTCCAGCGAAAATGTCCGCATCGAGTCCGCCTTTGCGAAAAATGTTGGTTGCGCGCACCACGGCATACTGTGCGTACGGCCCAGTCTCGCCTTCGAAGCTCAATGCTTCTTTGAAATCGAAAGCGATTACAGAAGGCTTGGTGAACTTCAACATGAAATAACGCAGTGCTCCAATCGCAATCTGCGTAGCGATGGTGATTCGCTCTTGGTCGCTTAATTGCGGATGGCGCGGATCAACTTCCTTTTTTGCCGAAGCGATGAGCGTGTCGATCAGGTCATCGGCCTTTACTCCGAAACCTTTGCGCCCAGAAACTTCGATATAGGAACGGGCCTTGTCTTCGTCTGATAACTCGTAGCCCAACTCGGCTGCGCATCGCGGGGTGAGCGCGACCATCTCATAGGAAAAATGCGTGTAGTGATCCGCTTGCTCGTTGTACCCGAGCGCGCGCAGCGCTTCAATGACCGTGTTCTGCGCCTCAGCCTGCCGCGCATCGATGACGTTGTAAATCTCGGCCACATCTCCAAAATGTGGATGGTCAGGCTCACCATCCGTCGTCGAAATCCAGCAGTCATGCCCATTGGGATAGCGATAAAACTTGCGATATCCAAAATCGCGGCCCAGCAAGCCGAACTTCCATAGATGGTAGGCAATGTCTTTGCCCACGTAACCCACGGTGCCATTCGACCGCACGATGACTTTCTGGTCTTCTTCCGCTACCTCTGTGTTCCCGGCTTCTTCTTCAATCGCTTTTCCTCGCCGCATCACCCAACAGCCTTTGTTCTTGCCCTCGGTCTCGAAGGAAAGCACGCCAGCGTCCTTGAGCTTGGTGAAAGCAGCATCCCAGAAGTGCAAGTGCAGGATTTCGCTTTCGCGCGGTAGAAAGTCGTATTCGATGTCCAGCCGGTCCATGGTTTCGAGATGGCGGCGAAGCACAGCGATCGAGATCAGATCGGCGATCTCAGCCGTCTCGTTTCCACCTTCTTCGAGCGCGTGCAATACTTGGTGACGCGCATCGCGATTCTGCTTATCCTGCTCGTACCAGCGGGAAACCTGCGCATACAGATCCCAACAGTAGTAATCGAAACGCGGCTGACGGGTGAGCTCTTCGATTTCGGCGCGCGACTTTTTCTCCAGACGCAAGAATCCCACGACCACATCCGCAACTTGCACGCCGGTATTGTCGATGTAATTCTGGACATCCACTTCCCTGCCGGCAAAATGCAGCAGACGAACAAACGTGTCGCCAAGAATGGCATTGCGGAGGTGTCCGATGTGCGCCGCCTTGTTCGGATTGATGCTGGAGTGCTCGACCAAAACCTTACCCGCTGGAACGTCAGCCTTCGGCCTTTCATCGGCAGCAAGCGCTGCGGCGAGGACCTCGCGCTTAACTCGCGCATTGATATAGCCAGCGCCAGCGAGTTCCAACTTATCAAAGCCATCAATCGGCCCGATGCCGGCAACGATCTCTTCCGCAATCTTTCGGGGAGGCTTGCGCAGTTTCTTGGCCAACTCAAAGGCAAGTGGCAACGCATACTCGCCGAGCTCGACCCGAGGCGGCTGCTCGATGACAATCTTCGGTAGATCGAGATTGTAGCTGCCATGCAAAAACTCGCGAATTCGCTCGGCGAGCCGGCGTTCCAGATGACGATACAAGAGTCCCTCGAGGCGGTTGACGAAAACAGTGATTGTAGCAGAGCGCCCGCGGCCCAGCGGTTTGACGCCATCTGCACGCTTCCCTATGATGAAAACCAGGCGTTGGTCGTGAGTTGTTCGTTAGGCGCTTTAGCAAGCTTGTGGCCAAGCACCCAGCAGCAACGACCGACGACGAGCCTTATGCGCATAGCCTACCTCGATTGTTTCTCCGGCATGAGCGGCGATATGTTCATGGGCGCGCTGGTCGATGCCGGTGTGCCAGCGCAACTCTTCGAGCAGACGGTTGCGGCGTTGAACATCGGTGCCCGCCTGGAGATTTCTCGCGTTAAGCGCAACGGCATAAGCGCGATCAAAGTGGACGTTTATTCAAACGGTGAGAAAGATCAGCCGCGCGAAGCTTATTGGGAGCAGGAAGCAGGGCTTTCGGGACCAGCCCATAGTCACGACGAAAAAGACCTTGCTCATCCTCATATTCACGAGCTTGAGCACGCAACCGCTCACGACCCCGAACCGATTGGCTTGTTGGAACACAATTACGCGTTACAAGGAACAAGACCTTCGCGGACCCGAACCGCGTCAGCGCCGGTTGAGACCCGTCGCGACGAGAAATCAGTATCACGTCGACACGAACACGAACATAGTCACGGTCATTCGCATCAACATGGGCGCGGGCTGAACGAAATCCGCGACATTATCCGCGAGGTCGCGATTAGCGACGGCGCAAAGACTGTAGCAATCGCTATCTTCGAAGCGCTAGGCGCGGCCGAGGCCAGAATTCACGACACCAACATCGAGGATGTCCATTTTCATGAAGTCGGAGCGGTGGACGCGATGGTGGACATTGTCTGCGCCGCAGTTGGCGTTGACTCATTGGGGATCGACGAAATCGTCTGTTCGCCGCTCAACGTTGGTGGAGGCACAGTAAAGTGCGCCCACGGAACGCTGCCGGTTCCGGCACCGGCAACGCTAGAGTTGCTGAAAGATGCGCCTGTGTATTCTTCCGGAATCCAATTCGAACTGGTCACGCCAACTGGCGCCGCCATAGTCAAGGCACTGGCAAAACGATTCGCGCCATTTCCCCCGATGAAAATTGAAAAGACCGGCTACGGTGCCGGGACTCGTGACTTTGACGGACACGCGAACGTAGTACGGTTCACCATCGGCGAAAGTCATCCGGAACTTACGGCCGAAATCCCCAGTGACACGATCACCGTGCTCGAAGCCAATATCGACGATTTGAATCCACAGGTCTTCGGTTATGTCATAGACCGTTTGCTCGAGGAGGGTGCGCTGGACGCTTTTGGCGTGCCCGTGCAAATGAAGAAGAACCGTCCGGGCATGCTGCTGACGGTTCTTTGCCGGAATGAGGAAGCATCGAAACTGACGGATCTGATTTTCACGGAAACCACTACCATAGGTGTGCGGCAGCGCGAGGAAAAACGTAGAGCCCTCACCCGAGAATGGGTGACCGTGCCAACCCGATGGGGAGATGTACGGCTGAAAATCGCCACCATGAATGGTACCGTCACGAATTACGCTCCTGAGTATGAGGATTGCCGCCGCATCGCAACTGAGTGCCATGTGCCTTTAAAGAGCGTCATGCAGGAAGCTCTGCAGCTTTATATGAACCGCCAACGCTGAAAATATCATCAACCGCGAAAGGCACGGACGTTCACAAGGCGTCAAAATCCCGATTCCTTGACGTTGCCTGAAACGAATAAATGAGCAAAAAGTTCTACATTACGACTCCGATTTACTACGTCAATGCGCGGCCGCATATCGGCCATGCTTACACTACGATTGCCTGCGACACGATTGCGCGGCGGCAGCGGATGTTGGGTGCAGACACCTACTTCCTCACCGGCACCGACGAGCATGGGCAGAAGATTGAACGCGCTGCCGAAGCTGCCGGCAAAACACCGCAAGAATATACCGATGAAGTTTCGGCGCAGTTTCGCGCATTGTGGAAGCGCATGGGCATCACCAACGACGACTTTATCCGTACGACCGAAGAACGTCACAAGAAGCGAGTGCAGCAACTTTTCCGGCGCATTCGCGACAACGGCTACATCTACAAAGGTACGTACAGCGGCCAGTATTGTGTCTTCGATGAACTCTACGTGGATGCGGTTGGGCCTGGGGCTCCTTGTCCCGAGTGCGGACGCCCGACGGAAACGGTGAAAGAAGAGAATTATTTTTTCAGGCTCTCGGCGTTTCAGGACAAGCTGCTGCAACTCTACACCGAGCAACCGGATTTCATCCGGCCCGAAACCAGGCGCAACGAAGTAATGTCGTTCGTGCGCGGCGGACTGCGCGATCAATCGGTCAGCCGCTCGACTTTTTCCTGGGGCATTCCGGTGCCGGACGATCCTAAGCACGTGATCTACGTGTGGTTTGACGCGCTGGCGAACTACATCACGGCTATCGGCTACGGATCGTCACACAAAGGCGCGCAAGAAGCATTTCAGAAATACTGGCCCGCCGACCTGCATATGATCGGCAAGGAAATCGTTCGCTTCCACTGCGTGTATTGGCCGGCATTTTTGATGGCGGCGGGGCTGCCGCTGCCCAAGGGCATCATGGCGCACGGGTGGTTGCTATTTGAGGAAAGCAAAATGTCGAAGTCGCGCGGGAACATCGTGCGTACCGAGACGATTCTCGATGTACTGGGCGCAGACGCGCTCCGCTATTTCCTGCTGCGCGAGGTTGTGTTCGGCCAGGATGGTTCTTTTTCTTTCGACGCGCTGGTCCAGCGCTATAACGCGGACCTAGCCAACGGGCTCGGCAACCTGGCCAGCCGCACGCTGACCATGATCACGCGATACTTTCGAGGTGAGGTGCCGTATCCCTCGGCAGCCGTCTCGCAAACAGCGGGGGATAGTGCAATCGCTGAAACCGCGCGCAGAGTCATCGCCGAGTACGGCGCGTTGGTTGATCAATATCAGTTCTCGCGTGCTCTGGAAGTTGCATGGAGTCTGGTCGCTGCGGTCGACAAATATATTGTCGAAAATGAGCCATGGGCACTGGGTGAGAAGCAAGATGAAGAAAGCCGCTCGCGCCTGGCGACGATTCTGTATACCAGCGCTGAAGCCTTACGCATCGTGACCGCTCTCTCGCACCCCGTGATTCCCGATGCAACCTCGAGAATCTGGACGCAACTGGGGCTGGGTGACATTCGCAAGTTCCCTCTTTCAGATTTGAAGTGGGGACAACTGCAACTGGGCGCGAAGTTAGGCAATGTCGAACCCGTATTTCCGCGCGCCGACAAAAGCGCGATCGAAAGGATGCAGAAAATGGAAGAGCAGCAACGAAGCGGATCGAGCACGACAGAAGCGCAGCCTGAGGCGTCAGCGTCTGGAGCCGTGATTTCCGCTGCCACGCAGGCTGCAGCACCTGCTGCAAAGCCCGCCGCGGCGGTTTCTGACGGCAAGATCAGCATCGACGATTTCGCGAAGGTCGAGCTGCGCGTCGGGCAAGTCAAAGTCGCCGAGAAAGTTAAAGGCGCGGACAAGTTGCTAAGGTTAGAGGTTGATCTAGGCACCGAGGTTCGACAGGTGGTGGCCGGAATCGCCGAGTCTTATGCGCCGGAGTTGTTGATTGGCAGGAAAGTAGTGATTGTTGCGAACCTCGCGCCCAGAAAACTCCGTGGACTGGAATCGAACGGCATGATCGTGGCCGCATCGCCCGAAGTCGGGAAGGCCGTGCTCGCAAGCTTCCTCGAAGATGTCCCGGTAGGAACGAGATTGAAATAACTGAGGCGGTTGACCAGGCAACCAGCCGAGTTCCATTCGACCTGGGCGGGTCACAGTCCCTGTCGCACACAGTGATTTCGCGAGCCTGAAGCCATAAGCCTGAAGCCATGTTCGTCGATTCCCACGCACATCTCGAGACGGAGCAGTTCGATACTGACCGCGAGCAAGTGATCGCACGCGCACGTGAAAGTGGGATCGACACAATTCTGGCTATCGGCAGTGGAACTGGCCCGGGGTCGCTCGACTGCGCCATCCGACTCGCCGAAAAACACGGATTCATTTACGCGACGATCGGCATTCATCCCCACGAAGCAAAGCTCGCTCGCAAGAGTGATTTCGAAGAGATGGCGCAATTGGCGAAACGACCCAAGGTCATAGCCTGGGGTGAGATTGGACTGGATTATTTCTACGACCATTCACCGCGGGACATTCAGCAGCAAGTATTCTTGAGGCAATTGGAGTTGGCACGCGCGGCCAAGCTCCCGATCGTTATTCACTGCCGACCTTCTGATCGCAGCGAAGATGCCTGGGAAGATTGCTTAAGACTGTTACGAGAACATTGGGCACCCAGCGGGCTAGGCGGCATTCTGCACTGTTTCACCGGGACCTGGGACCACGCAAAACGCGCTCTCGATATGGGATTCATGATCTCCTTCGCTGGCAACGTTACATTCCCCAAAGCGCAGCAGATTCGTGACGCCGCAAAACAAGTGCCGCTCGAGTGCATGTTGATCGAAACAGACTCACCATTTCTAGCACCCGTACCCCATCGTGGAAAGCGCAACGAGCCGTCGTTCGTAAAAGAGACGGCGAGGCAGATCGGTGAAGTCCGCGGTCTTTCGATGGAAGCTATCGGCCTGCAAACGGCGAAAAATTTCTATCGCTTCTTTTCACTTCACGAAAAGCTCAACTCCATTTAGCTTGTTAAGAGCATCTTTTGCTGGGGCTGTGTAATCTGTTAATTAGAAGCGAAATATCATGCCAGAGAACACTTTTGACATTGTGAGCAAGCTCGACCTCCAAGAAGTATCGAATGCCATGCAACAGGCCCTGAAGGAGATTCACACTCGGTTCGACCTGAAAGACTCGAAGTCGAACATCGACCTCGAAGGTAAAGACGCCATCAATCTGCACTCTGCTGACGAATATAAATTGAAAGCTGTCACCGAAATCTTTCAACAGAAACTGGTCAAACGCGGGGTTTCTCTCAAGGGCCTAACTTACGGACCGGTCGAACCAGCCGCTGGGGGCACGGTAAAACAAAAGGTCAGCATGCAGCAAGGCATTCCCATTGAGAAAGCGCGCCAGATCGTGAAGGTCATCAAGGATTCCAAGAAGAAGGTGAACGCTTCGATTCAGGGTGATCTGGTCCGGGTGAGCGGTAAAGATCGCGACGCCTTGCAGGAAATCATTGCCCTGCTCCGCGGGCAAGATTTCGGTATCGATACCCAGTTTACGAATTACCGGACCAACTAAGTTTTTCGCGCTTCTACGCTTGAGGCTTTTAAATTGAGCACGAACCGATTGACCACGCCGGCCACCATCGACGGAAAAGAAATTTTCGAGTTGCTGCGCGGCGATCTCTCTGCGACTGAGCGCGAGTTCGGGCGAGATACAGTTTCGGGCGTGGAGGCGATCACCGAGATCGGCGAATATCTGCGCAGTGGCGGCGGCAAGCGCATTCGTCCCATGCTCTTGTTGCTGTCGGCCAAGCTTTTCAATTACCCGGGACGCGGTGCCATCAAACTGGGCGCGGTCGTGGAAATCATTCACACCGCAACGCTGGTTCACGATGACATCATCGATGAAGCTCAGACCCGCCGCGGCCGTCCCGCAGCCAACACGCAATGGGGAAATTCGAAGTGCGTGCTGGCCGGCGATTGGCTCTACATGCAGGCTTTCAAGATCGCCGTGCAGGAGCGCAACTTCCGCATTCTCGACACTTTGATCGACCTGACCCAGCAGATGGTCGAAGGCGAACTGCTGCAGATGGAAAAACTGGGCAAGTTGATTTCCTCAGACGAGCACTTCGACCTCATCTTCCGTAAAACCGCGTGCCTGTTCTCCGTTTGCATGCGCATGGGAGCGATTCTCGGCGGGGCAACTCCGGAACAGGAAGAGAACCTTGCGCAGTACGGTCGGGATCTCGGCATGGCCTTTCAGATCGTCGATGACGTGCTCGACTTGACCGCTTCCGAGGACGTCCTGGGCAAACCTGTAGCCAGCGATCTGCGTGAAGGAAAAGTCACGATGGCTGTGATTCATGCACTCGAACGCTGCACATCGCACGAGCGTGAGCGCATCCGCAAGGTCGTGCGGGAACGAGCATTCTATGGCGTGACCCACGGAGAAATCCTCGCCATCCTGAACCGGTACGGCTCAGTCGAAGCCGCCAACGCTCGGGCCATGCAGTATGCGAGCCTGGCGCGGAATGCGATCTGCGGCTTCCCCGACAGCGAGATCAAACGCGCCCTGCTGTGGGCCCCGGAATTCGTAGTCGCCAGAGAAAAGTGAGATCTCTCGAGCGTCACTCCCAACATCTGGAAACCTCTCGCTTTTCACCACCTGCCCGAAACCGATATACGCGCCTAATGGCCGCTCTTTCCTGAACGCCGCCGACAGAGGCGCTTTGCGGCCATGGCGGCGCTAGTTTTGGCTTTTGCCGCCATATGGATTATTGTTCTTATAGGGCTTTGAATCTCTTTACGAGGCGGTCGATCTAACAACCTCAGTCTAACCCGCAGAAGATGAACCACCTTTTCTCATTAATCGCGCACCACGGCTACCTTTTACTCTTCCTGGTTGTACTGGCCGAGGCCATCGGACTGCCGGTTCCAGCCGCCGTGGCACTCGTGGCTGGAGGTGCGGCTGCGGCGGCTGGCACTTTGAATATATTCAGAATGCTTTTTCTCGCCTTAAGCGCGATGCTCATTGGAGACACGCTGCTCTTCATTCTCGGCCGCTACATGGGCTGGGGCCTGCTGGGTCTTCTGTGCCGCCTGTCCATCAATCCCGAGTCTTGCATCCTGCGTTCGGCTGAGTCGTTCTACAAACGCGGTAAGACTACGCTCCTGGTCGCCAAGTTTATTCCGGGGGTTAATACCATGGCCCCCCCGCTGGCCGGCAGCATGAAGATGCGTCCCTTGCAGTTTTTCCGATTCGACTCCGCCGGCGCTTCGCTGTATATCCTCGCCTATGGCGGACTGGGATTTCTGTTCCGCGACTTCGTGGCCGCAATCACGCGGGGATTCCAAGCTGCCAGCCGCGCATTCGGAGAAGTATTTATCTTAGCCGCCATCGGCTATATTGCGTACCGAGTCTGGCTCTATCACAAGAACAAGGTGTACCGCGTGGTGCCCCGGGTGCAGGTGGAAGAGCTGGCGAGCAAATTGGCCTCCGATGAAAAGGATAGGGTTCTGATACTCGACGTTCGCAGTCACGGCTACTACGACGCGAACGCAGAGCGCATCAGAGGATCCATCCGCATTGAACCCAACAATCTTTCCGAAGAACTCAAGATTCTCCCTAAGGACAAGGACATCTACCTCTACTGCACTTGAGCGCGCGAAGCGACCAGCGCCCGGGTGGCGCTGCAACTGCGAGAACAAGGATTCAACGCGTTCGTCCTCGTGGGCGGCGTAGCGGCGTGGAAAAAAGCAGGCCAGCCGCTGGAGCCGGTACCCAAGAGCGACCTCATAAAACTGCCAACCTTCGCGTAACAACAACGCCGACCCTTGAAAGCCTTCTATACTGCTTTCAATGGCTCTGCATAACGAAATCGAAATCAAGTTCCGCGTCGAAGATGGCCGGGCACTCAATCGGCGGCTGCGAAAAGCCGGCTTTCGCCTGGTCACCCGTCGCACTCACGAGATGAATACTCTTTACGATTTGCCCGGCCAACCGCTGCGCCACCGCGGCGCACTGCTTCGGTTGCGCAAGTATGGATCTGAGTGGCTACTGACCCACAAAGCCAAAGGCAAGGTGGGACGCCACAAGACACGCGTGGAGACGGAGACCAAAGTCGCCGATGGCGCAAAGATGGAAGCGATCCTGCAAGCCCTGGGCTTTTCCCCGACCTTTCGCTACGAGAAGTTCCGCGCTGAGTGGACTGACGGCAAGGGGCATGTGGTCGTGGACGAAACACCGATAGGAAGTTTCGGCGAGATCGAAGGCCCTTCGCGCTGGATCGACCGAACCGCGCAGGCTTTGCAAATCACGCGAAGCGACTACATCACCGAAACATATTCAGAGCTCTTCTTCGGATGGAAAAAGCAGACTGGAAGCCTGGCGGACGAGATGACATTCAGGGCCATCCCAAGCAAGCCACGTCGTTAATGTGACCGTGATGTGACGGCCATATGACTGCAAGTTATGTTGGCGCGCGCTGTTTTCCCACATCGTTTTATGCACCAAACTAACCAACAAGATCGTTAACTGTGTGCGTGTTACTCTTTTTCTGCTCTGGTTTTGCTGCCCCGGCGCGTGCCATTGCAAAAAGACAATTTCCGGCGCCTCCTGCGAACGGTCGAAGCTCTCTCCGATCTCGGTCCCGAAATGACCGCAGAGCGCGAGTTTCCGCAGACCGCGAGCGCCATGTTGTCGGCGTCCCTCGAGGCGAGCGGCGCTCGCGAGGGTGCGCTTTTCACTTACAGCGATCGGCCGTCCCTCCTCACCTCCATCGCAGCCGAGGGGTTCGCCCTGATGCCGGAACCCGCCGTGATTCCGCTGCTGCCCAGACATGTTCACGCTCTCATCTCGTCGCGCGAACCAGTGATTCTGGATCCGGGCTCCTACGACCTTTATCTGAGCGCGAACGGGAATGTTGCTCCAGAGCTCTTCAAGTGCATCGTTCCCCTGAAGGTCGGCAGCAAACTCGTGGGCCTCATCGCCCTTGGCCGTCGCGAGGCCGATAGCCTCTACGATCCCGGCGAACTCGAAGCGCTCGACTTGCTCTGCCACTACGTAGCGCTGGCCGTGCACAATCATTCGCTGACCCAGACCTTGGCCCAGCGAGTCTCCGAGAATCTGCGCCTCATGGCATCTCTGCACGGCTTCTATGACAACGCGCTGGAAGCTTTTGCGACCGCCATCGACGTGAAGCATATCAATATCCACGGGCATTCCCTGCGCGTCGGACGCTACTCTTCCGCCATCGGTGAGGCCATGAATATGGACCCAGCCGAGGTTGCGGCGCTTCGCTCGGCCGGCTATTTGCACGATATCGGGAAGGTTGCGGTCGACAAGCGCCTCTTCGGCAAACCAACTTCTTTGGATGCTGAAGAGTTCCGCGAAATGGCGGACCACACAATTGTGGGACATCAAATTGTGAGTGGTGTCCAGTTTCCCTGGCCGCGTATTCCGGAGATCGTGCGCTGGCATCACGAGCGCAGCGACGGTTCGGGCTATCCCGACGGATTGCTTCTCGAAGATGTACCCATGCCCGTACGCATCGTCGGCCTGGCCGACACCTTCGACGCCATGACCAGCGAGCGCCCTTACCGCGAGCGGCTTTCGCTCGGCAGTACCCTAAATGAAATCGTGCGCCTGACTCCACAAAAATTTGATCCGAATGCAGTTCACGCCCTGCTTCTGCAAGTCCGCCGCGATACCGTCGGCAGTAACCGCACGCCCTTCCTGCAAGACCGCATGGGCGGCGACATTGCGGCGGCCGACATCGACCAGCTCGCCGCCAGCCTGCAACACAAAATGAATCACGGGCGGCTCTACCTGACCTAGCCGGACCACCGCCATTGTTCCGTATTATCTGCAAATTTAATAGCGTTCCTGCAGAATAAACCTCAGAATCAGCAAAACCGCTACCCCGCTAAAGTTTTCCGCGGAACGCGCCGATAGCTGATTTGCCACGCGGGCTTTCGTGCAAGGCGATCCGCAAGACGACGATATAACATCGGTTCTCATCAAAGTCGATCGTTCAATGTAAAATGTGGCCCCCGCTTGGCCACGCCGAAGCAATACGAAGGTAATCTCCGGATTAGCAACTTTTCCGCTGTTTCGGGTTCATAATTGTAAAGACCCTCCCTCTGCCCATATGAACTTGGGACGCCACAAGATCGGACCGATCCTTCTGCTGTCGTTGTTGGGATTAACCGTCTCCGTCCAACTTGCGCTCGGCAAGAAAAAAGACAAACATCCCTCCGCCACTCCGCAGATGGATGAGCAGAAACGCACGGTGCACGCGCTCAACCGGCTAACCTTCGGCCCGCGCCCCGGCGACGTCGATCACATCCTGGCGATTGGCGTGGACAAGTGGATCGACCAGCAACTTCATCCCGAAAAAATTGATGACACTGCGCTCGATGCCCGTCTTTCTCCATTTCGCACCCTGCGCATGGACACGCGCGAAATTGTCGAGAACTTTCCTTCCGAGCAAATGATTAAAGCCGTCGCCGCCGGAAAGCAGTCGCTTCCCTCAGATCCCCTGAAGCGCGCCGTCTATCAGGCGCAACTGGATCGCTACCAGGACAAAGAAGACCGCAAACAACAGACCGCCGTCGCCGGCCCCGACAAGGTCGCGGACGACGAGCGCGCCCGCCGCCAGCTGGAGCGCGAGGAGGCCAACCAGAAAGTCGAAGAACTCCTCGACATGCCGCCGGATCAGCGTATGAAAGCTGTCCTCAAGATGCCGCCCGAAGAGCAGCGCATCATGACCAACTCGCTGCAAGGCGACAAACGCGACGAGTTTCTAGATGGAATGAACCCGCGGCAGCGCGAAACCATCGAAGCGCTGAATTCTCCCCAGCAGGTCGTGGCTAACGAACTCATCGAAGGCAAATTGCTGCGCGCCATTTACAGCGATCGCCAGTTGCAGGAAGTGATGACCGACTTCTGGTTCAATCACTTCAACGTGTTCATCGGCAAAGGCCCCGATAAATACCTGCTCACCAGCTACGAACGCGATGTCATTCGTCCCCACGCGCTCGGCAAATTCGAAGACCTGCTGGTCGCGACCGCGCAAAGTCCTGCCATGCTGTTCTATCTCGACAACTGGCTTAGCGTCGGACCGAATTCCGACGTGGCCAACGGTATTCCTCAGCGAGCCAATAACAATTGGAAGCGGCGGGTCCGGAACAACGGGCCGACCAACCAATCCAAAGGCAAGCGTAACGGCCTAAACGAAAACTACGGCCGCGAGCTGATGGAACTGCACACCCTCGGCGTGAATGGCGGCTACACGCAACAAGATGTAACCGAGGTGGCTCGCGTCTTCACTGGATGGACCCTGAAGCAGCCCAAGCAAGGTGGCGGCTTCACTTTCGAAGAGCGCACTCATGAACCTGGAGACAAGATCGTCCTCGGCCATCGCATCAAACCAAAAGGTGAGAAAGAAGGCCTCGAAGTTTTGCACATCCTGGCGCATCATCCTGCGACGGCGAAATTCATTTGCACCAAGTTGGCCATGCGCTTCGTCTCCGACGAACCGCCGCAGGCTTTGGTGGATCGCATGACGCAAGCGTTCCTAAAGAAAGACGGCAATATCCGCGAGGTGCTCAAAACTATGTTGGACTCTCCGGAATTCTGGGCGCCTGACGCCTATCGCGCCAAGGTGAAAACTCCCCTGGAATTTGTAGTCTCGGCCGTGCGCGCCAGCGGCGCCGAAGTCACCGACGCCATGCCCATCGCGCGCCAGCTTCAAAACATGGGCATGCAGCTTTACGGGGCGCAGCCGCCAACCGGCTATTCTATGAAGGCGGATGCATGGGTCAACTCCTCCGCGCTTTTGGGGCGCATGAATTTTGCGCTGGCGTTGACCTCGGGAAAAATAAAGGGCGTACAAGTGGATTCCCCCGCCGGACAAAACAACGATCCGCAACAGGCCTTAGCTGAATTGGAGAATAGCCTACTAGCAGGAGATGTTTCCAAGCAGACGCATGACGTCATCAGCGCGCGTCTGCAAGATTCCAAAATCAGCCACCGCAAGCTGGACGATCCAGCCCGGCCTCCAAACACCGGCCTGATCGCAGGCTTACTGTTAGGATCGCCCGAGTTTCAAAGAAGATAACTGAGAACGCTAGGAGTTGCTATATGTCAATCACAAGGCGAATATTTCTGAGAAACGGCAGCCTAGCCGTAATCGGCACCGCAGCAATTCCAGCATTTCTGACTCGTGCCGCGTACGCTGCTGAGTCCGTCGGCGCAAAGAACAAGCGCCTGGTCGTCATCTTCCAGCGCGGCGCAGCCGACGGCCTCAACATCGTCGTGCCTCATCACGAGCGCGCCTATTACGCCATGCGGCCATCCATCAATATCCCTCGCAACGCGGTGCTTGATCTCGATGGCTTCTTCGGACTCCATCCGTCGCTCTCGCCCTTCCAACCGCTTTGGAAGCAGCGCCATCTGGCAATCGTTCACGCCGCCGGATCGCCCGACCCCACACGCTCGCACTTCGACGCGCAGGACTTCATGGAATCCGGCACACCCGGAATAAAAGCAACCGAAGACGGCTGGCTGAACCGCACGCTGCATTCTCTGCCTCAGCCCGCTCCGGCCGACGCGGCATTTCGCGCCATCGCCTTGGGGCCTTCCCTGCCTCGAATTCTTTCTGGCAGCGAGCCCGCAGTCGCAATCAACAACATCAACGACTTCAGCGTGGGCGGAAACAATCCTAAAGCCACACCCAACGCCAACACTTTCGAAGCCATGTACGAGCACTCCGTCGATTCCGTGCTACACGGCACCGGACAGGAAACTTTCGATGCAGTAAAGATGCTGAGATCAGCCGACCCTACGAAGTACAAGCCGGCACCCGGCGCCGACTACCCCAACGGACGCTTCGGCGACAGCCTCAAGCAACTCGCTCAACTGATTAAAGCCAACTTGGGAGTCCAAGTCGCGTTCGCCGACATTGGAGGCTGGGACCATCACGTCAACGAAGGCAGCACGCAAGGCCAGATTGCCAACGTGCTGCACGAGTTCTCGCAATCCATAGCAGCGTTCTGGACTGATCTCGACGACCTGGCCGAAGACACCGTGGTCGTGACCATGTCCGAGTTCGGCCGCACCGCCCGCGAAAATGGAAACCGCGGCACCGACCACGGCCACGCCAACGTAATGTTCGTAATGGGTGGTCCCGTCAAAGGCGGCAAGGTGTACGGACGATGGCCGGGCCTCGACCAATCCCAGCTCTACGAAGGCCGCGACCTAGCCGTGACCACCGACTTCCGCCAGGTTTTAGGAGAAGCGGTGTACAAGCATCTAGGAAACAAAGATCTCAATCAGGTGTTCCCAGGCTTCGACAATCAGCCGGGAAAGTTCTTGAAGTACTTGGGATAAAACTACAACTCCACCATCACATCGGCGCCTTCCACTTTGATCGGATATACGGCAACCTTCGCGCCGGGATTGTGCGCGGCCTCGCCCGTCTTCACGTCCCATTGCCAGCCGTGCCAAGGACAAACCAGCTTGTCCCCTTCGACGACGCCTTGCCCCAGCGGCCCGCCGCGGTGCAGGCAAACGTTATCCATGGCGGAGATGGTCCCATTCACATTGGCAACACAAATGACTTTATCGCCACAAGGAAATTCCCTGGCCTCACCTTCGGGAGGAAGTTCGGATTGCGTGGTGAGCTTAACAAAGTTGGACAAGAGTCCCTCTGGCATCCTGAAGCCCGGAGCCTGACGCCTATCTTTGCTGATAGCTGACGGCTGAAAGCTGACAGCTATCTAGGCTGCAACGTCTGCGCAATCATGACCTGCCGCTTGAAATTCTCGACCATATTCTGATCCAGCCGCACTTCGGTAGGCTTCCTGGCGAGGGTCATTTGATCAATTTTGTCTTGCAGCTTTAGCAGCGCGTAA
The DNA here is from genome assembly GCA_035601995.1 of Terriglobales bacterium. Lineage (GTDB taxonomy): Bacteria > Acidobacteriota > Terriglobia > Terriglobales > Acidobacteriaceae > JABDBE01. The sequence goes on from DATNNE010000070.1 coordinate 65,559, forward strand.
AAGAGGTTTTCCGGGCGCGGCGGGCATCCGATCACATACACATCTGTGGGCACGATTTTGTCGACACCCTGCAACACGGCATAAGTATTAAACGGACCGCCGACCGACGAGCACGCGCCCATCGAGATCACCCACTTGGGATCGGGCATCTGATCGTAAATCCGTTTCACCACCGGCGCCATCTTCAACGTCACGGTGCCGGCAACGATCATCAAATCGCTTTGCCGCGGGCTGGGACGAAACACCTCGGAACCGAAGCGTGCGATATCGAACCGAGCGGTCGACGACGCGATCATTTCGATCGCGCAGCAGGCCAGCCCAAACGTCATGGGCCACACCGCCGATTTGCGCGCCCAGTTGAAGACGTAGTCTACGGTGGTGATCAGAAAATTCTTTTCGAACTTATTTTGCAGCCAGGCCATGAAGCTCCTCAGGTTCCCGCAGCTTCGCATCCAGCCCGTCCACTCGGACTGCAAGCATTTCCAGTCTAGGTGTGCGTTGGATGAGTGTCAATCTGCACCAGCGAACTGCTGGACCGGAGCGTTGGCGCATCTGGGCGTGGCGCGGGCGAATGCTTTGCAAGAGAAAACTGCACAAGGAGCGGATGCCGACCTCGCCCGCAGTCGCGCCCTCGCCGTCTACAGGGATTTCCTCGCGCTTTGGAAAGATGCCGATCCCGATATTCCCATCCTGAAGGAAGCCAAGGCGGAGTACGCGAAGCTGCAACAGCGGGGAAGGTTCCGTCCCCGTCGCTTACTGGTTTGCCGATAACTGGCGAAACCAGGCCATAGCACGTTTTGAGGCGTCGGTCTCCGGTCGTTTGAAAACCCCAGCCTTGAGCGCGGCCGGCTCGAGAAAATCAAGCTCGAGAAGATCGGCGTGCAGGAAGCCGGCGCGAGGACAAGCCTCGATCATCGGTTTATTGGGAAAGGACTAACTGATCTCGCAGCCACTTGCGGGTGCTGCCGTTCTATTTGACTCCCTTGTTGATCGCGCTAGCGTACTTCTTGGCCAGGCCATTGCCCACAAAGTCGTCGTAGATCCACATGAACCCGCCGATTATCCCGCATTCCTTGTGCCACGCCCTCATCACCGTCTGCACCTGACTTGGCGTATAGTTCTTGTCCCACACGCCGGGGAAAACCGGCACCTCGCCAAAATCCCAACCCGAGCATGGATTGTTTCCTCCACCGCCGGCATAGGCCTGAAGATGTATTCCGTCGACCGTGCCCGGGAGTTTCTTGTTGATTTCTGAAACCACACTCTGCCAATAGCTGGCATCGACATAAGGATCCGGCAAGACGTGATAGCCGAGTTTGCCCACCATAACCCCGAACTTCACTGTGGTGGGAAGGTTGTAGCTATTTTCGTCGTCAAAATCGAGGGCATCCAGAGCAGGGATTGCTTTTTTCAGGGCCTTAAAATCTTTGTACAGAATGCTCTTCGGGCCGACGCCTTGCGACTCCACCAAATTCGTGATGTCTTCCCAGTCTCCGTAATTTGAGGAGCCGATGCTGAAGGTGACCCTTTTCACTAATCCTGCTTTCTTCAATGTGGCCATGTCCGCGGCAAACTTCGGATAAGTTTTATTGCCCACATAGACGCCCTTCGAAGTCAACGGAAACTCGCCGTTGAAGTTCAAGTCGCCCGTGCTATTGACTTCAACGCTCCAGACGATGGCCTCGGAGAAACCAGAGTGTTCAATTTCAGCTATGTTCTTCGGGACATTGAAATTCGCCGTCTTATAAAACGGGCCTCCACCAAATATTCCTGTGAGCCCCTGCGGAGCGGGCGTGGAGACTTGAGCCTGCGCCGGGGCCGACAGCGCGAGCATCAGGAGGCAGGTTACAAGCTGAAGCAACGGAAACACGAGACTGCGACTTCCTTGGGAAAGACTTCCTTGCGAAACATTTCCTTGGGAAAACCCAGGCAACAATCGAGTCATTTTGGATTCCTTTGATGTGAATTGCATGTGTTGTTGACGAGCCGTTGATGGAGCGACCTATAGGACTTGGCGGATTCCCCAAGCGCGCGTGGCTTAGTTTCCCCAACTGGCAGCATCCAAGTATCCCTCTGCGATGGCCAGGAGTCAACCGCGCAATCGCATTACAAAGTGACCTTTTTCGACGCACCCTGCGCCGGTTCGCGGCTCATGCAAATTGGGCAGTGATGCAACAAAATGCATCACTACCGCAAATTGTCTTCCATTGACAATAAAACGAAGCGGAGGGAGAATGGCTGCCGATTTTGGGACCAAGAAACAAATTCCATCGGAGGTACGTGCCGTGGCGAAGCTCCTTCTGAGGCGTTCTTGTCTGATTCTGCTTGCCATCGTCGCGGCGGCGTCGCTCGCGGTTGCACAGTCGGAGTCGGACACGACTCCCAAAATCACATCGGTCAGCAAAATTACAACTAAGAAATACCAGACCATCACGATCAAGGGCAGCGGCTTTGGCACACACGCCCCTTATACTGGCGATTCCGACTACATCGCCTTGAACGATCTGACCAAAAAGTGGCAGGCCGGATATTCCGGGTATAACGATACCGTCACTCTGATCGTGCACAGCTGGAAAAATACGAAGATCATACTCGGAGGATTTTCCGGGGCTTGGGGTACGCATAACTACACTCTCGGCGTAGGTAATAAGGAACAGGTTCAGATCTGGAATGCCCAGACAGGGGCAGGACCCGCATCCAAAACAGTTAAGGTTTCTAAGGCTGCTACCGAAATTGTGCTTACTTCCACGCCGAATCCCTCGACGTATGGGGAGCCTGTAACCTTCAATGCAGTGGTCAGTGCTGATACGGATGCGCCACCCGATGGGGAGACTGTCTCGTTTGTGCACGGGACAAGAGTAATGGGGACGGGAACTTTGAAGGGCGGCTCGGCTAGCTTTACGACCTCGGCACTGGAGCCTGGCGCCAACTCGATTAAGGCGGTATACGGCGGTGACTCCGACTTTAGCGCCAGCACGAGCTGTGACGGTGATTCAGCTTCGCTGACACAAACAGTGAATTAGCGAGCCCAGGCGGCGCGGGAGCGTGCGGACGCGGTCGTAATCAGGGCGATGCCACAAAAATACCGGTCAGTAGGTCAATTAGCGATTTGGCGATGTGACAGCACCAATCTTGTTGAGGCACGGTGAAATCCCAGCGTTTCATTGACTTGTCTGTTTGGCCAACGTAAGATTCGCCTCTAGTGATTGGACAGATCATTTCGCGCTACCGCATTCTTGAAAAAATCGGCGGCGGCGGAATGGGCGTGGTCTACAAGGCCGAGGATGTTACGCTCGACCGCTTTGTCGCCCTGAAGTTCCTGCCCGATGCGGTCGCGAAAGACTCACAGGCCCTTTTGCGCTTCCAGCGCGAGGCCAAAGCCGCGTCCGCCCTGAATCATGCCAACATCTGCACCATCTACGAGATTGACGATCAGCACGGCCCCGCCTTCATCGCCATGGAGTTCCTTGAAGGTGTGACCTTGAGGCACCGCATCGCCGGGAAGCCGATCCCCACTGAGGTTCTGATCGATCTGGCAATCGAGATCGCCGATGCCCTGGACGCGGCTCACAGCAAAGGCATTGTGCACCGTGACATCAAGCCGGCAAACATTTTTATCACGGAGCGCGGCCACGCAAAGATTCTGGACTTCGGCCTGGCGAAGGTTGCGGCGCCTGTCGGGGGCGCAGACCAGCAAGCAGGCGGAAATACACTAACCGCCACGGAGAATCTTACCTCTGCTGGCGCAACTGTGGGCACCATTGCGTACATGTCACCGGAGCAGGCCCGCGGGGAAGATCTGGACGCGCGCACCGACTTGTTTTCCTTCGGCGTTGTCCTCTACGAGATGGCCACGGCGCGGCAGGCTTTTTCGGGGGGAACCTCGGCCGTAGTCTTCGATTCCATTCTCCACAAAGCCCCGGTTTCACCGGTTCGTCTGAATCCGGAGATTCCCGCGGAACTCGACCGCATCATTAATAAGGCGCTGGAAAAAGACCGCGACCTGCGCTACCAATCGGCCGCCGAGTTGCGCAGCGACCTGAAACGTTCGAAGCGCGATACCAGCTCCGGACGAGTCATGACCGCTTCGCAGAGTGCTAGTGACGTCGTCCAGTCATCGGCAAAAAGCGGCACGATTCCAACGAAAGAAGCGAAGCCCACACGAAATCTGTACATCGGCGCCGCAGCCTTCCTGTTGCTCCTCGTGCTGGGCGGCGTGGCCGCCTATTTCATAGGCGGCTCATCCGGCGGTCCCACGAAAGTCGTCCAGATCAGCCACTGGAACAAGCCCATGAACGGAGCCGTTCTTTCTCCTGACGGCCATACTGTGGCCTTCACCTCGCCCGCCGACGGCTCTGATCAGGTCTTCATCATGCTCGCCACTGGCGGTGAGCCTTTGCAGCTCACTAACGACCCAGTCACCAAAATAGTCAACGCGTTTTCGCCGGACGGCACGCAAATCTACTTTACCGATGTCTTTCCCCGCAGCGAAATCCACAGCGTGGCGACACTCGGTGGCGCGTCCAGTGTTGTAGCTGCCGGTCACAGCTTGGCAATTTCTCCCGACGGGAATTTTCTCTATTTCGTCGGTCTGGCTACCAACGATACCGGAAGCTACGGACGCGTGAGTGGGGTTCATCGCAAACCCAGGTCGGGAACCGAGGATGACGTGATTTTTCGCTCCCCCGCCGGACTGACGCCGCTTAACATTCTGCCCTTTCCCGATGGGAAGGAACTTCTAGTCTTGGCGGGCGATGACACCGTGCTCGGCTCGACGGTCCTCGCACTATTCCGCGTCAACGTTGCCACTCAGGACTCGAATAAAGTTGGAGAACTCTCCGGAAGCCCCACTGGCTTGGTCTGGAACGATCCCGGCAAAACCCTGCTGTGCAGCCGCACCGTCAATAGCGTCACCAATATTTGGGAATACCGCCTTTCCGATGGCAGCCTGAAGCAAGTCACGACCGGCGCTGGCCCTGACCTATCGCCCATGCCTGCCCCGGCTGAAAAGGGAATGTACTTTGTAAACGGAAAACGTTCGGGCGCGCTGTCGGTTTACAACACGCAAACCAAAAAATCCTCTGACATCCTGCAAGAACTGGGAACGCAGCCAGCTCTCTCCTGGGACGGCCGCCGTGTCGGCTACATCGTCCTCAGCGGAAATGCCCAGGAGGGCGATCTCTGGGTCTCCGACATCGATGGCTCGAACCGGGTCAAACTCGCCTCAGGCACGGGATTAATCACCGCGGCGTTTAACTCAGACGGTTCCAAGTTCATGTACGGAGACAGGGAGAACGGCGCTCCAAAGTTCTATGTGATTCGCAGCGACGGCACCGGTCTTCGCCAAGTTCCCTGGTCGGGGATTGGCGGGGGATATGGATCCCCAAGTCCCGACCCCAATTTTCTCTATTTGGGCGGTTGGGAGCACGATTTTTCCAAAGTCATCACCTGGAAAGTGGCGGCAGATGGCTCCAGCGTAGAGAAGATAACGGACGCTTGCGGCGCTGCCTGGGATGCATCGAGCGATGGCCGCTATCTGCTTACTTCCCTCAATCAGGGAAAACAATCCGCCGGCGTCAGTGAGTTCTCCCTGGTCGACGGCAAGTGCATTTCGTTAGTGCCGGAACTCAACACTCTGGTCGTGCACTTCTCCTCGGACGGTAAATCAATCCTTTATTTCACGCCGGGCCGCGGCGAGAGCACGATTTACCGTCAGCCATGGCATGACGGCAAACTGACCGGACCGGCTGCGCCCGCGGTCAAGCTCCCATTTTCATTTCGCGTCGACTATGCCGGAAATGCCTATGACTTCTCCAAGGATCTCTCGACCGTCGTCTACGCACGCCCCAGCGGCCAGGCCGACCTCTACCTCCTGAAATGACGCCGTGCGACTCCGGTGGCCCATTAGGCCCGGTTCTGGGCTGAGTGGGGAAATTCCGGAGCGCAAGCCCTACTTCAAACCGTGCTAAGGCAACTTATTCACATAGCAAGCGCCATTCGTGACTTGCGCTGGCGGGTCGGGCGGAGTCATCCACGGTGGATTAGTGAAATCGAAAAACTCGGTCATATCCATTTGCGCCGCGTCGCGCTTGGTCAATGCCGGCACGTTGAAACGAGTTTCGATCAGCTTAAGAATTGCGGTGCTGTCCGCGACCGTGTGGGACACGTAGTTCTTCTTCGTGAATGGCGAAACCACAATCAAGGGCATGCGGTAGCCGGTATAAACGAAGTCGCAGGTCGGCCCGGTTTTTGAGTAGCAGACATCGGTGGGCAGCAAGTCGACCGGCTTGATGCCATCCGGACTCACGGTCGGCTGGGTTGGAACGTGGTCGTAGAGGCCTCCGAACTCGTCGTAGGTCAGAATGAAAACCGAGTCCTGCCACGAATTGCTTTGCATCAGCCCGTTGATCAGCGTCGAAACATAATTCGCCCCCCGCTGGATATCATTCGGCGCGTTATCCTTGTTTGTCGGATGCTCATCCAGACCGGCAAGGGACGCGGGCTCGATGATCGCCACCTGGGGAAGAGTGTCATTCTGTATATCGGTGAAATATTGCGAGATTGGCGCGATGTTGTTCGGGTAGTCTTTCGGAATCGTCTGCCCCCAGGCAAAAACCTGAATGGTGCTCAATTCCAACAGGCAGGACGGATCGTAGGGCGGACCCGTACACGTGCTGCCCTCTGGATCGACATAGATCTTCCAGGTAATTCCGGCATCTTGCAACTCCTCAAAAATCGTCGTAGCCGACAGCGGTGGTACGTTCGTCGGGATGGGATGAACATAACCCTGCGAAGTGGCTGCATCCAAGTACTCCCGGTTTGGAGGAGTGTTGCCCATCACGGGCGAGAACCAACGGTCGGAGGTGGCGAAACTTGTCGCCATAAAATAGTAGTAGTTCAAATCTGTACTGTCGTAGTAACCCATGGTGCGAATGCCGACAGTGTCATAAAACCGCAGGCCCCTCGCAATGTCGGCGGCGCCGTAAACAAACCCGTTCATCGTCGGAGAGTCCCCGTACGGATCGAACAGATTCCAGTCCAGGTGGCTTTCGCTCCACTTATCCTCCGGGTCTTCGACGCATTGCGTGATCAACGGGAACGACTGGATTGTGGGGCTGCTGCTGTCGACGCGGCAGGTAGCGGGCGGCGGGTATGCCGGATCACAACCCGGGTTCGTGGGCGGCGGTCCGTAAAGCGGCGGAATCCCAGTGGTGGGATTGAACTGAGGCAGTCCATCCAGGGATTGATCAGGAATGTTGTTGGCAGCCCAGTAGGCGCGCAACGTGCCAAGATAGTGATCGAACGAGCGATTCTCCTGCGCCATGAAAATGATGTGATTAATTGCGCTGAGGCTTTGCGGGCCAAACGTGGCTGTCACTTGCTGGTTCGCGCTGAGTGTCAGGGTGCAGGTAGGGTCGGACCCGCTGCAGGCTCCGCCCCAGCCGGCGAAAGTCGAACCCGCGCCCGGAGTCTCAGTCAAAGACACTTGCGTTCCGGCGTTAAAGTTTGCGCTGCAGGTTGGTTGACAACTAATTCCGGCGGGATTGCTGGTAACCGTACCGGTGCCGGATCCCGCCAGACTGACACTCAACGAAAATACGCCTTGGCTCGGATTAAACGTTGCAGTCACGTTCTGGCTTGCGGTGAGCATCACTACGCAAGTAGAACTGCTGCCGCTACAACCGCCGCCTGACCAGCCCGCGAAAATTGAATTCGTACCCGGAGTCTCCGTCAATGTCACCTGAGTTCCCGCAGGAAAGTTCGCGCTGCACGTGGGTTGGCAACTAATTCCCTGCGGGTTGCTCGCGACCATACCAATGCCAGATCCCGCCAGGCTGACGCCTAACGCAAATACGTTTTGGTTGAGGGTAAACGTCGCAGTCACATTCTGGCTCGTACTGAGCGTCACCACGCAAGTAGTACTATCGCCGCTACAACCGCCACCAGACCAACCCGCGAAAGTTGAATTCGTCGCCGGAGTCTCAGTCAATGTCACCGAAGTCCCCGAAGCAAAGTTGGCGCTGCAGGTGGTTCCACAATTGATGCCAGCCGGGTTGCTTACGACTGTGCCGGTCCCGGTTCCCGTACGACTTACGGCTAAGACTGGTCCACTCAGCGTAGAGTCAAACGTCGCCGTTACCTGCTGACTCGCACTGAGCGATACCGTGCAGGTGGAATTGCTGCCACTGGCGCTGCACGCTCCTCCCCATCCGGAGAAATGTGAGTTTGCCCCCACAGTCGCGGTGAGGATTACCTGATCCCCAGGATTAAAGGTTGCCTTGCAAGTCTGTCCACAATCGATACCCGACGGGCTGCTGGTCACGCTGCCTGTGCCCGTTCCCTCTAAGGTCACAGCCAGCACGGGGAGCGTGTCAAAGCTCGCGGTCGCCGCGACATTCTTCGTCAACATCATTTGGCAGACGCCGAGGCCGCTGCATGCGCCCGACCATCCTCCAAAATAAGAGCCGCCCATGGGAGCGGCGGTGAGCGTCACCTGGGTTCCGCTGGTAAAGTTAGCGCTGCAGGCTTGACCACAATCGATCCCAGCAGGGGTACTGCTGACCATCCCTTGGCCGGCGCCGGTGTTATTGACGCTGACCTGCACCATCGTCGCCCCGGAACCCGACGTAGAACCGGAGCCCATGCTCGCTCCTCCTCCACAACTGGAGAGAACCACCGATATCGATGTCAGACAGCAAGCGACAGCACAATCCCTTAGCCTCAACATGGAAGGGTACCTCACGAGCTTTGCAAGCTGCCCTTCGATGAGAACGATTCAACGCGGGTTGCCTCGTTGAGAAGGCGAAGTCGCGTAACTCATTGCTTGGCAAGGGAGATTGGGGTGTCTATTTCGAGATGGGTCTGGGAACCCGTATCCTTCCCGCGCTCCGCGTCAACCCGGCCCGTCGGCTTTAAGTTTGCTGGGACCCTTACATTTCTAGAATTAGACGCGAGAAGGGCCGGCCGGTGCATTGGGCACCGCCGAGCGCACGACCCACGTTTTCGCCTCGTTGCGAAGGACGGTTTGGCCCATCTCTTGGCACAGACCGTCGGATTTACTCCGTCCCCTTCTCGTTGACTGACTAGCGCTTTTGACAAGTGTTACGTTACAGGATACAGTCAAATAAGTGAGAATACGCAACTTCGCTCATAAGGGTCTAAAGAAGCTCTACTCGGAGGACATCGCGAAAGGCGTTCCGCCTGAAACGGCCGACAAGCTCCGCAAGATGCTGGCGTTTCTCGACGATATGCAAGACCCGGAAGAATTACGCTCGCTCGCGGCCTGGAAGATGCACACTCTGACCGGTGACCGCAAAGGCACCTGCAGCCTGAGCGTCACCCGAAACCGCCGCCTGACATTCTGGATCGACACAGCAGAGCGGGAAATCTGCGATGTGGACTTGGAAGATTATCATTAGAATATTTGCCGAACAAGAAGGAGAAGACGCAAATGCCCATGAAGAACCCTCCACACCCCGGAGATTTCATTCGGACGGAAGTTATCCGGCCTTCTGGCCTGTCGGTAACGGCGGCAGCCGTTGCGCTTCGAGTTTCGCGGCCAGCCCTGTCCAGCCTGCTGAATGGCAAAGCCGACCTCTCGGGCGATATGGCGCTCCGCATCGAAAAAGCTTTTGGGGTAAAGATGGACACGCTCATGCGGATGCAGGCCTCCTACGATATCGCCCAGACCCGCAAGCGTGAGAAGCAAATTCGCGTGCCGCGGATTCAAGCGCCTGCTGACATCCACGCGTGAACGATCCCGCTTATTGGGCGATGCCGGGTCCGCAGAGATTTCAGATCCGCCGCGTGTTCTATGCGAGAACGTTCAGCCCGCTGCTGTTTCCGTATACGCTTTCTAACAGGGCACTCGTGGAGTCCGAGGCGCTGGAAGAAGCGCTGCTCGAATTCAGCGTGCTGAGTATTTGCTGAACCAACTGGATCGATTGGGTCGCGGCGTTGGCCTCGTTTGTCAGCGTTGGCGTGGGAGCGGTTTTCAGGTCGTTTTGAAGGGTCGCAAAAGCAGATTCCGCGGTGGGTAGATCGCCCGCCGTGAGTGCGGTGCCAATCGCCGTCAGATCGGTAGAGAGTTGGGAACTGCTCGACAAAGTACTTCCGCCGGCCATCGCCGAGTTTTGGTAAAGCGTCTGCAAGGTCTGAAACGCCGACTGCGAGCCACTCAAGTCTCCGGATGCAAGACTGTTATGCAAGCTCTGCAATGCCTGCTTCAGTGGAGCGGAGTTGCTTGCCTGCAGAACGTACTGACCCAGGCCCGCCGCCGAAATCGGAGTGATTGACATTGCGCTACCTCCCGCGGGGCCATGAGCCGACTCCCGCTTGTCTGTACTATCGGCACCCACGTGCAAAACTTGAGAACGAACTTGCCCGCTAATCAGCTTGCCGCGCTCTAGGTAGTCGCCCGGCATTGTCCTTCCGTACAGTACCTTTAGTACCTGGGTCCTACCCCTCGCGGGGCCGTATAATCGAGGCGAAACCAGCATAAATCTGGCAAGGAGTGGGCAAAGCACACGTTGGATACTGCATTCGCATTGGCGATTTTCGCGCTGGGGCTGGCCTTTGGCAGCTTCCTGAATGTGTGCATCTATCGGCTGCCGAGGGATTTATCGGTCATTCATCCCGGCTCGGCGTGTCCCAAGTGCGCCCAGCCAATCCGCTTTTATGACAACGTTCCCATCCTGAGCTGGCTGATTTTGCGGGGACGTTGCCGCCGCTGCATGGCGCCAATCTCGCCGCGTTATCTCGTAGTTGAGTTGATCACCGCCGCACTGTTTCTCGCCTGCTACGCCTATTTCGGCCTCACCCTGGCCACGCTCAAGTACTGCACCTTCGGATTCCTGCTCGTGGGCCTCATCTTTACCGACGCAGAAACGCAGCTCCTGCCCGACAAACTGACGCTGCCAGGGCTGGTCGCCGGATTGCTGTTCAGCCTGGTGGTTCCGGTGAACGATCTGCTGTCGAAGATGCTGTTCGGCGTCATCTATCAGCCCGCGGCCGGCGCATCGAGCCCCTGGCTTTCGTTGCTGCAGGCGCTGATGGGCGCGGCAGTGGGAGCGTCGTTCATCTACGGCGCGGGAGCGATTTATCTGCGGGCGCGCGGCGTCGAAGGCATGGGCTTCGGCGACGTCAAGCTGATGGCGATGGTGGGCGCTTTCCTCGGAATCCAGCTAACCATCTTCACTTTGTTCAGCGCGTCGATCGTGGGCTCGCTGGCGGGACTGTGGACAGTGCTCGCAGTGTGGATCAAGCGCACTCGCCGACGCATGGTCCGCCATCACGAACCAGCAAACCTCGCGCGGCGTCATGGATGGGAGTCGGCCAGCATCGCGCTGCGCCGCTTCCCCATGCCATTTGGCGTGTTCCTGGGCAGCATGGCCATGGTGGCTTCGTTCTTCGGCAACCAGTTTTTTCGCTGGTACTGGAGGTTGCTGTGAAGGTGCTCAGCAACCCCATCGTGGTTCGCATGGCGATCGTGCTGTTCGCCACCGGTTTCGCTTTCTGGATCGCAACACTATTGCTGCGACGGATGCGGCGTTTGCTCACCGAGGAATCTTTCGCCGTTGATGCGGCTCCCGACCTCGCGCAGTTCCCCATGCGCACTTACAACGCGGTGATTCAGCAACTGAAGCAGCAGAAACACGAATTGCTGAGCGTGCAACAGGTGGAGCGACGCCGGGCGAAAACCTCGGAAAACATCAGCGCGGCGGTGCTCTCGAACCTGTCGAGCGGAGTGCTGTTCCTGACCACGAACGGCTTGGCCCGCAATGCCAACACCGCAGCCAAAAACATTCTTGGATTTGCTTCGCCCGTGGGCATGAGTGTCAGTGAAATTTTTCGAGGAGCGAAGTTGAGTTCCTCTTCCTCTCGCGGCTCATCGGAAACATTGGCAACCGCGGTGCGCGCAAGTTTACAAACGCCCAGTTTGCTACACCAAGGCCCGTCGCGAAGCGTGGAAGCGGACTACATCACACCGTCAGGTGAGCAACGCATTCTCGAAATCACGATCTCTCCGGTGTTCACGCCTTCGGGTGAAACCCTGGGTGCAGCTTGCCTGATCACGGACAAAACAGAGTTTGCCACCATCCAGCGGCTGCATGAATTGCGCGGAGAAATGTCGGCCGAGATGGCGCTGGCGCTGCGCAGTTCGGTGGCCACGATTTCGAGTTACGCGCAGCAACTGTCGGTCAGCCGCGATCCCACGATGGTGCGCCAGTTGGCCGTCGACATCGTTTCTGAAGCAGCCGACCTGGATCACACCATTGGCGGTTTTCTCGCGGGCGCAAAAGCCGCAAAGGCTGCCGGAGCTTGAGTTCAATCAACGCCGAGTGCCCGTAAAGATGAACGGGCCGCGGCACGGAGGATGAAACAACCATGAAACGCGTCACATACGTCTGGATTGCAGGAATATTTCTAGCGGGAATGATGGCTTCGTACGCCAGCGCCCAAGATTCGACCACACCGCAGCAACCGTTGGGCGATTACGCCCGCGCCCAGCGCAAAGACAAGAAAACCGCGCCGGTAAAACAGTTCGACAACGATAATCTGCCGATGGACGATAAGCTCAGTGTGGTGGGCGGCGCAGCATCGACGAGCGATAGCAGCGACACATCGCAAGCCGCGACCAATAGCGGAGCGGACGCGGGCCAGTCCGACAAGAAAGCCGACAGCAAACCGCCCTCCATCCAGCCGGGTCAATCGCCGGAGGACCGCCAAAAGACCTACGACGCGTGGAAAGACAAGCTCGCCGCACAGAAAGACAAAACGGACCTGCTCTCCCGCGAACTGGACGTCGAGCAACGCGAATATCAACTGCGCGCGGCCGCCATGTACGCCGACGCCGGCAACCGCCTGCGGAATTCTGGCGAATGGGACAAGGAAGACGCAGACTACAAGAAAAAGATCGCGGAAAAGAAAAAGGCAGTCGACGACGCCAAACAGCAAATGGATGACATGCAGGAAGAAGCTCGCAAAGCGGGAGTTCCCTCTTCAGTTCGCGAGAGCACCGCGGACCAACCGTAGTACGGCTCGTCACTAAGTCATTCGAAAAGCCCTCGCCATGCTCGAGGGCTTTTTCACACCCTACGTTTTGGAGCTGTCCTTCACTCGAGTCTCGACCTCAACGGGACAAGGAATATCCCAGTCGCGCAAGCACAGGTCCGGCGTGCTGCTCAATCAACTCGACCTGCGCCGGTGACAACTTCGAACGCCACCCCTGCACCAAACCCTCGCCGATAAAACGCCCCTTCACCGAGGCCTTTACTGGTTCGCGTTGTTCTTTCTCCCGCATCTTCTCCAAGGAACTGTTGGCGACCGAGCGCTGAATAACTTCGGCATCGGCGTCGACCCCGAGGAAGTTCGCCATTCGCGTAAACTCCGCTACCGGGTCCCGCTTTAGCTCTTCAAATCGCACCAGCAGGAAGTTGGGAGTCGCGGCCAGAGAAGAATCCAGCCAGCTAGTCACATTGTCTTGCCATGGCCCGAAGCCGCTCACCGCCGTGGTGAGGAAGTGCTTCACGAATTCATCCTGGTCGCCGTAGAAGAACTCCAAGTTCGTCAGATAGACGAATTCGGACAGCACCACATCCCTGACGTCACGCACCAGGTAAATGGCCTTGTGATAGTGTTTCCAATCGCGGTACTGCTCGTGCGTAGAGATAAGTTTGCCGCCGCCTGGCAGAACTCGCTTCCCCAAAGGGTGCTTGGAGACGCCACGCAATGTGGCATCCACGACCCTGAATCCGGACTTCTCCCCGGTAAGGATTTCGAACAGGGTGTGCCGACACCAGGTCATCCCCGACCGGGGATAAGCAGCGATAAAAACGTCCTCGGGACGGAAGCCATGATGCCGGTACCAGATGATGGGAAGGCGCAGCGGTGTCCGCGATAACATACGCCGCAGTTTTCGCAGCGGAGTAGTCGGCCTGCGCGGTTTCTTCTCGCCAGTCTGCGGTCTCTCACTTGAAGTCTGAACTTCCACCGTCATCTCCGCTGTCCTCTCAGGCTGTTGATGCCGTCGCGCATGCCTTTAGACGCTTTGCTGCTGCACCATCTTAATACCTCGGGCCTATGCACAAAAAGCGGGTGGCCCGTCCTTCTCGCGTTCTTTCCGAGAGGGCGCGGCTCTTGACTAAGACCCTGGGACGACTTAAGTCCGAATCCGGGTAGAGACGGGAAGTTCCCCGACCTTCCTGGCGGGCGGCCTGCCCGCTCCAACCAAGAACCTGAATCAAGTATAAGCGAGGGGTGCCCCATTCTTTCCGCGTTCGTTGCGGAAAGGGTGGGAAGCGAGAATGCCACCAGCTCTTCGTCCAAGAGAAACAACTGAGAACCAAGAACCAGCAACTGACAACGGGTTTCCGTTCGCCCTGGTTGCGGCGGGAGGCGGGTGGCCCATGCCTATCGCGTTTTTTGCGAAGGCTGGGGTGCTTAGCTCGAGCCGCGAGAACGAAACCATAAATTGATCGAGCGGCGTTCTGGATTGAGCCCAATCAGCGACACCCAAGCCCCGGCCTCCTCGAAGTCGGGCCTATTTCTGTTTCTACCTTCAGGATTTCTCACGGCGTATAGATGAAAGCGTGGGCGCCAGTTTCGGTTCCCAATGTCAATTTCGCCATCATAAATCAAGGCGTAATCTTGAAAACCACCCCGCAACCGAAAGTATGGTCACCTCCATAGCACTTAGTATCTCCGGCCTGACTAGCAACTCCATACAAGTTGCCTCCTCGGTCGAGCGTTACACCTGCCCATGGGAACGCTCCATCGTTACCGCCGGTAAACGCGTGTAGCACGGTTTCCTTGCCCGCCGGGTCCAGTTTGAATACCACTCCGCAGCCGTCTGTATTGCAGGTTGTGCCACCACTGTACGTCGTGCCGTAGATATTTCCGGCGGCATCCAGCACCAATGGACCGGCCATTGGCTCGCTTCCGTCGGCACAGTTCTTAAGCGCGCAAAACGAGTACATAACCGTTTCGCTCCACCCTCCGCCGGTCATCGGGGACAGCTTAAAAACCACGCCGCACCCGTTTCCACCGCACTGCTCGACATTGCCTCCAAACGAGGTTGTCCCGTATAGATTCCCCGATGAGTCTTCGACCAGAACGGAAGCCGGACCGCTGCCATCGACAGTGCCGAAATTGTACAGAGTGCTTTCGTTCCCTTTGCTGTCCAGTTCGTACGCTACTCCCCCTTGCCTCTCGCCTCCACTGGCCGCTACCCCAAAAAGGTTGCCACTAGCATCGCGGATAAGCCCCGGATAGGGAGTAAGTCCGTCGGAACAATTTGTCAGGGAGCAGAAGTTGTACAGGACGGCCTCATTATGTTCCGGGTCAATCTTGAATATAGTCCCTCCTTCCTCATGAAGGCCGCCACTGTAGGTCGTGCCGTATACGTTTCCTTCGTCGTCCCTGACTAAACGTGCTTCTGGAAATCCCCCGTCGGGTTCTCCCTTGAAGTTGTAGAGCGTGACCTCGTTGCCTTCGTCGTTCAGCTTAAACACGACCCCACAACGTTCAAGGGAGCACTTAGTATGGTCGCCGCCTACCACGGTCGTCCCGAAGAGGTTGCCAGCTTTATCACGAATCAGCCCCGCATCCGGGAATCCTCCGTTTTTAATATCGAAGCTGTGCATCCACACTTCGTTGCCATTCTTGTCCATCTTGAACGCGGTACCACAACTTTCGGAGGTGCACCCAGACCCCCCCGTGTTGGTGGTGCCGTAAAGGTCGCCATTGGAAACCCGCACCAGCGCGCCAAGAGGAACCGCGCCGTCGTTGGGTGCGCCGTGAAATGTATGCAGCACCTTGAACGTCTGCGCTTGAACTGATAGAGTCGCGGTGATCGCCAGCGCCAGCACCTGCATGCCCAAAGTCCAACCGCGGTTCCGCAGTGGATTCGCCATCACACCCTCACTCTTGAACGTAACCATCCTAGCCGTACGCCGTTCAGTGTCAATGGGACCTTCGTACCAACATAGTCCGAGCCTCTAGCGGCCAGAAAATCACATCAACTGTTCCACAACAACCCAGACGTTGTACTTCGAGCCGGAATTGTCACCACCGGGTTGAACTGAAAATTTGATGGGTTTTCCTGCCCTTGCACGAATGGGAAATTCTCCAAAAGCACTCCCCCGAATTGTGGATTGCAGCGCTACGTTATACGCTCCGCAACAATTCACTCCGGCTGCATCCACAAATTGAAGCCCTCCATACCAAAATTCACCCGTGGCTCCGGGTACGGTCAAGACCATGACAACGGAAACGCGGAACGTCCCCCACTGTGGAGGAGTGTAGAGCGTGACCGGCTTCATCTCGTGCGTCTGACCCAGCCGCTCGAACGTTGCAACGATCTTTGGGGACGTGAATTTTCTTGAGGCATTTTGCCCGAGACTGCTCGACCATGAACCGAACAGCACCACCAACAAACAGCACGTAACGTTGCGCATAATCGCCTCCTCCCCGAAAGCGGGCGCAATCTTACCACGAAAATTGACGGAAAAAGAGCCGGCACAAACTCACAGATTCCCACGGAGTATCAGCTTCAGCGCAGTCCCGCTTTCCCGATTCGGAACAAGTTTCGAACTCCACTTTCTTTCTCCTTGAATTCGACCTGCCACTTCCGATAACATTGATGCGCAGATGTTATCTGCAAGATAACCTTAGGATCTTTGACAACCTGGTCACCGGAGACGCCCTTATGTGCCGTCATCCTGAAGCCCCGCGCCTTCTCCAGCGGGGCGAAGGATCTCGCGCGTGGTATTTCCAGCCCTCAGTAGCAAGAAATACCGCCCGTAACTCCAATGTTTCCAAGATTTTGCCTCTAACTACCTTTAGAACCATAGATCTAGCGGGACGAAAAATTTCCGGTCGTTTGTTTTCTAGATTTTGCGGGAAAATGAGAGTTTTTTTTGAGGTATTTTCTGCACCAGAATATGTGCAAATCACCTGGCTCCCGAATCGACACCGAGGCCGAGACAAAGCCCGGCTAGCCGGGCGAGGACGCCCCTCCCCATTACTCCCTGCTAGCTTTGCCAGCGGAGGTTTTGAATCTGCTTGAGGTGGTGGCGGCCGTGGACCCAATGAAACTTTCGCCACTGGCGCGCCGTCAACGGTCCGAGGACGGGATGATCGAGAACCCGAGTTCGCTTGCCGACGCGGGATTCGCATTGCGCAATGACCGCGTCCATGGCCGAGATCCGCGAGCCGATTTCGGCGGCCACTTCTTCTACCGACATCCCCCGAGGCTGGGCATGTTTCGGCGCCTGTCGACCGTTTGGCATGTGTCCCAATCCTATGACCACCGAGGTCCTCACGCGATCCCTCAGCGTCCGCCTCCGCACCTGCGGTTGACCTGCTTGCAGGCAACGCTCGAATGCTTTCGTAGTTCCCGTGTAGGTGAGATAAAGGTGCTCCAGAATTTCGGCGGCGCACCACTTCCCTTTCGGATGACGCCGCAGCTCTTCAGCGGTCATGCCCTCGGTAGCGGACGCGATCGCATCCTGTAACCTTTGGAGGTACGCATCCATCGATGAACCTCGTTACTCCTTCTAGTAGAATCGATGGCGGCGTTCACGGTTGCAAAATCTCTTCCAACGGATGGTGCTATGAAACAGTTGCTGATGGGGATGCTGGCGCTGGCATTATTGACCGTGGCAGGATGTTCGTCGCAGCCCGCAACGCCTGCCCAGACCGAGAAACCGCAACCCAAAGCCGCAGACCTCGAGACCGGCCGCTATGCCTTTCAGAAGCTCTACATCGCGGCGCGCGGCTGGGCACGCGATGCGCAACCGTTCCGCCTGGAATCGCAGCCCACAGCGGATTCGAAGGGCAAAGACGGCAAGTCGGCGGTGTGGCGCGCCTCGTTCGCATCTCCAGTGGGACGCGGCGTGAAGCCGTATGTTTGGTCGGGCACGGATGCGCAAGATGCTCCGTCGCGGGGGATCTCTCCCGGCAACGAGGACAATTACAGCCCAACCAACGCATCGACTCAGATATTCGACATCGGCTTTCTGAAGATCGATTCGGACAAAGCTTTTGAACTCGCCCAGCAACACGGCGGCGACAAACTGTTGGAGAAGGCTCCGGACACTCCAATCCTTTACGTGCTGGAGTGGAATCACGCCACCAACATGCTCATCTGGCACGTGATCTACGGAACCAGCCGCGACGATGCCAAACTCATCGTCGACGTAAATGGCACCACGGGAGAGTTCATCCGGGTAGAAAAGTAAGCTTACGGTTTCGATTCGGTCTTCGCCGAGGTTTCGTTCTTCGCTTCGGCCCGCTTTAATTTCTGCAGCGCCTTGCGCGCTTCCTTGGCATACGGGCCCCCGGGCAGGATCTTCAGATACTCCTCGTAGTGCGGGATGGCCTGGTCCGGCTGATCCAGCTTCTCGTAGCACTGCGCCATCCGGAAATTGGCGACTGCATCTTTCTCTTTCCACATCAGCGCGTCCTGATAGCGGGCCAGCGCGGCTTTGTAGTTTTTGAGTTTGAAGTAATAGTCTCCAACCTCATCATCCTTCATCGCGCGGTACGGGTTCCAGGGATGCATCTCCTGCACGTCGCCAGCGGGCTCGTCTTCGGGGTTGGTGTCGACCACGCCGCTGTCGGGATGATTCTTGGCGTCATCTTTGGGCGGGCTTATGTCGTCGCGCGTGTCGCGGCTGGAACTCTCTCCGGCTTCAGTTGGCACGGCTGAACGCGGAGGAGCCTGATTCTGCCCGGGCTGGTCTTGATTTTGATCAGGCTGCTGTTGCTGCTGCGCAACCGCCCACCCTCCCAGGAAAAGGGAGATCAGGGTAATAAAAACAAACCGACGCATAGATAGATTTTAACGCTTTGCGGGGGGAAATGCTGCTCGCGTAAGCCTTCATCAAAGACAAAAAAGCAGGCCGTTCCGGGGGAGGGAGCGGCCTGGGTTGGCGAAGTCCTCCGGGGAGGAGGGTGAAACTTGTTTAGAGCGACGGCCCAGTCGGCTGGTTTGCCGCCGAGGTCGGGCTCGTGCCCGCGCCCGTGTTAGTCATCAGGCGCACATCCACGCGGCGGTTCTTAGCCCGGCCGGCTGCGGTCTTGTTTGAATCGACGGGCTTGTCCTTGCCCAGCCCGATTACATAAATCTTGTATGCGGGAATGTTGCGCTCCGAGGCCAGATACTGAATCACAGCATCGGCACGGCGCTGGCTGAGCCCGTAATTGTATTCGGAGTCGCCCACGGAATCGGTCGCGCCCTCCACGGTCAGGATGTAACCCTTAGTGTTCGAAACATCGCTGGCAAGCTGATCCAGCGAGGCCTTGGCGTCCTTGGTCAAGTTGTCTTTATTGAAGCCAAAGTGCACCGCGGTCTCGGTCACGACGCGATAGTTGTCGAGGTTGGCAACTGCGTTCTGCAATGAATCCACGCGGTGAACGGCATTATTGGCCGAGGTTTGCGCCTGGTCGGCCTGCTGACCGGCTGCCTGTGCTTTCTGGTCTGCGTTGCTGGCTTGCGTTTGCACCTGCTGGATTCCGGCCTGGGCGCGTGCGTCGACGTCCTTGATATCCTTCGAATTCTTAGCGGTCAGATCGTCCAGCTCATTTGTCTTATTGATCAGCGGCGTGGTCTCTTGACGGACATAGTTCTTGCTGGCGCATCCGACCGAGGCCGCCATGCTCACCGCCAGCAGAAGGGTTAACGAAGTGCGATTCATATTGGGAGACGCTCCTTTTTCTCTCTTATAACCGGGATTCTAGAATCTGATTCTGGACTTGTTTGATGCCTTGCTGAATCCCGGGGTTCAAACCTGTGTTGATCCAGACGCGATCATCGTCAGATTCCTGAGTTCATCTGCCGTGCGTCCGCATTGTACTTGAGCACGAGCGGTGCCAACCTGGAACGGAAAGGGACTGTGTCGTAAGTGGTTGCTGTGGCATGGGTTATAGGTTTGAGATCATGGTATGAGAGCCGAATGAGGAAACACAGACATCAAAGATTAAGGAAATTTTTATACGGTGCTGGCCAGGGGTGCGCTTTCGATCAGGACCCAAGTCCGAGCAGATTCGCTCTCGCCTACAGTGATTCCTGTAGTAGTTGCTGCCGATCTAATCTGCGCGAGAAACCTTTCCGTGAAGACAAGTCCGGGGAACCGTTGATCTTGTCCGCGAGGCGAAGTATACGATGATTCGCCGCCTCGCCTGCAGCCAAGCGAGAAGCTTTCTGGCTAAGCGAATTATGCGTGCACAAATCATCGGCTGCCGTTTCTTGGTCTAATTCAGAACCGGATCGCATCTGCAAACTCTAATAAAATAGAGATACTCGACCATCAATGGACCTCGCTGCCAAAATCCGTACTTTGCCTGCCTCTGCTGGCGTGTATTTGTACAAGAACGCCGAGGGTGAGGTCATTTATGTGGGCAAGGCGAACAATCTACGCAGCCGGGTCAGCTCATACTTTCGCGATGGACGTCTCGAGGATGCGAAAACCGACACGCTGGTGCGCGAGGCGGTGGATGTTGACTATATCGTCGTCGCCAACAATAAAGAGGCACTGGCGCTTGAGAACCACCTCATCAAACAGAAGCAGCCGCGCTTTAACATTCTGCTGCGCGATGACAAAACCTATCCCTACGTGAAGCTGACGTTGGGCGAGCGTTTTCCGCGGGTTTATGTCACGCGGCGTCTGCGAAAAGACGGAAGCTCCTACTACGGCCCGTATTTTCCGACGAGCCTTGCCTATCGCATCGTGGATTTGATTCACCGCCATTTTCTGATTCCATCCTGCAAAGTCGACCTTGGCCATTTTCATCCGCGGCCGTGTTTGCAGTATTACATCGGACGATGCCTGGGACCTTGCGTGCAGGGACTCACGACGCCCGAGGCTTATCAGGAAGCGGTGCGTGACGTGAAGTTGTTTCTCGAAGGCCGGCCGACGGATCTTTCGCATTCGTTGCGCGAGCGCATGGCCAAGGCGGCTGAGGCAGAGGAGTATGAGCGGGCGGCGAAGTATCGCGATTTGATTTCGACGGTGGACCAGTTGCAAGAGAAGCAGCGGATCGCCGCAGTCGAGGGCGACGATGCCGACGTCTTTGGTTATCACTACGAAAACGACATGCTGGCGGTGAACCTGTTTCACATGCGCGGCGGGCGTGTGCTGGACCGTCGTGAGTTCTTCTGGGAAGAACTGCCGGAGTTTGGTGTGGACGAAACTGTGTGGGACCGGCTCCCCGACCCGGTGCCGGGTCAAAGACCCGGCACCACACAATCATCGCCATTTCGTCCCGGCGAATTCTTCTCCGCCTTGCTGAAACAGCTCTACATCGGACAGCCGTATGTACCGCGGAACATTTACGTTCCGGTGGAGTTCGAGGATCGCGAAACGCTGGAGGAAGTGTTGTCCGAGCAAATCGCGGCCGAGGGCGGCCGCGCTACGCGGGTTCACATTGTCGTCCCACTGCGCGGCGAGAAACGCTCGCTTCTGGATCTCGCGGGCAACAATGCCAAACAGTCGTACGACCAGCGCTTCCGGATAATGAAGCCGAACACGAAAGCGATTCAAGAGGCGCTACAAGATGCGCTGGGCGTGCCGGAGCTGCCGCGGCGCATCGAGTGCTTCGACATCTCGCATATTCAGGGCGCGGAGACGGTCGCTTCCATGGTGGTCTGGGAAGATGGCCACATGAAAAAGTCTGACTACCGCAAGTTCATTATCCGCACCGTCGAGGGCGTGGATGACTTCGCCTCCATGCGCGAGGTGGTAACGCGCCGTTACAAACGCGTGCAGGAAGAAGAGAAGCCGATGCCAAGCCTGGTGCTGATCGACGGCGGACTCGGTCAACTGCACGCCGCCGCTGAGGCACTTGCGTTGCTCGAAATTATCAATCAGCCGCTGGCTGCGATTGCTAAGCGCGAAGAAATCATTTATGTGTTCGGACAGGAAAGTGAACCGGTCGTTCTCGACCACCATTCTCCGGTGCTGCACCTTATCCAACTGATTCGTGACGAAGCTCACCGTTTCGCCGTGACCTTCCATCGCAAACGCCGGCAGATGCGTGATCGTTCGACAGAATTGCTGGAAATCCCGGGCGTGGGCGCGCGAACGACTCGGCGTTTGCTGGAGCATTTTGGAAGCGTGCAGGCGGTGAAGCAGGCCGAAGCCGCGGCTCTATCCTCTGTAGTCACGCGCGCTCAGGCAGAGGCAATTCTGGAACACTTTCGGAAGTAACAACATCTTAAAACGCAGAGTGCGCTGAGAACTTCCGCAGAGTACGCAGAGACAACGATTTTCTCCGTGGCCTTTCTTTGCGCACTCTGCGTTTTAAGGTTTTGGGGCAGGCGAAGAATTCCCCATATCCATCACGACTTTCCAGCTGCCGTCTTTCTGCTTCTTCCAGATGCTGGCGTACTTGCCGTACTCGACCGTGGACTTGCCGTCTTTGTCTTTGGAACGAAATTCGAAAGTTCCGTACGTATAGCCTAAGTCGCCAGAGGCGGCCATATCGGCGAAAACCGGGGTCCAAGTCAGATGGTTGTTTTTGTCGTCGAGAAAGCCCATGGTCTTCACAATACTTTCCTTGCCGCGAAACATATCTGCTCCATTTGGCAGTTCGACGGCGTCGTCCGCGTAGTAGGACATATATCCCTGCGAGCCGCGCTCCGCCGCGGCTTTCATGAAGTCGGCTTCGAGCTGGATCAAAGTATCCGCGCCAGCCTTGGCATCTGCAGACGCAGACGTACAAGGAAAAATGATTGCCCCCAGAAGTATGGCGGCAAACACTGTTAACAGGAATTTCATGAAACCTCCTTGGGATAAGAGCGACAATTTTACCCGAGCGGCGATCGACCAGCGATACCGTCATCCTGCTAAACTAGCGTTTCGTCCCATGAGAACGCTCCTTCTTGCCTTGACTCTCAGCGCCGGGTTTGTGCTGCAGTCTGCATTCGCACAAGACTCGAACGCTCCGACCCCACCCGCTCCGCAACCGAACTTGGCCACTCCGCAAGAAAAGCATCTGCGCAACGTTCGCCAGCTCACCTTCGGAGGCCAAAACGCCGAAGCCTACTTCTCGGCCGACGGCAAAAAGCTCATCTTCCAATCCACGCGCGACAACCTGCAATGCGATCAGATGTTCACCATGAACGTGGACGGCTCTGACGTGCGCATGGTCTCCAACGGTAAGGGAAAAACTACTTGCGGCTACTTCTATCCTGACGGCAAAACCATTCTCTATTCATCCACATATTTGACGGACGCGCAATGTCCGCCTCGGCCCGACTTCTCCAAGGGATACACGTGGGCCGTGTATCCGGGGTTCGATATCTTCGCCGCCAATCCGGATGGCTCCGGCCTGATGCAACTCACCGACGCGCCGGGTTACGACGCCGAGGCCACGATCTCGCGAAACGGCAAGCACATCGTCTTCACTTCCATGCGCAACGGCGACCTCGACATCTACGTCATGGACGCGGACGGCAGACACGTAAAGCAGCTCACTCACGAACTGGGATACGACGGTGGCCCATTCTTTTCGCCTGATGGAAACCACATAGTCTATCGGGCGTATCATCCGGTGGGCGCGAAACAAATTGCCGAGTACAGAGATTTGCTGGCGCAGAACCTGATCCGTCCGACGTCGCTTGAGATTTGGGTCATGGCGGCCAGCGGCCGTCACAAGCGCCAAGTCACGAAGTTGGGCGCGGCCAGCTTTGCTCCATCGTACTTCCCCAATGGCAAGCGCATTATTTTCTCCTCCAATCTGGGTTCGACCGGCGGCATGGGCAACTTCGAGCTTTACGCCATCAACGTGAATGGCACAAACCTGGAGCAAATCACCTACAGCCCGGGCTTTGACGGCTTCCCCATGTTCAGCCGCGATGGCAAGAAACTGGTGTGGGCTTCCAATCGCAATGCCAAAGCGCCGCACGAGACCAACATCTTTATCGCCGACTGGGTGCGCTAAACAGTAACCTCAACAACTGGGACGGAAGTTCTCGGCCTTCCGATTGCCCTTCCGGGCACTCCCACTCGCATCGCGCGCCGTATAATAGCGCTTCGCATGCAACCTTGGATGAAATCTCGCCAGTGGATGATCACGGGCGCGCTGCTGGTTCTGGTACTGGCTGCTGTTGTCGGGTTCATTCTGACCGGCGATTTGGGCGCACCCGAGGCGCAGAATCCGCATCCGCGTAAGACTCCGCTGGTGGATGAACGACCGCTGTCGACTGCCCGCAATGTCGCCAAGCTGGCTTCCGATTGGGACGAGAAGCGGTTCGCAGATCAGGCGCTGCGCCTCTCCGATAACGAAGTTGACCTTGCCTTCGAGGACGCGCTCCGCGACGCTGCGGACCATCCCGCCCAACCCACGCCCGAGACCCGCGAACTCTACGCCCATGTAACCCAGGCTGAAGTAAATGTAAAGGCCGATGAGGATCGTCTTAATCAATTGAAGAAGCAGCTTGCGACGGCCAGCAGCGCGCATCAGGACGCTGTGCAGCAGCAAGTTGATTTGGCCCAGGCTCAACTGGATCTCGATCAGGACGAACTGGACGATGCCAAAGGAGACTTGGCCAGGTCAGGAGCCGATCCGCTCAGCCGCATTCAGCGCCAGCTCAAAAGGCACAAAGAAACCGAACACGGAACCGCTTCCGTGACTGCTGTCACACCTGAAACCGCCGCCGCAGGCTCGAACCTGCTCGCGCAGTCCACACGATGGCGCGCCCTGCGGGGAAGCGCGATGCCGTTGCAGCAAGCCAGCGACGAGACCGTCCAAGCCGAAGCCGCACTCAGCCGCGCTCACGATTCTTTAGAAAAACAAGTCAACGCGGAGAAGGCGAACAAACGCT
The DNA here is from genome assembly GCA_035601995.1 of Terriglobales bacterium. Taxonomy (GTDB): domain Bacteria; phylum Acidobacteriota; class Terriglobia; order Terriglobales; family Acidobacteriaceae; genus JABDBE01. The sequence goes on from DATNNE010000070.1 coordinate 90,388, forward strand.
CGACTTCCCCGCCCGCTGCGAATGGATCCAATCCCAGCACAGCCGCATCGAACACGTCCTCAACCGCGCCCACCGACGTCGCTTCGTTGCGCCGCTTTTCTGACGATCAGAAGAATCTTTCCGATTTCGACAAGCGCATTCAAGACGAGCAGGAGTTGGGAACCAATTACGGCAGCTGGATCGCGCTTGTCAAGTCACAACAGCGCGCCGCATTGCACGGCATGATCCAGTCGGCGCTCTGGATCCTTCTCATCATCCTGCTTGGATATCTCGCCGACCGCTGGATCGAGCACATGCTGACCGAGAAGGTCGCGGAAGGCACGCGCCTGCACACTCTCCGCGTGGTTATTCGTTCCTCGGTGCAGGCCGTCGGCTTGCTGCTGGTGCTCTTAGTCGTGTTTGGCGTTCCGAGCCAGATGCCGACCATCCTTGGCCTGGCTGGCGCTGGAATCACCGTGGCCATGAAAGATTTCATCGTGGCTTTCTTCGGCTGGTTCGTGCTGATGGGAAAGAACGGACTGCGCGTCGGCGACTGGGTCGAAATTAACGGCGTAGCCGGCGAGGTGGTCGAGATCAATCTGCTGCGCACCGTGTTGCTTGAGACCGGCAACTGGACCGAGACCGGCCATCCCACTGGCCGCAAAGTAGCTTTCGTAAACAACTATGCGATCGAGGGCCACTTTTTCAACTTCACCACCACGGGTCAATGGCTCTGGGACGAACTTAAACTTTCCGTGCCGTCGGACCAGGATCCCTACCCGCTGCTCGATGCCATTCAGAAGGCGGTCGTGAAAGAGACTGAAGCCAACGCCGACGCGGCCGAAAAAGAGTGGAAGAATAACGCCAGCCAATACAAAGTGAGCTCAGTTTCAGCCGCGCCAACCGTGAACTTGCGACCAACCCCCGCGGGCGTGGAGATTCATGTCCGCTACATCGCGCGCGCGCAAGAGCGCTCCGCAATCCGCGCCCGCCTGAATCAGGCCCTGGTAGAACTGATGCATCACCGCGACGAGGACGACAAGCAGAGCATGTCCGCGGCAAAATAAGGCCGTCCCGCAGGACAACACGACGACTACATCGACTCTCTCGAGTCTGTTTCGGATGTTTTCTATCCCCGCAGAAAACTTGCGCTATGCGAGGACATGAACTGCTTAACATCGCTCTTCTTTTCCTCGTGCCATTGTGTGGATTCGCGCAAATCAATGCCAGTGGCCAAATCGGCTGCAGGGAGGAACAGCGAGCAAGTGTTGATCATCCGAATTTGCAGTTCGTTGTAGTGGCCGCGCCCGATGCGATCAAACAATGGAGAACTCGACCGGTTACTGCCTTTGATGGCTTCGATGCCGTGAAATACGGCTTCATCCGAGCAGAATTCTATCGCTGACACGTGCCCGTCCCAGGACGTGAGGATTTTGACGGCACAACCAGCTCGAAGGACCGGTTGGTGCTCGCCATTCGAGTTGTGAATTCTGCTGGTGAACGCTGGTTTGAACTTACCGCTCGAGAAGAAGCCGAAGATCAACTCTACATTCAGCCGCTCGATCAGAATGATGAGAGCGATGCAGAAGATACGAGTGGACAATCCAACTCAAGCCCTAAGTCTGACGAAATGGCCGGATGGATTAACATCCAACTCGCCACACCTGACGCGGGATTGCCGTTGTTCATTCTTAAGTATCAGCACAACGATCTCGAAGTGTATTCGGCTAGTTCGTTGGAGAACAAGTTGCTTGTTGACTTGCGCACAAGCACGCCGCAGACCGTCAACTCGGTGAGTTGCAGGTCTTTTGAGTCGATTGGCGGCGCGTGCTCCGGCCGAGACGAGGGCAGCGAGGGCAGTGACGCATTGCAATGTCAATGGGACGCCAAGGCTAGCGACTTCCGCTGCACTATGACCACCCCCTACGGCAGCGTTTATGCGGAGCGCCGGGCGCAAGGAGATTTTTACTTGTTATCGGACAAGCCGGCAAGCGCTGCTTCCGAGTCTGCGGAATCGGTCCAAAGTCTGCGCGATCTTGCGTTCCTTGTCCGCAACAACAATACAAACCAGACCGAAGGAGTGCCGGTCTCTGGTCTTGGACCTACAACCATGCTTGAGCACTTCAAAGACCTGCTGCCCGGATCCGACGTATTTGTCTTTGCCAGCCCAGGCGCGGGCGAGATGTGGAATGCACACCTATCATTAGTCACCATCGATGCTCGGGGAAAATTCGATATGCAGGCAATCCCCAAGTGGGGCATTGCCGGTGAAGAGACCGACGAGTACAAGACCAACGAGTCCAAAGATATTGTTCCCATCAAACCAGGTGATTCGTGTTGTAACGATAACTTTGTTCCCATCGGCGCCGATGACACGTATCGCACGCACGTCTTGGAGCAACGGCCGGGCTTTCGCGCTTTCGACGCAATCTTGACGGTTGCATCGGAGAAGTCGAATCCGGTCCATGTTGTTTACTGGGTCGGGCTCGAAGGCGTCGATGGAAAAATTGTGGCCAACGCTGTGCGCCTCGCAGGTGAGAGTTGGATGTATACAGGATGCGGCCAGCAGTATAGGGAAGGCACTGCCAGGTTTATTCGAAGGAAGGCCGGTGTGGCTGAGGCTACCGTCGAGGTACAGGGACGGTACAATCCTGAGAGCTCAACCGCCTTCCCTCCTGATTATCCCACCGAAGGGCCAAACTGCCTGTGGACCGATTTCTTACATTGGAAAGCGGGCGCTGGCTTTCGCGTGCGCAAGGTGGGCGAGGACTGCAAGACGCCACACGAGGACATCAAGATCAGCGACGATGGAATTTTAACTGCACCAGGAACGAAGTAATTGAATAACGCGGAGTCGTCTAATTTACTTCGTCAAACACTTCGGTCGCGCAAACTCCAGCGGAAGTCTGCAGCAGCAAGCGATAACTCAGCTGATGTTTGCGCCAAAATTCTCGTGGCAGCCAGGCCCGCAGCTTAGTTTCTGAAATGAATTCGGTTTTGAGCGGGCTATAGTCGCCCGGGTATTCTGGATCAAGCACTGCAACTACGCGGTCGTCGGGTCTGAAGTTTTCGCCTTCAATCTCCACTATCTGATACTTAGGGCTGTGGGCGTCCATGAGCGGAATTAGAAATGGAGCGACGGAATTGATGGCTGCCGCCTTGGGAGCGACTTTTTGTGAAGGAGCAGGCGAAACCTGAATTTCTGCAGGCTCGGAAACTTTCAGGGTGTTGTCATCCGTCACCCACACGCGAATGGGCTCGTTGCTTGCGAAGGGGCCAACGGTAAGCAAATAATACGGAATTTTCGCCTGTAATTCCTGCGGCGAAATGAAGTCAGCGTCACCACCGCCGAGTCCCATTTCCACTGTGGACGCAGTGCCAAACACCGCGAGTGATTCTTCGGTGAACCCTCTGCCTCTCAAAGTGACTTTCACATCATCTCTTTTCGCGGCGTCTGCGCGAACTGAGGATGGCTCAACCGAACTAATCACCGGACTCTCTTTGCTCGCAACATAGAGCTCCTGCTGCGGTGTTAGCTTGGACAAGGCGTTAGCGTCCATCTCGAAGGATGCGTCTTGACCCACTAGACCGTAGAGGGCAGGCTTCAGCAAATATGCAGACGGAACCGTGACCTTAATATGCCGCAGGTCGACAGGCTCAGTGTTCAGATAGTCGCGAAAAATCCAGCGGTATTCTTCGGTGGTCTCGTCCTTTTCGACTAATATCACCTTCATGTCAGGTGGCAAGTCTCGACCGGTCGCGATCACATCGGTCACATCGCCGCCTTCTACCAATCGGATCGGCAGCCCTTCCAGTTCGGCCTTGCCCGATGATTCGCTGGTAGTGTTGCCCACCACTACCGGAGAAACGGTGCTTCCAAAAGAGGGTCCGGAACAAGGGTTGTCGATACAGAGCTCAGGCAGTTCGGCGTCATAGATTGCGAGGCTGAGCATCTCTGGTGTAGTCGGATAAGGTTCGTCAGGGTCCCAGATGATCTGCCCATCAGTCTTCACCGGAACTGCGGTCCGGAAAAGACGCTTGGGACGGTCCCAGGCTTCCAGCCACGCCGCGCTAACACCGTCAACGCTAGGAACGTGGTAGATCAGCCTCATACCATTCGTTGTATCTTCGAAGTCGAGTTTAGGATTAAGTTTCGCGCAACCGTTTGCCGCAGTCTGCCCCACCATCGGGCAAGCCGCTGCGAGAATCAAGATCAACCGCGCCGATCGACGGAACATACCAAAATTTTAGGAGCGAGTGAATCGCGCAGTCGAGCACGGTCCCTCAACTCTGCGCACCGAAGTAATATGCCTCTGTCGGATGGAGACAGTTTGAATTTGTTAGCCCGTTTTTGCAGTCTTCCGCGCTAGCGCCAGCGCACCCTTCACCGGGTCAATCACCGTCGTATTCAGCGAAGCTTGCGGGTAAGCGCTGCGAACGCCCTTGTCGAAAACCTGACGCACCAGCGCCGAATTGCAAAAAACACCGCCCGACACGGCTACCGGAACAACGCCAGCGTTGCCAAACAGTCGAGCGATCACGATTTTGGCCAAGGCCGCCAGTTCTGCTCCAGCCTGCGTCAGAATGGCGCAAGCGACCGTATCGCCCGCGTCTGCGGCGGACAGCACTGCGGGAAGCAATCCCGCGAAATCAGGATATTTGTTGGCAGCTACGACCAACTGCTCACGCGTGGTCACGCTCCAGAACTTCATGATTCCTTCTAGGAACGAGTTCATACTTTCAGCTCCGGCCTCATCATAAGCACGCATGGCCGCCGCAACCGCCGACCGGCCGATCCAGTGGCCCGAGCCTTCATCGGAAATGGCAAATCCCCAGCCGCCCGCTCGTGCGGTCTCGCCTTTGGAATTTCGACCGTAAGCAATCGACCCAGTGCCGGCAATGACGATCACGCCCGGCCCGCTGCCAAATGCTGCTTCCATAGCGATCACCATGTCGCCGACAACTTCAATCTCTCCGGAAACAAACTCGGAGAGCAACCGCCGCACCACTTCGGCGATTTCAGGACGCGCCCCACCGCCGATTCCCACACAAGTTCGCATGATCTGTGCGGGAGTAATTCGAGCTACCGCACAGGCCTGTCCGATGGCAGTTTCTAAAGATTCTCGCGCCTTAACTTCGCCAACTCGGATCACGTTGCTGCCGCCGGAAGTCCCCGTACCCAGCAGCGAATGCTCGTTGCCGATCACACACGAAGTCTTTGTGCCGCCGCCATCAATGCCAAGGAATAAGCTCACGAGCGTAGTTCTATCACAACCAGACTCGTGTAGAGCGGAGACTCCTGTCTGCTGCTTTTGGGCCTGATTTCCTTATGCTTCTAACTGAGTTGGCGGACGAGAGTGTCCGCCCTACATGTTCGCTGGGTTATGAGGTAGGTACCTTGGCGTGCGGATGGGCCAGCGCAGCGCGACAAAGCTGGATACTGTGGAGGATCGGCCTCTGCGCATATGGGTTTAGACAAGCTCGATCTGGCGATTATCGCGCTTTACCTCGTGGGGATCACTCTCTTCGGTCTGCGCTTTCGCAAACGGCAGCGGACGCTGCGCGATTACTTTCTGGCCGATCGCAACATTCCCTGGTGGGCGATTGCGCTCTCGATTGTCGCAGCCGAGACTAGCACGCTTACGATTATCAGCATCCCCGGCCTCGCCTACGATACCAACCTCACGTTCTTGCAAGTAGTCCTCGGGTATCTTGTGGGACGCGTAATCATCAGCTTCGTTCTGCTGCCGCATTACTTTCGTGGCGATCTCTACACCGCCTATGCACTGATCGAGCGCCGCTTTGGCCGCGGGCTGCGATCTCTGACCGCGGGGCTTTTTCTCGTGACCCGAGCCGCAGCAGAGGGCGTGCGCGTGTATGCGGTTTCGATCGTCGTTGCGATTGCGCTGGGCACAGGTGAGATTGCATCGATTGCCATCATCACCATATTGACTTTGGTCTATACCTTCGAAGGCGGTCTGGCTGCAGTGATCTGGACCGACGTCGTGCAGACCATCATTTACGTCTGCGGAACGGTCGTAGGACTGTTTACTATTCTTCATCTGATTCCCGGAGGGTGGGCCACCATTCACAGCGTGGCCGACAGTGCGGGCAAGCTGCGGATCTTCGACTTCAGCTTCAACTTCTGGAAGCCGTACACATTCTGGGCCGGCCTTGTGGGCGGAACTTTTCTGACCACCGCCAGCCACGGCACCGATCAACTGATCGTGCAGCGACTCTTGGCGGCGCGCAGCCAGCGCCAGTCCGTGACCGCCCTACTCTCGAGCGGCGTCGCCATTCTTTTTCAGTTCGCTCTATTCCTAACGGTCGGTGTGATGTTGTTTGTCTATTACCATGTTCCCTCCTCGAACTTCGGCACGGCGGACCGGATCTATCCCAGGTTTATCGTCAGTCAGATGCCTCACGGAATTTCTGGCCTGCTGATTGCTGCAATCCTCGCCGCTGCGATGTCAAACTTGAGCGCTGCGCTCAACTCTCTATCATCGACTTCGATCATCGACTTCTATCTCCAACGCAAGCCGCAGACCGACGAACGCCGCCGAGTACAGCTTTCCCGCATGGCAACCTTCATTTGGGCACTGGTGCTTTTTTCGCTGGCCATACTGTCACTGCACAAAGTAGGACGCGTCATTGAAGTCGGATTGCAGATCGCCTCTGTGGCCTATGGGGCATTACTGGGCGTGTTCCTCCTCGGCGTGCTGACCCGGCGCGCCAATCAGCACGGGGCGATGATTGGAATGTTGTGCGGATTCGCCTGCGAAGTCTACATATGGCTCGGAACGCGCGTGCCGTGGACCTGGTACGTCGCGATTGGAACCATCGTGACATTCGCTGTCGGATACACGGCGAGCCTTATGCTCAGAGAAGCAAAATCTTAAATTGCAGAGAACGCTGAGAACAGCAGATCGCGAAGAGGCTATCTCTGCGATACTCTGCGTTTTAAGGTTTTCGCTTATACTTTCCACTCGCCATGCCCGTGCAAAGTGTGAAGGCCCGTCCTGAACTCGCGCGCGACCTCGGCGTGAGCCATGCGGGCGCGATTGTGGTCGGCACCATCATCGGCAGCGGAATCTTTCTCGTTCCCGCCGAAATGATGCAGGCCGTGGGCTCGGCCAAGCTGGTTTATCTGGCGTGGCTAGTGGGCGGGTTGCTCTCATTCTTCGGCGCGCTAACCTACGCGGAACTGGGATCAATGAAGCCGCAAGCCGGCGGCGAGTACGTTTATGTCCGCGATGGCTATGGGCCGCTCGCTGGATTTCTTTATGCCTGGACTTGGTTCGTGATCGCCAAGCCAGCATCGATCGCGACCGTGACCATCGGACTGGTTCGCATCCTCGGAACCTTCCCGGTGTTTGCGTTCTTCTCCGACCACGTTATCAATCAGCCCTTCGCCATAACCTACGGTCAACTGGTTGCCATCGCCGCTGCCGTGCTGATTTCTTTGCTCAACTACCTCGGCATCAAGAGAGCCGGCGAGTTTCAACTAGTTTTCACGCTGTTGAAAGTCGTGATCATTCTGGGCATCGTCTTGATCGGCTTCAGCTATCGCGACGGGAGCTGGAGTCACTTTGCCGGCAGTTACGCCGCGGCCAAAGGCGGACTTGCCGGATTCATGGCCGCGCTCGTCGCCGCGCTGTGGGCTTATGACGGATGGAACGATCTCAACATGGTTGCGGGAGAGATCCGCCAGCCGGAGCGCAATATTCCGATCGCGCTGATCGCGGGCGTAGCCACGGTGGGCGCGCTCTACATGTTGGTCAATGCGGCCGTGCAATTCGTTTTACCAGCCAGCGCAATTGCCATGTCGCCTCGGCCTGCGTCTGACGCTATCGGGCTGGTGTGGGGCACCCTTGGCGCCAGCGTAGTTTCGGCAGCCATGGCGGTTTCCATGCTGGTCACGTTGAACGGCACCATTATGAGCGGGGCACGCGTCCCGTTTGCCGTGGCGCGTGACCGCTATTTTTTTTCTGCGCTAGCCGAAGTCGATCCTCGCTTCCACACGCCTTCAGTTGCCCTCGCGGTGCAAGCGGCCCTTGCCATCGTCTTGCTGCTTTTCGGGGGAAGCTTCCGGCAATTTTTTTCGCTGGCGATTTTCGCCGAATGGCTGTTTTATATGATCGCCGGGAGCACGGTGTTTGTATTCCGGCGACGCGATCCGCAAGCCGCCCGGCCTTATCGGGTCTGGGGATATCCCGTCGTGCCTGCGTTGTTTGTGCTGTCTTCCGCCCTGCTTCTTTACTACACGTTTACCGATAATCTGCGGAATTCGGCGCTGGGCTGCCTCGTCATTCTGGCTGGCATACCAGTTTTCTTTGCTTTTGCCCGGCGCCGATCCCGCGAGAATCAGTAGTTAAGCACCGGCACGTCCTCGATCGTCCATTTAATCGTCGTCCGGATCTTCAAGCGGCGTGGGGTGCTTGAGAAAATAATTGACATCGTGCGGCGCGTTAATCTTGTGGAACTTGTGCGCCTGATTGAAGTCGAAGCACTCGAAAAGATCGTCGGCGTTCTTATCCGCGTAGCCTAGCGAAGGCAACCCGAAGACCTTCTCGGTAAATTTCAGAATGCTGCCGAAATCATGGGTCGCATGAGAAATGTGGCCCTGTTTGGCATAGGACGATACGACAATCAGGGGAACGCGGAAGCCATACTCATAAGAGTTGATGACTTGCGGGGGAACGTGGTCGTACCACCCTCCCCAGTCATCCCAGCTGATCAGGACGGCAGTGTTGGCCCAGTAGGGACTGTTCCCGACGGCGTTGACGATCGATGCGACCCATGAGGGTCCTAACTTCCTTTGTGAGGTCGAATGATCCGATTCCGCCCAGGTGGGAATCACCCAGCTCACACCCGCAAGTTGGCCGTTCTTGATATCGGTGAGGACCTGAGTGGGCTGCATCACGACGTTGCCCCAATCCGGCCCTAGACGAATGTGGGAAATCGCGTTGGGCGCGGTCCACATCGAGCCCCCTGATGGCGTATAGTACCGCCAACTGATCCCCTGGTTGTCCAGCAAATCGGTCAACGTGGGGTGCTCGAAGCATGGATACTGAACATAATTCTCATCTCCCGAGGGATCGATCAATTGCACTAACTCTTTCGGGGGGGCCGTGCACCCGGTATCGGCAACGGCGTTTGGAACGCCGAACGGATTTCCCGAGGCGAAGAAGTCGCTTGTCGCAGTGGGCGCCGAAGTACCGGCAAGGATGAATTGATGCGCCGGGAAGCTGGCCCCTTGGTTGGTTTGGAACATGTGGTCTGCAAAGGTGAACTGCTCCGCCATTTGGAAATAGGGCGCAACGTCGGAAGCCTGCACATACTTGAACTGCGGGTTGCGGGGGGGACAATGCAGTGCGTGCGGAACGCAGCTGACGCTTTCCTCGTCAGCTCCATCCATCCGCCCGTTGTCATACATCTTCAAGAACGAAGTGTGGGAGTGACCGAGATCGTAGTTGCTGGCCAGAGTAATTGCGGCCAGCCGAATGGTCTTTCCCTTTGAATTCTGCCCAGTGCTGGCAATGTCGGCCCCTTCTGCGATGAGCTTTGGGTCGTGAAACAGGTTATCGGTCGAGCGATTCTCTTGAAAAACAACGATTATGTGTTGAATCGGGGTCTGTTGGCCAGGAACCTGTGGCGGAGCGACCATGGCTAGCGCCAGAAGCAGTGAGGGCAATACCCCGCATCTAACCCGCGCCCAAGCTGCACTGGTCACCAAAGAACCATAAGTAATCTCACAAGGCTGTGTTCGCGGCATTTTACGACTCTCCTTTATCGCGACATCGCAAAACTGAAACTAAGGAATGAGATTCTCTCGGTGGGCAAGACCAGACTGGCTGACGAAAGTGGCTCGGCTTCGATGCAGCGAACCAGAGCGTGGCTTCGAATAGCATGGTGCCCTCTGAGAATGAAAAAACGGGGCCCGTACCTACACGAAAAACTCTCGGTCTACAGACTTCGCACGTGTGATGCCGGTCATCCGCGCTGTGGGGGCGGATGCCGGCCTCGCCAGTGGTGCGTCAACACAACTTCAATGCCGGACTGGGGGATTCGTCGCGGCCTGGTTGAGGGAGCGGGTCGTGTTCAACAGAACGCCTACGCTTCATCGCTCTCTTTATCGGTGGCCACGTCGGGCTCTCCATCGCCATTAAAGTCAGCGACGATATTGGGGACACCGGCAAATGAGATTCGGTATACAGCGACGGCTACTGCGCCCACCCGCAGTGTGCCAGAATGTACTTCGGGCGCCATCGATTGTCAACAGGATTGTTTGGCCAGCATGTTGTCGGCACGAGCGGGGACGCTCGCTCCTACATTGGCGGAATTGCTGCGGTGGCCATTGCGTCTTCGGAGCCAACTGTGAATGCCCTCGTGGCTTTGCTGGGGAGTTCGGGAATGTGTAGAATAGCGCCGCACCACAACTTTGTTTCTTTCCACGGGTTCAATCAGCGTGAAATTCATCCCTGAGGAGGGTTAAGATGCCGAAGAATGCGGTTTTAGGAAGTATTTTGAGCGTTGGTTTGCTGTTCGGAAGCCTGGTTTACGGCCAAATGGGAAATCCGGGCGGGGCTGTCAGCGGAAAAAGACACCCCAACCTGGCTGCGGCGCAGCGGCTTTGCGATCAAGCCTTCGAAAAAATCCAAGCTGCCCAGTCGGCCAATGAATTCGACATGGGAGGACACGCCGCGAAGGCCAAGGACTTACTCGAGCAAGCCAGCCGGGAACTGAAACAGGCTGCCGAAACCGCCAACAGACACTAATCGTCGGTAATCTTCTCTGTGAAACGGGAGGCTCAGCTCGTCTGACGCGGCTGAGTCTTCCTGATTTAATTGGCTTTTCCGGACGTTCTGCTGGATTTCTCTTACTCCCAACACTCGTTAGGGCCACGGCGGATACACCGTGAGCTAGGGTTGGAAGTCCCTGCATCACTTCTTATGGAATGGCGATGCCGGTCCTTCGACTACCTAGATGATTCGCTTTTCCGACGCATCTACCGCGCTGATGACCCGGAACTTTGGGCACATCACTTCCCCGCTTTTGGGGTGATTCCACTTTGGGCTTCTATCCGTTACCTAAGTACGTGTGCCGGAGACACGTTTACCCCTCGCCCGCTCTCCCGTAAGTTAGAAGCTCTACCCGCGCACTATCCCCAGGCTCGGGTTCCCTTAACTGGAGTGTGTGGATGGCTACGCCTGACAAGCTTAATTTCGGACTTCTGCCGGAGCGGCGCATCGAGTGGCGCACCTTGGCCACCAGCTATGGAATTGAGCTGTTTTTTATCCTGTTGCTGCTGGGCGCTGGGTTCTTTTTTCCCGACACGCTGCGGCTGAGGCAGAAATTCACTGTCACGGAGCTGGTTCCGAGGCCAGATTTGAAGCCGGAACCGGTTAAGCCGAAAGCCAAACTGCGGAAACCCGTGGTGATGCCCAAGATAGCGCCGCCGGTGACGTTCCCCACTGCGAAGTTGTTTGTGCCAAAAGATATCCGCACCAAGAAGAAGAAAGAGGAGGAAGAGAAAGCTCCTCAACTGGAAGCGAAGTTCAAGGCGCCTGAATTAGCGGCACCGCCGAGCGCCATGCCGGCCAAGATCGTATACACGGGCGCATTCGGCAGCTCAGCAGCCGCCACCCTAAGCGCTCCGATACAGAAGGTGCAGACCGGGGGATTCGGCGATCCTGACGGCCTGAAAGGACAGGGCAAGGACAACGCCCATCTCGCGGCCGCGAAACTGGGATCGTTTGATTTGCCTCAGGGCCAAGGTCAGGGCAACGGGTCCGGCGGGGCAAACGGTATGAAGGGGACCGTCGCCAGTGCGGGCTTCGGAAACGGGATTGCGCAGGGCGACAATCGAAATCGAGGCGGAGCGGTGCAGACGGCGGGCTTCGGCGCGCAGGAAGTTTCTCACAACGGACCCAAGATCGCCCAGGCAGATAGCGGCCCGGCGACGACGCAAGTGGAAATTATTTCGAAACCCAGCCCGGTTTATACGCAGGAAGCCCGCCAGCTCAAGCTGGAGGGAGAAGTGCTGCTCGAAGTGCTGTTTGGCGCGAATGGGCAGCTACACGTGAATCGCGTAGTGCGCGGCTTGGGTCATGGATTGGATGAAGCGGCCGTGACTGCAGCGAGTCAGATGCGGTTCAAGCCGGCACAGCGTATGGGAACGCCGGTGGATTCAACGGCAATCGTACATGTGGTTTTCCAGTTGGCGTATTGAGTTTAGAGACAGAGAGGAACAGAGTCATGCGTACTTGGAAATGGATGCTTACCGCTTTCCTGCTGATCACGCTGAGTGCGATGGCACAGCAGAGTGCGAATCAATCGTCATCGAATGCTGTTGCGCCGCAAGCCGCGACGACGCCAGCTCCGACGGCTCAACCGGCTGCATCGCAGCCCGCCAACCCGGCTCCGGGGCAATCGGCTGCGGCGTCGGCTGCCATGGCTCCGCCCACGACGATGGATCAGGTCGTGGATCGCACCATCCTGCGCGAACATGGGCTGATGGAAATGCTGAAGACGCGGACGCCGCTGGTCGAGACGTATCTGCAGAACCTGAAAGCTGATCCGAAACTGGGACCTGTGCCTAGTGAAGATCACTACTTTCTTGGCCGCCTCGACCTGGGAGAAAGCATCGATCGGCGCGACTACCTCTCCCGGGACGAAAGCTTCGAGAAAAACCTGCTGGGCGGCGTGAGCAAGCTATTTAAGTTTGAATACAAGCCCATGGGTTTCTCGTGGATGATTTTCGCCGATCGCGACGACTTTGATCGTGGTCACTATACCTTCAAGTACGTGCGCCGCGAATTTCTCGGCGACGTGCGTTGTCTCGTCTTTGACGTCACACCCAAGAAAGATGCGGGCAAGGGACGCTTCCTGGGCCGCATCTGGGTAGAAGATCAGGATTACAACATTGTCCGGCTGAACGGCACGTATGCGCCGCGGCCGAGGAATGCTTTCTACTTCCATATGGACAGCTGGCGCTTGAACCTGATCCCCGGCTTCTGGGTTCCGGCCTACATCTACAGCGAAGAAGGCGACTTCAGCTATGGCGCCAAAGACAAAATGGCTTTCAAGGCGCAGAGCCGCATCTGGGGCTACGACCTGAAGAAAAACGCGAAGGAAGACGAACTCACTTCGCTGAGAGTGGACTCGGTAAAAGACGAAACTCCGTCGACCACGGACGCCTCTCCGCTCGAGGCTCAGCGGGAATGGCAGCAACAGGCTGAGGACAATGTGGTCGAGCGCCTGCAAGAATCTGGCTTGGTGGCTCCCGACGGAGAAGTCGACAAGGTTCTGCTGACCGTGGTCAACAATCTGATCGTCACCAACAATATCGAATTGCCGCGTCCGGTGCGCACTCGGGTCATGATTACTTCTCCGCTGGAAACCTTCAGCGTGGGCAACACCATCGTGGTCAGCCGTGGGTTGATCGATGTGCTCCCCGACGAGGCCAGCCTGGCGATGGTTCTCTCGCACGAACTGGCGCACATTGTTCTGGGACACAATCTGGGCAGCAAGTTCGCCTTCAACGACCGCATGCTGTTCTCCGATGAATCGACCTACAGCAACTTCGGCTTCCGGCACAATCCCGACGAAGAAACCGCCGCCGACGCTAAAGCAATGGAGCTACTGAAGAACTCGCCCTACGCGCAAAAGTTGGACGTGCCTTCGTTGTTCCTCAAAGAGTTAACCGAACGGGCTCCGACGCTCTCGGCTTTGTTGACGGCTCACCTGGGCAACAGCTTCACCAACGACAAAGGGCAATTGATTAGGCTTTCGGCACTTGCCACCACAGGCCCGGCTCTCGATCCGAACAAACTGGATCAGATCGCGGCGCTGCCCATGGGTGGACGCGTGAAACTGAATGCTTGGACAGACCGCGTGGAACTCACCAAGTCCGCACCGGTGGCGATCATATCTGCACGCGACAAAATGCCATTTGAAGTAACGCCGTTCTTCCCGCGATTAAGCCGCTTAAACAGCGACGCCAACGTGGGCAACACGACATCGGCATCCAACACAGCGCCGAGCAACTAAAACAACGGAGCGATGGGCGTCGTCGCCCGTCTAGCCTGACTAAGATTCTCGACGAGTTGATGGAAGCGAAGCCGGGGCCGGAAGCAATTCCGGGTTTCCGGCCTTCGTCTTTGTTTGATGATGGAGCGACGGGCATCCTCGCCCATCCACTTCGCCTCCGTCTTTGAAGAAGCATTCGCTCGTGCGTGAGCCCTGCGCGCACTCTGCGGCCGTTCTCCGCGACCTGTGCGATTTAAGGCTTTTATTTCCCGCAATCAAAGCGTGAAAATCAGAATCTTAAGACGCTGAGATCGCTGAGAACTGCTGCAGAGGACGCGGAGACGGCAAACCTTCTCAGGAATCACGCTTGGGACTGCGGCTCATTTGCTTTGGAGAGATACTACGCGTCAGAGTCTGTGAAAACCTCGGTCGTCAGGCCATGTACCAGGAAGATCGGTGAGATATCGTCTTCCAAACGGCCCAGTAGCTCGTCGAGCAACTGCTGAGTGGACATGGGTCCTTCTGCACTTATGCTTCGATCGAATTCCACGAGATCTTGAACCTGATCGAGGGGCACTTCGAGATCTGTTACTGCGTTCATTACTAGCTCCACTTCGGGCAAAGCTCATCCTGCTACCCCTTGATTATGTGGGAAGGTGCTTACTTTCGATAGATTACCAACGGTCGTGATCTTCTTCTTGGCGGACCGCATGAATGAGTCTCGTGCGTTCCTGCGGCGGGATCCTCCCTAGTCTTGCGCTTTGCCCTTGCCTGGCAAGCTTGCTGGGTTTTCGTGGGTGCGTTCGCGGAAGCCGCCTTTCAATCCTGTGGCCAGCGACACGCTCGACTCGCCGAATTTGTCGCGCAGACGATCGGCGGCCGAGAAGACTTGCTGCCAGCGTTGACGCCGCGCGCCTTCGATCAAGTCTTCCTGTTGCGACGCGCTTTGGAATGACGACGCGTGCACTCCCAGCAAACGGACCTGCGCTCCCTTGCGCCAGTTCTTGCGAAATAACGCGCGGGCTTGCTCGAAGATTTCGGTGTCGAGCTGCGTCGGAGCTGGCAAGCTGTGTGCCCGCGTAATGGTGGTGAAATCTTTGTAACGCAGCTTGAGTTGAATGGTGCGCGCATGCAATCCCTGTTCGCGCAGGCGGCGGCCTACCATTTCGGAGAGCCGCATTAACGTAGACTCGATTTGTTCGGGATTGGCAGTGTCTTCGTTATAAGTGTGTTCGTGGCTGATGGACTTGGGATCGTTGTCGGCGCCGACCTCGGTATCGAACCATCCTCCGGCGTCTTCTCCGCGCGCTTTGCCGGCCAGCGCCAGACCCCATTTGCCAAAGCGTTCCTGAAGAAACGCATCGTCGAAACGGGCGAGATCGCCAACGCGCTGAATGCCCAAGGCGTGCAGGTTTTGCTCCGTAACTTTTCCCACACCGGGGATGTCGCGCACGTCGAGCGGAGCGAGAAACTTCGCCTCCTGGCCCGGAATGACCCAAAGAATTCCATGCGGCTTGGCCTTGGCAGAGGAAACTTTGGCAACCAGGCGCGAGGTGCCAATGCCAATCGAACAGTTCAGCTGCGTATCGGATTTGATTTTCTGATGAAGCGCGTGGGCCGCGCATAAGGGTGGGCCATGCAGGCGCGCGGTGCCGGTCATATCGAGGTAGGCTTCGTCAATCGATGCCATCTCGACCAGCGGCGAGAAGGAGGTCAGTACTCGATATACCTTCTCGGAACACTCCCGATACCGCTCCGGGTGGCCACTCACGAAGATCGCGTGCGGGCAGAGCTTGGCCGCGGTGCGGAGGGGCATGGCCGAGTGCACGCCGAACTTGCGCGCTTCGTAAGATGCCGCCGAGACTACGCCGCGCTCGTTGCGTTGGCCTCCGACGACTACGGCTTTGCCCTTGAGCGAGGAATCAAACAGCTCTTCCACCGAGACGAAGAACGCGTCCATGTCGACGTGGAAGATGGTTTTGGCCGGCGCGGACATAGGAGGCTGCGGAGGATTGCTGGATGGATTGTACCAGCGAAGATTCTACGAAGCGACGGCTCGGCGACCCCGTAAATTTATTTACGACGGTAACAATGGAGCCAGCGATGGCGACTCGAGATCCGGCTGCCGCACTTCAGGCACTTTCAAATCCGGCATCAGATTGCCTGCGAAGAGATGCCGGCAGGGCTTAGCCATCCATCGCGTCCAGCGTCCAGACCAAGAAACGCGCGCGCTGTCGGTGGCAATCCCGGTGTCCGCATACATCATCCGATAAATTCTGGAGATTAGCACAAATGCCAGCCGGCCGCGGCTGGACTTGATGAATTTCGATCGCCTCCAAATGGGCCCCCAACTGTAGAAGCTGTCCCACACGCCTTGCGTGCGGGAACGGATTTCTTCGCCTGACATCACAGGATGGTCCCAATACAGCTTGGGACGAAGTGCCTGCGGGATGAGCCAGCGCCGGGTCAGCGGAATTCCGGCAACAGTTGGCGGGTGATCGCCCAGGGATTTTTCCCAACGATTGAAATCTACGGTTCCGGGATACGGGCTTAGCATTACGAATTGCGCGAAAGTACATTCCGCACTAATGGCGGCGGCGGCCGTCGCCGCGAAGGTTTCGGGACGGTCGCTAGGCAGGCCAAAAATGAAGGAGCCGAGCACATGAACCCCGTGACGCCGGAATGTGCGAAGTTGCTCCGTCAGTTTCTCGCCGGCGAGGTTGAAATCCTTGTAGACATCCTTCAATCCTTCGGGAGTAACCGATTCCACTCCCACCAGCGCGCCCTTGATCCGCGCGGCTTTCATGGCATCGAGAAATTCCAGATCTTCCGCTGCTTCCATGGTGATCTGAGTGAAGAAGACCATGTCGTCCGGAAGTTTGGAAAGACGCGACATCAGTTCAAATCGTTCTGCTCGTATGGATTTCAGTTCGTTCAGCCGGGCCGTATTTTTTTGCTGAGTCGCAAGGCTGAGATCGGTCAAGGTGACGGGATAGAAGTTGTCGTCGGCCAGCGCGATGAAACGAAAACCGAGCCGTCGCAACTGCACGATTTCCTCGATCACGACATCGGACGCGCGTTGGCGTGGCCGCTGGCCGTCGGTGCGCCACACCGAGCAAAAAGAACAATGCTTGGGACATCCGCGAACCGTCTGCACCGAGGCCCACATGTACCGGTTGCGAGGAACCAGATCCCAACGGGCGGCCACAAAATCGCTGGCTTCGATCTGTCCTCCGACGTAGATGGGCTTGGGCACTCCCTCGCGGCAATCGGCGAGCGCTTTTCCCCACGCAATGTCGCCGTCGCCTTTTACCACCGAATGTGCTTTTCCCAATTCAAGCGCCTCCTCGGGATAAAGGGTGGCGTGAATCCCGCCAAAGATTACATACGCGCCCCGGCTGCGCGCCATCTTGCCAATCTCGTATCCGCGCAGCGCGTTCGCGGTATGAATGCCGATTCCGACCGCGTCTCCGGCCTGAATCGAGTCGGGACGCACCTGCACGAGGGTTTCATCGACCAACACAGGGTCGCCGAAACTCTTCGGAGTCGCCGCCGCCAGCACGTATTGCCAGCGCGGAGTGATGACCGCGGTCCCAAACGACACACTGCTCGGATTGATCAGGTGAACCTTCACGCCGGGAGCCTCCTTGGCACTGATCGCCCTCGAGCAGTCGCGACGGGTTGCGTCGCCGCTGCGCGAATTGACAGGCTCCGCGTCGTTTCATTCACTCTGAAAGGCGCGGGATTTAGGTGTGGCAGGGAGTGAAAGTGGACGGCCTGTCTACTCTCTCGGCCTGAAAGAATCCCACAAGATTAGAAAGCACCGCAAAGATAGGCCTGAAATAGCGGCAACTTGCAGGTTAAACGGACTAAAGCAGGTTTGTCAAGATTCGTGACAAGTAAATGTCACTCTTGATGACAGGAACCTTCCCTTTTTGAACCAGCGGTCGGATTGGCCGCAGCCTACACTGCCGTCAGCTCTTGGCTATGGGTCGATCGCGCCTGCCGGACTCGTTCGTAGATACGAGCGTATTCCTTCGCCGAAGCGTTCCAGGAGAAGTCTTTGTTCATGCCGTTGCGCATGAGCGTCTGCCAGGAAGATTGATCGCGGAAGGCCTTCAGCGCTTCTTTAATCGTCAGTAACAAGGCCTCGCCGCTGTAGTCGGTGAACTTGAAGCCCGTCCCCTTGCCGGTGCGCGGGTCCCAGGGATCGATGGTGTCGTCGAGCCCGCCCGTGGCTCGCACAACGGGCACAGTACCGTACTTGAGACTGTAAATCTGGTTCAAGCCACAGGGCTCGTATTTCGATGGCATGAGGAACATGTCACTACCGGCTTCAATCTTGTGCGCCACAGCGTTGTCATAGGCGATCTTGACTGCGATCTTCTGCGGAAACTGTTTCTGCATACGCGCAAACATCTCTTCGTATTGCTTGTCGCCATTGCCCAACGCGACGATGATCATTTCCTCACGCGCCAGCCGATCCATAATTTGCGCGATCAGATCAAATCCTTTCTGCGCCGCGAATCGCGAAACGATCCCGATCACTGGCAAAGCCAGATCGGGTTTGCTGACACCAAAGGTCGCCAGCAGATCCTGTTTGCACTTGGCTTTGCCGGACAGATCTTGCGGCGAGTATTTGGCGGCAATGAACTTGTCGGCTTGCGGACTCCACTCGTCATAGTCGACGCCGTTGAGAATTCCGGTCACGGTCGCGGCGCGGTCGCGGAGCACGCCTTCCAGTCCAAAGCCGAATTCCGCAGTCTGAATTTCATGGCTGTACTTGCGGCTGACCGTGGTGATGAAATCAGAGTACACCAGCGCGCCTTTGAGGAAGTTCACTTGTCCAAAGAATTCCATCTTGTCGATCGTCAACAAGTCCCAGGGCAAGGTAAGAAGCGGTAAAGTGTCGGGCGGGAACAAGCCCTGGTATCCCATGTTATGAATTGTGAAGACCGTGCCCACGTCGAGGAAGGCGGGATCTTCGGCGTATTGCGTGCGCAGCAGCACCGGAATCAAGGCCGATTGCCAGTCATGGCAATGGAAAACATTAGGAACGCCTAAGACCTTCGAGGCTTCGAGCACCGCCCGCGAGAACAGCGCAAAACGCTCGGCGTTGTCGGGATAATCTCCCGCGGATGTGCCATACAAAGCTTCGCGGTCAAAATATGGAGGGTAGTCCACGAAATAAAAGCGCACCCCCGAGTGACTGCCCCCGGTGACCACGGAGCAGAATCGGTAGTGGTCGTCAAAGGGTATGGTAATGCTGCGGACCACCGTCTGCGCGTCGGAAAGCTTCGTCTGGCGATAGCGAGGGACGTATACGCTGACCTGGTGCCCGGCGGCGACCAGGGCTCGCGGCAGTGCGCCAACCACGTCGGCTAATCCACCAGTCTTGGAAAAAGGGACGCACTCCGAGGCAGCAAAAGCGATATGCATGAAGATGACCCTCCAGATTATGACCCCGGCTTCGGCACAAGTTATGATAGAACGGCGCTGCGCCGCTCCTCCGCGCAAAGATTCGCGGGGGTGAGAGTTCAGTGTAGTCGTCTGAAAGAAAGAGGGTCAATGTGCCGAAGGTATCTGCTGCGCGTCCGACTCCTAGAACGCCCAAATTGGGACAGCATTTTCTCGAAGACCCCTCAGCCGCATTGCGGATTGCCGAAGCCTTCGGAGATCTTTCCCAGAGTACGGTACTCGAAATCGGTGCCGGACGCGGCGCACTGACTTCCCTGCTCGCCCGGCGGGCCCGCAGGCTGATCGCCATTGAACTTGATCGCGTTCTGGCAGCTCAGCTGCGCATGAAGTTTTCGCTCACCCCGAATGTCGAAATTATTGAGGGCGACATTCTCGCCATCGATTTCGACACGCTCTTCGGACCTAAGCCCGGCAGCACACGCCCGGGAATGAATCATCAGCCGGCGCAGGTGCAGGTGGTAGGCAATCTCCCTTATTTCATCACTTCGGATATCCTGCTGCGCCTGTTCGCATATCGAAGATACTTTGAGACCATCGTGCTCATGGTGCAACGCGAAGTCGCAGACCGGTTGGCGGCGCGTCCGGGAAGCAGCGAGTATGGCCTGCTATCGGCCACGGCTCAGCTCTATGCGCGGGTAGAGAAACTGTTCACGCTGCCGCCGAGCGCATTCTCGCCGCCGCCCAAGGTGCACTCCGCAGTGGTGCGGCTTGCGATCGCGTCGCGCATCGAAGGCTTGAATGTGCCCGAGGTAGGGTTCATCGACTTTCTCAGAAAGTCATTTGGCCAGAAGAGAAAGACGCTGTGGAATAATCTGAAATCGGACTATCCTGCAGCGGCCTTGCGTGCGGCCTTGGAAGAGTCTGGAGTAAAGCCGACAGTCCGAGCTGAAGCCTTGTCGCTGGAAAAGAGCGCAGCGTTATTCAAAGCATTGCTCGAAACCGCAGGTCCGTGATTTCCGTTCGTGTGCCTTAGTGTCCTTTGTGGTTAAGACCTTTTCTAAATCACAAGGAGATGCAAAATGCAGTCAACTGTTCGCCATCCCGCCGTAGCTGGCAGGTTCTATCCCAAAGACCGCGAAACCCTGCAAAAAGATCTCCAGTCGTATTTCCCACCCCAAGCTGCGCCGACTCCGGCTTTAGGATGCGTCGCCCCACACGCCGGCTACGTCTACTCAGGCGCGGTAGCGGGAGCAGTCTTCGCGAGCGTGGAGCAATCGCAACGCATTATCATCCTCTGCCCCAACCACACCGGCAAAGGGCGCCCGCTCGCCATCATGAGCAGCGGTGCATGGGAGACACCTCTAGGCCCGGTTCCAGTCGATTCTGAGCTCGCAGAAGCCCTGAAGAAAAGATTCTCCCTGCTGACCGAGGACGCCGACGCCCACCGCAGCGAGCACGCCATCGAAGTGGAACTGCCGTTTCTCCAATCCCGTCGTCCCGGTTTCACCTTCGTCCCAATTGCGTTGGGCACAGGACAGTTCGACACTTTAGAAAAACTGGGCGAAGCCATAGCCGACGCCGTGAACGCGCACGACGAAAGAATCCTGATTGTCGCCTCAAGCGACATGAATCATTACGAGAACGATGCCGTCACTCGGATAAAAGACCACAAGGCAATCGATCGGATGTTAGCCCGCGATGCCCGCGGGCTATTCGACGTGGTAATGAGGGAAGAAATCAGCATGTGCGGCTTCGGCCCTGCCGTCGTCATGCTAACCGCTACCAAACGCCTGGGCGCGACTTCTGCTGAACTGATCAAGTACGCGACCTCAGGAGACATCTCCGGCGATCGCGAAATGGTTGTTGGATACGCCGGCGTGGTGGTGCGGTGAATTGTCTGCGAGCTCAGCCAGCCACGTAACCCGAAGACTCCGCGAGACGATACCAGCAACGAAGCGTAGAATGCTGCGAAAGTCACTCCAAACTTCAGGAGGGATCGCCTCATGTGCCCACGTTCGTCCGGTGGAGATCCCAGCCCGCGCCTGAGCGCCTGGCTCGTGGCGGCGATGGTGGCGATGGTCGCCCTCCCAGCTGCGATTACTCTGCTCTCGATACGTTCCCCGGGGACGCTGCAAGTGTCGGGCTCCAACCCGACGCCGTACGGCTATACCTGGAGCCTTCTGCTGTTCATCGTTCCGATCGTTGTGATCGGCTTCTGGTTCGTGCCTGCTGAAGGCGTGGAAATTCCACGCCGGGCTTTTTGGCGCACGATTGCTGTTCTCGTTCCCCTGGGTTGTGCGCTGGATTTCTTTTTCGCCCACAAGTTTTTCGTTTTTTGCAATTCCGGGGCGACCTTGGGGATCAAGGCGCCGGCGCTTGGCAGCCCGGTCCCGGTTGAGGAGTACATCTTTTACTTCACCGGCTTCCTCTGCGTGTTGCTGATTTATGTCTGGCTGGATGAATTCTGGCTCGCGGCTTACAACGTTCTTGACTACGTGGGCGAGTCGAAAAAAATCTCTCGCCTGTTCCAGTTCCATCCGACGTCCGCGATCGTTGGAGTTGCGCTGATCGTGATGGCAGTGGTCTACAAGAAAATCTTCTCGCCGGTTCCAGACGGTTTCCCGGGTTACTTTACCGTGCTCGTGCTCGGCGCTTTCGTGCCCGCTATGAGCTTCTTTCCGACAGCGCGACCATTCATCAACTGGCGAGCCTTCAGCCTGACGCTCTTCATCATCGTGCTGGTGAGCTTGCTTTGGGAAGCCACTCTGGCCGTCCCCTATCAATGGTGGGGCTTTCGGCCGAAGCAAATGACAGGCTTGTTTATCGGAGCATGGGCAGGACTGCCGATCGAGGAGGTAGGAGTTTGGATTGCGGTCACATACGCAACAGTGATCGTGTTCGAGATTTTCAAACTGTGGCAAGCATCAGGCAGGAAGGCGAAAGACGCGTTCCTGGGCCGGGAATGAGATTGTTTTCTGATGGGAATCCTGCCGAGCTTCACTCGGCTACCCGGACTGGCGCGTCCGGGTCTAGCTGACCATTGCGAAATACACAGTACCCGTACGTCTAGTCTTCGACGGTCGAGTTGGAGGCGGTGACTTCTTCTGGATCTTCGTAGTCTCCAGCTAAGCTGAGATCGTTTTGTCCGAAATCGTCGTTCTCTCCGGGGACGCCCGATTGCTTCTCCAGCTTTCGCTGCTGTCTTTTTTCTAATTTTTCGCGCTGCTTGTCCTGACGCGAGCGCTCTTTCTGGCGTTTGTTAAAGCTTGAGCGACTTCGACCAGCCATACCCACCTCCAGGGATGATTTTGCGGGTTGCGATCCATCCGAAGAATCGTCAGCTCCGGGCCGTCAACAAACTACGACGCGACCGACTCGGGATGGACAGCGGATTTCACCTGCTTACGCACGCCCGCGGGTTTAGTTTTGGCAGCCTCCTGGAGTAGTGCTTGAGATCGTAACCGGCGCTGAATGTTTTGCTTCCGCGTACGGTTGGCTCGGGACTTGTCTCCATTAATTAACGACATAGATATCTCCTGCCACACCTTGGCTTTGAGTCTTCTCAATCGCGAAGGCGCAGGGCTGGTTGCGATGATCTTCGTGGTTAAGGGCTGGGTTTAGTATACGCGATTACTCACAATGAGAGAACATTACGTACGGACCGAGTGGACGCGTTCCCTATAATACGCGGGAGGCTGAAGTTCACTCCTCCACGCAAATATGGAACTGCCAGTACGGCTTTAACGTTTAGCAATATCAGGGGGACGTAAGCATGCGCACTTGTATTCTTCTTTGGTTGGCTTTCCTGGCTCCGGCGCAGTATGACTCAAAGACGGCAGTAGCGCCAGCGGCGGAAAACACCTCGCCAACGCAGACGCCCACATACACGGCGGATGGCCGCCTCATGTTTCCGGCAAACTACCGCGAATGGGTGTATCTGACTTCGGGTGTCGACATGAGTTACAGCCCAAACGGTATGGCGATGGACCACTCGATGTTCGACAACGTTTTCGTAAACCCCGACGCCTTCAAGTCATTCCTTCAGACCGGGACCTGGCCCGACAAGACCATGCTGGTACTCGAGGTTCGAATGGCTGGGAGCAAAGCGTCCATCAATAAGAGCGGTCACTATCAGACATCGGAAGTGATGGGACGCGAAGTTCACGTGAAAGACGAATCGCGCTTTGCTGGCAAATGGGCTTTCTTTGGTTTCGATGGCGACGGCCCAGCGAAGCAGGTACCCAAGGAGGCGGCGTGCTACTCCTGCCACGAGCAACACGCCGCAGTGGATACAACGTTTGTGCAGTTCTATCCCACGTTAATTGAGCTGGCAAAAAAGAAAGGCACGCTCAGCGCCAACTACTTGAAAGACGAGGCCGCCGCAAATAAGTAGACGATGGGGAATGGGCGTCCTCGCCCGTTTGGCCGGGCGGGATGCCCGGCCTCCATTGTTTCTTCTTACCACACCCGGCAAGCGTTCTCCCGCACCATGGGTTGCCCTTTATGGCAGCCGAAAGCCTTCGCGAACTCCGGCATGTTCGATACCACATTGTTGACGCGATACTTGTCGAGCGGATGCGGGTTCATGAGCAGGATGGTCCGCATCATTTCCGGACGCAAGTTGCCGCACCAGATGTTGGCGTAGGACAGAAAAAAGCGTTGCAGCGCGGTCACGCCGTCGTCGCCCTTGGTATCGAGGCTTTGGCCTTTCGCCTTTAGATCCATATCCAGCGCGGATAGCGCCAGATGGATTCCGCCGTTGTCGGCCGTGTTCTCGCCCTGGGTCAAACGGCCGTTTTGCTGCACGCCGGCCTCGGGGACGAACTCGGTGTACTCGTCGGCGATGCAGTCTCCGCGTTTGTCGTAGGCCTTGGCATCGTCCGCGGTCCACCAGTCGCGCAGATTTCCGTTCTCGTCGAACTTGCGCCCCTGGTCGTCGTATCCGTGTATGGTCTCGTGCCCAATCACTGCGCCTGCAGCCGCATAGTTGACGGTGTCGTCCTTGGTGGGATCGAAGAACGGCGGTTGCAGAATTCCGGCTGGAAAGTTGATGGTGTTGGTCTGGGCATCCTCGTAGGCATTGACCGTCGGCGGTGTCATTCCCCACTCGGTCCGGTCGAGCGGCTTACCAATCTTCTTGAGCTGGCGATCCATTTCAAATGCCGCGGCACGTTGCACATTGCCCAGATGATTGTCCGCCTCGATTTCCAGAGCCGAATAGTCGCGCCAGTGGTCGGGATATCCGATTTTGTCAATCTGGGCGGCCAGCTTAATCCGCGCCTGTTTCTTGGTTTGCGGGCTCATCCAATCCATGGAATCGATTTCCTGGCCCAGCGCGACTTTGAGCGCGTTCACCATCTGCTGGACTCGCGCTTTGCTCTCAGGCGGAAACGCGCGCGCTACGTAGGCCTGCCCGAGCAATTGCCCGATGTCGCGGTCTTCGGACTGGATGCATCGACGCCAAAGTGGTTGAATCTCTTTCGCGCCGAACAGGGTTTGAGGGACAAAGGTAAAATCCTCGTTTACGAAATCCTCGCTCATCGCGCCTGCCAGACCGTTCAGCAACTGCCACCGGAAATATGCCTTCCAATGGTCGAGAGGCTCGCTTTGGATCAGTTGCTCGGTTCCCCGAAAGAAATCGGGCGAGGTTACAATAAAGGTTCCCGTCGTCGGGCCATGCACCAAGCGCAAATAGCGGGTGAAGTCAAACGACGGAGTCAGCTTCTGGACCGCGTCCAGACTCATTTCGTGGTCGAGATTCTTGGGATCGCGCCGCTTGACAATGTCCATCGCAGCCTTCGCCATCGACGTTTCCATCTGCAGAATGACGTCCGCATCCGTCTTGGCTTCGGCAGCCGGCACACCAGAGAGTTCCAACATGCGTGCGACGTGGGCGACGTACTTGGTTCGGATCTCGACCGACTTCGCGTCATCGTTCAGATAAAATTCCCGGCCCGGCATCGCCATTCCACCTTGATCAAATTGCCCGATTACGTGGGTCGTGTCGTGAAAATCAGGCTGCGCGCCAAAGCCAAACAACGCCGCGTAGGTCTCGGGATCGGCGGCATTCGATGCGCCGGAAACCGAACGATGGAGATCAGCAACCACATCGACGATCTCAGCCTTGCTCCGCATGGCCTCGATCCGCTCCAACTGGGGGCGCAAGGTAGAGAGGGCGTTCGCATTTCTCTCTTTCTGATCCGTGCACGCGGACCAGTAATCCCCGACTTTTTGCTCGACTGGCGTCCGCTCGGCGGTCGGCTTCGCGGCCACTTCGAGTACGGTTTGATGGAGGAAAGTCTCATTCCACAACTGAAGCTTTCCGAAGGAATCCCAGAACACTTCATCGGGTGGCACGGGATTGTCCGCAATCCAGCGATTGCACGAATACGCGTAAAAGTCGGTGCAAGGATCGACGGACTTATCAACATTCTTCGCATCGAAGTGATCAAGCTGAGGGGCTGGCTTGCCGGAGTCTTGCGCTGTGGTTTGCGCCAATGCGGGAAATGACAAACAGCTCAACAGAAAAATCGGCAATAGAAATGATCGCATGCTAAGAGCCTCTGAGTTTTGGTTTACAGGGACGGACAGAAAGCTTACCACGGGCGTCTGACCCTGGCACGTGCCAAACCATGAGGTGGATTTTGACATCTTGCTTACATTTCCATGACATCCCCAAGCAGGGTAGGACTACGATTCGCGGTTGAGGTTTCCCAACGAACACGTGAGGCTTCCTCAAACGCTAGGACCAGAGAGGTCAGTCATGCTTCGAAAACGATTTTCCGTCAAAGTTCCCAACATTCGGACCACTACTCTGCTCGCGCTGCTCTTAGCGGCCGCCATCGCCGCCCAGCCGACGCAGGCACAGACTTACACGGTGCTCCATGCGTTCGCCGCCGGTACGGACGGTGCAGTTCCTAATCCCATCATCCGGGACGCGCGAGGCAACCTCTACGGCGCAACAAAGTTTGGCGGCATCCCCACCTGCGCCGGCGCAGACACTTGCGGAACGGTGTTCAAGATCGACAGCGCTGGCAAGGAGACCATTCTCTACCGCTTCCTGGGAGGAGACAATGGGTACGGTCCCTATGCAGGGTTGGCCCGAGACGCGAAGGGTAACCTCTATGGCACGACGCAAGGGAACGGCTTTGTCGGCGGCGCATCGGTGGTCTTCAAAGTCAACCGGCAGGGGCACCAGACCGTCTTGTTTGTTGCCGGAGAAACAGCGAAGGCCTGCTGCCTCGATTCTCCTGTTGCCGTGGACGCGGAAGGCAACCTTTACGGCATGTCGCCATACGGGGGCAAGCCCAATTGCGGTTTGGCCAGGAATGACTTGGGCTGTGGAACGCTGTTTAAAATCACCCCCTCCGGCAAATTTAGCGTGATTCATGTTTTTAAAGGAAAAGACGGAATCCAGCCCGAGGGTGGCCTGGTCCTTGACGCCAAAGGCAACATCTACGGCACGGCAGCCTATGGCGGTAATCTCAAGTGCGATTATCCCGGCTGGGGCATGCTCTCCGGAGAAGGCTGTGGAACCATCTACAAGCTGGATCCGAGCGGCAAGTTCACCATCCTCCACACCTTCACCGGACCGAAGGACGGCTCGGATCCTCTGGGCCTGATTATCGACTCTGCCGGCAACCTCTATGGCATTGCTGATAGTGGCGGCGATATCATCAAAAAGACAAATTGGGAGTACGGCTTGGGAACCATTTTCAAAGTGGATACAACCGGCAAGTACAGTGTGCTCTTCACCTTCAGCCCGTGCACCGATCCCCCGTGCACTAACGGCCAGGTGCGGAATTCGCTTTACGCCAGCCATCTGGTGAGAGACTCGAAAGGCAACCTGTACGGCGTCCAAATGGTCAACAACTGCGCCTTCGGCGGAGGATGTTTGTTCAGAATAGATACCAAAGGGAAAATAACCGATCTCTACGACTTCACCCAAGACCAAAGCGGAGCCGCAATTATTCCCTCGATGGGCTTGGTCCTAGGTTCGCACGGCGATTTCTATGGCAGCACGCCCATCGGGGGATCGGCTCAACCCGAATGTGACGACGCAGGCTTTACCCAGGGCTGCGGGTCGGTGTTTCACCTTACTCTTTCGGAGCCTGCCGCGCGGATCGATACTCCGTGAACATGCCATTCTGTGGCGTTGCATCAGGTAGTCCCGGCCGCAAAGATCAGTGACTGCGTAAATAGAAAAGGGCGACCCGAAGGCCGCCCTTTTATTGCAAAATTATCTCCCACCCTAGTGATGAGCGCCGCCGCCCGCGTGCCCACCACTGCTGCGTGCCACCGATGCATTCCCGGTACCACCGCTTTGCCAAGGCCCCATCTGCCCTGGAGCATAATAGCCGCCATGCCACCAGCCGACCCCCACGGGTGCGGTGTGAACTTTTGCCGTAGCAAATCCCTGTTGTTGAACCGTGCCCGAGAGTTGGCTCAGGTTCTTGATCCCACCGCGCGGAATTCCGAGCCCCGCCGAGTTCTTCGTAACTTGCAGCTTGTCAAATGATCTTCCCAATTGGATCGGCGCGGGGCCGCGGTTCACAACGACCGTTCCCTGGCCTGAACTCGGAGGCTGTGGCAGCGCGTAGTGCGTGGGCGGATTAATAATCCGCGGGGTGTTCCATCCTATATAAGACCCGCCGGGCTGCCAAGCCCATGCGCCGGTAGGCAGATAAACCCAGTTGCCAGAGTGGTATGGCGTCCATCCCCATGGATACGCCGAGACCCAGCCATAACCGAAGCCGGGAGCGAATGCCCAAGCGCCATTCATAAACGGATCCCAGCCGGCGCCAGCAAAGTAAGGCTGCCACACGCTGCCGTAGCCCGGATAGTTAGAAAAGCTTCCGTAATAATTCAGATCGCTGGTGCCGTAGGCATACGGCGAAAAGCTGCTATAGGAGTTGCTGGCGTACACCTCGTGATATTGATTCTGCTCTTTATCCCAGGCGTCAAACGGATCCGGCTCCAGATCCTTGGCCAATGTATGACGATCATCATCCGTCAGGTCGAACGTCGCAGTATGGTTCTTGGCGACGGCTATCGTTCCTGAATCGCCTGCGACCTGCGCATCACCGCTGAAGACGGCTAAGGTCGCGGTGACGTCAGCCATCTCAATTCGCAGATGAGCCGAATGTGCCAGTGTGAGCTTTTCATGAGCAAAAGTCAGCGCGAACTCATCGTCCTTCGCTCCTGCGAAGTTGAGGTAAGCAGTGCCTTCCTGCAGATGGACGGTCGAAACCTTCACCCCGGAGTCGCGCAGCGAGAGCTGTGGAAACTCGATCACCGTGCCTGGAGTGACCCGCAGCGTACTGCCGTCTTCGAACTCCACTTCCGCGCGGCCGTCATTCCGGGTTCGCAGCTTAACACCCTGCGTGATGGGTAGATTCAGGAATGCCTTCTCGTAGCCTTGTCCGGTGTTGCGGTCGACCTGGACGTCGCCCTGAACCTCGCTCAATCGCACCATGCGGACTTGTGAATCGGCAACTGCGGGAACGGTGAAGGAAAGAATCGTGAGAATCAGAGAAGAAGCTGCGGCCGCGTGCGTCAGCAGCTTGATGTTTAACCTGGACATAGGACACCCCCGGCAAGGCCCCTCTTGCGCTATTAGATCACGAGTCGGGTTATTTTGTTGCCCGAAAATCACACATATTTGGTTGCCCTCTGCCCGTCACTTATTTCCGGCCCCCGCGAGTTGCAACATGCGCTGAGCTCGGGCTCGCACTACCTTGATCACAGCTGGATCATCGGCGATCTTCTGCAGGACAGGAGCAACCGCTGAAATTTCCTGCAGCTCGCCGCTATTCGACACTTCCTCCATCTTTTTCAATTCCTCGTCCAAGGCAAGCTTCTGATAGCGAAGGTAGTAATCCAGCCGATGGCCGAATTCCAGGGTATTCGACAGGGACTGGAGGAAAGTTGTTAGTTCCGCGACTGCGGCCAAGGGCGAATAGTTATAGGTGGCACTCGTGCTTTTCTGTGCATCCTTGTAGGTCAGGGTTTTGGTCCCCGTAGAAGCCAATTTCTTGTTCTTGGAATCAATCTGGCCCTCGAAATAATGAGCGCGCTTCGTCAGGTCGAAAACACGAGTGCGCGCGGCCGGAGACATGGTGAAATCCAAATGAAAAGTATCGCCTTCGGCAGACTCCACGCTAAGCTTGCCGTCAGAGTCGTAGGAAGCGCGGCCATCTTCGGAAACCGAGATAACGTAGCGATCCGGTTCGGAGCCGGGGAAATCCAGCGTGAAAGTGACCGTGGGGACAACTGGTAGCTGGCCGAGTGCAGGAGCCACCAAGAAAAAGATCAAGCAGACGGCGACGCAGGGGGAAAAACCGCGCCTACATTCAAACGACTCGACAGTCGGGGACGCCCGTCGCTCCATCGAAACACGCTCGCGTCGGAACTGAGCGGAGAACATGCAGAAGGAATTATGCCAAATTGCTCTTGAGGCGTGTAATCCGTTCATGCCCGCTGGCGTTCCAACGTAGCCGAGGTGTGCAGATGGCAGATCGCAATCGCCAGGGCATCGGCGGCGTCCGGTGGCTCGGGAATCTCGGCCAGATTCAACAGCCGCGTGACCATGTGTTGCACTTGCTGCTTCTCTGCCCTGCCGTAGCCGACGACCGCGGACTTAATGGAGAGCGGCGAGTATTCGGCGACTTCCAGACCCGCCGACGACGCGGCCAGCATCGCAACCCCGCGCACTTGTCCCAACTTGAGCGCCGACTTCACATTCAAAGCATAAAAAACATCTTCGATGGCGACCCGATCCGGCCGATGCTCGACGATGACCGCGCCCAAGCGGTCGAAGATGGTTGACAGACGCGCCGGCATAGAGTCGCGTGCAGAAAGCTTGACAGCGCCGCACGCGAGGCAAACCAATCCGCCATCGTGACCGAGTTCCACGACGCCGTAACCGGTGTACTCCGTGCCGCAATCAATGCCCAGAACCCGCATCCACCAGAGTCTAGCATCCGGCTCGAGAGATTTTGTTTACTCCTGATTGAACAGATCCGACCGGTCCAACTGCTCACCCTTAAAGAATACAATCGAGACGCGCTCGACTGCGCCGATGTCATCGAGCGGATTCCCATCGACCACCAACAGATCGGCATCATTGCCCGCACGAATCGACCCAATGTGATTTTCCGCGCGCAGCAAACGGGCAGCACTGTAAGTCGCAGCCTGAAGCGCAACTGCGGGAGGAATCCCCGCCCGCACCCAGAGAGCGAGTTCGTGTTGCACCGTGGGACCGTGAAGTATGAGGAAGTTGCCGGCGTCGCTGCCGGTCACCAGCATGACGCCATTCTTGTATGCCCGCAACAGATTCTGCGTGCCCGTTTCCAAGTTGAAAGGGAACTGCGCGATACCTTCGCGGATGGGCTCGACGTCTTTTGACGCCATTTCCTTCTCGGTATTCTCGATCAGATCCGTGGGCCCTACTTGCTGCACCAGCGAGCGTTTCAGCAGATCGGTATTGCCGGCAGCAAAGTCTCTGAATGCCTCACCCACGCTCAGTGTCGGATCATAGAAGATTTTCTTGCTAACCATTTCCTGGAACAAGGCATCGGGTATGGCCTCGCGGAACGAGCCATGCTCAACCGAATCTGCGCCAGCCTGCACCGCGTTCGTTACATCACGAACATCCCCCGTATGCACAGCGAGAGGCAATTGCTGAGCATGGGATTCCTGAGCAATGGCCTGGAAAATCGCGCTGTCCAGACGATTGAAGACCCGGGAACCGCCGCCCGCCTCTAGTATGGCCTTGATGCAATCAACATTGGAGCGCTTGAGTTCGTCAACCTGGCGGCGCGCTTCGTCGGCAGAAGTGGGAAGGCGCGTGAACTGCGCTTCCGCCTGCTCACGAATATTTGCCGGCATGCCCTTGAAATATTCCGTGCCGTGCCCACCTTGAACGGTAAAAAGTGGCCCACACGTGAAGAGTTCGGCTCCCAGCCTTTCGCCGCTATTTACGGTTGAGCGCACCTTGAGCACAATCTCCAAAGGGTCGCCCACGCTTCTAACTGCGGTCACGCCGCTATAGAGGTAAGCCGCCAGATTGCGCAGCATGTGGGGCTCGGGGTTGTACTGGCTCATGTCCGCATAGAAACCGCCCGGAGCCACGAGGTGCACATGGACATCAATCAGCCCGGGCAAAACCGTTTTGCCCGCGGCCTCGATGGGCGTGGCTTTCACCGTCCTCGGATCCGGTCCTTCTCCTTCATAGACTTCGGCGATCTTGCCGCCGCGAATCAGAATCGCGCCCGACTCAATCACCTTCCCGTCGCCGACAAAAATACGCGCCCCGCGAACGAGGTAGGTTTCGCCCCGCGCCAGTTCCCGGTTCAGCATTTTGGTCTTCGCCACGTTCTGCTTGGAGTGCGCCTGCCATAAGCCGAGGACAAGGAACGGCAACATAACCGCGCCCACCCAGAGCTTGGCGGAGCCACGAATCTTTTCCTCTTTTTCCCAGCGGAAAAGCTTGTACGAAATGAAAAGTCCGACGAACATGGTGATCAGCAGCGCCAGAGCAGGAAAAGCGTTCGCCACCAGGCTTTCCTGCCGCAGCATCATTCCTTCGAGTCCCGAAACCAAATACGTGGCCGGCAGGAATTGCGTCACGATGAGCAACCAGGAAGGAAACATCGAGGTCGGGAAGGTAGCGCCGCTCAGAAACAGCATTGGCAGGTAAACCAATTGAACCAGGATCTGACTTTCCTGCATGGAATTCGCCACGGCCGCAAGAATCATGCCGATGGCGCGAAAGGCCAGAATGCCCAGGGTCGCAAACAGGAGAATCGATCCCATCCTCGCCGGCCACAGCATGCCGTACCCGAAGTGTGCCACGCAAAACATAAACAGCACCAACGGCATAAAAATGATCCACCCCACGATGGTCGCCGCAATCAGAATCGGCGCCGGGGTAATCGGAGTAACTTTGTACCGGCGAAGTACATTAGATTCGCGCTCCTGCACTGCGCGCATGCCTGCACCGAACAGCCCGTTGCCCAGCACGCCGATGATGATCACCATGGTGACGATCTGAGTCATGGCGTTGCCGCGATCTCCATGCATGGCCTGAGCGAAGACTACAAAGAAAATCAGCGGAAACATGTAATTGAAAAACAGGACGGACTTCTGCCGCAGCGCGAGCTTGAGATCCAGTTGAATAAGTGCGATGTAACTTCTCATTTCGTCCGTTTCAGTCGCGAAGCCGCTTGCCCGTCAATTCGATGAACACATCCTCCAGAGTTGGCTTCTTGAGATGAACATCCACCAGCTCAAGACCGCTCTGGTCAATCCACTTGATCAAGTCCACCAGCGTCGCCGCCGGACGTCGCGAATTCACGGTCAGCGTATGGCCGGTGGAATCCACAATGCTCTCGACTGCCTCGGCCCAAACTGGATGTTGGGCTGGAATCGCTTTGTCGCATGTCACGACGATGGTCGAAGCCGCGCGGCTCTGCTGCTGCAGCTTGCGTGGAGTGTCCATGGCGATGATGCGTCCTTGATCGATAATCGCAACCCGATCACAAAGACGCTCCGCTTCCTCGATGTAATGGGTAGTCAGCAGAATGGTGCGTTTCTCATCCCGCAGTTGCTCGAGCAACCCATGAATCTCGGCGCGAACTTGCGGATCGAGGCCGGTCGTGGGTTCGTCGAGAAACAACAGCGCCGGATCGTTGACCAATGCGAGCGCCAGCGCCAAGCGCTGCTTCTGGCCGCCCGAGAGCGTGCTATAGAAGGCATCGCGTTTGTCCTCGAGTTGCAACCGCTTCAGGATTTGGTTCGCGTCAACGTTGCGGCTATAAAACGAAGAAAAAACGTGGAGAGCTTCGCGGACACGAATCTTATCCGGCAGATTCGTGGCTTGCAGGCAGACGCCGATACGATCCTTGAGTTGCTGTTTCTGCTTTTCGGGATCGAAGCCCAACACCGAAACCTGCCCTCCACTACGCGGGCGCAAGCCCTCCAGGATTTCCACAGTGGTAGTCTTGCCCGCGCCATTCGGACCAAGCAGGCCAAAAACTTCTCCAGTCTGGATTTCGAAATCGAGGCCACGCACGGCCTCTACCGGCCCGTAGGCTTTGCGCAACTCTCGGACGGAAATGGCGGGCTCGCTCATCGCGGAATGTACAGGCTATTCGAGGAGGTGCTGCTCGGTCAAAGTTAGCAGCATTTCGGGCGACGCGCTTTGCTCGTTTCTTGTTCGCGCAGGAACGCCGCATAAGCGCCTGACGAAGAACTCACTTCGTGCCGCGCAAGAAAGCGCGAGTAGGCGGACTCATCGAAAATCTCGCGCAGTGTCGCGACGATCGTGGCTGCGATTTGCCGAAGTTGTGTCATCCCTGTTCCTCCGCCGCAAAACGTGTCGCCACAAACGGTGCTTCCCTGACTCTCGCCTGCATGCGGCCGGAGATGACGCTTACCCACAAGGAAATCGACTCCAGCAAAATGAGCGCGACCATACAGACCAAGGCGCCGGCAACCGCAGCGTCCAGCCGGTCATTGAAGATCAGCCGCGAAATTTCATGACTGGGCGCGGCTGAGGAAGCAAGTTGCCGCGCGTGCGCAAGAAAACCGATCCGCGGATTGGGGTCGAAAATCTTGTGCCACGATGCCGTGAACGTCACCGCAACCAACCAGCCGAGCGCGACGAGAGTCACTGGCGAATACTTCGCCTTGCCCATCTTAATGATGATGGTCGTCGCCACGCATAGCGCGACAATCGCTAATAACTGATTGCATATCCCAAACAGCGGCCACAGCGAATTGATTCCGCCCAGCGGGTCTTTCACCCCTTGCCACAAGAACGATCCCCACGCAGCCACGATCAAGGCGCTGGTTGCCAGAATCGATGGGTACCAACCCGTGCGGCCAAGCGGCTTCCAAACATGGCTGAGCGCATCCTGCACCATGAAGCGGCCCACGCGCGTGCCGGCATCGAGAACGGTAAGAATAAATAACGCCTCAAACATGATGGCGAAGTGATACCAAAGGGCCATCACCGCCTGTCCACCCAGACTGCTAGAGAAAATGTGGGCCATCCCTACGGCAAACGCAGGCGCGCCACCCGTGCGATTGAATAAGCTCTGCTCGCCCACCGCCTGCGCCAGCGAATGCATGGTGGCGGCCGTAACCGGGAATCCCCATCCGCTGATGGTTGCGACTGCGGCTTCAGGCGCCTGGCCTACGATTCCCGCCGGACTGTTGATGGCAAAATAGGTTCCAGGCTGAAGCACGCAAGCGGCAATCGTAGCCATAATCGCGACCATCGATTCTGCCATCATCGCGCCATAGCCCACCAGGCGGGTTTCGGTCTCGCGCCGAATCAGCTTCGGAGTCGTACCGCTGGAGATCAGAGCATGGAATCCGCTGATGGCGCCGCAGGCGATTGTGATAAAGGCGAAGGGAAAGACCTTGCCGGCAAAGATAGGGCCGGATCCGTCGACGAATCGCGTCAGCGCGGGCATATGCAGGGTAGGACGCAGCGCAATAATTCCCAAAGCGAGCAATCCGATCGTGCCCAGTTTGACGAAAGTGCTCAAGTAGTCACGCGGTGCCAGCAGCAACCACACTGGCAATGCCGACGCCGCAAATCCATAAATGATGATGATGATAGCCAACGCGGGGGCGGTCAACGTAAACCACGGAGCGACCGCCGGAGTCTGCGAGACGTACTGTCCGCCCCAAATCGCAAGCATCACCAGAATGAATCCAAGAGCCGAAACTTCCAACACTTTGCCGGGACGCAAGCGGCGCAGGTACAAGCCCATCAACAATGCGATGGGGATCGTCATTGCGATGGTAAATACGCCCCAGGGACTGGCTTTCAAAGCGTTCACTACAACCAACGACGCGACCCCGAGCAGAATCACTATGATACTGATGACTGCCGTGTAGGCGACGAAGCCACCCACGATGCCGATCTCGTCACGAGCCATTTCAGTGAGCGATTTCCCATCACGCCGCACCGAGAAAAGCAGGATGACAAAGTCCTGCACGCAGCCGCCAAACACTGCGCCGATCAATATCCAGAGCGTCCCTGGAAGATAGCCAAACTGCGCCGCCAGCACCGGACCCACCAGCGGTCCCGGCCCGGCAATAGCCGCAAAATGATGCCCAAAGAGTACCCACTTGTTGGTGGGAACGAAATCGCGGCCATCTTCCAGTCGCTCCGCGGGTGTGGCTCGCTGCGCATCGAGCGCGAGCACTTTCGCGGAAATAAATTTGCTGTAGAAACGGTAGCCCAAAGCGTATGCGCTAAACGCCGCGACTACCAGCCACATGGCGTTGATTTCCTCGCCGCGGTGCAACGCAATCGTGCCCAGAGCAAGCGCGCCAAGAACAGCAACGACCAGCCAAATCAGGATTCGAATCGAGTTTTTCATTTCCTATTAAGCCGAAGTCTGTCAGCGATCGCTTGTCTTCGGAATTTTATCTTGAAACAAATCAACGCGGACGAAGCCGAAACTTCGCTCTTCGAGCGAGCTGAAATGAGCTTTTAGCGCTGCGTCCGTGGGAAGGCTGTGCGAATTGGGCTGAAAAGCAGAGATCACCCATACGCGTGTATACCCGGTGACAATCTCATCCAGCATCGCGGGGCTTGGCCGCGACGGACGCAGCATCAGTAATTCCAAATCCGTCTGCTCCGGAAACTCGCGGATTCGAGAGCTAGCCACGCGAAACTGCCTCTGATATTCGTCGAACGCAAGTCTCTCTTCAGAATAGCTAAACAGAACAGCATCGTTCGCGTGTTCCTCTGACAATACGTAGCGTGTCGCGCTTCTCCAGTCGTCGGTGTGTTCGGCGTCCGCACGCGCTTGATAGTAAGAGTATGTGCCATTCAGCGAAAGGCCGAGCAGAATCATCAGAGCCGCGGCAAAGAGAGCGTTCGAACGAATGCGGGACAATGTATCAGACGCGAGCAACACCAGCGGTGGAAGACAAAAGATCAGGAAGCGAGGCTCGAAAGCGGGCCAGCGCAGGGAAATGATCAGAGCCAGTGCCAAGGGCAGAATTAGCCAAGTCGACAGAAACCAATATCTCCAAGCGTCCACGGCGGCGGCATGCGATTTCAGACGGCCAAGGCCAGTAGCCACACTGATCAATAACAGCGCCCCATACGCTAATAGAAGCAACGGACCGCCGCTCCCTGTCATGTCTAGGGAAAACTTATACAAGTCTTGCAGCGTCGGCTGGGTGAGCCAGTGGAGTTGAGTCCGGTCCGATGTAAATAGAAGGCAATAAGCCAAAGGAGAAATCAACAAACAAATCACTGCAACGCTGAAGAGAAATTGTTTCCAGGCAATCTCGCTCCGCCGAAAAAACAAAGAGACCCACTGCGCCACCAGCATCCAGGTACCAAACACTTGGGCGTACACCATCAGAGCGCCCGTCAAAACGTATGCGGCCCTGTTCTTGCGCAAGGGTTGTTCGAGACTCAACAGGAAAAAGAAAGACGACACGATCGCCAGCAACATGAAGAGGCTGTAGGCGCGGGCCTCCTGCGAATACCTGAGGTGAAAGGCGTGGACGGAGAGCAACAGCGCGGCCACTCTTCCCGCTCTTGGTCCAAAAAGACGTCGGCCGAGCAGGTAGATGGCGGGAACCGCAGCTACACCGGCCATCACTGACAAAGACCGTATAACGAACTCGCTGCTACCCAGTTTGATCCAGCCACGCAACAACACGTAGTACAGAACCATGTTGGCCTGGCGGTGAGTGATTACGCTCCAAAAAGCGCTCCAATCAAGCCGCGCGAGCGTCGCACTAGCGGCTTCGTCAAGCCAGAAGCTTTTGGTTCCCAAGCGGAAGAGTCTCAGAACGGTCGCTACGACGACCACGATAGTCAACCACAGGCTAAAACGAAAGGCTGACGCTCGGCGAGTCCCTACCGCGTCCGCATTGCTCTGGCAGAGTTCACTTCTCACTGCGCGAGAGCATACCGCATCGCGATGACCCAAGCAAAATCGCGGCCTCGATTGACAATGCCACGTTTGCAATTAAGAATCTGCTATTCATGCCGCGCTTCGAAGAATTCCTGATCCGATACGCTGTCCAAGTCATCGAATTCGTCTTGGTGCTCGCGGCGGGCGTACTAATCCTGCGGCCGCGCCCGGGCCGCGCAGCGCCCTCTGCTCTTCTGTGGCTGGAGAAACAGTTTCTCCGTGTGGCGCGAAGAAAAAATGTTGCCGTCGTCGCCGTGGGTCTGATGTGCGTCTCGATGCGTGCGGCGCTGATTCCAATCCTTAATATTCCGGAACCTTTTTATCACGATGAGTACAGCTACCTTCTGGCCGCCGATACGTTCTCCCACGGTCGGCTTACCAATCCAACCCACCCGATGTGGATGCACTTTGAGAGCTTTCACATCATTCAGCGTCCCACCTACATGTCCATGTACACGCCCGCCGAGGGTTTGGTACTCGCGGCGGGGCAACTGCTCGGACATCCCTGGATCGGCAACCTTCTCGTAACCGCCCTGATGTGCGCGGCTTTGACCTGGATGCTTCAAGCTTGGCTTCCGCCCGGCTGGGCGCTGCTCGGCGGCCTGCTTGTCCTGCTCCGGTTCGGCGTTTTCGGCTACTGGCTCAACGGCTTTTGGTGCGGTTCGATCACGGCTCTGGGTGGAGCACTTGTGCTAGGCGCATTGCCGCGCTTGAAGCGCCACCTGCGCGTGCGGGATGCGATTTGGCTGGCTCTGGGTCTTGCGATCCTAGCCAACACTCGGCCGTACGAGGGACTGGTTCTGGCAACAGCAGTCGCGGTAGTGATGGCAACATGGCTGGCCCGCCCGACGCGTCCCAAGCTTCCGGCCGTCTTGATCCGCGTGATCGCGCCAATCGCGCTGATACTGGCGATCACAGCCGTCGCGACCGGCTACTATAACTATCGCGTGACTGGCAGTCCGTTTCGTATGGGCTACCAGGTCGATCGCAGCCTCTACTCGCGTGCTCGATACTTTATTTGGCAAGATCCCTTGCCGAAACTTGAATACCGTTATGCGGTCATGGAAAATTTCTACGAAGGAATAGAATTCAAGTACTACCAGGACAATCGTACCTTTGCTGGTTTCATTAAGCAGAGCGCGTCCAAGATCGCATGGTTCTGGCGATTCTTTCTAGGTCCTGCCTTGACCGTTCCTTTGCTGGCGCTCCCGTGGACTTGGCGTGA
Source organism: Terriglobales bacterium (assembly GCA_035601995.1). Taxonomy (GTDB): domain Bacteria; phylum Acidobacteriota; class Terriglobia; order Terriglobales; family Acidobacteriaceae; genus JABDBE01. The sequence goes on from DATNNE010000070.1 coordinate 129,001, forward strand.
CCGTCGGATCCGGTTTCCTTTGCTGGCACTGGTGGTATTTCTTCTTGGACTTACGGTCGAAACGTGGTTTCGTCCGCATTATTTTGCGCCGGCGACTGGCCTCCTTTACATCGTTCTGCTCCAGTGCATGCGGCATCTGAGGCTCTGGCGGTGGCAGGGAAGGTGGCTGGGACCATCAGTGGTTCGAGCCGTTCCGTTGATCTGCTTCGCGATCGTGCTGATTCGCGTGACTGCGATTCAGGCACGCGCAACCATTGAGGAACCATGGCCGCGAGGCAATATGCCCCGCGCCAGGCTTCTGCATAGTCTGGAGAATACGCCCGGACACCACTTGATCATCGTTCGTTATGGGCCGTCGCATTTGCCGGACCCCGAGTGGGTTTACAACGCCGCCGACATCGACGCCTCAAAAGTAGTGTGGGCGCGGGATATGGGCGATCAGAATAACCGGGAGTTGCTGCAATATTTCAGGAATCGAAACGTCTGGCTGCTCGAACCCGACGAATCCCCGCCAAAACTTTCTGCTTATCCTGGGATCCTCGACCAAGAGTCGCCGAATTCTCAGCCAAGTGCGGAAACTGTAAATCAAAGTACTTCGAAATAAGTGCGCCGCAGCGAGTAGAGCTTGCGGAATGTTTGCCGACCTTGGTCAAGAGTGCGCAAGACGAATTAAATACCGCCAGCACTCCCAAACAGAAAGCTCAACGCGTCGGGAAAACGCTTGGCCCATTCGCCTTCATTATGCGACGTGCCCTCGGCGATCTTCACCAGCAAGCGGCTCTCGTCCAGCCCCGCTCGCCGCAGACTTTTCTCGAGCTCGCGAACATCTTCGACAACCTGTTTGTCTTTGTCGTCACGACCAACTTCCCGCGTTCCTATCGCCAGAAACACCTTCTCTGGCCATCGTCGGAAAGCTCGGCTGTATTTCAAAATCCTTCGATTCGAAATAAATAGCGAAGGGCTTTCCAGCAATAAGCGCCCAAACACGCCTGGCCGTTCCATCACCGTGTACAAAGAAATCAGCGCGCCTAAGGATGACCCACCCAGCCCCGTATTTTCAGGACCTCTGGCGATGCGATATCGCTCGTACACGAAGGGCATGAGTTCACTCATCAAGAAGTCGGGGTAACGCTTTCCCTGCGGCCGCAAAACCGGAGGATGAAACGAGCGGTACGGCAGGAATTCCTTGATCCGGTCATACTGCGCGTTGTCGATTCCGACCACAATCAGCGGCGGAATCACCTCTTGCCGGATCAATCGATCGGCAGTTTCGTCCACTTGCCATTCCACGCCAGCAAAAGCCGTGGCACGGTCAAAAAGGTTTTGGCCATCGTTCAGATAAAGTACGGGGTAGTGCCGAGCGGCGTTCTCGGGTGCGTCATATCGAGGCGGCAGCCAGACCCGCAGCATTCGCGTATTGCGAAATATGCGGCTGTGAAATTCGTGCAACCGAAGATCGCCGGTCACGGATTGATTCGGCGGTGCCACTTGCTCGTGTGCAGTTTCTTCCATCGTGAAATGTGGGCGAGGGCGTCTTCGCCCGCACTAGCCCTATAAGAAAATTCCGCCGTCAGTTCCGGCGCATGGCGGCCGCCACCAAAAACGACGAGAGTGCGGTAATCAGAACGATCAGCGCCAGCGACGAAAGGCACAAAATACACCAGGTCGCGAGCACAAACTTCTCGATGTAAGTCAGATAAAGGGCAAAACCCAATCCCCCTGTGGAAGCGATCAAGAGCATGAAAGGAGCTTCTGCTTTTTTGCGGTAAAACGTCGCCAGGATGAGAAGCAGTCCGTAACCAAAGATGCCAATCAGCGCGACCGGAACTCCAAGCACGGTGGAGTAAATGCTGCGATTGACGATATCGCAATTGAAACTGGCCCCGAAATCACAATAGGTCGTTTGAGAAGTGCCGTAGTGATGACGCAGCGAAACGGAAGAGACGACGATCCCGGCTGAAGCCAGAACGGCGATCGACTGGAACACCCGCCGCGCGGCTGAGCTCATGGCAGGCTGCATCCCGTCGCGTTAGCCAGGAAATCCAACTCGTGCTCGCCCTCCACCCGCGTGCCATCAGCGAAGATCCAAGTAGGAAAGCGTTTGATGCCGGCCTGGGTGCAAACCGGTTCGATGCCCTTCGAGCCTTTGATTCCACATTCGATATAAGGAGCGTACTGAAACGATGAGCCGAACTTTTCTTTCTGCTCCTCGCAATGCGGACACCAAAATGCACCGTACATTTTGGCTTGCTTCGCCGTCAGGCACTTCGCAAAGGCATCAAAACGGCTGGTGCGCTTGTACCACAGAAAATAGTACGCAAATGCAAATGCAATGACGATCACGATGCCGATCATTATGTAGCGTGCACGATTTGGATTTGGCTGCTCTTGTCCTTGCCGATGCTGTTGCCGTTTTCTGCGCTCTTGTGACATAGGGATAAATTCTTATACCACGACGCGTAGAGCCGATGGCAGCACATCCAGAGTCTGGCATTGCAAGGTCAGCACTTCACCATCAACCATCACGTCCACCGGAGCGTCCAAATGGAAATCGATTCGCTTCGCCTCGCGCCTTTCGGCCAGCGGATGTTGGATGTGAGTGCCGTCATAAAGCGTCGGCAAATTGCGGATCAGTCCCAATCGACCAATCGGCCCCCAGCGCACGTATTCGATGAGGCCATCATTCACCTCCGCGTTGGGCGCGATCATCATGGTTCCGCCGGTGAACTTACTATTGTTGAAAGTCAGAAACAAACATGGACGACGGTCGATCTCCCGTTCGCCGTCCACTTGCAGAGGAAAAGGCCGGCGCCGAAACCGGGCCAGCGTAATGAAGATGGACGATTGATAACCAAGTTCTCCCCACCCGCTGAAACGCCGCGCCCGCAAGGTCGCCACATCTGCAGCGAATCCCATGGACAACAGGTTGATGTAGTGCAACACCCCTTGCGTGTGACGCAATCGCAAAACGTCGCATGGCTGAGATCGCCCCGCGAGCAATGCCTCGACCGCGTGTTCTACCCCGCGGTCGGTGAACTCGCGCAAAAACGAATTACCAGTTCCCAGCGGAAGGAATGCCAGCGTGACCGGCTCGTCAGAATCCCGGCGCGGAAAGAGTCCATTGACGATTTCGTACGACGTGCCATCGCCGCCTACGGCGATGAACTTGCGATACCCGCGGGCGTAGCCGTCGCGCGCAAGATTCACTCCCTCGCCTGGTCCGCTGGTTTCGGCCACATCCAGCTTGATTCCGCCTGCTCGCAAACGATCAAGCGCTTTTGAAACGAGCTTGCGACATCGTCCTCCACCCGCAGCCGGATTCACCACGGCAAGAAAACTGTCCGTGTTGTTCACAGTTCGACCACGGCCGCGCGGCCGAGAACTTTGCGAACATCCTCGGCCAGTTCGGTGCGCTTAATTTTCATGGACGCGGTTCGAGGAAAATCTTTACCGCATAGCAGATATCCGCCAACCCGTTTAAAGTCGGGCAAGCGCCGGTTGCGCGCGATGATCTCTTGTTTCAGGGCGTCAGTGAATTCCTGGTTCTGCTCTAGCCGAAGAAGGAGAACCAGCATCTCGCGACCAAGACCCTTTGCTGGCCAAAGGTAGTTTGCGGCAAAAATGCAGTACTCTTTGACCGGCAGCCCGTCGAAGGCATTTTCAATGTCTTCGGGATAAATATTCTTACCGCCTTCGGTCACGATCATGTTTTTCTTGCGCCCGAAAAGCTGCAAGTGCCCGTTGCCGTCAAAGCGGCCGAGATCGCCCGTTACCAGCCAATCATCGACGATCGTCTGCGCGGTTAATTCGGGATCATCGAGGTAGTGCGACATCACGGTCTTGCCGTGCACTGCAACTTCGCCGATCCCATCGGAATCAGGATTGAGAATACGCAACTCGACTCCCGGCAGCGGCTTCCCCACGGTGTCTGCGCGAAAGGGCTTTAGGTCGTTCAGCGTAAGCGAAGTGCCGGCCTCGGTAAGCCCATATCCGTTAGCTACCGGAACGCCGAGATCGTAGAAAAATTGCAGCGTCGAAGCCTCGATGAATGCGCCGCCCGTAAACATCGCTCGCAATTCTCCACCGAACCCCTGATGAACCTGTGACAGGAGTTTGCGGCTCAGTCCAACCTTGGGCTCTCTGCGAGTAAGCGACTTATTCAGCGCGATCATTCGATAAAGCAAGAAACGTTTGCCGGCGGAGAGTTCGTCGAATTTCGCTCGCAGCCCGCGCTCCAGGTTCTTCAGAATCATGGGAACGAGCGCGACATAAGTGATTTTGTAGCGAACAAACGCATCGCGCACAAACTCCGGCCGCAGCGTGCGCAGGTGCACCACACAAGCTCCACAGACGAACGGCCCGATGAAGCCAACCATAAAATCAATCGCATGGTTGGTCGGCAGAATGCTAAGGTAGCGCACCCCTGGCCAGAACGGATACCACGCCGTCAGCGACTTGCACTGCTCCAGATAATTCTCGTGGGTGAGCACGCATCCTTTAGGTCGCCCGCCGGTGCCGGAGGAATAGACGATGCAAGCCACATCCTCCCGCTCTCGCGGGACAAAGCGGGGGTCGCCCTTGCGGCGAAAATCTTCCCAGCGATGGGCGCATGCAAGATCGGCTCCCAACGGCGCTTCCGTGACCAGCACCTTCGTTAGTTTGTGGTTCTTGAACTCCGGCGACTGTGTGATCGCGCGCCAAAGATAATATTCGACAATCAAGGACTTCGCTTTGGAGTGCGCCAGCAATTGCAAATGCTCAGCCGCTGTCAGCTTGTAATCGAGCGGCAACAGCACGCCTCCGCGATAAAAAACCGCGTACGCCGAAATCAGCCATTTCGACTGATTCGTCATGATGATCGCCGCACGATCGCCAGAATCAAACCCGGCATCCTCGAGCGCGCGCGCCAACGGCAGAGCCACGTCTTCAAAATCGGAGTACGTAAGCCGCGTCTTCTCTCGCTCCCGGTCTGCTTCGATCAGGCAGGTTTCATTCGGCCAGCGGTCCAAGGCATCCCGCAGAGCAGCGCCCAGACAGCTGTATTGGTCGAGATTGAGCATTAAGAATAGAAAACCACGTCGATCAGTTTCACAACAGACTGAGAACTGAGAACCGTCAACTGAATATTGATTCTTCCCCGCACTGCCGACTCACAACCGTGCCTGAATCCGCTCGGCTAGCGTTCTGAAATCCGACACTCCTTGCAATTCGTAGTCCGGCAATTCAATACGAAAATGATGCTCCAGTCGCGTCAGCAGATCGAGCGCTTGCAAGCTATCGATCCCGAGCGTCTTGAAGAAGTCTTCGTCCGGGGTGAGCTTCTCCCGCGGCACTTTGAAATGGGCTGCTGCGAGATCCAAGATTTCTTCGAGTGTTTGTTTGGGTGCTGTCATTGTCTAAGCCCGCTGATCAAGAAAAACACACGATTGTCATCCTGAGCGAAGCGAAGGATCTGTGTACCTTAGGATCCACAAAAATGCCTAGGGTAAATACGGCTGCGCATCCTCGCTCTCCGCGAACTTCCTCAGACCGGCTTCGACTGCCGGCTGGACAAAAAGTTCGCAGAAAATATCGATCTCCTCCTTCAACTCCTCGTAGGGTATCGGTTTGATGAACCGCTTCGCCGCAATCGCAGTCTGCCGGTCAAATTTACCGAGCTGAGCAGATGTTGCCCGCGCCACTCGTATCGCCTCGCCTTCCGCCACGACCTGGCTCACCAGTCCAACCTGCTGAAGCTTCGTCGCATTAAAACTGCGTCCCGTGAGCAGCAGATCGCGAACCACAGCATTCCCCAGATCGCGCTTCAGACGCGGAATTCCCCCGAAGCCGGGGATCAATCCCAGCCGCAACTCCGGGAAACAAAATCGCGCCATCTTGTCGGCGATAATCAGGTCGCACACCAACGCGAGTTCAAACCCACCGCCGAACGTGACTCCATGCACCGCCGCAATGGTGGTCAACGGCGAGGCGTCGATCGTGTTCAGCACCCGATGAATGCGCTCCAGATAATCGCGGACGCCCTTGGCCGCATCCTTCCGCTCCATCTCCTGGGAGCGGCGATACAATTCCCGCAAGTCCGCTCCAGCGCAAAAACCAGCCTTGACCTCGCTATAAATGATGAGCGCATGAGCTACGCTCTCGAGACCATCGAGTACAGTGACAAATTGTTCTAACTCATCGAGTGTAAGCGAACCAATCTCATTGCAGGGCGCGCGATGCAGCGCTAGCTCGACCACGCCGTCCTTCAGCTCCCACGAGAGCGCCTGCCCGCGAAAAGATTCCATTCCCCAGCCGATTTCCTTTGTGAACCTTCGTGTCCTTTGGTTAACGCCTTTGACCGGAATCCAACTATGAAGCCTGCTTCACCCCGTACATTTCTTCGATCTCTTCCTTCAATCGCCCCGCAATCAAATCGCGTTTCAGTTTTCCATTCGCTGTCAGCAAACCATTCTCAATCGAGAACGGCTGAGCATAAATATAGAAAGCCCGCACCTGCTTGTAATGCGGCAAGCCCGGATTTACCGCATCGAGCGCAGCCTGCACCCGCTCTCGCGTGACGTCCCCAGTCACAACCGCCGAAAGATAACCGCGCCCATTGCCGACGAGCACGACCTGCTGCGCTCCCGGCAAATTCCCCAGCACTTCCTCTTCGATTGGCTCCGGTGCAATGTTGTGACCTGAACCCAGAATAATCAGATTCTTGATGCGTCCCACAATCCGCCAGTTCCCTGCTGCATCCACCTCGCCCTGATCTCCAGTATGAAACCAACCATCGCGCAAGGCTTTCGCAGTCTCCTGCGGTCGATTCCAATATCCCGGAAAAACATTCGGCCCACGCACAACAATCTCGTCGTTCTCCACCAGCTTCATTTCGACGCCGTTGATTGCCGGTCCCGCGCGGCCGGGTTCCACATGACCTGGGTCATCCATGGTGCAGATAGCGGTAGTTTCAGTCAGCCCGTACACCTGCAGCACCGGAACCCCCAGCATCATGAAGTAGAGCTGCGTCTCCACGCTAAGGGGCGCCGAACCGCAGATCAGAGCTTTCAGATGCGAACCAATCATTTTTTTTCGAATGGTCGGAAACACCGCTGTATTCGCCAAGGCCAGCCACATTGAATCCGCGAAGCTTGCCCGTCCCTCTTGCCGACGCACCCACGCGCCTTTGGCTCGACTGTAGATATTGAGGACCACGCCGCCAGTCTTCCAAAGCTGTTCGTCGACGGCCTTGCGCATCCGTTCGAGAAGTGCCGGAACGTTAAGGAAATAATCCGGCGCGACGGCCCGCATATCGCTCGCGATCTTGCTCAGGTCTGTGTTAAGCGAAAGTAAGTTGCCGCGCAACAGACAGGTCAGCAGCATGATCCAGGAACCGGCGAAACAAAACGGAAGATAATGGAACACGCGATCCTGCCCGGCTTGGTTCTGCATCAACGCGTCGAGCCGCCCGGAAGTGCAGCCCAGCATATGGCGGACATTGCCCGCCGTGAGAACAACACCTTTCGCTTCGCCGGATGTGCCCGACGTATAAATAATCGTGACCGGATCGGAATCCGCAAGCTGTCGATTTTCCGCAACATCCGGGTGCCCCATCCTTTGCGTTCTTGGCAAAGGGCGGGAGCTATCGACGAATATATCCTCAACCAATCCTTGCGGCGGCGCCTCCAGCCAGTTCTCCGCGATCGCGGCCCGCAGCACCGCATCCCCGCAAACAATCAACGCCGGAGAACAATCCTTCATCATGGCAACGAGTTCCGCCGGAGCCTGCCGCGCATAAAGCGGCACCACAATCAATCCCTCGACCATAATCGCCAAATCCATCGCGACCCAGCGTATGCCGTTGTGCGCCAGCAAAGCGCATCGGTCGCCCTTCTTCAACCCCGCAGCGGCAAGGAAGTCTCGCGCCTTATTGATCATCGCGAGCAGATCGCGTCCGGTCACCGCCGACGCATCTCCCCGATTCTCGGCACCAAGCTCTCGCAAAACGACGGTCTCTCGCGCCAACTCAAGCCGCGCAAATATGTCGTCGATAAAACTCACTGCGGGATCTCCTCAATGCCTCGGAATGAATCCTCAGCTATAGGCCTCAACCAAACTGTGCAGCCCCGCACTCATCGGCGGCAAATAATCTTCCCAACCCCATTCCCCTTTGCGGGTCGGAAACTCCGGATACCGCTTCTGCACTTCTTCCTCGAAATACACGCCCATGCGCGCCATCACTTTCAAATTCCGCACCACGGTCCGCCCGATCCCATCAGCAATTCGTTCCCCGTCCTGGCTCAGCTTGATCAGTGCCGCCAACAGTTTCGGTTCCAGATCGGCGTCATCGACATTCATTAGCAAATCTTCATGCCCACGCTCGCGCATAAGATTGCGAATGCGCTCGTCCATGGTGATCCCTGCCGACGGCACCAGCGCCGGCATCGACGTCACAATCCCGTGATAGCGCGACGACGCCATCATGTGGCAAGCCCGCAGCACGCTTACCAACTCATACATGTTGTAGTCTTCAGAGCTGAGGACGGGCACGCCGCCCAGCTTTTCTGAAATTCGTCCCGCCGGACGCGCATCCAGTCGCTCCGTCGCGGCTAAAATCACGAACACCTTGCTCTGCTTGCGAAACGCATCGACGGCATTCGCAATCGCCGTCAGATAATGCTCATAAGCGCGATCAGCTTCCGGCCCCGCATTATGAAAATAAACCGATCGGTAATGGCTATCCTTATATGCCCCAACCAGGCCATGCAGCGCGAACTTCGCCACTGAAGCCTTCACCGGCCACTCAAAAGGATTAATCGGACACACCACCAACACCGGGGTGCTTCCGTCCCATCCGACTTCGCGCAGCACCTTCCTGCCAAATTCCGCGGGATGCGGCTCAAACGTCCAAGCCGTATCCGTGCCCAGCTCGTTAGGCACGCCCAACTCGCGCAAGATCGTCCGTGATTCTTCGTTCCGCGTAATGACTAGTGAATTTTGACAGTAGCGTGCGCACATCTTTGCTACAAGCGGATCCATGTGGCCCGCCTCAGCGCCGTAGCCCACCGAGAGTTTGTTCTGTGCCGCCGCAATGCCCAACGATCCAATCATCATCGTGGTCAGCGCATTGGCGAACTTGCTCTTGAACATCGATCCTTCGCAGGCCACCACGCCGTGATGTTTCGGCACTTCATCGGACAAGAAAGGAGGGAAAATATCCGGCAGATGCACCTGCGCCGTGCTCTCGAAATATCCGCGAGAGAATTTAGGAACTTGCGTCATCACGCTGAACGCAACCCGCTCCGCGCCAAGAATGTAACGAAGCTGCCGCAGCATCTCCTCAACGCGCACGTCCGATCCCATATTGCGCGTCCCGTTGTAACCGGCAAACAGCAGCTTCAACTTTTCTCCTGGCTGCCAAGGCTTGCCTTGGCCCAGCATCCACCCAGCCTTCGACTTTTCAATCAGCGCGCTCACCCAGGCTTCGAGCACAAGGTCCATCATGCCGCGGACCCTCCGATCTTGGCCGGCCAATCCTGATACTTGTACGAAAAATTGGTCTCTCGGCTGAACTTCAACAAAGGATAGCTATATTGCGAAAACGGCACAGGCTTGCGTCCCAACTCAGAAGTCACGCGCGTATTGTCGAAAACCGTATTCCATACCAGATACGGCATAAAAACCTTCATCAGCGAAGCTCCGTGCGCGATCGCTCCCGACCGATTCGCCAGAGTATTCACGGTCCCTGAGAAAGGCCGTTCCAGCATCGGCACGAAGACAGGAGCGCGTTTCTGTTGTGCTGCAGCCAGCGCGGCAGTCAATTCACGAAACGTTTGCGACTCCCGCCCCGAAGAAAGATGATAGGTGTCGAACTGCGGAGTATCTTTCTGATGCAGCTTCGCGATAGCGTCCGCCACAAAATCCACGTTCACAATGTCAATCTTGTCACTGGGCCGAAACGGAAGCACCGGCAAACCCGCCAGGAAAACGAATGCCCTTACCATATCGAATTGCGTAGTCTCGGCGCGACGGCTGTCACCAAGCACGATGCTGGGCCGGAAAATCGTAATCGGCACTTCCGGCAAAAGCTGCCGGATCATGTGTTCGCAGAACTTTTTCGTACGCGCATACGGATCGTAATCCGACCGCTCCCAATCAATCGATTTGTCTTCCGTGACCACTTCATTCTTGCGCCTCCCAGCCACGGCCACGGTGCTCACGTGGCTGAACCGCCGCAGCCCGTGATAGTGATGCACCTGCATGGCCAGCTGCAAGACTTCCAGTGTTCCCCGCAGATTTACATTCAGGCAGCTTTTTTCCGACTTCCGATTCAGCGACGCCGCGCAATGAATGACGGAATCAGTCGTGTGGATCAATCGATCGTAATCGTCTCGCGCCAGCCCGAACTGCGTCGCCGTTAAATCCCCGCGAAAGATTCGAATGCGCGTCTGCAGATATTCGTAAAATCGCGAGAAGTCCAGATGCAATTGCAGCGCATGCCACAAACGGACCTCGGCTTCATGCGGATCGCGTGCCCGCACCAACACATTCAGCGAAGCCCCGTGCTCTTCCAGCAGATTAGCGGCGACATGCCCGCCGATGTATCCGGTAGATCCGGTCAGGAATATCGCCACGTTGCCCCGTTTGTGCCGGTTTTAATGGTCTCGCCGTTGCTCTCAGCTTCCGCCAGTCGGAAACTCCGCGACGGCCGCGCCTCTAGAGGACGCCCCTCAATCAGCGGATAAGTCCATCGCCGCAGCGCCGGAATATGAATGTTGATCCAGTATTCCCACCAATCGATGCCGCGCGTATCGTAGCCAAAGTTCGCCCGCTCTTCTGGCGCCAGCGCGTAAGCCAGCTTTTCCACATTCTCCGCCACGAAATCATGCTCGTTCAAAAGAATAAAGGGCTCGAAGAGTTCAATCAGCTTTTCAACTTTCTCCAGATTGCGCTCCGCCCGCGCCAACGGAGTCTTGCGCAAAGAGAGCGGCGACATAATCCGTTGAATGGATTTTATGATCGCTTTCTGCGCCGGCGCAGACATACGCTCATAGCGTTGCTTCGAAACCGGAATCGCGTCGAAGCGCAATCGCAGCCAGCTCTCCATACCTTCCAGCGCCCGGTAATGCTTGCGATGCGCCAAAGAAGTCAGTTCAATCGACCGCCGCATATCGCAAGGATTCGTCACCGAAGTTGCCAACTGATAAATCTGCGCATTCCGCCTTTCCACGATAGCCGCTGCAATCAACGTCATCCCGCGGCACACCGAGTCCACCGGGATCACATCCAACCGCTTGCGCTCATTCGACGGTAGCTGCCGAAAATAAGTTCCCAACAGATACGACAACGCCGCCGAAGTATTGATGCCCTCGTTCCAGCCGAGAAATGGCTTCTCCACCGAGGTCTCAACAATGGCCGGACGCACCATCGCAATCGGCAAACCCGCTCCGTACTTGTGAATCAGCGACTCCGCCAGACTCTTGGTCAGCGTGTACGTGTTCGCCCAACCCAGTTCGTTCGCGCGCTTCTTTCCTGCCTCGGTCAAATAGTTTCGCAACCAGCGCACCCGGTTTTTGCGAATCTGATTCTCCAGCGCCGCGCCTTTCAAATCTTTCGACGCGTGCTCCTTATGCAAAGCCTGCCGCCGCAATTCTTCCGTAACTTCTGCGCTCTCCGCTTTCCCCGCCGCCCGCCTTACCAATTCGTGCAGCGAGCGCCACTCCGCATCAGCATCGAAATTCGCCACTCCCGCTGGCGTGTAATTCGGTCGCAGCGTTTCGCTGACTCGCCCATCCCGCGTTCCCGCCACGTAGCACGTCGACAAATGCAACAAGCCAGCATGATCCGACTTGCGCACAAATTCGACAACGCTGACCGCTGCATCCACGTTGGTCAGCAGAGCATCCCGCAAATCAGGATTAAAATCCGTCAAACCCGAACTATTGACGATGAGATCCAGATTCTTACGCAAGACTTGAGAAACATCCGGCGCTAGACCAAGATCCGGCGCTGCAACATCGCCTTCCACCACCTCCACGCGCTCGCGCAGGAACCGCGCCAGCCCCGCGCCGTAACGCTTATATAAAGGATCGAAAACGGGCGACTCTTCCACCAGCTTTTCAAATCGCCCCTGCGCCGAATTCGATTTCTGCCGCCGGATCAGCAAATAAATGCGCCCGATCTCCGGCAGATCCATCAGCAGGTTGACCAGCCAAACTTTGCCAATGAACCCAGTCACGCCAATCAGCATCACACGCTTACCCGCCAGCGCCGACCGAACTGAAAGCCGCTCCCGTTGCCGCCCGCCGTCGAAGTGCACAATCGGACGCTCCAACACCGGCAACTGCCGCTCCGCCGAAATCACCGCCGCCTGCAATGCCTCAGCCGCAGGCGCATCGGATCCGCCCAAACTCAAATCCCGGACCAACTGCTCCGGAGCCCGCGTTCCGTCCGGCCCTGCCCCGGTAATCCGCGCAAAGACTCCGCGAGGACGAATCACCGGATCGAGCAATCTCCCGGTCGCCATGCCGTCGCGAAACTCAAGTCGATTCGCAATCACCCACTTCGCGCCTAGATGCCGCGCCAGCGGACCCATCACATGATCCAGCCCCTGGCTAACCAGCACCACATCCGCGCCCGAATCGATCAGTCTTTTAAGCCCTTGAACCCCTTCAGGCTTCAACTGCGGCTTCAACTTATACTGAAAATATTCTTCGCCCAGCAGATCCAACCGGTCGCGGCTGACTCCGCGCAGCACCGTATGAACCACCCGCGTAGCAAACACCCGGTTCGCCGCATATAAGAAAGGACGCAGCAGCGCCATCACCAAGACCAGCCCCCGCCGCATCCAGCGTTCGATAAACGTCTGTCCGTTCCAGGTAAAAAACGCGATCGGACGCACGGTAGTCAGTTCAAGCAGACTACCCTCCACCCGCCAATACACTCGGCCGCCGTCGCCCGAATTGTGATTCGACTTATTCAAAGCCGCGATTCGCCCTCAATGCCTATGAGTGCCAGTCTGTTCCCTACATTGTGGACAAACATCCTATTGTAAACAATAGCGGCCAAAGGACGAAGCTTAAGATAAGGGTACATATTCCTGTTCCTGTCGGACGCCCAAGGGTCAAGAACTAGAGAGATCACGTGGGGAGGCCCGCCCCCGGCTGTCCAGCGAGCGCAGCTCGCAGGAATGTGGTAAGGCGAGAGCCTCAAGCCTGCAGAAAAAGTCGCCCAGACGATCGAATGGGAAGGGCACGAGTTTACTCGCCGTAAAACCCACAGACTCGATACTGGCCCGCAGGGACCAACGCTCTTTACCGAGTCCCTGCTCCTCAAACATTGCACCGTCGCGCATTCTGCCTGCGGCCATGGCGCAAGCAACACTTTGGGGTAGCCGGTACCGTCCACAGGGTCGAGAAAAACTGGCGCACAAGCAGCGCCAGCCAATTCGCCGGGGTTAGAGAAACCAATCGGGTTAGTTCCCCGCTCCGGTCGCGTTTCCGAAATCAGATTTTTTGAAATTCTCGTGACAAGCAGCAATAGGAGAGGATAATATCCTGCCCGCGTGAGGAGAGCCGATGGAGCAAAAGCCGTCTAAATACATTTCGGCACGAAGTGTAATGACCGCGCTATTCGCGATTGGAGTTGTTCTGGTCCTTGCATCGGGAAACCTAAGCGGCCAGGCGGTCACAGACATACACGATTTCAACTGCTCAACCGAGGGTTGCGGCGCGATACCCGCAGGCCTGTTGGCTCAAGGTAGGGATGGAAACATTTACGGGACAACACAATCTGGCCCCGGAAGCGATTATGGGACGGTGTTCAGGATTACTCCTTCGGGGAACTCTATAGTCACGCTTTACACTTTCGACCTTACAAATGGAGCTGAGCCCCAAGGTGGCCTGACCCTTGGGCCCGACGGAAACTTTTATGGAACGACGAGTTTCGGCCAGAACACCAACGGCTCGATTTTTAGAATCACACCCGATCGGAAATTAACCACTCTTCATACTTTTACAGGCGGCGCCGATGGTTCCACCCCGGCCACACCACCCGTGCTGGGAAACGACGGGAACTTCTACGGAAATGCAGAAGGCGGTTTTGAGGCCATTGGATACCGCGTTAGTTCAACTGGAAACTATACAGTCCTGACCAGTTCGATCCCAGGCGGTGGACAGCCCTCGGCACCCCTAATTCAAGCCTCAGACGGAAATTTCTATTCCACAAGTTACAGCGGCGGCACAAGCGATGCCGGGACGGTTTACCGAATGTCACGCGCAGGAGCAGTGACAATTGTTTATAACTTCGATGGAACTGAGGGCTACGGCTATGCCCCGTTAGTCCAGGACACTGAGGGTTATCTTTATGGAACCGCTGACGGCGGGACTTTGGGCGGAGGTATCGTTTTCAAAGTCAGCACGCATGGAAAATTTACTGTGCTACATAATTTTACAAACCAAGATTACAACCACGGCTCTGTTCCGGTCGCGGGCCTCGCATTGGCAACAAATGGCAAATTGTATGGCTCTGCATATAGAGGTGGCCCGCAGAATGGTGGGTCATTGTTCGATATCAACACAACTGGACAATACAGGGAGTTTTATATATTCGACGGAACAGACGGTTCCGGACCCCAAACCACAGCCATGCAGCATACGAATGGGAAACTCTATGGCATGACATCCGAGGGTGGGGCCTATGGCGGTGGAGTCATGTACTGTATAGACGCTGGACTGCCTCCATTTGTGAGACTGGTATTCACTGACGGCAAGGTCGGAAGATCAATTGGAATTCTTGGACAGCAGTTTAAAGGGGCAACGAGTGTTTCTTTTAATGGAACTGGCGCAGCGTTCAGAGTAGTGTCTGACACCTATCTAGTGGCGACGGTTCCTCCGGGAGCGACCACCGGCTTTGTAACGGTCACGACCCCCAAGAGAATACTAGGAAGCAACATGAAGTTCCAAGTACAGAACTGACCTTCATTTGCCACGCGGATTGTCCGATTGCTGTCGTTCCTCCTTGGCCCGGTACGAGATGGGCGCCAGAGGAAAACAACGATCACCGGTGGCTGACCCCCTTTACGTCCTTTGTAAAGGTGGGAACGGCGAGATCTTTTTGCGCGACGGGGCCACCCTCCAAAACAAAAGGCCGCCAACCCTGGCGGCCTTTATATTTCCTTCGAGCGTTAAGAAACTTCCCGAACTAATCCCCCAAAACCGGCTCACCCACTTCCGGCCTCGGCTTGGGCGCAGTCAAAGCCCCCAGCGGAATAAATCCGTTCTCCGCAACCACCGGCTTTTCCTGCAACACGACTTCGCGATACAACGCGGCCATGCGCGCATTGTAAGCCGCATCGTCTTTCTGCGGACCGCGCGCGGCCTGCTGTTTCGCATCGCGCGCCCGCTTCTTCTCTTCGCCAGAGTTCTTGGCAATGCCCAGCTTATCGAGATCGTGCTGCTCTTCGTTGGTCACCAGCTCGTCTTTCAGCAGCAAAGAGTGTGCGGACGATTCCATCTTCACATTCTTCCCACCCGCGAAGATTTCATGCCGCCCATGCTCCTCATACCACTTGGTGAGGGTCGCCGTCATGTGCATCTTCTCGATAATGTTCCGCCAGCCCACGCCAGTGTTGTAAGCGCAGAAAGAAATCTCGCCTTCCTGCGTGGCGTAAGGAATAATGCACTGCTCGGTGCGCCGGAAATCGTAGTTAAACAGATCCTGAAACCACATGCCCGCGATGAATAGGAAATTCCACCGGTCCTGCCGCCGCTTCATCACATCTTCAATCGTCCGGTCCGGACCCACCTTGCCGTAGTTCGTACCGGTCACGTTGTAGTTCTTGTCAAACTTGCGTAGCAAGTCAAGCATCTTGAAATGAGTAGGCGACTGGAACGGATCGTAATTCTTCATCAAACACAACGCCATTCCAAACGCAGTGAGCTTCTTCCCTCGAGCCGCATCATTGACCTTCTGAATGTCCTTAGCCAACTGATCGCCCTTCAAGAAAGCCGTAACCGGAACCGCCTCCTTGGTCTCCTTATCGATCATCACAGCCATCCCCGTCCCGCAATTCGGATGGCAGCCACAGGACAATTGGCCCCAGTCGTTCTTGAGGTCGTCTACGTGCATCAGGTCGGCCCAATCGCTGAAGGTTCCCATGAACGAGATGGGGAACCAATCCCGCGACGGCTCGCCCAGGCCAGTTTGATTTTTCACATCGTGCGCCAAATGAGACAACGTGTAGCGCTGAGCTTCGCGGCGGTCATCAGTCACCGCTTCGTCGCGACCGGTGAAGCTAACGGGTTGGAACGACAGGAATCCGATGCGCTTGGGATTGTCGAGGGCGAACTTGATGATTCTTCCTACTTGCTCGTTGTTGATCCCGTTCACGATCGTCACAACCGGGACAATCTCAACTCCGGCGGTGTGCAGGTTTTCGATGGCTTTCAACTTCACATCGAACAGGTTCCCTACTTTTCTGTGAGCATTGGCCGCGTTTCCGATTCCATCGAACTGCAGATACGCATAACGCATGCCCGCTTCAGCGGCTTGCTGCGCGAATTCCAGGCTCTTGGCGAATTCGATTCCGTTGGTCGCAGCTTGCACGCTGTTGTATCCAACCTTGCGGGCGTAGCGCACAGCATCGAGGAAGTACGGCGACAAAGTTGGTTCGCCGCCCGAGAACTGCACCGACATCTGGCGCCGCGGCTTGATCGTGATGGCGTTGTCGAGCATGGTCTTGATGTCTTCCCAGCTCAACTCGTGGACGAATCCAACTTGGTTCGCGTCCATGAAACACGGATCGCACATCATGTTGCAACGGTTCGTGAGATCGATGGTGAGTACCGAGCCGCGTCCGTACTTTACCGTGCTCGAACCGTGATGGTGAAGCTTCTCGTCGTTGTGCGCAACGATGTCACGGCCTGGAAACACCTCTTCGAGGTGAGCCGAAAACTCGGTGTCAATCGACATTACATCTTCGAAGTGACCATGTTTTTCGCAGTCCTTAACCATGAGAATCTTGCCGTCGCGCTCGATGATCTGGGCTTTGATCTCGCCCACCTTTTCATTCGACAAAATTTCGACCGGGAGCTGACCATCGAGAATCTGCTGCCGAATTTCAGGCACGCACCTCGGGCACAGCGAGTCAGTGGTTCGCGGCCAGCCTAGCGGAGGCTTGGTCTTTTCATACGACTTGAGCAGAGGCTTGTCAGACCACTTCGGCTTGGGAGAAGGATTCTGTTTAATCCGGTTCAGGCGCTCGAATACCGCCCATGCGCCTGTGGCGGCAACGGTAACGGCTTTCTCCACATACTTCACTGGCTTGTGCATTGTCCTCTCGCTTTCCACTGCTTGGGATCATGGCAAGTCAGGCATCTGCCACTTTTCCCCGGGTGAAACTCCAATTCAATTCTGCAAACGGTTGAACCTGTAGAGCCTACCCCTACTAGACCTTCACTCTCGAACCTTCACTACTGAATATCGACCGGAAGGGGCCTTCTCGATAGACCCTGCCTAGGTTTCATTGTGTAACTATCCTATTGAATACAACGCCGTCCTGACACGCACAACCCAATGAAAGGGGCAAAATTGGGGTTTAGCGGTGGAATGGTGCATTGGACGGGCGTAAGTGATTGAAAAGGAAAGACAAGTCTGGCAGCGTCGGGACAATGAGGCATCGGCTTAGACACTAGAGGTAATCTCGCGGACGAACCGGGGACTGGGGAAATTGGCGAAAGACCTAGGGATTCGCGAGCCCAGCTCCTATCCTGAAAGGGTGAGCAATCGAAGCAGACAAGCGGCGCTGGAAACCAGGGTCGAGGCGCAGCAATTCGAGGGAGTGCAACCATGAGCGTGACAGCCATTAGTCCGGTTTCTTTCCTGAACGCGACCTCTTTGATCAATACAGAACAACCTCAGGCACAGATTCCGCTGCAAGAGGACGCTCAGAAAACACAGGCGGATGCCTCGATTGCGTCGTCTTCAGCCTCGCCCCAGGAACCGTCGCCAACAGGCAACGCGATAGCCGTGCAAGCCTTCACGGCGTTTGCACCCGCAGTCCAGCCGATTGCCAGCCTGATCCCCGCGACCGATCTGCCACAGGCTTTACCGGTTGACCTTGGGACTGATTCCAGCGCCTCCACGCCGCAATGGTCCGCGGTCGCGCTGGATGTGTACGCTTAGGACACTCCTGTCCGCCGCCTTTGACTTTTCCGATCGGTTCCTAGTGGGCTGTCGCAGAACAATCATTACTAAGAGCGGGCTATCGGTTTATTTGCTTTGGGGCAGGGCACGGCTTCAGCCACACGGTCAAAAGGGTTGTCTGCGGCTCTCACTTGCAGTCAGAATAGTAGTGCAGTAACGCTTTCACGGACGGCAGCAAACCCCATACTGCTGCCAAAGCCGAAACCACGGACTATGCGCGAGCATGTCGTCATGCCTTCGATTCGCAGCCGAGATGTCGCTTGCGCTCAGCGGTCTGGTATCCGGCACCGCGTAAACGCGCTCCAGCCACTCGATGTCGGCAATGGTCCGTTCAGCGTCCATCCCTCCACAATATCTACCAGAAAGACGGCGAGGTCAATCCGGATCGGCATCTCCAAAGACCCTGACTGAGTGATTTGCCTTCTGCCGGTCGATCGGCCAGCTTTCTGGCTAGGTGAGGTCCAGGGCCATTTTCAGCGCATGGTCCAGTTCGGCGAGTCTGGGTCTGGCTAATGAGCCGGGGAACTGGGTAAGGTCGGTCTTGCGTAGGCTCACGAGGTTGTCGCACATGATCCAACTGGAGTGTTTCAGGCCCTCGTCAGGCCCGACCGGCACCTGAGTAGACAGGCCGTCCCCGTGACTGAACACGGGCGCGCAGACGACGGTAGAGAACTGGGAATCGATGAGGATCTGGCGGCTGACAATTACGAAGGCGCGGTACTGCTTGCGATCGCCTCCGGGCTTGTATACGCGATAGAGTTCTCCGCGCTTCACTCGGCTTCGCCGGACGCCTCATTTTTCAGCGCCTGAGATTCCAGCGCCTGATAATCCAAGACATCGGACGCCTCGGCATTGAGACGCTGGGCGGCGGCGTTGATCCGTTCCAGGTCGCGAGCTTGGATTGCGGCCCGCGCGCGTTGCCGCAAGAACTCCCGCAACACCTGTTCGATAAAAGCGGATCGAGACTGCTTCGAGCCCGCGATACGGTCGATGGCAGCCAATACGTCCCCAGAGAGTGTGATAGAGGTCTTCTCTTTCATACTACCATTATACTACCCTAAATATGAGACGAGAAGTTACTCTTAATCACAAACAACAAACGGTGCCCCATTCTTCCGCGCTCTTTGAAGTGTGGGACGCGAGGACGCCAGCGTTGTTACACGATAGGCGGGGGGGCTCCTCCAGTAACCTTGCCTTGCACTCCGCGTTTACCGATAATCAATTTGTAGCTGGACAGGTTACGCCCCAGGCTGAAACGGCCTGGGGTTGTGTTTTTGGGGTACGACAAAATGGGCCGGCGCCTTGCGATTCTTCCTTTGAACGGCGGCAAGGCAGTCATTCTCGCCTCCCACCCTTCCGCAAAGAACGCAGAAAAAATTGGCTACCCTCATTGTGTGATTAGGTTCGCGGTTAGAGTGGGTCGGCAACCCGCCGCGTCAATCTTCAGCCCATCTTCAGTTGACGTCATCCTGAGTGGCCGTCAGGCCGCGAAGGATCTCGCGCGGATTGGCAGGTCCGCGCGGCCTGGGACTAAACTCCCGCTTGCCTTTCAGCCATGCCCCCAACCCGATTTTGGGTGGCGCAAGCGCTTCAGCGCTCCAATAAATCCCCCCTCTTCGACTAAGGCCCCGCAGGACCATCGCCTCCAACCCTTCCGCAAAGAATCGCGGGAAGGATGGCCACCAAAGATGTAGGCGGCGAAAAGCTGGGCCAGCCCCCGATCACGCGGGCTTCTTTGTCTCTTCCGCCGCGCCTTGGGCCCCTGCACTACCGTCTGTCTTGTTTTTCTTGCGCGATTTTCTCTTCCTAACCGGAGCACCCGCAGCGAGCTTCGCCTCGTCGCGCCAGAAGTCGAGAATCTCTTCTTTCGACGGATGGTCATCGCGCCCACCCTCTTCCATCTCGACCTTACGAAGCCGTTCAATCAGGGTGCAAAAGTCCTGGTAGTAGCTCGGGTCGTCCCTCTGTTCCTGTTCGATGTCTTCCCTGAAATCCGCATAAACGTTGAACATCCAATAAGCGAAGCTGCTCCAAACGTCATCAACGTCTAAGTATTCCCGCCTAACAAGCAGCCCGATTGTCTCGAAGAAGTTTAGGATGTTCTGAGCTTCGGTCGGATAACTCGTACCCCTGACTCGCTTCTCGGCCGTAACCCTTCGATAGGTCGCGAGCGGCTCACTTTCGAACTGCTCGATAAATCTGACCAAATGCTGCACTCTGTCGGACTCGCGTGCTTGCGCGAGCTGGCGTTTCGCATACAAGAGCGCCCATGCACCGGTGATCGCGATAGCACCAGTGAAAACAGCGGTAGCCCCAGCGAATATAACCGTCCACGTGTCTCCGCTCATAGTTCCTTCAAGGGCAAACCTCTTCATCGTCACAATACGGCTTGCCTTGCTTATCGAAATGCACGGCCGATACTAGCTCTCGCTCATGAGCATGTTTCCGAGAACGACATGAATTGGGATGCAGGCCTTCTATTTCGCCTCAGGCTCCAGCACCGCATTCACCTTCACCTGACCGCTCGAAACTGTAATCTTTCGCTCCCAGGCCTTGAAGCCGGTCTTCTTCACTGATAATTGGTGCTGTCCCGGCGCGATTCCGACGGTTGACGGCGTGCTGCCGACAAAACTGCCGTCGACTTCGATATCCGCGCCGTCCGGTGCAGAGGTCACTTGTAGTTGGACCTGCGCGGGGGTCGCGGGAACTGGGTTGGGCGCAACTGCTGGCGTTGCCGGGGCCAGTTGGGCCGGTTGAAACTTCGCAAGATCAAGCTTCATGTCTCCGTTGACGTAAGCTGTGATCTCGGTGCCCTTGGGAATGCTAATGTCTTTGCCGTGCATGAACAAAAAGAACGGCGCGGCCGGAAAGAAAACCAGGCTCGTGGCAACGATGCCCCCGGTCATTGCTCCCGTGTGGCCACCGCCCTTGACCTCACTAACGGCGCGAAGAGCGGCCTTCTCGTCGTCGGTC
The DNA here is from genome assembly GCA_035601995.1 of Terriglobales bacterium. Classification (GTDB taxonomy): domain Bacteria; phylum Acidobacteriota; class Terriglobia; order Terriglobales; family Acidobacteriaceae; genus JABDBE01. Next base: position 150,157 of record DATNNE010000070.1, read on the forward strand.
AGGCGAACGGAGTCGATATTGATGTCGAGCTTGCCGCCGCGCGCCATTCGTCGCTTGGCTTGCGCCTCAGTGACGGTGGCGTAAGCGAGTCCGCCTTTGGGGACGACGAGGACGTTGTTGACCAGCACTTCTTCCAAGACTTCGAAGTCGACCGTGTCTCCGACATGCGCGTCAGCCGAAGAGATCGTGCGATTGATTCTGAGTTTCACCGGCGTTGAGTCTTCGAGAACGAATCCCTTCGCCGACGTGGCCGGCGCCTGAGTTTGCGGCTGCGCCGGTGCCGGTTGTGTCGTGCTTGCGGGAGACTGGCTGTTAGGTTTGGACTGATCCTGACCCTGCACAGAGAGCGCGAGGCACAGGAATATGGCAGGACGAGCGAGTTTATTCATGTGTCCTCCGAACAGACTACGATTTGAGGGACACCCTGGGGTCTGAATTCTGGGGGAAGCGGAAACATACTCCGGGGGTTGGTGGGAGTCAAGGTAATTTGGGATCCAGAGGAAACAGGATTTTGGGTGGCGCAGCGCTTTCCAGCGCTGCGGATGAATCAGCCTCTCTCGACGCAGGCCCCGCAGGGAACAAACACACCCTAAGTGCGGCATTCCCAAATTGGAACTGATCAGCCGTCACGACCGCTTTTCCCTTGATCTCCCTCCTCCCTTCCGATAACATACAAGGGCAGCGATTATCTACAAGATAATCTACGATCTTTGATAACTGACAATTTTTCGGAAGCCGGTCGATCCTCGTGAAGACGAAGGCAGTCAAACCCCGAGATAACTCCAATGTTTCCAAGATTTTGCCTCTAACTACCTTTAGAACCATAGATCTAGGAGGCAGAAAAATTTCCGGTCCTTTGTTTTCTAGATTTTGCGGGGTATCGAGAGTTTTTTATTTGGCTGGCCGCTGGTGGCTTTGGGGATCACAATCGGGCAACACGCTGAAAGTAAACGGACTTAGGGTGGAGCGCCAGTTTCCGAGCACAGTACCGGAACGGATCGCGGATGCTCAGAAACCGCCATAACTCCAATGTTTCCAAGATTTTGCCTCTAACTACCTTTAGAACCATAGATCTAGGAGGCAGAAAAATTTCCGGTCCTTTGTTTTCTATATTTTGGGCGAAAACAAGAGTTTTTTTTGAGGTATTTTCTGCCCCAGAATATGTGCAACTCTCGCTTCAATAAATCATGTGGCCGGGCGCCGAGGTCCGAACGTCCGGCTTCGATGCCATCAGCAACAATGCGCCGATTCGCTTGGATGCGCGCAAGTCCTCGAGGCTGCGAAACGATTTGGTCTGATAGTCATCCGGCGTAGGCGTGTCGTCAGGAATGCGTCGAGCTTCGACGTTTTCGAATCCGTGTTTCTTGAGCAGGTCGATGTACTCCGCTTCCGCCCGCACATGGACCGGGACTTTTAGCTTGTCTACCCATTGCAGTGAGTAGGGATTGTCTTTATATAGGTTAATCAGAATGAAGATGCGCCCGCGCGGCGCCATGACCCGAAAGAGTTCGGCCAGCGCGCGATCCTGATCGGGGTAATAGTAGAACGATTCGACGGAGAGTGTCTTGTCGAAGAAGTTCTCTTCCCACGGAATCTGCTGCGCCGATCCCCAAGCGTAGAGGATGTTTTCGAAGTCCTTCGATGCGGCGCGGGCCTGGCGAATCATCTCATCGGAGACATCGACGCCGACCACTTGCCCGAAGCCTTCGGGGCCATCGGTGACCAACCGCGCCAGCAGCCGGGTGGCCCACCCCGACCCGCAGCCCAGGTCGAGCACGCGATTGCCGGGACGAAGATCCATCAGACGGATGGTCTTGCCGGTGATGTCAAGGTGATGGCGCTCCATGTTTGCGCCTTCGCCGGCTTCCGCCCAGCGATTGAATTCCTGCTGCAGGATCTCGTCGGAAGTTGCGCGCTGGTCAGCCAAGTTGATTCTCCTTTGTGTACGAAGGATATGCTACATTTGGCTTCCCCATGGCTTCAAATCCGCCGCCACCGGTCGAACCTGACGTTCTCTATTGCCCGAAATGTGCGATTGAAGTTTCCCATCCGCTGACCTGCGGCGATTGCTCCGCCGTCATCTGCCGGCGCTGCGGTACGCCGCTCGAGTCAGCTGATGAATTGGGAATGGGTGATTGATGGACGTTCCCGTCGCATCGCCGACATTGCCTGAGAAATCCGATGCCGCGCCCAGCCTGGTGCGCGGGCTGTCGCTTCTGGATTCGATTTTGCTCTTGGTGAGTGGGATCATTGGATCTTCGATTTTCCTGACCGCCAAAGACATTGCGGGACCGCTGCCGCAGCCCATGCTGTTCTTGCTGGTTTGGGTTCTGGGTGCGGTGATTTCTCTGTTCGGCTGTGTGGCCTTCGCGGAGTTGGGATCGATGTTCCCTGATTCCGGCGGCCAGTATGTTTATTTGCGCGAGGCGTATGGCGACCTTCCGGCGTTTCTTTACGGCTGGATGCTGTTCAGCGTCGCCAACGGAGGCTCGATTGCGGCGCTAGCCGTTGCCGCAGCGGCTTACATGGGACAAGTTGTCCCGGTGATTTCGCAGGAGCACGTTGTGCTCGTGTTTGCGGGCATCACGTTGACCCGCGCTCATCTGGTTGGGTTGGTGCTAATCGCCGTACTGACGGCTGTCAACGTGATGGGATTGCGATGGGGGGCGCTGTTGCAGAACGTCTCCACCTGGACCAAATTTGTTGCCATGTCGGCATTCGTGGTTTTGGGATTCGCCATCGGCAAGGGACACTGGTCAAACTTCAGCTCGCATGGTGTTGGCTTGACGATGGGTCTGGGTCCGTCGCAATTGGTGTCGGCGCTCGGAGTCGGGTTGATTGCCGTGTTCTGGGCTTACGACGGATGGGTTTATATCACCTGGGTGGCGGGCGAAGTAAAGGAACCGCGCCGCAATGTCCCGCTGGCGATGGTGTTGGGCACGCTCGCCGTGGCCGCGATTTATATGGCGATGAACGTAACCTATATATACGCGCTGCCAATCGGCGAAGTGGCAAAGCACGAGACCATCGCGCACGCTGCCGCGGCAGCTTTGTTTTCGCCCCATGCCGCGGTTTGGCTTTCGGCGATGATCGCAATCTCTTGTTTCAGCGCAGCCGCTACTTGCACGCTCTCCGGCGCTCGCGTTTGTTTGGCTATGGCGCAAGATGGAATTTTCTTTCGTAGCATGGCGAAGATCCATCCCAAATGGCGCACGCCGGCGTTTGGGCTGATCGGACAGGGAATCTGGGCCGCCGTGCTCGCGGTCAGCGGGCGCTACGATCAGCTTTACACTTACGTCATCTATGGAATGGTGCTGTCCTACACGCTGACCGTGATTGGTCTGTTCGTTCTGCGCTGGAAGCGTCCGGAGATGCCGCGTCCGTATCGTTGCGCCGGGTATCCGTGGATACCGGGGATTTACGTTCTGATCGGCACAGCCTGGACTTTGAACACGATTATCACGCGGCCCAAAGAAGCGCTGGCCGGGACGATGATTGTGCTGATTGGCGTGCCGGGATATTTGTACTGGAAGTGGCGTGGAAGGAAGGCAGCAGAGGCAGCAGAGTAAAACGTCTTGATGGGCGTGCTGCGAGCTTCGCTCGGCTGTAACGGACGACACTCTCGTCGCTCCACAGACCGACTTATACCGGAACTGCGGTCTTCCTGGCGGGATTGAAGAAGGGCATCTTCACTATCTTCGCGGTTACTTTTTGACGGATGGCTTCGATAGTGATTTCCATTTGCAGCCTGGTGCCGAGCTTGGAGTGTGAAGTTTCGATGCTGGCTAGCGCGATCATCTTCTTCAGCACGGGCGACCACGTAGTCGATGTGGCTTTGCCAACTTGTTTCTCGCCGCAGTAGACCGGGACCGCTACGCGCGAAGCCTGGCTGGGCGCGGCGGGCGTCAGGCCGAATTTTTCGTAGCGGTCTTCTACTTCGGTCCAATCGATTTCGAGTCCGACGAATTGCCTTGCGACTCCTTGTTTCTGGTCCTGCTCCAACGCTGCCTTGCCGATGAAATTCTCTTTGTTCAGATGGACCATCTTGGCAAATCCGAGCTCGAAGGGCGAGTACTTCTGTGAGGCGATCAGGGCCTTCTTGCTGCTGGTGTAATCGACTTCGATGAGCAACAATCCGGCTTCGACGCGAGCCACATCGAGCGCCAACATGCCGGCGGCGTGGATGTCGAAACGTTTGCCAGTTTCCATTACCGCGTCCCAGACTTTGACGGCGTCGCTCCATGGCACCCAGATTTCGTAGCCCAGGTCGCCGGTGTATCCGGTGCGCGAGATGTCGACAGGGACGCCTGCAATCTTGCCATGGGTTACGCGAAAGTATTTCAGATTGGCAATGTCGGCCTCGGCTGCGGCCTTGAGCAGCTTGCCCGAGGTTGGTCCCTGCAAAGCGAGAGCTGCGACTTTTTCCGAGATGTCCTCGATCTGAACGTCCATGTTGGTGCCGTTCTGGCGAAACCAGCGCAGGCTGGGATCGGCGGCGGTCCAGCGATATTTGTTCTCTTCCAGTCGCGTGACAGTGCCATCGTCAATGACCTTGCCCTGCTCGTCGCACCAGCAGCAGTAAATTACCTGACCCACCGACACTTTGCCGATGTCACGGGTGATCACGCGGTTCACGAGTTTGGTCGCGTCTTTGCCAGTGATCAGATATTTGTAGAGCGGCGTGATATCGATGAGGGCCGCGGCGTTGCGAATGGCGTTGTATTCGTGCTCGTGATGCACTTCGTAAACACTGACTGTGTAGTATCCCGACCACTCGCGGTAGTTGAGGCTGTGGCAGAGGGGAAAAGTTCTTTCGTGAAACGCGGTTCCTACGGGCACTGTGGTTCCTCGATGATTTCTGGTTGATGGGAGACGTAGCAAGCTACGTCTCTACAGTTTGTCACTCGCTGGATTATATGCAGGGGCAAGTTGCGGGGCAACGATTGTGGTTTCAGTTGTGACTCGAAGTCAGGCCGTCTTGCAGACAAAAGCTGCGCTGCCCAGTAGAATGTTGAGTCCTTTTTCTGCGATAGTTCCCAGATGATGACGTCATCCTGAGCGGATTCGGCCGCGAAGGATCTCGCGCGGACCGGCAAGGATATGGGCGGACGATCGAGTCTGTGCCACTGCGCGCGAGATCCTTCAGGACTGGAAGTTCTTCAGGATGACGGCGGTTGATTCAATCGCGAGAGTTCTTCAGGGTGACGGCGGTCAAAAATTTATGGGCAACTCGAAATACGATGTGATCGTGATTGGCGGAGGCCATAACGGGCTGGTCAATGCCGCTTATCTGGCTCGCGCGGGCAAGAAAGTGCTCGTGCTGGAACGCCGCCACGTGCTCGGCGGGGCGGCTTGCACGGAAGAAGTTTTTCCCGGCTTCAAGTTTTCGGTGTGCTCTTACGTGGTCTCGCTGCTGCGGCCGGAGATTATTCGCGACCTCGATCTTCCTCGCCACGGACTCGAAATCCTGCCGCTCGACGGCACGTTCACTCCCATGCCGAACGGCGATCACTTGTGGCGAGTGAACGACCACGGCAAAACGCATCGCGAAATTGCGCGCCACTCCAAGACTGACGCCGAGGCCTACGACGAGTTTGGCAAGGCAATGCAGGCAATGTGCCGCTTCGTGAAGCCGATTCTCAGCATGGTGCCGCCCGATCCGGCCACGCTGAATCCGAAGGAATTAATGAAACTGCTTTTCCTCGGCCGCCGCTTTCAGGGGTTGACCAGCGAAGACAAATATAACCAGGTGCAGTTGATGACCATGAGCGCCATTGACTTTCTGGATCAGTGGTTCGAGACCGACGTGCTGAAAGCCACGATGTCGGCCTCCGGAATCATTGGGACGTTCCTCGGTGTGCGCTCGCCGGGAACGGCTTACGTGCTGCTGCATCATTACATGGGAGAAATCGACGGCGCGTTCAGGTCGTGGGGATTTGCCCGCGGCGGCACCGGCGCCATTTCCAACGCGATTGCGGATGCGGCTCGCGAGGCCGGGGTGGAGATTCGCACGCAGGCCGCGATCGCGCAGATCATCGTGAAAAATGGCAGAGCGAAGGGCGTGGTGTTGGCGAGTGGAGACGAAATCTACGCTGACATTATTTCTTCGAGCGTCGATCCGCGGCTGACGTTTGTGAAGATGATTGAGAAGGGAAATCTGCCGGATGATTTTCTCGAAGAGATAAATCGCTATAAGTTCCGTGGATCTTCGGGCAAGGTGAATCTCGCGCTTGATGCGCTGCCGAATTTCAAAGCGATTCCCGGGCCGGGCGCTCATTTGCGCGGCGCGATTTCGATTTCTCCCAGCGTCGAATACATGGAGCGGGCTTATGACGATGCGAAGTACGGCAATTTTTCCCGGCGTCCGTATATCGACATGGTCATTCCCACGCTGACCGATCCGTCGGTCGCGCCGCCGGGGAAGCACATTCTTTCCTGCTTCGTGCAGTATGCGCCATACAAATTGCGACCGGGGCTTAACTGGGACGATCAGAAAGAAGCTTTCGGGGACAACGTGATCAACACCATCGCTGAGTATGCGCCCAACATCAGGGACATCATTCTGCACAAGCAGGTGGTGACGCCGCTCGATCTGGAACGCGAATGGGGTTTGAGCGAAGGCAATATTTTTCAAGGCGAGCTTTCACTCGAGCAACTTTTCTTCCTGCGGCCGGTGCCGGGGTATGCGCAGTTTCGCACACCGATCAAAAATCTTTATATGTGCGGGTCGGCCACGCATCCGGGCGGCGGAATTATGGGTGGGCCAGGTCGGCTGGCGGCGCTTGAAATCCTCAAAGACTTCAAGGGAGCGGCTTGATGCCCGACGCACGTGACGTTGTCATCATCGGCGGAGGCCACAACGGGCTGGTTACTGCGTTCTACCTCGCCAAAGCGGGATACAAACCGCTGGTGCTGGAGCGTCGGGCGCAACCGGGCGGGGCTGCGATCACGGAGGAATTCCATCCCGGCTTCCGTTGTTCCATTCTCGCGCACGCGGCGGGGCCGCTTCGGCCAGACATTGTCCGTGACATGCAATTGGAGAAGCACGGGCTGAGAGTGATCACGCCGGAGGTCGGCGTGGTTTCGCTGTCGCCGGACGGGCGCGCGCTGGTTCTCTACAACGACGCGAAGAAATCTGCGCAAGAGATTGCCAAATTTTCCCAGAAGGATGCAGCGAAGTATCCGGAGTTCCAGGTGTCGCTTGCCAAGGTGGGCAAAGTGATTGGCGAGGCTCTGGCGCTGGCGCCGCCGAACATCGACCATCCGAACCGTGGCGATTTGTGGGGCATCCTTCAGACTGGCCGGTCGATTCGGAACCTGGGCAAGAAAGATATGTACCGACTGCTTCGGTGGGGACCGATGGCGGTTGCAGATCTGGTTGCCGAATATTTTGAGACTGAACTGCTGCGCGCGACGATCGCGGCTCGCGGCATCTTTGGAACCTTTCTTGGTCCATGGTCGGCGGGCACGAGCCTGGTGCTTCTGATTCGCGGTGCAGGGGATGCGCATCCCGCGGGCTCGGCCTATTTCGCGCAAGGTGGAATGGGCGCGATAGCGGAGGCGATGGCTTCGGCGGCCACCCATGCTGGCGCTGAAATTCGTAGCAACGCTGAAGTCATTGAAGTGCGAGTGAAAGATGGTGCAGGTACCAGCGTGGTGCTTTCGACTGGCGAGGAGATTAGCGCGAAGGCGATTATTTCGAATGCTGATCCCAAGCGGACGCTGCTCAAGTTGGTCGATCCCATTCACCTTTCACCAGATTTCGTGATGAAGCTGCAGCACTATCGCATGCCGGGGACGGTGGCGAAGGTGAACCTTGCGCTCTCGGGCCTTCCCGAGTTCACCGCGCTGAAGGGATCGAGCGATGTTGACGCTTTACGCGGGCGCATCCACATTGGGCCGGAGATCGACTATCTGGAGCGGGCTTTTGATGAGTCGAAGTATGGGAATTTTTCCAAGCAGCCGTATCTGGAAATTGCGATTCCTTCGGTGACCGATCCGTCGCTCGCCCCGGCGGGCAAGCATGTGATGTCGATTTATATGCAATATGCGCCCTACAAGCTGAAGGGGAGCGATTGGGACAGCCAGCGCGTTGCGCTCGGCGATACCGTGGTCCGAACGCTAGCACAGTATGCGCCGAAGCTTCCGGAATTGATTCTGACGCACCAGATTATTACGCCGCAGGATCTGGAGGATACTTACGGGCTTACGGGAGGCCACATCTTCCACGGTGAGTTGGCGCTTGATCAGTTTTTCACGATGCGTCCGCTGCTGGATTGGGCTCGATATCGCACACCGATTCGGAATTTGTATTTGTGCGGCTCGGGGACGCATCCGGGAGCGGGGTTGACGGGCGGGTCGGGGGCGAATGCTGCGAGAGAGATATTGAAGGATTTGAAAAAGTAGTCCTCGCACTCTTCGAGGTTCAGGGTGATTGCCTTTCTTTGTGAACCTGTCCTTTGTGGTTAAGGCTTTTGAAGGCATCAACCACAAACGACACGAAGGTTCACAAAGAAACCCGGTCTGGGTCGGCACCTGAGCCGGCGTGAACGGCGCTGCCTATGAAGAACTCTGCCATCCTTCTGATTAGCTGTCCCGACCGCAAGGGCATTGTCGCGACGATTTCTGATTTTGTTTTCCGGCACAACGGCAACATCCTGCATGCCGACGAACATGCGGACGAAGAGTCGAATCTGTTTTTGATGCGGGTGGAATTTGATCCGGCTGGGTTTGATATCGATCTGGCAAGCTTCTCCCAGCACTTCACGCCCATCGCCGAGAAATTCGAGATGCAGTGGCATCTGGCTCGGTCGAATTACCGCCCGAAGATGATTATCCTGGTTTCGAAGTATGACCACTGCCTGGTGGATTTGCTTTATCGTCACAAGAGCGGAGAGTTGGCATGCGACATTCCGCTGATTATTTCGAATCATCCGGACAATCAGCCGATCGCGGATTTCTACGGCATTCCCTACCTTACGATTCCGGTTCCGAAAGATAACAAGCGGCAGGCGGAAGAGAAAATTCTAAATCTGATCGAGCAGCACGATCCTGATTTCATGGTGCTGGCGCGCTACATGCAGATTCTCTCGAACGAATTCGTGAACCGGTATCCGCAGCGCATCATCAACATCCATCACTCGTTTCTGCCGGCATTCGTTGGCGCCAAACCCTATCATCAAGCATTCACGCGGGGGGTAAAGCTGATCGGCGCGACCAGCCATTACGTGACCGAGGTGCTCGACGACGGTCCCATCATCGAGCAGGACGTGGTTCGCATCTCGCACCGCGATTCGCTCGACGACCTGCTGCAGAAAGGGCGCGATCTAGAAAAAGTCGTACTGTCACGGGCTGTGCGTTGGCACATCGACAACCGGGTCTTGCTCTACGGGAACAAAACGGTGGTTTTCGACTGAGTTGGGCAATTTTCAGATCTGCTGAACTTCTCAACAGTTTTCACACTCCCGTAACAATCGTTGCGTATAGTTGCCAGCTTCGGGCCGTTGATCTTCGGCCCGAAGTGATCTCATAGTGCGCAAGGAGCCCCATGTCCACTGCAGCGCCTTCAGTTTTAGATTCAAAACTACAAAAGTCCCCGGGAAAACTGGGGATGGCAATCTTCGGTGCAGTGCTGCTGGTCGGCGTCGCCTACAGCGCCATCAGCTTGGTCTCTGATCTATCGGGCTATCACAGCGAGTCCGTCCTGCCCTATCTTCTCCTGACCTTAGCCTTGTTGGTCGCGCTGGGTTTTGAGTTTGTCAATGGCTTCCATGACACGGCCAACGCCGTAGCCACCGTGATCTATACCCATTCTTTGGAGCCTCATATCGCGGTCGTCTGGTCGGGATTCTGGAACTTCGTCGGGGTGCTTACCTCGAGCGGCGCGGTCGCATTTGCCATTGTTTCTCTGCTGCCTGTGGAACTCATTTTACAAGTGGGCAGTAAAGGCGGCTTTGCCATGGTGTTTGCGCTTCTGGTAGCCGCAATCATCTGGAACCTCGGAACCTGGTATTTCGGTTTACCCGCTTCCAGCTCTCACACCATGATTGGGTCGATCATCGGAGTGGGCATCGCGAATCAGCTACTCTCGCCGAAGACTGGGACCAGCGGTGTCGATTGGGGCCAGGCCACTAATATCGGAAAGTCTCTCTTACTTTCTCCAGTAGTCGGTTTCGTCATGGCTGCGCTGCTCCTGCTGCTCTCCAAAGTTTTCCTGAAGAACAAGAAATTGTACGAAGCCCCCGAAGGGACGGAACCGCCACCGTTCTGGATTCGCGCTTTGCTGGTTCTCACCTGCACAGGAGTAAGCTTCGCCCACGGATCGAACGACGGACAGAAGGGCATGGGCCTGATCATGCTGATTTTGGTCGGCACGGTTCCTACGGCATACGCGCTGAACCATGCTGTGACAGCCAAGCAATCTGAGGACTTTATCGCTGTGTCGCAACAAACCGCGGGAGCGCTCAACCATTATGTATCGTCGGACGCGGTGATCGGCGACCCTCGCGACGAAGTGACAGACTACATTCGCACGAAGACTTTCACTCCCAACACCATGTTGGCATTGCGCGAGTTGGTCAGCGACATCGGCAACGAGATGGCGTTGTTCAAAGAACTTCGCAACGTGCCTCCTGACCGGGTTCGCAACTTCCGTAACGACATGTATGTGGTCAGCGAAGCGCTCCGGCTAATGAAAAAGACTGGACAACCGCAGATCTCCGCGGCGGACGACGCGGTGTTCGCCAATTACAAGACCTATCTGGATAAGGCCACACGCTTCATTCCGGGATGGGTCAAGGTCGCGGTCGCGATGGCTTTGGGTCTGGGCACCATGGTGGGCTGGAAGCGAATTGTGGTCACGGTGGGAGAGAAGATCGGTAAGGACCATTTGACTTACGCTCAAGGCGCCGCTGCGGAGATTACGGCGATGTTCACGATTGGAGCTGCGGATTGGTTTGGCTTGCCTGTGAGCACAACCCACGTGCTGTCTTCGGGCGTTGCCGGCACGATGTACGCCAACCACTCCGGTCTGCAGTGGGGTACGGTGCGGAATCTCGCGCTGGCGTGGGTCCTGACTCTGCCGGTGGCGATGATGCTTTCGGGCTTCCTCTTTTGGGGATTCCGTCATATTTTCTGAGAGTGGGGCGTCGTCTCCGCCTGGCCTGTCGAAGGCTGGCGCAAACGTTAATATCTGGGCTGCCATGCCGGGCCGGAAAAAATTGCCGCTTGCCTTCTTACCTATCGTTCGTGGTATACATGTGTGCCGCATTCATTAGAGCTAAACGACTCGGGTGAGGAGAAGAAAGTCAACATGGATCTCTTTCATCGCGAATTACTGCGTAAAGACACGCCTACCGGCCGCGACTGTCAGTTCTGCTATCAAGCTGATCCTGATTTTGCCAAACGTGATCCCATGGATCGGTTAGTTCTGTGGATGTTGGATGACACCGCCGCCGCCCATATCACCGAAGATGGGTACATCAAACATCGCATCGCCGAATTGATGAAAAAGCGCCCGTTCGGCACCAGCGATGCCGGTCTACCGAAGTCGGCTTGATGCCGACATTTCGTCAATAGCTAAGGGGTTGACAACAAGCGACTTAGATGGTCACAAAGATCGGTGATGCTTGTGGAAGACGGCATCCCGCTTTATCCGATACAATTTTAACATTGTGAATATTAATACCGTATCCCCCGGCCAGCAATCAATCGAGCTCCACGAAGTTTGCGTTCAGCTCCAGAAAATGGGCTACGCCGAATCCAAGCGCATACGCATCTACGGTCAGGACTTTGAGGCCCTTTCGAATCCATTCCCAAATGGGGACGGAATCGCCATCCGGGCGTTTTCCAAACGGGAAACGCAGGAACGGACGCTGCAGCTTCCTCTGCCAGTCGTCCAAATGGTAACCAGGCAAAAACGGAAGAAGGCAGCCTAGAAGTTCCTCAGGCTATGGTCTCAGATCCACTTCGGGGCGCGTATCTCTGCATCGCCATGTCCACGATTTCGCCGATCAGTTGCGTGTAGGATCGGCCGGAGGCCTTGGCGGCCATGGCAAATTCTTGCTTGCTTGAAAGCCACGGATTCGGATTGGCCTCGATGACGTACACCTCGCCTTTCGGCGTAAGACGCATGTCAATGCGGCCGTAGTCACGTAGCTTCACGGCGTGATAGGCCGCCAACCCGGTTTCCTGCAACCGTTTCGTCGTGTCCTCGTCGAGATCAGTGACCAGGTGCGACTTGGTCAGTTTGTGGGCTTGCGTATCTTTTTCGAATTTCACATCGTAGCTGGCGATCTTCGGAGTGCCTTTCGGCAGACGTGAAAGGTCGAGTTCGACCAGCGGCAGAGTTTGAGCATGTTCATAGCTGCCCAGGATAGCGGCGTAAATCTCGCGCCCTTCGATGTACTCTTCGATTAAGGCGGGCGAGTCGAACTCATTCTGAATGTATTCCACCCGTTCCATGAGTTCTTTCACACTGTCCACGACAGCATCGGCGCTGATGCCGATGGAACCATCTTCCGAGACTGGTTTCACAATCAGGGGGAACGAGATGTCGTGGGCGTGCTCGATCCGGCCGCGATACGAAGTGGCAAAGAATGGCGTCTTGATCCCGTGAAACTCGAACATCTTCTTTGCAGTGCCTTTATCTTGCGCCAGGAAATGCGCATGCGGACCGCCGCCCGTGTACGGCATATCCAGCAGGTCCATGTACGCTGCGACATTCATCTCCTTGGTGTCGTCGCCGGCAAAAGACTCGGTAAGGTTGAAAACCAGATCAGCGTCGCACTTCGCGAGTGCGGTTAAACACTGTGGGCGACCGTCAAGCACTTGATAGAACGGTTCATGGCCAAGCTTCTCGAGAGCTTCGAAGATCTCTTCCCGATCTTCTTTTTCGGTTCTCGGCTTGCGCTTCGGTTTTGGTTTAGGCTTGCGTGCCGAAGTCTTCTCCTCTGCGACAACCTCGGCTGCCGCCGTCTCGTCTTCCCAGACGTCGTAGAGTACGGCAACCTTCAGCTTCGCGCTGGTCATTGCGGCCTCCAGCTTCTATCAGAATAAATCTTCATTCTCATTTCAGACTTCTGACTCACAAAAATCATGGATGCACGAACTTTCCCCGCGCCATATAATTCATGGCCAGAGCCGTGACATAGACAGTGATCTGGATCAAGTGTTCGGACTCGCGTGCTGTGTCGGCAAACAGACCGAGTTCCTCGATTCGTTTCTCGATCACCTCGATCAACTTCTTGATCAGTGGCCTCTGCGCCCCGGTCCAATAAGCCACTTTGTCCACTACCGCTTTTCTCTGAGCATGCAGGAATTCGCGCGCGGGCTTTGCCGTCTTGCGCCGTTTGGATGCATCGAAGATGTCGCGCAAGTCGGTGTCCAGTGCCAAGTCCGCCAGCGGGATGTCATCGTTGGTTCGCTGGTAGAACTCAGCAACTGTTGCTTCCATTTCGTCGACGGTGATATCCGTGCGCCCGCGGCGGCGAACCGGGTCGACATTGCCGAGCTCTTTGGCGATCCGATTCATATACTGCAGCTTCGCCATCGCGCCCCAGCCACGGTAGCGCTTGCGCCAGGCAGAACGCGGAGTCAGCCATACGGCGAAGGTTTCGGCGAAGTCTTCATCTGGATGCTTCTGCGCGTACCATCCAGCCAGGTGGCGCACATAGTTTCGCGAGAATGGAATGGGACGATAGTTGTCATGATAAGGGCGCCGAAACGGACCGAAGAGCTGTTTCCATTCGGGCGTCCGGTGAAGCTTGTAGGCGTAGTTGAACGCGTGCCCGGCTTCGTGACGAAGATACATCATGACCTCGCGAGTATCCTCGAGGTCGTTCATCTCTTTTTCGAGATGAGCCAGGTCCGGATTCGCCAGATAGAAGGGAATGCCAATCACCGGCTCACCCGAGGGACAGCCCCATTCGTCGGTGAGATAACAGAGCGGGCGGAACTTCATCAATCCTTTTTGTTCGAGCTCACGATACAACTGTTGCACCAATCGCTGCAGTGGCGAACCTTCGATGGTCAGACCGAGGTCGCGAATGGGTTTATTCAGGAGATCCTGCAAACCGGGCCGGGATTTTTCGAGTTCCTGCATGCCAGTCTTAAGATGTCAATTTAGATGAAGTCGCGAAACAAAAGGGGAGGAGGAAGGGACAGTCTGCGCTCATTCTAAACATTATCAAATTGCACGGCGTGGTTCGTAGGTAACGACCGATCACGGACTAAAGATTGGTACTGCGTCCGGGACTAAGCGATATTGTATCAATCGAGAACGCAGATTTCAGGCAAACGGATCGGACACAGGTTCTTCGCTCGATGGGATCGATCATTCGAGTGCACCAGACAACTGCAGTCTCGAGAAGTCCTCCACACTCTTTGTGAGATCTTTCTCGGTGAGATCTTTGGATCCTTCACATCACGACTGAACACTATGCACCCCGACAAACTCGAATCGCGATTCGCGTAACAAGCGAGTTGAAACAAATCTTGTCCGAGAATGTGTTGTCAGAGAAAGTCTTACAGTTCTCGCTAGTCATTTGTAACTTTTATCGCAACACGATATATCGAGCTAACGATTCTTCCCGTGGCTCGTCCTATGGCGCAAGCATCGAACCGATGCGCGGGCTCATTCTCCGCAATCTAGTTTTGATGCCAACCCTCCGCGGAGGCAGCCACCATGCGCCGTCTGCTCGTCCTCTTGACTTTGTTTCTTGTGCCCTGTCTCTACGCTCAGTCTCGCCTTGACTCGTTAAATAGGACCGGCAGCATTCGAGTTCGAGTGACCTCTGGCGACCGCCGCACCTGTGACTTTCAAGCTAGCGTTTTGCTGATGAGTATTTCGGGCGCTCGTGTTGCCGAAGAATTGACGAATGCTGATTGTGAAGTCTACTTCGAAAATGTGGCAGCAGGAAGTTACCACGTAACCGTTTCCGGCCGAGGAATCGAAGACTCAGATAGTGGGAGATTCGACTTTGATTCCACCAGCCGCCAGGATCTTGAGGTAAATATTAAACACAGCGGACGTCCAAATCAAAACGCTACGATCGGGCCAACTTCTTCGTTGGTGGCGGCAGTGGATCTAAACATTCCTGAAAGCGCGCGCAAGGAGTTCGATAAAGCCAACCAGTTCGTCGCGAAGGGAAACTGGCAGAAAGCAATCGAACGACTGAATAAGGCGATTGCGATTTATCCGCGTTACGCCGAGTCTTACAACAACCTCGGAGTGGCCTACGGTCACCTAGGCGATGGGGCCCGGAACGTTGAAGCGTTGCAAAAGGCGATTAGCCTGAATGACCATTTCGCCGCGGCCTACTTGAACTTGGCCCGCGTCGCGATTGTGGATCATGACTTTCCCCGGGCTGAGGCCTTGCTGAATAAGGCCACTGCGATCGATCCCGCCGATCCCCAAATATTGGGGCCTCTGGCAAACATGCAACTGCTCAACCACCATTTTGATCAGGCGCTTGCCACCTGCCGTAGGGCACACTCCGCGTCACAGGGAGGGCACGCCGTTGTTCATTACGTCGCAGCGCGCGTTTTCGAGCAAGAAAACCGCCCCGCGGAGGCTTTGGCCGAATTGCGAATCTTCCTCTCGGAGGAGCAATCTGGTCCGCGCGCAGATGCAGCGCGAAAGGAAATCACCGCTTTGCAGCAAAGTTCCGGCCCGATCGAACTGGCCCGATAATATTTGTTTGCATCGCCTCTTCGGCCGCCCGCATCTGTTGCACTAAAGTAATCTTTGACAGTCGCTTAGTTGGCCCCTAGAATGGGAACATAATGTTAGACCAGTACCAGAAGAGTTTCGACTGCATGTGCTGTTGTACTTGTTGTTGTGCAGTCGTGTCTTCTGGCGCCGGGAGGTTGCTGACTTAGAGATTTCTTAAACCCAGCAATTATCAGCCCACCGCCAGTAGAAAGCTGGCGGTGGGTTTTTCTTTTTATGGCACAAACTGGAACTGCACAAGAGACGAAGGCACAGCGGGTCGAGCGCCTGAAGCGGGAGAAAAATCCCTGGGAGTCCCTCGCCGAGATTCGAGGCTTCGCGCGCACCGGCTTTGATTCTATTCCGCCCGAATGGCTGGGTACCTACTTTCGCTGGTGGGGCGTTTACACCCAGGGAGACGGCGCAGGCGTGGTCGGCGGAAAAGGTGGCGAAGGCAAGGCATTGCCGTGCTTCATGCTTCGCATCCGTATCCCCAACGGCATTCTGAATTCGTCTCAACTGCGAACCATTGCGGAGTTGACCCAGCGCCATGCGCGCGGGATCGCTGATCTCACCGTGCGCCAGAACATTCAGCTTCACTGGATAACCATCGAAGCACTTCCGGAAATTCTCGAGGCACTGTGGCAATGCGGCCTGAATACTATGGGAGCTTGCGGCGATGTCACACGAAACGTGACCGGCTGCCCCATGGCCGGCGTGGATGCCGACGAAATCTGCGATGCGTCGCCGCTTGCACTTGCTGCGACCCGGATGCTCGCTGGGAATCCTGATTTTTACAACCTGCCTCGCAAATTCAAAATCTCGATTACCGGCTGCCGCGTTTGGTGCGCCTATCCGGAAATCAATGATGTTGGTTTGACTGCAATCACGCGCACGCTCGACGGAAAACCGGAAACAGGTTTTTCGTTGCGTGTAGCTGGCGGACTCTCGGCCGAACCCCATCTCGCGGCCCGTCTGAATGCGTTCGTTCGCTGGAATCAGGTTGAACCAGTAATCGAGGGCATTGCTGAGCTGTTCCGCGAGTCAAGCGAGTTGCGCGAGCATCGCGAGCGGGCGCGGCTCAAGTTTTTGTTCCTGAAGCACGGCTGGACCGCCGACGACTTCCAGAAAAAGTTGGAGCGACGAATTGGATTTCGTCTGGATCCCGCAGTCGATGAAAATGCACCGGCTGACGTTTACCGCGATCACATCGGAATCCATGCTCAGAAACAGCCCGGCTATTGCTACGTGGGAGCCGCAGTGCTACGAGGGCGAATCACGGCCGAGCAAATGCGCAACGCCGCTGATCTCGCCGATCGGTTCGCCAGCGGCGAATTGCGGACCACGAATATGCAAAACCTGCTGGTCGTGAATGTGCCGCAGTTTCAAGCCGAGCCGCTGGCGAGGGAATTGGACACCATAGGCCTGCGAGTGGGCGGCTCGCCGTTCTGGCGCGGGGCGGTTGCCTGCAGCGGCACTGAGTTCTGCAAGCTCGCCATCACCGAGACCAAAAGCTTTTCGCGATGGCTGGTCGAGGAACTGGAAGAGCGGCTCCCCGGTTTCGAGCAGCACCTGAAGCTGCACGTCACGGGATGCCCTAACAGTTGCGGTCAGCACTGGATCGCCGACATTGGGATTGAAGGCAAGAAGTTGAAAGTCGATGACCACATGTTGGACGCGTATTACTTCTGCTTGGGTGGCGCGGTTGGCTTGCATCAGTCGATTGCGCGGCCGGTCGGTTATCGCTGCCTGGCCACCGAGGTGCCGGACGCGATTGAGCGTCTGCTGCGTCGCTATTTGATCGATCGTTCCAGTAACGAGAATCTGCGCCAGTTTTTCGCGCGTCACGAAGACGCCGAGCTGCGTGCGTTTTTGGCTGGAGAAATCGTAGAGCCGGTTCCTCGGGATCTGTCGCCGGGGCGCGTTCCGCACGGAATCGAGGGTTAGTCAGAGACGAGGTGAGATGCGATGAAGAGTCTATTCCCGATGTTCGTGAAGCTGGATGGCCGCCACGTGCTTGTCGTCGGCGCGGGACGAGTCGGCGAGCCCAAGATTCGTGGGCTCCTGCCGACCGGAGCCAAGATTCGCGTGGTTGCGCACAAAGCGAGCGAAGCCGTGCGAGAGTGGGCGCGCGTTGGCCAAATCGTTCTCGAAGAGCGCGATTTCGTTCTGTCGGATTTAGACAATGTCTTCCTCGTCGTAGTGGCCACATCTTCGCGCGATCTGAATGAGTTTGTATTTGGTGAAGCGCAATCTCGCCGCATTCTGTGCAATGTGGTCGATGTTCCCGAACAGTGCGATTTCTATTATCCGGCTGTGGTTCAGCGCGGCGATCTGCAGATTGCGATCTCGACTTCAGGGCAGAGTCCGTCGCTCGCCCAGAAAATCCGGCAACAACTGGAACGTCAGTTCGGATTGGGATACGCGCGTTGGGTCGCAGAGCTGGGCGAGACTCGACGAAAAGTTCTGGCCAGCAATCTTGACCCGGAACGCAAGCGGGATCTGCTGCAATCGCTCGCAAGCGTCGACGCATTCGAGGCCGCGCTCGCGGCCGACTCAAACACGAATAAAAGAGGTGCCGCCGTATGACAGGCAAGGTTTATCTCGTCGGCGCTGGACCCGGCGATCCCGAATTACTCACGCTGAAAGCCCTCCGCGTGCTGAAACAGGCGGATGTCGTTTTGCACGATGACCTGGTCAGCGCGCAGATCCTTCAACTCGCTCCGGCGTACGCGCAAATCCGCAATGTAGGCAAGCGCTGCGGGAAGAAGAGGATCAGTCAGGAAGAGATCAACTTCGTCATGGTCACTCAGGCGGCATCGGGATTGCAGGTGGTGCGGCTCAAAGGCGGCGACCCGCTCATCTTTGGGCGTGTTGGCGAAGAGATTGCGGCATTGCGCAAGGCGAACATCGAGTTTGAAATTGTTCCCGGCATCACCGCCGCGCTCGGGGCTGCATCGACGGCGCAAATTCCCCTGACCCATCGCCAATCTTCTCACGCCCTGGTCTTTCTGACAGGACATTCGGCCAGCGGAGCCGATTCGACCAATTGGCGCGCCCTGGTTTCGTTAGGGGCAACGGTCTTGGTTTACATGCCGGGGCACCACTACTCGGAGCTTGCCCATAAGCTGAGCGCTGCTGGGCTGCCGGCCGAAACGCCGTGCGCGATTATTTCGCGCGCCACGACATCGGAAGAACAAGTCTTTTCAACCGACATAGAGCGCCTAGGCGATGCACCGCGACTGCCTGCGCCAACGTTGCTTGTGATCGGAGAAGTTCTGCGCCATGCGGGCGATCGTTTCTCTTCCGAAGAACTCGGATCTTCGAATTTCAGATCCTGGAACGGTTGGCCTCCGAGCGAGCCTTCTTTGGCGATGCAAACAGATTCAGAACTTTCACGCAGTTCAAACGCCGCACTCGGAAATGAGGAGCAGGGAGCATGAAAGACGGAGTGGAAAGAATTCATCAGTTGGTCGAGCAATGGAGTCCGGAAGACTTGTTGCGGTGGGCTTTCGTAACTTTCGGAGGCTATGTCGAAATTGCATCGGGCTTTGGACCCGAGGGTGTGGTACTCATTGACATCGCCGCCAGAGTGCAGCCCGCTTTCCGCATCTTCACGCTCGACACCGACTTTTTGTTTCCCGAGACCTACAGCCTGATGGAGCAAATTGAAAGGCGCTACGGGATCAGAGTGGAGAAGCTCAAGTCAGATCTGACACCAGCAGAGCAGGAACGATTGTACGGACAGGCTCTCTGGAGCCGCGATCCGGATGCATGCTGCGATCTCAGAAAGGTAGAGCCACTTCGTAAGAAGCTATCCGGGCTGCGGGCATGGGTTACCAGTATCCGTCGCGAGCAGACCCCAGCCCGGGCCAGCGCGCTCAAAGTGGAATGGGATGCGAAGTTCCATTTAGTCAAGATAAACCCACTCGCCGATTGGACCACAGGAAAAGTTTGGCGCTACATTCATGACCACGACCTGCCCTACAATCCTCTGCACGATCGCGGCTATCCCAGCATTGGCTGCACGCATTGCACGAGAAGCGTACAGCCTGGAGAAGATGCGCGAGCTGGGCGCTGGTCCGGTTTCAACAAGACGGAGTGCGGGTTGCATACTCCAGCACAAAGCAGCAGCTTGGTCTTGATCAGCGATCCGGCGGCGGGTTAGCGCGACCGAGGCGTCATCACTCTCAATCGCGTTCGAGTAATACCGCGGGGATACGAATCACGACGACTTCCGCGCCATCCGCTCTTTCAAGTCCTACCACTCCCTTGCCGATAGACCCCAAAGCGGACCTATGAGCGATAATCAACCTGCCGGCGCAACCATGAAGCCGTTAAACGACTCGGCTACCGCGAAAAGTGGGCACAGAGAGTGGCTCCCGGTAATGGAATTGGCCACGCGCGAAGTATTCGAGATGATGCTGGGTTCTCAATTGGCAGTCCCGGACCTCACGGTAGACGCCGCTTACGACACGACCTCCATCGTAGGGCTGGCCGGAAAATTGTGTGGCACGCTGACAGTTTCCTGCGGGACCAAGTCGGCCACGCTCATGGCCTCCAAGATGCTAGCCATGGAAGCCGTCGAGGGCAGCCGGGAAGTGTCCGACGCTCTCGGTGAAGTCTGCAACATGGTAGCTGGCAACTTTAAGAACAAGATTCCCGGACTGGGCGACGGCTGCATGCTCTCCGTGCCCATCGTAATTACGGGCAAAGACTATAGTACGCACTCTCTGGCCAACTCCGCTGTCCTTGACCTCACACTATTACTCGAAAGCATGCCTTTTTTAGTCCGCCTCCAGATCCGGGGCTAAGCAAACTCCAATAGAAATCAGCGCGGAACAAGAGTCAGCTTCGCGCTGGCGTGGATCCGAACACTGTGGCGACCAAGGCTTGGATCTCTTCGACCGCTTCATCCAGTTCAAAGGTGAATCGCACCAGGTCCACGCCATCCAGATCGCGGTGTTGCTGCAGAAGGATAGCCCACGCCGGATCGGATACCAGATCTACCTTGTGGCGCTCGTAGTATCCGTAGCCCAGGCCGCGCATGCGGCACAGAAGATCGCTCAGGTGCACCAGAGCCACGAGCGGCTGCGCCTTCTGGCTTTGCTCGACCGCGTGATGATGCGCGATCACATCGATGACGTCATCCGACAGCATCCATTTTTCCGCCAGCGCCTGCCCGGTCTCGCAATGGGTGAATCCCATGGTGGTATGTTCCGCTTCACCCAGCGGAATCTCGTCGCGGCAGGCTCGCTCCATCGCCGCGGCAAATTCCTTAGGAAAAACCAGGCAGTTCACCATGAATCCGATGTCGTGCAGCAGGCCGGCCATGTACGCCTTCTCTTGGTCCGCGGCCGCTAGCTTCTCGCTGAATTTGCGGCATACCAAAGCGCATCCCAGAGAGTGCTTCCAGAACACAGCTGGATCCAGCACCCACTTCGTGGCCGGGAAAGCTTGCCCCATGCAGCAAGTCAAAAGAATGGTTTCGACTCGCCGGAGCCCCAGGCTGATCACCGCTGACTTGATGGACTTGGGCGGTTGTGCCATGCCGAATAAGGGCGACGCCGCCACCCGCAGGCATTGCGCGGCGACAGTATTGTCATAAGACACAAGACGTACCACGTCGTCCACCTTCGCGTCCTCCGCCGAACCACTCAGCAACTTCAGCAGGGGCACGAACACGGCCGGAATGGCGGGCATGGTTTCGATCTGCTGTACGCGTTCACGAATATTGACGGTAAGGGATGCGGTCATAGCTTGCCACTTTTCAGGGATGGCTTCCAGTACGCGATGGTCCCGGGAAAATGGACCAAGTGAAACTGCTCGTTCAATTTCATCAGCGATTCCGAGGTTCCAAGAAAAAAGTAACCGCCAAAATTAAGGTTGCTGAAAAAATGATTGATCACTTTCGACTTTGAGACTCCGTCAAAATAGATCAGCACATTGCAACAGAAAATCAGGTCCATGCCCTTCATGAAAAGCATTTTGGAATCATCCTGCAGGTTCAGGCGGCTGAAAGTGATAAGCTTTTTCACCTCCGGACGGACCTGCAATTTCTTATCATCGATGGTCACGAAATATTTTCGCTTGTAGTACTCCGTCGTGTTGCGCACCGCGTAGTCGCCGTATATTCCGGCCTTGGCGGTTTCCACGGAACGGTCGTTGAGGTCGGTGGCGAGTATCTCCACCGTCCAGCCTTGGAGCAGCCGATCTTTTTCCTCGAGCATGTTCATGGCTAGGGTGTACGATTCCTCGCCGGTAGAGCAGCCCGCGCTCCAGATGCGTAACCTTTTTGTGGTCTGCTTGACTTTCTCTCCGACAATCTCGGGCAGGATGACTTTCCGCAGCGCGTCGAGCTGGGGCTGGCTGCGAAACAGGCAAGTTTCGCCGATGGTGATTTCGTTCAGCAGTTGCCGCAGTTCTCCATCGCGGCTGGGCTGCGCCGTCAGCTGGTCCCAATAATCTCGTGGGGTCCGTGCCCCCAGTTGTTTCATCCGCCGGCCGCAGCCATCGGCCAAAAGATAAAGTTTGTCCTCGGCTTTGTAGATGCCCGAAACCTTGTACACCAAGTCGCGGATTTGCCGATACACGGGGTCCAGAACGTCGCCTTTATTCACTGCCGGCGGGGCAACTGCGGGTTGAGTCACGATGGTCATTTTGCGGTCCGCTCCAACGTCGCGAAACTCTTGAAACCCGCGCCCGATTGAGAAGCGCGGCTCTGCAGTACACGGCGCGTGATCTCCGGCGCCAACTGATCGAGCGGATAGGCGGCGTCCGCCAATCCCGAAGCGTGCACCAGCCCCGGCATGCCCCACACTACCGAGGAATTCTCGTCCTGGATAATGACGACTCCGCCGGCGTCGCGAATGTCTTGCGCTCCGAGCACGCCGTCCGAGCCCATGCCGGTCATTACGACGCCCAGCACATTTGCACCGTAGGCCGCGGCCACCGAGCGAAACAGGACATCGACAGCTGGGCGGCAAGAATTCTCTGGCGGTCCCTGATTCAAGTTCAGACGAGGAGTCAAACCTGCGCGGATCACCTTCATATGGAAATTCCCCGGCGCAATCCAGGCGTGCCCGGGTGAGAGGATTTCCCCGGCTCTCCCCTCTTCCACGGGAATCGCGGAGCGGCTGGCAAGTCGTTCTGCCAGCAAGCGGGTGAAAATAGGCGGCATGTGTTGCACCACAACAATGGGAACGGGAAAGTCGTTCGGAATCCGCGGCAAGACTTCCGCCAAAGCATTCGGACCGCCCGTCGACGTTCCGATAGCCACAATTTCGATGCGCGGATTGGACTTTACCCGAACTTTCACCGCCGGCCGGGACCCCGGTAGGGGCAGAAGTTTCAGAGGGGCAACGCCACAGAGCGCCTTGATCTTGGGGATGAGCTCGGCGCGAATGCGTTCGATCGCAACTGCGGGACTGCCCGTATTGCTCGGTTTGGTGGCATAGTCGGATGCTCCCAACGCGAGCGCATCGAGGGTCGCCGCGGCGCCGTGCTCGGTGAGGGTGCTGAACATGATGACGGGCAGCTTGGGATAAAGTTTGCGCACCGCTGCGAGAGTTTCCAGACCGTCCATCACTGGCATTTCGATGTCGAGCGTAATCAGGTCGGGTTTGAGTTGCGGAATCTTGGCCAGAGCAATGCGTCCGTCGCTGGCCGTGGCAACTACCTCGAGCGCCCGGTCTCCGGACAAAGTCTCGGAGAGCAGTTTGCGAATCACGACCGAATCGTCCACGACCAGGATGCGAATGGCAGTCATATTAATTCGTGTGTATCCATTTCATAGTCGAGGCGGCCAGCCGCGTCCACATCAAGTCACGCGCCGGCATGGGCCACCTTGCTCAACGCTGGTTCGTCATACCGTGTGACCGCCTGATCGCCACTGGCGCGGAGATTGAATTGCGACACCAGGGCGCGCAGTTGCGCGGACATTTGCACCAGTTCTTGCGCCGCCTTCTGAGTATCGGCAGACCCTCGCGACGTGCTCTGCGCTGCTTCCGCAACGCCCGCGATATTGCTGGTAATCTCGCCGCTGCCCTGCGCCGCTTGCGCCACGTTGCGGGACATCTCATTCGTAGTCGCATTCTGCTCTTCCACCGCGGTAGCGATCGTGTTCGAAATGTCGTTGATCTGGTTGATCACACCGCTGATCGATGCGATGGCGTCCACCGCCGCTTTGGTGTCGCTCTGGATGGCTTCAATCTTGTTGCTGATGTCTTCTGTAGCTTTCGCGGTTTCCTTGGCCAGTTCCTTGACTTCATTGGCTACCACAGCGAAGCCTTTGCCGGCCTCGCCCGCCCGGGCGGCTTCAATGGTCGCGTTCAAAGCCAGCAGGTTGGTCTGCTGCGCAATCGAAGTGATGACTTTAATGACGTTACCAATTTCAGTCGACGAGTCGCCCAGCTTCGACACGGTGGCGGTGGCAGTTTCGGCAACTTTGACCGCTGAAGTTGCGACCTTGGCCGCTTCCGTGGCGTTCTTCGCAATCTCTTTGATGCTGGTGCCCATTTCTTCAGCACCGGTCGCAACCGTCTGCAGGTTCTGGCTGACCTTCTGCGTAGCGTTGGAAACCACGCCGGCCTGCGCCGAGGTTTCCTCGGAGTTGGCGGTGATTTGCTGGCTCGTAGTACTGAGCTCCTCGCTGGCGCTGGACACGTGCTCGGCGCTGGCTGCAATCTGGGTCAAAAGATCGTGCACCTTCTCGACAAAGAGATTCAAACATCTGCCCAACTGTCCGATTTCATCTTGGCGCTCTTGATCGACTCGGGCAGTGAGGTCGTTGGCTTCGGCCATCGCCTTGAAACGGCTGGAAAATGAGTCCAATGGGCGGGTGATACTGATCGCGACCCACGTGCCAACCACCAATAAGAGCACCAGCGAGAACCCGCACATCGCAAACATTGCTCGTGTGGCCCGCTTGGCTTTGCTGGTTGCATTAATGACGGCCTGCTTTCCGCTCTGCGCCAATTGGTCGCTGCTGTCCTCTATTTTTTCCTGGACACCCTGGTAGAGTCGGAAGCACGGTCCCGAGTCGGCTTTGGATGGATCACGCACGATGTCTTTGGAAAGCGCATCAGCGGCTCTCAGATACTCTTGAACCAGCCGGCCTTCTTCGTCCAACGCCGATTGAATGGCGGGGTCGGTGGCCGACTCTCGGGCCGTGGCAATCCCTTGAGCCAGCATTTTGGAGTGCAGGGCAAGGTTGTCCACGTTGTCTTGCTGCTCTTGCCCCTTTTTCGCAAAGACCGCGGAAATATCAGCCCAGGTCATGTCGTTGAAAGTGCCGGCTTCGATGTGACTGCGAATTGCCATACTAGTGGCAGTAACTTGGGTCGTGGCTTGCTCGACCGACGTAATACCCCAATAGCCGGTCGCACTCACGGCAGCCACAAATACCAATCCGCTGATGGTCAGGGCGGCTAAGCGTTTCTTAATTGTCCATTGCATTGCCTGTCTCCCTAGACCTCCTGACCCATCCTGCCGTCCGATCATTTAGTTGGCGCTGCGACGCTGCTTTACGCACCCGCGTGGGCCGCTTTGTTCCGCGTCTGATCCGCCGTCGCGCCTTCTTCACGGCGATTGCCAACGTTAATCTTGAACTGCTCAACCAAGCGGCGGAGTTGCGCCGACGTTTCTACCAGTTGCTGTGACGCCTTCTGCGTGTCGGTGGCTCCTCGCGTCGTGCTTTGCGCCGCGTCTGCCACGCCTCCGATGTTGCTGGTGATCTCGCCGCTGCCGTGCGCTGCTTCAGTCACGTTGCGTGACATCTCGTTGGTAGTTGCGTTCTGTTCTTCCACCGCCGTCGCAATCGTGCCGGAGATGTCATTGATCTGGGTGATCACGCCACTGATCG
The DNA here is from genome assembly GCA_035601995.1 of Terriglobales bacterium. Classification (GTDB taxonomy): domain Bacteria; phylum Acidobacteriota; class Terriglobia; order Terriglobales; family Acidobacteriaceae; genus JABDBE01. The sequence continues at coordinate 175,728 of DATNNE010000070.1, forward strand.
ACGCGATGGCGTCCACTGCCGCTTTGGTGTCGCTTTGAATGGCTTCGATCTTGCGGCTGATGTCTTCCGTGGCTCTGGCGGTTTCCTTGGCCAGCTCTTTCACCTCATTGGCGACGACAGCAAAACCTTTGCCCGCTTCGCCCGCTCGTGCAGCTTCAATGGTCGCATTTAGGGCCAGCAAATTGGTCTGCTGCGCAATCGAAGTGATGACTTTGATGACCTGGCCAATCTCGTTGGACGATTCCCCCAGCTTGGACACGGTGGCAGTCGTCGCCTCAGCGACCCTGACAGCCGAGGTTGCGACCTTGGCGGCTTCGGTGGCGTTCTTGGCGATTTCCTTGATGCTGGCACCCATCTCTTCGGCGCCGGTCGCGACCGTCTGCAAATTCTGGCTGACCGCCTGGGCGGCTTTCGAAACTACATCGGCTTGGGCTGAGGTTTCTTCCGAGTTAGCGGTGATCTGCTGGCTGGTGGTATTCAGTTCTTCGCTGGCACTGCCGACTTGAAGCGCCGATCCGGCGATGGACTGAATCATTTCGTGCAGACTGTTCTTCATTCCGTTTAGCGCAACGCCAGCCTGTCCGATCTCATCTTCGGAGGTGATCTTCATATCCTCGACTGTCAGGTTGTTGGCGGCGACTGCCTGAATCGTCGCCAGCATCCGGAGCGCTGCCCTAGATAGGGACCGAGCAATGCCGGTCGCTATCAGGAGTCCAAGCGTGATAGCTCCGGCAAGCATACCGACGACCCAATAGCGAGAGGAGGAATAGGTCGCTGCAGCCGATTTCGTGGCGTCAGCTCCTCCTTTGATATTCAGCTCCACATCATCGGCTAAGAACTGGTCGGCTGCCGCGTAGGTGGATTTTCCCTCCGATGTCGACAAGGCCCCTGCCTCTTTTTCCTTGCCTTGTCGCAGAAACTCCCCTATGCGGTCCTTGACCGCCAAGTGCTTGTCCCATTCGGCACGAAATCCCTGATAGAGATGTCGTTCTTCCTCGGAAGCGATGGTCGGTTCGTACAGCTTCTCGTCTTCCAGGATCTTTGACATGGTTTCATCGATCCTCGTCTGGGTCTCTAACCTATCCGCTGTAAGAAAGTAGTTCAGCTCCATCCGTCGCAGCTTGGAAGTGTCGAACCTCAGTTGGCTGATGTAGGTGATGCTAGCCATCCAATTGGTGCCGATATCCAAAACGTTGGCGTTCAGCTTGGACATTTGAACCAGGCAAAAAGCTCCCAAGATAGCCGTTAACGTCAGTACCGTAGCAAATCCCAGCCATAGCTTTGGAGCAATCTTCATTTTGCTAAACCAAGACAAAGAGCGCGACATTGTTGGAGTCACTTGCACAGGTATCGGAGTACTTGCACAGGCTTGCTTCGTAATACTGGCTAACCTGCGCCTGCAACAGGTACAACGTTTTCATCGGCGAACGGGCAGCAGACTTTAGCGTGTTTTGAGTGGTGGGGGTGGAGGGACAGTCTGAAATTACTACCCGGATGATCCAACTGCCATGCTCTTGATGTTTAGATCTGTGTGCCGCGCCGTTCCGGAAGAGTTCTCGCCAACGTTGATCTTGAACTGTTCCACCAAGCGGCGAAGTTGTGCCGACGTCTCCACCAGTTGCTGCGACGCCTTCTGGGTATCGGTGGCACCACGGGTCGTACCCTGCGCCGCATCGGCCACGCCCGCAATGTTGCTGGTGATTTCGCCGCTGCCCTGGGCCGCTTCGCTTACGTTGCGCGCCATCTCGTTGGTAGTGGCGTTCTGTTGCTCGACAGCGGTAGCGATGGTACCCGAGATATCGTTGATTTGGTTAATCACGCCGCTGATCGATGCAATGGCGTCCACCGCCGCTTTGGTGTCACTTTGAATGGCTTCGATCTTGCGGCTTATGTCTTCCGTGGCCCTCGCTGTTTCCTTGGCCAGCTCTTTCACCTCGTTCGCTACCACAGCAAAACCTTTGCCGGCCTCGCCCGCTCGTGCAGCTTCAATGGTGGCATTGAGCGCCAGCAGATTGGTCTGCTGCGCAATCGAGGTGATGACCTTGATGACCTGACCAATCTCGTTGGACGATTCGCCCAGCTTGGATACGGTGGCAGTCGTCGCCTCAGCGACCCTGACAGCCGAGGTTGCGACCTTGGCGGCTTCGGTGGCGTTCTTGGCGATTTCCTTGATGCTGGCACCCATCTCTTCGGCGCCGGTGGCGACCGTCTGCAAATTCTGGCTGACCGCCTGAGCGGCCTTGGAAACTACGTCGGCTTGGGCCGAGGTTTCCTCCGAGTTGGCTGTGATCTGCTGGCTGGTAGTATTCAGTTCCTCGCTGGCGCTGGCTACCTGAACCGCATTTTCGCCAATGGCTAGTATCATGCGTTTCAGACTGCCACTCATCCTGTTCACTGCCATGGTCAGGTCGCCCAGTTCGTCCTGGCTGCGAACCGTCAGATCGTCACGCGTCAGGTCGCCAGCGGCGATGGCCTCAGCCTGGGCGAGCACAGACCGGGTTGCGCCCACAATGCCGCGACTCAGGAGAAGTGCTATCAAAGTTCCAATCCCCAGTGCCGAGAAAGTGGTCACCGCCGTCGCCAGATTGAGAGATCGGCTTGCGGCATACATGTCTTCTTTGTTCTTGTCCAACAGCGCGGCAAACGAATCCGTCATGACCCCGAGGGTTTTCTTGAGTGCTTCAGTGGCTGGTGTAGCCTGGTCGGCGAATTCGCTTCCTGCCTTAATGACAGCATCGTGCTCGCTGCCCGCAGCATGACTCATCGCAGCCTCCTGGGCCGCACGGAGCAATGGAAGTTCCTTCTTAATGTCGTCCAGACGGTCGCGGTTTGCCTGGAGAATCCACTTGGGCGCCAACTCATCCATCGCAGCTATGTCCTTTTCGACATCGCCCCAACCTTGGTCGAACAACCTCTTCGCTGCCACCACTGTGTCCGTTTGTGCTCCCGCAAGAATGACTTGCCGACCCTTGCTCTGGGTTTGATTCAGGTCCCGCTGTAACTTTCTCGCGCTTTCGAGTGATGGAAAACGTAGATCGAATGTAGCGTCCTGATTTCGCCTGATGCTGGCCGACTTCAAGTAACTGATCGTGGACGCGAAGACCATCAAGGCGAGAATCACGCCGAAGCCTAACCCTAGTTTCGCCCCCAACGTGACTCTCATTTTCCTTGTCCTCAGATTTCCAAATTAAAAATCACGACGCTGCTAGCGTGCGCCGCTATCGGCTCACTGCCGTAGTCTCGGCCGCCTCGGCCATCTGGCAGGCTTTTTCGACGTCCAGCACATGCATGAGGCGGTCGTTCAGTTTGTGGACTCCGACGATCATGGTCCGAACCGAGCCCCGCAAGGTTTCCGGGGGCGGCTCGAAGCTGGTTTCGTCGACCTCGACCACATCGCCAATTTCGTCCACCAGCAGGCTGACCGCGCCGTCTTCCGATCGCACCACGACATTCATGGTGAGCATTCCCGGCGGCGCCGGCTCCAGTTCCAGGCGGCGTCGCAGATCGACTGCGGTCACGATCTGCCCGCGCAAGTTGATCAGTCCGCTGACCACCTCCGGCGCCAGCGGCACCTTGGTCATCTCCAGCGTGCGGATGACCTCCTGCACACCTTTCAACTCCACCCCGAACAGCAGCTTGTCCAGATAAAAGGTACAGAACTGTGAAGTGTGGGCCATGGTTTAGTTCGCAACCGCCGCTGCTCTCGTCGCGGGGCCAGTACGCGCAGGGTTCACATCCGCACTGCGCAGGATGGCTGGAATGTCCAGCAGTTCCGTGACCCGATCCCCGATCACGACGGAATAGAGCACCGCCGACCGGGTCGCCGCCGACCGCACATCCGCCCGGTCTTCGACGATGTCGAGGATCCGTTCCACCACCAGACCAAACGAGCGTTCCTCGTGATTCAGCACCAGCACCTGAATCGGCCCGGAATCCACGCTGGGCAGAGCTTGCAGACCACGCAGCTTATTGCGTCGTTCCTCCAGCACTACGCTCAGGCGAATCAGAGGCAGGATCTGCCCGCGATATTGCGTCACCCACTGGCTGCCCGACATTTCCACTTGCGCCACCGGAAACTCCTCGAGGCGCGCTAGCGTGCTCAGCGGAATGGCCATGCGGGAATCCCCCGGACCGGCGAACAGCAGGAAGGTTTGCTTTTCGCCTTCGGTGGTTGCCGATTCCGCGGCCTTTTCCGTTAGAGCGCGGTCGCGAGTTTCGGTGACCACGCTGGCGCGCTGCGCCAAGCCCAGCACATCCAGAATGAGCGCCACTTTGCCGTCCCCCATGATGCTGGAGCCGGCAAAGGTCTTCACCGTCTTGAGCTGTTTGCGCAGCGGCTTGACCACAATTTCTTCCGTGTCGTTGATCTGATCGACCACCAGTCCAAATCGCCGCTCATCGGCTTGCAGCACCACGATGTTGACTGCGCCGTTGTTTCCCGTCCCTGAGTTTGCCTCGGCTGCCAGTTTCAGCTCGCGGCTGAGATACACCAGCGGCAGCAAGTGTCCGCGTAACCGGTAGACGGGCGCGCCGTGAACTAATTCGACGCCTTTGCTCACGTCGTCGGCCTCCAGCCGCACGAGTTCGAGCAAGCTGACCTGGGGAATGGCATAGCGATCGCCACCGCAGGTCACCACCAGCGCCGGGATGATGGCCAAGGTCAACGGAATCTTGACTCGCACCGTCGTGCCCCGCCCCGCTGTGGACTGAACTTCCACGGTGCCGCCAATCTTTTCTACGTTGGTCTTCACCACGTCCATGCCCACGCCGCGGCCGGAGACGTTGGTCACCTTCTCCGCCGTGGAGAATCCTGGCAGAAAGATCAGATTGAAAATTTCCCGCTCGCTCATACGCGCCGCCTGTTCGGCGGTGATCACGGCCCGTTCCACTGCCTTCTTACGAATGCGTTCAACATTCAAGCCGGCGCCATCGTCGGTGATTTCGATATTGACCTGCCCGCCTTCATGAAAGGCGCGCAGGATCAGCCGTCCAGCTCGATCCTTGCCCGCCTTTACCCGGACTTCCGGAAGCTCGATCCCGTGGTCCACAGAGTTGCGAACCAGATGCGTAAGTGGATCTTTGATCGCCTCGATAATGGTCTTGTCCAATTCGGTCTCTTTGCCTTCCATCTCGATGCCCACTTCCTTGCCGCAACCGAGTGCGACGTCGCGGACAGTGCGCGGGAACTGGCCCCAGATATTCCCGATGGGCTGCATACGCGTCTTCATGACCTGCGCTTGCAACTCGGTGACGATCAGGTTCATGCGCTCGGAAACCGCCTGCAGGCCGGTGTCTTCCAGCGCGTTCGTGAGTTGCACGAGTTGATTCCTGGCCAACACCAGTTCGCCCACCAGCATCATCAGCTTGTCCAACAGGCTGACTCCCACCCTGATGCTTTCAGGCGCCGCGTCGTGCGGTTTGGCTTCCAGAGTTTGCTGGGCCGCCAACACGTCTTCCATCTTGGCCAGACCCAAGGCCACGAGAATTTCGCCAATACGCCGCCGATCGCCGTGTTCCTGCTCTTCCAGCGCGCGGGCAATGTCGGCAGGCTGCACGTGCCCACGCTCGACCAGCAGACCACCGATTTTTCCGCGCGCGGGTTTGCGCGGCGGCGAATCGTCTTTCTTTGTCAGAGGGCCAGCATAGGGCGTAACCTCCTGAGCCGGAATGACAGCCTCCGAGGTCGGCACAGTTTGCTTCGCAGGCTCAGACGGCGATGCCCCTTGGGTTGGCAGCGGCTTTGCTCCGGCGACAGCAGGCGGCGAGGATGCCGTAACAGCAACGCCCGCAGCGGCGGGATTGGCCAGTCGAGTCAGGGTTTCTCGCAACTCCGGATAATCCGCATCTCCGTCCTGGCCGGTCGATTTGACCTCTTTCAACATCTGGCGGACAGCGTCCACCATACCCAGAAGGGCAGTGGTGATCTCTGGATTCAGGATGAGCTGACCGTCGCGCAAACGGGTGAGGAGATTCTCGCCGACGTGCGCCACCTTCTCCAGTTTATTGAAGCCCAAAAAGCCGCAGGTACCTTTGATGGTGTGAATGGTACGAAACACGCCTGCCAGCGCGTTCCGATCCTGCGGATTTTTCTCCAAGCCAACCAGATCCCGGTCCAGCCGGTCCAGGTTCTCGTAACTCTCGACCAGAAAATCCTGGACGATGTCGCTGTCGCTCATGGCTGCCGTTCCTTTCCGGCTTCGGGGATTCCCGTGGGCGTGCAGGCTACCTGTCGCTGCGTTACGTGTTCGGAAGCGTGCCTCGCTTGGGCGAGCGAGGTCCCCATCGCCTACGATGAGGTCCCTCTTCTCTAATGACCTATCGTCCGTTCAGCGATTTCCATTAGCGGGGCTCCTCGCCGGAAAAATCGGAAGGGCTGCGCGGAGGGCCTAGGCGCCAAGCTCCACCTGGCGATGGAGAAAACGGAATGATGCCCCAAACTGCTCGGAGCGGGAACTTTAAGGCATCAAGGGCACTGCTCTTACGCGGTCTCACGAAGGCAGGTTGCGTGGATCACGAGGGCTAGCAAGCACTGATCTCTCGACCCGGAGTTGCTGATCGACTGCGAATCCGGTTGAGCCAATGGAACCAAAAACCGACGCCGATCCTATTTAGGCTCGACGTCGGCGGGATACCGTTCCCAATACAACTGCTCCAATTGAAGCGAAACAGTCTCGATGCAGTCTCAGTGCCCTAATACGGCGTAGCCGGGTATCGGGTCGCCGCTCTGACCGACCACCCACACTCCGCCGTCGCCGCAGTATGTGTCTTTTGGTGAGCACCAGCTTGCGACTTCGTGCGATCTCATGTCAGTGCTGTTGAAAGCCCAGCCACCCGCTAGGGTAGTTTGCTTTTTGGAAGTGGTAACGGCAATCCAATACTGCGTACCTGCCGTGACGGCAATACCAGCCTTGTCGTTGCCTACATCAAGAGTGCAGCAAGTTCCATAGATAGGCTCAGTCTTGATATCGAACGTCTTAATGACATCTCCAGGCGAGTTATTGTTGTCAGCAAGAAGTTGAATCTGAAATGCACCCGCATCTGCTGTGTCAAACGCGCCAACCGAAACTTCCATGCGAGTTACAGTGGCATCGGCTGCGGGCGTGAACGGAATGGCCTCCCAGAATTGAGTACTGAGAAAGTCCGACCCGCCGCCAGAGATGGTATTGCCAAAGCAGCAGAAGTACGTGCCGTACGGGTAGGTGCTGAGGTTGCCTGCGATTGTCTTGAGACCCGCGTCCGATTGGGGGCTCCTTGGCGTGACGACGGACGGCCCTTTGGTGGCGACTGCGGTTCTTCCGTTGTTGGTTAGGACGTAGTTAGGCTTGGTTCCCAATGCCAGCGCGGTGACGCCAATGAGCGCCAATACGGCCAAGCAAAGTAACATGCGTGCGAGCGGTGACTTAACCATTATCTCCTCCAGTTTTTTATTGGTTCTGATCAGGCTTACTTGAAACCCTGGTTCGAATCCGTGGCGTCTGCACTGCCTCCTGCCGCAGTAGTTTCCACTAGAATTCTTCCCGGGTGTGGATGGTCAAAGTCCGGGTCCTACCCCGTGGCTAGAATCAGCTGCCCAACTTGCAGAAGACGGTGGAAAGTTGAGAGCTGGAAGCGGGAGAAATCTGACATATGGGTAAGGACCATGTCAAGGAGAATTCGTCTCTGGAGCGCGATTTCGCATGTTCAGTTGCAACTTTCTGCGCACGGTATGCACAAAATAGAAACTGCTCCGAGGAACAACGACTGAGTCGGTAAAAAAAAAGAACCGCCGGCGTCTAATGTCAGAATACCGGACGCCGGCGGATTGAGTTTGTTCGATTTGCTAAATCAAAACTTACAGGCAGGCACGATGGGCGATTACTTTCCTAAGACAGCAAAGGCCAGCCCGGGTTGGGACGAAAAAGCGGTCCACTTGTCATTCGTGCTACACGAGCCGCCTTTATCCTGAGAGCAGTATTGGGCCGCCGGGGCTGAGTCCACTTGATCGGTGTCGTTCACATTCCAGGCGCCGTAAGTATTGGACGATTTGCTGTTGGTCTTCACAACGATCCAGTACTGTGTGCCGCCAGTGACTGAAATGCCAGTCGAATCCGTCGCCGTTGCGACAGCGCAGCAGGCTCCGAAGTTCGGCAGACCGGTTACGGACCAAGTCTTAATCGCCTTTCCCGGAACGCCGCTGGCATCGGAATAGAGGCCAATGATCAATCCGTTGTACCCTTCAACATAACCAACTGCGACTTCGACCTTGGTGACGGTGTGAGCAGCGCTAGGAGTGAAGGCGGCCGCACTCCAATATTCGGGGAAGCCGGTTATTGCGGTTGGCCCCGTGATTGTGAAGCCTTCACAGCACCAGTATTCGCCCTTCGGGTATGCAGTGCCAAGGTTGTCATAAATGTGGACAAGGCCTGCCTCATTGCGCTCGGTTCGCGTGACTGACGGAGTCGGTTTTGTGGCAATAGTCATTCTGCCGTCCTTACTCAAAACGATTCCATCCTTGTTGGCAGCAAAAGCTGTGAGGCTGGCGAGAGCCAGCACGGTGAATGTCAGCAACGCTTTCTTGCACATGTATTTGTCTCCTCCGTTTTTAGTTGGGGTGGCTGAAACCGGAACTCGGAACCTTACTCCTGCTGCGACTTTTGCAACCGCAGTTGGTCCCGCCAAACTTCCTCCGGGGCTGAACTTCTACGAGCAGCTCGGCTGTGACAACGCGCGAATCGGTGAACAAAACCGCTGATCCCCTCGCGGCAAAATCATCTCCGCAGCAACGGGAGATGCAAGAAAAACAACAGTCGGAAAGTGGACGGATTTTTGCACTCACCGATGCCAGTGTCAAGCAGAATCCTTCTCTAGCGCGGGATTTCAATGGTTACTGCGAAAAAGTCTGCGCATGACTCGCAAAAGTTTGCGCGACAATTCGGTTTCTGCGGAAAGCGATTTAAGAAAGTCAAGAGCCAGCAAGGTCGAGACTTTCAAGGCGGCGTGACCTCTCGGTCTCTCGACGACTATTGTCCGGCGTGAGAAGTGAACGTCTCTGGAGGATCGAAGAAGCACCGCCGCCAGAAGGCTTGGTCCGAGAGCGTGCCAGCCTTCCATTCCTGGAGCACAGGCAACGTCACTGCTGCCATTCCGCCATCTTCTGAATCGAAAATTACTACCACTCCAGCTGCAGTGGTTGGCGCTTGGGTGAGTTCGGCATATTCCTTCTGGAACAGAGATTTCGTGAAATCCAGCTTTATTCTCGAACTGGTGTTCGACGCGATTCCGTCTACCCTTTGCACAGTTACAATCTTCACCGTTTGTCCCCGAAGCGGCTCCCAGGTCCCAGGGAAAGACGCGATTTCTTCGTTCTTAACCTGAAATTGTTCAGCGCTGGCCGCGGTTGGGGGATTTTCAACCTTCGCATCGGATGCGAAATTCTCCGGCACCTCGAGGCCCGAACGACGAATCCATCCGCGAGAAAGACCCGAGATTCGAACATGAACCCAGTTCGCGTTCAAATCAAGGATCTCAAATTCGTCTTGGGCGGTCGCGAGAAATAAAACTTTGGCGCCTTCGACTGGACTCACTAGAACCGGAGTTTCCGACTTCTTGACCGCAACCAGATTTTTTGGGTGGGCCTGGTTGCGGAGAATTTCCTCGAGTCCCTTGGCTTCTTTGGTGAGCTCTTCCATATGTTTGTCAGCTACCGCCTTCTGCGTAGCCAAGTCTGCGTTGACACTATTCTCGAGTTTGAAGGAATTCGCGGAAACTGCGGGAAGTTTCGAGTTTGCTATCTGGCCTGCCGACGATGCACTGCTCGGTATTGGGGCTGAGACGGCAGGCATTGGAGCATCAGGATTGTCGTTAGTTCGTGAAGGTGCCGCAGCTACAGTTCGCGAAGGGGTTGAAACAGCAGGAGCAGCGGTGGACGCAGGTACTTTGTTGCCGAGCGCATCCGCAAGACGGTCCAGAAAATCGTTCTCCAGGCGACCGTTGGAAGGCAGCACCTGGTACCCGGAGTTCGACGAAGCGGGATCCGCATACCAAGCGGTAATCTTGGCGCTGACTCGGACGAGAGCTCCTCCCGTAGGTGTAGAACTCACCTGGATCTCGCACTGATAATAACCGCGCTGGAAGCGGTCCAAAGGACGAACACCAGGAGTCGCGAAGCCATCCAATACAGGCAACCGACCGGAGGTCGAGGCTTGTAGCTGCTTGACGACTCTCTCCACTGTCGCCTTCGATTGTGCAAACGTGCGCGCGTAGGGAGCGCTCTGGGCAGCGCTGGACTGCGCCAATACGATCGGGATTGTGACACAGAAGATCAGGCTCGCCGAAGCCGACTTCAGATGAATTCGCCTCACGGCAGCGGCTCCAGTTGGTCGCGATGAATCCAACCGTGCTGTCCATCTTCTGTTTCGATGCCATACCAGTATGGGGTGGCAACGACGATCACAACTTCAGTGCCCGCATCGAGGGATTTCAAACTCGAGGCGGTGTGAAAGGGAGCGGATCTAAGCTGGGCGCCGGGAGCTTTAATAACCCGTTCCGCCTGTCGGCGGAGATCCTCAACGTGCTTTTCCAAAGCCTGGACGGAGGTTTGGGCAGCGGCTAGGGTCACGGCTTCATCCTCTTCGCTTTTGCGTTCGAGTGCCTGCCGGGCCAGCTCTTCCTGCCGGTGTTTTTCACTCTGTTGAGCCTCAGTCTTTTGCAATTCGAGTGCGTCGACGTGGTCCTGGATGTCCTTGAACTCGGCGCTTTCGACGCTGCCATCCGAAGCATGGACGGTGCGCCGGAAATCTTCGGCAAACACTGCGTCGATGCGCAAAATCGTTCTGTTTGGATCGCGGCTCTGTACTACATAGCGCACCGCGAGCGTGCCTTCGTCTCTGGTTTCTTCGAAATTTGCTGGCGCCAAAACCTGGGTGCGAACCTTGTAGAACACGGTGCCTGGTTCTTTCCATTCGGGAAACAACGCCGAGGACGCGACCGCGTTAGCTTTCTCGATGTACTTGTCCTTGTTGTATTCGAAGCTGCCTTGGATGATTCCGTCGTCGACAACAGTTTCAACGGCCTGCAGAACTTCGTTCTCCGGCGCGGAGACTTCCGTGGAGAAGCCCAGACCAAAATCTGCGTGCTTCTTGCGCCCGCGCGCAGCGAGAGGACTCATCGTGGAAGCCAGGCAAAACAACAAGAGCAAAGCGCGTGTAAGCCCGCAACCATGGGCAGGAAAACCGGTTCCAGCGGGTATGTATTCCTTAGCGTCGACGGAATTTAGTATTCCCGTCCTTTTGTCGATATTCCCCATGCACTTCAACTGCTGGCCCAAGTCTTGGATCTTTCTGCAATCAATTCTAACGTGATCTCCGATTCTAGCTCTCTTACTCTCGACCGAGGCCGGCTGTCAACTTGTCTAATTTCATGTTGCACGCCCAATTCGGTCTTGGTGACAAATTGCTGACAATTTTTTTACAAAATATAGACGAAGTTGTCACACTCGAGTGAGACAGCAATGGTACTGTCGCTTGCGACGATTGGTTCGAAGCTCACCGGGCATGAATGTGATAACTATGCGCAAGGAACAAGCCCCGAGCCGGGCTAAGCTCGGTCTATCTGAAAACCGCAATGGGAACGGAACTGGCCCACGGCGAGCGCGCAATCAGGAGGCCAAAAAGCGGGCGCTCATTCAAGCAGCCTTAGGATTGTTCGCATCCAAGGGATACGAGGTAACCACCACGCGCGAAATCGCAGCTTCGGCCGGCTGCGCGGAAGGCCTCATCCACCGCTACTTCAAGGGCAAGGCTGGGTTGCTTACGGCCATGATCGAACATCGGATCTCGAGAGAAGTGCTGGATTTCAGTTACCAATTAGGTCCCGCCTCGAACTTCGCAGATGAATTTCTGCGCTTAGTCGAACGCGAAGTAGAGCGCGCATGGGAAAGCCGTGATTTCCTTCGGGTTTTCATCCCTCGCGCTATCGTCGATCCATCGGTGGGCACGGTGATGAACAAGGCGCTCATCTCGGTGCGTGCCAAGGCGATCACGGAACGTCTGAAACACCACGAGTCTTGCGTTGAATTGTCCCAAGATGCGATTGAGGCATTTACGCAGGTGGTGGGAATGCTCGGACTCGTGTTCGGGTTTGTGCGGCCTGTACTGCTCGGGCATGACCGCATTGGGGCAAAGAAAATGGCGGTCACTGTCGCTAAAATTCTTGTAGGCAACCCCGCAGTTTTCTCACCCATCTGATCGGTTTTTCCGATTCTGAGAATCAGGTTTTCTTATTTTTTCTTGACACTGGTCTAACGGACGTGATAATTAGTGCGTCCACGCGCACTTCACAGGTAGTTGTCGCAGTTTGAATTAGACTTCGTGACAGAGGACCAGATGATCGCTCCTGCTGTACGTGTCTTTCTCGGGGTGCTGCGGAGTCACTGTGCTTCCTGTCGTGAGGCTTGCTCCAAAACCAACGTTTTCAGCGAAACTCTTAAGAGATGGCGTCTTTGTGAATCCAGAGGGCATGCTCAATGCGTGAGCCTGCGCCGTTCATGAATAGGCCAATAGTTTTGCCTTTGTGAATTCGTATTTAGGAGGGCTGGATGATCTCGTCCCGGAGAAGTCTTGCGGGTTGCCTGTTTCTCTTATTTCTTGTCCTTGGCTGCTTGCCGGATGCCCATGCGTTACCCGCCTTCGCCCGAAAATATGGTCTTCGTTGTTCAGCGTGCCACGAATCCTGGCCAATGCTGAATTACTTCGGGCAGAAATTTAAAGACAACGGCTATCAGCTCATGAACGATCGGGACGCCCCGATCTGGCAGAACCCGTCCTACTGGCCGGTCACCTTCCGTATCACACCGATCTGGCATCGTGTCAGCACGGGCCGAGTTGGCGTCGACACCTACGCGGGCGGAGCAGTTTCAGGATCGACCGAGCAACGCATCGAGAGTTCCGGTTTTGACCTGAGCGGGCTCGATTTCCATACCGGCGGAACTCTGGAGAAGAATATCTCGTTCTATTTGCTTCCGTCCTCCGACCCAACCGGTGCGTTCCACTTCGAGCAGGTGTTCGGCCGACTGGATAACATCTGGGGCAGTTCCTGGCTCAACGTCAAGCTCGGCAGATTCGAACTCGACAACCTGCTTTCTGAAAAGCGCATTCTGACTCTGACCGGAAATGGCGGTATTTATCAGACATATCATTTCATTCCGGTTGGTGACGGAAATATCTTCGGACAGATCGGTGACAACCAATTCGGCCTCGAATACATGGGACACTCAGCGGATGACCGGACGCGCGTATCCGCCTCTCTGCTCAGCTCGAATGATGGAAACGTGAACCTGAGTCTGGGATCCAACTCCTATTCAGGTTTCTTTACCGCTAGCCAAGCTTTTGACGCGGGCAAGCTCGGAGTAGAGCGGTTCGGGTTCTACGACATGGGAGGCCAAGCGGCCACCTACTATCGAACTTCTGGCGGAGTACCCATCCCTGGTTCGGGAATTGGCAACAAGGGATTCAATCGCGTGGGCTTCGTCGGACAATTCTACTTCGGTCCCCACTTTGACCTGCAGGTGGTTACACAGCACGGGTCAGACAATATCTGGTTTGGACAAGGCTTCGGCAATGCGATAGCCACAGATGGCAATGGAGGAGCGACCTGCGCGACGCCTACAGGCTGTCCTCCGAACAACACGCCGGGAACGGTTCTTCCAGCGACAGCGCGGGCCCCGAGCTGGAACGGCGCGACCTTTGAAGCTCACTACGTATATAGTCCGCAACTGATCTTCATCGGCCGCTATGAGTTGGAGCGAGTGTCGCAACAGCCAAATACTACGAATGCGTCGAACCTGGGAAATATCAGCACCTTTACCATCGGCTACCGCTACAACCCCTTTATGACCAGCCGAGCGGGGTTCGCTTGGCACAACGAATACAACTGGCTGCACCAGGACGGGACCGGCCCGCAACCCGGCGAGAATTTGAACTCGAGCGAATTGTTGATCGGCTTTGACTTCGACTTCTAGAGAGGACCAGCAATGCGTACGAAATCGTTCTTACAGTGTTCGTTGTTAATGAGCGCGGCCGCTGTGCTAGCGTTTTCGCTGCCTGCCAAGGCACAGGTGTCGACCGTTCAGCTGCAAGCCTGGCTGAATTTGCCGACATCGACCAGCCACATCGGCAATATCACCGGCAATGCCAAGGCTGGAGCTGTGCCTTACCGCAGATTCTGCGTGGGCTGCCACGGCCCACTCGGCGATGGCAACGGCGAGAATGCGGTGTGGCTTGACCCCAAGCCCCGCGACTTCCAGTTGGGGATATTCAAGTGCCGCTCCACACCGACCGGTACCCTGCCCACGGATCAAGACCTTTTTGATGCGATTTCGCGCGGCTTAGACCGCTCCAACATGCCCATCTGGAACACCCTCACCAAAGATGAGCGCGCGGATCTCGTGGCATGGATCAAGCATTTCTCTCCCCGCTGGCAGAACGAGAAGGCAGGAACGCCGATCCAGATTCCTGCCGAGCCGGAAGTCACGCCGGAACGCATCAAAGCGGGACAAGAAGTCTTCGGCAGAGTGCAATGCTGGAAGTGTCACGGTGTTGAGGGAATGGCCAACGGTCCTTCCGCATCGACCCTTACGGATGATCTTGGCCGGGCTATTCTGCCCTACAATTTCTCCGATGGATCTCGACCCAAGTGTGGCACTAGCGACCGTGATATCTACAAAATCTTCATGACCGGCCTGGATGGCACGCCGATGCCGTCGTTTTCGGACAACATCAAGCCCGACGAGGCGTGGGATCTAGTGTTTTACCTGCGTACGCTGCAACCACACAACGCGTATAACGCAAAGGAAAAACAAATCGCCAAGCAATTAGGATTGAAGCCGGTGGCTGCACAATAGTTTCAGACCAAGCGATGCAATTCGTTCTCAGGAGAAAGTCGATGAAAAATCAGCGATATTCGAAGTTCGCGGCAATACTATCGGTGCTAGTACTTGTCGGCCTTGGCGTGCTGAGCTTGAACCAAGGGGTTAGTGCCGCCGCAGAAGGTTCAATTAGTGGGACCGTGAAGCTCAGTGGTACTGCTCCACACATGAGGGGAATTGATATGTCGAAAGACCCCTACTGCGTGAAGCAGCACGACACCCCGATCATGCTCGAGAACGTCGTAGTTGGGTCAGGCGGCGGTCTCCAGAATGTTGTTCTCTATATCTCCGAGGGCTTGACCGGTAACGAGGCCAGCGCAGTGCCTTCCGACCAGCCAACTTTTGATCAGAAAGGTTGCCAGTATATCCCGCACGTCCTAGCCATGGACGCTGACCAGAAATTCCAAGTCACCACCAGCGATCAAACCACGCACAATATCCATCCCTTGCCCAACCCGATGACTGGCAATATCCCGTGGAACAAGTCCCAGCCGCCCGGAGCGCCGCCTATCATAAACAGCTGGAAAGCAACCGAAATGATTTCCGTCAAATGCAACATTCACCCCTGGATGCACGGCTACTTCGCCGTAGTGAAAGGGCCCTACGCAACCTCCGACAAGAACGGCGCGTACACAATTCATGGCGTCCCCGCGGGTAGCTACACGGTGACGGCGTGGCAAGAAGATTTGGGAACCCAGACCCAAAAAGTGACCGTGGCCGGCAGCAAACCCGCGAGTGCGGATTTTACTTTCGCGGCGAAGTGAGGCCCGCCAAAGTTCGGGCAGCAACGAAACCGTTTCATTTCGGGAACAAATGAACAATTGTTCATAAAGAGTTCACGTAACGTTCAGGTTCTTCAGTTACGATGACGCGGGCGCTCCCATTGCCGAGCGTCATCCGTGCCGGCTAAAGGGCGATAGAGCCGTGTCTGAAAGGCTGCAGGAGGCAAAATCGTGGCGAAATTCTTTGCGGCGACCATCATCGTAATTGCGATAGCTTCTGCCATCCCAATTCTCCGGCACACATGGGAACCTCCGGAGGATATTTCCACCCATGGCGCATTGATTGACCGGCAGATGGAAGAAACCATGGCTGAGGCCGGAATCGCGTTTCTGGCTTCGCAGTTCATTTTGGCGATCTTTATCTGGAAGTTCTCCGGTCGCGACAAAGACGCCAAGATTACCTCTTTTCCCGGCGGCGCCACCGGCCTGGTGACAGCTGCGTTCCTTCTTGTCGGCACCGAAGTTTTGGCCCTCGGAATCTTTGGAGTGAAGGCTTGGGCTGACGTTTATTTCACACCGCCATCGGCCAACGCCATGCCAGTTCAAATCCAAGCCGGACAGTTCGCGTTTTATTTCCGCTATCCTGGCCCCGACGGAACCTTCGGGCCGCTTCACCCCAATCTCATCAACGAAGCCAACGAGAATTTCTTTGGTCTTGATACCACGAACGATGCGGATTCCAAAGACGACATTGTGACCGCCGAAATGGCGATTCCAGTAAACCGCGAGATCCATCTGCTCATGCACTCGAAGGATGTTGGCCACTCCTTCTTTGTGCCAGAGTTGCGGGTCCAGCAGGATTTTGTCCCCGGCTTGGATCTTTCTTTGCATTTCACGGCGACCAAGGTCGGGAAGTACGAGATTGTCTGCACCCAGCTTTGCGGTTTGGGACACTACAACATGAAGGCATATCTCTACGTTTATTCCCAGGAAGATTTTGACAACTGGCTCAAGAAAGAAGCGGCAATGCAGTAGGTGAACTCCTTACCCGCTTCGAATTGCGCGGGCTAATGCATCTTCGAGGTGAGAACATGCACGACATGTCTACCCATGCGGCACAACATCACGAGCCTACGACTTTTATTCGGAAGCACGTTTTCAGTCTGGACCACAAGGTCATTGGCAAGCAATATTACGCCTTGGCTCTAGTGGCGGTCTTTTCGGGAATGGTGCTTTCCTGGATCATGCGCCTGCATTTGGGATGGACGAACCTGGCCATTCCAGGTCTGCATTTTCTTTCTGCCAACGGTGCGCCCGGCGACGTCATGACCCCCGAGTACTATCTGCAGCTGATGACCATGCACGGCACGATCATGGTCTTTTTCGTACTCACTACAGCACCCTTTGCCGCCTTCGGCAATTTCTTCCTGCCCATCCAAGTGGGTGCCGAAGACATGCCATTTCCCCACTTCAATATGATGTCGTTCTGGGTCACGTTCGTGGCCTTCCTGGTTCTGGTCTCATCGTTTTTTGTAGGCGACGGGCCCTCTTTGGGCGGTTGGACCCAATACGCGCCTCTCAGCGCCGTCGGTGCCGTAGGCGGTCCGGGCGAAGGTTTGGGTACGGCTCTGTGGGCAATTTCGATTGCGATCTTCTGTGTCGGCCAGTTGCTGGGTTCACTGAACTTCATCACGACTACGCTCGATCTCCGCGTCAAGGGCATGAGCATGATGCGGCTGCCACTGAGCGCATGGGCGTGGTTCATTACCTCCTGCATGGGTCTCACCGCCTTCGCCGTTTTGATGCCAGCCTGCATTCTTCTTATTCTGGACCACGTAGCGGGTACGAGTTTCTTCGTCCCGTCCGGTCTGGTAATTAACGATCAGTTGCAGCCGCACTCGGGCGGATCAACCCTGCTCTGGCAGCACCTTTTCTGGTTCTTCGGACATCCGGAAGTCTACATCGCGATTGTTCCGGCAATGGGCATTGTCTCCCATGTACTGATCACCAACATGCGCAGGCCTCTGCTCAGCCATAGAGTGCTCATTTACTGCATGGGAGCGATTGCGGTACTCAGCTACATGGTCTATGGGCATCACATGTTTGTCAGCGGGATGAACCCGTTTTCCTCGTTGGCATTCTCCTTCCCGACGCTGATTATCACCATCCCAGCGACCATCATTGTGCTGATTTGGACTGGCAGTTTGTACGGCTCCAAATTGCGCATCAATACTGCCTCGCTGTTCGCCTTGGGCTTTGTTTCGATGTTTGTCAGCGGCGGTGTGAGCGGTTTCTTCCTGGCGCAGCCTTCGCTCGACATCATGCTGCACGCGACCTACTTCGTAGTCGGGCACTTCCATATGGTCATGGCGGTGGCGGCAATCTTCGGAATCTTCGCCGGAACTTACTTCTGGTTCCCCAAGATGACCGGACGAATGATGAACGAGACCTGGGGCAAGATACATTTCTGGTTTAGCTTCGTCGGTGCGTACTGTATCTTTATGCCATTCCACTATCTGGGAATAGCGGCAAACATACGCCGCTACCAGGCCTTTGTCGCGGACTACCTGCAGCCGCTGATTCCGGTGCATAAGTTCATCACGGTAGCTGCGCTTCTGACCGGCGCGGCGCAATTTATCTTTATCTACAACCTGATCCACAGCCGGTTCTGGGGCAAGCCAGCACCCGACAATCCGTGGGAGGCCACTTCCCTGGAGTGGAGCACGCCTACCACGCCACCGCCTCACAACAATTTCGGCGATCATCTTCCGGTGGTCTACCACGATCCATACCAATACGGCGTGAAGAGTTCGGTTGGCGACTACGTAATGCAGGCTTCGCCGGAGCAAGTTGCAACCGTGAACGAAGAAAAGTAATCCACAAGTACAGGTGGCAAGTAGAGGAGTCTGGTGCATTATGGCAACTACGGTTCATGAACCGCCGCAAATTGATTCGCGTCGTCGGCCGGGAACGAGTCATTCCGGGAACGGCGGATGGCGAAATCTGGTTCCGGCGGACGGCGACCTGCGTGTAGCGCGCGACTATTCACCACCAGCATCTTCAACGGGCATCTGGGTAGTGCTTTTCGCCGTCACCATGATGTTTGCCGCCTTGACCAGCGCTCTGGTCGTTCGCAAGGGTGCGTCCTTCGACTGGCGGCATTTCACCTTGCCATCCATCCTCTATTTCAACACCTTTCTGCTCCTGGCCAGCAGCGTGACCCTCGAAGTTTCGCGTCGCCGCGTGGCGGCTTTCATGGGCGGGTTGAGAAGCCAGTCTGAGAGCCCGGCGCGCTGGCTTTACATCACATTATTTCTCGGCCTTCTTTTCTTAGCCGGGCAGTACGAAGCATGGCTTCAACTAAGTCGCGAAGGCCTTTTCCTGGCCACGAATCCCAGCAGTTCATTTTTCTACGTGCTCACCGCTGCGCATGGCCTGCACATACTGGGCGGCTTGGCTGGGATCACGTATGTCATTCGAAAGCTCAGCAAGTCGGCTTTGCGGCGGAGCACGCTGGATGCGACCGCGCGCTACTGGCATTTTATGGATGCCCTTTGGGTGTATCTGCTCTTGCTGCTTTGGACGAAGCTTTAACGCACTGGACGACTAGGAGGCGCCGTGAGCCACGCCGATTTGACGATGGAAGGACACTCCGCAGGGTTGACAGCGGGAACTCCGTTTTCGATGCCCACCAAGAAGTTCGCGATGTGGCTGTTCATCATCGCTGACACGATGACATTTGCCGCGTGCCTGGTGGCCTACGGATTCCTGCGTAATGGCACCGCCAACTGGCCAAGACCGTTCCACAGCATCACCAACGTCGCGATAATGACTTTCATTCTTTTGACCAGCAGCTTGACCATGTTGCTCGGCGTGCAGGCCGCGAGAGCGGGAGACAAGGCAGGAGCGTTTCGATGGACAATGATCACCGCGGCCGCAGGCATTCTATTTGCCTTCCTGCACGTGCGGGAATGGCTGGGGCTGATTGACGAAGGCATGACGATGTTCAAGAATCCATGGGGAACCGGACTGTTCGGCGCCTCATTCTTTAGCATCACGGGTTTGCACCTAACTCACGTTACCTGCGGCATCATCGCTCTCGTCGCTGTGGGTCTGCGTTACAAAGGTGGCCGGTATAACGCCGACGACATCGAGGTTGTGGGACTTTACTGGCACTTCGTGGATCTGGTTTGGATGTTCGTAGTACCGCTCGTCTATCTTTTAAATCTCTCCCACTAGTTCGAAAGCTGGAGCAATCTTATGGCAAACGCGGAATCGCATAAAAGCGGTGGAATTGGCAAAGACATAGGCGTGTACGTTTGCCTATTGGCACTCGCGGGCTTGCAATTCATCATCGCCTATCAGAATATGGACGCATCGCGAATGCTCTCACGCATGCTCGCCGTTGCCTTTGTCGAGGCGGTGCTGGCTGCCTTGTTCTTTATGCACCTGTGGGCGGAAAAGCGGGGCTTTCTGATGTTTGTAGCCGTCTTTACGATTTTTGTCTTGCTCGCGATGCAGTATGGATGGACTGATAGTTTTCGCATGTTAGTGGGCGCACCGTTTGCGCATTGAGACTTAAGAGCAGCGCCGTAGATCGCGCATGAGAATTCAGAGACCAATCCGGGTAATTGCATTCGCGATGGTGGCGTTGGCCGCGATTGCGATTCCTCTTCCGTCCTACGGCCAAAGCTGCGCTTTGTGCTACACCCAGGCGGCGTCCGCAGGCGAACGAATGATTCAGGCCTTGCGTAGTGGCATTCTGATCCTTATCATTCCTCCCACGTTCATGTCCGTGGGAATGATTTTCATTGTTCGTCACAAGCGCAATCAGTTCAAGCGGAGCGAAGCAGCAGACGAATCTGGTCAAGACTGGTAAAATGGCGACCACTAATCTAATGGCAAACTCCATCTCTCCGCAGGCGCTCACGTCTAGGCTCAGGGATTATTACACTCTGACCAAGCCCGAGGTGAATCTCCTTATTCTGATGACCACGTCGGCAGGGTACTACCTTGCCTCGCGCGGGCCCTTCAGAATAGCGGGCTTGATTAATACGCTGCTCGGCACGCTATTGGTCGCTAGTGGGACGGCTACGCTGAATCAATGGATGGAACGGGTTTGGGACGGTCAAATGCGCCGCACCGCGAACCGGCCTTTGCCTTCAGGACGGATCAGCAGCCGCGAAGCGCTTTGGTTTGGCATTCTCTTGAGCGCGGCCGGCGGGCTGTACCTCGCGATTACGGTGAATTGGTTGTCGGCTTCTCTGGCAGTCTCGACGCTGCTTTCCTACCTCCTTATATATACGCCGTTGAAGCGGAAAACGCCGCTGTGCACGCTGCTCGGCGCGTTCCCGGGAGCTATGCCGACTTTGATCGGATGGGCTGGAGCGTCGGCAGGGATCGACCGGAATGCCTGGTATCTTTTCGCAATTCTATTTCTATGGCAGTTCCCGCATTTTCTGGCAATTGCCTTGATGTACCGTGAGGATTATTCGCACGCGGGTTATCAGATGCTGCCGGCCTTTGATCTCGATTCTCGCTTCACGCGGGCGGAGATCGTTGGATTTACTCTCGTCCTGATCGCGACCACAATGATGCCGCTAGTAAGCCGCGGCGGCCCCATCTATCTGGCGGGTATGCTCCTGGCGGGAGCGTTCCTGCTGTACCACGTGATCAAACTGGCGCAGTCCGGCTCGAGAGTGCTCGCCAGCCGTCTGGTTCATGCATCCGTTATTTATCTGCCTGTGGTTCTTCTGATAATGATCGCTCGCAAAAGCTAACGCCCGCCCACGCGACGCGCCCAAAGAAGATTTGGCAGATCGTGCTAAAATCGCCCACACATTACACGCATGCCGGGCACAACGAGTGTTCCTAGTCTTAAGCGCAAAGGAATTCTGCGCAGCCTCATCACTGTATTGGCTGTTCTGCTCGTATTGACCTACATCGGATTCGGCGCGCTCTTCTATTTTCAGCAAGACCAAATGGCATTCCCTGCGCCGTCGCAATACGCGAAGGCGACTCCGGCGGATATCGGGATTGCCTTCGAAGATCTTCACATCCCAGTCGCGGGATCGGAACTGTTACATGCCTGGTGGATTCCAGCAGCTCAGCCCTCAGACCAAGTTCTGCTGATGTTTCACGGCAATGGTTATGTACTGGAGCAAGCGGTTGGCCAAGGGGGCGAGGTTATATCTTTACATCGTCTCGGAGCCAACTTGCTGCTTCTGGACTACCGGGGATACGGTTCGAGTACTCCGGGCATCCCGAATGAGACTCGTGTGTATGAGGACGCGCGGGCGGCTCTAAGTTACCTGCTCAACCAGCGGCACGTAGGCATTCACAACATAATCTTCATGGGCCGCTCGATTGGTACAGGGCCAACCACACAACTTTCTGTGGAGCATCCCGACGCTGGAGGGCTGATACTGGAGAGCCCCTTCACTAGCCTCACGGAAGCCGCAAAAGGAATATGGTACCTGCGGGCTTTTCCGCTCTCCCTTTTTGTTCACAACCGGTTCGACAACCTCTCGAAGATCGGCTCCGTACAGGTGCCCGTGCTCATCACCGTCGGAACTGAAGACACTTTAACGCCTCCGGCGATGGCAAATGCATTGTTCCGCGAGGCGAATCAGCCCAAGCAGTTGTACCTGGTTCCGGGAGCCGACCACAACGACATTGTGAAGGTAGGCGGACCGGCGCTCGAAAGCCACATCCGCGCATTCGTCGATGGTGTGCAGTGACGGGGCAAGTCGAACTCGTGCTTCCCGCTCAGAGCGCGGCGGAGATGCCCCGCGTAGGATATTGCAGACACCCGAGCAAAACCACCAGACGCGTCATCTGCTCGTACCTTTCCGCGATGCCGACTGGAGAGATGCGCACGCCCGGGAGAATCATGCCGAGATAGAGGCGCGGGATTGCCTGCAACGCGTAAAGCCGCAGACGAAGAGCATTGTTGACTAGTTTCTCGGCCGCCTCGGCAGTCGCGGGGTCAGGGCTGCGACGG
The DNA here is from genome assembly GCA_035601995.1 of Terriglobales bacterium. Lineage (GTDB taxonomy): Bacteria > Acidobacteriota > Terriglobia > Terriglobales > Acidobacteriaceae > JABDBE01. Next base: position 198,355 of record DATNNE010000070.1, read on the forward strand.
CCGGCATCCGCCAACCGCAGCAGGATTGCCGCATTCTGAGCGGCACAGGAGACATAGTCCGCCGCGGCACGCAAGCGTTCGCGCTGGATTCTGCGGAACTCCGCGGGGGCAAGGTTGGAACGCAGAAACTCCTCCTCGCCGGGATCCACCAGGTTTCGGAATGCCTCGACGTCCACCGACTGCAGATGCTCGTTTGGGTTCTGCAAAACCTCAGAGACGGACGCGCGCCCCTTGGCCAGCCTAACCACGAGCCCCAGGGCTAACAATGCGACGAATATAAGAATCAGGCTAATAGTCATTGCCGTAGAAGACGCTCCAACTCCTGGTTCCAAATTTCTAAGTCGTACGTAGGCAAACTTCTCAGCTCGAATCGAAGTTCGGGCTCCGGCCGGACCACATACAAAATCCAGATCAGCACGCAGAAGTGATAGATCCCCATCGCGGCGCGGTCGTAAAGCTTGTTGCTAAAGGGGACGTAGAGCCGAAGGGCAGTGTTGGCGAACTCCGCAATTGCGAATGTTCCCATGCCCAATGCTATGCCGAATGCAGGACTTCGCCAGGAGAGCACGAAATAGCGGGAGAACAGGAATAGCGAAATCAACAGCCCACCTTGCAGAATGCTCACTGCCCGATCGGCCGCGAACGTCGTCGTTTTCAAAGCCACATATGTCGCATCGTTAAGCGAAGCCGCCGGAGCGTTCCCCGGTGCAGAAACAGCCAATCCGAGAGCCGTCAGGAGAAGCACCAAGCTCGCCGCGCGGAACAGCAGCTTCCCGGCCCCGCTGATTGCCGGGTAACGGCGGAAGAAATGACAAAACAACTCATAGATCACGGCAAATCGAATGGCAGCACTGATGGCCAATCCGACGGCATACACCTGGAAATAAACCTCGGAGAAGTAGGAAATATATTGAGACACGTAAAGCAGGCAAAAACACTGGGCAATTTCGAAACTAATGTAGAGAAAGAACATCGGGAACTGCCGATGCAGTCCGCGACGGACCATGGCAAACAAAATGATGGTCTCAAGGACGTGCGGAGCTATCCACAAGTAGTAAAACAGCGTTATGGAAGCAGACATGGGCTACCGCGCAAAATATACACCCTTTTGCGGCAGCCCACAACAAAAGCTTGGCGAAACCTATCGGCCCGTAGCGACTTTCGGCGGGCCCGTCGGGTTGCCGTCCGGAGGCAACGGGGGCGTCGGAAGAGTAATCGGCCCCTTCGGGGTGTCAACAATGGCCTTGAGGGTCGAAGGCAAAGAAACAGTGGTGGCCAGCAGCAGCGCAACAACCAACCAGCGGGAGCTATTGTTCACGATGTAAATTCCTTTCGAGTGTGGGATTACCTCGTGATAATCTACTGGCGGAAGCCATTTGGAACAGATCACTGAAGTAATTCGCTATTTCCAAAAACGTAACAACTGTCCATGACACTGCATTCGGCACTGGAAGATCTGCAAGAAACCACGCTGAGAGCCGTCGCGGGCTGTCTGAACCGGCTGGAATATCTTTCGGGCTTGCGGGATAAAGCGGGAAGCTACGGGCATTGGGGCCTGGCTCGCGTCTACGGGGACTCGGCGGCGAAGAAAGCGCTCGCGCGAGCCCACCGCTCGCTGCTCTCTAGAGTTCTGGCGATGCCAATCCGCAATTTAGTGGAAGATGCAAAACAATCCAGCGAGATAGCCGGAGTTTCACCTGATGCGTACGTGGAACGGCTCGCGACCACAACGCCGAATCTCTTGCCCCATGGACCCGGCGCGGGATCGGCGCGCCATCTCAGTTCAGTACTTCACGCCCTTTCGAGCTTGTTGAAGAATCCAAAAGGGGACGCCAATCCCCGAGCCTGATAGCAACTCCTACAACTTGACCGATGATCTCTGCCTCTTGCGGATAGCGCATTGCGCGCGCCGCAACCGGCGATAGCGGATGTGGCTGCAGAATAATCTCTTCCCGCGTCATGGTGCACCAGCAACAGGTGTGGCCGTCTCGGGTTTCGACGAAGTAAATAGGGCGCTCGTATTCCGACCTCCAACCCCCTTCTTCCGCCTTATTCTTTGACTCATCGATCTGCACAAAACTGCCCGGCGGCAAAATCGGATACATGGTCAAATCATCGCTGCCAATATAGCCATAGGTGTACTGGCAGGTGGCAAATTGCGCCAGGTATGCGAGTGGAACCTGGCCCCACTGCTCGACCATTCGTCCAAAGTTTACGGTGCGCCGCGGATCGAAGCTGGGATCAAGTCGAACCGGCATATTAATACTGGAGAGATTCGCCAAGGCTTCGGAAACGTGCGATTTTGGGGGGATAACGAAGTCCAGATCCGTCGCCATTCCATTCAAGTCAACGCCGTACCACGACAGCAATTCGCGGATATCCCTGCGATAGATCACGGCCAGCGAATACAAACGGTAGATGCTGGGGATCACGCCTTTTGTCTCAACATCCGAAAGTCGACTCGGGGGAATCGCGAACTCGTCATTCGCACGTTTCTGCGCGATCCGTGCGCTAGCGGTTTCGACATCCCGCATGGTCAAACCCAATTGCTCGCGCAAGACGCGCAAGTTCTGTCCGCCTGGAAACATGTTGCCCCCTCCGCCATCCACACAAGTAATGTAATAATAGCAACTTAGAGGCATATCCGGCACCAGGAATTTGCATTTATTATTGCGCAGGGCGGCATGGGACCCAACGTTTGAAGGGCCAGTTCCGAGGTCCGCCGTCTTGTTCTGAATTTGTAAATTATCTTAACCTCCCATGGCGTGCTCCCCGCGCCGTTTCTGAAATGCTGCCTAACTTAAGCGCGACTTTCAGTGAGGCAAAGAGCATCGCGCGGTCAGCAAGCAAGAAATAAGGGGGCTGGCCGAGCCAGCCCTGCTATTAACTTGTAGGCAATTCAAATCAATCAGCGGCGGCAGCGCTGTCGACGGCTTCCACCAGAGGCATCGATACCAAATGCTCGCTTATGAACCAGACCTGCAACTCGTTGGTCCGCAATACATCACTGACGACGACATCGTTCGTCCCGTCATCTCCCAGCGTGGAAGCCAGTTTCGCCAGTTCCCGACAGTCGCGGATGATGATCTGGTGCGCGTCCAGCAAGCGAGAAAGTTGCACGGGGACTTCTTCCCTGCCCTTAGGTGGCCGTTCGATTCGGGTCGTTTCCGCCACATCGTGCGCCATTGCTATGCTGAGGCCGCCGAGCAGTTGAATCCGCTCGGCGATGGTGTCGACCAGCTCAGACTGCTCCCCGAAATGCTTGTCGAACAGCAGATGAAGCTGATAAAAAGTCGGGCCGGCGACCTGCCAGTGCGATTTCTTGTACAGATCGCGGAGGGTCATAGTGTCGGCGAGTAATAGATTGAGTCGTTCCGTCATTTCCAGACGTACCGGCTCTTCCAGTTCCAAAGGCAAAGCATGGCTCACGGTGCCATACTCTTGAATTTCGCCCGCCCTTTGATGAATGTGCGGCTGGGCATTAAGTTTCGCAGCAGGTTTTTTCGCCATGGGAAGTCTCCTCTTTTGTCACGAGTTCAATGCATTGTTTGCTTCTGGTTGTTTGCTTCTGGCTGACTTGGATGCAGCCTGTCTTTGACCGGTATTACGATCAGCGATAAATGAAACTCGGGGTCTCTCAGTCGCTGGTATGGATGTTCCGGACGGACCGAAGGATTCCTGTTTCAGCACAAATATACTCCCAGGTCATCTTCTCCAGGAAGTCGGCCAGCAAAATTCCCCGCGATTGTCTATCATGGAATATTCCTATTCAACAGATGGAGAAACTTGACGTGGCTGAGACTCAGACGAATGGATTGGAAGTGCTTGAGACTCGGGAGTGGCTCGATTCCCTCGACTATGTGCTAGCCGAAGGCGGCCCAGAGCGTGCCGGACGCTTGCTGCAGCAGTTGTCGTTACACGCCAAGCGGGCTGCGGGAGTGAACCTCCCCTTCACCGCAACAACCCCGTATCAGAACACCATCCCATCAATTCAGCAGGCTCCATTCCCCGGCAGCCAGGAAATGGAACGTCGCATCAAGAGCCTGGTGCGTTGGAATGCCTTAGCAATGGTAGTGCGCGCCAACAAGCTTCAGGAAGGCATCGGCGGACATATTTCGACTTTCGCCTCGGCGGCAACTCTTTACGAGGTAGCGTTCAACCATTTTTTGCGCGCCCAAACCGAAACCGGCGACCGGGACCTTGTCTATTTCCAGGGACACGCGGCGCCCGGCATATATGCTCGTGCGTATCTCGAAGGCCGCATCCCTAAACAGAAGCTGGAGAACTTTCGCCGTGAACTGATGCCCGGCGGCGGCCTATCCTCGTATCCACACCCGTGGCTCATGCCTGATTTCTGGGAGTTCCCCACGGTTTCCATGGGATTGGGCCCGATCCAGGCGATCTACCAGGCGCGGTTTATCCGTTATTTGGAAAATCGCGGATTGAAGTTGTCAACGGATGGAAAAGTGTGGGCCTTCCTTGGCGATGGCGAAATGGATGAGCCCGAGTCTCTGGGCTCCATCACGCTGGCTTCGCGGGAACGGCTCGACAATCTGATTTTTGTCGTGAACTGCAATCTGCAGCGGCTGGACGGTCCAGTGCGCGGCAATGGCAAAATCATTCAAGAACTGGAAGCCATTTTCCGCGGCGCCGGCTGGAACGTGATCAAAGTGATTTGGGGCGGCGATTGGGACAGTCTCATCCGCAACGATCGCGATGGGCTTCTGGTCAAGCGCATGGGCGAGATCAGCGACGGTCAATATCAGAAATATTTCGTCGAAAGCGGCGCCTACTTCCGGCAGAACTTCTTCGGCACCGATCCCCGTCTGCTCAAGATGGTCGAGCATCTTTCCGACGAACAACTCGCGCGTATGCGGCTGGGTGGCCACGATCCCATCAAGGTCCACGCCGCTTACAAGGCGGCCGTAGAGAACCGCGGCTCACCAACCATCATTCTGGCAAAGACTATCAAGGGCTATGGCCTAGGCGAGGCGGGTGAAGGCAAGAACATTACCCATCAGCAGAAAAAGCTCAATGACGATGAGCTGGAAATGTTCCGTTCGCGTTTCGGGATTCCGATCCCAGACGACGAACTTCACAACGCCCCGTTTTATCGGCCCGCGGATGACAGCGCGGAAATCGCCTACATGAAGGAGCGGCGCAAGCAACTCGGCGGCTATCTCCCGGAACGCAAGATGCGAGCCAAACCGATTAGCCCGGTCTCGGAATCGCACTTCGAAGAATTTTACAAAGGCACCGAAGGCCGCGACGTTGCCACCACCATGGTCTTTGTCCGCCTGCTGGGCAAATTGCTGCGCGATCCCGAGATCGGCAAGCTCATCGTGCCCATCATTCCCGATGAAGCCCGCACCTTCGGCATGGAAGCGCTATTTCGTCAAGTCGGTATTTACTCCAGCGTCGGCCAACTTTATGAGCCGGTCGACATGGACACGCTGCTCTACTACAAAGAAGCTAAGAACGGACAGATCCTCGAGGAAGGCATTACCGAAGCCGGTTCGATGTGCTCTTTCATCGCGGCAGGTACGGCATATGCGAATCACGGAATCAACACCATCCCGTTTTTCGTTTATTACTCTATGTTCGGCTTCCAGCGTATCGGCGACCTGATCTGGGCCGCGGCCGACATGCGCACGCGGGGCTTCTTGATCGGAGGCACAGCTGGCCGCACTACGCTTGCTGGCGAGGGCTTGCAGCACCAGGACGGCCACAGTCATGTGTTGGCACTTTCCGTGCCAAATCTTCTGGCCTACGATCCGGCCTTCGCCTACGAAATCGCCGTCATCATTCAGGACGGCATTAAGCGCATGTATGTGGAGCAGGAATCCATCTTCTATTACTTGACCGTCACCAACGAGCCGCTGCCCATGCCCGAGATGCCGCACGGCCCTGAAATCCGGGACGGCATCCTCAAAGGTTTGTATCGCTTCAAAGCCTCCGATAAAAAGGACGCAAAGCTGCGTGCCCAGCTCTTCGGCAGTGGAACCATCATGTTCGAAGTGCTCAAGGCGCAGGAGATTTTGGAGCAGAAGTATGAAGTCGCTGCGGATGTCTGGAGCGTGACCAGCTACAAACGCCTTTATCGCAACGGCAACGACTGCGAACGCTGGAACATGCTGCATCCGAGCGAGGCCCCGCACGTGCCTTTTGTTACGCAATGTCTAAAAGACGCACCGGGAGTCTTCGTCGCAGCATCGGATTATATGAAGGTGCTTCCGGAATCGATTGCGCAGTGGGTGCCGCGTCCGCTAACGGCCTTGGGCACGGATGGCTTCGGTCGCAGCGAGAGTCGAGCTTCGCTTCGTGACTTCTTCGAAGTGGATGCGAAACACATCGTGCTGGCAACGTTGACTGCGCTGGCGCGCGATAAACAAATCGCTCCGGACACACTTCAGAAAGCAATCAAAGACCTGGGCATCGATCCGGAAAAATCGAACCCGGCCATCGCTTAGCAGCGCGCCAAAATAACGGAGAACAAGTCAAAGTGACAGAATTCAAACTACCGGAACTCGGCGAAAACATCGACCAGGGGGACTTGGTCCGCTTGATGATCTCGCCCGGCGCGACCGTCACCGAAGGCCAGGCCGTGATGGAACTGGAAACCGACAAGGCAGTTGTCGAAGTGCCGTCCACCGTGAGCGGCGTCGTGAAAGAGATTCGCGTTAAAGAAGGCGAGAAGATCAAGGTCGGCCAGGTGATCTTCACTTTCGAGAACGGCGCAGGCGGAAGTGTGGCGCGGGCGCCTTCGCCCGCGAAAGAGTCCGCCAAGGAACCCAAGGCACAGCAAGCCGTTGCATCAGCCGTCGCCGCGACAGCCAGCCCGGTTGAGCCGCCAGCGAAAACGCCAACCACAACAGTGCCGAGAGAGCGGCGCGCTGCTACCTCGCCCGCAACCGCCGGTCCCACTGAATTCAAGCTGCCTGAACTCGGAGAGAATATTTCCCAGGGCGATCTCGTACGCCTCATGATTTCTCCTGGCACCAAAGTCTCGGAAGGCCAGCCCGTGATGGAGCTGGAAACCGATAAAGCAGTGATCGAAGTTCCCTCTTCTATCAGTGGAATTATCAAAGAAGTTCGCGTAAAACAAGGCCAGAAGATTAAAGTCGGCGACGTCATCTTCACCCTCGAAGGCGCTGCCGCAACTCAAACGGAGCGCCCTAAGCGCGGTCCCGTAGAGCACGTCTCCGGACAGCAAGGAGCGCGTCTCGCTTTCCAAGCTGCCATTCAGGCCGAGGGAAAAACCGAAGAGCAGGCGCTTCCACCCGATCAGCCGCAATCATTTCTCCCAAGCTTCGCCATGCCGGCACAGCTCGAAAAGGTAGCCGGCACTGAGCGTGGAGAGCCAATCCCCGCAGCCCCGCACGTTCGCCGATTAGCGCGCGAGATCGGAATCGACATTCATAACGTGAAAGGCGGCGGACCTGGCGGGCGTATCAGCGAAAACGATGTTAAGGCGTATTCGAAGGCGCTGCTCGCGTCCATGGCGGCGGCCGCGCAGACGCCGCGCGGAACTCAATTTGCCCAACCGGAGTTACCCGATTTCACCAAGTGGGGTAAGGTCGAGCGGGTTTCGATACGAGGGGTCCGTCGCAAAACCGCCGAACATTTGTGGCAGGCGTGGACCACCGTTCCCCACGTCACGCAAAACGATAAGGCCGACATCACCGAACTCGAGCACCTGCGCGCGCGTTTCGCCCCGAAAGCAGAAGAAGCCGGTGGCAAGATGACGGTCACCGCAATCGCATTGAAAGTGTGCTCGTCCGCGCTGAAAATCTTTCCCCAGTTCAATGCCAGCATCGACCTCTCGAAAGACGAAATCGTCTACAAGCAATACATCAACATCGGCGTTGCGGTTGATACCGATCGTGGTCTGCTCGTACCTGTGATTCGAGACGTCGACAAGAAGAATATCGTCGAACTCGCGGCTGAACTGACCCAGCTTTCCCGCAAAGCGAAAGACAAGAAGATTACGCTCGCGGAAATGGAAGGCGGCACATTCACCATCACCAACCTCGGCGGAATCGGTGGCACTGGATTCTCTCCCATCGTGAATTATCCCGAGGTCGCGATTCTGGGTCTTTCGCGCTCGAGCATGGAGCCGGTGTGGCTCAATGGGAAGTTCGAACCACGTCTGGTGCTGCCGGTGTCATTGTCCTACGACCACAGACTGATCGACGGCGCCGACGCAGCTCGCTTCCTGCGCTGGATCGCAGAAGCCTTTGAGCAGCCGTTCTTGCTGTCCGTGCAGGGATAGAAGCCGTAAATCTGGAAACCATAAAGGACACAAAGTTACACCAGGGAAAACCTGAGGCGAGGCCGACCAGCGCGCATTCCTTCGTGAACCTTCGTGTCCTTTGTGCTTAATGGTTTTTCATGCCAGACACTTCGAATCTACACATCGCGGTAATCGGCGCAGGCCCCGGCGGCTATGCCGCTGCCTTCCTCGCCGCTGATCTCGGACTGAAAGTGACGCTAATCGATCCAGAAATAAATCCGGGCGGCGTGTGCCTATACCGCGGCTGCATCCCGTCCAAGGCACTCCTTCACGTCGCCAAGCTGATCGACGAAACCCGCCACGCGAAAAACTGGGGCCTCGACTACGCCGACCCGAACATCGACTTGCCGCGCCTGCGTTCCTGGAAAGAAGGCGTGGTCAAGAAACTGACCGGCGGCTTAGGCCTGCTCTCAAAACAAAGAAAGGTTGAATACATCCAGGGCCGCGCGGCGTTCGAGAACTCGAATACGTTGCGCGTCAGTCGCACAAACGGCGGCGAAGATTCTCTCACTTTCGACCGCATCGTCATTGCCACCGGCTCCCGACCCGCAATCGTTCCCAGCCTCAAACTTGAAACCCCGCGCATGATGGATTCGACGTCCGCGTTGGATTTGAGCGAAGTGCCCGGAACTCTCCTCGTGATCGGCGGCGGATACATCGGCCTCGAACTCGGCACAGTCTACGCAGCGCTTGGCTCCAAAGTCTCGGTCGTAGAAATGCTCCCCGGACTTCTGCCCGGAGCGGATCGCGATCTTGTCCTCCCGTTACATAAGCGCGTGGAAAAGATTTTCGATGCAATCCTGCTCAACACCACCGTCGCGGGGGTGAAAGCAGAATCCAACGGAATCCGCGTCACCTTCGACGGCCCGGAAGTAAAAGAGCGCGAAAAGCTGTTCGACAAGGTTTTAGTTTCAGTCGGACGCAAGCCCAATTCCGAAATCCCCGGCCTGGAGAAAACTCAAGTTAAAGTCGGCCAGCGCGGATTCATCCAAGTCAACAAGCAGTTGCAGACGGACGATCCCGTCATCTATGCCATCGGCGACGTAGTCGGCGAGCCCATGCTCGCGCACAAAGCTTCGCATGAAGGACGCACTGCCGTCGAAGCCATCGCCGGGCACAAAGTCGCCTTCGAACCCAATGCAATCCCCGCCGTCGTCTTTACTGATCCGGAAATCGCCTGGTGTGGCCTCACCGAAACCCAGGCGCAGAAAGAAAATCGCGAAGTCAAAGTAGCCAGATTTCCGTGGGCTGCCTCAGGGCGCGCCATGACCATCGACCGAACCGAAGGCATGACCAAGCTGCTCATCGATCCCCAAACCGAGCGCGTGCTAGGGGTGGGAATTGTTGGCGCAGGCGCGGGCGAACTCATCGCCGAGGGAGTGCTCGCCATGGAAATGGGCGCGCTCGCCAAAGACATTGCGCTCACCATCCATCCGCATCCCACGCTTTCGGAGACCGTAATGAATTCCGCCGAAGTTTTCTTTGGCACCAGCACCGATATCTACCGGCCAAAGCGTTAGTGAGTTGAGACTCGATACATCCCCCGGGTTTTCTCCCCGCACTCTGCGGCAGTTCTCTGCGCCCTCCGCGATTCAAGGTTTTGTTGGTCGGGCACGTAAGCGCCGTACCTCCGAGGTCAGCCGAAGAGCGCGCGAAGACAGCATTTCGGTACAATGAACTCTCGTTTTACAACGCATCATTCGCAGACGCATTTCGTGCGCATTAGTGCCCTCCTCTGGAGAAGGAACCATGTCTTCTTTCTTTAAACGAGTTCATTGGCTGCTCTTGTGCGTAACCGTTTCCGTGGCCGCCGCCGGTCAGCTACTGCCAGCGCAACTGGGCAAAGCCTCGACCGGAGCCACGAATCAGCCCGCACCCGACCCGCTGGGCCGCGACACTCCTAGTGGCACCGTCTACGGATTCCTGCAGGCGGCTCAGGCGGGGAATTACTCTATCGCTGCGCAGTATCTGCAAATGAGCAATGCCAAACGCGCGGCGCAAGGTGAGGAACTCGCGACCAAGCTGAAAGAGGTGATGGACCGAGCTTTTTCCGGCAACCTCAGATTGATTAGCAATCGACCCGAAGGAACTCCGCAAGAAGGTGCATCTCCCGACCAGCAGCGCATCGGAGCTTTGTCCGCAGGAGACGTTGATGCTGACCTCACTCTCTTCCACGCCCCCGATCCCGGCGGAGGAAAAATCTGGCTGGTCTCTGCCGACACTCTTAGCAAAGTACCCGACCTTTACGACCGACTAGAGGTGCGCCAGGTCGAAGCCCACCTGCCCAATTTCATGGTGCAGTGGCAGTTCTTGGGGTTACCCGCGTGGCAATGGCTGGCGATCTTGCTGGCCATACCACTCGCTGCAGGTTTGGGTTGGCTGTTGGTCGCGATCGTTGGACTCTCTGGCAAATTGCGCCGTGGCCAGCCGCCTCTGACGGCAGTCTGGCATTCGATCTCCCGCCCGCTGTGGCTTTTATTCGCGACCGTAATCCACGTTCTGTGCGTCAGACGGCTCGGCTTACCGTTGCTACAGCGCCACTACTACCAACTGATAATCGGCGTGGTGTTCATCATCGGATGGACTTGGCTACTCTGGCGAATCCTGCAGCAAGTGGCGCAGCGGCTCCGAGAACGCGCAATCTACGCCGGGCGCAGAGGCACGGGGTCGCTCCTGCTGCTCGGCGAGCGCGTCCTGAAAGCCATACTTTTCATTGTTGCCGTCTTCGCCATACTCGGCTCTCTCGGCTTCAACATGACGACCGCCCTTGCCGGATTAGGCATCGGCGGAATTGCCATCGCTTTTGCCGCCCAGAAAACCCTGGAGAATCTTTTCGGCGGAGTCTCTCTACTTGGCGATGAAGTCATCCGCGTGGGAGACGTGTGCCGTTTCGGCGATAGGACCGGCACAGTCGAAGACATTAGTCTGCGCTCCACTCGCATTCGCACTCCCGAAAGATCCGAGCTTTCCATTCCCAACGGCACGCTGGCCACCATGAACGTCGAGAACTTGAGCCGGCGCGATAAAATCCTTTTCAATACCAAGCTGGGCCTGCGTTACGAAACTTCAGCCGACCAACTGCGCTACGTGTTGGCCCAGATTCGCCGGATGCTCTATGAGCATCCCAAAGTCGAAACCTCCGGCGCGCGCATTCGGTTCATCGGATACGACAACAGCTCACTCACTCTGGAAGTATTTTGTTACGTGCTGACCCGGGACAACAATGAGTTTCTCGCAATTCAAGAAGATCTTCTGCTCAGAATCATGGAGATCGTCGAAGCATCGGGCACTGGCTTCGCCTTTCCCTCCCGCACCCTTTATCTGGGACGCGACACCGGTCTCGACAAAGAGAAGACCGATGCCATCTCGCATGAAGTGCAAGAATGGCGCGAGAATAGCCAACTTCCCTTCCCCGACTTCGCGGCTTCCGACATCTCCGAGTTCAGCAATTCCTTGCCTTATCCACAAGCGGACTCGGCCCTAAGGACTAAGAAATGAAGAGGAGCAGAAAATGCAAATGAAAGACCGTCTTCGTTTGATGCTACTGCTGACAGCCATCGTGTGCGTCGCGCTTCCACTTTGCTCGGAGGAGATTTTGATGCAGAACGCTTCCATTCCCGCTAAAACAATCGCCGCAGTTGCTCCCCCGTGGATGAACGACTCGACTGCCAAGCTGCAAAGCGAACTGATCGCCAAGTTTGGCGTACAACAAAAACCCCGTCTCGAGCGCGGCCTCCATCAGGTTGCCGAGTTTTGGCGCGAGGACGACGGCGATGCGGCCGTGTTCGAAGACTTCGTTCGCACCAACTTTGCCGGCGATCAAGTCACGCTCGATACCATGTTCAACCGCTTCCAGAGCCTGCTCGAACAACTCGATGGACACATGCATGAGATCAATCGCGAGTTCAATCAGCAATCGGATCTCGATCTCGGCCCCGTGCTTCCCTTCGACGAAGTATTTGCCGGTTACGATCCTTCCGCCCATGTCCTCGATGACTTTTTCAACAACAAACTGGCTTTCACGGTTCTGCTGAACTTCCCCCTCACCACGCTCGAGGAACGCCTGAAAGAGGGGCCCACCTGGAGCCGCCGACAGTGGGCGGAAGTTCGCCTCGCGCAACGTTTTGATAAGCGCATCCCAGCGGACGTCAACCTGGCCATCTCTCAAGCGCAAGCGCAGGCGGGACAGTACATCGCGCAATACAACATCTGGATGTACCACCTCGTCGATTCCCAGGGCCAGCGTCTTTTCCCGCCCAAAATGCGCTTGCTAAGCCACTGGAACCTGCGCGATGAAATCAAAGCCGTCTACTCTGACCCGCAAACCGGCATCGCAAAGCAGCGCATGATCCAACAAGTGATGGAGCGCATCGTCACGCAGACGATTCCACAAGTTGTGATCAACAATCCCGCCGTGGACTGGAATCCGTACACCAACGAAGTCAAGCCCGCAGCCGCGAAAGACTCCGATGCGTCAGCCACCAACAATCTCCCGATCACCCATGCTCCCGAGCCTGACGCGCGCTACGCCACGTTGCTGAAAGATTTCCAGGCCGCCCGCAAAGCCGATCCATACTCACCAACTGCACCTACGCTGATCGACCGCCGCTTCGATGAAGACCGCGAAATTCCCGAAGCGCAGGTAAGGGCCATGCTGGAACAGGTGCTGAGTTCCCCGCTGGTAGCGCAAACCGCGCAGTTGATTCAAGTCCGGCTCGGCCGCCCACTCGAACCCTTCGACATCTGGTACAACGGTTTTCGTCCCGGCAGCCAATACACCGAAGCCCAGTTGGACGAGATCGTGGCCAAGAAATATCCCACCGCTGAGGCCTATCAGAAAGACATTCCCAACCTGCTCATGAAACTCGGATTCGCTCCCGACCGCGCCCAGTACGTCGCCAACAATATCATCGTCGATCCAGCGCGCGGATCCGGCCACGCCATGGGATCGTCTATGCGATCCGAGAAAGCCCACCTGCGCACTCGCGTGGAAAAAACCGGCATGAACTACAAGGGCTTTAATATCGCCGTGCACGAAATGGGACACAACGTCGAGCAAACCTTCTCGCTCAACGATAACGACTTCACCCTGCTGCAAGGCGTGCCCAACACCGCTTTCACCGAAGCCCTCGCATTCGTCTTCCAGGGTCACGACCTCGAACTGCTCGGCCTTCCCGCACCCGACGCCAAAAGCCAAGCCGAAAAGACCTTAAACGATTTCTGGGGAACCTACGAAATTGCCGGCGTCGCGCTCGTCGACATGGGCGTCTGGCACTGGATGTACGATCATCCTCAAGCCACTCCGAAGCAACTCGACGCAGCCACGGTGCAGATCTCGAAAGACATCTGGAATCGTTACTACGCTCCTGTCTTCCACAAGAACGATGTCGTCCTGCTCGGAATCTACTCCCACATGATCGATTCGTTCCTCTATCTTCCCGATTACCCCATCGGCCACATGATCGCGTTCCAGATTGAGGAGCAGATGAAAAAGTCAGGCAGCATCGGCCCGGAATTCGAGCGCATGGCAAAGATGGGCCGCATCACCCCCGACCTCTGGATGGAACGCGCCACCGGAAAACCAGTAGGTCCAGAAGCCCTGCTCGAAGCCACGCAGCGCGCCCTAACTGCCCAACACTAGAGCCATGAATCAACTGCTATTCGTGATGCCGTCATCCTGAAGCCCCGCGTTTTCTCCAGCGGGGCGAAGGATCTCGCGCATAGTGGCCGCCCGCATGATCAGCCTGCGGACTGCCGCCAATGGCACCACCACCGCAGAAAAAGATGCGTAGGCCAATAAACCAACAGAGGCACAACCACCAGATAAACCGCCAAATACACCAATCCCGGCACCAGATGCTGCTCCCGAAAGAATGGCCCACGCGCCCAGTTCACATCGTATTGCGGCCGCCAGAAATAATTGAGCGGAACCACAATCCACGCGGTAAGCGTCTGATACTTCCAGCCTCGCTCGTCATACCCCAGCCGCCAAATCGCCCACAGCAGCAGCGGTGGCACCACGACATGAAACAAACTGAGCAGCCGAACCAACAAGGCCACATGCGGATCAAACATATATTCAGTGCCGCCGATGACATGCCGGCCACTCACAACCGCTCCGATCAGATCGATGGTGTAGAGGATTTGAAAAAGCAGCAGCCCGCAAGCCTGCCACGAAAACAGCAGCGGACTCTCCAACCACAGCGCCGCCGCAATAAACAAGTTGCCCAGATCACAGAAGTATAGAAAGTTCTGCAACCCATACTGATGCCAGTAAACCGGCATCCAAACCAGCACCCACAAGCTCCAGCCAACCTTCAGCCAAAGAGGGACACGCATGCCCCCTAGTGTAAGGGTCCGGCAAATGGACAGTGGCTTACTTTGCTCCATTTTTTATTCAAATGACGTCATCCTGAAGCACCGCGTTTTCCAGCGGCACTGACGATCTCGCGGCACATTTCGAACTGACGCACCGCCATTAATCGCGGCCTATCCACTGGACACCAACTTTCGTAAGAGACGAGACAATCAAGGGTTTTTGTTGGCCCGCAAAGTACCTACGTAACTTGATGCTCCTCACCACAGTACCTACGATTTGAGTATGAAGTACAACGCCCTTTTATTCTGCCCGGACGAGAAAACCGCCCGCGTTGTCACCCAAGTCCTGACCGACCTGGAGTTTCGAGTTGAGCCCTGCAACGAGCCTTTTGCGGCAGTTAAGAAGCTGATGGCGGAACATTTCGACGCCATCGTGGTGGACTGCGATAGTGAACAGAATGCGGCCCTGCTGTTCAAAAGTGCGCACAATTCCGGATCCAATCAGTCGTCGCTTGCCGTTGCCGTCGTCGAGGGACAAACTGGCGTTGCCAAGGCATTCCGCATCGGTGCCAACCTGGTTCTGACCAAACCGATTAATGTTGAACAATCCAAGGGCACGTTGCGCGTCGCCCGCGGCCTGTTGCGAAAAACTGACGCATCCAGACCCGCGAGCCCAGCGCCTTCGATCCAACCACCCCCGCGGCCCGTTCCTAATATCCCGGTTACTAATATCAACGCCAAGCGCCTGTCGGCTCCACAGATTCCCGAGCCCAAACCAGCATACTTGCCGACTCAGCCTCCGCCATCTCCGATTCCACCGATAAGCTCCGCCCTGTTCGAGGTCGAAGCCGACCCCGGTCCCAAACCGGAGCCAACCGAAGCCGCCCTGCTCGAATCAATGTCAGACCCGGCACCCATGTCTCCGACAACAAAGGAATACCCGTGGCAGCCGATTTCCAAACCTGCAGCCGAACCAATGGCTACTGCTTTGCGCCAGGCAGCCGAGGTCACCGGAAGGTCGGAAGCGGATGCTCCCACGACGAGTAAAATTCCACCTTCGCCGACAAGTATTTCTGACGCTCCCATCAGCCGTTCCCACAGTATCAGCATGTCGTCCGGTCAAGCGGCAGCGACCGCTCCAGCAAAAACGCCGCCGAAGCCGCACGATGATCCCGAGCACACAGAGATGCCCGAAGTAGAAGCGCCCGCGTTTGCCTCGCTTGGCGGTATATCAACCGAGCCTGCATCCGGCGGCAGCAAGAAAACCATTTTGATCGTGGCGGCGCTTTTGGTTGCAGTCGCGGCCGTCGGCTATGTTGGCTGGACGAAAATGCAAGCTCCAAGCGGGACCTCCGCTATCCAAACCACTCCCCTGAGGACCGCGCCGGCTCAGCCTCAAGTTTCACAACCGCCCTCTTCGCAAAGCCCATCGCGAGACACGGCCGCTACAACCGCCTCATCGCAGCCGGCCAGTGCGCTTCCTATCGAGCAGGGTCCGGACATAACTCTGTCCACGACTGATACGCGCCCACCAGTTCCCAAGAAGTCGACTTCCATCGTCGCGCCGAACACCGTGATTAGAACCCAGCCGGATACCCCAGAGACCGCGCCCTTGGTCGTCAAGAACGAAGTCCCCACCCCGGCTCCGCCGACTCCAGCTGAACCGGAACCCGTACAACCGCCTGCTCCCGGATCCCTGGATACTTCGAACTCCAACAATCAGGCCATCTCTGGAATCATGAGTACGCCCGCCGCGAGTCTTCCTCATCAGGCCGCTCAGCAATTGAAGGTCTCGCAAGGCGTGTCGCAGGGACTGCTGATCAAGAGCGTTCCCCCTGCGTATCCTGCGCTGGCCAGGCAAATGCGCGTCCAGGGATCCGTCCAACTACTGGCCAACATTGGCAAAGACGGCAGCATCACCAAGGTGTCGGCGCTCAGTGGCGATCCGGTTTTGGCGCGCGCTGCAATCGACGCAGTCAGGCAGTGGAAATACAAACCGTATTATCTCGACGATCAACCCGTCGAAATTCAAACCCAGATCACAGTAAACTTCAAACTTCCGTAAACCTTAGGCGACGAAGCCTAATCACGGCGCAGGGATTCAATTCCCGGGGAGTTTTCGCTCTCTATTCACCACGCTATAATAGTGAGATGCCTACCCGCCGAAATTCCTTTCTGCAGGTGCTGGCCAAGTTTTCTGTCGCTGTGCCCCGCTGATAGCTGAGAGCTGAAAGCTAACAGCTAGGAGCTAGAAGCTGCTTCCATGGACTTCAAACTAGTAAGCGATTACAAACCGAAGGGCGACCAAGCCAATGCCATCGAATCTCTAACCAGAGGTTTATTCGATCGCGAACAGCATCAGGTTCTCTTAGGCGTAACCGGCTCCGGCAAGACTTACACCATGGCCAAGGTGATCGAGCGCTTGAATCGAACCTCGATCGTAATGGCCCACAATAAAACCCTCGCCGCCCAGCTCTACCACGAATTCAAAAACTTCTTCCCCCAAAACGCAGTCGAGTACTTCGTCTCTTACTATGATTTCTATCAGCCGGAGGCTTATGTGCCTGCGGCTGATCTTTATATCGAGAAAGAGGCGACCATTAATGATGAGTTGGACAAGCTGCGGCTCTCGGCTACGCGGTCGCTGTTTGAGCGGCGAGATTGTTTGATTGTGGCTTCGGTGAGCTGCATTTATGGGTTGGGCTCGCCCGAGGCTTATTACGGGATGATGTTGTTCTTGGAGAAGGGGCAAAAGATCAAGCGCGAGGACATCACTCGCAAGCTGGTTGAAATTCTTTATGAGCGCACGGATGGAGATTTTCGGCGCGGAACTTTTCGGGTGCGCGGCGACGTGATCGAGATCTTTCCTACATATGATGACATGGCTTATCGGGTTGAGTTGTGGGGGGATGAGGTTGAGGCGCTCTCGCAGATTGATCCTCTGTTTGGGACCGTTAAGCAGAAGTATGTGCGGCTGCCGATTTATCCCAAGACGCATTATGTGATGAAACCGGAGACCCGGAGCCGGGCGGTCGATTCGATCAAAGAAGAATTGAAGTGGTGGGAAGCGGAACTCGAGAAGCAGGGTCGCGTGGTCGAGGCTCAGCGGGTTCACCAGCGGGTGATGTTTGATCTTGAGATGATCAAGTCCATGGGCTACTGCCATGGCATTGAAAACTATTCACGCCATTTCACTGGACGCCTTCCGGGTGAGCCTCCGCCGACATTGCTGGATTATTTCCCGCGCGATTATCTGATGTTCATCGACGAGTCGCATCAGACCGTGCCGCAGTTGCATGGCATGTATCATGGCGACCGCTCGCGTAAGGAAACTCTGGTCGAGTACGGATTCCGTCTGCCATCGGCGCTCGACAATCGTCCGCTGACCTTCGAAGAGTTCGAGCATCGCATGGGGCAGATGATTTATGTTTCGGCAACGCCGGGTCCTTACGAGCTGACCAAGTCGGCGGGCGTGGTGATTGAGCAAATCATTCGGCCCACAGGACTGGTCGATCCTCCGGTCGAAGTGCGGCCGGTTAAGGGACAGATTGACGACCTGTTGCATGAAATCCGCGAGCGAACCAGCCGCGGCGAGCGCGTTCTGGTGACCACGCTTACCAAACGCATGGCTGAAGACCTAGCCGAGTATTACAGCGAAGTGGGCGTGAAGTGCCGCTACATGCACTCCGAGATCGAAACGCTGGAGCGGGTGAAGATCCTGCGCGACCTGCGCAAGGGCGAGTTCGATGTGCTGATCGGGATCAACCTGCTGCGCGAAGGACTCGACCTGCCCGAAGTTTCTCTAGTCGCGATTCTCGACGCCGACAAAGAAGGCTTTCTGCGCTCGAGCGGCGCGCTCATCCAAACCATGGGCCGCTGCGCCCGTAATTTAAATGGGAGGGCCATCCTTTACGCCGACCGCATGACCGACTCGATGAAGAAGGCCATGGGCGAGACCGACCGCCGGCGCGCCATCCAGGAAGCCTACAACGAAGCCAACGGGATCACGCCCGAGTCCATCGTGCGACCGCTGGATATGTCGCTGGCCCGCATCATCGAGGCCGACTACGCAGATCTGACCGGCGGCGAGAGCGAGGGCATTCCCGAATTCAAGTCGCAAGAAGAGCTGGATGAGTATGTGCGCAAGCTGGAAAGCGACATGCGCGAAGCGGCGAAGCGGTTTGAGTTCGAGAAGGCGGCGAAGTTGCGGGATACGATTAAGGAACTTCGGACGAAGGAATTCTTGTTTGCATGAACATCGTGGAGAGGGGCCAAGCGGATGTCGGAGTCCTCGCCGCCCTGAGCGTCGAAGAGTACGGTGTTAGGAGAGCCCGTCGGCGGGAACTTGGCGGACCTGGCAATCGGTAGAGGAAAATTTTCTCGTTCAATTCTCTTGTTTTAGGGATAATGTGTCCTGAGCGGGGAGGCGCATCCGAATGGCGCTTAATAATGAGACCAGAACGCTAATGAGGCTCTTGAAGTTCAGGGCTATCGGGCTGTGGCACGCGGAATTGGCCCACAGTCCCGGCACGGCTAAGCAATACTCAGCGCTGGTTGGGAACCCCGCGTTGTCGCCTACCGGTCCAATGGACGAAGGCTTTACGCTAGGCGTTGGCAGGTTGTTGTTAGCTAATGTTCTGGAACGTACTAGGCTTGGCGTGAGTATTGCGCCACGGCTTTGCCCCGAGCTGGCCGAGATCTTTTGGGCCGCGCTCAGCGAATCGCTGATCGAGCGTTCGGTCTGTGACTATAAGAATTTCGGGATTTTCAGGGTGAGCCGCGCGACAGGCAAACTCCACGTTGTGTTTGAGCCAAGCGCGGTTTTGAACGGCCGCCCCTTGCTAGAACCCCAGTCTTCACCGTATCAGGACGAGCAGTTTGTGGATGAATACACTCGTCGCGTTATGGACCCACTTCTGCAAGAAGTGCAAGATTACCCAGATTTTGGGGCCGTGGACCAATGGCGCATCCCTTTGATCGCGACTTGGCTCTTAACGAAGGCCTTAGATGACATTTTGCACTCTGTTGTGTCGAGTAAAGAAATCAACGGAATTACTGGCGAGATGCCGCGAGACGTAGAGCGAGAGCGTGATTGGCTGACGGTTGTAGCGATGGCGACCGGCTATGCCAGCTACTACGCCTGGATTATCGCGTTCTGCGTCGACCTGAGAACCAATTCGAGAATTTCGGTTGACGGTATCGGTCGGTTTCAAAGGACCGTCGAGAGAATTGAGTTTGAGCCGGTGGCTCAACTCCAAAGAATGCTCGACGTGAACATCCCCATGGCCAGACAAACCGCAGCTTAGGAGTGGCTGTATGGCAATTGAATCAATGTTTCTCGTGTTGTCCGACCTTCATTTCGGCCGCGATCTGCATCTCCCGCCAGAGCTCCCACCCCTAACGGTCAGCCGCCTCGCGAGGTGGGTTGGAAGGGAGAAGGAGACCGAAAGGTTCTTCGAGCGTAGCTGCCGGGGACATTCGTTCGCGACCGTAAGCATGCTCCCGCGCTATGTGAAGCTGCTTCTGCACGAGGCGCAATTCGACGGCTTTGGGTCGGACGGGTTTGACCTTTGCATACTGCTCGGCGATCAAGCGACGGTTCCCGACGCCCAGGCGTACAAGTTTTTGCGGCAATACATCACGAGCGATCATTACAAGACGACCGGCGATCTTCACTGTGCCGGCTTGGGGATCTCTTCTGCGAACATACTCGCGATTCCCGGAAATCACGACAAGTTGCTCAGGGCCAACCTTGACCTGTATCACAGCGAGTTCACCGCTCCTCTGGGCATTCCAAGAATTGAGCCGGCAGGGTCCCTCCTCATGTCCCGAACAATTGGTAGGCGCGAATTCTTGTTCATTTCGGTGGACGCTAGCGTATACACCGCCCAGGAGTTGACGATCGACGTCCACGCGCGTGATCATTTGGCAAGGGGAGAGGTCTCGTCGCAGCTTTGGTCGGATCTGAAGACGAAGCTCGATGGCGTAAAAAAAGGGGCCCAGGTGGACAGTGCCCAGCTTGTGGGCGCTTACGAAAACGCCGTTAAGGTAGTGCTTGTGCACTATGCTGTTGACGCGAGCCGCCTCTCACAACATACAAAGTGGGAGGAGAAAGTGTTGCCACATAGTTGCAAAGGCATTGAGGAGATGATTACCGAGCTCAGGCTTAAGTACGAGATTAACGTGGCTCTTCATGGGCACCTTCACATACCGGGCCTTTATAATTACAAGGCCGTGCAGGTGGTGGCGGCGACTACTGCAACCGAGCAGAAGGGGCCCAATGGATTTTTTGTTTTGAAGGTCCTTGACACGGGCGAGATTCGCGCGGAGCATCATTGCTGGACCGGAACGAGATTCACTGCAGATCCCGATAACTCTCTGAATAAGCAGCTCATGGTATTTCCGCACGGTGCTGCGGCCTGAGGGGAACATTGGGCGGGTGACTCAGACTATCGCCCCCCATTTTACTCTCCAGGGTTGCCCGTCCAAGCTTCGCTTGGGCGGGGATTTTTCTCGGCTGGACGCATCCGTGCGGTGGGGAAGACACCAGCCTGCTCCCGGCGACGCGCCGTCCGCTGTGATTCGATTTCTGGCGCGCTCGTCTTTTCCGTCGCATGGGCAGGTCCCTCAGGGCTGAAGCCCGGGGTTCATGGGGGGCGTGACGGCCCGGCTGAAGCCGGGCCTTCTCAAGATCATCGGGTTGGTGGCGCCTCAATCCGCTGGCGATCGTGGGGAACACGAGGTCCCTCCACTGCGCTTCGCTTCGGTCGGGATGACAGAGTTTGTTTGTTACGGCCGGGGTGGGGCATTCTTTTACCTCTTATATCTCTTATCTTCTTATTTTGGGTGGGGGGACGTAGTCTTCGATTATTCCGTAGAGGTCGATCTGGCCCCGCTTTAGGAGTGGGGCTGGGGCGCGGTCGTAAAGTAGGTGCCAGGCTTCGCGGTAATGCTCGAACTTGTTGAGCTTGTCGCCTGGACAGACGCGGATGTCGGTCCTGCTCAGCGCCACTACTGACGGAATGATGTACCAGATGCCTCTCGGAATGCAGTACAAAGCGAGGTAGTCGAAGTCGGATTCCTGGTAGCGGCTGCCGGGGCCGCTGACGTGTCGCAGGCTGGCTATGAAGGTGCCGGGCTTCGTGTTGCTGGCCTGGCAGAAGGTGGATTTGACCTGGACGCGGATGAAGCGTCCGCCGAGGTCGAGGACGACATCGTATTGGGCGGTGTCGCCGCGAGGCTCGGCGATCTGGAAGCCGAGTTCGGAGGCTTTGGCCATGAAACGAAGCTCGGCCCATACGCCTCGCTTTTTGTGGTTGCGGATGTCCATGCCGGAGGTTTTCACTGGGTTCCTTAAGTTGCGACAGAAAGGTATAGCAAATAGAAAAGGCGCGGCCGGTGGGCCACGCCTTATTTTGTCTCTATATCTAGCCTAGCAGTTTCGAGCGGGAACTATGACACGTCTTGGAGATTTATATTGTGAATGGTTTCATGGGGTTAGAGGAATTTGGGGGCCTTTTGGGTATTGACAAGGTTTTGGGGAAAAGGCCCAAGAGTGCAGAGATCCTTCGTTGGGAGTCTCCGGCTTTGCCGGAGACTCCGCTGCCTCAGGATGACACCGGAAAGTACGTCTGCGCTAACGACGGGGGAGCAGGAACGCGAGCGGGTTGGCCAGGACTTCGCGTCCGACTTCGCGCAGAAAGCGGCGAGATTGTTGCTCTCCGATGTTGCGGGCGCGTACTGCCAAGAGATAGCTCAGCGCAAATGAGGTGAAGATATTTAGAAGACCAACGATTGCGATGCCGGAGAAAGCGAGGAGCGCGTCTTGCCAATTGAGTTGCCCATAGACGTGGGCGCCGTCTAGAGCGTAGCCGAGGCTGGCGGCTGCGAGGGTGACGTGGCGAACTTCAAGAGGGATTCCGAATAGCTCGAAAATCACCGGCACGCCGCCGAGCAAAAAGCCCAGGACGATGAAGCCGACCGATCCCGCCGCGTGGTGGCCCACCCAATCCGCGAGCTTCGCAGCCCCTTTTGGTCCGAGCCGGTCTCGAATGCGAAGACTATTTGAGATGGCTGTCGCCATGCTGTGGAGGGCGAGATAATTTGCGGTCCATCCGGTTGCCAGCGAGGAGAGCCAGAGGAAGCCGCCGGTTACGATGGCGAAAACAATCGTCATCGAGGTGTGGGGAAAAAGCATATGCACGCCGTGTTCAGCCTGCTCCGGGTTGAGAAAAGGGTGTCCGGTGGCGACGATGAAAATGCGATCGACAAGAATCGAGACTGGCACTGCGCCAATCAGGTTGCTGATGGTAACGATGAACTGGGTTTTGGAAATCGCTTTCAGGCTTGCCATGTGATCTTTTGCGGGATCCTCCATGGCATCGACCAGGGTGGCCGCAGTGGCTGCGGGCATTTTCGAAGCCAGCAGAAATCCGCCGGCCTGCATGAGCAGGAAGCTCACGACATAGTTCATGGAAAGAGCGAAGGCCAAAAGCATGGGAGCATGAACGGCCGAAGAAAGCGCGTATTTGAATAACGCAGTGAACGACGTGATGACGCCGGCAAGGATTGCGCCCTGGCCCATGGCTCTCCATTGCGCGGCATTGCGGGCGATGTAATGCTTGCCCGTGCGTCCGGTTCGCTCGACCACGCTGCGGGCCAAACGGCGGGTGCTGGCGCTGAGCACGGTCCGAATGCGCCGTTGAGAGGCGAAGCCATGCACGATTACGACGGGGAGTTTGCTCGCGTCCGAATTGGGTTGCTGAAGGCTGATGACTTGCTGGATTCTTACCAGGAGTGAACGCAGCAGGCGTGCGCGAAAAACTAAATCCGCAGTAGAACCTTTTTCCTCGATCCGTCGATTCACGGACTGCAGTTGCGCGTCGCAAGCAGCGCGCTGGGCTTCCCAGCGATGGAAGTCTTCGGGATGACGAGCGACGTGCTCCACCACGGCGGGCAGATTGAAAAAACTCGACTTGGTAATGTCCTCATCATCGGCGAATTCGATCACGTCGCGGGAGAGCGCGATGTTCGCAGCCCGCAGCGCCAGGATTTTGCAGCTGGCAAGAATAGAAGATCGCGAGGGGCGGAAGATATCGGCCCAGGAGGCCATGAGGGAGTCGGGCAAGGTGCTCAGCCAACGCGCGTCGGATTCTTTCAAGTTTAAGGAATCCATCAATACGTAGAGATCGCCCTCGACCTCATCGACGGGCAATAAGTGTCGGAGAGCTCTCGCCAGCAGTTCGCGCAGGAGGAATGCCTCGTTGGGCAGCCCCGCTTCTGAAATCACGCGGACATAAGAATGATGAGACCAGAATTCGCGCAGCGCGGAATGAATGGCTTCGCGGTCGGGACGGCTCTCGATCGCCTCAGTGAGGCGTGAAAGCGCTTCGGTTCGCGCCACGACAGGAATGTCGAGAAACATGCGAAGCAGTTCGTAAACTCGCGTCGCCTGCTCTCGCGAAGACAAACCCTCAAGCGCTACGAGATCGTCGACCGCAAATGAAATGGGAGCACCTCGGCCTTGATGGAGTGAAGCTAGAATACAAGGTTGTGGTCATTTCGAAAACCGCGCACACGCCAACGACTTAGAGTGCAGCTTCGTTTAATTCTGCCAACACCTCATCCGGTTTCTCATCCAGCATGAAGGCCAGGACTTCCTGGGGCACGGGATTATTCCACACGGGAGCGAACGACTGACGATGGAGGGGAGACGGTCCGTGCTGGCGCAGGGCGGCGAGGTGGTGAGGCGTGCTGTATCCCTTGTTCGAAGCCAATTTGTAGACGGGGAAGACCGGATCCCATTCGCGAACCATGCGGTCGCGTTCAACCTTTGCCAAAATCGAGGCAGCGGCGATCGAGGCAGAGAGCGCATCCCCGTGGATAATCGCTCGCTGAGGCAACTCGCAATCGAGACGCATGGCATCAATCAGCAAATGATCCGGGCCGGGACGCAGGTTTACTACCG
Organism: Terriglobales bacterium; assembly: GCA_035601995.1. Taxonomy (GTDB): domain Bacteria; phylum Acidobacteriota; class Terriglobia; order Terriglobales; family Acidobacteriaceae; genus JABDBE01. The sequence goes on from DATNNE010000070.1 coordinate 222,933, forward strand.
CTTCCCGCATGGCAACGCGCGAAGCCTGGTAAATATTGATCTGGTCGATGCGGGCGGCATCGACCGCGGCGATCGCCCATGCAACGGCATGTTCGCGGATTCGCTCGGCCAGTACCTCGCGTCGATCCGCGAGCAAGAGTTTCGAATCACGCAGCCCTCGAATGCGATAGCCCGGATCGAGGATGACGGCGGCGGCAACAACCGGACCAAAGAGTGAACCACGGCCGACTTCGTCCACGCCCGCGATCAAGCGCGCGCCCGATTGCATGGCCTGCTTCTCGAATTTCAGCGTGCAATGCAGACGCTTGAGCAGGCGAAGCTTGGCTGCTGCGGGCGAGAGCGTTTTTTCGGGAGCGAGTTTGAGCTTGGGCGACACGAACTGGAAGATCAGGAGTTTCGATAAATGTAATCTTCGCCGAGGTAGGGGTTGTGAAGCAAGGTGGAAAAGAGGGCGCTGCAACGCGCCTCTCTTCACGCGCGCTCAAAGGAGCCGCGTGCTGTCACCCGCGAGGAACCAGATTCAACGCACGCGAATCGAAAAAAATGCGCGATGACGCGGAGCAAGCTTCTGCATGCCATAGGCTTGTGCAGTCTCGGTTGAGAACCCACACGCAGCGAGTTGACTCCGGAGCGTAGCAGCATCGAAAAGCCGTATTCGGTGAACTTCGCGTCCTCGCCTGTACAGGTGGTCAACCCGGCGAAATGTTTCGATACTTCTGACCAGCGTCCGCGAACTCTGGTCCTCCTCGGTCTCGGCCAGCACGACCCAATCCTCCCCTGAGTTCCAATACAGTCCCACCAGTGAGGGCTCGCCGAGTTCGATCACATCGAAGATGAGCATCCCGCCTTCTGGCAGAACATCAGACGCTGCGTGAAAGAAACTCTCGACCAGAGTGTCAGCATCCGCACCTTCCGCGTGGTACGTTAGAGGCTCCCCCAAAGCAACGACCGCCTCGCAAGCGGGAATCCGCATCTCATAAACTGACCATGGATAAAGCGCGCTCTCGGAATGGCGACCCGCGCAATCGCCAGGAGTTCAGCGGAACTGTCGATGCCTGTTACGTCAAAACCGGCCTCGACGAGCGCTGCGCTTAAAGGGCCGGCTCCGCAGCCAACGTCCACAACTTTCCGAATCTGTACCGGAGCACACTTGAGCCGCCGTATGATTTCAGGCGCGGCGCCTTGTGCAAGATTTTCAAAAGCCGCAGCCTGGATGTGTGCCAGATCTTGCTTGTAAAGCGGCTCCATAGAAATGACAGTCTATCGCGTTGGCGACCGGAGCGAGGACGAAGCGTGTAGATAGTCCTACTCCTAAACGGAATGGTGAACGGGCGCAGTGTTGGCACACAACCGCCGTTTCACGAGCACTCACTGCGCAAACCGTTCGTAAAAACAGGTCCTCATTTCGAGGCTCAGCTAGAATAACGGCTCTGCGCAGGAGGGAACATGCCGGACGTACGCAGCATCCCGCATCGACTGGGCCGACGAGCGCTGGTGCATTCGGCCCGAACCGCCGTGGCTGCGGTGCTCTCACTGATTGTTGCCCGAGCCCTCGGGCTTCCGGAGGCCTATTGGGCGACGGTTACGACTTTGATTATCATGCAGTCGACGCTGGGAGCGGCGTTAACCGTCTCCGAACAGCGTCTTGCTGGCACCGCCCTCGGAGCTCTGATGGGCGCGTTGTTGATGGCGTATTTCGGATCAAACCTGATTGTTTTTGGCCTGGGCGTATTTGCTCTCGGATTGATTTGCGCCGCGTTGCGGCTCGAGGACGCGTACCGGCTCGCCGGCGTTACCTTGGCGATTGTTATGCTCATCGCGCGCACGAACCAGGCGTGGATCGTAGCGGCACATCGCTTCGTCGAAGTCGCGGTGGGAATCGCCGTCGGGCTGGCGATGACGGCGGTGTGGCCCGGGGACGAACCAGGGGCAAGTCTTTCACCCACTGGTTCCTCTCCTCAGTAGGATTTGACCAATTTACTTCGTGGTCGCGGCTTGGGTGAGTTAGTAGTTCACCTCAGCGCCAGAGCGAACCATTCGCTACTTCTTGTCAGTATTGTCTTTCCCCTTATCGTCTTCTTTGGTCTCCGGGGTCGCTCCTGGCATCACATTGCTCAGCGGCTTACGCTGTTGCTCATACAGCTCGGGATGCGGGAGCGGCTTGCGCGGCATCATTCGTTCACGCATGGCGGTGTTGTAAACGAAGATGGCTTCCACCACGGCCGCTTGTTCAAGGTCACCGGGAATCAGGCGCTCGTAGACATCCATGTTGGTATGGGCGCTGCGAGTTTCGTAATCAAGCGGATCCTGAATGAACTGAAAGCCGGGAATTCCAACTTCGTCGAAGGGCATGTGGTCGGTGCTGCCGGTAAGGCGAGCGCTGACGGTGGTGACGTCGAGATCCTTGAGCGGCGCGATCCACTGCTCGAAGATAGGAACGATCGCATTGTTTTCCTGCGCGTAGATGCCACGGATTTTACCGCCTCCGTTGTCAATGTTGTAGTAAGCGGAAATAAGTTTGTGCTCCGGCTTCAGCGCGAGCGGACCGGCGGGTTTGCGAATAAACTCGGGCACTTTAAGCTGTTCCGGCGTGCTCGAGCGCGGGAAACTTCCGAAGTGAGCTTTCACGTAACCGCCCGATCCAAAAAGACCCTGCTCTTCGCCGCTCCAGAGAGCAACGCGAATTGTACGGCGGGGCTGCACGTGCAGCGCGGCGAGGATGCGCATGACCTCCATCGCGGTGATGGCGCCAGCGCCGTCATCGGTGGCTCCGGTGCCGGCAATCCAGCTATCGAGATGGCCGCCGACCATGACCAGCTGTTCTTTCAGCCTAGGATCGGCGCCGGGGAGTTCGGCGATAGTATCGAAGCCGTGTTCGTGATCGCCAGTGAAGACAGTGTCCACGTTCATTTCGATGGTGACGGAAACCTTCGCGGTGAGCAATCGCGAAACCCGGCCGAAATTCTCAAGCGCTATGGTTCCCACAGGCAGCGGCGAGGCATGATCGCGCAGGTAGACAAACCAGCCCAGGCTTGAGCCGGTATCGTCATTCAGCGTGCCGCCGCTGGCATAGCCGGGAACAATCACAGCCAGCGCTTTTTCATCAGCCAGAAATTTAGCGATCTTTTCACGAAGGCCAATCTGTTTGTTGAACGCTTCTTCCATCGCGTCCAAAGGAAGAACGTGCTGCGGTCCCAGATCGTCGTCGGTCCATGCGTATCGGAAAATGTCGGTCAGCTCCTTGTCCTCGTAGCGTGTGAACAGGGGAGCCGTCACTGGCTTGGGAATATGAGCCTCCCCGAGCAAAACGATCTTGCCGGCAAGTTTGCCTTTATATTGATCGAAATCTTTTTCTTCTTTGACGTTCACAGCGACCGCCGACGCAGTGATCGGGCCGTTCGTGGCCGGCGACCAAGGCGTGGCTTGCGCGATGAAAATCGCTGTATCTGGAGACACCATGCGAATCCAGGTATTGCGCTGTTGCCATCCCATGCCGAATTCGCCCCAGTCTTCCAGATGCGCGTTGGAGCATCCCATTGCGGTTAGTTGCGCCAGCGTCCATTCATTGGCTCGCTTCATGTTGGGCGAACCGGTGAGCCGAGGCCCGATGCCGTCAAACAAGGCCGAGGCGTATTCCATAATGTGCGGATGGTGAAAGCCTTCGTCGCGAATCTGCTGATACATATTGAGATCAATGGATTCAGAGGAAGGCTGATCGGCGGGAAGCGGATTTTCGCTGGTGCTCTTGTCATTGTTCTTGTTCTTGTTCTTGTTTTGCGCCCCCAACAGGCTGGAGATACAAAGAAGGACGCAGGCCACCACGGAGAGAGGCGCAGAGCGAGGCATAAAACCTCCTGAATGGATTGGACGACTCGGGTATTTATACGCTGAAAGAGTGTGGGTGGTTCGATCCAACGACAGATAGACGGAGCTCCGCCGCCTTCGTCAGCACGAATGAAGCGGAGCGTTCGGAGTTAGTGAGTCGCGGTCGCGTGCTCGCGGTCAACATCCTTAAGCCGGGCGGCTTTGCCACGCAGCGCGCGGAGGTAGTACAGCTTGGCGCGCCGAACCTTGGAAGAGCGCAGCAATTCCACTTTGTCGATTACGCGGGCGTTCTCGGGAAAGATACGCTCGACGCCCTGACCAAAGCTGATTTTGCGCACCGTGAAGCTGGCTTGAGGACCGCGCGAACGCGAAATTACAACGCCTTCAAAGGCCTGAGTGCGCTCCTTGTCGCCTTCCTTGATCTTGACGTGAACGCGGACGGAGTCGCCCGGCACGAATTTGGGAAGGTCGGTGCGCTTGGTTTTGGCCAGTAGTTTTTCGATGATGAGGTTCGACATAATCTTTTCCCCTGTTCTAAAGTGTAGGCGCGGGCGTCCTCGCCCGTGCTGCGCTCACTAAAATTCACGGGTAGTCAGAGCTCCCGTAGCAATTTCTTGTCTTCGTCGCTGAGCGCGGCATCGACCAAAAGATCAGGCCGGTTGCGCAGCGTCTTTTCCAGCGCAGTGCGACGGCGCCAGCGACGTATCTCTTCATGATTACCCGATGCCAGTACTTCCGGCACTGCCATGCCCCGAAATTCTGCGGGACGAGTGTAGTGCGGATAATCGAGCAATCCGCCAGAGCTGCACGTCGAACTTGGACCGTTCCCAGCCTCTGGCGGCGAGAACGTGCTGAATGACTCCTGTTGCGTCGAGGCCTGGTTGCCCACCGCACCAGGAATCAGCCGAGTGACGCAATCCACAATGACCGCGGCTCCTAGCTCGCCACCGCTCAGCACGTAATCGCCGATGGACAACTCGCGATCCGCCAAGTATTGGCCCACGCGCTCGTCGACGCCTTCATAGCGCCCGCAGATCAGGACGATTCGTTCCAGAGCTGCCAGTTCGTTGGCGACACTTTGATCGAATCGCTTGCCCTGCGCCGAAAGCAGGATCACGCTCTGCCGGGCGTCGCTGCGTTTTTCTCGGGGCACGACGCTCAGCGCTTCAATACATTCAAAGATCGGTTCCGGCTTCAGCACCATGCCTTCGCCGCCGCCGAATGGGCGGTCGTCCACAGTCTTGTGGCGATCGTGCGCAAACGCCCGCAGATCGTGGACTTCGATTGTCGCCAGGCCGGCTTCCTGAGCCCGGCGAATGATTCCGTGATCCAGCGGTCCGCGAAAGAAGTCGGGAAAGATCGTTACAATGTCGATCTTCATCGCGGAACCAAGTCAAAATCTTTCACCGCAGAGGCACAGAGGTCACGGAGTTCTTTCCTTCCGTTTTTCTCTGAATGCTCCCGCTTGCTGCTGCTTTTCTTCTACCGTCAGCGGCGCATTCAACTCGAGCATTCCTTCGGGCAGTTGCATTTTTATCTGCCTGTGCTCGAGGTCTACGCTCTGCAGATACGCTTCGGCGTAAGGAATCTCGTATCGTTTGCTTCCCGCAACAACGATCAGCAGCGGCGCTTCGCCCGTGCCGAACTGAACGTCTTCAATTTTGCCAATCTCGCGACCTGCATCGAACACCACGCAGCCGATCAAGTCGCTAACGTAATTCCATCCCGATTCAAGCTGCGCCCGCTCACTGCGCGGAACCTGCAATTCGCAGCCGATCAGAGTTTCCGCGTCGGAGATCGAATCAATCCCCGCGAACTTCAGAATCAGGAAATCCTTGTGCGGCCACAGTTCTTCAATCCGCAACTCGCGCCGGCTATCGTCTTCAGCCAGAGCGAATAGTCTCTGACCTACCGTGAACCGGTCGGGAACGTCAGTGTGCACTTCGACTGCGACTTCGCCATGGCGTCCCTGCGTTTTCCGCACGCGGGCCAGGGTGATGAACTCGCTGGTCATTCCCGACTTGCCTATTCCAATATCTCGAGCGTAAATCGCTTGTGCAGTCGAATTCCAGCTGCGCCGATCAGGGCACGCAGGGCGCGCGCGACCCGTCCTTTGCTTCCAATCACTTTGCCCACATCGTTCGGAGCGACGGTGAGTTCGAGCACATCGCCCTCGAGCTGGCTCACTGAAACCTGATCGGGCTCGTCGACCAGCACCTTCGCGATCTGCTCGACTAAAGCCCGCACATCCGCGCTTTGCTGGGTCATTTGCGGTTCCTGTCGGGTGGGTTGAAAATTCCTACCGGCACAACAAGATCAGGCAGCGGGGACGGCGCTGGGCGCAACTGGCTTAGCCACAATCTTGCCAACCCGGTCCGACATCTTGGCGCCCTTCGATACCCAATAATCAATGCGCTCACGTTTGAGCTCGATGCTGGCAGGATTGGTGCGGGGATTGTACGTTCCCACAACTTCCACCGGCCGGCCGTTGCGCGCCCGTTCTTTTTCAATCACCACCACGCGATAATGCGGTTGTTTACGCGCACCCGTGCGCGACAGACGAATCATTAACACAGAGCTTTAGTTCCTTTCCTAGTCCTTCTGGCAGGGATAAGACAAACTCTTATTTTTGCAGAAGTTGGTGGGAATGGCAAGCGGAAGGTCGCTGGAGCAGCGGGTGAATTTTATTAGGACGTTTCCCACAAGAATAGCCAGATCCACCTAAAACCACAAAGAGCGGCGACATCAATGCGAAACACGCAATATTGAATCAACACATTACTTTACATACGTTGCCTCAGAGTGTACTCTTGTTTCTGTGATTAGATTCGCCGATATCGAAAAGCGCCTCGATCAACAATACAACGAGGACGCTCGTCAGCTCAAGAAGAATTACTCTGAACAGAATAAACTGCGTCCCTCAGTCATACGGTTTAACGATCTGGAGCGAGAAGCCAAGGCGCGGGAAGATAGGATGGCACGGGTAGTGATGCTCCTTGGAGAAGATAAATTCGAGGACACACGTCGCGAACTGCTAAAAGGAAAAGATGTTTCGAAAGAAATCGTGACGATGACGGACGACAAACTCCCGCTATGGGCAGCAATGAAGGCCCTCATGGAGCAAGTAACGGATCTTCAAGTTGTCGACCTGCAAGACGCACTGGAATATTTCAAGATAAAAGCTTCTCGCCAAGCAATTGAATCGGCGCTGGCTTCCCATAGGGAAACCTTTGAGACCAAGACGAGAGGCCGGGACAAGTTTGTTTCGCTGAGGCGATGACGAGGTAAGGCCGAGACGTTGTGTATCTAACGTGAGTAAATGGACACGAAGCCGCCGCGATCCTGGACGCACTTACGACGATGAGGCCGTGCGTGAACTACGGAAAGACGTTATCCGCGTGCGTGAACTCGTAGAAATCGGACTGGAAGCCGAGTCTGATTATGTGGATCTGATTAACAAACTGGAACCAGGAATGACCAAGGACAGACGCAAGGAACTGATTAAGCAGTTTCGCGACGCCGTTTATGAGCGACAGCGCGGTCAACAGACCGGTCAACAGCGCGGTCTACCACGTCGTTAATTTCTCTCCGAGCCTTCCGCAGTTCGTCTGGTGTCATTCTTTTTGCGGCAGAGTCAACCAACTGGTCCATGCTGTCTAACAGCGTGTCCATGGCGGATTTCTGCTTGGCGGATGACGTGGCCATGTGAGCGCCCTTCTTGTGATTCTTATTCGCCATTACAGTTTACTCTACAGCACCAACTTTGGCGGCGATACGTAACCGACGTGCTACACCTAAGAGTCGACATGGGCCCCGAAAGTTGCAAGCGGCCCCCAGCACGGCTTACCCCTAGAATCTGCGACTTGAGGGTCACGTGCGCCTTGACAGAAAAGCCGGAACTCAATTCTAATTGTTTTTGCCGCATTACTTGCGACTCATTCGCAACTAACTTGAAATCAACAGAAAGCTTTGGATCAAGAGAAAGAGGTTTCAAATGCCCACGAGGGCGCTTGTTGCAATAGAGTCGCAACTGGGAAGATCCAGAACGGGTAACGAAATCACCCGTCCATCGCTGATGAAGGAGTTGGCTGCGCGGCACGTACGCATGACCGCCCAGCGACGCCTCCTGGTGAATATTATTCAGGACTCGCCTCGACATCTGGACGCGGCCACTCTTCTTAAGCTTGCCAGGAAACATGATCTCGACATCGATCGCGCCACGGTCTATCGAACTCTAGCGTTGCTTAAGAACCGTGGGCTGATCGATGAACTTGATCTCATGCACATCGAGGGCGAGAAGCACTACTACGAGGCCAAGACCAACCGCGATCACTGCCACATGGCTTGTTTCCGCTGTGGCGGGATTATGGAGTACACCAGTTCGTCTTTCGAGAGACTGAAACAAGAGATGGTCCAGCAAAGTGGTTTCCAGATACGCGTAGTGCGGTTGGAAGTGGGCGGAGTCTGCAAGCAATGTCAAAAAAACGCCAGCTAGGTTATTGTTTTTGGTCGACGTAGATGCGACTTAGTCGCAAATTGTCTTAGGGGAAGGTCGGATCTTGCTCATGGCCCGAAGGTGTTTCGCGCGTAATGGCTTAATTCTTTCTTTCGCATTGGTTGCGCTGTTCGCCCTCAATTGCTGGGCCGGGGCGGGCGGAAGCGTTTCGGGCACGGTCAAGGACGTGAGCAAGGCCGTAGTTACGAACGCCACGGTAAAGGCAACCAATCTAGAAACCGGAGTCCAACATCAGGTCGCAACCAACGGCCAAGGGTTTTACTCATTCCCCGATCTTGCCATTGGGCGCTACAACATTACGATCCAGAAAACGGGGTTCAAGCCGTATCAACGAACCGGTATCGTCATTGATGCGGACAGTGCGCTCGGAGTTGACGCCGTGTTGGAAATCGGCGTTCGCGCGCAAGCGGTTACGGTAAACGAGAACGCGGTTCACGTGGAAACGTCCGATACGCAGATAGGAGAGGTCATCAGCGGCACAAAAATGGCCGCTGTTCCTTTGGATGGCCGCAGTTATACGGATCTGCTGTCTCTCCAACCTGGCGTCGTTCCCGCGACGTCGCTCACCTCAAACACGCAGCAAGACGTCGGCGTCAGCGCGCTTTCGCCCTCCGGCGGTCTGAACCCGGGAACGATTTCAATTAACGGTCAACGAGAGTTTTCGAATGCCTTCATTGTGAATGGCAGTGACGCCGAAGAAGACGTGAACTCCGGCGCAGCGATCATTCCGAATCTCGACTCCATCGCCGAGTTCCGTATTCTTACCAGCGACTTCGACGCGGAATACGGCGGACACAGCGGCGGACAAATCAACGTGGTTACGAAATCGGGCACCAACCAATTTCATGGCGACGGGTTCGAATTCCTGCGTAACACGAATCTCGATGCACGAAACTATTTTTCGCCGACTCGTGGCACATTCGACCAAAATCAGTTTGGCGGAACATTCGGCGGTCCGATCCGAAGGAGTAAGCTGTTTTTCTTTGCCGATTACCAGGGAACTCGATCCACCCAAGGCGTAGACACTGGTCAAATCCCAGTCCCTTCCCTTTCGGACCGCTCCGGCAATTTGTTCGATCTGGCTAGCTTGCTGACCGGCACGGTCACCGGCCAGCATTGGGCAAACCTGCTTTCCCAGAAATTGAGATACTCGGTCTTTCCCGGCGAGCCCTACTACACGGCCGGATGCACGAACCTTTTGCAATGTGTTCTTCCCAATGCCGCGATTCCGACCTCAGCCTGGTCCACGCCAGCGAAGAATCTGCTGCAATACATTCCACAGCCAAATGTGGGAGCCGACACCTTCGCGACCTCGGACTCAAACGAAACTTTGCGCGACGACAAGGGAGCCTACCGGCTCGACTACAACAGTCATTGGGGCCTGCTGTCGGCCTACTATTTCCTGGACGACTACACACTCAACAATCCATATCCCGTGGCGCAGAGCGGGGCAAGTGTCCCTGGTTTTAACGCGCTCTACTTGGGACGGGCTCAACTGCTCAGCCTGAGCGACACGAAGACGCTGGGCTCGACCGCAGTCAATGAGTTTCACTTCAGCTACATGCGCGATCACAACGATCTCGGCAAACCCGTCGGTGGACTCGGCGTGAGCCTGGCATCGCAGGGATTTGTGACCGGCACGGGAACTCCCGGCATTGTGCCGCTCGATCCGCAAGGCGAAGGAGTTGAAAACCTCGTCTTCAATGCCTTTTCAATCGGAACGAACGCCAACGAGTTGAAGCAGGTCAACAATACTTTCCAGTGGCTCGACAATTTCTCGAAAGTGGCAGGCCGCCACACCATGAAATTCGGACTCGAATTTCACTACGATCAAGTTAACACGAATCCGATCGCGCAATTCAACGGCAACTTCTTGTTCACGGGCAGCGAGACCGGGTCCGACTTTGCCGATTTTCTGCTTGGAATTCCGAGCCAATACAACCAGAGCCAGCTTCAACCATTCTATGGCCGCAACCAATACTGGGGCCTGTACGGACAAGACAGCTGGCGCGTGCGTTCGAATCTGACGCTGAATTACGGCCTGCGCTGGGATCGCATCGAGCCGTGGTATGAAAAAAACAACGGCGTCTCCACCTTCGAACCGGGCAATTCCTCGGTAGTTTTTCCCGGCGCGCCTGCCGGAATTCTCTTCCCTACCGATCCCGGTGTGTCCCGAACGCTGGCACCTCCCGGAAACCTCGACTTCGCGCCGCGCGTCGGTCTGGCCTACTCACCTGAGGCCAAGGACGACACTCTTCTCAGCAAGATTTTAGGTGGCCCCGGAAAGACCAGCATACGGGCTGGCTTCGGTATGTACTACACGGCGATCGAGGCGCTAACGGTTGGGATCCTGGCCGCGAACCCGCCCTTCGGAAGCACGTACTCAAGTCCATCCCCGCCGCTGTTCGCGACTCCGTTCATCACCGCATCGACTGGACAGGTCCAGGCGCAGCCGTTTCCTGTCGCACTCGTCACCGGCAAGGCATCAAGCAGCAATCCAGATCCGAATGTCAATTGGTCGCAGTATGAGCCGATCAGCGGCATTCCCGGATATGCCTCGACCAATCGCATTCCCTACGTCGAGGAATACACGCTGTCGGTTCAGCGGCAATTCAGAGCCAACACCGTGCTCAGCGCCAGCTACGTGGGCACGCAGGCGCATAGGCTTTTGGTCATGATTGAAGCCAATCCTGGCGACCCTGCTCTCTGCTTGAGTCTGAGCCAGCCGAGCGCGGTCGCGCCGGGCTCCGCCACATGCGGTCCCTTTAGAGAAAGCAATGTATTCACGACGACTTCCGGCCAAGTGATCAACGGAACTCGCGGCCCGCTGGGTCCCAACTTCGGCAGCGACACTAATCAGGCGACCATCGGCAAATCGAATTACAACGCTCTCGAACTCAGCCTGCGCCATACCAGCCGACGCCTGGAACTGTCTGCCGGATACACCTACAGCAAGTCGATGGACGAGTCCTCGAATTTGGGGGAAGAGGTAAATCCGATCAACCCAGCGCTCAGCTATGCACTGTCTTCTTTTGACATCACGCACAACTTCGTCGTCAGCTACAACTACAAAATTCCATTCGAAACTCTGTTCCATACATCGAACCGCTGGACAGAGGGCTGGGAACTCTCTGGAATCACTCATTTCAGTTCGGGTCTGCCGGTCACTCTGATTAATTACGGGGACAATTCCCTGCTCGGAGCCGAACCGAATGGCATCAATAATTATGGGGTGGATGAGCCCGACTATACCGACGGTCCCCTGGATCTTAATCACAATCCCCGCAACGGGCGGCCATATTTCGATGCCTCTCAGTTCAGCGAGAACACGTTAGGAACGCCTGGCACCGCTAAGCGTCGCTTCTTTTATGGACCCGGAATGAACAACTACGATATGGCTCTTCTCAAGAACGTGCGCCTGACTGAATCGAAGTCGCTGCAATTTCGGCTCGAGGGTTTCAACATTTTCAACCACGCCCAGTTTTTCGGACCGCAATCCGTCGACGGCAACATCGACAGTTCCAACTTCGGCCAAGTGGTCAGTGCCAGCGCGCCTCGCCTGGTGCAACTGGGCGCAAAGTTCCTCTTCTAGCCGAAGGCTGATTTCCACTTTGGGAATAACTCTGTCCGGTTTTTGTAACAACTCCAACAAATCGCTTGCATTCCGGCTGGTCTGTTGCTAACGTCGCGGCCATCTGATGGGCCAGCACTGATTTCGTAGGATTGCCGGGCGCTCGGCTCCTTTCTGGGTTGAGTTCGCGAAGGCGGACTCGTTTGTAACGCTGCGCTGCTTTTCTTCACAATCAGCTAGGCCTCACAGAAAGGAGACTTATGTCTACTCCGAAAAAAGCACTTGCCGGTAGTGAGCGCGCTCCCCTCGTAGGAGCGCGAGAGATTGGCCCAGCCAACCCCAACGAAAAACTTGACGTCACCATCCGTCTGCGTTCTCGCGCAGGGAAAAAGCCGATTGTCAGCGCGGACGCTTTCACCAAACCGATCGCCAAACGCACGATTTTGAGTCGCAAAGAATTCGAGCAAAGCCATGGTGCCACCCCTGAGAGCATTGCTCGCGTCGAGGCCTTCGCTCGCGAACACAAACTAACGGTAAAAGAAAAGAGCGCGGCCCGCCGCACGGTTATTCTCACCGGAACGGTCGCTGCAATGGATCAGGCATTTGGCGTCCAACTGAAGGAATACCAGCATCCCAGCGGCAACTATCGAGGCCGCACCGGACCCGTTCAAATTCCAGCCGATCTGCAGGATGTGATCGAAGGCGTATTTGGTCTCGACAATCGTCCCCAAGCCAAGCCGCATTTTCGTAGGCGGCGTGGGCATGCCGGCGCCCACGCCCAAAGTCCCGGCGTGTCTTACACTCCTTTACAGGTCGCCACGCTTTACAACTATCCGACTGGCGTGGATGGATCCGGAGAATGTATCGCGCTGATCGAGTTGGGCGGCGGTTACAATCCTACGGATCTGAGTAACTACTGGAGCCAGCTCAATCTGACCGAGACTCCAAACGTATCGGCGGTTTCAGTCGGCAACGGCAGCAACAATCCCACCGGAGACCCGAACGGCCCGGATGGTGAAGTCATGCTGGATATAGAAGTGTCCGGCTCAATCGCGCCCGGCGCTAAAATCGTCGCCTATTTTGCCGACAACACTGACGCCGGCTTTCTGAACGCGATCACGACTGCGGTGCACGACAGCACCAATAACCCCTCGATAGTCTCGATCAGTTGGGGCGGTCCCGAATCATCCTGGACCGCGCAAGCCATGACCTCGATGGATGAGGCATTCCAGGCAGCCGCGGCTATGGGCGTAACTGTCTGTGTTGCCGCAGGCGACGACGGCTCAACCGACGGCGTAACCGACGGGCTCAACCACGTCGACTTCCCTGCCTCGAGTCCCAATGTTCTGGCCTGCGGAGGAACAAAGCTAGTGGCCTCAGGCAACTCCATCAGCAGCGAAACTGTGTGGAACGAACTGGCAAACAATGAGGGCGCAACCGGAGGCGGCATCAGCGACTTCTTCACTCCGGTACCGAGTTGGCAGGCCAGCGCAGGCGTGCCGGCTTCCGCCAATCCCAACCACAATGTTGGACGCGGTGTTCCCGACGTGACTGGAAACGCCGATCCGACCACGGGCTACGTCACTCTCGTCGATGGCAACCCCGACGTGATCGGCGGCACCAGCGCCGTCGCTCCCCTCTGGGCGGGATTGATCGCGCTCATCAACGAGAGCATTGGGAAGCCAGCCGGATTTATCAACCCACTTCTTTACCAGAACGCCGCCGCCGATGACGATTTCAACGACATCACCACCGGCAACAACGGCGCCTACTCCGCAGGCAAGGGATGGGATGCATGCTCCGGCCTCGGCTCGCCGATCGGGACGCAAGTCGCCGCAGCGTTGGGTGCCCCATCATCAGCGCAAGCCAAAAGAACTGGCACTTAACTTGAACTAAAAGGGGCGCGGCTATTTGTGGCCGCGCCCCCTTCTTCGAAGAACGATCTGAGAACCGAGAACTAGTAACTTACCGACTGGTTTTTATCCGTTCTGCTTGCGCGTTCGCCAAACGCGCGGGGCATCGCAAAAGCGCTCACGTTTCAGCCGTCCGCCTTCACATCCCCGGCAACTTCATGCCAGCCAACTTGCGCGCGAAGCTGGCTTTGCCCATCTGCTTAAACATTTTGCGCATTTGGGCATACTGGCGCAGCAGATTATTGACCTCTTGCACGCTCGTTCCCGAGCCGCGCGAGATGCGCTTGCGCCTGCTGCCGTTGATCACCTCATGGTGCATTCGTTCATGGACGGTCATCGAATTAATGATGGCTTCCACGCGATTAATCTGTTTTTCGTCGATTTTATCCGCGTGCTTCTGCAATCCGGCGAAGGGACCGACGCTCGGCAACATTCCCATGATGCTCTGCAAGGATCCCATCTTTTTCACCTGGCGCAGTTGATCGCGAAAATCCTCGAGCGAGAAGCCGTCGCCAGAGAGCGCGCGGCTGGCCATCTCCTGCGCTTTCTTCTTGTCGACATTCTGCTCAGCTTTCTCGATCAGAGAAAGAATGTCGCCCATGCCGAGAATGCGCGACACGATACGATCGGGATGGAACGGCTCCAGAGCGTCATACTTTTCGCCCACGCCAATGAACTTGATCGGCTGCCCCGTGACTTGGCGGATCGATAGCGCCGCGCCGCCGCGGGCATCTCCATCCATTTTGGTGAGCACAACTCCAGTCAGCGAAAGCTTCTTGTGAAACTCGTCGGCAGAGTTGACCGCGTCCTGCCCAGTCATGGCATCGGCGACAAACAGAATCTCTTGCGGATTGAGCAAGCGCTTGAGCGATTGCATCTCCTCCATCAGTTGGTCGTCGATGTGAAGGCGGCCGGCGGTATCGACGATCAGCACGTCAGAGCCAGTGTTGATGGCCTCGCGGCGCGCCTCTTTCGCCAGGCGCTCGACCGTCGCAGTGTTGGCTTCGACGTTCGCGCCCTCGTAGATGTTGGCCTTGATCGCCTGCGCGACGACTTTGAGTTGTTCGCGTGCAGCGGGACGGTAAACGTCGACCGAAACCAGCAGCGGACGATGCCCGCCATTCTTAAGCCAGTTTGCGAGTTTGCCGGAAGTGGTGGTTTTGCCGGAACCCTGCAGTCCCGCCATCAGCACGACAGTTGGAGGTTGTGAAGCAAACTTTAGGCGCGCCGTGTCGCGGCCAAGAGTTTCAACCAGCTCGTCACGCAGGATCTTGATGACCTGCTCACCCGGAGAAAGCGCCGTTGCCACCTGCTGGCCAACCGCCTTCTCCTGAATGTGGTCGATAAGCTGCTTGACGACCTTGAAGTTGACGTCGGCTTCAAGCAAAGCGAGACGGATCTCGCGCAGCGCCTCCTGAATGTTCTCTTCATTGAGGACGGCCTGCCCGCGCAGAGTTTTGAACGCACGCTGAAGTTTCTCTGAAAGATTCTCGAACATAAGGATTAAAGACCTATTTTAGCAGTCAGCGGGGAAGCATTCAGCGATGCGAAGGCGAGAGATCTGACTTTACTTGCCCGCGTACAACTCTTTCGCCGCGATCACGGTGTTGCAGTGAATGGTGACCGTATCTTCGACTCGTTGCGCATAGCCGCCGGCGTAAGTGACCATGACCGGGATATCGCGTGCTCGGGCTACGCGGAACACCAGTTCGTCGCGGCGTTTCAATCCTTCGATGGTTAGCGCAAGACCTCCGAGCTGATCTTCGCGATACGGGTCCGCGCCTGCGATGTAGCAGATCAACTCCGGATCAAACTGACGCAGGCCCGAGCTGAGAGCGTTGTCGAGCCATGCCAGATAATCGTCGTCGCCAATCCCGTCAGGTAAATCGATATCGATCGAAGAAGGCGGCTTCCACATCGGATAATTATTTTCCTGGTGGAGCGAAATCGTGAATACGTCGCCCGCGTGGGCATTGCGCACTTTCGCAGGTGTAGCCGGCCTCAGAGTGGAAGCCGAAGTCGAGGGCAGCGGCCCGGTTGGAACGCGCACGCCAGCAAAGATAGCGGCTGTCCCATTGCCCTGGTGAACGTCGCAATCGACGGTCATGGCGCGGGTGATCCTGTCATCTCGCTGCATGCGCCGGATGGCGACGGCCACGTCGTGAATCATGCAGAAGCCTTCGCCGTGGTCGGGAAATGCGTGATGGAATCCGCCCCCGATGTTGAAAGCGATGCGATTCTTCAGCGCATAATCAGCCGCCAGGATCGAACCACCCGCCGCCAGCCAGAAAGCTCGGACCAATTCCGGGGAATACGGAACTTCCAATTCCAGCTCTTCGCGCGCGGAGAGCGTTCCGGTCTTCAATTTTTGTACGTAAGCCGGCGTGTGGACCAGAAGTATATCCTGATCGGATGCAAGCTGCGGGGCTACAAAGTCATCCACCTCGGCGGCTCGGGTCTCGAGCAGCCGGTCATGAATGCGTCGATACTTTTCGGCCGGAAAGACGTGTGCGCCGATCGGAAGATAATATTCCTCGCTGTAAACCAGCTTGAATGGGAGCATGGCGGATTGTGGCGTTCTTCATCATACGCGCTCGATCGTGCGGTCGACTTGCTCGCGCCGCGCGCGTGCTGGGCACAGTCTGCCTTTGGCGTGAAATGTCCCGAGCTGACACTTGATGTCCCTTGCCTAGGGATGGCGAGGCTCCTAGAGTAAGGCACTATTGCCACTGGATTGACGAACAGCGACGTCTCCGCGTTTCCCGCATCTAACTGTCGCGCAGTCAATCGTCCGTGGATCTGCAAATCTTTGCACTCTCGAGTACGGGCATCGGTAGCGAGGGTCGGCAAGTTGAACCAACAGACGGATAAATCGGGTTGACTGGGAGGCTGTTTTGATGTTTGTCGAGAGGTCAGGCATGGTCGAGTTACTACTTAAGCTTTGGTCCGAAGAGACGGGCCAGGACATCGCCGAGTACGCAGTCATGCTGGCCGTCATACTCGTGATTGTGGTGGGTACGCTTCGCCTGATCGGGGGAAACGCCAACAACGTGTTTTCTTCGGTGGCTAGCTCAATCGGGCAGTGACAGGGTTGACTCACAGTGCTGGGAGTGCAATTTGTTTCTGAATTCCTTCGCCTTCAACGATTGTATAAATAAAGTCTGTTGGGACATCGCGCAGCACGTCAACTTTGCCGCTTGGCCATTTGATTTCTACTTCATCCATCTTGGATTCGGCGCCCAGACCGAAGTGCAGTCGTGGATCGTTCTGCGAAAGGTAGCTGCCGCCGGCACGAACTTCGTCGAGCAGCACCAACTTTCCTGCTTTCACCGTCACTCGCGTTCCGATTGCCATTTTATTGCTCTTTGTGCCTACCAACTTGAATAGCACGCGATGATTTTTGTTTCCTCCCTGATTCAGCAGCAGGGTTGGAGGTTCGCCCGTATTCATCACCACGATGTCGATGTTTCCATCGTTATTGAGGTCGCCAAAGGCCGCGCCTCGGCGCGATGCATCCGGTATTCCGGCAAGCACGCTGGAGACATCTTCGAAAGTACCGTCACGGTTGTTGCGGAACAGCAGCATGGGCTCGCGATAGCGGGGGGCGCCCGGGACTTGATCCATCTGCGGATACACGTGCCCATTGGCGATGAACAGGTCCGGCCAGCCGTCGTTGTCCATGTCAAAAAATCCCGTGCCCCAACCCACCGGTTCATAGGTCGGTTTAGCGAGTTTGGCCTGGTAACTCTCCTCCGAAAATCCCTGCGTTCCCAGGTTGCGATACAGACTGTCGGGCTGTTCGGTAAACGTGGTCACGAAGACGGAGAGCCAGCCTTCATGAAGATAATCACTCCAGTCCACACCCATGTTGCCGCGCTCCGAGCCATCGCCGCTGACAGCCGCTCCCGAGAGCATGCCGACTTCTTCAAAAGTTCCGTCGTGCTTGTTGTGGTAGAGGTAATTCGGACCAGAATCGTTGGCGACGTACAGATCGGGCCAGCCATCATTGTCGTAATCGCCCCAGATTACTCCCAGGCCGTAGTATTTGTTGGGATCGTCGACCCCGGCCTTTTTGGAAACTTCTTCGAAGGTGCCATCGCCGCGATTGTGAAAAAGCAAGTCGGACTCACCGAGCATTCCCCATGGTCCGCATTGCACGGGGATTCCCTTGAAGCTGCAGTTCTTCTCATTTTTCCCGAAGTCGGGCAGTTTGTTCACATCAAAATGCACATACCGCGAGACGAACAAATCCACGTGACCGTCTCGATCGTAGTCGGCCCAGGCCGCGCCAGTGCTGAATCCGCCGCCTGCCACTCCGGCTTTCTCCGTGACGTCTTCGAATTTGCAATTGCCCAAATTGTGATACAGCGCGTTGCCGCCGTAGCCAGTTACGTAAATGTCGGGGAGACCGTCATTGTCGTAGTCGGCGACGGCTACTCCCATGCCCCACCCTTTTCGGGTGAGTCCGGCAGACTTGCTGATGTCGGTGAATTTGAAACCATCGTCCTGGTGATAAAGCGTGATCATGGGATCGCCGCCCTGTTTGTAGCGATCGACGGTGGATCCGTTCACAGTAATGATGTCGAGTCTGCCGTCATTGTCGCAATCAATCAGCCCCACGCCGCCGCTCATGGATTCCACGATGTAGCGCTTGTCAGGCGATGAAATGTGGGAAACTGTCAGGCCAACTTGTTGGGCAACGTCTTCGAACCTGGGCAGAGTGGTTTTCAGCGGTGTCGTTTGCGCGGATGCAAAGACGGAAATCAAGAGAGCCCATGAAAAGAGTACGCGCATGATGGTTGGACTGCGCGATTATAGCCCAGGCACGACGTCTAGAGGTCCGCTATCGTCGCAGGTTTCTTCCAAAGGAAACGGAGAGAGGGCACAACGACTCCTGCGGGAGTCCGCTGGGCATACTGCTCCACAACTCTACCATCCAGAGCTTCGTAGAATCGCCGCGCAGGATGATTTGCCTCGAAAACGAACAGGTGCTTGGGCCACTCCGGTTCGCACGTGGAAACCCATTTGGCGGCCCACTTGAATAATAGGCGGCCTGTCCCTCTGCATCTGTAGGCAGGCCTCACATGGATATTGTCCAGGCGCGCACCCCAAACTGGATCCTCGTCCAGCAGAACGCAAGCAAAACCGAGAAGAGCGCCGCGATCCTTCGCCAGAAAAACTCCGCGCCGTTTCCCGTCAGCGGAGAGCATTAGATTTTGCCAGTGGGTCTGCCTCTCCTCAAGAATGGGTCCGTCGAGATAGGACCCAGGTAATATGCCGCGATACGCACTGCGCCAACTCTCGGTCTGGAGCGCGGCAATGTCTTGGTAGGCCTGTAGGGTAGCTTCGCTGAGTTCTATTTCTGCCACCAGGTTAGGCCTTCCTATTCATGCGGAGAATTTCGACGGCGCTCATCGCGAGCGACGGCTCTGTGGAACCATCACATGAAGCAAGACTCAGTCGGCGGGCGCGGGCGCTGGCTGTGGGACGTGGGCATTGCCGCGCTCACGCCATCCTTCGATGATCAGATAGAGCACAGGGATGAAGAAGAGATTCAAAACGGTTGACATAATCATGCCACCGAACACTGTGGTTCCAACGGAGTGGCGTCCCTCCTGGCCAGCGCCAGTAGCCACCATTAGCGGCACGACACCGAGGATGAATGCGAACGAAGTCATGAGAATCGGGCGCAGACGAATCCTGGCTGCTTCGACTGTGGCTTCGACCAGCGGAATCCCGCGCTCGCGCAGCTGTTCGGCGAATTCCACGATCAGAATGGCGTTCTTGCTCGACAATCCGATCAGCATCACCAGCCCGATCTGGCAGTAGACATCGTTTTGCAAGCCGCGCAAAGCTTGTGCTCCGAGCGCTCCCAGCAACGCCATCGGTACGGCCAGCAGCACGATGAACGGCAGCACGAAGCTTTCATATTGGGCCGAGAGCGTCAGATACACGACTAACACTCCCAGACCAAACAGGATGATTGTTGTTCTTCCCGACGCCAGTTCTTCGAGCGACAATCCAGTCCATTCGTAAGTAAAACCCTGGGGCAAAACTTTCTTGCTCAAGTCTTCCATAGCGGCGATGGCTTGTCCGGAACTGAATCCCGGACCGGGCGAGCCGTCAATTTCCGCGGAACGAAACAGGTTGTAATGGCTGATCACTTGCGGCGTCGTAGTCTGCGTGACTGTGGCCAGGTTCTCCAGCGGAATCATGGCGCCTGTATCCGAACGCACGTAGTACTGCTTCATGTCCTTGGCCTGCTCACGGAATTGTTTATCGGCCTGCACGTAGACGCGATAGGAACGGTTATTGAAATCGAAATCGTTGACATACGCGGAACCCATGTATACGCCGAGGGTATCCGTGATCTGCTGCAGCGGCACATGCAGACTCTTGGCTTTCTCGCGGTCGATCGTAACCAGGAACTGCGGATCGCTCGCGGTATAACTGCTGAATAAGCCAGTCAGATCTTTGCGTGCGTTGCCCTGCCGAACCATGTCCTGCGTGACATTCGCCAACTCCTCGAGCGAATGCGAACCTTGGTCCTGCACTTCATACTGGAAGCCGCCAAACTGTCCGAGACCTTGAATCGCGGGAGGCAAGAAGCAAAGCACAAGCGCCCCTGTGATTCCGGAAACAGAGCCGCGTAATCGGTCGACCACTGCACTTGCGGAATGCTGAGGGCCTTTGCGCTCCGAGTAGCCCGTTAACCCGGCGTAGATAATTCCGCGATTCGGAGCGCCGTTGCCAGTGATGGCAAAAATGTTTTTGACTTCCGGCATCTTGCGCATGATCGCGCTCACCTGATCCTCGATGTTTCTGACGTAGTCCGCGGAGGCGCCGGGCGGGGCCTGGATGATCACAGGGAAATATCCCTGATCCTCGTCTGGGACGAAACCCGTGGGCACGCGCTGGAAAATCACATAGGTGAGGCCCAATCCAGCGAGGAATAAGACTACCGCGACCAAGCGGAAGCGAAGGAAAGCGTGCAGCGAACGCCGATACCCCTCAGTGACGGCGCTGATCACACTGTCCACGTGGCGGAAGAACCAGCCTTTCGTTCCGTGCTGACGGCCGAGCAGAAGTGCAGAAAGCGACGGCGTCAGTGTGAGAGCGTTGAAAGCGGAGATCGATATCGAGAAGGCGATAGTGAGGGCGAATTGCCGGAACAAAATGCCGGTTGTTCCGGGGAAAAATGCGACCGGCACAAACACCGCAACCAAAACGAGGGACGTGGCAATGACGGCGCCGGCTACTTCTCCCATGGCGACCGAGGCCGCTCTGCGCGGATCGTGCTCGCCTTCCTGCAGGTGGCGTTCGATGTTTTCGATGACGACGATGGCGTCGTCTACCACCAGCCCAGTGGCCAATGTGATGCCAAACAGAGTCAGGGTGTTAATGGAAAATCCCAGGAGTTTGACAAAAGCGAAAGTCCCGATCAGCGAAACTGGAATTGTGACCGATGGAATAATCGTGCTGCGCCAGTCTTCAAGAAATACGAAGATCACCAGAATGACGAGCACGATGGCTTCGATCAGGGTCACGAGAACGTCTTGGATCGATTCACCCACAGCTTCGGTCGTATCGAAAGCGTTCTCGTATTTCATCCCGGGCGGGAAGTGTTTCGAGAGCCGATCCAACTCCGCCAGAGCGCGGCGATCCACGTCGAGCGCATTCGCAGTTGAGAGTTGCAGGATCGCGATCCCGACCGCGTCGTGCCCGTTGTAAATCAGATCAGAGCTATAGTCCTCCGCTCCCAGCTCTGCTCGGCCGACATCCTTGAGACGAACCAAGGTCCCATCCGCATTCGCTTTGAGGATGATGTTTTCAAATTGCTCGGGCTCGCTCAACCGCCCAATTGCCCGCACGCTGATTTGAAACTGTTGTCCGACCTTGATGGGAGGCTGTCCGACCTGGCCGGCAGCGACTTCCACATTTTGCTCTTGCAGAGCATTGACCATGTCGCTCGCCGTAAGGCCGCGACTTGCCATGCGCACCGGATCCAACCACAAACGCATCGAATACTTGCGTTCACCAAAAATGATGACGTCGGCAACTCCTGGCACTCGCTTCAGCGTGTCCTTCACGTAAACGTCGAGATAGTTGCTCATGAACAGCGGGGTGTAACGATCATCCGGCGAAACCACGCCCGCGCCGAAAACGAAATTGCTCGACGACTTGGTGATCGTGATTCCAGTCGCTTTGACTGCGTTCGGCAGACGTCCCTGGGCTGTGTTCACCCGGTTCTGAATGTCCACGGCTGCGAGGTCGGGATCGCGGTCCAGTTCAAAGGTCGCAACAATGTTGCTGGAACCGTCATTGCCGCTGTCAGACGTCATGTACTTCATTGCCTGCGCGCCGTTGATCTGCTGCTCCAGGGGAATGGTGACTGCAGACTCGACCGTCTGCGCGCTGGCGCCAACGTACCCGCTGCTCACGGAGACTTGCGGCGGCGCCAGGTTGGGGAATTGCGCGATCGGCAAGGTGGGAATTACGACTGCGCCGGCGAGAATGATCAGCAACGCGCAGACTGTAGCGAATACCGGCCGTCGGATGAAGAAGTCTACGAACATGGGAAAACCTTAATGCGGCTTCGGGCGTCGGGCCTCAGGCTCCAGGCTTTAGCGCTGGGCCCGAAGCCCAATGCCCGAAGCATAAAGCCTAGCCTTGGGGCGTTACTGCCGCCCCATCCACGAGAAACTGGACGCCGGAGACGATTACTTTGTCTCCCGGCTTAATGCCATCGAGCACGACATAGTCATTCCCGGTCATCTCTCCGATGCGTACTGCTTTCTGACGCGCCACCAATTTGCCCTTCTCGTCCTCGGCCACGAAAGCGAAGTATTGTCCGCCGACACGAGATACCGCCACCACCGGAACGACTGGCCCTTGATGCGTACCCCAAATCACGCGGGCGCGGATGAATTGCAAATTCCGAAGCCGGTCCTCATTGTTGGCGATGCGCGACTTGATCAGCACCGTCTGCGTAGTGTTGTCGACTTGCGGCGAAATGAAACTGATACGGCTGTCCGCGATGACCTCGCCGCTTCCATTCACTATCTGCACTGGCATATTCATCTTCAGCTGAGACGATCGCTCCACCGGAATGTACACATAGGCTTCGAGGCTGCCGGGTTTGTCGACGCTCGTGAGCATCGTCGTTGTAGTGACGCGGTCGCCGACGTGTACCGGAATGTCCCCCACGATTCCGGTCCAGGGCGCCGTCACGCGGTAATAATGGAGCTGAACCTGCTGCTCCTGCACCTGCGCGTCCAGCGATCTGAGTTGCGCCTGGGCGGTATCCAGAGCAGATTTCGCCTGGTCGAGGTCCTGCTTCGAGACCACTCCGGCCGCAGCCAAGGCGCTAATCCGGTTGTACTGTTGCTGGGCATAGGCCAGGTTAGCTTCCTGAGCGGCGCGATTGTGTTCCTGACTGTTCACCGTGGCCTGTTGCTTGGTGGGATCAATCTGCATCAGCACGGTGCCAGGTGAAACGTGATCACCGGAGTGCACATAGATATCCGTGATCTGCCCTTCGACTTGAGGCATAATGATGGCCGAGTCGCGCGATTTTAGCGTGGCCACGTATTCTGTCGTGTCGCTGATCGGGACCGACTGCGCCACCTGGATCTTGACGGGAATGGCTGGGTCGGCTTGAGGCTGGGCCCCATTCACCGAACTTCCGCTGCAAGCTAATCCCAGCGCGGCAACGACAAAAGCCACGGGGAGTGCGATCGCGCGTGCGAGATGCAACCTCAAGACAGCGTGCCCATCCGAGCTGAAACCGTCTGTCATTCCGTGTCCTGTCTTACCTGCTAGCCTAACAGTAAGTCTCGGATCAACAAAGGCTTAGGTCTCGAGAAACCAGCCACGAAAGATTAAATTCCATACCGTCAGCTTTAGACTCGAAAAGGCAAAAAAAGTTATCGCGGCGATGGTTGAAAGCGTAACTCCACAAAGCGTAACTCCAAGGCTACATGACCAAGCGTAACAATATGGTTACATAATTTTCTTGTCAAGCGATTCTGCTCGAGCATCACGCGGATCTCGATGATTGCCAATTCCCCAGAAGCCCTGCGAACTGCCTGCGGGGTGTGAAACGCGCACTTCGCGTCTGCTACATTGTTGAGGCCATGAAACCTGTTCGCAGTTTCGCGAGCGATAACAATGCCGGGGTTCATCCAAAGATCTTGCAAGCCATTGCCGCGGTCAACCGCGGGCACGTCGTCGGCTACGGGGACGACGTCTATACCGAGGCTGCGGTCCGCAAGTTCAAACAGCACTTCGGGTCTGATGTGGAGGTTTTCGTTGTTTTTAACGGCACGGCGGCAAATTGCTTAAGCCTGAAGGCGCTGACGGAGCCTTACCACGCCGTGATCTGCGCCGAGGCCGCCCATATCTATGCTGACGAATGCGGTGCGCCGGAGAAATTCACCGGCTGCAAACTGATCCCGATTCCTACGGAGGACGGGAAACTCACGGTTGAAGCTGTCAGCCATGCTTATCACGGAATTGGCGATCAGCATCACGTTCAGCCGCGCGTGATCTCCATTACGCAAGTCACGGAGGTGGGAACGGTTTACACGCCGCAGGAGATCCGCGATCTGGCGCGCTTTGCGCATGACCGCGAAATGTTTCTACACATGGACGGAGCACGAATCGCCAATGCAGCCGTGAGCCTGGGACTTACTCTGCGTCAAAGTACGCGAGACTTGGGCGTGGACGTTCTTTCCTTCGGTGGAACTAAGAATGGGGCTTTGGGCGCCGAAGCTGTGGTCTTTTTTGAAAAGAAAATCAGCCGGGACTTTCTCTATCTTCGCAAGCAAGGGATGCAGTTGGCGTCGAAGATGCGTTTCATCTCAGCTCAACTCAACGCCTTGCTTTCGAACGATTTGTGGCGGACAAATGCCCAGCACGCCAACCGGATGGCCGCGCTCCTGCAAAAAGAAATCAGCAAAATCGCAAAGGTGAAGATTGTTTATAAAGTTGAAGCCAACGGAGTGTTCGCACAGATTCCGCGGCGAGCCATCGCCAAGTTGCAAAAGCGCTACTTCTTCTATGTATGGAACGAAGAGGAATCTGTGGTGCGCTGGATGTGTTCGTTCGACACTACCGAACAGGACGTGAAGCAGTTCGCCAGGTTCGTGGCCGAAACAGTCGGGGATTAATGTTACAGGCCAATCCAGTTCCACAATCGTTCCTTCCAACGCAAGAAGGTGTTGGGCCAGCCAGTCTTGTAGCGCAGCATCACGGTGGCGTGGACCGTCTTGCCGTATTGCGAGGCCTTATTGCTGAATACTAGATGGTAGACTCCGGCGCCCTGCGGAAGCGGAGCACTGACGACGTCGCCGGCTGTCGATCCGCTTTGGTACAGAGTGTCGCTCGAGTAACCGCGGCTCCAAACGACAAACGCTGAGTTGGTGAGGACATAGGCTTCGATGCCATTGTCGCGATCTTTCGCAGTCTGATTACTTTTACTGTTAGCACGCCGTGGGGTGACAACAGACGAACTGAACTCGCCGGTGACGCTGACATCCAGCGCGCCGGGGGGAACGGTAAACTCATGAGACCAGAAACTGCCGGGATTCACTCCCGCTTGCCCATCAACAATGGTTTGCACCTGGGACCAGTGCACAAATTCCTGTACTTCCTGTGCCGCTGGACTTCGACTGGTCGCAAGCCACAGCAGCGCCGCGAACAATACCGCGACGAACGACCACCGCAGAATCCGGCGTTGCCGGCGAGCGCGCAAAAATGCCGAGGCGTCGGCCACCGCGCTGGCAAGGGCCTCGGCGCTTGCTGTCGGTGTTGCGGGCTGTCCGCATTTCGGGCAAGACAAAGCATCCCGAGGCAAGCTCGTACCGCATTTGGCGCATGTGGATCGAGTGGGAACCCTGGCTGGCGCAGCCTTGTTTGCCGCACCGGCCTTCTGGCCGCACTTCAAGCAGAATTGTGAGCCATCGGGTAGAGTCGTGCCGCACCAACTGCACAACACCTTGGCCTCGCTCTGGTCGAGATTCGGCGTATGGGCTCCGCGTCAAGATAACTGGACAAATATACTCGGAACGGTGTATGTTTGGTTGCTTTTCGGGCTCCCCCTTGCATTTCTTGAGATGGCGCGGGGGCGGGGTGCACCGCTTACTTTCCACGCAATATTCAATTGACGGCTTGAAGTGCGGTCATCGTCCGAATTGGCCCTGGGGTAAATGCGGCACGCAGCGGTCTTTACGAGTTCTGCTCGCTCAGAAGTTTCTTCAGCGTGGGTTTGTGTTTCTCGGTTTTCTTCTTGCGATTGGGAACTATTCGTGACGCGGGAGGCGCTCCGATCTGCTCTCGGGCCATGGTCTTTACGGCTTCAACCGCTGTGAAGCGCTTAGATTTTTTCTTCTTTGGCATTGCTCTTATCTTGCCATAGCTCATCCTGCAGTGACGTGCAATAATACAAGCGAATGGTGGCTGGCCCGCACTACGATGAGCCGCCAACGACCCTATGGAAGAGCGCGAATTTTTTGATGAACGGCCGGAAAAGAAGATGGCGACGCTGAACTGTCCTCATTGTCAACAGGCGGCGGAGTACGAAATCAGCTGGCTGGTGCGCACCAAGAAGAATCAACTTCCCGGCCGAGCCGACGAACGGGATCGCGCCCGTTTCGCCAAAGCCAAATCCTACATGCTGCGCCGTGACGACATGATGGCCTGCAAGAATATGCGCTGCCGCAAGCGCTTCGAGATTTCAGGAGTGCAATCGGTCGTATTTACCGACTAGTTTTTTTCACCGCGTTTCCTCTCTCCTGCAACACTCATTTATACTTGCTAGTTTGCCTATGGCTGGTTGGAGGATTCTGTGAGACGTTGCTCGACGCGTCTCGACCCAAACAAGTTCTGATCAGCCAAGATTGAGGAGCTTTCGCTTGAAGATTCTGGTTTGCATGAAACAGGTACCACAGAAGGATGCGCCGCTCAAGCTCAACGAGTCCGGCGCATGGATTCGTGAAGACGTTTCTTATGAAGTGAATGAGCCCGATGCCTATGCGCTAGAAGAGGCTTTGCGACAAAAGGAAAAACACGGGGGAGAGGTTGTGGTAATCACGTCTGGCCCGCCGCGCGCTCAGCAGGTTTTGCGGGAAGCTCTGGCCAAGGGAGCGGATCGGGCGATCCATCTCGAAGACAACGCATTCGTTGGCCTCGACGCATTCAATACCGCGCGAGCTTTTGCTGCCGCGATCAAAGACGAAACGTTTGATTTAATTTTCACGGGCTTGCAGTCCGACGACTACGGTTATGCGCAAACCGGCGTGGTGCTGGCGGAGCTTCTGGGATGGCCGCACGCCACCATCATCATGCAGATCGAGAAAAGCGATTCAGGAATCCGCGTGAAGCGAGAACTTGAGGCCGGCTACTTTCAGTTCGTAGATATGCCATTGCCTGCCGTGCTGACCATTCAGTCCGGAATCAACAAATTGCGCTACGCCACACTGATCGGCATTAAACAGGCCAAGAACAAGCCGCTGCGCAAGGTTGCAATGGCAGAAGTGCAATCGGCGGTAAGTGCGAATTTGCAAAAGATTGAGCGGCTGTATATTCCACAGAAAACCAAGAACACAGAATTTCTGGAAGGCTCGGCGGGCGAAGTGGCGAAGAAGTTGGTGGACAAGTTGCGTAACGAAGTACGCGTGCTGTGATTATTCGGTGTGAGAGCCCAGCTTTGCTCGGCTGGACAGCCGAGGGCGGTTGTCCCCACGTGATTATCGCGAGGAGTTAGAAGCGGCATTTATGTCTGACACAATTTTAGTGGTCGTCGAACAACGGGAAGGCAAACTGAACCGCGTTTCGTGGGAAACGCTCACTGCTGGTCAAGCCATTGCTGCGGACACGGGTTGGACGCTTGAAGCTGCGGTCGTCGGCAATGGCGTAGCGAATTTTGCCAATGAAGTTGCCGCCAAGAAAATCTCGAAGGTTTACGCGGTTGAGTCGCCCAAACTCGAACCCTACACCCCCGACGCCTTTTCTGCTGGCCTTAAACAATTCATCGAATCGAAGCAGCCCAAGCTGGTGCTGATGCCGCACACGTATCAGGTGCGCGATTTTGTTCCTAAGCTGGCGACGGCCGTGGGGCGCACCGCGGTTACGGACTGCGTCGGCTACAAGAAAGAAGGCCCGAAGCTGCTTTTTACTCGACAGATGTTTCAGGGCAAGCTCGCTGCCGATGTGAGTTTCACTTGCGATGCTCCCTGGTTCGTGACCTTCCAGAACGGAGCTTTTCGCGGAGACAAAGCCGAGGTTGGAGCGAGCGCCGCTTCGGTCGAGACAGTGAATGTGCAAATCGCGGACGGAGTCGTCCGCAATAAACCGCAGGAAGTTTTCAAAGAAGCCAAGCAGGCGGTGGACCTTACGCAAGCCGAGATTATTGTTTCGGTGGGCCGCGGAATCAAAGAGCAAAAGAATATCGAACTGGCAAAGCAGCTTGCCGAGGCTTTGGGCGGGGAGTTGGCCGCTTCGCGTCCGATTTGCGACTCCGGCTGGTTGCCCATGGATCGGCAGATCGGTTCCTCCGGCCAGACGGTCGCGCCCAAGCTCTACCTGGCGCTCGGCATCAGCGGGGCCATTCAGCACATTGTGGGGATGAAAGGTTCGCGGACGATCATCGCGATTAATAAGGATTCTGAAGCGCCCATCTTCGAGATCGCCGATTTCGCCGTGGTGGGAAATCTGTTCGACATCGTGCCGCCGCTGATTGAGGAAGTGAAGAAAGCGAAGGCGGGGGGATAGGTCGGCCCCATTCCCGCGTTTGTCGGCCAAGCTTCGATGGAGTAATTATGAATTGACTAGTTTATTGACCATAGATAGAATAGTGGTCATGAACGATGTTTCCATCTCCGAGTTTAAAGCCAAGTGTCTTGGCCTGATAGAACGGGTGCACAAAACACGCCAGCCTCTGCGGATTACGCGTCATGGCCGTCCAGTCGCGGAAGTCATTCCGGCCGGACCCGACCGCAAGCGAAAGTTCTTGGGAGACATGATTGGGACGGCCGAAATCGTGGGCGATATCGTTTCCCCAGTCATCGATCTGGAAGACGTGGAGGCCTACCGCGATTGAATCTGCTTCTCGACACTCATATCTGGATTTGGAGCAAATTGGATCCGAAGCGGATAGGGAAAGGTGCAGCGCGAGAGTTGTCGAACAATGACAACGATCTCTGGCTCTCTCCGGTCAGTGTTTGGGAAGCTCTGGCGCTGATGCAAAAGGGCCGCATTCGTGTGGAAGATCCGCTGGCCTGGGTCGAGCGCGCTGCCGATCAGCTACGAGAAGCGCCGCTAACTCAAGAAATTGTTCGCACCGGCGTCGCGCTGTCCTTGCCTCACGCCGATCCGGCAGACCGATTCCTAGCAGCGACCGCCAAGGTTCTGAAGCTAACTTTGGTGACGGCAGACCAAAGGTTGCTCGGATTGGGCGAGATAGCCAGTCTGGCGAACCGCTAGGCATCCTATGCTGACGGTGGGGCTAGAATATAGTTTGAACAGTGGAAGTCTTAACGCCTCACGAAGGAGGGGGATGCGTAGAGCAACAAAACAGGTGGCGAGCGGAAAAAAGTCAAAGGCCAAGCTCTCTGGGCGCAGCCAGGCGCTGCTGGAACGGATTCGGCGCCGGCGCGAACAGATTCGGGACCGCGTGGGCTTGCTGTCGGACAGCTCAGAGTTGATCCGGGAAGAGAGAGACCGCCGATTCTGAACTACGTGGTCGATGCCAGTGTGGCGCTAAAGTGGTTTCTGCCGGAGAGTGGCAACTTCGAGGCGGAGAAGCTCTTGACAGCTTTCCTGATCGGAACGGTTAACCTGTATACACCCGATCTGCTACTGATTGAAGCCGCGAGTGCACTGTGGCGGCGGTCGGTTGTGCTCAAGGAGCTAACGCCTGCTGACGCGAAAGCGATTTACAGGGACCTGCTCACGCTCCCTTTGAACTTCCAGCCATCGGAACGCCTTGCTGCACCTGCCTTCTCCCTGGCAATTGCGCACCGCCATTCAGCATACGATTCCGTTTATTGCGCCCTCGCAATTGAGATGGATTGCGAATTCATTACTGCGGACCGCAAACTTGCGGTGAAGGTAGGGCGAGTACTTCCGTTCATTCGGTATATCTCAGCGATTAATCTATGAGCGTCATTTTTCGCAAACCTATCGAGAACATCGAACGTCCCCAGATGCCGGCCGACGTTGTCATCGTCGGCGGCGGGCCTGCTGGCATGGCTTGCGCACTGCGCCTGTCGCAGCTTATCGATCAGCACAATTCGAAAAATCCGGACTCGCAAATCAGCAAAGAAAACATTTATGTGCTGGAGAAAGCGCGCGAGGTCGGGCAGCATTGCCTATCTGGCGCGCTGCTCGATCCGCGATCTATGCGCGAGTTGCTTCCCGGATTCGAGAAGGAAGCTCCACTCGATGCCGAGGTCACGAGGGAAGCGGTTTACTTTCTAACCGAGAAAGGCAGGTTTAAGTTTCCCATCACGCCGCCGCCGCTGCGCGATCACGGCAATTATGTTATCTCGCTGAACCGTTTTGTTAAATGGCTTGGCAGCAAGGTTGAGGAGACCGGCATTACGATTTTCACCGGTTTCGCCGGATCGGAACTGCTCTTTGACGGTGCCCGCGTTACGGGAGTTCGCACAGACGACAAAGGCGTGGACAAAGAGGGCCGGCAGAAATCGAATTTCGAGCCTGGATACGATTTGCACGCGAAAGTTGTGATTCTGGCGGAAGGCACGCGCGGGTCATTGACCAAACAGCTGATCGCTAAATTTGATCTCGCGAAAAACAGCAATCCGCAGACGTACGGTCAGGGCATAAAGGAGTTGTGGGAAGTCCCTTCGGGACGCATTGCGCCGGGCGAAGTCATCTACACGATGGGCTGGCCGCTTACGACGAAAGAGTATGGCGGTGCGTGGATCTACGGAGGAAAGGATAATGTCGTTTCGCTCGGCTTCGTGACGGGCCTCGATTATCCGGATCCACGTCTTGATCCGCAGCACGTATTGCAGGATTTCAAGCAGCATCCGTTCGTTGCGAAATTGCTCGAGGGTGGGAAGATGATTCGCTATGGTGCGAAGTCGCTGCCTTATGGCGGATGGTGGGCGATCCCTCCCGTCGCCGGCGATGGTTGGATGATTCTCGGCGACTCCGCCGGTTTTCTCAACTCGCAGCGCCTCAAGGGAATTCATCTGGCGATCAAGAGCGGGATGCTGGCTGCCGAAACTGCCTTCGACGCGCTGGAGAAAGATGATTCTTCTGCCGCCACGCTGGGCGGCTTCCAGAAGAAAGTCGAATCCAGCTGGATCAAAGAAGAGCTTTGGAAGGTCCGAAACTTTCACCAGGGATTCGAGCACGGATTCTTTGCCGGCTTGTTTCACGCCGGCGTGCAACAATTCACCGGAGGCCGCGGCCTGCAGAACCGCTACCCCGGAACCGCTGGCTATCAACACATGAAGAAGCTGGCCGAGTTGCCCGCCGATGGCGGGAATGAAGCGCATCTGCTCGGTCCGGCAAAGGGCGACGGCAAGCTCACTTTCGATAAGCTGACCGACCTGTATCACTCGGGCACGAAGCATGAAGAAGATCAGCCAGCGCATCTGGTCATTGACGACACCAACATCTGCAACACCCGGTGTGTGAAAGAATTTGGGAGCCCGTGCCAGAATTTTTGTCCTGCGAACGTTTACGAGATGGTGGACGATGCCGAGCAGCCAAATGGCAAACGCATCAGCCTGAACCCGTCGAATTGCGTGCACTGCAAAACTTGCGACATTGCTGATCCGTATCAGATCATCACTTGGGTTCCGCCGGAGGGTGGCGGCGGGCCGAATTATGACGGGATGTGAGTAAGAAAAATGACGCCGAGACGATCCCGCAACGCCGTGCTGTTCCTATCAGTCGTGCTTCTCTGCCTCTCTGCGCGAGCGCAGCAACCTGCGATCCCGCCCACTGGTTTCTCGGGCCTTGACCAGTACAGGGCTTCACGCATCGCGATTTTCACCGACGATTTCGGTCAACTCGCCCGCTATCGTGACGCTAATGCGAGCTTAAAGCCGCCTACGGCTGGTGAGAATCGCGTGGTATTCTTCGGCGATTCCATCACCGACAAGTGGAATCTGGAAGATTATTTTCCCGGCAAACCCTACCTCAATCGCGGCATCAGTGGACAGACGACGCCACAGATGCTCGTGCGCTTCCGCCAGGACGCGATCGACCTACAACCAAAGGTGATTGTTATTCTGGCGGGCACGAATGACATCGCCGGTAATACAGGGCCCATGCGACTGGAAGACATCGAAGCCAACTATGCTTCGATGGCGGAGTTGGCGCGGGCGCATCAGATTCACGTCGTATTTTCTTCGATCTTGCCTGTGCACGATTACACACCCCGGTCGCAGGATCTATTTGCCCAGCGTTCGCCGGAGAAGATTCTGGAGCTGAACCGCTGGCTGAAGGCTTACTGCGCCGCGAAAGGGAATGTATATCTCGATTATTTCAGCGCCATGGTGGATGAGAAGGGCTTGCTGAAGCGGGATCTTGCTGAGGATGGCCTGCATCCCAACGTCTCCGGTTACAAGCTGATGGCGCCTCTAGCTCAGGCGGCAATTGACAAAGCGCTAGTCCAACCGGACAAACCTTAGTTGTTTCGAGTTACTCTACTGCATCTATAATGAAGACGAGTTTCCGACCGCCTTGGCCTTTGGGCATATCCTGGCTGCGGCGACGAGGGAAAGTGTTTTGCTGACAAAATGTTCGCGACACAGTTTCCCGAGGGTGCAGGTGGAAACGCTTGCGCCTCCCGTGCTTCGCGAGAAGCCATTGGAAAGGAAGCGCCTGCAGAATGAATCCTGCCCGCGAGTTTTTTCGATGGCCTCAACGCATGCTGCGAATGGTAAGGAACGATTCACGCCAGGAGCTGGGAACTGCTTCTCTCCGACAAATTCGGGCGCCCGATTACCGATCTCCGGATCTCGATTACGGATCGCTGCAACTACAAGTGTGTCTATTGCCGCACCGGGAATGAGGGCGCGCTGTACGGCGAGCTGCCTTTTGCCGACTACCTGCGCATGGCGCGAATATTTGCGGCGTTGGGAATCAAGAAAATCCGCCTGACCGGTGGCGAGCCTCTGCTGCGCAACGGCGTAGTTGACTTCGTCCGCGAATTGGCGAAGCTACGTTCCAATGACAGCGAAGAACTCGACCTGGCTATGACTACGAACGGCCACCTGCTCACGGAGATGGCGCAACCGCTGAAAGATGCCGGCCTGAATCGCATTACGGTCAGCATGGATGCGGTCGATCCCGATCGTTTCGCCCGGATCACGCGCGTGCCCAACGGATATGACCACGTGCTGGCGGGAATTCGTTCTTCGCGGCGAGCGGGGTTGTGGCCAGTAAAGGTTAACTGCGTGCTGATGCGCGGCTTCAATGAAGACCAGATCATTCCCTTCGGTATGTTTGCTCGCGAAGAAGGTGTCATCGTTCGCTTCATCGAATTCATGCCGCTGGAAGAAGATCGAACGTGGTCGCCCGCCATTGTGGTTACGCTCGACGAAATTATCCAGCGCATGGCGGAGTATCGCCCGCTGGTCGAAATTCCGCGTGCGCGTAGCGAAACTGCGCGGCGTTATCACTTTGATGATGGCATCGGCGAAATCGGAATCATAGCTCCGGTTTCGCATCCCTTCTGCGGACACTGCAGCCGCATCCGCATTACCTCCGACGGGAAAATCCGCACTTGCCTGTTTTCGGTTTGGGATCACGACCTGCACGAACTCATGCGGCGCGGCGCTTCCGACGGGGAGTTGGTGGAGTTCATTCGTGGCGTGGTGCAGAGAAAAGAAGAGCGCCACCACATTGGCGAGGCAGACTTTGTCCCAGCGTCGAGGACGATGGTCCATATTGGGGGATAGCGGGCCGACGGAGCAAAGGCATGCATTCCTGGGACGTGCTCGATCCTGTCACGCTCAAACCGTCCGGCAACATTTCGAGCGCCTTCATCGAGGTCGGAATCCTAGACTATCAGGGCTGCCGCGAGGTTTATCAGCCGCCTGCCATATGGCCGGAATACTATCGTCAACGACCCGATGATCGTCATGCGCGAAAGCCGGGGGACCTGCAGCACGAAGCACGCTCTTCTTCGCAGGCTGGCCATCGAGCAAGCCGTGGGCGTGGTATTGGTTCTCGGGATCTATGAGATGAACGAACGCAACACTCCAGGCGTTGGGCCCGTTCTCCGAAAATACGCACTCTCATTTCTTCCCGAGGCGCATTGTTATCTCCGTTTTCGCCAGAATCGGGTCGATGTCACCCGCCCCATCAACCCTAATCCGCTGGAGAGGATTGCCCACTTCCTGTTCGAAGAAGACATCTCTCCGGAACAGATTGGCGAATACAAAACTAGTCTTCATCGGCAATTTTTGCAGCAATGGATCGCTGAGACCGGAACTGCCGGCGGGCGCGACCTTGATGAGATATGGCGGATCCGTGAAGAATGTATCTCAGCGCTGGGCCGGTGAACGAAGCTGCGCGGGTGCGATAACATCGTCTACGTGAAACGAATCGCGTTGACGCTCGCCCTGGTGGCTTCGATGACTGTTCCAGCCGCCAACTCGCAGTCTAATCCTACAAATCCTTCCGCGTACCTCGGCTTCGACCGGAATAATTATCCGGGCGACCAGAACTTGAAGGTTCTTCGTCAGACTTTTTCTTACACGGGCTATTGGCTGAACGCACCGCCCAGCGCGCGCACTAATACATGGAGCGGCAAACGGCGCATATTGCAATCGGCCGGATTCGGATTCCTGGTGCTGTTCAACGGCCGTCTGTTCAATGAGCTGAGGTCGGTTTCGAATGCGAGCAAACTTGGCAAGTCCGATGCGCAGGCGGCTGTGGCCGCGGCGCGTAGGGAAGGATTTCCCGCGCGAACCATCATCTTCCTGGATCAAGAGCAAGGCGGACGGATGCTGGCAGAGCAAAAAGCGTATATCTACAGCTGGGTAGACGGAGTCGCGGCAGGCGGCTTCCGGGCGGGCATTTACTGTTCGGGCATTTCCGCTGCAAAAGAAGGCGGCGAAGATATTGTGACTGCTGGCGACATCCGTCAAAATGCCGGCGCAAGAAAAATCGTATTCTGGGTCACGAACGATGCCTGTCCGCCTTCGCCTGGGTGCGCGTTTCCTAAACGAGCGCCGAGTCCCGCTGACACCGCCATTCCCTTCGCTGACGTATGGCAATTTGCCCAGTCGCCGAAACGGCCCGAGGTTACGGCCAGTTGTCCGGCGAACTACAACTCCGATGGAAACTGCTATCCACCGGGAATCGACATTGGCGAGCGCTTGCACATCGATGTAAACACGGCGACGAGTGCGGATCCATCTCACGGCAGGACTCCGTAAGTGAAACTGTAGAGAGTTTGCTTGCAACGTCTAGGGGCCCTGCGAAACTGCAGATGTAGCAAGCTACGTCTCTACGTGCCGTGCATGTTGCATTCTGCCCTTCTCACAGTGCACAATAGCTCAGGGTACTCAGTTACTTGCTGTGGTTACTTCCGTCGTCCCGAAAAAAGGCGACACTTTCCGCCGCTGCTGAGCATCTTAACTATTGTGAAGAGTTAGTGGCTTCAACATCCCCGCCGGTTGGGCGCGGCGTAGTTTCAAACGACGCGTAGTGAATCGGCTGGAGCCGCTGGAAGCTTTCAACATCCCCGTTCCGGTACAAGCGATCACCATTGCGGAATAGCCGCAATCGAATTCGCGTCCGGAGCTGAAGGCGAGACATGACAATGGCAACCGCAGCAGCAGTTTGCAGTCTGGAGAATTACCTCGTCCTGCCCGACAACACCATGGACGACCGCATCGCCGCAGCCCGCAAGGTTTTGGGCCGCGAGTGCGTGATTCTTGGACACCATTATCAACGCGACGAAGTCATTCGCTTCGCCGATTTTCGCGGCGACTCTTACAAACTTTCCCAAGAGGCCGCGCACGCCGGAGGCAAATACATTGTCTTTTGTGGCGTGCATTTTATGGCGGAAAGTGCCGACGTATTGAGCCGACGCGGCCAGGTGACGATCCTGCCCGATCTGAACGCAGGCTGCTCTATGGCCGACATGGCCGAGATTACCCAGGTGGAACATTGCTGGGAGCAGCTCATTGCCGCCGGATTGACCTCCGACGCCGGCGAGGGCATCACGCCCATCACATATATGAATTCCACTGCGGCGATCAAAGCTTTCTGCGGAGAGCGTGGCGGGGTGGTTTGCACATCCTCCAATGCCACCGGCGCTTTTCAGTGGGGCTTCGCGAAGACTCCGAAACTTCTATTCCTTCCCGATCAACATCTCGGCCGCAATACCGGATTCAACCTCGGCATTCCTTTGAACGAAATGGTCGTTTGGGATCCTTACCTGATCAACGGTGGACTGACGCCTGACCGATTACGTGCGGCGAAAGTGATTCTGTGGAAAGGCCACTGCTCGGTTCACCAGCGCTTCTTGCCCGAGCACGTGGACAACGTACGCGGCAAATATCCTGGCATTCGCGTGATCGTGCATCCGGAGTGCCGCTGGGAAGTCTGCCAGAAAGCCGATGGCATTGGCTCAACCGAAGGCCTACTGAAGATGATTCGCGACTCAGCGCCCGGAACCATGTTCGCCGTGGGCACGGAAATTCACCTGGTCAACCGCATGGGCAAAGAATTTGCTGCCGAAGGCAAGAAGGTCATCACGCTCGACGACTCTGGCTGTCTGTGCACGACCATGTTCCGCATCTCGCCGCAACATCTGTGCTGGGTGCTGGAGAACCTGGTAGAAGGCAACATCGTGAACCAGATCAAAGTCGAAGATGAGGTGAAGCACTGGGCGCGAGTGGCGCTAGACCGGATGTTGGAGATTTCGTAATCGTCGATCGTTGGTCGTCGGCAAAGAAGCCCGTAGCCCCCGGCGGTGGGCGTTGTGAGATCCAAGGACCAACAACTAATGGCCGACGACCCTTCACAAAATGGACTAAAATAGATTCATCCTCTATGGCCGAACGAACTTTTACTCTTGAAGAAGCCCAATCTCTCCTGTCAGTACTGGAATCGTTGCTGCGCACCGCGATTGACGGCAAGAAATTGATCGATGCCGTGGACACTGAACTCCAGGAACTCGCGCACCGCGTTTTTCTGCAGGGAGGCCTGTTGGTTAACGTAGTCCACATGGCCCGCCGGAAGGCT
>DATNNE010000071.1:0-3584 GCA_035601995.1 Terriglobales bacterium
CCAACTCACTCGGCGTGATCGTCGATGCTAACGGCAATCCGCTGCCCTCGGAATTCTTCGCCGAATACACCGACTCGAACGGAATCAAGAAGCAG
Source organism: Terriglobales bacterium (assembly GCA_035601995.1). GTDB lineage: Bacteria > Acidobacteriota > Terriglobia > Terriglobales > Acidobacteriaceae > JABDBE01. Next base: position 96 of record DATNNE010000071.1, read on the forward strand.
GCATTTCAGCCGCACTACGAAGTCATCAACCGGCAGGATCAAGTGCAGATATATGAAGAGCTAACTCGCGATGCCGCCGGCAAGTTCACCACCAACTTCACTCTGCGCGACGACTCACCAAAAGATAACCGCCTGCTGCCCATCGACTGGACAAAAAACGGCCCCGACCCCTCGCTCAACGGCCGCTTTCTGCACGCAACTTACCCCGAAGGAAACGCCGCCGAAGATCCCGACTACCAGGACGGCAAGGGGACCGATCACATCACCTACCAAATCCAACTTCCGCCCGGCACTGACCCCGCTACCTGCCGCGTGCAAGCCACGCTCTATTACCAGTCCATCCCGCCCTACTACCTCAACCAGCGCTTCGCCGCCGCGCCCAACGAAGATGCGACCAAGCGCCTTTACTACCTCACCTCAAACCTGAACGTAACAGGAACCCCCGCCAACGGAACTCCAGTAAAAAACTGGAAGCTGCTAATCGATTCCGCCAGCGCAATCCCGGTCGCAAAGCGCTGGTAACTTTCCTCAACAGGCCGCCCGCAAAACGATCGCTGCCCAAAAGTGTTGTCATTCCGAGCAAAGCACAGTTAAAGTTAATCGCGCGTTTAAAAAATTGTTATTTCGAGCGAAGTTCCACTTTAAGAATTAAATCAAACCGTGTTCACGCAACACCTATTCTCGGAACCACATAGTTTCGAGCAAGCTCTCCTCCGAGCCGAACAAAGAAAAGGCATTTAGGTTGTAGTCGCCCAAGGAGCTTAATACCTTCTTGCGCTCCTTGGAAGGAAGGTCGAACCTCCAAAGACGGTCTTGCTTAGGGTGGCCTTCGTCGAAGACGGCTTGATAGGAATCAAAACGCCATCCATAATCCTTGTCGAAAGTTCCACAGATCGTATAATCGCATCGCTGGCGGAAATGCCTCTGGTGCGTCTCGACGTACGGCCCAAAAGAACGGATGTAAGGTTTGCCCAACGTTCCTCCTTTTATCGCCGCCGGTCTCTCGCAGTAGACAAAGATCGACCTTTGCTCCGGTTTCTCGCCGAGTGGGTCATCCCCGTATGCAAAAAAAAGCAGCGACGAACGGAGACCGCGATCAATCGAGTAGAGGTGAAGGAAACCCAAAATGCCGCAAATAGGCCATGTACTTGTAGAGAGGTGTCGGGAAAACCTCGCCAATTTCATAAAGCAAGCCAGCCTTTAAGAAATGTTCTGTACACCATTGATAGTCGAACGTGGGTACCTCGATGCCCGCGAATGTCTTGACCTCCGGACCCATGCTGGAACAAATCAAGGCATGATATTCGCGAAAAAGCATGCGCTCCGCCCCGCTTCGTTCAAGAGTGGTGGTCAGCGACCACTTCGAATTACCTTGTCCTCGAAAAAGCAGTGGCGAGGACTCCTTTTTATATTCCTCACGGAGTTCGCTGACCCTCCGCTCAAAAGTCTCCCAGTTGGGAATCTCGATAGTTTCCACAGGAGCCCCCTTTATGCACGTGCGATAGAACCGACAAAAATCCGTTTTCGGAAAACTTCAGGGTCTGACGATGACAACAATCAGGGTTTGGCGACATAACCCTGGGAACGAGGGCGACCGTGGACCGTGCGAGCGCATGCGCTAAGGTTTCGGCGAACTCGGCTTGCTCTCTGCGCAAGTTTTCGGATCGGCTATGCATCTGCGCTCCCAAAGCAAATCGGCACCCAGTTCCGCTGGTGATTTGCCGTTGATGTCATCGCGTACGTACTGCATAGCATATTTGACTGGAATGCTTTGGTTTCGGTAGTTGCAGCGATCACAATCGCGGGATATTTTTCCTTCCATTGCTTAAAAAAATCGTTAGATGCATTGATGATGCCGAATGAGATGTTTGTGAGCTGAAGGCACAGGTTCATCTCCCTGATAGCACCTAAACTCGTACCGTTTATAAATCCCAGCACATACCCTGTCTTTAAGCTTTCACTGTAGGAATTCCAATCGTGCCCGGAAGGGCTTGCATTTGTGCTCTGCCCAAAAGCAGCACCCAGCAATACAACCCATATCCAGCTTTTCATGTTTCGACTCCCATTCGCCTCAGATCGTAGACCAAGAGAATCTGTTTCTCAATGGTCGAGAGGAGCCTGAGCATAAATATTGACAACAAACGCGCGGTCCGACGGCAAGCCGGCAAGCGGCAGCCGGAAGCCGCCCTACGGCTCCCTGCCCGCACCCATAATCTCCGCACCCTCCCGCTGCGCCACCGCCGGATACGCCTGCCGCTTCCTGCGCCGCAGGTCGCCCGGCAACTGCGACCCCGTCAGCCACAACCCAGCCGCAACCGCCGCCGCCCACGTAATCGAGATCAGCGCCAGCCGCAACAAGTCCGCCATGCGGCTGCCATGCCCTGTCAGTGGCAACGGAACAATCTTCGCCACTTCAAAGCTCAAGCCCGCAGCTACTACCGCAGTCAGTGACGACTTCGCCAGTTCATCCCAGCGCAGCCCGCCCAGCGACACCAGCTTGCGCCAGTGCAGCAGCAACATCAGCGCCAGCAGGTTCGCGCCAATGCCAATGTCCGACGCCCACGCCAGCCCCACCACTCCATACACGCGAAACAGAACCGAATAAATTGGCAGCGACGACGCCGTAATCACCGTCACCGCAACCATCGGAGTGAGCGTGTCACCCGCCGCATAGAACGCCCGCGCATAGAGTCCCTGCGCCGCCCACAAAGCCAGCGACAACGCGAACCAGAAAAAGTAAATCGCTGTCGTCTGCGTGTCGGAAAAAAGAAACAGCCCGCGCCGATAGACGAGATCGATCAGCGGCAGCGCCGCCGCCATCATCCAAGCCGCAGTCAGGAACGATGCAGCCGATACGCGATATACCGAATCGTTCACCGTGTCGGCAAATTCCTTCAGCCGCTTCTCGTTGAACAGCCGCGCAAAAAACGGCAGCGATGCCTGTCCCGTAGCCTGCCCCAACACCGCAATGGGCACGGCAAACAGCCGCTTCGCATAATTCAGCCGCGCAATGTCGCCAATGCCGCTGGCCGCGTAGTGGCGCAGAATCCAGTCGTCGGCCGTGACCAGCGATACTCCGAGCATCAGCGGCACGGAAAGCTTTACCCACTCGCGAAACGCTGGATTGGTCACATCGAACGATGGCTTGTAGCCCGTGCCAATCTTCGCCGCGCCAATCACCGAAGCCAGAAACGGACCAACCAGGCTTCCCGCGAGCGCCCCATAGGCGAGCGACGCAATGCCCATCCGATGTCCGCCAAGCACGCCGCCAAAAATAATGAACACGTTGTAAAGCAGCGGCCCCAGCGCGGGAAAAAGAAACAGCCGGTGCGAGAGCAGCACCGCCGCAACCACGCCACCCACATAGAAGAATATCTGCGCCGGCAGCAGGATGCGTGTGAGGTGAACGCAAAGGTCGATCTGCGCCTCGGAAAATCCCGCATGCGAGGACGTAGGCCCAAACATCCAGCGCACAAACTGCGGCGTGAA
>DATNNE010000072.1:0-2647 GCA_035601995.1 Terriglobales bacterium
CTTGCGCTTCGCGGCTATGACCGCGACGCGAAACGCTTCCTTATTGAGCCCGTCTTCGAGGTACAACATGCCACAGCATCGGCAAGGACTGCGGCGCCTATTGCTGCTGACTTGCTAACCGATTCTGCACATAACGATTGCTTGATTCCACTACCTATAAAGGAGAACCCACATGCCACTGCTTGAGATCAGCCAGAGCCGCCACATCTGTGCTTCTGTCCGACTGGATGAGGTCACCGCCACGCAGGTCGATCAGTATGCCGCCTTCATCCACGCATCTGCGGATGATGTTGTGGACAAGGCGCTCAACTATGTCTTCTCAAAGGACCGCGACTTCCAGGACTTCCTGAAGACGGCACACGCCAAGCAGGTTGCCCCCGCTTTACGTGTGCGAAAAGGCCCGAGCAATGGTGCGCCGGAGCAGCCGACAAAGAAGCTTGCAGCCGGGGTCGAGTCCACGGCTTCTGTGCGCGCAGTGAAGGCATGATCGTCCATTCAATTTCGTGGTGGTGCAAGAACGGTGCTTCGCACCGGAAGAATTTTGACACTCCACCCCTCAAAGGGTCGTGCGGTGAATCCGCACGGATTCGTGAACAGCAACCTGCAAGATCAACATCTTACGAGCAATACGGATTCGTGCGACTTCGCGCGAATCCGTGCGACTTCATTCGTAATGGGAGGGAACACGCATGGCGCTAGTGAATGACGATTCGATTGCAGACAGGGCGAGAAAGCTTGAGTCGTTGCGGATGACCAACGTCTCTTCAAGACTCACGCGCCGCGAGACGGACCACCTCGACGAGCTGGCAAAAAAGCACCGCCTGCAGCGTGGCGAATTCATCCGGCAGCTGATTCTTGACGAGTTGGCGTGCGACTCCGGCGATCCACCCGTGAGCCCGGAGTTGGTCGAAATTATCGGCGTTCGGCTCATGCTCACGAACCTTCTGAAACCACTCACGACAGGGCAGAAGATAACACCGGAAGTCTTCGACGGGATCATAGCCGAGGTCAAAAAGCACAAACGCAGCTTGGCGATCAAGACGCGGACAGACTTGGAGAAAGACTAATGGCAAGCATTCACTGGGGACGAAAAGAAACGATCATTTTCCCGCCGCACAGCGCCATCTACACCTATGGCGCAGTGCTCTTTGCTGTGATCCTCACCGGACTTTTCGTCTACCTGCGCTTCACCTTTGGCAACACTCCGCTGCAGCGCTTCTACACGCCGATCTACATCCGGTCGAGCGTTGCGGGCAGCGTCTCCGCCAGCCGCAAAGACAAGTACCGCCTGGTGATGATCGGCGCTCGCGGAATCCAACCGCGACCAGCCACCGACGCCGACATCACAGACGGCAACACGCCGGAACCGGGAACGAAACCGCTCCCGCTTGCGCTCTCCAAGTCCGCCTTGCAGGCGGGCTATGATCTGCTCTACCAGGACCCGGAACGCTCTTACATCGATGCGCCCTTGAGTGCCTACCTCAAGAGTGCGATTTACGGTGGCGACAGCCTATCCGAGATTTACCAGCTGCCACTGTTTTTCGGTTTCCTATCGTTGCTCCTCCAGCTCCCGTTTTCCATCCGAAAGGACATCAAACGCCGCAAGCAAATGAGGTACGGCCGGCGGCTCAAAGGGACGGAGCGGCTCACGCCGAAAGAATTCAACCGCAAGGTACAGGGGGAGGGACTTGGCATCAAAATCGACGGTCTGAAGGAGATGCTTCGCATCCCGGCCAAGGCCGAGGCGCAACACGTTCAGATCATCGCGGACACCGGTGGAGGCAAGACGACCATTATTATGCAGATGCTCCGGCAGATTCGAAGCCGCGGCGATTCCGCCATCGTCTACGACCCGGCGCTGGAGTACACGCGCCGCTTTTACGACCCAAAGCACGACATCATTCTCAATCCGCTCGACAGGCGATGCCCCTACTGGGGACCAGCCGAGGAGTTGCGCACAAGTTCAGAAGCGGACGCAATCGCGGTGTCGCTGTTCCAGCCTCCGCAGGACAAAAAAGGCGAGTTCTTTTTCGAGATTCCGCAGCAGATCTTCGCTTATCTGCTGCGCTATGGACCGACCCCGGAGGAGCTTATCGAATGGATGAGTAACCCAAAAGAGATCGACAATCGAGTCGCTCGCACAGAGGTGGCCAACTTCATCGACGCCTCAGCGCCCCCGCAACGAGTTGGCGTGTTGGCGTCTCTCAGCAAGGTGGCAAAGAGTCTTCGGCTGTTGCCGCACAAGGGTGCTGGCAACGGCGAGTGGACCGCAACCGAGTGGTCGGAAACACGCCAGGGTTGGATCTTCATCACCTCGCTTCCAGCCGAGCGGGAGGCGCTTCGTCCACTGCAAAGCGTATGGATCGACATGCTCGTGCTGCGCCTCCTGAACGAACCGAAAGCCCACCAGAAACGGGTCTGGTTTGTGCTCGACGAGCTGGCCAGCTTGCAGCGTCTTCCCCAGTTTCACACTGCCCTCACCGAGAACCGCAAAAGCAACAATCCCATCATCATGGGCTTTCAGGGGAAGGCTCAGTTGGAAGTGATCTACGGCCACCTGGCAGAGGTCATGCTATCCATGCCAACGACCAGCATTTTCCTGAAGACCAAGGAGCCGAATGCAGGCGAGTGGGTCAGCAAGGCAATC
>DATNNE010000073.1:0-4536 GCA_035601995.1 Terriglobales bacterium
CGCTTGTTCACTTCTTTGCGAGCTTTGTCTGTCGCCAGCGGCGTCCACTCGGTGACCACATAGAAGTTGGCGGGGATTTTCAACAGCGCGTCCAGTACTAGGGGCCTCGTTTCGATGATGGCCTCCTTCATCGTCAGCACACGGACGATGTGATCGCCTACCCGCAGATGATCGCGTTCGGCTTCGATGTCGGAGTTGACCACCTGATAGTCGAGAAACTGCGTGGACTGCGGTCGGCCGGCAACACGCCAATCGTCATAATTCAGCAAGCGACGGAAGAACCTGAACTGTCCCTGACGATTCAAGATCTCGATTTGCATGAAGTCCGCGAGCTGTCGAGCGAATGCCTGCACGCTCTGGTCGAGCCGTCGAAGATCGTGCTCAATATGCGTGCGCAACAGCGTCTTCATGCTGTCGTTGGTGAATTGCACTTTTAGTTCGCCAACCGCGCCGGCGGGATCGCGCAAGATTCGAGCGATTGCCGCGCCCACGCCGGTCTTCGACCTGGCACCTTCGAGCAGAATGCAGTAGAAGATTTCAATCTGATAAAGATGGTCCCGTTTTGCTTCAAAGAACTTTCGCCGTTGTTCGATCGCTGCTTCCACAATCGGATCGTCATATTTTGCGAACGGTATATCGGGGCGGTTCGATTTGAAGAGGTATTGGTAAACGTGGAAGCCTGGGCCAAAGGCTTTGAGTGCCGCCTCCAACCGCTTCACTGCGTGCTCCTGTTCTGAGCGGTCCAGACTTTCGTAATCCACGCCGGGAACGTTCAGAACCATGCCTAGATCGCCACTTTTGGTAAGGAAGGCTGTCTCGTTCCAGAAGCCGTAGAGGTTGATGTGGTCGTTGAGAGATGCACTCTGTTTCCACGGCTTGATGACTTTATCGAGGCGCAGCATCAAACGACCTCCACAAGTGGTACTTGTTGTTTGGCGGCGTCGTAGCGCAGCTTGTAGCGTTCGGACTTGGCCAGGATGCGGAGGAATGCCGGATCGCTGTTCGTTACCCAATGCCCGAAGGCAAAACCCCCGATGAATACGGCGATACCGGCGAGGATGGAATTGAAGAGGTTGAAGGTGCCGACGGCGCCCACACAGACGAAGTAGAAGAGCGTTCGCTCGACGCCCAAATAGGTGAGCGGCTTGTGCAGACTCTTGAAGACTCGGTTTGTGCGATGCTTCTGCTGTGTTTTGTCGGGCATTAGTTCCTCGTTCCGCGTGCGGGTTGAATGTTGCGTTATACGCCCCAGAGCCAACTCAAGACATTCACCGCGAGGACAGCGATGCCCGTTCCGGCGGCAACACCAGCGAGCGCCTTTTTTGCACCGGGTTCGCCGTGCGCAAATCCGTAGCCGCCGATCACAATTGCAACCAGACTTGCGACCTTCGCGATGGTGCCGGTGAAAAGGCTTTGGATGGCGTTAAAGCCGGTGTCGAAGGGACTGCCTTGAGCATGAGCTGCCACAGGCAAGAGTAGGAGGAGAGCTAGCCCTAGAGATTTCGAGGCTGAGAGGCGCAAGTATGCAAAGCTCTGTCTCCGGTGCAAATTGTTAGTAGGCGCGAAATGCAGCATGAAAAACCTCCAAGATCACCTTGGGAATTTGCCTTGTCTGTTAACCGTAGAAGCCAACGGGAGAGCGAGTCCAAGACTTACTTCGGCACGATCCATGCGTATCGACTATGGTTCAGTTTCGGGGAGACATCGTAGGGAATGCTAGAGGTGTTATCAAAAGGAAGAGGAGCGCTAATGCCGCTGGCCGCCGCTCAAAAACATTCACCTTTCCGTCAAGCATCTAGCGGCGTCAATGGTTGCGGCAATATGAGATGTCTAATGCTCTGGTTTCGTGCCGTCTGAACGGGATATTGCTCGGACGAAATGCGCCGACATTGAGCGGGTGATTTCAGGGGCGATCTCCGAAATTGATCCCAATCCCGCCCTTATCACATAATTGTAGGCACTGTGCCGACAAACTCCCCCAAGATGAGCAGAAAGCAACGTCTGCTCACAGCGCACCCTTACTGCTGTTTCTGCGGTGGAACCGCCCCGGCTACGACCTTGGATCATGTCCCGCCGAAAGCATGTTTCCCCGATGGATTCTGGCCGGAGGAGTTTGAGTTTCCCGCCTGCGAAAGGTGTAACTACGGGACAACAAAGAATGACCAGATTTTCGGTTTTTACGCGATGCTCCTCGACTTCGATGAGGCAAAACGCAGTAGAGCCTACACAGCAAAGATAAACAGACTGCGGGCAGGAATCGCCAACAACTTCCCGGAAGCCTTACCGAATACCTTGGACGCACGCCCAATTTATAGAGTTGGGAGTCTGGTGACGCCCAGCCCTGCCGCAATTTCGGTCGGCACACCCACGGCCTTCCGGGATGCGGCTGCCAGCATCGGGCACAAGCTTACTCACGCCTTGTACTACCGCGAACGCGGCAAGGCGCTCTCTGTCCAACATCAGTTCACAACCGGCTGTTACCAGATTCAGAATTCAGCCACCACAAATCTGACGGAGTATTTCGCCAAGTTGCTACCCGTTCTAACCATCGGCGTCCGCTCCAATATCAAGAGCTACGGTGAACGGTTCGCCTACAAATCAGGCATAAAAGAGGATGGAGACTTCTTCGCTTATGCGGCCCAGTTTGGTAAGGGCCTCATCATTTGGGGCATTGTGCTGGGACCGGGCATGTTACTGAGTACGGTCGGTGAACCCATCAGGAACATGAATTGGCGCACTGGAGCAAGCGGGCTTGGAGCGCAAATTGATAATCGCCCAACCGAGCGGTCTCTAGGTTAGGATTGACCGGCTAGCGGACGTTTTCGAGAAGTAGGGAGCGTGCTCTAAGGCTTATGCCACCCAAAACAATCCAGTCAGTAGAGGACCTCCTGGCCGTTGTCCGCGATTACGGGAATACGAACGTTATATACCGAGGAGTGAAGTCTTCAGAATACGAATTAATTCCGAAGATCGGTCGCCGCCGGCGAAAGGAAAGGCCACTACAAGCGAAAGATGAGCGGTACGTTTTAACACTCTTTAAGCAACGCGCAATCGCGCACTTGCAGCGTGCGCCCGCTGATGACTGGGAGTGGCTTGCTATTGCTCAGCATCACCGCTTGCCAACTCGCCTGCTTGACTGGACGCGTAATCCTCTTGTCGCGGCTTATTTTGCCGTCGTCGAGAAACATGACGGGGATAGTGCAATCTATGCTTACCGGAACGACAAACACCTTTCTATCCGGAAGCATCCAGATCCATTCGAGGTTGATCGAGTTTACAGAGTCGTTCCCAACCACGCTACGGTGCGGATAACAGTGCAGTCGGGACTCTTTACAATACATCCCAACCCGGCCAGAGCTTTTTCTAATTCTAAAATCGACAAGTTCGTGATTCCCGCTCTTCAACGGAAGCCAATTAAGAAGACCCTGGATAAACTGGGGATCAACACTGCCAGCATGTTCCCGGACCTGGACGGAATCGCTCTCCACGTCGACTGGCTAAGAACAGATGAGTACTGAGTCGGCGATTTCAGGTTGTAGTATGCACGTGGCTGGACAAGGGCAGCATGCCTGCCTTCTTGTAGCGGAGCGCATTGGACGGCGACGGCGCAAACGCGGAGGCACCACTCTCGCTCCGCCGTTAGCTCGCCTTTCGCTTATCTTCGATCTTTTTCCTTTCGACGATCTGGACCTTTCCGATGCTCGGCGTAACGTCAATGGTTCGCCGCTGATCCGACGGATTCTGCAAACCCAAGACTCGCCTCATCCAACCAATTGCACTCTTCCAGCACAGGGCGATATTCGAAAGTCGTTCGATCGCTTCGATGAAGTGCGTCTCGAAGTAACTGCTCGACGACATCTTCTCCATAATGGGTCGAGACAGCACCGACAATCGAGTTCGCTCGACCCGAGTGCGACTTTCTGTAAGAGATTTGCTTGCGCTTTGTTGTTCGTTGACATCGAAACGAAAACATCGAACGAACCCAACAAAGATTGCGGCCCATGCCGCAGGTACCAAGATCAAAGTGGACGTAAGCCACATCAGGAAAAATCGGTCATGCATACGAGGACTCCTCCATCTGATTTGATGGCCGGAGAGATGGAAAAGGCAAGGGAGTGGGGTGACGTCAAACTTAAAGACGACTGTCGGAAGATCCGATATCTCGCGCCCGTGCTTGCTTTCTGTTGGAAACCCCTTTTGGACCCCCAATAAGGATTCCCAGGAGTGATTTTCAATGACTTAGGGGTTTTTCGAGAGCCACTCGTACCCGTAGAATCTATAAGTTACCGTTGCTCGGTTCACTCATAACCCAAAGGTCGGTGGTTCAAATCCACCCCCCGCAACCAACGCAATCATAGAGTTACGGGCCATTGGGCACTTGCAGCAATTGTCCAAAACTGTCCAATAAGGGGAACTGCCACACAGTTCCCCTTATTTATTGAATGGAGATCTCTTGATTGGCAGGCCTTTGCAAGAGGCGTTGCACAATGGGGCGATTGGCCTTGCGCTTGGCCAGGGCCGAGGCATGGTCTAGAG
>DATNNE010000074.1:0-7060 GCA_035601995.1 Terriglobales bacterium
CCCACCCGAAGGATGCGGGTTTTAGTTACTTGACCAGACACTGATCGTCCTCTACTTGTCTTCTACAAAAGCTCTTTTCATTCCTGACGACGTAAGCTATGCCGCGAGGCGACTGCGAGAGGTATGGTACGCGGTACTCCATCCTGGAGGATTGCCGATATCCGTCCTATTTGTCGATTCGGACTCAGTTTTCGAGTCCAAACGAAAGCGCATTAATCGCTGAAAGGACCATAATCCTGCTCAGCACCAGCATTTCTGGGAGCTATCTCATTCAACCACGGTCATTTTGTACAAGAATGACCGTTCTTTTTGGCGCTACGCTACGGCAGTACTTTCGGAAGGTGCTTTCAACTCAGGAATGCCCCGTCCGTGCTCTTTTGAGTCTTGGTCTAAGACTCTCAGCCCAAATCGCTTGCCGCAACAGAGCTATCCATGACGACATCATCGAACTCAGCAAACGCTTACGGTGCGCAGATGGCGAAGTATTTCACCATGAACCAACCGCCCCATGTTGCCATCGATTCGGCGGTTTCCGTCGTCCGGCCGCAAATGGCGATTACCCGGCTGATTGCACGGAGCGGCATCCCGGAGCGAACTGCGTCAATCCCATCTGAAAAGGCCTACGTTGTTTCGGTTCATCTCAATCATGCGAATTCGGGGGAATGGGAACTTTGGACCGATGGCAAGTACACAAAGACGGGGGCATGGCCAGTGGGCGGGGTTGCAATGTGCGATCTGGAATCAAATTCGAGTATTCGAAATCCAGGCCCGATCGACTGGATACACTACCACGTTCCGCGTGCAACCTTGGATTCCCTCACCGACGATGCCAGAATGTCCAGAGTTAAGCGTCTCCACTGCATTTATGGAACTCCCGACCCGTCCGTCTATCACCTGACGCAACTGATTCTGCCATGCCTAAATAGGCCGGAGATGTTCTCTCAGTTGTTCGTGGATTCTCTCACCATGACGATTTGTTCACACCTTGTCGGGCAGTATGGTCAGACTCCTGAAGCTATTTCGCAGTTCAAAGGCGGTCTGGCACCGTGGCAAAGACGCCGCGTTGTGGAATTGTTCAAGGAGCACTTGGACGGCGAGGTAAAATTGGAAACACTTGCCGAGGAATGTAGGCTTTCAGTCAGCCATTTTGCGCGATCGTTCAGGAGATCGTTTGGGACCTCCGCACATCGTTACCTGATTCTGCAGCGCGTTGAGATCGCGAAGGGCCTTTTATCGGAAACCAATAACTCGTTGGTCGAAATCGCTGCGCAGGCTGGATTTTCTGATCAAGCTGCCCTAACCCGGACGTTTGCAAACTTCGTTGGTGCGACTCCGGCAAAATGGAGGCGCGAACACTCAGGGCGCAGGATTTTTGTCGAAATATCCAAAGGTAAATCCCTTCAATCACAGGAATAGATCCCACGCTCGAGTCCACTCCGGTGACGGTATCGAACCTGGTCTCCCTGTAAATGCGGTATCGTCGCCGATTTGATACTCCGCTAGAGTCATCGCATTGAACTCAGACCGAAAGTGGTCTTTCTACCCGCCATCACTCCACATTTGCAGCATGATTTCACAAAAGTGGTCCGGGTTTTCAATAGTGCCGTGCTCATTTCCGGATATGGTGCATTGCAAATCTGAGGCTCAATACACGGTTCGCGCAAGCACAAACTAGAGAGGAGAATGATCATGAAGAAGATTTATCGGGTTGTAACTGTCGTTGTTGTGCTGTTGGGTGCGGCCCTAAATGCAGCCGCTGCGGGCCCTGCGCCGACTGGTACCAAAAACGTGGTTCTGGTGCATGGGGCATTCGCCGATGGCTCCGGCTGGGACGCCGTCGCAAAGATCCTTGAGAAGGATGGCTACACGGTATCGGTGGCGCAACCTCCCGAGACCTCCTATGCCGACGACCAGAAATACACGAAGGCCGCAATCGATGCTATGGGCGGGCCGGTGGTTCTGGTTGGCCACAGTTACGGCGGATCGATTATCACCGAGGCCGGCAATGATCCAAACGTTGCGGCGCTGGTATACATCGCCGCATTTGCGCTCGATGAAGGTGAGAGCTGTGCGTCGATCGAAACCGCGGTGCCACAAGCCTCCAAGGCATTCAAGCCGGATAGCAATGGAAACTGGTGGATCGAACAGGACCATTTTGTTGCGGACTTCGCCGCGGATATTCCGCAGGCTCAGGCTCACTTCATGGCCATATCGCAGGTACCGATCTCCACCGATTCATTCACCCACAAGGTCACGAATCCCGCCTGGAAGAACAAGCCGACGTGGTACATGGTGGCCGGTTCAGACCGGTCGATCAATCCGATACAGGAGCGGATGATGGCCAAGCGCGCCAATGCTAAGAGGGTCGAAGTGAATTCCAGCCATGTGGCCTACATGTCTCATCCGAAGGAAGCAGCCAAGCTCATCGAAGAGGCTGCCACCTCCGCACACGCCAACTAGTAGCCAGTAAATGTTTACATTGCAAGTGAAATGTACGTTCCGCGCGTGAAGCAAGAGCGATTTGGCGCGAAGGCGTTCGGCATCAAAAATCGAATGATCCGTCTGGATCTCTACTGCAAAGGAGAATAATCGTGAGTCAGCATATTAAGAATGTAGTTCTGGTGCATGGAGCTTTCGCCGACGGTTCCGGCTGGAGGAGGGTCGTGGACATCCTCAAGAATGATGGCTACAAGGTGTCGGTGGCGCAGCCTCCCGAGACCTCGTACGCCGACGATCAAAAGTACACAAAGGCCGCGATCGACGCCATGGGCGGTCCGGTCGTTTTGGTCGGCCATAGCTACGGTGGGTCCATCATCACCGAGGCAGGAAATCATCCAAACGTTGCGGCGCTCGTCTATATTGCCGCTTTTGCTCTCGATGAGGGTGAGAGTTGTGCGTCGATCGAGACGGCGTTGCCGCAAGCATCCAAGGCGTTCAAACCAGACAGCAATGGGCTTTGGTGGATCGACGAGGCGCATTTCGCGGCCGACTTCGCGGCGGACATCCCGCGAGATGAGGCCGAATTCATGGCTATATCGCAGGTTCCGATTTCCACCGACTCGTTCACCCATCAGGTTAAAAATCCGGCGTGGAAGAAGAAGCCCACCTGGTACATGGTGGCCACCGAAGACCGATCGATCAATCCGGACCAGGAGCGCATGATGGCGAAGCGCGCTAAGGCTGAGACGGTTGAGGTAAAGGCAAGCCACGTGGCCTACATGTCTCATCCGAAGGAAACAGCCAAGCTCATCGAAGAGGCTGCCACCTCCGAACGGATGAACGTAGCTGCCTGAGGAGAAAACAATGAAGGATCGCATCAACATAGAAAGCCGCGACGGCCCGTTTGCCGCCTATATCGCGCGGCCGAAGACGGTCCCGGCTCCGGCCGTCGTCGTTCTGCAGGAACTGTTCGGGGTGAACGCCGACATTCGCAAGCACTGCGATGAATTGGCGGAACAAGGTTACCTCGCGCTCGCTCCAGACCTGTACTGGCGGCAAGAGCCAGGCGTCGATCTGAATGTTACCTCCGACGGCGACTGGCAACACGGCCTTCGCCTCTATTCGGCTTACGACAGAGATGCGGGCGTAAGGGACATAAAGGACACCATTGACGCAGCACGCAGTCTCCCGGAATGCAACGGTAAAGTTGCCTTGCTCGGCTATTGCCTCGGCGCGCTGATGGTCTTCATGACAGCCGTGCGCAACGACGGCATCGACGCGGCGGTCTGGTATCACGGCGCCGATACTGAGAAATATCTGGGAGAGGTCGACGGGCTTCATGCGCCCCTTCTCATGCATCTGGCCGAGGAGGATGAGTTCATTTCCAAGGCTGCACAAGCGGCGATTAAAACGGCACTTGCTAAGAAACCGAACGCAACGGTCTACAGCTATCCGGGTCAGAGTCACGCCTTCTCCCGCCATAACGGAAAACACTACAACGCCGCGGCGGCTCACCTTGCCAACGGTCGGACGAGCGAATTTCTGAACGGCAAATTGCGATGACCACCAGACACTCCGGACCTTGCGGGCGACTCGATCGCCTTCGCCTTCAACCAGGACCGCATTGTTCGCCGCGCTGAAAAGCACAGTGGAGAAAGGCCTGAGCAAAGCAGGACTGATGCTATTATGCAGCTCGTGCACGGTCCGGCTGTGCTTAAAGAGATTCGAGATGACAACAAAAATCGAGATAGAGCGGTTCAGTCTGACGACTTCCAAGCAGTTTGATGAAGTAATAGCCGGTGTGAACGCCGGCATCGGTCATCCGGATATGGCTGAATTTGGGAGATCAACTCACGAGGCGCGCTCATTTGCGGAACTGAAAAGCGCAGTTGAGAAAAGCTTGAGCAAAATAGGACTAATGCTGTTTATGCAGTTGGATCACGGCGCGATTCTGCGCAAAGAAACGGGCCGGGAGACTCCGAAGATAATTCGCTTCGTCATTGGCAATCCCCTCATCATGAAGGAAATGGTCAAGCATGTTCCGGATGCGGGCTCTTACGCGCCGGTTACCGTGCTTGTAGATGAGCGTGCCGATGGCGTCCATTTGTCATATGACAGGACGGCGAGCTTCTTGGCCCCTTATGGGAATCGCGACGCACTAGAGGTCGCGAGGGATTTGGATAAAAAAATTGAGGATCTATTGCGGGAAGCCGCAGCGTGAGCACACTTGACATCACTGCGAAGTTTGAGGCCGGACTCAACGAGGTTAAGAATTCCGTAGGCATGAATCACACTCTGCGAAAATCTCCGCCTCGTCGAATCCAGTGTGGCACTTAAAGCCTAATCTGCGGCAGCATTCGTTGCGCCTTCTTTCGTTGCCACCAAGGCACCTGTTGCGGCCTGCTCGATAAGATGAGCGACGGCTTGAGGATGGGACAGGAACACGGAGTGACTGCTTTTGACCTCGACAACGGTTGAGCCTGCGCGTTTGGACATAGCCCTCTGGGCATCAGGCGGGATCATCTTGTCTTTCGGTAGTGATGAGGTACCAGCTTGGCTTTGTTCTCCATGCCGGCTGGGTGATCGCACCACCGAGCGCTTCCACACCCCACGGGACCTGAGAGTCGGCCATGAACGAAGCCAGGTCAGGACTTACGTCCGCGGCGAATGCGGCCGGGAACTTGGCGTTATCGAGGAATAGGTATCCATCCTGAGGCGGGAGGATCGGCGGAGCAGGCGCGCCCGGGGGTGCACTTTTAATGATCGACGCCGCCGATTCGCCCTTGTCCGGTGCGAATGCCGTGACGTAGACCAAACCAGCGACCTTTGGATCGTTGCCCGCTTCGGTGATCACTACTCCGCCATATGAGTGGCCGACGAGGATCACCGGGCCGTTCTGACTGTCGATCACGCGCTTCGTGACCGCCACGTCGTCTGGCAGCGAGATGGTCGGTTCCTGAACAATCGAAACCGTGTAGCCATCCTTCTTCAGGATTTTATAGACATCCTTCCAACCGGACCCGTCCACCAGACCGCCGTGGACGAGAACGATGTTCTTCACAACTGCCGTTGATTTTGTTTGTGCCATTGTGTTGTCTCCCACGCTTAGAATGATTGTCATGATTGCCAGCGCACAGTAGCTGATTCGTGTTCTGACGCCTATTGCCATCGCTTTACTCTTCATCGGACATCCTCCTTTTCATCGATTGCGAAGTCCTAAAATCGTTCGAGTCTTGAAGCATTTGATATATCGCGTTCTTCCTGTTCAGCCGTCCGTCTCTAGTGCACTGCCTTTCATTGCGACGAACTTACGGTTTCGCCACGTGCGCCGAACCCCATAGTGAGCCCGGATTGGCTCGATCCGGATAGATCTCCAGCATCTGGTCGTATAGCTCTTTCGCCGTCGACGTCATCGAGGCGACGCGCTCAAAATCGCGGATGTATTGACGGGTCTCTTCAATAATTCTTGGACTGTCGTCCCTATCGGCTTTCTTGTGCCCCGCGATCACGGCGCGCGGTTTCAGCGTCTCAATGGTGTCGAGCGCAGTGATCCAATCGCGGCGAGTTTGCGCGGTTGACTCGGCGAGGTAGAGGTGAACATCGTTATAGGCAGCGTCGCCAGCGACGACCAAGCCGACTGATGGCACGTGAAGACACGTCGTGTTATCGGTGTCGGTATGTCCCAC
This sequence comes from Terriglobales bacterium, assembly GCA_035601995.1. Classification (GTDB taxonomy): domain Bacteria; phylum Acidobacteriota; class Terriglobia; order Terriglobales; family Acidobacteriaceae; genus JABDBE01. Next base: position 6,126 of record DATNNE010000074.1, read on the forward strand.
TTCGACTGCGACAAGCTCACGACCTTCGAGGTCAATCACATTCCCGTGGAGTTCCTCGGGAAGGACCAGGTGCTCCGGAATCTGGCCGGGATAGCGTGCCTTCCAGAAACTCGCGACGAATTCCGGGGACATTTGCCGGCGCATGACCTTCAGAACGTCAGCCGTAGCAACCGCTTTGGCATTCGGAAACCGATCCAGGAGGGCGCCGATGCCAAAGAAATGATCGCCGTGGCCGTGAGTGATATAGATCGTAGTCAGGTTCTTGCCGCTCGCCGCGACCCATTCCACTGCGGCGTGCGCCTGCTCGACGGTAAGAAAGGCGTCGACGAGAACAGCGTCTCGTTCGCCATAAATAAGTGTGGCCGATGTCGGCACCCACATCCATTTTTCTTTCCCCGGTGGCAGATCGCGGGTGAGGCCTTGGCGATTCGTTACTAAAACTTCCCACTTCAGCATGGTGCTAGTGGTGACTGGCATTGCGGTCCTCCTCTACATCCAGTACTGATCTCGCAGCAAAGCAAGTTACCGCGGTTAAAATGGCCGTTGATCGCTCACACTCGCCGGTGGCGGACTCAGATGAAGATCGTCGAAGGTGAGAGGCCCGCCGGTTTGCTGATGGTCGTAATGGCGTTCGTATACCACGCGAGAATCAGCCCAATGTCGAAGAGTGCACCAGGAAATCTGGCACGTCCTGCCTGACACCCCGATTAGATCCACTGACCAGGCCGAATGTGTCTCATCTGCGGTGTCTCCGAGAATCGGGCTTTCTCGAATCTGTACCGACAAGCCGCCAATCTCAGCCATTACATGAATTGGGACAAGAAATCTTAAGAGGATCGCTCGAATCCGCTCCCGGCCAAATACCGGGCCATTCTCCGTGCCGTCGCTGACCTCGACATGATCGGCGTAGAACGCGTCAAAAATCTCAAGATATG
>DATNNE010000075.1:0-144223 GCA_035601995.1 Terriglobales bacterium
GTCGAGCGAATGCCTGCACGCTCTGGTCGAGCCGTCGAAGATCGTGCTCAATATGCGTGCGCAACAGCGTCTTCATGCTGTCGTTGGTGAACTGCACTTTTAGTTCGCCAACGGCGCCCGCGGGATCGCGCAAGATTCGAGCGATTGCCGCGCCCACGCCGGTCTTCGACCTGGCGCCTTCGAGCAGAATGCAGTAGAAGATTTCAATCTGATAAAGATGGTCGCGTTTTGCTTCAAAGAACTTTCGCCGTTGTTCGATCGCTGCTTCCACAATCGGATCGTCATATTTTGCGAAGGGTATATCGGGGCGGTTCGATTTGAAGAGGTATTGGTAAACGTGGAAGCCTGGGCCAAACGCTTTGAGCGCCGCTTCCAACCGCTTCACTGCGTACTCCTGTTCTGAGCGGTCCAGACTTTCGTAGTCCACGCCGGGAACGCTCAGAACCATGCCTAGATCGCCACTTTTGGTAAGGAAGGCTGTCTCGCTCCAGAAGCCATAGAGGTTGATGTGGTCGTTGAGAGACGCACTCTCTTTCCACGGCTTGATGACTTTATCGAGGCGCAGCATCAAACGACCTCCACAAGTGGGACTTGCTGTTTGGCCGCGTCATAGCGCAGCTTGTAGCGTTCGGATTTCGCGAGGATGCGGAGGAAGGCCGGATCGCTGTTCGTTACCCAATGCCCGAAAGCAAAACCCCCGACGAATACAGCGAAACCGGCGAGGATGGAATTGAAGAGGTTGAAGGCCCCCACTGCGCCGACGCATACGAAGTAGAACAGCGTCCGTTCTACGCCCAGGTAGGTGAGTGGCTTGTGCAAGCTCTTGAAGACTCGATTTGTGCGGTGCTTCTGCTGTGGTTTGTCGGGCATAAGTTCCTCGTTTCAGGCGCGGGTTGACGGTAGTTGGGAAGGGGCTATACACCCCAGAGCCAACTCAGGACATTCACAGCGAGAACGGCAATGCCCGTTCCGGCGGCAACACCAGCGAGCGCCTTTTTTGCGCCGGGTTCGCCGTGCGCGAAGCCGTAGCCCCCGATCACAATCGCGACCAGACTTGCAACCTTCGCAATGGTGCCGGTGAAAAGGCTTTGGATCGCGGTAAAGCCCGTGTCGAACGGTGAACCCTGTGCCAACGCGGCCACAGGCATGAGTAGAAGCACGGAGACAAGAGCGGCGGTTGGACGCACCCACTTCGACCCAAGAATGTTCTCGATTCGACGGATGCGATGGAGTTGGAACCTTCGTGGCATATGCACCTCCAGCAGCACCTCAAAATCGCTGCTTTTGGCGCAAAGCTAACCTCACTTAATCCCGCTGTCCAATGAATTGTCGGCGGACAGCCATTCCTGGCCGGAATAGCTGGGGAAAAATTAGAGTGATTCGGTCGGTAAACTTCTTGTCCAGAAGCTCTCGAAATTCATCCCTTGAATTCTAAGGTCGGCTCAGGTCTTGCGCATGGATTTGACTTAGGTTCGGATTCCCCGTCAACGCATAAAGTGTTCAAGTTTGACCAGTCTTGTGCATTGGTTCTGCGGCAATATTTCTCGGCGCCATGAAAAAGGAATTGAGCCTAAAACAGGTACTCGCTGTTCCTTGTCCAGCTTGCGGCGTTGCTTCGGGGAAGAACTGCGAACTTAGCACTGGCCAACCACGCACCGAGCCCCATCGCGACCGCCGATTGATCGCGGCAGATTGACCCAAACGGTACGGAGCCTAGCAACGCAGCGACACTGCCGCCGGAGTCGGTGGGCCTTGACCGATGGGAGGAGTGGATGTCAAACTGTTGTCGGTAGAATCGGAGAGAAAGCGCTTCGGCGCGGTTTTCTATTCTGCAGCGCGTTCGCCGTACAATAAACGTACAATGGAAGCGGGATTGTGGGGCATTTGGGCCTTCAGGCCGAATGCAAAATCAATAAGTTACGTGTTATCAACGTGATGGAGTAGTTCAAATCCCCCCTTCCGCACCAGGCATCTCCTTACTGTGCCGGTCCGAGCTTCGCTTTTCTATCAGATTTGAGACGCAAGACGCGCGGCAAAGGCCGGGCTGGGGGCGGGTTGCCCGATAAACTGGTGACGATCGGATCCTGTCGAATACGCCACTACTTCATTGGTGAAAAATCCGTCGGACGCATGTATGTCGAGTCCGCTTTTTCTACCAGTTTGTTAGACTGCTCGGATTTCACCACTTCTTGAAACGCCGGGTCGGCCCACAGCGCGTCCCAGTTCTTTTTCGCTTCCTCCCGGCTGGCATGAGCCAACATAAAGATGAAAGTGTTATCCCAAGCGGGAGCATCCTCGGGTACCCAGTAACCCACAACCTTGAGATCGTGTTTGGCGAGCAGCTTGGAAGTCGTGTCGCGAAAGCGCGACTCCAGCGCCGGCAGTTTGCCCGGCACAGCATGATAAACACGAAGCTCGAACACGCGATCGCTATTAGCCCTGGCCTGCTTCATGTTCCCCAGGCGGGCAGTAATGAGAGATCCAGCGGCAATAGAGACCAGGGCGATGCTGCAAACGGTCCATCCTTTAAATTCCCAGCGGTTCAGTGTCATGAAAAGTTTCCTTTCTCTGCGGTGGCAGTATACATCGACACTTAGCCAATTGTCGACATTTACTGGCGCCGCGATCGACACGGCTGGAATGACAACGAGGGGGCTACCCATAAAAGGTATCAAGCAACACCTTCCCCGTTCGTCCGCTACACTTTCGCTAGAATCACTTTCTTGATTTGCCTGATTTTGGCCTCGTCCCGCTTGTTGAAAGTCTACTTCTTGATTCGCTGGCGCGGGTCAGCCCCGCCTGGCACAGAATCTTCATGTGCGGGCTTATGGTCGGTTGACTCACGCGGAACTTGCGGACAATCAGGCAGCCGCAAACCCCGTCCTTCACCAAATCGCCGTCGACTTGCGGACGGAAATGCTTGGTCGGATTCTTCAGCCACTCGGGAATTTGCAGTCTGCGGTCGTTCGCGAGAGATCAGCGTCTTGAAATCAGCCGAGCCTACTTCTTCAATCCTTCCGTAAAGTTCGTAACCACCGTGACGGACTGGCTGACCCGTCGCGAAAGCTGTTGCAAGAGAAACTTCTTTCCGTCAGAGGAGACGTCGTAGAAGGGTACGGCCATAATGGTCACTCGGTTGATGAGCGGTTGAGCGGCGCCGAATTGGAGCGCGCCGCCGACCTCCTTCACCGGGACCGCCAAAATGGAGAACGTCCCATCGAAGTAATAAAGTTCTTTTCCGTCGCTGCTCCAGCGCGGCAACCCGCCGCCGTTGGGCGAGATCTGCCACTTCCCTTGCCCCCCGCCGAACGCCACCGCATAAATTTCAAGGACACCGGATTCATAGGAAGCGTATGCCAACCAACGGCCGTCCGGTGAAAGATGCGCCGTCTCGCCGTGCGGCAGCACCATCCAGGGTTTGCGCTCTCCTTGAAGCGGAAATGCCCAGATCTCCGACCTTGCCAAGGTGCCGCGCTGGTAGAGGAGAATCTTGCCATCCCGCGACCAATCGGTGGGAATGACCGGCTGATCATCGGTGAGCAGAATTTCTTCCGCTCCGCTGCCGTCCGCGGGCTTGCGGCAGAGTGCCGGTCGGCCGTCCCGCGGAGAGAAGTAGGCAATCCACTTGCCGTCGGGTGACCAGATTGGCGCCGTGTTTGCTACGGGGCCGAAGGTCAGTCGGGTGCGAACTCCGCGCGCCAAATCGAGTACCCAGATGTCGTTCTGCCCCGTGTCAATCTGGAGAGCGACGCGGTCTCCCTGCGGCGATATGCGCGCATATTGCAGGTTTGTCAGCTTGGTCGCGGCGGTGCCGACCTGCTTCCCGCTGCGATCCATCCAGATTAACTGCAAATCGCCGCTTCCACCGCTGCCGAAAACCAACAGGCCGTTGTCTGCGGCTGAAACGTCCATGTGCCAGGTGCTGGCATCGTTCATCACTCCCTTGGCCACGCTTTGTGGCTCACCGCTCAACGTGCCACTCGCCGGATCGAAGGGTTGCGCCATCAATTGGTCGCCGCGCGAGAACATAAGATATCCGCTGGCGTAAACGGCATTCGATTGCGAATGCATCAACGGACGATTTTCACGGCCATCCAGCGACGCATAGTACAACGAATCGTTCGCCGACTTTGTGGGATCGTGATGAAGTGCCAGATAGAGAAAATGCTTTCCGTCGGGCAGCAGAACAGGCCAGCGATGCGAAGTGTGTTGCCCGGCGTCAATCTTAGTGAGCGGTGCCGGAACTCCCCCGCTGGCGCTAACCCGCAGCAGGGGCGAAATTGGGCCCGCAGAAAATACGATCACTCCGCCCGTTCCCCATGCACCTCCACGCCCGAGTTGTGCGTCGCAGACCACAACCGGAGATCCGCCACTCAGCTCAATCGTCTTGAGCTTCCCGTCGGCGAAAAATCCGAGGGAGCGGCCGTCCGCCGACCAGAAAGGAAAAAATGCTCCTTCGGTTTCGGGCAGAGCGTGTGCCTCCAGCGAATTCATAGCGCGGACCCACACGGCAACTTTGCCGTCGTCGCCGGTGGCCGTAAATGCTATCGACGCGCCGTCGGGCGACAAAACTGGAGGCCCCGCTGCGTCGTCCGTCAGGCGGAACGAAGTGTTCGGCGGAGGATCAATGACCGTGCGAATGCTCGGCGGGAACGGATTGGAACGGTGGACCAAAAATCCAACGATGGCTCCCAGGGATAGCGCCACAACCACCGCGGCTGCCCAACCCAGCGGGCGACGACCAGGCTCAGCTGCAGGAGCTGGTGCCGCGGCGGTCGGCGCAGGCGCAGGCCGTTCCGTCGCAATCCACTGGAGCTCCAGTTTGATATCGTGCGCCGTCTGATAGCGCTCTTCCGGATTCTTCCGCAGGCAGGTGGTCACAACCCGCTCTAAACCGGACGGAGTCAACGGCTTTAAATTGCTAATTGGCTCCGGATCGCTTTCCAAAATCGAGGACGCCAAAGAGATCTGACTCTTCCCATGAAATGGCCGCTTCCCTGCCGCCATTTCATACAGCACAGCACCAAAAGCAAAAATATCGGAGCGGGCGTCGGCTTCTTTTCCTTCAATCTGCTCCGGCGACATATATTGGATCGTGCCAATGACCGTGCCCACTGCGGTCAGCGGAGTCAACGGGCTCGGCCCGCTTAACGTCGCCGCTGCGGTAAACGAAGGCGGCGCCGCGCCCGAGCCAGAGCTGGCAGTCTGTATACCTAGTGGTTTCGCCAAGCCAAAGTCCATCAGCTTGGCGCCGCCCTGGGTCAGCATAATATTTCCCGGTTTCAAGTCGCGATGAACAATGCCCTGGCGATGGGCCACCGCCAGCGCATCCGCGACCGCGATCCCGATCTTGAGTATTTCGCTCATTGGGATCGCTCCTTTGCTCAGCCTCGCGGCCAGAGTTTCCCCTTCGAGAAACTCCATCACCAGATAATCGGTGCCGTCCTGCGAGCCGATGTCATATAGCTGGCAAATGTGCGGATGGTTTAAGGACGAAATGGTTCGCGCCTCGCGCTCCATGCGCTGTTTCAATTCTGGGGAGGAAGAAAGATGGGAAGCCAGTATCTTGATCGCGACGGTGCGGTCCAGCCGCGTATCGCGGGCGCGGTAGACTTCGCCCATACCGCCCTCACCAAGCGGAGACTGAATTTCATACGGCCCAAGCTTCGTGCCAGAGGTCAACTTCATCAATGGGCGCAATTATAACGTGCGAACCGAGTTGCCGCGCTCCCGGCGATTTTGGCTGGTGGGCCGGCAACTCTTTTATAGTCGGACCAGGGCAGGCTCTAGTGTCCGGACTCCCTCAAACCGCGGTACTTCATCATAGGCTCGACGCTCGGGTCTCGGCCGCGCCAGGCTGCATACATTTTCGCCAGATCCTCGGTGTTGCCACGCGACAGCACCATCCGCCGGAACCGGTCGCCATTGGCGCGCGTTAGACCGCCATTATCTTCAAACCACTGGTACGCGTCGTCATCCAGCATCTCCGCCCACAGGTAGGCGTAGTAACCGGCAGAGTAGCCTCCTCCCCAGATGTGGGCGAAATAGCTCGAGCGGTAGCGAGGCGGCACGGCGCTGAGCAGTAAATGTGTTTTCTCGAGCGCTTGTTTCTCGAACGTATCCGGTTGCTGCAGCGGCGCGCTGGCCGGAAGGGTGTGCCACTGCATGTCGAGCTCAGCAGCCGCGACCAACTCGGTTAGCAGGTATCCTTGATTGAAGGTTTGAGCGTTCCTGATCTTGGCCGCAAGCTCGGCGGGCATCGGCATGCCAGTCTGGTAGTGCCGGGCGTAATGATCGAGGACAGCAGGATAGAGCGCCCAGTGCTCGTTGAATTGCGAGGGAAACTCCACAAAGTCTGCTGCTGTTGCGGTGCCCGACAGAGTCGGATACTCGGTATTCGCAAACATGCCGTGCAATGCATGTCCAAACTCATGGAACATCGTCGTCACGTCGGTAAAGCTGATAAGGGCTGGCTCGCCCGGTGCGGGCTTTGGCAGATTCGCGACGTTGTAGACCACTGGCAGCGTCCCCAGAAGCTTTGACTGGTCCACGAGGACGCTCATCCATGCCCCACCGTTCTTGTTGTCGCGTTTGAAATAGTCGCAATAAAAGAGCGCCAATGGCTTGCCGTCAGCATCCGAAACCTCAAAGACACGAACATCCGCCTGATAGACCGGGATATCCTTGCGTTCCTTGAAAGTAATCCCATAGAGCTGGTTGGCCGTGTAAAAGACGCCGTTTTCGAGCACATTGTTCAGCTCGAAGTATGGCTTAATCTCAGCATCGTTCAGATCGTACTTCGCTTTGCGCACCTGGTCGGAGTAGAACTCCCAGTCCCAGGGCTGCAAAGTGAAGCCGCCCTTCTGCGCGTCGATGACATCCTGAATGTCCTTGCCCTCGCTCGCGGCCTTGGCGGTCGCGCCCGGTACCAGGGCATCCATAAACTTCAAGGCAGCCTCTGGAGTTTTTGCCATCTGGTCTCCCAACTTCCACGCGGCATGGTTGGGAAATCCGAGGAGTTGCGCCCGTTGCGCACGCAGCTGTGCCAATCGCGAGATAATGTCACGGGTATCGTTGGCGTCGTTGCGCTCGGTACGGTTCCAGGATTTCTCGAAGACGGCATCGCGTGTCGCCCGGACGCTGAGCGAGGCAAGGTCCGGCTGCTGTGTCGTGTTCTGCAGCGGGAGAACATAGCCTCGCTGCTTGCGGCTCTGCGCGGCCTGTGCAGCCGCAGCGATTTGGGCGTCGCTCAAGCCGGCAAGCGCACTCTTCTCCTTAGTGGAGTAGGCTCCGTCTTTTGTAGCGGCGAGCAGCTTTGTCGAAAAGGTAGCCGAGAGCGTCGAGATTTCTTCGTTCAACTTCTTCAATTGAGCTTTGTCGGACTCCGAAAGACCTGCGCCAGAGCGGACGAACTCGTCATAGGTCACTTGGAGCAACCTCTGCGATTCCGGATCGAACTGGAGCGATTCGCGCTGCTTGTAGACGGCGGCCACACGGTCAAACAATTTGGCATTCAGGTAGATCGCATCGTTATGGGCTGCCAGCTTCGGCGCCTCCTCGGTACGCACTCTCTCTAGCACGGGATTGGTATTCGCCCCGCTAACCGCGTCGAACGTCGCGTTCGCTCGCCGGAGGAGTTGCCCGGTCTTCTGCATGGCAACGAGGGTGTTCTCGAATGTCGGCGGCGCCGGATTGTCCGCAATCGCCCGTATCTCAGTCAACTCCTCGGCCATGCCCGCCTCGATCGCCGGCTGATAGTCTTCATCCCTGATCTTGTCGAAGGGGGGTGCTTGGAAGGGCAATGTACTCGGGGCGTAAAACGGGTTCGCTGGGCCAAACTTCGCATCGGCAGCCGCGGCCAACCTGCAGAAAGTACTTAGTGCGATGGCAATAAAGGTAAGTACAGCAATCTTGCGCTTCAAGAACACCTCCGTTTGTGTTGGCCTGGCGTGCATCCGGACTAAAGAACCCGTAAACATTGATTGTAAGAGAACTCCCGCGTCTACCACCAGAGGTCGCGTCAGGGTTTTGCGGTTGACCGATCCTGGGACTGACGACACGGTCACGACTTAACTGGCAGATTCCGGTCAACCGAGACGGTACAGAAATCAGACAAGCGCGTCTAAGCGACAGTGCACGAAGGAGGGGTCATCCACTTCACGACCGATCCCGCGCTTCGGAAGGGGATAGTCAAGAAGTTGGAACGGTCCGAGCGAATCGAGCGTATCTACATTCGAGGACGGAACTAGATTGGACGATAGCACCCTGAAATGAAATCCGGAAGAAACACTCTTCGTAATAAGCAGATCGGCCCTTTTCGAATTATCGAAAAGTCTTATTCGGCCGATACCGCGCTCGCTTTGCACGAACATGAAACAGCATACGTTTCCTTCCTGCTCGCGGGAGCATACGTGGAAGTTTCCCGGCAGGAAGAACGGATCTGTTCGTCGGGCACGGTGATCTGGCACCCAAGAACAGAGGCTCATGCCGACCGCTTCGGCTCCGGTGGCGGCCATGTACTGGATCTCTCAATTGATCCTGCCTGGTTGGACGACGCGGCGCAGGAACTCAAGCCGATTCCGCGGGCCCGCATGTTTTGCGGTGGCCTTCCCTACTCGCTTGGCCTGCGGATCTATCGCGAACTCAGCGACGACGATGCTCATGGAGTCGCGGATGTCGCGACCGAGTTACTCGGTTTTTTCTTTACCGGCCCGCTGGAGAGCCGACCGCCCGCCTGGTTCAAAAGTGCACTTCGAATTTGCGCCGATACGGAAGAACAGCATCTGTCATTGACGAGCCTCGCCCTTGCTGTTGGGGTTCATCCCGTGCATGTGGCGCGCAGTTTTCGCCGGTTCCTGGGCTGCACATTCGGCGATCATCTTGCCAAGATTCGTATCCGCAAAGCATTCGATCTCCTCAATTCTAAGATGCCAATTGTGGACGTGGCCTACGCTTGCGGGTTCGCGGATCACGCCCACTTGTGCCGAGTTTTCAAAAAGTCAACGGGGCTCACTCCTTCGACTTTTCGCAGCACCCTCCGGCCCGCAACCCCTGCACCAAAATTCCATGCAGGCTAATACGGTTCAAGAAGCGGGCCTCCAATTTAGCTATAAAGATCATGAGCCGACCGGATAAAGCGTCGTCGGCGTTTCCAGGTTGCACGATCGTTACTCTGCAAATCGAGGGGAAGAAATGAAACACCGATTAATTCTTGTCGGGCTCTTAATCTTGGCGTCCCTCTGCACTGCGGAGCGTCTACCGCAAACCGCAGCACCTGACAATTACAAGCTAGTTTTTGCGCCCGACTTCGCTACCAACAAGTTCGACGGCGAGGAAACGATTCAAATTCGGGTCTTTAAAACCACGTCTGATATCGTCCTTCATGCCGTCGAAATCGATTTCCAGGACGTAAGTATCAGCAGCGGGAGCGGCACTGAGAAGGCCAAAGTGAGGCTGGACCAATCCAATCAAACCGCGACCCTGACGGTAACCAAACCGATTCAGCCCGGCCCGGCGACGGTGCATATCCGCTATCGGGGAATTCTGAACAACGAACTGCGCGGCTTCTACATCGGCAAAGACGATCAAGGCCGCAAATACGCCGCGACTCAACTCGAAGACACCGACGCGCGAAGGGCGTTTCCCTCTTTTGACGAGCCAGCTTTCAAGGCCACGTTCGACGTCACCGTCATCGCCGACAAGGGCTTGACCGTAATCTCGAATGGGAAAATCATTTCCGACACGCCTGGTCCGGGCGACGCCAAACATACTGTCCATTTCTCGACCAGCCCCAAGATGCCGTCGTATTTGGTGGCCATAGTCGTCGGCAACTTTGAATACATCGAAGGCGAGGCGGACGGCATTCCGATTCGCGTTTGGACCAGCCCCGGCAAGAAGGAGATGGGCCGTTTTGCGTTGGCGGCAGCCGAATTTAACCTTAGCTATTACGATCGCTATTTTGGGATCAAATATCCCTACGGCAAGCTTGACCTGGTCGGGCTCGCAGATTTCTCGGCGGGCGCCATGGAGAACACGGGCTGCATCACCTTCCGCGAGGTGTTGCTGCTGCTCGACGAGAAGCACACGGCTATTGACCTCAAAAAGACCGTTGCTTCCGTCATCGCCCATGAAATGGCGCATCAATGGTTCGGCGACCTGGTAACCATGCAGTGGTGGGATTACAAGTGGCTTAACGAAGGCTTCGCCACCTGGATGTCGAGCAAGCCGGTTGCGGCTTGGAAGCCGGAATGGAATGTGCAACTCGACGAAATCAGCGACACTGTTTTCTCGCTGGGACAGGACTCGCTGGTCAATACCCACCCCATTCACCAACCGGCAGACACTCCGGCGCAGATCCTCGAACTCGACGATGCCATCACCTACACGAAGACCGCCGCTGTGTTGCGGATGCTGGAATCCTACGTGGGGCCAGACTCGTTTCGTGCCGGCGTGGATTTGTATTTGAAGCAACATTCCTACGCCAACGCCACCGCGTCTGACTTTTGGAACGCGCAGACCCAAGTCTCAAAGAAGCTTATCGACAAGATCATGCCCACCTGGACCGAGCAAGCTGGGCCGCCGCTGGTGACGGTAAAGACGCGATGCTCCGGTAATTCCGAGACGGCCGCGCTCGAACAGCAGCGCTACTTTTATGACCGGGCGAAGTTGAACGCGGATGGCCCGGAGCTCTGGCAAATTCCTCTGTGTATGAAAGCGGGTGCATCGGCGACATCAAGCGTGGAAAAGTGTGAACTGGTGACGAAAAAACAGGACAGCCTCACTCTGCAGGGATGTTCCTCATGGGTTTACGCAAACGCAAATGCGAAGGGTTTCTATCGCTCTGCGTATAGTTCAGAAACCATACAGTCCGTTGCGAAAGTAGCCGAGAGCGTGCTGACTCCGGCCGAACGTATGATGTTGCTAAGCGATGTTTGGGCCTCGGTCCGGGTCAATCGCGAACCCATTGGAGATTATCTGGTACTCGCGGAGGGGCTTCAAGCGGACCGCAGCAGCGCCGTTCTGGGCGAAGTTCTCAATCAACTCATCTTCATTAGCGATCACCTGGTAAGCGATGCTGATCGCGAACCTTTTGACTCGTGGGTTCGCCAGCTCCTTGATCCGGTAGCCCGAGACGTAGGGTGGGAAGCCAAGCCCGGCGAAAGCGAAGACCAGATCGCCTTGCGCGCGAGACTGATGTTGGCCTTGGGCGACGTTGCCCGTGATCCACAAGTACAGGCACTGGCAACGAGGCTAGCCAACCAGTATCTCGCAGATCCTTCCTCTGTCGACCATGAAATCGCGGTCGTTGCGTTGGGAATTGCGGCGCGGAACGGCGATCAGACTTTGTACGACAAAATCATCGCGGATCTTAAAGCTGCCAAGACGCCGGAAAACTATTTCGCCGATCTTTCTGCGCTTAGGCGTTTCAACGATCCTAACTTGGCTGCGAGAACGCTGGAGTTTGCCATTTCGCCAGAGATGCGCTCGCAGGATGCTCCATACCTGGTCGCAGACGTGATGCAAAATCCGGATACGGCGAAACAGGCGTGGAGTTTCGTGCAGGAGCATTGGGGAAGTATCGAAAAGCTGGGCGGAGCCTTCGCCGGTTGGTCGATTGTCCAGGCCACCGGCAGCTTCTGTGACTCGGGAATGCGCGATGAAGTGCAGGCGTTCTTCACCAGCCATCCTGCGCCCGCCGCGCAACGTTCGCTGAAGCAGTCGGTAGAGCAAATGAATTATTGTGTGGACCTGAAAACACAGCAAGGACCCCAACTTGCTTCCTGGCTGCAACAGCGCAGTCTTTCGGCTGAGGTCGCCAGCCCGACCACGCCGACGTCGTCCGCGGATTCCGATATGGTGACACTGGGGTCGATGTGGCATACATTTTGATTCACGCTCGGTTGTAGGCGTGGCTTTTGCGAGGCTAGTAAGTTTGGAGGTTCGATTTATCCAGTCGTTCGCCACAACGCAGAACGCGGAAGGATTGACCTAGGCCGCGGCAAGAATCGATGAACGCGTACGGAGTCGCCGTGTTGAATTCAAACATCTCGAAATGGCATGGGATCACCAGCTTCGCGCCGATGTCGTGTGCCAACTGAGCGGCTTCAGGGCCAGACAGATTGCCCGCGACGCGCCGTTCCGGCGCACGCCCGTTGATGGGAAGAAGCGCGACGTCGACGGCGAAAGGGCGCAGTTTCTCCGCCATCCCTTCGTAGCGCAGCGTGTCGCCACTGTGATAGAGGCTCCAATCGCCGAATTGCAAAACATAGCCGAGAGCTCTCACGCGGCCCTGCTCGTCGCGCTCCACCGCTTCATGCGCGGATGCGACGGCGGAGAATCGAATCCCTGAGAGTTCGATGGTGCTTCGGTCATCGAGTCCGATTGCGGTGACGGGATCGATCTCCAGACGGTCTGCGACGAAGGCACGATTGGCTTCCGGAATAACGAGTTTCAGCGATGGGTTGTGTTTAAGGATCGGGCCCAGAGTTTCGGCGTCGAGGTGGTCGGTGTGGTTATGGGAGGAAGTCGCGATGTCGACGAATGACAATTCCGCTGGATCAATCACCAACTCCGTCATCCGCACATGTGGTTTGTCGGTCTGGCTGTATTTTTTCGTGAGCGAGTCTGAAAGATAAGGGTCGAGCAGTACGTGGACGCCCTGCCACTGCAGCAGGAATCCGCTTTGTCCCAGCCACCAGAGCCGGAAGCCGCCATCGCGCTTGTCTGCGCCACGGATGTCGTCGAGCAGCGCGGCGTGGGACTGCAGCGGACGGATCACGCGAGTCCTAGTTCCTTACGCACGATGGCCACACCTTGAACCATGTTGATGAGTTTTTGCCGGGCTGCCCAGCGGGCGGTCTGACTTAGTCCGCAGTCGGGCGCGAAAGAAAGCCGCTCGGCGGGCGCATACCTGAGGCAGAGGCGCACACGATCGGCCACATCGGCGGGAGTTTCAACGTAATAGTTTTTCACGTCGATGATTCCGACCGCGACATCGATGCCCCGCTTCGCGATTTCTCCGATGAGTTCGATCTCGGCAAATTCGCGGCTCGCCATCTCGAGGTGAATTTCGTCCACGGGCAATTCGAAGAACGCGGGGAACAGCGGAGCGTAACGGCGGGGTGCAACCGCGCGCCCCTTGTAATTGCCGAAACATAAATGAGTGGAGAGCCGGCATCGACCGACGATCGGCTTGACGGTGTCAGCAAAGATCTTTACGAAGCGGCGCGGATCCTCGCGATGCCCGTAACAGCTCATGGAAGGCTCGTCGAGGGTAATCTCTTGACAACCGGCTTCCACGAGTTGCTCCAGTTCAGCGCGGACGATGGGGATCAATGCGTCCGTGACCTCCCAGCGGCTGGGATAAGTACCACCGGGTTCGATGCGGCCACTTAGCGTGTACGGGCCGGGAACACTGGCCTTAAGCGTAGCTCCTTTCGGCGCGACTTTCTGCAGAAGTTTGAATTCAGCGACCGCGCCGAGCCCATGCTTGGAGACAATCGTTCCTGTGATGGGATATTTTCCGCGCTGATCGTGAGCCGGCGGGCCGAAGCGTCGGGGAGAAAATGGTGTGGCGCGAATGCCCTCGAGCCGTCCGTAGAAGGACAGATTAAAGTCGTACCGGCTCTGCTCGCCATCGGTGATTACGTCGAGCCCCGCTTGAACTTGATCATGAACGGCTGCGACCACCGCGTCGGTCCGCATCTCTTCGATATCAGCCTCGCCAAATTCATCCAGATGCGCCGAGGCAGACTCAAGCCATCCGGGAAAAGGATAGCTGCCGATCACGGTCGTTCGCAGAGGTCGGAGTTCTCTTGCTTCGGTCATGCGCTCACCGCCCAACCTGCATCGACCGTGACAACTTGCCCCGTGATCGGGCTTGAGTCCTTTCTCAGAAGAAAACACGCGGTCTTTGCAATGTCCTCCGGCGCGATCAGACCCTGCGTCAGAGGCTGCTTGTGCGCAATGTATTCCATGACGCGGGCATCACTCTGTGCACGCGCGCTCATTGGAGTCAGAACAAGACCAGGCGCCAGGACATTAATCCGGATGCCGGCAGGCGCATAGTAAGCGGCGGCGGAAAGCGTCATTGCCTCGATGGCTCCCTTGCTTGCGGCATACCCCACGGTGGCGAAATGTTCCCGCTCCGGGTGCTGCGCCAGAACACTCCCGATGTTAAGAATGGCGCCCTTATGAGAATCTCGAGTCCATACGCGTAGCACTTCGCGGCACATCAGAAACGTGCCCTTGGCATTCACGTCCATGACGGTGTCCCAGGCCTCGGTCGAACATTCGTGGAGCGGACCATCACCGAGCGAGCGGGCGCTGATCCCGGCCACATTGAAGAGCGCGTCGATTTTCCCGAATCGTTCGACGCAGGCCGCAACACTCTTGCGCACAGCCTCTTGATCGCGCACATCCGCCGCGCAGAAATGTGCGTCAGGCAACTCCGCCGCCAGCGAGCGGCATTCTACTTCCTTCACGCCAACGATAAACACGCTGTCCTGCGCTCCCCAAAGGCGTGCCGTTGCCGCCGCAATCCCCGACGACCCGGTCACCAGGAGAACTTCGCTCACGTGGCCCCTATTCAAAAAGGTGTTTGAGGCTCTTGCGATAGGCCTCGTAGAACGCTTCCAGTTGCTCGGCAGCGCTGGCATTTCCGACGAACTGATGGCTGGGCAGCAACACGGGCTTGACGCCTCGCGCCAGCAGCGCTTCCGCCGTGGCGCAGCGAATCATATTGATGATAGTCGCGCCGGTGATTGTGGAAACCGGCCCTGTCCGCCACTCCAGACCCTCTAACTCGATAAGGCAGTCGCCCGGCGGACACTGGTTGTCGATGATGAGATCAGCGCAGTCGATGAGTTTCTTCCCCGAAGAATGAGCAGGCTTCGCTTGCTCGCAATGTGCTTTGGAGACGATAGCGATCACAGGCAGCCCGCGCTTCTGCGCTCCCGCTGCTACCTCGACGACTACAGGCCGGATACCGCTGGTTGAAATTACGATGAACGCGTCGTTCGTTCCGAAATGAAAGCTCTGCAGAATTTTCTCTGCGTACCCTTCATAGTTCTCGAGGTAAAGCGGCGCGCGCAGGCCGTTTGTACCGACGATCGACGCATGGTTCGATAGCGCGAGTTCTACCAGAGCGACGAAACCCGCGTAGCAACCCTGCCTCGGAGTCATTTCTTCGCACATCATGCGGGAGTGGCCGTTGCCAAAGAGAAAAACGAGACCGCCCCGCGAGATTCGCTCAGCGCAAAGTTCTGCCGCTTTTTGAATGATGTCAGCCTGCGTGCGTCGCAGATTTTCCAGCAGAACCATCGCCTGATCGAAGAACGCCAGGCCGGCCTGCTTCGAACTCACTGCGTGATCGAGGACCTTGTCTGGCACGGATGAGGTTGACTCCTGTCGCTCTCGCGAGAGCTTGCTGAGGATCGACGTGAGTATAATTCAGAATCATTGTGAGCGAAACTCAAACGCCAACTCATGCGGACGCGGTCGCGATCGGTGTCGACATCGGTGCGACCGCCATGAAGGCCGCTTTGGTGGGATTGAACGGAGATCTGCTGGCGAGCTTCAAAGAGGACTCGCCACGCACGTCGTCGGCGCTGCGTGATTTTGTCCACTCGGTGCGCAAGCACGCAACGGGTCGACTGCTGGGAATTGGGATTGGCTGCAAGGGAGTCATCGACGCTGCGACTACTCGCGTGAACCGGCTACCTGGCAATCTGAATTTTCTGGAAGGACATTTGCTGCGCGAACTGGCCAGTGTGGATAACCTGCCTCTCTGTGCCGACAACGACGCACGCACGGCCCTGGTCGGCGAGGCGCTTTGGGGCGCAGCTCGTGGGCGGCGCAATGTGCTCCTGCTCACTCTCGGTACAGGCGTCGGAGCCGCAGCGCTGGTCGATGGCGTAATCGTGCGCGGCGCCTCGGGAGCTGCGTGCCACCTCGGACATGTCACGCTCGACATCCGCGGCGGGCTGTGCATTTGCGGTAACTATGGATGTCTGGAAACTTGCTTCTCGTCGCGCGCGATTGAGTCCGCTTACTTTAGCCACATCCATCGAGCGTCTCCGACTCGTTTATCAGTTGACGAAACTGGCCGGATTCCCAGTACCGAGGCTATCTTTAAGGCGGCGACAGAGGGCGACCCGAGCGCGCGGCGCGTGTTGGACCTCGCTTTCGAGTCTCTTACGGCCGCGCTGGTAAGCTTCCTGCACGTGTTCGATCCCGAGCTGCTCATTTTGGGTGGCAACATCGCCACGGCAGGTCCGCAACTTCTTGCGCCACTGCATGAAGAGGTCGCGCGCCGCACCAGTATTTTGTTGGGGCGGAAGGTACCAATCGTTCTTCAAACTACGGGCGGGTACAGTGGAGTTGCCGGCGCCGCGGGACTGGTCTTTCTGCAACAAGGATTGCTGACAATTTAAGGCCGGATCCATCGACTTCAACGAGGGCATTCGAAAGACGAGATGAACCCAAGCAATACCCATGAATCCATCCGTGCAAGAGATGGATCCGCGCGCTACCTCTATCTGCCCGCTGCTGTTGCCGCGATCGGCGGGTTATTGTTCGGTTTCGATACGGCGGTCATCAACGGTGCCATTGTTTTCTTGAAGCGCCAGTTTGCGCTAACGGATTCGCAAACTGAAATCGGCGCCAGTAGCCTTCTTCTGGGATGCGTTTTCGGGGCGAGTCTGGCGGCTTTCACCAGCGACCGCTTTGGCAGGAAGAAGTCACTGCTGGCGGCAGCGGCGCTGTTTACGATTTCGTCGATCGGAGCGGCGCTGCCCCGCAATATCGCAGAGTTCGTGCTCGCACGCTTGGTTGGCGGTGTCGCCATCGGATTAGCCTCTACGCTTTCGCCGCTCTACATCGCAGAAATCTCTCCGGCTCGCATCCGCGGACTGCTAGTGAGCGTCAACCAGCTGGCGATCGTCACGGGCATTCTGTTGTCCTATAGCGTGAACTATGGACTCACCGCAGCGGGCCCGGCGAACTGGCGATGGATGTTTTCTTCTGCGGCAGTTCCTTCAGCATTCTTCTTGGTGACGTTGCTCTCCGTTCCTGAAAGCCCGCGTTGGCTGGTGCAGAAGGGCCGAGAAGCCGAGGCCGAACAGATCCTGTCCCGCATCAAAGGCCGGGTTGCCGCGCAAACCGAAATCCTTGCGATCAAGACCGCGGTCGCCGAGGAGAGCGGGAACATCTTCGATCCCGCCTTTCGAAAGCCGCTCGTCGTCGCCATTCTGATCGGGCTGTTCAGCCAGTTCACCGGCATCAACACAATCATTTATTACGGCTCCCTGGTTTTTCTGGAACATGTGCCCAACCAGACCGCCAGCACGGCGCTGTTCGCCAATGTCATGATCGGTGCCATCAATTTCGTTGCCACAATCCTCGGAATGTACCTGATCGACCGCGTTGGCCGCAAGCCATTGATGGCCTCCGCATTCGCCGGCATGGGAGCTTCGCTGGTAGGCGTAGCTGCTTCGATTTATTTCCATGGCCCACCTCTCGCGGTTTTGCTCTTGGTTCTGATCTATGTCGCTTGCTTCGCCATCGGCATCGGCACAGGAACGTGGGTGTTGATGTCGGAAATCTGTCCCAACCGAATACGGGGACGCGCCATGTCGATCGCTACCCTGTTTCTATGGTGCGGGACCCTGATCGTTACTCTAACTTTTCTTTCGTTGGTACGAGTGTTGACCGCTCCCGGCGCCTTCCTGCTTTACGCGGTAGTGTGCATTGCGGCGGTCGTGTTTGTCAGTTTGGCAGTTCCCGAGACCAAGGGACGCAGCCTGGAAGAAATCGAAAGTTGGTGGCGGGTCAGCGGAGCAGACCTGTAGAGAGGTTTGCAGAATCTGTCTATAAACGCAGAACCAGCCGTCAGTGGATGTCTACCTGACGGCTGATGGCTGATGGCAAAAAGATAACAGCTTGCTAGCGCGCCATCCTGGCCGAATCGATGGCATCGTGAAGTTCATGCTCTGCTCTTCGGAGATCTTCTTCCGCCTTGGCGCCGTGTCCAGCCATATCGTAATGATTGGCTGCGCGGGCGCTTTCCATCTCGTGGATCGCTTCCAGCACGTGGTTATGAACATCTTCCAGGTCGTGCCAGTCATGAACTCTATCGGCAACCGCGATTCCTGCAGCAAACGACAGGAACACGGAAAGGACGGTACCTACAATCGCTTTCTTCATCATCTTCTCCTTCAAATCGTGGGTTAATTTTAGGCACGCGCGGATGCTCGTAATCCTCGCCGAGCACAACCCGTCTGTCAAAATGAAAGAAGTGAGTGTACTTCGGTAACTTCCGCCCAGCTTTTAAGGCAGGTTTTTGGAATTGTCGGATTAGGCATTAAGAACCGATCCCCCTGGGTTGCCGTATCGTTTGCCGATTCCGCGCCTATAATGGGCGTCTGCAATGGCATAGGTGAGAGAACATGCCCTCGGCCCGCATCCCGTGGTGGGTTTGGTTCGTCGCAGCGTCGTTCATCGCCTGCTTCGTAGTGGGCTTTTTTTACTTGCCTTTCAAACTCCCGCAGGCAACTGGAATCAACCTGAGTTTTCCTGACAACCGGGTGGCGAGTGTGACGCCGGGTAGCCCGGGCGACGCCGCCGGGTTCAAGCGAGATGACAGAATCGTCAATGTGGATGGCCGACCGATACGGAACATAATTGACGCCGTAAGCGCGCAAAGCAACACCACATTCGACCATCCGGTTTCCATTGTTGTGTTGCGGGCGGGCCAGGAAGTTCGTTTGCAGTTGAGTCTGAATCAATCAGTGACGCAAGCCTGGACCTCGAAAGAATACGTGGGCTGGTGGGTGGAAGTCGCGGTCAGCTTGATTCAGTTGCTGGTGGGACTACTCGTTCTCTTCAAAAGGCCGCGAGACCTGACCGCCGTCGCAGCCGGCATATTCCTCTGCAGCCTGGGTACGGGAAATTTCTACTTTACGGCTCCGAACGCGGCGGTGGTATGGAGAGCACTGCCATTGGCCATTCAGTGGCTCATCTTCCCGGCACTGATTCTCGGGATCAATGGCTTACCCGTTGCGCCCCTGCTGCTGTTTTCGCTTTCGTTCCCCAAACCGCTGCTGCATCGCCGCTGGGCATGGATAATGCTGGCGGTACTCGCCATGCCTCTGGTGGGCGCTACGGCTATTTTCAATTACATCGTGCTCTTCGCCCCAGACCGCTCCGTCGGCGCCTTCCCGCATTGGCAGGCCGCATTCATGGAACTGGACGCCATGTTTACTTTTCTGGCTCCCATACTGATCCTGGCGGCGAATTATTTCAGGCTCCGCGATGTGAATGAGAGGCGCCGCATACGGCTGGTGGTCGTTGGTTTGCTCCTATTCTTCGGAGATTTGATTGCTTCGGGTCTGTTGTCCTTGTCTCAAAAGACGCTCTGGCTTTCCACGGCTGCTTTCTCACCGCTGGTGTTTGGGCTGGTGCAGGTTCCCTTCACCATTTGTGTGGCGTACGCGGTTCTTAAGCAGCGGCTGTTCCAGGTAAGTTTCATTGTCCGCCAGAGCCTGCAATACGCCGTGGCGCGTGGTGCTCTGCTCATTCCCATCCCGGTTCTGGCAGGAATCCTCATTTTCGATTTGATCGTGCACAAAGATCAGCCACTCGGAGTGTTGCTCTCGGCGCACGGCTGGGCGTACGCACTGATGGTGGCGGCTGGAGTAGTTGCTCACAAGAAACAGAAGCAATGGATGGAGGTGCTGGACCGCCACTTTTATCGCGAGCACTACAACGCGCAGCACCTGCTCCGCCAGACGGTGGATGAGATTCGCAACTCCTCCAACCTTGCCGAGGTTGCGCCCAAAGCGGTTGGGCGCATTGAGCAGGCGCTGCATCCAGAGTTTGTGGCGATCCTGATGCGCGAAGCTAGCGAGCCACTGTACCGTTGCATCGCTTCGGCACCGCCTGAAATCTATCCCCGCGGACTGAGCCCCGACAGCAAGCTCATGTCGGCCTTTCGCCTTTTTGCCAAGCCCTTACAGATCTCCCTGGCCGAAAGTGGATGGCTCAAGCAGCAGCTTCCGTCAGAAGATACGAACTTCCTGCGGGATGCGCGCATTGATTTGATGGTACCCATCGCGATTGCGCCTCACAGTCGCGAGGCGCTTATGGTTTTGGGCCCGAAGAAATCCGAGGAGCCCTACGGCAGCGAGGATCAGGAGTTACTGTCTGGCATTGGCAGCGCGCTGGCTTTGCTCTTGGAGCGTCCCGTTACAAGTGCACTGGGCGGATTTGAAGAGTGTCCTCGTTGCGGTTTGTGCTATGAGAGCGGCATGGGCCATTGCGCCGGTGAAGGCGCGCAACTCACGCGCATGCCCTTTAAGCGGCTGCTGACCTCGCGCTACCGGTTGGAGCAAAAGCTGGGCCGCGGCGGAATGGGCACGGTTTACAAGGCCACGGATACGTCCTTGGAGCGCGCCGTTGCGGTCAAGCTGATACGCGAAGACCTGGTCGCCAGTAGCGAAGCGGCCGACCGCTTCCGCCGTGAAGCGAAAGCGGCAGCGTCGTTCGCACATCCCAACCTGGTTATTGTGCACGACTTTGGCGTGGATTCGGATACGCGCGTGTTTCTCGTGATGGAGTTGCTCCAAGGGTTCACCTTGCGGCAACGATTCGAGCAGCAAAAGAAACTTGCAACCCAACAAATATTGCGGATTCTTGGAGGCGTTTGCGCTGGCCTTCAGGCCGCACACGAAAACGGCTTAATCCATCGCGATCTGAAGCCGGAGAACATTTTCCTGACCCAAAGCGGCGAGGGTGAAGTGGCCAAGATCCTGGACTTCGGTCTGGCGAAGTTTCTGGTTTCTCCGATCAATTCGACCGCGGCTACCGTTGACACCCTTCCGGGCGTTCTAATGGGTACGCCGCAGTATATGTCGCCAGATCAGCTCAACGGTGAAGCAGCATCTGCCGCGTGGGATATCTGGGCGCTGGGGGTGATTACTTACGAAATGCTAACCGGGTCCCATCCTTTTCCTGCAACCTCCGTGGGCCAGATGCACCATTCTATTGTCAGCGGGCGGTTCACGCCGCTTTCCACTCTTTTGCCCGACGCACCTGCGGAATGGCAGCAGTTTTTCGAACGCGCGCTGAATCCCAAAACCGCCGTACGGCCGCAATCAGCAAAAGAGTTTGTTTCCGCTCTTACGACAGCATTCACGTTTTCGGAGAAAAGTACCTAAGCCTCAGAATCACCGGTTAGCGTGACTGGGAAGCTGACTTCCGATCCAGTTATCGACGCGGGCTTCCAGCATGTCGAGCGGCAGGCTTCCTCCGCTAAGAATTTCATCATGAAATGCCTTGATATCGAAACGTGTACCAAGCTGCTGCTTGGCGCGACTACGGAGATCGAGAATTTTGAGCTTGCCGATCTGGTAGCTGAGACCCTGGGCCGGCCATGCAATATAGCGATCGATTTCAGCCTGGATCGTTGGCTCGTCTCCGGCGCCGCTTTCACGAAAGTAAGCCACAGCCTGTTCGCGAGTCCAACCTTCGGAGTGGATACCGGTGTCGACAACCAGGCGGACTGCACGCATCAACTCCAAATTGAGCCGTCCATAATCTGAGGCGGGATCCTGAAAAAAGCCGATCTCCTTGCCGAGCGCCTCCGCATAAACGGCCCAGCCTTCAGCGTACGCATTATTGATGACGTGAAGCCGAAACTCGGGAAGGCCCGTGAGTCGTTGCTGGATGGAGATCTGCATGTGATGGCCGGGGATGCCTTCGTGGTAAGCCTGCGTCTCATCGCTTAGCAATTTTCGATGTGCGAAGTTCGAAGTCGCAACGACAACTCGGGCTGGCCTGCTGCCATCCGGAGTGCCAAAAACATAATGCGTAGGATTGTTGGGCTGAGAGGCGGGCGCGGCTTCGACACTCAGCGGCGTTTTCGGGAACACTCCAAAGAGCTCCGGGAGGCGCGGCTGCATTTGACCGACATAGCGGCGGAAATCATCCACGATCTGATCCGCAGATTTCGGTATGTACCTAAGATCACGATTGAGCGCGGAACGAAAGCTGCTCAGGTCTTTGTAACCAGCTTTGATCGCAAGATTGGTGAGCAGGCCGTTGATCCGTTCGACCTCGTGGAGCCCGAGGGCATGAATCTCGGCTGGGGGCATATCCGTTGTGGTTTGCTCTCGGATGGCTTGCTGGTAGCGTCGAGCGCCGTCTGGCAAACTGTTCAACCCAATTGTGGTGCGGCCATGCGGAGCGTAGTCCTTGGCAATGAATTCGGCGAAGCGGCGATAAGCGGGCAGGACTTCCGTGTTCACTGCGTGCTCTATGTCCTCGGTCAAGCGCTTCTCGTCTTCTTGAGGAATGGAGGCGGGAAACTTCTTCGTGGGCGCTAAGAATAGATTTTCCGTAATCGTGCCTTCGCATTGCGCCGGGATCTGTTCGAGCAGAATCCGAACCGGCATCAATCCATCCTTTTCTCCCTGCTGCAGTACCTCAATCGTTTGCTCGAAGGCACGGGGAATTTGATGGAGACGCGCAATGTAATCTTCGTAATGCTGAACCGTATCCAGCGGTACGGAGTTCGGCAGATCGGCGAGGCTGTTGTGGATGCCCTGCATTTGCGAGATGGGCATCTCATAGTCTTTCAGTTCGTAGTCGGCAATGCGATTGTCGAGAACGTGCAACAGCAGATCGTGAGAGATGCGATCTTGCTCAGGAAATCCCTCGGTAGAGATGGCTGCGAGCTTAGTACGATATGCGCGATCGACAGCGTTTTGTTTCGTGCTCGCCGCCAGTGAATAGTCATCCAGCTTTGCGTTGTCACGATAGTCTCCCCTAGCAGTCTCGCTTTCCGGAGAAGACCTCATTTCATCTTCGAACTGCTCTTTGAACAAAGCGTTTTGAGCGGCCAGCCGAGCGGTCATTGACTCGGTCGATAGCGGGGAAATGTAAACCACACGGAAGGGCGCGTACTTGGCTTGCGCTACTGGCGGGCCGAATACGGTTAGCAGGCACAGGCCAGCGAGCGTGAAGGCCGAAAGCGATTTCGCAAGAGCGCGAGCCGAACCGCTGTGATTAGCGATGGTTGACCGAGAGATGCGCATAACGACCTTTCAGTTTGCCAATGCGAAACATGATACTAAACAAATACTGCGCTTCGCCGAAATAGGTTTCAGTGGGCATGTTGAAAGATCCTGCCACTACCCGCAAACAAATTGGCACTCATTTCCGCTCGTCGAGGCGATCAAGTTCGGAGTGCTCGGCAGAAACGGCCCAGCGAAATAATGGCGAGCCCCATGTGCCGATCGAGAGTAACGCGCCGAATAGAACCACGGCATCAATGCTTTCTCTGCCTTGCCGCGACCAGTACGCCATCGGATCCAGATTCAGCCAAAGAGCGAATTCGTCCAAGGTGAGAGCGGCGCCAATACCATACATCAACGCCAGTAATCGGCCCCAAAAAAGTGAAGATGCACTCTCACCCGTCCCAACTTCCGCAAGCTCTGCATAGCCGGAGATGAGCAAGAGAAGAATTCCCCACACCAAATGATGGATGTGCCGCCCACCCAACTCCACGTAGCCGAATGGTCCAACATGATGAGTGATCGAAGCCACCAGCAGCCGAACCGCTGCGAAAGTAATGAAAAAACTAACCGAAGCGAGGAATAATCGCCTCTGAGGCCGGTCGGGAATCTGCTGGTGAATCACCAGACCGAGCTTCGTCAAGTGAAGCACCAAGAGAATCACCGCAGTCGACAAAGTTACAAAGATCAGCAGAATCCAGGATCCGGAAATGTGCATACATTAGCATTATCATGGTCCACGCACTTGTCACGCATGGGCGTGGTTGAACGGAATCCGGTGGGCGGTCTGGGCGTCCAGTGCTTGATCTAGCTCTAATGGTTGGGCGTCCCTATCAAGCCTGCATCTTTTTTCTTCCCTCGCCCGTATATCCCTCCTGAAGGGGAGAAAACGAATGACATTCTCAAATCAACTAAGAGCTGACGAGGCGCCCCAATTGTCGACCAAAGGTTTCCAGAAACGGTCCCAGCCCACATCCGGCTTGAAACCGATCTTTGTTGGCCCCGAGGGCCTGCGAGTAGGCTGGCGGTTGCTCATTTTCGCCGTCCTGGTTGTTGTTCTGCTTGGCAGCTTCGTTGTCTTCCGCCACGGCGGCCCTCAAGGTTTTCGCGAAGCACAAGAGCGTCTTAAACAAGTTCCGCCCACGCCGTTCCTGGTCGGCGAGTCAGAAGGAATCGCCTTCGTGCTTCTCTGCGTTGCCACGTTGACCATGGGGAGAATCGAGCATCGCAAATTCAGCGAATACGGCTTGCCCCTGGGTCAGGCTTTAGGAAAGAATCTTTGGCTCGGGTGGATATGGGGTTTTCTGGCAATCAGCGGAACGCTGTTGACGATATTTCTACTTCATGGGTTCCGCATTACGGGCTTGGCTCTTCACGGGACAGCAATTCTGTCCTCGGTCGTGGCGTGGGGCATAGCATTCCTTCTGGTCGGATTGTGTGAAGAATTCCTGCTTCGCGGATACGTTCAGTTCACACTCGCTTCCGGGATCGGCTTCTGGCCGGCGGCATTCGTCCTGTCCGGGCTGTTCGGTGTCAGCCACGCTTTCAACCCTGGCGAGACTGTCGTCGGCTCGGTTGCCGCTGGGATGTTCGGGCTCCTCTTCTGTTTGTTCTTGCGGCGCACCGGGAATCTTTGGTGTGCGGTCGGGTTTCATGCAGCCTGGGACTTTGGACAAACGTTCTACGGAGTTCCTGACAGCGCCATGTTGCCTTACCACAGTACGTTCTATTCCGCGTTTAGCGGGCCGCTCTGGCTCACCGGCGGGACAGTTGGCCCCGAGGCGAGCGTCTTAACCCCCATTGCTTTGCTGGTTGTCGGTCTGATTTTCAGCCGCTACTATCGCGAGAATAAATATCAGATGCTCAAACCACATTCAATGCCGGTGAAAGTTTCTTCCCTACCCTATACCCCTGTCCTTCATTGACGGGCGGATTGCCGCTCCGTAAGATGAAGCGACACGTCGTCGCGCGCCACATCTTCTAATAATGATCGGGCAGACCATCTCGCACTACCGCATCATCGAAAAGCTCGGCGGCGGTGGCATGGGCGTGGTCTACAAAGCTGAGGACACGCGTCTCGATCGTTTTGTGGCTCTCAAGTTCTTGCCGGACGACGTAGCCAAAGACACGCAGGCCCTGAGCCGCTTCCGGCGCGAAGCGAAGGCGGCGTCGGTACTGAACCATCCCAATATCTGCACGATTTATGACATCGGCGAGGAAAATGGGCAGGCGTTCATCGCTATGGAGTTTCTGGATGGGCTGACGCTGAAGCACCGCATTGCGGGCCGCCCGCTGGAAACGGAACTGATTCTATCGCTCGCCATTGAAATTGCCGACGCGCTGGACGCCGCTCACGCGGCCGGCATCGTCCATCGCGACATCAAGCCTGCGAACATCTTCGTCACCAAGCGCGAGCACGCCAAGGTGCTGGACTTCGGCCTGGCCAAGGTCGCGAACCCTGCCGGTTCTTCCAATCAGGTCGCATCCGCAAACACGATGACAGCCGACGAGCAGCATCTCACCAGTCCCGGCTCTACCCTCGGCACCATCGCGTATATGTCGCCGGAGCAGGCGCGCGCCAAAGATCTCGACGCCCGCAGCGATCTGTTTTCTTTCGGTGCGGTGCTTTACGAGATGGCGACCGGTACGCTTCCATTTCGCGGCGGCAGTTCCGCGGAGATTTTCAAATCCATTCTGGATGCGGCGCCCGCTCCAGCCCTGCGTCTCAATCCCGACTTGCCCGTGGAATTGGAACGCATCATCAATAAGGCGCTGGAGAAGGATCGCAACCTTCGCTACCAGAGCGCCGCTGATTTACGGACCGATCTGACCCGGCTGAAGCGCGATTTCGATTCCGGGCATTCCTCGGCCGCAACTGCACAGTCGCCCGCAAGTTCGTCCTTGGTGCAACCCGCCGCTTCGAGCAGCAGTTCGTTCAAATACATCGCTGTCGGGGTCGCAGCGGTTGTCGTGATTGCGGCCGCTGCTGGTTTTTACTTCATGCGGGCGAAGTCCGACACGAAGAAAATCAGCTCGATCGCCGTGCTGCCGTTCGTCAACGCCACTGCGGATCCCGGCAACGAATACTTAAGCGATGGCCTCACGGAGAGTCTGATCGGCACGCTCTCGCAACTGCCGGACCTTAAGGTGATGGCGCGAAGTACAGTCTTCAAATTCAAGGGCAAAGAAGATGACCCACGGCAGATCGGCCAGACGCTCCACGTGGGCGCCGTTCTCATGGGACGCATCACGCAGCATGGCGACGAGCTCGGCATCGATGCCGACCTCGTCAATACCGCCGATGGCAGCGAACTTTGGGGTTCTCACTACGCGCGCAAGGCGACGGATGTAACCGAAGTGCAGGGCGACATCGCGCGCGACATTTCCAGCAGGCTGCGCATCCAACTGAGTGGCGCCCAACAGCAGCGCTTGAGCCGAGCCGCGACCACGAACCCGGAAGCCTACCGTCTCTATCTGGAAGGCCGTCAGCTTTGGCATGGCCGCACTCCGGAGGGCATCAAGAAGAGCATCGAATTGTTTCAGCAGGCGATCGCCGCCGATCCCAACTATGCCCTTGCCTATGCGGGGCTCGCCGATACTTACAACATTGCTCCCGGCTACATTTCAATCACCTCGAAGCAGGGCGAAGTTCTGGCCGACGAAGCGGCGCGCAAAGCCGTGGAACTGGATGACTCCCTGTCCGAAGCCCACGCAGCGCGCGGCTTTGCACTGGCGAACCTGAAAAGGTGGAGCGAGGCAGAGCCGGAATTTCGGCGCGCCATCGAGTTGAACCCCAACAATGCCACTGCCCGCTACTTCTATGCCTTCGGTTATCTGGCTACGCAAAACCGCATCGATGAGGCCTTGGAGCAGTTCCGGACTGCCCTATCGCTCGATCCGCTTTCCTCGATCGTGAATACAAATTACGCTGTGACGCTGATGTATGCGCGGCGCTATCCGGAGTCGGTGGCGCAGTTCCAGAAAGTTCTCGCCCGCGATCCCAACTTTGTTCCGGCGCATTACAAGCTGTCGCAGCTCTACGCCACAACCGGCCGCTTCCCCGAAGCCGTGGCTGAACTCCGGAAGGCATTTCCGAAACCAACTCCGGTTAGCGAGGACGCCAAAGGCTACGTCCGACTTTCGATGATGGTAGAAGAGGCGGATTTTGCGGCTGCCGTGGGCGTTGCAGCGGCGCTCGCCGGAAACCGCGACCAGGCATTCGATTATCTGGAGAAGGCGTATTCCGATGGAGACACCGAGCTCCTGACTGCCATCCGCTATCCCGCTCTGGACTCGCTTCGCTCCGATCCCCGCTTCGCTGACCTGATGCGCCGCCTCGGACTGCCTCAGTAGCGACTCCGAATCTGCACGCGCTAGACTTTCATTTATCTGGTCTGCGCTCGTTGCGCACGGCCCTCATCTTCGTCTGAGAGACGGGAAGCATTTGACTCACCTGTTCTCAGGAACGATGTTGGATGCGGGCCAGTGCAATGGCTGCGCATTGACGTTGGCCTGGATTGAAACTGGACCGTCGACTGGCTTCACATCCACGTTGTATCCATCCAATTCGACGAGCGGCAGGTCTCCCTGCAAGTCCTTCGTCGCCGCTTCGATCGAGACAGTTGAGGATTCGCCGGGCACGAGGGAAATGTAGTTGTCCGAGTAAAAGACAGGCAAGACGCGCCGACCACTCTTTTTCTGATGAAGCTGCAGGTGCGAGAGCAGCGCAACGTGGTTTGTGTTGTTGTGCAACGTCACGGTCACTACCGTATTGTCGCCCTGCGTTCGGGCGCTTGCTTCAGCGTCGAGCACGACGGCGGGCAGATTCACTAGACCGTCGTACTGATCCTGCGCTACATGCTGCCAGTAAAAATTGGTGGAGAGCAAGTTTCCGTTCGCGTCGGTGAGATCGAGCTTGATGAAGTAGAGCGGGCTAATACGCGCGCTCACGACGATCTGCGCGGCCTTGATCGTGCTGCTGCCGGGAACCTGCGCGACGGGGTAACTTTTCTCAGAGTTCAGCGTGCCGTCGAAAGCATAGATGAGCACCTTGACGTTGAGAGCGTTCAGCGCGTCAGGACGATTGTTGACCACCTCGATGCCACGGTTTTCTTCATTAAACTGCACATGCACCGTCTCGGCGGCTTTTTTAGCTGCGTACAAAGCCGCGTTAGGCTCGAGATCGTAGTGGTACAGTTGCCAGACAAAGCTGGGCTGGGCCGGGTGGCTCATCCACGTGATCACGCCCGTTGTCGTCTTGAACATTTCGGCATTTCGTCCCTCATACATCGCGCGGAAAGCTTCGTAGGTGGCCAATTGGCCTTTCTGGACGAAGTCGGCGAGATTGCGAATGTGCCCGTAGCGCTCCGCGAGCGAAGTTGGGAACTCGTTGCCCCGTTGCGCACCGGCCGCCATGTCGTGTTGCGCCCAGTCGTCGTTGATCGTCTCCCAATCTTTCTGCGGCATCATGCCCTGAATGGATTCGATCGTGGGAATGGAAACTGAGCCTGTCTCGGTCTTAAAGCTTTCGTTAAACGCATAGAAGAAGCGCGGCGAACGCCAATAATACGGCCCATGCGACGACACGCCGCGGCCGTCGGCGGAGTTCGATTGGTAGAGCCGCGTCGGATCAAGGCGACTCATGAGCGTCTTCAACGTGTCATCAAGCTCCTTCGGCGGATAGCCCTCGTTGCGCGCACACCAGACTGCAATGGCTGGATGGTTTCGGTAGCGAATTACCTTATCGGTGACGTTGGCAAGATATGTCGGAGTATCGGTTGGGTCGGGACCGTCATTGGGATTGGGCTGAAAAAATTCATCCCACAACAGGATTCCGTACTTGTCCGCCATGTCATAGAAGTCGGGACTGGTGCTCTGCCCCACCCAGTTGCGGATGATGTTGAGGTTCGCCAGCGCGTGCATGTGGAACTGAGCGTCCAGTCTTTCTCGCGTAATCCTCTTCATTCCCTCATCGAGGCCCCAGTTGCCGCCGCGCGCCATGACGCGAACTCCATTGACGGACAGCGTAAGGTTCTCCGAGTCGGCGACCTGGTACTCGATCTTGCGAATGCCAAACTGCCGGGTCGCGGTATCGGAAGATTTTTTCCCCACATCGAAGCGCAGCGTAAGCGTGTACAGGTTCTGCGGACCGTATCCGTTGGGCCACCACAACTTCGGATCAGAAAAGTGCAGTTCCGGTGTCGATTTGTTGTCCAGCGCAACCGCTTCCGTGCCATTCGCCGGAATAGTCACGGATTGCTGGAAAGTAATTTCATGCTCTTCGGAATTCTCCAATTGAATGATGCCGGCAAGCGTCCCCGTCGCGGGCTTCAATGACTTGTTTTCTAACGTAACGGAAACGTGAAGATCCGCGGTGTCGTGCGATGCGGACAAATCCGCAGTAATAAATGGATCCTTCACCAGGACCGGACCGGTTGCATCCATCGTGACTGGAAGCCAGATGCCAGTATCGCGATCACGCACCGCCGGTAGCCAATCCCAGCCGATGGTAGAGAGGAACGTTGGGCCATCGACGGCGGTCTCGCCGCCGTTCTTGCCGACGCCAAGAGCGGCGGTGTGCTCGTGCGGAACGCCAGGGTGAGGCTGCGGCGTAACCAGCACGGCGAGGACAGCGCGGCGACCCGGCTTTACCAACTCTGAAACGTCGAAGTCACCACGTATGAAGGCGCCGCGAATGGTCCCGGCCTGGTGACCGTTCACCCAGATCTCTGCGGTGTAGTTGGTGCCAGCGAAATGAATCCAGATGTGACGCCCCTTGTAGCTCGCAGGCACCGTAAATGTTGTGCGGTACCAGTAGCTGGTTTTGTTCAGGCTCTCCGGAATGGCACGCATGTTCTCGCCGTACAACGGCTCTGGATAAACCCCGTTGTTGACCAGGGTGGTAAGCACAGTCCCGGGCACGGTCGCGGTATACCAGCCCTGCGGCTGAAAAGCGGCGGTCGAAATGATCGGAGCCGCGGCCGCAACTTTCGCGGAGTCTTGCATTTGCCAGCCGGTAATCGTTTGCGTTGGTAGCTGCGCCAGCATAGATGCGGGAACGAGAAGCGCAAGCAGAACTACTAGACAAACGAACATTGACGTGATTCCCCCTCTAGAAGGATTCATGATTCGCGTTCGCAGCTTAACAATGACAAATCGGAATCGTAGACAAGCAAAAATGCTATTGCCATGGAAAGACCGTCCAGCTGTTTGGGTTTTCTGGACCAGTCTACACTTTCAGAAGCGCGTGCTGTGACTTGTAGGTTTATTGCATGACGTTGGATGCCAATCGAACGATTCTGAGTTACCGGTCGTTTTGACGCATCGGACGCACCCCAGAGTTCTTTGATGTATTCAAATTCTTTCCCGGAGCATGACACTTTTCCTCCTTAATTGTCGCTATATCAAGTAAGGGGGTTTCGCGGTGACCGATGCGGAAGCCCTGCGAGATCCAGTCACAACCTAACTGGGAGCCAAGCTTATGACGTACGTGATGACCAAACCGTGCCCTATCTGCAAACAGCAACTGACCAAGCGAGGGCCCACCGATACCGTGCCCTGTACCTGTGGTAAGCACGTTTGGGAGGGCTGATGCCGATTTGTCGAAGACATCTGACGAGAGGAGAGGACTGTCTGAGCTACCCACTCTCCTCTAGCCCATTTGTGCCGGGACTTGACACCCCCGTGCCATTTACCACACTCGGTTGAAAATCTACTCTGTCAGTGAGCAGTTCATGGGGAGGGCTGTTCAGGATAGCGCCTTGGGCTCGGATGAGTCTGGGGCGCTTTCCTTTTCGGGCTGCCAGTTGCCAACTCGAACCAATTCTCGGAATATCATTTGTCTGCCGTGCCTGGGCCGCAAGCCGTGCGGGTCCTTCATCCATCCACTCGAAGATCGGGGCAGCGCTGAGACGCGATCCAACTTGCGTCAACGTCGGACCGATGTAGAATTAGGCTTGTTCAGCGCTTTGGTTCGGGTCCCAGCGAAGTAGTGGGGCCTTGGGGATAGAAGCAACGATCTATCTTATCTTTTTCCAGATCAGGTCTTCGTTGTTCCTTCGGTCAATCAAGGCATCCACGGTGCCTGTCTTGTCCCGTCGAAAGAGCCGCCGGCCTTCGACGCCTTTACGAAAGAATATGTCCGGTGCTTCGGGAATGAGATGGTCTTTAGTTCTGCCTGTCCGTTGGGAAAACAACTCCCCACCATCGGCAGATACCACGAGGGTCGTCCCCGGCGCTAGCTCATATGTTCCCAGATAGTCGGGGTATTTCTTCACGTCTGCTTTTCCGGGCGCCGGGTCTTCGTAGTATCGAAGCACTTGCACCGCAACGATTTTCCATTCTCCGTCGCGGCGCACCCACGTATCTGTTTCATGATATCGGGCTTTGTTCTCTTGGCCAAAAATCGTTTCTGTTTCGTCCAGGTCATAGCTCAAAATTGCAGTGTCGCTCATAATCCGGCTTTGGGGATTGACCACTTTTATAGAACCCGCGTATCCCGAAGGCAGGGGAGCTTGATCGGCGACGAAGGCCTTCTTGTCCATGCCGCGTCCTTTTTCATCGAAAATCATGCTGTCGGGCGCGAAGTATTTTTCGAACGGTTGGCGATCTCCGCGCCCCACTGCGTCCACAATCTCTTGTGTTCTGCGGACCAGTTCGTCTTGCTTGATCATCTTGCCACCGCTAGAGCAACTTGCGCCACCGAAAGCGATTGCTACAGCAAGGCAAGACCAAGCCCGTTTAGTCATAGGACCTACTCTTGGAGATCAAATCCGCGATGCCAAAAACTCCGCCGGCGGCGCCGACCGCTAGAGATCAGTCGCTTTCGAGCGCCGCTCCCTTCTTTCGCCAAACAGATAGTCCGGGCGCTCCGATTGCAAGTGCGCCCAGCGTGGCGGGCTGAGCCTTGTCGAGAACCGAACCGGTCACAGAGGCACTGGGATCGAAATCTTCGGCTGTCGACTCGTCCGCACCTTTGGTCTGGCCGGCTTTGATCGCCTTGTTCGGAATGGTCTCGTATGCGTAGCCGGTCAGGATGGCAAAAACATCCGTCCCCTGACAACTCACATTCAAACGGGCCCAGCCGTAATGGACCTTGCCCTTAATGAGGAACTCCAAACCGAGATAGCGATTCTTGGCTTTGGACCACGGACCGTTGCACGCCTCACTGAGAAATCGACCTGCGCCAGTGTCGCTGAACATGGTGGCCATCACCTTTGGGCCGGGCGTAAATCGTACCTTCGGCCCGATGGAGACTCCGGCGCGGAGCGCGGAAGCATAATGCCGGGCTGTCCTGGAGAATCCCTCGATTTTGTTGCCCTGATGAGCGGGGCGAATCGACAGAATCCCCGTGTGATCGAACCCATACGTGGGGCTGGTAAAGTGCGCATCCTTGAAACGGAAATCGATAGTTCCGTCGTGGTTAAGATCAAGAGGGATCGTGTGATTCGGCGCGATGCTCTTGTCAGCTGGCGTATATATGATCTTTGCCTCGGCTGCTTGAGTAAGCGCGAATACTCCCACTCCGGCGGCGCTCGCCGCGAGCGCATAAGCATTGAGCCGTTCATGAAATGATTCGGAGAGGCTGGCTGTCTTATGGGGCCCGGAAGAACGTTTCATAAGGGTTCCTTGGAAGGCCGCAACAGTTTACTTCGGGAACTGCCTGCTGTCACCACTAATTGGCCGCAGACTACGCGACCCTAGTTTTCTGATGCCATCGGGTAGAACGGTAATGCCCGTTACGCCAGGGCAGCCGAACGGTTGTACCTTGGCTTCGAGATCGTGAGCCTGTGGCCTGCGGAACCCAAACCTCGTCTAATCGGGATACATCTCCGCGCGCTCTTTCGGTCGCGATTACGCCGTCCTCCCAACTGCCAAATTAGTCCCCAACGCTGGCTGCGCGATATGATGTCGTTGTTCATTGCCGCGATGCGTTAGGTTGCAAATATGGAGCGCTCATTGATCTGGATCGAGAGTGATGCAAATGGATGGGCCTGCTCGAACTGTCGATGGAAGTTCCCCGTGCCTACGCTGCTAAGTGGAGAAGAGGCCAAGGGCGCTTACGACCGCCTGGCCGCTGCCAAGTTTCGGCAGCACATATGCGAGTCTGCGACTAGCCTTACCGCGACGCTGGAAGCAAAACGGGATGCCAACACCGCTTTCGCGGAGCGTGCTCGGACGCTAATAAAACGAGGATACAAACCGAAGGTCGCTGTGGAACTTGTACTTCAAGAGACGGAAATCGAACACGGCAACGATCCCAGGATGATGGAGAAGGCGCGTGCTGATGCCGACGATTTCCTTCAGAGAGTCCGCAAGGGCCTCATCTGAAGCTACCCAGCGGCGCCGCCCCTATTCAGTCACGTCATCGAAATTTCTACGGCATCGAAGACAAACCATTCAGGATTCGCTCCAAGGCTAACGGGTGTGGAATATATTTTCCTTTTTTCGTGGACAAGCTCTTGCACAGACGCCTGAATCCTTAGTTACTGTCGTACGCGAAAAGTAACGCTCAAAGTAACGTCTGATCACACAAAGCCCCGCATAGAAACCCTTCGGCCAAGCTCGCGAATGTGCTAAGTCCTCCCGCTGCTAGCATTCTCCGGCTGCAGCGGCATAGAAAGGCATCCTCGCGCTTTCTCATCGCGCCGAGTATGTGTTGGCAGCGCGATTGCGCTATGGGTCTTGCGGTACCGTGCCGGCAAAACGCCGCCGCCTCGACTAACAGAAGCACATCGGCCTGCACCGAGAACTTTGAGAAATAGACAGCAGGCACGCTGACCGAGCTCGTGCATCTTTATCCTCCCGAGAAGTAAGCACCGGCAAGAACACAGATCCCCACAGGAGAGCCATCGTTCATGAAGAGCGTCACCGTGGTGCTTCTCATTCTTGCTCTGGCCAGCGCGGCCATGAGTGCCGAACTTCCATCGTCTCCGCATCCGGTCGAGCACGATCCGGGCGCGTGGGCATTCACAACTGGATTTGCTTCCACGATCACCGGCACATTCACGAAGCCATGGATCGGTCTAGCAGCGGGCGTGACCATCGGACTCGCGGCCAACTTGCAAGACAGCAACAATGCCCGGCAGAACATGCTGGGCGGCATTGCCGGTGCGGTCGGCGGATACTTGCTCATCAAGACCTGCAAGCGCGATTGGCATCGCAAGAAATAGCTCCCACTCCCCCCGTTTCCACTTTCAGGACCCATCCGCCAAAGTGCTGCATCGACGCGCTCAAGGGCAAGCCAGCGCCGATAGCGGCGCGCCGACGATTGTTTCTCCCATATTAATGAGCTGTCGTGATGCGTACCCGCATCGATAATCAGGCTGACACCGCGCAGCGAAAGCAGCGAATCGTGTGTTCGTGCAAAGATATAACGGCAAGCTGGAAAAGCGCGAAGACATCCATGGAAACGTCACTTCGGAGAGTATTTAAGGCATTTCAATATCGGGATTTCCGTTTGATGTGGTTCGGCGCCTGCACGTCCAGCATTGGCACCTGGATGCAGATCGTGGCGCAGGGCTGGCTGATTTATCGGCTTAGCCATTCCGCGTTCTTGCTTGCGTTGGATCAGTTTCTCGCCGGCATTCCTATCTTCCTGTTTTCGCTGATCGGCGGCGTGGTGGCGGACCGGGCCGAACGACGGAAGATCCTGCTCGGCTCGCAGTACGTGCAGATGGCCTGCGCCACGATACTCACCGTGCTGGTGACGACCGGCCGAATACACGTTTGGCATATGCTCTGCCTATCGTTCGTTTCCGGATTGGCGCAGGCCTTTGGCGGGCCTGCGTATTCGGCACTGATTCCTTCCCTCGTCGACAGAGAGGATATGCCCAATGCGATCGCGCTGAATTCGATCCAGTTCAATATGGCGATAACGATCGGTCCCGCGCTGGCCGGGCAAGCGTTGGCGAAGTTGGGCGAGCCGTGGTGCTTTGGACTGAATGCGCTTTCTTTCCTCGCGCCGGTCATTTCCCTCTCCATGATTCACGCCCGATACCTGCCCGAGAAAACTACCGAGTCGCTCTTCGGTAGCCTTAAGCAAGGCATCAAGTTTGTTCGCAAGCAGGGATCGATGGAGGCGCTTATTGTCCTGGCGTTCTGCATGACCGCGTTGAGCATGCCCATGCGCACCTACATTCCGGTGTTTGTGAAAGACGTTTTCCATCGCGGTCCGGAAACTTACGGCAACCTGCTTTCACTGATGGGAATCGGCTCGATCTTTGGTTCGCTGACGATTGCGGGGATGGGCAACATACGAAACAAGGGACGCGTTGCCCTAACTACACTCATCACCCTGGGCATAGGGATCACGGGCTTTTCCCTCTCCCGATCGCTGCCCCTGAGCTATTCCATGCTGGTGCTTGTGGGAGCTTCGATGATGACGGTGTTTGCTACCGTAACTTCGCTCGTGCAGTTGATTACCACCAACGAAATGCGTGGACGCGTCATGAGCGTTTACAACTGCGCGTTCCGTGGAGGCATGCCAATGGGAAACTTGTTGTCGGGATGGCTCGTGCCCATCTTTACGGCCCCCATCGTGCTTGGGGTGAACGGCCTAGTACTGATTCTGATGGCTCTATACTTTTTATTAATACAACGGCGAGTGGCTGCACTTTAATCCTTGCCCGGACGGCCTGATGCGAGCGACCGCGACGCGTCTGCACCATCTCGGTGGCGGAACATTGAAAGGCCGGGAGGTTTGGCACCGGGTCGAAATCTGACGGTAGTTTTTCGTCGATTATGGCGGTAGCTAGATTAGAATGCCGCTGCTGCATCGACCTCGCGAAAGCGAAGAGGTAGCGTCGGAGTTATGCTGATCCATCCAGACCGTCTGTTTCCCGCCGAGCCCGGTACACGGAAGATCGCCAGGACACTCTACGAGTCTGTGCAGGGGTTGCCCATTATTAGCCCTCATGGACACACTAATGCCGCATGGTTTGCGAGGAACGAGCCCTTCCCTGATCCGGCGAAGCTCTTTGTGCAGCCCGATCACTATATTGTTCGCATGCTCTACAGCCAGGGAGTGTCGCTGGACGATCTTGAGATTGGGCGATCGGAGCTAAAGAACCCCCGAGAAGTCTGGCGGATCTTTGCCAGTCATTATTATCTGTTCCGCGGAACGCCGACGCGCATGTGGCTGGATTTTGCTTTCCAGGAACTTTTCGGGCTTGAGCAGCGATTGTCGGAAAAGACCGCCGACCTTTACTTCGATACGATCTCGGCAAAGCTCCTGACACCGGAATTCCTGCCGCTCGCTCTTTACGAGCGTTTTAATTTGGAGGTGCTGGCGACGACGGATTCTCCACTGGATTTGCTGGCCGATCACAAGGCCATCCGAGAATCGAATCGGAGAGCGAGGATTCTGCCGACCTTCCGGCCAGATCCAGTTGTCGATCCCGAATTTGAGGGCTTTGCCGAAAATATTGCGAAGCTTGGCGAGCAGACCGGGGAAGACACTTCGAATTGGACGGGCTATCTGAACGCGCTTCGAGCGACGCGCGTCCGCTTCCGCGACCTCGGCTGTGGCGCAACCGATCATGGTCATCCCACGGCGCGAACCGCAAATCTTTCCGCCGCAGAGGCTGAGGAACTATTTCAGCGAGTGATCGGCAGCGACGCCGATGCCCAGAAACAAGAGCTCTTCCGCGCCCAGATGCTGACGGAAATGGCGCGGATGAGCCTTGACGATGGACTGGTCATGCAGATTCATCCAGGCAGCACGCGCAACCACAATCGCAAGCTCTATGAGCGATACGGCCGCGACCTGGGTGCGGACATCCCGACGCCAACGAATTACGTCGATGCGCTTCGCCCCTTGCTCGATCAGTTTGGCAATGAGCGCGATCTGACGATCATTCTTTTCACACTGGACGAATCTGCGTACAGCCGGGAACTGGCTCCGTTGGCTGGGCACTATCCCGCCCTCCTCCTTGGCCCGCCTTGGTGGTTTCACGACAGTCCGGAGGGCATGTTGCGCTTCCGCGAGCAGGTCACGGAAACGGCGGGCTTCTACAACACGGTCGGTTTCAACGACGATACCCGCGCCTTTCTTTCTATTCCGGCGCGGCACGATATGGCGCGGCGCGTTGATTGCGCCTTCCTAGCGAAGCTGGTTGCAGAGCATCGCATGGAGAAAGAAGAAGCTCGCGAAGTAGCGAAGGATCTCGCCTATACATTGGTAAAAAAGGCATATCGGCTGTAGGAACGCGGTATGGCAGAGATAACAGCTTTCAATCGCCGGATGGAAAGCACCTCATCTCCCGGGTCGTCTCCCAGCACTCGTCTCGGACGCGTGCGCTGGACGATCTGCGCCATGCTGTTCGCCGCCACTTCGATCAACTACATGGACCGCCAGGTGATCGCGATTCTCAAGCCCACCCTCGAGCACACCATCGGAATGACGGAAGTAAGTTACGGCTACATTGTGGACGCATTTCAGATCGCCTACGCGATTGGCCTGCTGGCCACGGGCCGGGTGATCGACAAGCTGGGCACGCGCGTCGGCTACATGTTGGTGATGATAGTGTGGAGTCTTTCAGCCATGGGCCATGCACTGGCTAACACTGTGCTGGAGTTCGGCTCCGCGCGCTTTTTCCTTGGGCTCGGCGAATCCGGCAACTTCCCCGCCGCCATCAAGACTGTGGCAGAGTGGTTTCCGCAGAAGGAACGCTCGCTGGCGACGGGAATCTTCAACTCCGGAGCAAATGTTGGAGCGATTCTGGCTCCAGCCATCGTTCCCTGGGTGACGCTGCGCTGGGGCTGGCATGTGGCTTTCTTGACGACTGGCCTCTTCAGTGTGCTTTGGATTCTGTGGTGGCTTCGCTATTACCGCAGGCCCGCTGACCACGCCACGCTTACAGCGGGGGAACTGCAGCATATCTACCAGGACGCGGCCGCGGACTTAGGCCCGGCGATTCCATGGCGACGATTGCTCGGCTACCGTCAGACCTGGGCCTTTTCGATCGCAAAGTTCCTCACCGATCCCATCTGGTATTTCTATTTATTCTGGCTGCCGTCCTACTTTAGTGCGAAATTCAATCTGAATCTTTCGCATCTTGGGCTGCCACTCATCATCGTCTATAACGTGTCGGCCATTGGCAGCATCGGAGGAGGCTGGTTGCCCTCGCCGTTTCGTCGTCTCGGAGTTTCGCTCAATTACGCACGACTTACCGCAATGCTCTTTTGCGCTGTTCTGGTTGTTCCTATCTACACGGCCAGCAGTGTGAAGTCGGTATGGACTGCCATTGCGCTGATCAGCATTGCTGCGGGCGCGCATCAAGGATGGTCCGCCAATCTCTTCACAACGTCATCGGATATGTTTCCGCGCAGCGCGGTGGGCTCGGTGGTTGGTATTGGTGGCATGGCGGGTTCCCTTGGCAGCGCGCTTTTTGCCTTCTTCGCAGGCCATATCCTGCAGTTGACGCATAGCTATGCGAGCTTGTTCGGCATCGCGTCGAGCGCTTATCTGCTGGCTCTGATTGTTCTCTATGCGCTTGCTCCCGGACTGAAGAAAGTAGAATTCAGCGGATAGGGCCGTGGGCTACTGCGGTAGATTGTAACGATGAGAATATGACGGACATCTTTAGCCTCGAAGGCAAGACCGCCGTTGTGATCGGAGGCACCTCCGGGATCGGGCGAACTCTGAGCCTCGGCCTTGCGGATGCAGGAGCGGACGTCATCGCTTCCGCGCGCCGACGGGAGCAGGTCGACGAAACCGCGGCCGAGATCGAGCGGCGAGGACGCCGCACCTTGCGCCTCTGCTCGGATGTATGCGACCGCGTTTCACTCGAACAATTATTGTCAGCCTCGCTCCAGCACTTTGGCAAAGTCGACATCCTTGTTAACAGCGCCGGAAAAATTAAGCGCTTGCCTACGCTCACCATGCCGGAAGAGGACTGGGCCGATATCGTGGACACGAGCCTTACCGGAACTTTGCGCGCTTGCCAGATCTTCGGCAGGCATATGCTGGAGCGGGGCTACGGACGCATTGTGAATATCGCATCTCTCAACAGCTTCGTTGCGCTCAACGAAGTCGCGGCCTACGCCGCCAGCAAAGCAGGCGTCGTCTCGCTCACGCGCTCGCTTGCCGTAGAGTGGTCAATAAAGGGTGTAACGGTGAACGCTATTGCACCAGGAGTGTTTCGCACGGCCCTGAATGCGGACTTGCTGGATAACACGGCGCGCGGACAAGAACTGCTGATGCGGACGCCGATGGGCCGCTTCGGCAAGATCGAAGAACTCGTCGGCGCGGCCGTTTATCTCTGCTCCGATGCCGCTTCCTTCGTCACCGGACAGACTTTAGTCGTCGACGGAGGTTTTCTGGCCAGCGGCGTCAATCAGTAGGCCGGCGAAGAGAAACGACGTGAAGACGTAGAATCGTCCGACGAGCGGGAGGTAAATTCATGAACTACACACGACGCAGGATGCTCGCGGCCACGGGGCTAGCGGGGCTCGGGGCGCTGGTGCCGTCTCTGGTCAAGAAAGCCGCAGCATCCTCGCGAATGCAACCGTGGTCGGGTGCAAGCACTTGCCCATTCAGGTTAGCGGTGATCAACGACGAGATCACACAGGATTTCGAGAAAGCATGTCAGATCGTATCCAGCGACTTCGGGCTACATTGGATCGAACTGCGCTCGATGTGGGATAAGAATGTGACCGAGCTCGATGCAAAGCAAGTTGAGGACGCACGGAAGGTCCTCGAACAATACAAACTGCGAGTCACGGATATTGCGAGCCCGCTGTTCAAGACAGACTGGCCGGGAGCTCCGCGGTCGTCGCAGAGCCAAACGCGTGACCAGTTCCACGCGGACTTCGATGCCAGCGCCCAAGATAAGCTGCTCGAGCGGTGTATTGCGCTGGCCAAATCTTTCAACACTGACAGGATTCGCTGTTTCGATTACTGGCGGCTGGATGATCTGAAGCCGTACCGGGCGGCGATCAATGCCAAACTGCGGCAGGCTGCGGAACGGTGCGCGAAGGACAACATAATTCTGCTGCTCGAAAACGAAATGTCCTGCAACACCGCCACGGGAGAAGAGTCGGCTGCCGTGCTGAAGGCGATTCCAAACAGCAACCTCATGCTGAACTGGGATCCGGGAAACGCCGCTGCGCTCGGAAGCGTGCCTTATCCAGCGGGCTATCAGCTGCTGCCTAAAGACCGCATCGGGCATTGTCACTGCAAAGACGTAGTGATAAAGCCAGATCATAAATACGATTGGGCACCAGTAGGAGGCGGCAGTGTCGACTGGGTGGGTCAGCTTCAGGCTTTGCAGGGCGATGGTTTTCATTACGGCCTGAGTCTGGAGACCCACTGGCGCGGTGCAGGCACGCCCGAGGCGTCCACTCGGATCAGCATGGACGGGCTCAAAAAGGCGCTGATGAAAGCTGGGATTTCCTGCTGATCCTATTTTGCTCGCGGGCGATAGAGCGCCGGTCGTCGCTATGAGGAGAATACATGGTTACACGACGTGAGTTTCTCGATGCACTCGCAGTGAGCGCTGCCGGGCTGGCGATCGCAACTACGGCGAAAAGCTATGGCCAAATCCTTGGTTCTAATGACCGCCTCAACTTTGCCGTCATCGGCCTGAATGGCCGCGGCTATGCTCATCTCGCGTCGCTCAAGGCGAACCGGAGTGCTGCCCGCATCGCGTACGTCTGCGATGTGGACAGCAATATTCTCAAGAAGTTTGCCGACGCCGTGGAGCGGGAAATGGGCGAAGCCCCAGCGACAGACAAAGACTTCCGGCTCATTCTCGAGAGGAAAGACGTCGACGCCATCACCATTGCCACTCCCGACCATTGGCATGCGCCGATGGCCATTGCGGGGTTGCTGGCCGGCAAGCACGTCTATGTGGAAAAGCCTTGCAGCCACAATCCGGCTGAGGGAGAGATGCTGATTCAGGCGCAGCAGAAATATCGAAAGCTGGTGCAGATGGGCACGCAGCAGCGCTCTTCCCCGCACACCATCGAAGTTGTCGAAAAGATTCGCGACGGCGTTATCGGCAGGCCCTACTTCGCGAAAGCGTGGTACGGCAATGTTAGGAAATCGATTGGCATCGGCAAAGAGGTGCCCGTGCCGCCGCAGCTTGATTGGGACTTATGGCAGGGGCCGGCTCCGCGCCGTCCGTATAGGGACAATGTGCATCCTTATAACTGGCACTGGTTCAGAATATACGGCACCGGTGAAACTCTGAATAATGGAACGCACGAGGTCGATGTCTGCCGCTGGGCGCTAGGCGTGGACTATCCGAATCGAGTTACGGCTTCGGGAGGCCGATATCAGTTCAAAGACGACTGGCAGTTTTATGACACCTTGATCACAAGCTTCGAGTACGAAGACAAAATGATTTCATGGGAAGGCAAGAGCTGCCAGGGAATGAAGTTTTACGGCCGCGATCGTGGGTCGACGATCATGGGAACTACGGGCACAGTTCTGGTTGATCGCGATGGCTACGAAATCTACGATCTCAAAGGGAACAAGACAAGCGAATTGAAAGCTGGCAGTACAAGCTCATCTTCCGACCTGATCGGCCGCGATTCCATGACCGACGCTCACTTCGCGAACTTCATCGCGGCGATCCGCAAAGGCGAGAAGCTGAACTCTCCTGTCGCTGACGGTAATATTGCGGTTACGATGCTCGAGCTTTCCAACATCGCATGGGAGGTTAATCGCGAGTTGCATCTCGACACGAAAGACGGACGGATCCAGGACGATCCGGAAGCGATGAAGATGTGGGGGCGCGAGTACCAGAAGGGCTGGGCACCACATGTCTAAGAAAAACGCGTTCTCCCGTCGCGATTTCGTTCGCTCTAGCGCGCTCGTGGCTGCTGGGTGCGCGATTCCGAGCAATCGCATCGCACTTGCCCAGATGCCTCCATCGGCCGACGAACCGATTCGTCTGGGCTTGGCGAGTTACACGTTTCGTAACTTCAGCCGCGCGCAACTGATCGGCTTCATGAAGCAGCTCAACGTATCCGCGTTGAACGCGAAGGATGTTAAAGATCATCTCCCGATGGATCCGCAGGACGAATCCGCAGCGCTCGCCGACTATGCCACGGCGGGCGTCAAGTTGCACGCTGCCGGAGCCATCTATTTCCCGAAAGACGAAGACGCGGACATCCGCACCAAGTTCGAATACTGCAAGCAAGCGGGGATCGGCGTCATTGTCGCCGGCGACCCGGCTCCGGAAACTTTGTTGCGAATCGAGAAGTTCGTAAAGGAATACGACATCCGCATCGCAATTCACAACCACGGCCCGGAGGACAAGTTGTGGCATTCGCCGCTGGATGTATTGAAGG
The DNA here is from genome assembly GCA_035601995.1 of Terriglobales bacterium. Classification (GTDB taxonomy): domain Bacteria; phylum Acidobacteriota; class Terriglobia; order Terriglobales; family Acidobacteriaceae; genus JABDBE01. The sequence goes on from DATNNE010000075.1 coordinate 42,372, forward strand.
TGGTGAAGGGGATGGATCCGCGCATGGGGTGTTGCATCGATGTCGGGCACACGGTTCGCGCCGGCACGGATGTGGTTCAAGCAATCCGCGAAGCCGGTCCGAGGCTTTTCAACGTACACATGAAGGATCTAACGAACTTCGACAGCAAAGAGAGTCAGGTCGCAGTGGGCGATGGCATTATGCCAGTGCGCAAGATGTTCGAAGCCCTCATTGCGACGAAGTATCAAGGCTTCGTCGATCTGGAGTATGAAATCCATCCTGACGATCCCATGCCGGGCGTTATCGCCAGTTTTGCTTATATGCGAGGCGTGCTGGCAGGCATGGGTTATGCGAGCCACAGCTAAATGAGGCGGCCTCTATAATGTTTCTGGCAGAGGCTCCCTGCTGAAGAATTCAGGGCGGAGTGGAGGATGATGTCGCTGACAACGACGGCTGGCTGGCCGACGCCAGCAGTCGTGCTTTGTGGGAGAAGAACTCCAACCCGCGTTCGTGAGTTTCCTTCTCGATGATTTCCAACTGGGAACGGCCCGCCACCGGATTAGTTTTGAGTTCCGCCTCAGCCAGCGCCAGCCGCGCCTCGCATTCGATTTGATAGTACCCCAGCTTTCTGGCAGAGACGATCACGGAACGCAATCGTTGGATCGCGGCCACGCGTCCTGTCTTCGGGCCTGCCGCTGTTTCTACGCGTGCGACTTGAATGGCAATGGGCAACTTCAACGCAGGATCGGAGCTGGCACGATTGAGTTCGGTGGCGCGCTGAACCGCCTTGCGCGCCTCATCGAGTTTCCCTTGCTCCAACAAAGCTTGGCTAAGCTCGGAATACGCTGCAGCTGTGGCCGGGTCGCTCTTTTCACTTTCAAATTCAGCGATCGCTGGGCGCACTAGGAATTCGGCCTCGACGGCGCGCCCTTCTTCCAGGTCAAGGTCGGCAAGCTCTGCTTGGCTTTCTTCGAGCAGACCCATGTCTCCCGCTTTCTGCTGGGTGTCACGCGCCGCTTCGAATTGTTGGCGCGCGCCTGCTAAATTTCCTTCGGCCTTCAGAACCTCGCCCATTTGGATCAGAGCTTCGGTAAGGTGTTCATAGTCGCCCTGGGTGGGGCGGAGTGCATCAAGCGCCTGCTGGACAAGACGATGAGCATCCTGTACGTGGCCCTGCGTCAACTCCAAATCTGACAGCCGGTAATGAGCATAGCCCGGTTTGCTGTCATCCAGCGAAGCGGTCACTTCGATGGCCTGCTCATAAGTCTTCCCCGCAGCGGGCAAGTTACCGCCGAGATAGAGAGTGTCCCCAATACTCGCAAGTGTGCCTGCTGCGGCGCGTTTGTCGCCGGCTTGTTCGAAATGAGACTTAGCTTGCCGATACAACGATTCCGCGTGATCAAGTTTTCCCTGGTTGATGAAAACATTCGCCATGCTGTTGAGGACAGAAGCTGTCTTCTCGTGCTCCCCGAATTCCTGCAGAATCCTGAGTGCCCTCTGATACGTCGCAATTGCCAGTTCGGTATGGCCCAGATCTGCTTCAACGTCTCCCATCAGACGCATGGTGTCCGCCGCTGCCAGCCGATTTCCTCCCGCTAGAAAAAGGTTATAGGCGTCCTCGCATGCCGGCAAAGCCTGATCGGTGTGGTCGCTGGAATTCACGTACATACATTCGTCTCGTCTCGCCTGGGCGTAAACCAGCTTCTTGCCTTGGGCCATAGCCTTGCGCTGAGCATTTCGGACCAATGCAAGACGGTCGGGAACGCTGGCCGTCGATGCCCGCGCCTCCAACAGATCGATGCGCGGATCGTCGGACGCTGGCAGTGGCAGACGGCGCAAATGCGCCACCGTCTCCATCGCCTGACTGGCGTGACCTGCCGCTTTCTGCGTTTCCCCAAGCTGCAAGCCGAACTCCACGCTGTCGGGAAACAACTCGAATAAGGCTCGGTATGTCGACGCAGCTTTCTCATGGTCCGGAAGACTCTCGTAGTAGTCGCCCTCGACTTGCATTCGATCCACGTTCGGCAAATCTGTGGAGAGATCCAAAGACTTCCTGGCTTCTTCCTTGCGTTTTTGCTCGTAGCCGAGTTGGCTCCAGGCGCGCGCCAGCATGGCGTGAGCAAGCGAAAATTTCGGATCTGCTTTAGTGGCTTGTTCCAACAAATCTTTCGCCGCTAACGCATCGAACTCGCGCAATTTGGCGATTCCAAGGGCGTAAAATCTCGCTGCTTCACGATTGAGGGGTAAAGACGCGAGCACGCCCGCCTGCTCGTTGTCACTGATTCCTGGAATTCCCAGCCGGTCCCTCAGTTTCGCGCCGATGTCCGAGGTGACTCGGAACAGGTCATTATTGCTGCTGGTGCGGGCGATCTGGCTGAGAACCTCTCCCGTTCGGGCATCTTGCAATCTGACATCGAGCCGCAACTCTTCCCGCCCCGCTTGACCAATTGCGGTGTACGCCCCGTATACCAGCACATCACTGTTCAACGCCGTACCGATACGCGCTGTGGTTTCGGGGCCCAGTATGGTCGCCTGCGACCAGGGTGACGCCATGCGGAGGTTGGCCACTTCTTCACCGGGGACCAATCTGAGCCTTTCGCCAGATGTCAGTTCAGTGCTCAGCATCTCTGACAGAGCCGTGGCCAACCACTCGTCCTCGCTGTGGCCGGATACGTTATGGAAACCGAGAACCGCAACCGACTTCCGTACCACCACCGCTGTTGGAATCTCGGCAGCAGATTTAGAAACAGTCCTCGAGCGATATCGGAACAACTGCCATCCGAGGCCAGCGAGCAGAACGACTGCACCCACCGCGACGTAAACCAGCACTCTTGCATGTCGCGGCGCTGACGAGGAATCTGCTGGAATAGCCACTGGGGAGACAGATTCCGACGGCTCGGTCACGGCGGCTTCCTTGGCTGCTATGATCGGCTCTTCATCGATGACGACCGGGGCGATGAAGCGATATCCCCGTTTCGGCAGAGTCTCTATAAAGATGGGGTTGTCGGCAGAGTCTCCGAGGGCGGCGCGAAGCCGCTTCAAAGCTGCATTGAGACTTCCATCGAATTCCACGTAAGTGTCGGCTGGCCAAAGCTTCTGCCTCAATTCCTCGCGCGGCACCACCTCGCCCGCTCGCTCCAGAAGAATGGTGAGAACACGAAATGGCTGGTCCTGCAGCCGGACGCGCACTCCTTGCCGCAGCAATTCCCCGCTGGCAACGTCAGCCTCGAAAAGGCCAAACCGATAACTGCGTTTGGATTGAGCCAGAGGCATAGATAAAGGAGGTCCCGACCGCCCCGTTGGCGCAAGAGTGTAGCACGGAAGCGGGTTAGCGAAGTCATACATTTTTCCAAAATATTGAATTCCCAAGGTTTATCCGGTCAGCAAGACTTCACGACGAAGTCCTTTGACGAAATCAAAATATTGGATCACTCTGCCGCTCACGTGGGGACAAACGTCCCGCATGGAAGAAAGCTACCGATATGAAATTCTCCAAGATTCTTTCACGGACCGCGATTACGAACAGAGCTTATACATGCCAAGGAGGCAGCATGAAAGTCCGAAATCTTCGCTCAGTTGTGAAATTGGCAGTGAGTCTTGCTGTACTCATTGCTTCCGTCGTGACCGTTGTTGAGGCACAGCAATCAAACTCAGTCGTGCCCGCCCTGGTCAATTTCAGCGGTACGCTGGCTGATGCCAACGGCAAGCCCCTCACGGGTACTGCGGGCGTGACCTTTTACCTATACAAAGACCAGCAAGGCGGATCGCCGCTGTGGATGGAAACTCAGAATGTGCAGGCCGACAAGACTGGGCATTACACGGTCGCGCTCGGCGCTAGCAAGAGCGAGGGATTGCCCACCAATCTGTTCGCTTCGGGGGAGGCGCGCTGGTTGGGAGTGCAAGCGCAAGGGCAAGCTGAGCAACCTCGGGTGTTGTTGCTCAGCGTGCCCTATGCACTCAAAGCCGGAGACGCGCAGACCATTGGAGGTCTGTCGCCTTCAGCTTTCGTGCTGGCTGCAGCAGTAAATTCTTCTGGCGCCTCGTCATCGAGTTCCAGTCCGAATGTGCCGCCGCTGGGCGGAACTGGCACCTCGGATTACCTTCCCATCTGGACGAACAGTACGACGTTGGGTAGTTCAGTGCTTTTCCAGTCAGGTACGGGTACCACGGCCAAGGTTGGCATCGGCACTGTGAAACCGGCTTCGACCCTGGACGTAAAGGGAGGCGGCACGATTCGTGGTTTGTTCAGTCTGCCCGCGACTGGAACCGCGACCGCCAGCAAAAGCTTCAACTCGCAAGCCATGGACCTGGCGGCTTCGGCCTTCAACAGCGGCACCAGCACTGCGGTCACGCAAACATTCCAATGGCAAGCCGAGCCGGTCGGCAATAACACGAAAAACGCCAGCGGCTCGCTAAACCTGCTGTTCGCCCAAGGCACCGGAAAAGCGAGCGAAACCGGATTGAACATCGCCAGCAACGGCCAGATTACCTTCGCCAAAGGCCAGACGTTCCCGGGCACGGGCGATGGCACCATCACGGGAGTAACTGCGGGAACCGATCTGACCGGCGGAGGCAATAGCGGTAAGGTTACGCTGAACGTGGATACGACGAAAGTAGTCACAGGCGTGACCGCCGGCGCCGATCTCACCGGCGGAGGCGTCGGCGGCAATCTTACCTTGAACCTGGATACGACCAAAGTACCGCAACTAAATGCAGCAAACAGCTTCACGGGCAACCAGACCATCAAGGGCAATGTGAGCGACACTGGAAACATCAACGCCACGGGTTCGATCACGGGCCAGACCGGCGTCTTCAGCGCAAGCAACGGCACGCAAGTAGTGAACGTGACTCAATCGGGTACTGGAATCGCAATCAATGCGACAGTCCCCACGAATTCGAGTCTCTTCACACCCGCGATTCAAGGGACCGCAAACGGCACCACTAATCCTTACGGAATTGGCGTGCAGGGAATCTCGTCAGCGGGCAGTGGATACGGCGTGTTGGGAGAAGAGACGAATAGCAACGCTAATACCGGCGGTTATGGCGTCGCCGGAAGCACCCAGACCTCCAGTGGCGCCGGCGTATTTGGCATTGGCGGCTCGTCGGTGGCCGGTTCCTCCACCGACGGGGTATACGGACAATCCAGCTCGCCCAACGGGTTCGGTGTGGACGCCTACAACGCCAACAACACATCGGGGGTTGGCGTGCGCGGATACACCTACGCCGCCGCGGGAATAGGGGTCTATGGATTTTGGACGAGCGCTAGCTCCATCGGAACAAATAGCTCCCAGATCGGCGTTTGGGGCGATTCGAGTAGTGGCGATGGGGTTGTTGGTACCTCGGATAACGCATATGGCGTTGAGGGAGTTTCAAACAATAACATTGGCGTCTCCGGATATTCAAACAATAACAATGGCATCTTCGGATTATCGGGCACATCGTATGGGGTCGAAGGGGTCGGCGCCATTTCCGGTGTAAATGGGGGTTCGACCTTCGGCAATGGCGTATCGGGGTACGCGTCCGCCACAGGCGCCATTAGCGGAGTCCAGGGAACCGTGTACAGTTCAAGCGGGTCTGGGAGCGGACTCGGTAACGCCGGTGTATGGGGAGACAGCGGCGAGAACAACAGCTTTGGCGTGGCGGGCACGACCGACAATGGGAATTCTTTTTTCGGAAAAAACAACACCGTCAACCATGAAACCCTTTATATCGAAAATGACTCCGGGTTTAACGGTGGAACGCCCTACGCCGCTCGCTTCGCCGGACCCGGCTCTTCCACCTACTGCTCTATCTATAGAGATTCGAACGACAATGGCACGGGCGACTTAGACTGCACCGGTTCGATTAACGGAGCAGTCGTGGTTGGCGGAAATCGCATGGTGAATATGTACGCGGTCGAAGCCGCTGACAACTGGTTCGAAGATGCAGGCTCCGGCCAACTCGTCGACGGTTCCACCACGGTCGCGCTCGACCGGATATTCGCGCAGACCGTAAATGGAGACGTGGACTACCACGTCTTCCTCACTCCGAATGGCGAATGCGAAGGCCTGTACGTAACCAAAAAGGGTGCCCAGGGATTTGAAGTTCACGAACTGCACCATGGGCATTCGAACATCGCCTTCGACTACCGCATCATGGCGCGACGCAAGGGCTTCGAGAAAGTTCGCATGCAGGACGTGACCCAGGACTTCGCTCGCATGAAGCAAGAGTCCGATCAACTTGCGACCCGCGTGGAAGCCCGGAAACAGGAGCAAAAGGCGCATCATCCGATCGTGAAGCCGGCGGATCATCCGATGCCGAAGCCCCTGCCTTCATTCCACCCGGCAACTCCGCATACGCCCGTTTTCCCAGCCAAGCAATCGTTGGTTGGATCAGTCAAGTAAGCAAGTGCGGGACCAGTTCGTGGCTGGTCCCGCGGATCACTCATGGCTCAACATGCTCGGACGAAAAAGCGTGTTCCGGAAAGGAGCTTCAATGTGGCGAAGACTTTCCATTGCGCTGGTCTCGCTCTCCACTGTTGCAATTTCGGCAGCGGACAAGATTCAACCGCTGAACATCAAAGTTGGTCTCTGGGAAGTCACTCCAATTGTGACCGCTACCGGGCAACTGCCCATTCCTGCCAGCTTGCTGGAAAAATTGACTCCGGAACAGCGTGCCCGGGTTGAAGAGCGGATGAATGCCAGATCCTCTCAGCCAGCAAAACCGAATACCTATAAACATTGTTTAACCCAGGAAGAACTCGATAAAGGCGCATCCTTCGGTCAGAGTGAGAAAGCGTGTGCTCCCACTATTGTTTCCTCTACCAGCAGCAAAATCGACCTGCGGCTGGCGTGCGTGGAAAACGGTGTGAAGTGGGAGGCAAAGGCCCATTTTGAAGCCATCGATTCAGAAAAAGTGACGGGACGGATTGAGTCTTCCGCAGCCGGCGGCGATCATACGATGAACTCTGATTCAACCTTCACCGCTAAGTGGATCGGCCCAGTTTGCGGCACGACCAAATAGCCTACGAACGACTCTTGAAAAGCGACGCGAGTACAGTTTCGTTATTGATATGGCATTGCGGAAGTAACAGAGAGCGGGCTTGTACGACGACCGCAGGAGCGTGCAACGAAGAGTCCTAAGGAGCCGCCTGTCAGCTCTCAGAAACTGGACACTAGTCTCGGCTGCGGATCTTGGAGAGCAGTCGGAGGATTTCAAAGTACAGCCAAATCAGAGTGACCATCAAAGCGAAGCCGCCGTACCATTCCATGTACTTCGGGGCACCGGCACGGGCTCCACTCTCGATAAGGTCGAAGTCCAGCACCAGGTTGAGTGCGGCAACGATCACCACCACCAAACTGAAACCGATCCCAATCAAGCCCGAGCCGTTGATGGCTGCGAAGTGAACGCCGAAGAACCCGAGCACAAACTCGATCAGATAGAAGACGGCGATTCCGCCCGTCGCCGCCACAACCCCCATCTTGAATTGCTCGGTGGCGCGGATGATTCCGGAGCGGTAGGCGAGCAGTAATGCCACTAGCGTCCCGAACGTCAACCCAACTGCCTGCATGGCGATTCCGGGAAAACGCGCCTCTAGCATGGCGGAGACGCTCCCCAGCACCAAGCCTTCCAGCAGCGCGTATATTGGCGCGGTCACCGGGGACCACTCCTTTTTGAATACGGTTACCAGCGCAACGACGAAACCCCCAATACCTCCGACCGCAAGAAGCGGCAGCGCAGTCTGAGGAGAGCGTGTGAACAGATTCCAACTCCAGGCCGCGGTAGCCACCACACAGATCAACAAAATGCCGGTCTTGTTAACCGTACCGGAGATGCTCATGCCGTCGCCAAGCACGGCCCCACTCACGTGAAATGCGTCGCCGGACAAAGCTGGATTTGACGTCTTTAGTAGAGCCATTGAACTTCTCCTAAATCGGGTTAGCTTAGTATGTACCACATCTGCAAGATGAGTCGAAAATGTTGATCGGAGACGGGATGGCTTCCGGCTTGGGAGTCTGCTCCCCAAAATCGCGGCGCCCGATGAAGCGGACGACAGCGGCATAGAGAACGTGATCTTCTTCGCTCTAGACCTGTAGCACATCGCCTTCGCGTGCCACCATCTGGTAGAGCACCGGGCTCACGATACGTCCCAGAAACAGTCGTGAGAGCAGTCCTGCCACAATGACGATCGCAAACGGTTTCTGGGAGTCCGAGCCTACGCCGGTGGAAAGCGCCGCGGGCAGAAGACCCAGGCAGGCGACTAGTGCCGTCATCATGATTGGCCGGAGGCGGATCAGCGATCCATCCAGCGTGGCTTGACGGATGCCCTGCCCTTCGAGACGGAGTTTATTGATATAGGAAACGTCGATGATCGCGGTCTCTGCCGACACGCCCATGAGCACGAGCAGGCCGAGAACGGAAGAGACGCTAAAAGTCGTGTGCGTGAGCTTAAGCGCCAGCAACGCGCCGACCGGTTCGGTCATCACCACGCCGATGACCACGGTGAGCGGGAACTTGAAGTTACCGTAGAGCGCGAACAGGATGATAAAGATCAGGAGAACCGCGAGCGGGCCGATCACCGCGAACTGTTGTCGGGCGGCGACGTATTCGCTGTATTCGCCGCCCCAGTCCAGCCGGTAGCCCTGCGGCAGTTTTACGGACGACTGCACGGCTTTCTGAGCCTCGTCCACGGCGCGGGCCAGGTCGCGCTCCTCGATGCTGAATTGGACTCCGATGTAGCGCGAATTATTCTCTCGGTAAATGAACGACGCGCCGTTGCCCTGATGAATGTTTGCGAGTTCGGAAATCGGAACCTGCTGCCCGGAGGGAGTCGGCACCAGTAAATTGCCGATGGCATGCTCGCTCGATCGGTATTGGGGCTTCATGCGAACTACCAGATCAAACAGCTGCTCGCCCTGAATTACCTGCGTGGCTGCCTGGCCTCCGACGCCGGCTTGGATCACGCCCTCGACATCGGAGACGTTGATGCCGTAACGCGCAATTTTGTCGCGGTCCACATCGATCTGCACACTGGGCTGCCCCAGCTCGCGCACTACGGTAAGCTCGGTAAAGCCGGGTACCTGCTGCAGCACACGCTTAATCTCGACCGCCTTGTCTTCGAGCACTTGTAAGTCCGGGCCGAAGATCTTGACCGCCAGCGCGCTCTTCAGGCCGGTGAGCGCCTCGTCGACAGCGTCTTCGGCCGGCTGGGTGAAGTTGAAAATCACTCCGGGATACGATTCGACTTTTTTCTGAATGTCCTTGGTCAGCTCGGCCTTGTTGTGGATCGGTCCCCGCGTCCAGGTCGCGTCCTTGTAAGGTTTCAGCCCGACGTAAAACTCACAGTTGAAAAACCCGGTGGGATCTGTTCCGTCGTCGGGGCGGGCCAGCTCCGAGCCGACTTCAGTGACCATGGGATAGGCCATCAGAATCTTGCGAATCTGCGGAGCAAATTTCGCAGCCTCCTCGAAGGAAATGGTGTAAGGCATCGTCGCGCGGACCCACATGGCTCCTTCGTCCAAGTGGGGCATGAACTCACCGCCGATGAAAGGAATCAGAATTAGTGAAGCGGCGAACACGGCGGTGGCCAGAAGCATCGTAAGGTTCGGGCGATCTAGGCACCACCGGAGTTCAGAAGCGTACTCGTCTTTTAGCCATTCGTACGCGCGGTTCGCTTTTTCCTTCACCCCGCTCTTGAACCAGTAGGAAGCGAGCACGGGAACCAACGTAAGAGTGAACAGGAGCGAGCCGAGCAGCGCCCACGACATGGTTTCCGCCATCGGGTGGAAGAGCTTGCCGGACGGGCCGCTGAGTGCGTAGATGGGAATGTAGCCGGCGAGGATGACAGCGATGGAGTAAAAAATGGGCCGATCTACGTCGTGGGCCGCCGCGATAATCACGTCGTGAAGTTTGTACTCCTGCCCGTGGAGCGCGGCCAGCTCGCGGTGGATGTTTTCCATCATCACGACCGTGCCGTCAATGATGATTCCGAAATCGATGGCTCCGATGGAAAGCAGGTTCGCCGGAATGCCGCGTGCGTGCAGAAAGATGAAAGAGAACAGCAGGCTCAGCGGAATGGTGAGAGCGACGATGATGGCCGCGCGCACGCTGACCAGGAAGAAAATCAAGACGACGAAGACGAGGGCCATGCCGAGCAGCAGATTGTGCTCGACCGTGTCGATGGTCACTTGCACCAGGTCGCTGCGGTCATAGAAGGGACGCACTTTCACGTCATGCGGCAAGAGGTCGCGATTAATCTCTTTGGTCTTTTCTTCCACTCGTTTGAGAACGTTCTGCGTCTGCTCTCCGGTGAGCATGAGGATGACGCCTTCGACCCTATCGTCATCGTTCTGGAAACCGAATTCCCCGAGGCGAGGAGCGTGCCCGATGGTAACTTCGCCGATGTCGCGAATGCGCACCGGCACGCCGTTGTTATTCCCTACGACGATGTCTCCGATGTCTTCCGTTTTGCTCACCAGTCCAAGTCCGCGCACATAGAAGAATTGCGAACCCTGTGAGTAAAATCCGCCACCGGCATTGGCATTGTTGGCAGCCAGGGCATTGAGCACCTGCGGCATAGGAATGTGGTAGCTGTAAATCTTGGCCGGATCGAGCAGCACCTGGTATTGCATCACCGTGCCGCCGAAGCCCGAATCGTCGGCCACGCCCGGCACGGATTTGTAGGCGCGCTCAATCACCCAGTCCTCGTAAGTCTTTAGCTCTTGCGGCGTGCGGTCCGGGCTCTCAATCACGTAGCGATAGACGAGATTTGACGGGCTCGACAAGGGCGCCAGGCTGCCGGTCACGCCCGCTGGGAGGTTGGCGGTTGAGAGCCGTTCAAACACGACTTGCCGGGCAAAATAATTGTCCGTACTTTCCTCGAACGTCATAATGACGTCGGACAGTCCATAGAGTGAGATCGAGCGCATGAACACCATGTGCGGCACGCCGTTCATCTGCAGTTCGATTGGCAGCGTAACCAGGCGCTCGATTTCCTCAGCCGCGTGACCGGGCCACTGCGTGATCACCTCGACCAGCGGAGGAGAAAGGTCGGGGTACGCGTCCACCGGCATCTGCTGAAACGAGATCGTGCCGACAACGGCGACGAGCAGTGCCAACATCAGGACCAGGAAACGCTGACGAAGCGCGAATTGTACGATGTGATGAATCAATCTGCGAGCCTGTCCCTCACCGCTGAAGCGAATTCTGGAATTGCAGGAAAAGACTGCCGTCGCCTACCACGCGATCGTTGGTTTGCAATCCGGTAAGGATTTGCGTTTTCCCTTCCTGGGTTTCGCCGAGCGTGACGTCGCGCCGGGCGAACTGTCTTTCTCCCGTCTGCAGATACACGTAAGGCATATTTTGATCGTTGCGCAGCACGGACGAATTGGGAACGAACAGCGCGTTGGGAATGACGCCCGCTTGGACCTCCGCGGTCACGTACATTTCCTTCTTCATGCGCTCGCCAGGATTGGGAGATTCAATTCGCGCCTGCAGGGTGCGAGTGTTCGGGTCGAGCGCGGGAGAAATGTATTCGATCTTGCCGCGCACCACTCCGGGAAACGATTCGTTCTCAATCGTCACCGGGTCACCGACGTGCACGTAGGCTACGTCGTTCTGGTAGATGTTGACGAGAATCCACACCGAACCCATGTCCGACAGCGTGAAACACTGCGTGGCGCCAGCCGCCAGCAATTGCCCCGCGGAACACTGGCGGTCCACCACCTCTCCAGCCACCGGCGAGAACAGTGGGATTTCCGGTGAAGGAGGCTTAGTGACAATTGTTTCCGGGTCCGCTATGCCAAGGATACGAATGGCGTCGGTGCTCGACTCGAAGTCAGCTTGCGCCTGCGCGCGGTTCGATTTAGCTTGCTCGAGGTCGGCCTCGGCAATGGCGTGGTGCGCATAGAGGTCTTGCGCGCGAAGGTAGAATTTGTCCGCAAGCTGGAAGGCGTCGCGTGCTTTGACATAAGCCGAGCGCAGCAAAGAGTAGTCCGGGCTGGCGATGTAAAGCAGCGCCTGGCCGGCGTGCACATGCTCACCCTGCACCACCACGACGCGGCTGACTGGCCCACCCACTTGCGTGATTACCGGCGTGGTTTTGAAGTCGTTGTACTCGACCGCGCCGGTCAGGCGGAGAACGCGCGCCAAGGGTCCCTGCCCAACCGTTACGACCTGAATGTGAGACATCTGATCGGCGGGCAGAGAAAACAGTTCCGCCTTGGACTCGCGACTTTCCGCCGTCGAGAACGAGGTCATCTTGCTAGCCTGTTCTCCACCTCCGCTGCAACCGGCCAGCAGAAAAATGATCGCTGATGCGGCGGCCAATGTAGCCAATCGTTGTTCACGACTTTCGCCAATGTTCATGGCAGGTTCCTCGTTCCCACTGCTTCCCGCAGTTGCTCGAGCGCGGTCATGTAAGAAGCTAGCGCCTGGCGGTATGCCAACTGGGAGGCCCGGTAGGTACGCTCAGCGTCCAGGAAATCCAGCAGACTGGCAGCACCCCGCTTATAGGCGTACTCGCTGATGTCGCGCGAGTCCTGTGCCTCTTTCAGATATCCCGAAACGTACAGTTGGACGATTTCGTCGTTACTTTTGATCGCCTCATAGGCATTGCCAACATCGGATAACACCGTATCGCTGGCTGATAGCTGCGATTCCTGAGCCTGGGTAAGAGCGTAGCCAGTGCGGGCGATCTCGCCTTGATTACGATTGAAAATGGGCAACTCGAAATTGGCGAAGATGGAAGCGGTATTCTGTGCCGACGTGTGCGTATAATCGAAGGTGCCGTTCACATCAACTTTGCCGTTGGCTTTGGCCAGCCGAATCTGGCTCTGGGCAGCCGTCACACCGAGCACAGCGGCCTGAAAATCGGGACGCTGCTTGAGCGCCTTCACCTGTAAATCCTCCAAGTTGGCTTTCAGCGGCTGATATGCCAAGTCACCGATGACGTCGTAATCGGCCGGCACCGCGTCATAGCCGAGCAGTTCTCTCAGACCGACAAGTGCCTGCGCCTTGGCCAGACGGGCCGAGGATACGTCGGTTTGAAACTGCAGGAACTGAAGTCTGATTTTGAGGTAGTCGCCTTCGCTGATCGCGCCCGCCTTCAATTGCGATTCCGCAATGTCGACCGTCGTCTGGAAGCTCTTCAAATCCTCAAGCGCGAACTGCAGAGTTGATTCGGCCAGTAAAACGCTGACGAACTGTTGGCCTACATTGAACGCGAGCGTGCGCTCAGCATCCGTGACTTGCGCCCGGGTGACCGCGGTCTGATCGCGCGCGGCTTGCAGGCGGCTCTGCCGCTTGTGCCCGCGCTCAAAAAGATACGAAAGGCCGAGGTCGAACTGTTGGGCCAGATCCAGGTCCTCGCTTGAAAAATCGCTAGGCGTGAAAATGGGGATGAATTGAGCGTCGGCTCCGAGTACAGGATTGGGACGCAGGTTCGCGGTAATTTCTTGCGCCTGGTTTTGAAAGATCAGAGTCCTTGTGGCTTTGAGCGCATGATTGTGGACCAATGCCAGATCGATGGCCTGATCGAGGCTAATCAAAGTCGCCGCTTGCCCCGCGCCCTCCTGGACAGCTGCTAGCAAGAAGATAGGCCAAATGGCAAATGCCAGGAATTGTTGGAAGGTCACTGCCATAAAATAAAAACGATCGGGTCTGACGGGCACATGCCCGTGAAGGAAAGGCGTCTTGGAGCGTCGTAAATACAATGCGAATTCCAAACCTGCTTACAATCTGCTGGACCGCCAGCATCTTCAGCGAAAACCCGACCGAAGCTGGCGAGCCATCGGTCCTACACAGCCACTCTGGGCGTTCTAATAAACCAGGACTACTTTCTGGAATCACGAGACCGGGGCAAGGAAGGCACTAGAAAATGGGAGGGGGACGTACGTACAACTGGAAGGACTCTAGAAAAGACCGGGAATGTATCTGCAGCAGTGAGGCGCGCGGGCGACGGCGGAAGACGTAGGCAAACGTAACCGACAACACGATGGCCGCAGCCGACTGCGCCATCAAGCAAGTCAGGCACAGCGTGGTGCTGGGTGACTCCGCTCGCACCTGCGCCCCGCCGCTCACGTCCAGCGACTGGAAGCCGCAGAAATGAGCTGCCTGGGCCACGGCAGTGACCAGAAGCAGCGCGAGACATAAGAGAGCCAGGCACTTTGCCCCTACCGTTTTCGTGAGGTTGTTCACAATTATTCTGGCGTTAGATGGAGCATACAACCAAACTGCCTTATTCTCGCAGGTTACGAGGGTTACCGTGAGATTCTAGCACTCGCATGGCTTTCGACTGGAACCTTTTGTCGCGGTGGTAGCGTCCGATCCAGTCGATGTCTCTAATCGCGACGAACAACACTCGCACGTTCCCCGGAACCACCAGCCGGCCCTGACATGTTTGCGCGGCGGTTGTATTTCCTCTCCTTCCCGTTTCGTCCCAAGGTTCAAGGGGGAGCCTTTCTCCTCGATCCCAGCCCTTGCGAACTCTCCGGAGTCATATGCGGCGACAGACGAGACATAGAGGTACCGTCCAACTCGGTCCTTAAGGAACTCTGCAGCCGACGCCACAGTGGTGGGACCGTTCGGCCGACTTTAGAAGGAGGAGATAATTTCGTCCTTTCTCTAATTCTGCTTGAAAGGACTGGCGTCAAAGAAGAGTTCGTTGCGCACGATAAGGCCGTCTTTGAAGGTTATCAAGGCAGCCGCCCGGCAAACGCCGACCGGCCCGGCAAAGTGCATGTTATAAACCAGCATCGCCTGAGTCTCGGACTCGAACTTCGCCTGCACTTCGATGCTCTGAATGAAGGTTAGTAGTTTCTTTGCGGCTGCAAGAACTGCATCCTTCCCGGTTAGGTCCTCCATCGGCGTAACGAGTCGGACGTCTGGGTGCAAATGCCGCGCCATCGCCGACGCATCTTTGTCGTTCATTGCTTTGTGATAGGCTTCCGCGGAAGCCGCGTTGCTCGAAGCCATCTCTGTTCTCCTTCTACCTGGATTTTGCAAAGTATGCAGTACTCATTTTGTCGAACTTGTGTGCCAACCTGGATTGCTCCATTGGCCGTGCTTCCAAAGAAAGATCTCTGTTGCGCGGCCGGAACTCGACTCTCGTTTGCCATTGGCCTCCGTTTCCACGACAAAGGTGCTCCAAACGATAGCGACATTGCCAAAGTGTTGAACCTCAGTGTGGGGAAATTCGAGCCGACGAGTTCTCCTCCACTGGCATGGAATTCAGCCAGGAGTGAGCGCGATGCGAGCTCGCTCTTTGACTTGGGAACGAGTTGTACCGGTAGACGACTGAGTCCATGCCATTGGAGTTCCCAGAGCTGCCATCAACAGAGTCACCGCGACCACGGGCATTCTGGAAGCAGTCATGATTAGTTCCTCCAGCCATGACTCTATCGGCCTAGTGGATCACCCACAAGATCCATTTTATATATTTCTGGTGTACCATTATTCTCATGAAGCGAGCGGCTGTTTTCGAATTGGTGCTTCCGCTGCGAGATTCAGGCAAGTCCGCCAATCGCTGGCTGTATGAGTCTTTACGTGCGGAGATTCTCGAAGGCCGGCTGCGTCCGGGAGCCAGGCTCCCAGCTACACGCGATCTGGCCCGACAATACGGACTGGCGCGGGGAACGATCGTCAACGCCTTCGAGCAGCTCCAGTCCGAAGGCTACATTGAGGGCAGCGTCGGTTCGGGAACCTATGTGAACAGGGTCCTGCCCGACGAATTGCTCCACGTCGCAAGCAGGCAGAGCCCAGCACTGCCCGCGACACGTAAGCGGCGTCGCAGGCTTTCCGACTATGCACGGCGGGTAAAACTGTTCCCGAATTTTGAAATTCGCCCCAGCCGTGCTTTCCGGGCCAACATGCCAGCCTTGGACTTGTTCCCAACGACGTTATGGGCGCAGGTTGCGGCGCGACGTTTGCGGCGCGTCTCGGCCAATCTTCTTCTCGGCTGCGGCCCGATGGGATACCCGCCGCTGCGCGATGCCGTGGCTTCCTATCTGAGCACGTCCCGCGGGGTGAAGTGCGTTGCTGACCAAGTGATGATCGTCTCCGGCGTTCAGGAAGCGCTCGACCTGGCGGCGCGGCTCCTGCTGAATCCCGGAGATCGCGTGTGCATGGAAAATCCGGGATACCCCGGGGCGGCGATCGCGTTCAAAGCTGCGGGTGCGAAGGTCTCTGCGATCAGCGTGGACGACGAAGGCATGCGAATGCACCATCAAAGAATGCGCGGTGCGCGGTTGGTGTACGTTACACCAGGGCACCAGTTTCCACTCGGAGTCACAATGAGCGTCGCCCGCAGGCTGCAACTCCTGGATTGGGCCGGAAAGTCAGGCGCGCTGATCCTCGAAGACGACTACGACAGCGAATATCGTTATGCGGGACGTCCGGTGCCGGCACTGCAGGGACTCGATCGCTACGGACTGGTGCTGTTCACCGGAAGCTTCAGCAAGGTCCTCTTCCCGTCGTTGAGGGTGGGATATTTAGTTGTACCGCCTGACCTCGTTGACTATTTTTCCGCGACCGTCTCGGTGACGAACCGGCACGCGCCATTGCTTGAACAAGCAGTGCTTTGCGATTTCATCACCGAGGGACATTTCGGTCGACACTTAAGGCGCATGCGTGAAGTGTATGCGAGGCGTTTATCTGTTCTATTGGAGTGTACACGGCAGAATCTTTCCGGAGCGCTTGAGATTTCAGGAATAGAGGCCGGGTTGCAGACAGCTGGTTGGCTGCACGAAGGCTTAAATGCTGAATCGGTTGCGGCTGCTGCGGCTGCGCGTGGTGTGGAGGTAACTGCGCTCAGCCGCTACAGTCAAGGCGCAACTGTGCGCGAGGGATTGCAGCTAGGGTTCGCCGCAGTAGACTCCAAGGAAATCCGGCGCGGAGTTCGAGAACTCACGATCACGCTGGAAAGCGAATTGAAGACACAGCGCCGCACAAGGAAGCCGCCCGGCAAACAGCGTTCATGCCCTGTCTAGTGATCAAGGCTGACAGGGCGCCAGCGTGGGCGACGGGTGACCTGAAAGGTGACAGTCGATGCGCCGTCAGACAGTTCTTAGGATTGTCAGTTCCCACCTTGTCGGAAATCGGCTTTGTTACCGCGTACCCAGCGCCCCGGACAAGCTGAAGACCGTGCCGAAGGCATCGGTCCCGCCTGTGAAGGTTGCCCCGTAGAAGATTCCATTGGTGGCTCGCACGAGCCCGCCGAAAGCAGCGGCGCCGTCGGGGCAGCCTTTTTCGGAGCAAAAGCTGTGGAGCGTGGTCAACTTCCCCTTCGAAGTGGTCTCGAAGATCGTGCCATAGTTGCCGTTGACCCCACCGGAGGCCGTTGTCCCGTAGAAGTTGCCGTTGCTGGCTTGTACCAGCGCGGCTCCAGGGTAGCTGCCGTCAGTGCAGTTCTTTTGGGAGCAAAAGCTGTGGAGCCTGCTCAACTTCCCTTTGGGCGTGATTTCGAAGATGGTGCCATAGTTGGTGGCCCCGCCTCCGTACGTTGTCCCGTAGAAGTTGCCGTTTGTGGCTTGTACCAGCCCGGCTTCAGGGTAGGTGCCGTCAGTGCAGTTCTTTTGCGAGCAAAAGCTGTAGAGCGTGGTCAATTTCCCCTTGGGCGTGATCTCAAAGACCGTACCGCCGTTGTTGGTTCCGCCATTGAAGGTCGTCCCATAGAAGTTCCCGTTGGCCTGCACCAAGCTAGCTACAGGAGATTCACCGTCATCCGGATACCCTGCAAAGCTATGCAGGGTGGTCAGCTTCCCCGCTGCGGTGATTTCAAAAACTGTTCCGTAGCCGTGGGCTCCGCCCCCGTACGTTGTACCGTAGAAGTTGCCGTTGGTCGCTTGCACTAGCCCAGCGCCGTAAGGGGACGCGCCATCAGTACAACCAGATTTAGAGCAAAAGTTGTAGAACGTAGTCAACTTCCCTTTGGGCGTGATCTCAAAGATGGTGCCCGCGCCGTCGGCCCCGCCTTCGAAAGTTGTCCCGTAGAAGTTGCCGTTGGTAGCCTGGATCAGGGCAGCTAAAGGAACAGCGCCGTCAGCGCAGTTGCTTCGGGAGCAAAAGCTGTAGAGCGTGGTCAACTTCCCCTTGGGCGTGATCTTGAAGACTGCGCCCGCCCCGGCGGCTCCGCCGTACTCAGTTGTGCCGTAGACGTTTCCGTCGCTGCCTTGCAGGAGAGAGTAAGCGGGGTTAGCACCGTCGGTTCCGCTGAAGCTCAGGAGAGTCTTAAAGGTCTGCGCCGGCGAGGCAATCACCATCACGGTGCAAAGCAGAAAGATCGCAAAACCTATTTTCCCAAAGATAAGTTTGTTAATCATAACCTCCTCCTTCTTCTTGGCCTAGGCGACTTGACTTCCGGATAGGCAAGACCACTGAGCATTTAGGTCCGCCCCGCACTCCTGCTGGGCTTTTGCATCTCCGCTACTTTGCGCTACTTGCTTCCCGCCAGTGCGTTGATCAGGCCATCCGTGTTCGGACTGCCCCAGCCCGTGCCCAAATCGTAGCCCTTTGTCGCCGGGAAACCGTTACTCCCAACGGTGACGTCGTGGAAGTCGGTGTGATAGGTCTTCCCCAGACCCAGCGGATAAATAGTTGGATTAATGAAACCAGGCGGTTTCTTGCCATTGTTGGCCGCCTGTTCATTGGCTAGAGCAATGTAGCCGGCCCACATGGGCGCGGCAAAACTGGTCCCGCCGTAGTCGTTTTCAGTGCAAGTGGTTTGGTCGGCGCAGACGTAAAAAGTAAAATTCGAGTTTGCCGAAACGTCTGGGCCGTTGCGATACTTCGTAGATCCCTTGTTGGCCTTAGTGATCACTCCTTTAAGCTTCTGCCAACTCGCAATCGGGACGCCGTCGGGAGAAATGCCGCCGCCACCGTCGACCCAAACGGTTTCCGATGCCCAGGGACCACCTGCGCTCTTGGTCACCAAGTCCGTGCCGCCGACACAGATGACGTATTGAGATTCCATCGGCCACCAGTTGTTCGTGGCCTGCCATGCGCCACCGTCGCCCGCCGCTTCGAAATAGCTCTGGCCCTGCGCAGCCATCTTTTCGAAATAAGGGTCGTCGACAAACGGGTCCACTGGAAACCAAGACCACGACGAACTCAAGTTCAAGGGCAACGGTGTATCCGATGACATTGCACCTAGCATCGCGGTATCGCTCGAACCCACATACAGGTAAACCGTGCTTACTCCCGGAGCCATCCCGAGCGCCTGGGTAATGTCGATAGTCTGTTCCGTATCATCGCAACCTTGCGAAGCGAGGCATGTCACGGGGGTTCCATCCGTGGAAATGCCTGTGACCGCGGCAGTTCTTTTTTGCTTGGCGTTTTTGTAGTAGGTGTTCACGTCAGCGATGTCAAATCCGGCGAACTCCAGCAACCCGATGGTCTGGCCCTTGCCGGTGAGAGCTGTTCCTTCGTAATAAGCCGCTCGCATGTCACTGCCGCAGAAGGAGGCGCCAGGACAGGAACCTGTCGTGGCAGGCGGCTTCATGCTTGAAGGCCGATGCACAAGTTCAGGACGCGGGATCGAATAATTATCCAAACCCGTGATGTGCCACAGACGGAAAGGCAGGTCCACGGTGGGCTCCCGGTCGGGAGCATAAAAGTCGCGGTTTTCAAGAGGGTCGTGATAGACGCCCATGGTTACGTGGAAGGCGGTCTCAACGTCCGCCACCGCGCCCTCGAGTTGCATGTCCATGGCATCCCGGGATGCGCGAATCAGAGAAAAGCCGTTCGCTTTTGCAAAACGGATCAATGCATCGTAGTCCTGCTGCGAAGGACCGAACCTCTCGGTGAACTGCTCGACCGTGAGGAAGTGCCGGTAAGAAGCGCTCGAAGGATCGTAGATCTCTTGCAAGAAACTATTCAGCCCTGCCTGATCTCGCACCGCGAGAACAATGTCAATGCGCATGGACTGGGTTGCGGGCAGTCGGCCGACGGACGGTGCCAGCCCATTGCGAGTCACCTCACGCACATGACGCGTCAACAGGGACTGGGGCTGAGCCAGACAAACGATGGGCGCGGACGCCACCACGGCGACAATCATGAGCCAAGATATACCTGCTCTGCGAATCATATTTCCCCCTTTTGCGACGAGCCAGAATTCTGTGGGTTTCCCACTGGGGTTCCGGAATCTCGCGATTAAGCCTGGCCTTGGCATTGTATTGCGAGTTTCGCGTTTTGGAACAAGGAATTTTCGCTTCCCTGGCGGGAGAGGCCGCGCCCATTCTCAGCCGCAAATCGATTAGAAAACTACCCGTTTCTAACAAGCAAACGGGGCGGCCTGAGCCGTCCCGTTTCCTCCCCCGCAATTGTTTGCACACGGTTGCTGTTTACCGCTGTGATCGTGTGGTTAAAGTCCCCAACCGCCGCAGTAGCCGCCTGGCCGGAGAACTGGAAGTTGCCGTTGCCTCTGACGATGCCGTCGCCATTGGCTATTCTGAAGTCCAAAGGAGGTGCTCAAATGAGTGAGGCTGGCGATCCTCTACTGCGATCCCAGTTTTTCCTTCGCTTTGGTGATACCGTATTCCAGCCACCCGGCTTCCACGTAGTTCTCACAGCGATCTCGCAGCACACTTAAGGCTTTCAATCGCGCATTCAGGGCTCCGCTATTTGCTTGATCATAGGCAAGAACAACGTCCGTCAGGTGCAGTGCCTCGACTGGCTTCCCGGAGTCCAGTTTCTCCAGCGCCGCACGCACTAATGGTTCTGGTCCTCCGGCGAGCTTAACCAGGTCGGGATAGACCGAAGACGCTGGTGTTTCGTACATGGTGGTTGGATTCATGTCATACCAGCCGGCGTACCCGTCGTAGATACCGCGCACCGACCAACTCACCTTGCCAAACGATTCACTCAGGTTGTAACTCGCCGGAAGTTTGATCTCCTGCATCAGCGTGTAGACATCTTTGCCGGAGTTCATTCCTTTGACCACTTCATCGTGCACATATAGGATGGCGTCGCGATACCGGCCCAGCAGCCGCGTTATTTCCTGGTTCCCGACAATCGGCTGGCCGTGCCCGTTGAGCACGATATCGGGTTTGAGCGCGAGCACTTTGTCCAGCGAACTGGCCCAGTCAAGTGCCCAGCGAGGTTTGGTGCCACGGATCGCGTAAAGGTTGGGGAAAGAATTCGGCTCCGGGATTCCGATCCCCGAGTAATTGTCGCCAATGAAAGCGGCCTTGTAGGCCGGAATCCACACCGTCAGATGATCCGGCGTCTCACCGGGCGTGCTGAATAGTTGGAATTCCACTCCGCCCAGCGTGAACTTGTATTCTTGATCGAAGAAAATATTCGGATCGATCTTTGCACCGTAATTGCCCGCCCATGGGCCCACGGGCTTGGGCGGACGGCCGAATGCGGCTGCATTGCGCGGAGCAAAGAAACCGTCAAGCCGCGTAACGTAGTTGACGAATTCGACGTAGTTCCTCTGGGCGATGATCTGGATTCCCGGCTCCTTCCACAGCGGAATCCCACCGATGTGGTCGGCGTGGCCATGGGTGAGAATGATGTATTTCACCGGCCCGAGGTTTTGCGCCAGCAGCAGGTTCCGAGCCTCCGCCGCCAGTTCAGATGTCGCCGTGTCGATGAGCACGTTTCCGTCCGGCGTCTTGACCATGTACACGTTGCCTGAGGTCGGCACCATGTAAATCGCGTCATTAATTTTGACTACCTTGGTCTGCTCCCGATCTGCTGCAAACGCGCACAAGGCCGTACATGCGAACAACCACAGCGCGACAACACAGAGGATTCGCTGCATTCGTGTTCTCCTTGTTAAACTGAACCGCGACGAACTGCGGCACATCGCGCACGGCAACGGCACCGTTAACAAATCGCAACCCGACGCTATCGATCGCTCCGTATAGTCAGCTTGGAGAAGTACGCATCCGTGCTCCACTGTCCCCAAAAGCCGACCTGCCCGTGAGTTTCACCGAGCTTCAGATCGTTCACGATCAGACAAGGCTGGTTGCTGCCATTGACATATAGCACTGCTTTTATCCCCGAAACCACGATCTTCATGTGTGTCCACGCACCTGCTTCGAGATCGGTGTAGGATTCGTAGACTCCGGGGCTCTCTTTTCGCAGGCGGAACCAGGGAAAATCCGGCAGCGAGTCATATTGCACAGAGTGATTGCGGCGCAATTGATCATCGGCTCTGCCGTTAGTGGGTCGCAGATAAATGCTTTCGCTGCGAGCGCCATGTTCCTGGCTGCGAAAGTCGACGCCGATGAAGCCTCGTGCATCCGCGGGCGCTCCGGGCATAGGCGCACCGGCAACATCGACCTCAACGGTTCCGTCCTTGAAATCGACGCCAGCCACAAATGCGTGGACCGATTCATTGTCCTCAGGGTCGGAACGGCCGGGTAGTGCTGTCAAATGCACCCCGCGCTGTCCGCGGTAGGTCGAGACTTCGGCCTTCCCGTTGAATACTTCCAAACCGGCGACAGAATCGAGGGGAAAGGATGAACGTGAAGGGGTCGCTTGTTGTCCCAGGACTCCGATGGCCGAGAATGCGGCGCCGCCCGAGATCGCCAGCAAAGTCGCACTCACATAACAACCAAGGTTGTTGAACCACCCAAGGGATGGTGACGCATACCTCATTCCAGACCTCGATTTCCGGGGATGACTTTAATCACGGTGCTTTTTGACGAGAGTCGCGCGGGCTTGGGTAGCAGAAACTCGAAAATAGGTACGAGTTCACGTCAAAAGAAAACGCTGGACTCGAAAAAGCATTGTTTCCTGGCTGAGGCCGTGGAGGACATCATCGGGGGATGAGAGAGCTGGTTGACGCCTTAAACCCCTCCCATTCAAAGGGAGTAAATGTATCGCGAAGCACCTTCTCTAAAAGACCGCTGTAGATATCCTCGCCGTTAGCGCTGTTGGTCATGATGAGTATGCAGGCTTTAGGTTTGTCGAAACACACAACGTAGTGACGCCATCCCTCATCATGTCCTTCCTTGAAGAAAGCCTTACCGTAGCGGGTCTGATAGAGTCCCCAGCCAAGTCCGTAACTGAGATGAATGGCGCGGTTGGCCGTGGTCGTTTCTGTGGAGAGCGAAGGGAATTCGTCCTTCGACAGGATCTGAATCTGAGGGCTCAGCATCAGATCTCGAGATTTGACGTCGAGAATTCCTCCACTCAACACGGCCTGCAGCAAGCGTGCATAATCGCGTACAGTCGTTTGCATAGAGCCGGCGGCATTGGCTTTTTCACGGCGTTCGAGACCAAGCGATTCCGCTTGTTCGTCGTACCCGATGGCATGATCATCCTCAAATCGTTCTTCGGAAACCATGCTGGTCCGAGTCATGCCCAACGCAACATCCTAATTATCCTGACTGAGAATCAATGAGTGCTATCTGTCTACACCAGTTGAAGAGCTCTCGCCACCTCTCTTCGGTCGCAACCTTAATCACGATTAGAGGAGCAGGACGACCAATCAATTTTCTATCAATCTATAGTAATCTAATTATGTCGATGTATTTACTTGACATTGACAGAATTATTGCTTATTATCACGCCCACGGTTAAGACGCTCTGCGCACTCGGCGTCCTTAGCCGCAAGTCCGGCCGGTTAAACGAAACCGAACCGCTGCCGGCGATCCAGTCATTCGGAGGGTGTGATGCGAACTTCCCCAGTCGTTCAGCGCGTGATCCGAAATGCTGCTGTCGCAACCTTCTTGATGTTATTTACCATGGTGAGCACTCTGAATCTGTATGCCCAATCTACGATTTCAGGATATGTGACCGGCACGGTGGCTGATCCCAGCGGAGCGGTCGTGAAAGCCGCGACGGTTAGGTTGGAGAATACGGCAACAAAGCTGAGTCTCAGCGCTACCACGAACTCCGAAGGAGTGTACCGCTTCGACTTTGTCCCACCCGGAACGTACACGCTCAGCGCAACCCTGGGAGGCTTCAGCACGTGGCAGGAGACCGTCACGGTGACCGTCGGCCAATCGACAACTGTGAACCCGCAGCTCAAAGTGGGCTCGCCGGAAAGCAGGGTCGAAGTGCAGGCTGATGTTGCGCAGATCGAAACGGAAAGCGGAAACATCGCCACCAACTACGACGAGAAACAAATCCGTTTAGTGCCGAATCCTGGGCAGGATCTTACCTACGTCGCGCAGACCGCGCCGGGAGCCGTGATGAACACGCAGAACGGCGGCGGGAATTTCTCCGTATTCGGCCTGCCGGGCTACTCGAACATGTTCACCATCAATGGCATGGACTATTTGAATAGCTACGGGGACAACAACAAGTCGGGGGCGACCAACAATAGTATCGGCGCGAACGAAATGCAGAGCGTAACCGTAGTGAACAACGGTTATTCAGGCAACTACGGGCGGCTGGTCGGCTCCAACGTCAACTTCGTGAGCAAGTCAGGGACAAACCAATTCCACGGCAATGCGATCTACAACTGGAATGGCTCGGCCCTGAACGCCAATGACTATTTCAATGTCAGAAGCAACACGCCGCGGCCATTCGACAATGTCAACCAATGGGCTGCCTCGATTGGAGGTCCGATCTGGAAAGAGCGGACATTTTTCTTTGTGAACAATGAGGGGCTGCGGATCGTGTTGCCAACAACCACGCCGGTGAACATTCCCAGTTCTCAATTCGAGGCCGCTACCTTGGCAAACTTGGGAACTGTAAGTCCTGGTTCGATTCCCTTTTATAACCAGATATTCTCGCTTTACAACAATGCGCCTGGCGCGGCACGCGCTCAGAATGTTTTGCCCAACGGCGGCTGCGGCACCTTCATTTTGCCGGGCGGAGCTCCCTGCGCTCTGCAGTTTCAGGCCATCCCCAGCAACTTCACCGGAGAATGGCTGTTGGCGTGGCGCATTGATCAGATTATCAGCACCAAGGACCAAGTCTTTTTGCACGTGTTCACCGATCATGGCGTGCAAGCCACTTCGACGAATACCATCAACTCGGCCTTCAACCAGACGAGTCCTCAGCCGGAGTGGCAAGGACAATTGAACGAAACCCACACCTTCAACAGCCGTGCGGTCAATCAATTCGTGGGTGCGTTTCAGTGGTCGGGAATTCTTTTTGGCCCGGCAAATTATCCGGCGACGTTGCAGGCGTTTCCGACGGAGCTCGAGTTTTCCGGCACAAGCTTTACTACGCTGGGCCAGAACCAGGCTCATCCTGTAGGCCGGCATATTACGCAATATCAGTTCGTGGATGACTTCTCGATTACCGCCGGTAAGCACACCTTTAAGTTCGGAGCGGATTTCCTTCGCGATGACCTAAACGTTTTCTTCTATGGGAGCAATACAGCTGGAACCGCGACCGCATCTCTTGCCGATTTCTTCGCGGGCGATGTAACCAACTACACTCAATCTTTTCCCAACGCCCTGCACCAGCCTTTTGCGGCGTACGATTTGGGCTTCTATGCGGAAGACGATTGGGCTGTAACGCCCCATTTGAAGTTGACCGGCACGCTTCGCTTCGATCGGGAATCGAACATCACCTGCAGGACGAATTGTTTCGCCAGGCTCAGCACGCCCTTCGAGGACTCCGATCACGATCCCACGATTCCATACAATCAGGCGATTCAAACCGGAGTCAGTCATAACCTCTACAACTTCACTCCGCTCGCCTTCGAGCCTCGCTTCGGATTTGCCTGGTCACCATTCGGAAGCAGCAACACAGTGGTTCGAGGGGGGATTGGAAACTTCCGGGACTTCATTCCGCAGAGCATTCTGCAGGGCTTTGCGCTGAACACGCCGAATGTGAACGGCTTCACGGTCGCCGAAGCACCGCTATCCCCGGCCGTGGCGGGGAACGTGTTTACAACTGCTGCCGGTTACAATACGACATTCTTGAATGGCTTCTCGCAGGGCGCCACCCTTGCGACGCTGCAAGCGATCGACCCGGGATTCTCTCCACCCGGCTATTATGGTGCGCAGCAAAATACCAAGAACCCAACCTATCTGGAATGGAATTTAGAGGTTGAACATTCCTTCGGCGCGACTACGACGGGCAGCATCAACTATGTGGGAAACCATGGCATTCACGAAGTGTTCATCAATCCGAGCCTGAATGCTTACGCGCCGTTGGGATATGCTGGCTTACCTACCGCAGAACCGGACCCGCGGTTTTCCAGTGTTACCGAACTGCAAACCGACGGGACTTCGAACTACAACGGCGTAGTGTTTTCGGCGCGGCACAACTTCAGCCACAGCTTCCAGGCGCTGGCCACCTATACTTACAGCCACGCGCTTGACGATGTTTCGGACAACGGTTTCACGTCCTGGAGCTACAACACCGACCCGAGCATTCAGTATCCGCAGAATCCCTACAATCCCCATGCCAATTATGGGAATAACGACGCCGATGTCCGGCACGCATTCAGCGCCAGCTACATTTGGACTCCAGCCATACAGAGCTTGATAGAACACGGTCCGAAGGCGTTATGGGCCGGTTGGTCGCTTTCCGGTACCTTCTTCTATCGCAGCGGATTACCGTTCACAGTCATCGACAGCGCCCAAACGGCAACGCTCGGTAGCACATTTTACGGGGGCGCCGCAGCCGGTCTGACTGGTGGCGTGTTCGCGAATTACCTGGGCGGGGCGCAACCTGGCTGCAGCACCCCCAACAGCACCTGCTTGGTTGCATCGGATTTCTCTCCGCCTACAGCCGGTTTTGGCACGCAGAGGAGAAACCAATTCAGAGGGCCCGGATTTTTCACCACCGACCTGAGCATTATGAAAGGTACGAAAGTGAATTTCTGGGGCGAGGGTCAGGAGTTCGTTGTAGGCGCTGGCTTCTACAACATTCTGAATCACCCTAACTTCGATCAGCCAGTCGGCGACATTTCCAGCTCTCAGTTCGGACAGATCATCCGGACCGTATCCCCGCCGACCAGCATTTTGGGATCGGGGCTGGGCGGCGATTCATCGCCCCGCCAAATCCAGTTGACCGCGAAGTTCAACTTCTAGCCATGCGGCGAACGAGGGCAACATTCATATTGCCGGTGTTGCTGTGCATCGGGTTTGTCCACGCCACGGACGAACCGGTTGTACCCCAAGCACCGGGAAGACGCGTTATGAGCCTGACGCCCGCCCCGGGCCGGTTCAGCGAGCCGTCCATTGCGATCAATACCTCCAATCCACAGGAGTTGGTGACCGCCTTTCAATCCAACGCAAGCGTAGGCTACTCGACTGACGGTGGCGAGACCTGGAATGTGGCTGCGGGAACCGCCCCCTCGAACTATAAGAGCTCGGGAGACGTCTCGATCACCTACGATCGCCAGGGGCACGCTATTTTATGCTTCATTGCATTCGACCAGCTGGGCACATGGAAATACTGGGCGCACAACGCTACACGCAACGGAGTATTTGTGCGCCGCTCGCTGGACGGAGGGAAGACGTGGGAAGCCAAGACAATTCCCGTCATCGAGCATGAGAGCCAACCGGGCATCCCGTTCGAGGACAAGCCTTACATCGTCGCCGACAATCAACCACGGAGTCCGTACTTCGGCAATTTGTATGTGGGATGGAGTCAGGATCGAATTAATGATGCCGCGATCGTCTTATCGCGCTCCACTGATGGTGGCTTAACTTGGTCAGCTCCGGTGCAGATCAACGACCGCCCAGGCTTGCCGCGCGATGACAATGGCACAGTGGAAGGCTTCAGCGGCGTAGTCACTTCTGACGGAGCACTCCACGTGATTTGGAGCGATACCGATCACGTAGTCTATGCAGTCTCACACGACGGCGGACGAACTTTCTCGCACAACAAAATCGTTGCCAATACCGGACCTTCGCACTTTTTCATATTCAACGCAGGCCACGCCAACGGCTATCCGCAGATCGACGCGGCAACGGTAAAAGGACGCAAGCAATCTCAGCTTTACGTGACCTGGAGCGACTACACCAACGGCGATGTCGATGTTTTCTGCATTACTTCTTCCAACGGTGGGCGAAGTTGGGGACGCACCGTGCGAGTCAATTCCGATGCAGTGCACAACGGCGCGGACCAGCTGTTCCAGTGGCTCGCCGTGGATCCCACATCCGGCGCGGTCAACGTGATGTTTTACGATCGCAGACGTGACCCCAAGAACCGCGAAGTTGAAGTCGTGCTGGCGCGGTCTACCGATGAAGGCAAGACCTTTCAGAATTATCTGCTGAGCGAGCAGCCGTACGATCCTCACGGCAGTTCGATCGGAGATTATTTAGCGCTGGCCGCGTACGGCGGTCGTGTTTATGGAAGCTGGACCGAAGTTGTTCCGTCGGTGTCTGGATCTGGAGAACCGTCTAATGCGGACCGGCCCTCAGCAATTATACGTATCGGCACGGCCGACTTCCGATCAGGCACGGAGTCCGCCAGGAAAGGAAATTAGATCAACCAGAACAATTATGATGACAGATCGCGACAATTCTATTTGCCCCCATCGACTCGGTTCTTGCTTCTGGATTCTGTTCGCCCTGCTGGTCTCTGCGCTATCGGCCACTCAGGTTCGTGCGCAGGGAGCGGGCAGAATCACACTGGAAGATGTTGTCTCGGTACCTTGGATCAGCACTCCGTTGCTCTCACCCGACGGCAAGCAATTCGCGTTAGTCCGCGACGGCCAAATCTATTTGTTTCCGTCCGATGGTAGTTGGCCAGTGCTCTTGACAACAACTCCTGGGGGAAAATCGGAGGTCAGTTGGTCGCCCGATAGTAAGAAGTTGGCCTTCGTAAGCCAAGGCAGCATCTGGATTGTTCCCGCGGTCGGCGGTCAGCCGCGACGCTTGACGGATGGAGCAATCGGGCCGGGCGATCCACGCGGCGCCACCGACCGGGTTCCACGTTGGAGTCCCGCGGGCAAATGGATTCTGTTTCAATCTGGGAGGCGCGGCAAGAATGAGCTGTTCGTGGTCAGTGAAGACGGCCAAGCGAAGAATTTCCTGGTCCCCACCGAACTCTATCAGGGAGGCGATCAGATTGGAGACTTCGCTACTGACCAAACGGATGGCCTCGCCGTTGATCGATTCGATCCCGACCCTGCGTGGTCGCCTGATGGCACGAGTATTGTCTATAGCGAGCGTTCGCGAGAACATTTTGCTGGAAAGCTGAAGCTCGTCCATTTCGATTCGGCGACCGGCCAGGCGAAGGGCGCTCCGATCGAACTCTACGAAGCGAAGCCAGATCGCGGCGGGGCGTGGGCCATCAATAAAGTGGCGTGGTCGCCCGACGGAAAAACGCTCGCGTTCACGCTCCAGGACACCGGCTGGGACAAGGTATACCTGTTATCGGTAAAAGGTGGCCCACCAAAACAGCTCACGCAGGGTGAATCCGAAGACGCCGCCCCTATTTATTCGCCAGACGGTAAATCTCTAGCGGTCTTATCCAATCGCAACCATCCAGAAGAAGAGCGTATTTGGATCGTCCCGATAAACGGTTCGCAGCTGCGCCAACTCGCTGAATTGGGTCCGGGCGTCGAAGGCTCGCCGCAATGGTCTCCAGACGGGAAGCGAATCTATTTCCTTCGGAGTTCTCCATCGGAGTCGCCCGATTTATACGTTGCGTCCACAGCGGGGAATGCCGCTCCGCGAGCTTTGACCAATTCGCTCCCACTAGATTTCGACGCAGGCCGGTTCGCGCCACCGGAAGTTGCGCATTTCAAGGGCAAGGATGGTCTCGATCTCACCGGCATTCTGTACCGGCCCGTAGGGTTCAGGTCAGGCATTCGATATCCCGCCGTGCTTTGGATTCACGGAGGACCGGAAGGCGAGGACACGCTTTCATTTTCCGCGTGGTCGCTATTTCTGACTCAAGAAGGCTACGTCGTGTTTCATCCTAATTACCGCGGCAGCAGCGGGTACGGCGAAAAGTTCCGCAATCTCAATGTCGAAGATTCCGGAGGTGGTGAGGTTCAGGATATTGGAGCTGCCGCTCAGTATCTGATCGATCAGGGACTCGCGGACCCCAAACGAATCGCGATTGGCGGGGGCAGCCACGGAGGAACCATGGTGAACTTTGCGGTGACCAAGCTTCCAGATACATTTGCAGCGGCCATTAGCCTGTTTGGGGTTTCCGATCGCGCCACGTTCCTCGAGCGTACGAATCGCAATTCTGCCATTCGCTGGGAGACGAAGATGGGGGGAACGCCGGAACAGAAGCCCGCCGTTTATCGGCAAGCAAACATCCTGCTGGATGTGGCCAAGATCAAGACCCCGCTCCTTATTATGCACGGCGAAGAGGACCCGCAAGTCCCGCCGTACGAGTCCGCGCAACTCGTTCGAGCGCTTAAGAAAGAAGGAAAGACGTTCTTCTATTACACCTATGCCCATGAAGGGCATGGATTCACCGACCGTGAGCATTGGCTGGACGCCTTACAGAAACAACAGATCTTCCTTCGGAAATATCTGCAACCGTCCTACGGCAACAGTAGCACGTCGGCCGATGACCTACTGTTTTCTCAAAAATGAAAGGCTATGTTAATGAAAGAGGACTGATGAACGAGGTCCAGAGGTATGGTTGTGCCTCCAATAGAATCGCGCGGACCGGCTCCTGAAGGAGAGCTATGGTTACGACCGGGCCGCTGCCGTCCCCGGCGGAACAAACGAATGGAGGAAGATACGATGGGCCCGGGCGACCTGCCCCTGCTTTTGTTCACGTAAGAATTCAACAACTTTCTGCTGCTCCCTCTTTGGTTTGAGCCCGATAAGTGCTTTTATCTCGTTGTACCTGTACCTAGTAGGGAAGAGAGCAAGAGAATTTGAGTTTCACGCGAAAAGTCACGACCACCTCACTTCAGACGATGGGGGCCCGGCCTATCTGTTTTTCAAATGGCGATAAGGCCCTGCAACTCTGGACCGGAGCGGCTTATGTGTCAAGTATGCAAACCTTTTCACCACGCCTCTCTGATTAAGTCGAGCTTGACTTTGCCGAGGCTGAGCGTATCGTGGTTCCGTTCAGCGGACGCACTTCAGGCTCGTTTGGGTTGGTTTTCCCCGCCCGATGACGAATCGGCGGTTGAACTGACGTTCCGTTGATATTTCCCACCAAGGAGGCCACCATGGCTGCAACTCCAATTCCAATTCCAGAATTGCAACTCGAAACAACAAGATCTCCTGAAGAAACTCTCGTACGCTGCATCGGAAGGATCACATCAACCAGTTCGGCTATGCTCCAGACCGCGGTGCGGAATCTCATCCCCGAAAGCAAGCGCGTCGTGCTGGATTTGACTGATGTCACCTACATGGATAGTTCGGGTCTCGGTGCGATCGTAGGCATTTACCTCTCTGCGAGAAGGCAACAACGCGAACTGAAGCTCATCAACCTGAGCCAGCGTGTGAAGGAACTGTTCCGAATCACAAATATGGCTAAGATATTTGAAGGACATCAGGAGATGTTAGGGATGACCCCGGATTAGTTGGCAGCCCGTCAACGGCCTTAGAATCGTCCAGGAGCCGGCGATTTTTCGACAACAATGCGCCCGGGCTGTTTCCGCATTGGCCGCCAGTCCAGAGAAGTGTCGCTGGTAGAGAATACTTGGGGTACGCAGAGTTCAGCCATTAGCTGTGTGGAACATTGCTTAGGGAGTAGTTCGGCTCCCGTGCCGTTCGCCATTGGGCACGCCTTTCGGCAGAACTGAAGCATGCCTTTCACTGCTGGTGTGGGCAGCGCAAACGAAGTCTTCCCGTCCGTGTTCGTTGATTTCCAGATAGTCGGCGATGGTTTCGCAGTTCGAACGATCACAAAGAATCAGTCGATCCGGTGGATGGTCAAAGCGAAAGTATTCCATGAAATCCTCCAGTGACGTGTGAGCCCTTTCAGCGGACGCCCAGCTCAGACTCACACGGCAAGCTGGCCGCACTCTACCTGTACCGCAATCAGCTCCGGGGTACGCCTAGAGTTTTGCAGAGAATTGATGGTGTCTTCAGCGGCGAATTTCCCCATCACTAGCGCCAGCTTTCGGTTAGTTGTCATTTGAATGGGAGTCCGATCAATCCGCAGCACGAACTCTGGTGCGCGGGTGGCGCCACGGCTCAATTTCACAACAAATTTAGTATTTTTCATGCGTGCCTACCTTCTGTTCTCTTCGAGAACGGTTGTGACCAACCCGCGGTTCATTTCTCTAGAATCGGGGTCACAGTCACGCTTGTAAGAGACTTGCCACACTCCAGGCAGCATGGCTTCAATCGAGATGTGATCAAACCGCAAGACGGGCACATCCTTTGTGATCCGTATCCGGCGATTCGTGGCTTCAGGTTGTGCATTCGGCGAAGCAGCAGAATCGTGAACAGCACGATCAACAAACCGAAAGAAAAGCTAGTTAAGTTCATAAGCGTGCTCCTGCCCGGCCATTTCCGATTCGAGGGACACTGCTTCCGAATCGGCTTGCCTGGAGCAAGTAAAAGGCGGGTTCATCAGTGAACCCTCATTTCTATCGGTTGCGCAAAGAGACCGCCCGGGAGGACAAGGTGCCCGGAAGTACTACGGAGATATGCGGAGGGGACTTCTTAAGACTAGTCCTCCGGGTCAGCAATAGCAATGAGATTCGCCACCGAACCGGATGATTGAAGCCAAGCGAGGGACTTCACAACCGGCCCATTTGATTTCTCGTGCGCAGACTCGCGAGTTTCATGGCAGTTATGTCGAAATCTCCTCGTGTAGAAAATCTACTGCGCTTTGCCTCTCACAGGCGAAAGCTCAAATACGACGCCCCCGTTGCGCTTGCCCTCAACGGAAGCCGACCCGTATAAATCTCCGGCGGCGTCTAGAAGCAAGCCTCCCGCCGGTCCCGAGCCGTTTTCGCCATTGAACGTCAGAAGCGTGGTCTCCTTCCACTTTCCATCGCCTTGCGGCGAGAGCCGAAACACGATGCCTATTCCGAAGCGTCCGTCGTTGGCATTCCCGTATAAGTTTCCATCGGGGTCAAAGATGAGGCCTGCCGTGGGCTGGCTCCCGTTGGCGATGTCGAAGGTAACGAGGGTAGTGTGCTTCCAGATTCCATTGCCTTCCGGAGAGAGCTTAAAGACCGTACCGAAGCCGGGTTCACCGCCGCCGACCGTCGTTCCATACAAATTTCCCGCAGCATCAAAGACCACACTCCCTCGGGGACCGGCGCCGTCGGCACCATTGAAGTTGAAAAGAGTCGTAGGTGTCCACGCCCCACCCTTGGCGGGTGAAAGTTTGAACACCGTGCCCTCCCCGAATTTCCCTCCGCCGGACGCTGTTCCATATAAATTGCCGGCGGCATCGAAGATCAAAGCCGAGTAAGGACCTGCGCCGTCCGTGCCGTTGAACTCGAAGAGCGTAGTAAGCTTCCATTTTCCCTTTGCCACCGGTGCAAGCTGGAACACTGTGCCGCACCCACTTCCATCGCAAACGGAGTTGCCACCAGCGGTAGTAGTCCCATACAAGTTCCCGGCCGCGTCGAGAATGAGTCGCGCCTCAGGATCGCTGCCGTTCTTCCCCGTAAACTTGACAAGCGTGGTGATCGTCCAGATTCCATCCTTGCGCGGTGAGAGCTTAAACGCGGTGCCATCGCCCAGCCCGGTGTCGCCGCTCGTTGTCCCGTACAGATTTCCCGCGGCATCCATAACCAAACCAGCTGCCGGATAAGCTCCGTCCTCGCCATCAAACTTGAAGATCGTAGCCAGCTTCCAAGTGCCATCTGCTCTTGGCGAAAGCTGAAACACCGTGCCGCACCCCAAGCCGCAAGCGGGATCTCCACCCTCAAACGTCGTTCCGTACAGGTTTCCCGCGGTGTCGAAGATAAGATCGCCATTCGGAATGTCCGGGCAACCAGAAGAATCGCAGAATTCATACAGGGCCTTGTACTTGTAATGAGTTGCCGACTGAGCGGCATCAACAGGTGTGAGTGTTGCGGAGTGGACCTGCGCCTGGGCGTTGGCGAGAGTCACCTTCCCCGCGGAGATTAAGAGCAGAAGCGTCACGACCGAAACTGCCGCTAACCCCCGCGATGACGTTCTGTTCCTAGGGGTTCCCATCGCACGAATTTCCTTTTGACTTCAAAAGCCTACCGACTGTACCTCCCTCTCGTCCTTTCGCTGCAAGATCGGGAGCCGCAATCAGGCCAGTTTTTGTTGAGACAGTTGCCGTTCAGTTCGAACCCCAGCTATCTGCACTCGGTACATGCGGCCTGTCTTGGCCTCTAAAGCGCCATGCCGCCGGACACTTCAATTCTCTGTGCATTAACCCACCGATTCTCGTCAGAGAGAAGCGCCGCGATCATGGGTCCGATATCGTCGGGCACGCCCGCCCGTCCCAGCGCCGTCATTTCCGCCACATGCTTATTCACTTCGGGATTGTCGCGCACCACGCCCCCGCTGAAATCGGTTTGAATTGCACCGGGTGCGACCACGTTCGCGGTGATCCCGCGTGGACCAAGTTCTTTGGCCAGGTAGCGGGTCAAAACCTCAACCGCTCCCTTCGCGGCTCCGTAAGCGGAAGTGCCGGGCAGAGCGAAGCGGGCGAGCCCGGAGGAAATGTTCACGATGCGGCCGCCGTCGTTCATCAAAGGAAGGAGCTTCTGCGTCAAGAAATAAACACCTTTAACATGAACATTAAAGATCTCATCGAATTGAGCTTCTGTCGTTTCCTTAAAGCTGGCATGCAGCGAATTGCCGGCGTTGTTCACAAGGTAGTCGAAGCAGTCGCATCCCCAGCTTTGAAGCGTCTGACGGACTTCAGAGATGAAACCGTCAAAGGCGCGAAGGTCACCAGTGTCGAGGCGAAATCCCACCGCTTTCCGCCCTACGGCTTCGGCCTCGCGAATGAGACTCTCTGCTTCTTTCTGATTCACGCGATAGGTGAAGAGGATATCGACGCCGCGCCGTGCAAGATTGACGGCGGTGTTGCGGCCTAAGCCGCGGCTTCCACCCGTGATAATGGCGATCTTGTTGGTCATCAATTTGAGCTCCTTTGCTTGGCTACGTTTCCTTGGTTTCAGGGTTAAGAATAAACGCTTGCGGTGAAGAGAACTAAAAAGACTCTCCGAAAGTCTTCCTCCCATCGAGGCCTTGCGAGCATGGATGTTACTATTCGTCGACTATATCGCGACTAAGCAGATCATCGGCCCCCGCTCTCAATTCGCACGTCGGAGGCCTTCGAAGCTGTATGAAGGTTCACGCAGTCAGATCCAGGGAGCAATTGATTCGTTGGTGAAGCGCGCCATCAAGAGCCGCAACATTCATAGAGATCTCGAGCCATTCGATCTGCTCGGCGCGCTCATAAGCGTCTCCCACGTGGCGTCCGCTCCTGACCAGCAGCAAAGCGCCAGGAGACTGGTGGACATCCTCATCACGGGATCGCGGCCAGTCAGATAGTTAGTGAAAACACCTGAGGGCTTGGATGCATGACCGAGGATGCCGTGAGACAGTTTCTGTTGCACAGGCGGGGCTATTTTTTTATTTTCCCTGTCGAAATATCTCCAGACTGCCCGTCATCCCTGTAGAGTCGGCTTAACGTCAAGTTGGCCGCCGAGGAGGTGCACGATGTGTCCATTCTGTTTGGCAACCATGGGATTCGTCGTCGCCGGGGCGGTTTCTACCGGCGTTCTGGCAGCATTGGCGGTGAAAGTTTCTCGCAAAAGGAACGGAGCAGAAGAAATCATTTCGAATCTAAATAATAAGGAGAAATGAAAATGTCGACGAACAAGGAACAAGGGAAAACGCATCTCGCGATGAAAACACCCCCGATCGTGTCTCAACAGGAGTGGGAGGCTGCGCGCCAGCAGCTCCTGGTGACGGAGAAGGCCTTGACCCGCTCCCGTGACGCGCTGGCCGCCGAACGTCGGCGGATGCCTTGGCTAGCTGTGGACAAGAAGTACGAGTTCGACGGACCCAAAGGCAAGGTAAGCCTGCTCGATTTGTTCGAGGGGCGCCCGCAGTTGATAGTCTATCGCGCCTTCTTCGAGCCCGGAGTGTTCGGCTGGCCCGAGCACGCCTGCCGCGGCTGCTCGCTGGGCGCCGATCAGGTCGCGCACCTCGCCCATCTGAACGCCCGCGACACCACCCTCGCTTACGCCTCACGCGCGCCGCAGGCGGACATCGCGCGCCTGAAGGCGCGGATGGGCTGGGAGATGCCTTGGTACACCTTCACCGGCGACTTCGACAAGGACTTCGGCGTCGCTGAATGGCACGGCCACAACGTCTTCTTCCGCGACGGCGAGAAGGTGTTCCGCACATACTTCATTAACAACCGCGGCGACGAGGCCATAGGGTGCACCTGGAGCTACCTCGACCTCACGCCGCTCGGCCGTCAGGAAACTTGGGAGGACTCGCCGGAGGGTTACCCGCAGACTCCGCCGTACAAGTGGTGGAACTGGCACGACAACTACGACGCCGAGGCTTCCCCCAATCCGAAGTGGGTCGATATAACAACCGACCCTCAAGGAGCCGCCGCCCGAAGGCACGCCGAAGAGGAGAAAGCGAGCTAAAAGAAGCGCGAACACTTCGCCCTTCGAGTAGCCGGCTCTTTTGCAGATTGTTGCCATCGAAGCGCGGGTGGTTTGGTCGACACTGCGGATGGTCGACAGCCAGCACCGAAGCGACGATAGCGCAGGGCGCGCTATCGCCGCCTCAATCCATTCTGGTTTAAAGATTGTTCTTTTTTAGATCCATATTGGCTGAGCGGCGATTTCCATTTTCTTACTTTTCGGGTTTACGCTTCATCGAGATAATCGCCCTGGTTCTTAGAGAAATCCATACCGCCAGCATCCGAAACAGGGGCGCTACCACAGCTCGGACCGTCAACGGTCTCTTGGGCAGAGATACTGACCGCCCCGGTGCTAGCCAGGGCCTTGCCACGCAGGACGCCGCTGTTCAGCGTGATGCTGGCAAGGGCCAGGATCTGTCCGACGAAGGTGTTACTGCTCCCGATGGTTGCTGACGAGCCGACTTGCCAGTAGACGCCGCACCCTCTCTCACCTTTGCCCCAGGGTGGTTCCTTGTGCCCCAGGATTATGTCTACTTTGGAATTGGTGGCAGTCGTCAGCGTAGAGCCGACCTGGAAAATCCACTGCGAATCTGGATTCCCATGAGCGTTTAGCGTCAGAGTGCCAGTCAATTGGGCTGACGTTGAAAAGCAGTAGACTCCAGGTCCGAGCTTCATTCCGCCCAGATCCTTGCCGGTGAGGTCGTGATCCTTGGGACACGGCGCGTCCGCGGCTTGATTGTATCCGACGGTCAGACCCTTCTGCGCCTCTGCCGTCACCGCGTTCGACTTAAGGTAGAGGTGACCCTTCACTTGAGATTGCGTGAGTCCAACGATCGCGGGTGTCGGAGAACTGCCCACGTCACCGATTATGTAAGTGTGGGCACTAATGTTGGTGATGCCGGTGGCACCCAGCACGGCAAATTGTTCAGCTGTGCCAAGATTGATTTTCACCGCATCGGAATCAGATTGGGCATGAGCGCCGATTGCCAAGAACGACACAACCAGCAATGAAATCGTGAGCAGTTTCATATGTTGTCCCTTTCCTTTAAATCTCCGGTCCTGCACGGGTAACTTTCAATCGGCACTTTATACAAATGCGTCCTCCACCGTCTGTACAATATTGATCACCCCCACGAACGTAGGATTTCATATCGTGAGCCGATACTTTCTTGTGTCCCAGGAAGGCTGGCTCGTGAGCGGCATCAGGGCAAAGAAAAAAGGTCATGCCCCTTAGATCCGGCCTGAGATCGTGGCACCGAAGGTAGAGCCGTCAGGTTCTACTCGCGCGCTGTTTTAGGCGTTGCTATCAAGCGCGCTACGACTACCAGCCGCTTCGGTGCTGGTCCAAGGTAGTGTGTCGGATAGCAGGTGATCAGCGTAAGCTGCGCCGAAGGAGACTGTCGTAAGGCCGAGAGATCCGTAGGCTCGACGACACGACGTTGGGTAACTTCGAATCGGTAAACTTCGCCCCGTCGCCGCAGGTAAATCCCATCCCCTTCCTGCAGCTCGTCGAGATGACGGAAGAAAGTGTCACGATGCGCGACGATAACCGAGTTTCCTGAAGATCCGGGAACAGCCGAATCCACCATGTGGCCCGGACCAAGCTTGAGCGACTGGCGCGAAGTGCCTTCCACGATCACTGCATCCAGGTCGATCTTTGCGATGGTGAGCCGGACAAGAGCGTCGCTATCGCTGCCCACAATGTTTGCTGGACGTGCGTCCTGCTGTTGCCAAGCCAGTGCGAGCTTTTTCTGAGCGGCGTACATCTGCCAGTACTGGAAGGACACGTAAAGTAGTAACAGCAGCCCAACGCCGGTTAAGAAAAGGGCGAGCTGCTGCCGCATGCGGCCTCGATTTTTCGATAGAGGCGCAAGCACAACTTTCGGCTCCTCCAACTCGCCCGCTCCCGGTAATGCTCTTTCCATCTCGTGCACCACGCTTCAAAGTACTGTTAGTTTGTCCGCGACTTCCAACTCAGCAAGCCGGTCGCGAGCAGGCCCACACCTAGCAATCCGAGCAGCGGCAGCGGAGTGGCAGTGGCGGGCAGTTGATTGTTATTCTCCGGTGCGCCGGCGCTCGCCATCATAGGCTCATTGGCGGTCGTCGCGGGAGTTGGATCAGCCGTAGGGGGAGCGCTGGCAGTCTGAGCGGGTGTCTGATCAGCCGCAGTGGGAGTGCTGTCAGTCGCAACGGGTGTTGGATCAGCCGCGGCGGGAGCGCTGGCAGTCGCAGCGGGAGTGCTAGCAGTCACAGCGGGTGAGTCGGCGGTCGCAGCCGGTATTTGATCAGCCGCAGCCGGCGTGCTGGCAGTTGCAACCGGCGTGCTCGCAGTCACAGCGGGTGAATCGGCGGTCGCAGTGGGTGTTTGATCCGCCACAGCGGGAGTACTGACAGTGGCAGCCGACGTAGTGGCGCACTGATCCGAAATCATATTTACTCCGGTCACGACAACGCTATTGTCAGAGGCGCCGGAACTCGTATCTGCATTCGCTTTTTGCCCGATGACTTCGACGTCGTGGCCCACATGTGCCTTCAAGTCAACCGTGCTGCTGGCGATTTTGAAAGTTTGAGCTGTGCCGTCCTCCACTATTGTGTAGTTGCCATCGGAGCCACCAAGGCATCCCTTGATGCTTCCTTGGTCGGCGTTGCTGCTCGGCGCGGGAGCTTGTCCAAATCCCAGTGTCACCAGCAGAAGCGGTGCAACAATCAGCAGAAACATGTTCTTCATAGAATCCTCCTAAGATTCTTGCGGCGTGGCGCTTTGGAATTTCACTTAGGATTTGATTTTGCTTCTGATCCTTACGCAGAACTCTCGCGCGTTGTGCACCGATCGAGCTTCCGGCTGGGAACCTGGAGCATCCAGAGTGGAACAGCACACACTTTATTTCGTTAAGAACCGGCTGTCTGCTCAATACGGCTCACATTCGATTCGACAACACGAGTAACATTTCTCTTAGTCCGCCAACTTCATAGAATCTTCCAGACGAAATGAGCCAGGAAAATGAGCAGCAGCAACCCTCCGACACCACAAATCCAGATGAGAAAATTCGCGGTCGCCTTTGGGGAATTGATCTCTTTCTTGTCCATGATTGAAGAATACTCCCTAACCTCACTACCCAAATTTAGGACAACGGAAGAAGGTCGCAGGCAATATTTACTGGCTGGACCCAAGCAACTTGCGGATTCTCACTGGAATCTATCAGCCCTTGGTCAGGCATGACAAACCTCAGACGAAATCCAGCGCGAGCGCCCGACTGGTTCGCCGAGCACGTAAGGAGCTGACGAATGCCACATCCAAACACTTTGATCCAGCAACTTCGATCCCACAAAGCCGTCGTCATGCTCGTTTCGATAGCAATCGCGGTTGTTGCGGCGCTAGCACTGGTTTTGCTGGCGATGTACTGGCCCTTTACCAGGCAGGCGGTGATCAAATCGTTGCAAGATGCCAGTTCGAGCACGGTGGAGATCGCGCATTTTCACGGTACATATTTTCCGTTTCCGGGCTGCGTTGCAGAAGAGGTCACCTTCCGCCGCAGTTCCGATCCGAACACGCCTCCCCTTATGACCGTCGGCAAACTAACAATCCAGGGCAGCTATCCTGGCTTAGTCACGCGCCGCGTGTCCCAAATCCGAGCCGAAAATTTGCACATTATCATTAACATTGCTGCTTCCGGCACCGCGCAGAAATCGCCGAGTCCCAGCGGTACAACGATCGACGAAATCGTCGCCAACGGGGCTACTCTCGAATTCACACGGAGTCCAGCCAATCCGCCTCTTATTTTCGCCATTCACCAAAGCACACTTCGCAACGTCGGGACGCCGCGAAGATTATCCTTTCAGGTCAAGCTTTCGAATCCAGAGCCCCCGGGCGAAATCACCGCCAGCGGACGTTTCGGACCATGGAAAACGGGGGATGCAGGGCAAACTCCGGTTTCAGGGGATTACACCTTCCAGAACGCAGACTTGGGCACGTTTCACGGCATTGCCGGAATGCTTTCGTCTCAGGGGAAATTTCAGGGCACACTCGAACACATCGGTGTCCAAGGCTCAACTGATACTCCCGACTTCGAGGTGACTTCAAGCGGTCACTCGGTCAAACTTGAAACCCAGTTCGAAGCCTTCGTAAACGCCGAGAACGGCGACGTAATGTTGCAACAGGTGAATTCGAATTTCGATAAGACGACCGTTGTTTCGAATGGCAGTGTGGTGGGAGCGCCGGGCAGCAAGGGAAAAACTGCGACCGTTGACCTGCAGGTAAGCAATGGACGGATTCAAGATATCTTACGGATGTTCGTGACATCAGACGAGGCTCCCATGTCGGGCGCGGTTAGTTTGAGTGCCCAGACCACGATCCCGCCCGGGGCGGCGCCGTTCCTGCGCAAAGTCGAGTTGCTGGGCGATTTCGGAGTGGCTGGCAGTTTCAAAACGGAGACGCAGCAACACGTGAACCAGCTTAGCGCAGCATCCAGAGGAGAAAATGACGACAATCCTGCAACCGTGCTCTCCGATCTCAAAGGCCACGTCGTGCTGCACGATGGAACCGCAACGTTCTCCAACCTTTCGTTCGGCGTGCCGGGCGCGTCCGCCGAAATGCATGGAACTTACAATCTGCTCACGAACGGGATTGATCTCCACGGTATCTTGAAGATGGATACTGATCTGTCGAAGATGGAGCATGGCGTGAAGTCTTTATTGCTGAAAACGATGGATCCTTTTTTCACGAAGAAAGCCGGCGGATCTGTAGTACCGTTCAAGATCACAGGAACCTACAAAAACCCATCATTCGGTCTCGATGTCGTCGGCAACAAAGAAAATAAAGCTTCGAAACGATTGCAGCACCTTTATAGCGCCAACACAAAATGAACGAACTCTTTTGGCATTGCATCGCTGACTAACCAAAATCGCTGCTAACCAAATTAGTTATCAGAACTGTGCAGTTTGGACCAGCCGAACCATTCTTGCCCGGCCTATGCTGTATTGATTGAAGAAGAGATAGTCGCGGCGAAGGGCGCTACTTTGGCCCCTTGGAAGGAAACAATAGAAGTATGAGCCATGTCACCAAGACGATACCTAAACTGCGCAAAGCTCCCCAACCGCCCCTATCCTACCCCGGCGCAACGCCTGACGCAGACCGTGCCAAGAAGCCAGCGCTCTCTGAGCCCTCGGCCACTGACCAGGAACTGAATCCCGGAGATCGGGTCGAGGGTTTGGGCAACTTCGGAAAGCCGACGGGGGAGTTCGGAACAGTTGAGCGAGCGAACGAAGAGGACGCGATCGTCAAATGGGATGATGACGGGCGCATGAGACTCCACCAACCGTCGCTCAAGAAGGTTTAGCCAAGCCAGAATCAAGAGTGCCAGCAACAACAAACGGATGG
This sequence comes from Terriglobales bacterium, assembly GCA_035601995.1. Taxonomy (GTDB): domain Bacteria; phylum Acidobacteriota; class Terriglobia; order Terriglobales; family Acidobacteriaceae; genus JABDBE01. The sequence continues at coordinate 84,109 of DATNNE010000075.1, forward strand.
CACGCTTTTGAATCATTGTGCCAGATCGTCCTTCGATTGCACGGTTGTACTCGCGGCTGCGGGCTGCCCTGATTAAACAGTGACGCATCACTGACGTGCTGTCAGAGAGCGGACCAGAATTCTCTGGAGCATTATCCATTGTGAGCATTACTGACCAGCCAAAGCTCATCATCTTGCAGCATGATTGATCAGATCGAAACACGTAGGACTAGGAGGAACTATGTTAGGTTACGGCCTGGTAGGAACAATTGTCGTAGTTCTATTGATCGTTTTTGTTGTGCGCAGTCTATGAAGCCCGAAACTGTAGACGCCCCCGAAAGCGTGAGGAAATTCGTCACGGGGTGAGAAACGTGGTCCGGCCTGACACCGTTCGCCTTCGGTCGAACCCAGGACAGTGGAAACGGTAAAAACCTGTGCCGCCCTCACCCCGAGACCAAGGAAAGCTTAAGGTAATTTCGGCGTGTGGTCAAAACGCCGCCAAACAAGCGGCCAATGCAGGCAGTGTCGATCCTTAAGACATCGGGACTCAGGAACGCTAAGCTTCAGCGGCCACCTAAGCAGTCACGAGACGGGTGGCAACAGAACGTATCGATTAGTAGCGGAGGCGGTAAACATGAGTATCTCTGCGCTGACATCGTTGTTTATGGTGAGTCTCGTATTTTTCATGGGAATAGGCACAGCTTCGCATGCGCAGGCTACTAAACCGGCCCCGCCGACACCTATCGATGAGAAAAAGGTGGAGCTCGGCGGAACGCGCTGGAATCCACAGTGGGACCAGATCATCGAGAAAGCGCTGCCACCCGAAATGCTTTCTTCGCAAGTTCCGGCGGGCGTCCGTCGATTCTGTCCGCGATTTTACGAGATGGCCGAGACCGACAAACGCGCATTTTGGGCGTACTTCTTTCAGGCCCTTGCGGGAGCTGAAGCCGGATTAAATCCCACCACAAGCGTCCGCCACATCGAGCCAACAGTCGTGAAACACGATGAGGTGAGAGGAACGGTCATGCGCAGTGAAGGATTGCTGCAGCTTGCGTACGCAGACCAGAAGCGTTACGGCTGCGATTTCAATTGGCAAGTGGACCGTGCGCTAAAGCCGGACGATCCGGCCAAAACCATTCTCCAGCCGAAGAACAATCTTGAATGTGGAGTGAAGATTCTAGTAAACCAGACCATCGTGCAACACAAACCCTTGCTGACCCGGTCGGGATACTGGTCGACGTTGCGGCCAGACGGGGCGAGCTACCGCGTATTCGCCAAGCAAATGACAAATCCCCCGGTTGCATGTGGTTTGTCCACGAAGTCGGCGATCGACAAGTCGGCTACGACGAAGTCCGTGCAGGACGACGCAGACCGGCGTGACACTTCCAAATAGGTTGACGCCTAATGCCCTGCTTGCCACACCGTAATTGGTACTTTGACGGTTTCCGGAATTTCCTTTGTGCAGATCGCGACCGGGTTGGCGGACAATGCCAAGAAAAGCCGCCCAATCTGTCGGGCGGCTTTTCTCGTTCCGAACAGATCACAGTGTCACTTTGTCACTCGGAACACCACGTTGCTCTTAAGTGTTTTCTCGGTTGTCTTCACTTCGACCGTGCCGGTGATCGCCCCTGACGGTACATTGGTGTCGATTTCCGATTTGGAGATGACCTTAAACTGCGCCGCCGTGCCGTTAAAGGTGACGCTGGTCGCGCCTGTCAGATCCGTTCCCAGGATTCTAACCGCCGCTCCCGCTTTGCCAGAATTCGGTAACGTTTCCACAAACGGCCCCAGACCCACAGATAGGCTGAAGACCGTGCCACAGCCATATGTGCAGGCAGTGCTCGAACCGCCGGCGTAAGTTGCCCCGTAAAATTTCCCATTCGTGGCCTGAATCAGCCCCGCGTAGAGATAGGCCCCATCCGTGCTGTCAAAGTTGTGCAGCGTCGTAAATTTGCCATTGGAGGTAATTTTGAAGACTGTCCCAAAGTTCGGGTATTTCCCGCCATAGGCCGCGGTACCGTAGAAATTCCCATCAGTGCCCTGAACCAGGTTTGAAATGGGATTGTCACCATCCGTTTGTTCGAAGCTATGCAACGTCGTCACCTTGCCCTTTGGGGTCATTTTGTAGACCGTACCGAAAGCACCATAATCGGAGGCGCCCCCGAGATCCGTTTGACCGTAGAAGTTCCCATCAGTGCCCAGGATCAGCCCGCCGAACGGGTAAGCGCCGTCCGTATTGTTGAACTGGTGGACCACGGTATATTTTCCTTCCGGCGTGATGGTAAAGACCGTACCGTAACTGTCTGCGTCCCCTAAAGCTGATGCCGTGCCGTAAAACGTTCCGTCCGGGGCTTGGACCATGGTCGCCAAAGGAGCCCCGCCATCCGGAATGCCGTTGAAGTTGTGTATCGTCGTATATTTTCCCTTTGACGTTATTTTGAAGATCGTGCCGCAGCCTGGGTCGCATTGACCGGCGGCCGGACCACCGCTCGACGCGGTCCCGTAGAAATCGCCGTCGCTAGCCAGGGTCAGGCCTCCTATTGGAGCGTAGCCCGTGTTTGCAGCGAAACTGTACAGCGTGGTCAGGCCGCCCTTTGGGGTGAACTTGAAGACCGTCCCCAAATTATCAGCCCCGCCGCTGGTTGTTACACCGTAAAAGTCCCCGTTGGCGGCTTGGACCAACCCCGCGTAGGGCTGGGAGCCGTTTGTCCCGTCGAATTTGAACGAGGTCAGCTTGCCGTTCGGGGTGATTTTGAAGACCGTGCCACAGCCTAGTTTGCAAGCAGTGTTTCCACCGTTCTGTGTTGTCCCGTAGAAATTCCCATCGTTGCCCTGCACCAGCGTCGCCCAGGGCAAGGCGGCGTCTGTGTTATCAAAGCTGACCAGTGATTTAAAGGTCTGTGCAGGCAAGGTCACCGTTGTCGCTGCCGATAGTACAAAGAGAGCGCATGCCCTCATACCAAAGTTCAATTTAGTCATTATTCTCCTCTTCGTGAATCGTCCGCCGGTCGGACTTTCCAATACTACCGCTGAATGTATGTTCAGTTTCACGAACAAGGAACAGTACCGGATAACCGTTTCAAGGAGTGGTCAAGTTCGCTCACTTTCCGAAATAAACCTTCAGTGAAGGACGCAAGAGGCTGATGTCCAGTCCGTCAGTCCTCGACTAATTGTTGGCGTAACATCGCATCGGTAAAAAATCCCATGCCCGAGATCAACATGATCTTCCAGTGCTGACTTGAGACTTTTGCGTTGTCCATCTCGTCACCCGGGGTGCAGATCGCGGTTCGCCGATTCGGAGGGCACAGACCTGCAGCCTGCGGTTCGTTTCGTAGCGGCGTTATTAATTCAGCTTTGCGCTCCAGTTCAGGACCACAGACATGGGTGTCATTTCTGTCTTCAGTTGCGAGTTGATGAGGAATTTCTGCCCGTCATTGCTGACGTCGTAGGAAAACAGTTCGGAAGTAGCAAACATGTCACGAGGATTGGCCTGGAAAAGCGCTGTCGGGGTGCCAGCGTCGAAGTTAGATCCAATTTTCACCGGAACAGCCATAATCTTGCTATCGGTGGAGAGGTAGAAGAGTTCCTTACCATCGCTCCGCCATCTGGGCTGATCGCCGCCGGTGTTCGACACCTGCCATTTCCCATGAGCTTCGGGAAAAGAGGTTACGTAGATCTCCCATCGTCCACTCTCATTGGAGGAGTACGCTACCCACTTGCCGTCCGGTGAGAAGCGGCCGCTCTTCAAAGTTGATGCCGCTTTCAGAAACCGAGTGGCTCGGAGTTCCGGAAACGTCAAAAACCACAGGTCTGGGCCACCTTCGTAGAGCACATATTTCCCATCGCGTGACCAGTCGGTCGGAAATCGATCAGGACCATCCTGCGGAATGATTTTCTCCTCTCGTCCTCCATTGGTATCCTTCAAATACAAGTCGAACTTGAGTTCACGATTTGACGCAAAAACCGTTCGACTTCCATCCGGACTCCAGATCGGCAGTGAGTCCAACGCCGGATCAAACGTCAGCCGTTTCGCACTCCGGGTTTCGAGATCGTAAGTCCAGATGTCCGTATTCTGGCTGACAGGATCGGTGGTGTCTGACGCTACGGCTCTGCCGTTTGGGGAGAGCATTATGTTGCCGTAGATGCCGGGGTTCAGCGCAATTCCAATCTGTTGGCCTTTACGGTCAAACCACAGCACTTGAGAGGCGCCGGAATCTGCACTTCTTTGAGCCACCAGCAAACGGGCGGTGGAAGCGGCAAATACCGCTTCAGAAATCCGCGGAAAGAATTGGACATCCGTGAGGAGCGGAACAGGTTCTCCAGTAAGCTCAAATTTTCCGATGTCGAAGTGTTGCGCGAAAAGGGTTTGATCTCGATAAAAGAGAAAGTATCCCGGAGCGGCATACGCCGCGTTGCCTTTCGCTCTGACCACAAGCCGCTTCTCATTCGAATTCAGCGAACCGACGTAGACCGAATAGAGATCTCTTCGCCCGGAAAGATTGATTGCGGAATACAAGTAATGAATTCCGTCCGGCAGGAATACCGGCCAACGATTGCTGTCTTCGTTCAAGGTTTTGTCGGGAACTGTGACCTGAGCCGGTGTTCCCCCTGACGCTGAAATTCGATAGAGGCCGACTCCGAGCGTTCCGCTCGGGGTGAAAAGGATAACGCCATCCTTGTTCCAGGTGCCCCCACGTCCTGTAGAAGCGTCGCACAGTGTCTGCACTGGACCGCCCGCTAGATTCAGCCTCTTCAGTTTCCCATCCGCGAAGAACCCTAGCGACCTTCCGTCGGGAGACCAGAAGGGGAAGCTGGCGCCTTCCGTGTTGGCAAGGTTGGTCGCTTCCGGCGATCCCGGTTCATAGATCCAGAGCACGTTATTTCGCTCGGACTCTCGATGACCAACAATAGCTACCGTATGGCCATTGGGAGACACAGCTACAGCCCGCGCCGCAAACGGGAGGGGCGCAGAAAAATATGTTGTCTGCTCTGTGCCTTTGGATCCGCGCCACCAGAGAACGAAGGCGATCAGCATCAGGGCTAGTCCGCTTGCGATCAGCCAGGCCAGCAACTCGCGGTGGTTTCCCCTTTTTTCCGTGGAATTTAGAGCCGGTGTCCCGCTCTCAGCGATCCACTTCAATTGCAGCGCGATGTCTTGCGCGGACTGAAACCGGTCCTCAGGATTCTTCGCGAGGCAAGCAGTTACGATGTGCTCGAACGCCGGCGGCGTCAGCGGTTGCGATGCAGAAATCGGTTCCGGCTCTTTTTCCAGAATCGCGCTAGCTACGCTGATCTGGCTCTTGCCCTCGAACGGCCTCGCGCCGGTTACCATTTCATAAAGAACAGCTCCCAGCGCAAACAGGTCCGATCTGGCATCTGCCTCCTTGCCCTCAATCTGCTCCGGCGACATGTACTGGATCGTTCCGATCATCGTACCCGCGGTGGTGAGCGGAGAGACCGGACTGGCTTGGCTCATCGTCCGTGCAGCCGACAAAAGAGGCGCGCTCGATGCTCCCGGGGGAACGCCGGCACCTGCCGACTTCGCCAGCCCAAAGTCCATCAGCTTCGCGCCACCCTTCGTCAGCATGATGTTTCCCGGCTTAAGATCGCGATGCACGATCCCCTGGCGGTGGGCCACGGCAAGCGCCTCGGCTACGGCAATCCCAATCTTTAGAATTTCGCTCAGTGGCAAAGCTCCTTTATGAAGCCGCTCAGCCAGAGTTTCCCCTTCGAGAAACTCCATCACCAGATAGTCAGTACCGTCCTGTGAGCCGATGTCGTAAAGATGGCAGATGTGCGGATGGTTCAGCGAAGAGATGGCCCGAGCCTCGCGTTCCATGCGCTGCTTCAATTCCGGCGAAGAAGAAAGGTGGGAAGCCAGAACTTTAACCGCGACGGTGCGATCCAGGCGGACGTCTCGCGCACGATACACCTCGCCCATCCCGCCAGCGCCCAAAGGAGATTGGATTTCGTAAGGACCGAGTTTTGTGCCAGAGGTTAGAGCCATGCGCGGGCACAATTATAGCCTGCGCCGTACGGTGGAAATGATGCGACGACTCCGGCCGGTGGTCGGCATCAATGAACCTTGGGAGCGCACTTCATCCCCATCGGTCGGCCGCAGGCCCATGTGAACTCAAAACCCGCCACAGATGATTTTCGACGCTCGGGAACCAGCGTACCGTCTGCGGTTCGGGCTGGCGGTACACTCCGTCGAAAGTTGCGGACAACCTGTGTGGAGCTTCTCCTGATCCTCCTTTATTCCGCTTATCTCTTCACCCAGATGACTGGTGAAAAAACCGCCATAACGCTCATTGAGGGGTTTTGGGTGCTATGAAGCACTTGAGTTGCTCTCGTCTTTGCCAGCAAGAGCCCGTACGACTATCCGCTCACAGTCCTAGCCCCTATCAATCGGAAGATCCGAAGGGCATCACTGGATTGAGAAGGCCAACAACACATTGCCGGGTATATCGTCGCCGAATACACCATAGCCCGATCCTATTAAGAGCATGCCGCCAGCAATGGTTGGGCCAACGGCACCAAAGGAGCCACCCTTAGCCTGAACCTTGTTGACCGTCGCAAACTTGCGTGCCGTAGGGAACTCCCAGAGCCGATGCCCGTCCTTTGTAGAAAGGGCGTGGAGGATGCCGTCCCAGCCCCCTACAAATACGACGCCAGGAATCGCTGTTGCCGCAGCGGACATGCCGGCCCGGTCGGCGCTTGCATGCTTCGCCACCATTGGCGTGAACCAAACACGCGCTCCATCGGTAAGACGAATGGCTACCATCCCGCCAGAAGTAAGACCGAAATAGGCCTTTTGCTCATCCGCAGCACCGCCCCAGACGAGTACTGGATTTGGGCGGGGCCGCTTTGTCTCCACGTTTACTTTCCATATCAGTGCACCATGGCGATCGGGGTCGAGCGCAAATATGTTTCCGCTCTTCTGCGCCGCAAGCAGGATCCGGTGACCGTCGGGCAAGTTCCGCAGAATGGGAGAAGCCCCGAAATCCCAGTCCGGGCCTACCGCTTTCGGGCAATTGTCCGAACGTTGTTTTGCCGGTACATCGCATCCCAGCAGAAAAGAGTCCTTTTCTGTAGCTTGAAAAGTCCACAGAACCGCCCCGGTGGCCATGTCCAAGGCCATGATGGCATCAGACGTTGTGGCCGCAGGCTCACTCTCAGAGTCGCCTGTCCCGAAGTAAATGGCATTTCTCTCGACATCGATGGTGGGAGCATTCCAAACGGAGGCTCCCGCCGGCGCGAACAGCTGGATACCCGCTGAGTTCTTGCGCGTCGGTTTGGGCTCTTGAGGAATGACATAGGTCTTCCAGATCTGGCGGCCGCTGTCGGCGTCGAGCGCAACTACGCTTCCTCGGAAGGTGCAACAAGGATATTCTCTGGCAGCGGCCGCAAATTCCTCAAATGACGAAACCGGCACATATAGGCGCCCGCTATACAGCGTGGGCGATCCAGTAATACGCGCCGTGAAGTGATCTTCGACGTGCGTGGTCCATAGCAATTGGCCAGTGGAGGCATCGAGCGCGTAGACATTCGCCTTTGCATCTCCGAAGAAAACGGCATATTCGGTGGATTGTCCGGAATGGCCTCTCACTGGCCCTATGCTGACGGCATTTCGCACCGAGGCTTTGGCCCGGAACGACCAATAGACGCAGCCGGTAGCGCCATCGAGCGAGTACACATATCCGATGTCCGTACCGACAAAAATGCGGCCTGAGGCGATCGTCGGTTGGCCAGCAGCGGAAACGCCATGGGGATATCCGAAAGCCCACTTGAGCTCCAGTCGCGGGACCTGATCGGCAGTGATTCCCGCCATCGTGGGTTGAAAGCGGGTGTTCGCGAGATCGGCGCCATATCCATTCCACATCGGGCCACTAGCGGGCTTGGACAACTCAGGATTGCTCGAACAATGATTTGGCATGTTTGCAGCATCGCCCGACTCGGCGCTGCCAAAAGGGCGGGCGCTGAGCGACTCGGCCACGCGTCGCTTCGCCGCATCGCTCAGTTTCTGGCCTTGGATCTTCATGGCCCCGGTGGTGAGCGCCTCATAGATTTTTTCCGGAGCCAGTTCGCGAAGGGCGGAAGGAGCGGGCGCGCGGTTTGTGGCTGAGGGATTTCCGTGACAAATCACGCAGTGTTCTTGAAAAACCCCGAATCCGGACTCTGTGCCGATGGGCTCTTCTTGCTTAGACTGGGGTTTCGCTTGTGCCCAAGCAGTGCTGGCAACCGCAAGAAAGACCAGCATACAGCTTAAGAGCGGGTGAGATACTTCTCTCCTCGCAAGCATAAGGTATCGTCCGGATACAGCTTTTTCTCGATCAAGCGAGTCTATTCGGTGGGATCTATGATAGACGCTTGACGCTCCTCGCAGAGGCACGAACTACTTGAATGCCAACCTGAGCACGCCTCTCTATGAACTGGCTGTTCGCCGCGAAGACATCAGCCACACCCGCAAGATTCACGCAGTCGTGGTCGGTGGCAAGTTCTTCCCTCTGCCGTCGATCACAGCCCAAGCCTTGCAAGATGCCGCGAACCGACAATGAAAGACAACTCGCGTACCGAGCATTGTTAGGGAACGGTGGTCACTGCGTGCTGTTTCAAGATGACTCCCTAGCGTCAACTGTCGAAAAATCGCGATTGCACTTATTGACCCCCGGATGGAGTCATCCAATTCTCAAAACGTGCAATCGCCTGATAGCAGAAGTTAGGAAATCTCCCGCCGACAAATGAGTCGGATCAATGCCGGCCCTGGCCGTTGCAGCTTTGCGTACTCCACTTTGGCTTGCTTCAGGATGGGGATGTCGGGTGCTCACCGCGGCAAACCCATTCGACGTAGCAGGTCAACGTAGCGTGGGTCGGAGCGAATGTTGTCAAAAGATGGATCAATCAAAATCCAAACGAGTTCATCGTCTCGCAATTGATAAGCCTTCTCCAGCCCTTCAAATGCTTGATCTCGTTCTCCTAGCGTGCTGTAAACTTCCGCGATATAAAAGGGTGAAACGTGGCCGCTCTTTGACGATCGCACTAGCTCATCGATGATGCTGTGGGCCTCCGCTGTTTTGCCTGCGGCCGCCAGAGCATCTCCTATTCCGGCAACGTATCTCGGCGCGCGGCCAGAATAGGACGCTGCCTGCTGTGCTTCACTTATCGCTTCTGGGTAAAGCCCCCGGCTCCCATATGCTTTCGACACCCAGAGATGTGGTTCCGGAAAAGTCGGCGCCAATTCAAAGGTTCGCTTCAACAGCTCGAATCCACTTCCGTATTCGCCCGCGCTCATTAACGTCACACCCAGCGAAGTGTTAATAATTGGAGACAGCGGATCAAGCGTTTGCGCCAATCTGCCTTCTCTTATACCCTCGTCGTTTCGTTTCATCTGGCACAAGAAAAGCCCGTACCAGTGGTGCGCGGTCGGATAGTTGGAATTCAGTTCAGTGGCCCGTCGAAACTCTTTTTCTGCCCCAGCCCAGTCCCACTCGAAATTTTGCTTCATTAGTCCCAGAGATGCATGGGCCTCCGCGAGGTCTTGGTCAATCTCTAAAGCCTTCGTCAGTGCCTCTTTAGTTCGGGGTGCTGCCACGGATGGCGCCATGCTCCCATACTCGGGAAGCACAAGATAAGCATCCGCCAATCCAACATACGCCAGTGCGTAATTGGGGTCTTTTTCGATAGACTGCTTGAAATACTCGATGGCCTTGTTCAGTTCTTCTTCAGTTCTCTTGTTCCAGTGGAATCTGCCATTAAGATAGAGCTGGTATGCTTCCGCGTTCTGCGTCGAACCTCTTGTGAGTCGTCTTTTTTCCTCTCCAGTCAAACGCAACCGAAGCCCGTCCGAAATGTCGTTGGCGATTTGCTCCTCAATCGTGCTTACGTCTGAGACTTGCCTGTCGAACTTTTCACCCCAAAGTTCTGCGCCATTCGTCGCGTCCACCAATTCTGCTTCAATGCTTAGAACATCACCGTGTTTCGCCAGCGTCCCTGTCAGAACTGCGCGCACCTTCAGGTCACGCCCGACCTTCTGTGGATCAATGTCAGCGCCCCTATAGTGAAAACTTGAGGTTCGAGCCATCACCCGAAGCTGCGGCAATTGCGACAGGCTGTGCATCACTCCTTCCGAGATGCCGTCGCTGAGATAGTCGTTATTCGGATCGCCACTCGTATTGACCAATGGCAATACAGCAACGGAGTCGATCTGCGAAGTCCTCGAGCGCCAATACCAGATACCAGCCGCGATGGCGATGAACACGCCGACCAGCAGGATGGGAGTTGCAATCTTCCCGAGTGTCCCCCGCCGAACCACAGAAGCTTCGGCAACCTGCACGGCACCCGATGACGGAGATGGAGCAAGTGCTGGGGAATAAACAGATGCTGGCGACGGCGGTTGGGCGACAGGAGAATCGCCTTCCTGCGCCACTGCCACCGCACCAGAACTGGCAGCTGCAGCTCGTCCTGTCTCCGTGTCTCGCTTCAGCCGTTGCAGGTCGGCTCGCATCTCCGAAGCGTGCTGATAGCGCAAGTTGCGATCTTTCTCCAGTGCCTTATTGATGATGTCTTCCAGCTTCGGCGGCACCTCGTGATTCAGCCGCACCGCGGCCACCGGGGTGCGGTTCACGATGGCTTCGCAGATCATCGCCGAGCTCTCGCCGTGAAACGGCATATCACCCGTGGCCATCTCGTAGAGAACTGCCCCAAACGAGAACAGATCACTCCGCGCATCCAACTCTCTCGCCCGCACCTGCTCCGGCGACATATAAGCCACCGTCCCGACCATCGTGCCCGGACTGGTCAGATGATCCGCATCCACTGTCTGCGTATTCAGAGACGCGATCTTGCTGGAAGAACTGCCTTCCAGACTGACCTTCGCCAATCCGAAATCCAGAATCTTGGCATGTCCGCGCTTGGTGACAAAAATGTTGGCAGGTTTGATGTCGCGGTGGATTATGCCTTCGGCGTGGGCGGCGTCGAGCGCGTCGGCAATCTCGATCGCCAGAGACAGAATCATCTCGGTTTCCATGGCACGCCCGCCGATACGATGCTTCAATGTCAGTCCATCCAAAAACTCCATGGCGATGAAGGTTCGTCCGTGCTGATCGTCAATCTCGTGGATGGTGCAGATATTCGGATGGTTCAGTGCAGAGGCAGCCTTGGCTTCGTGCTCAAAGCGGCTGAGTGCCTGCAGGTCTTTGGCTAATTTGTCAGGCAGGAACTTGAGAGCGACAAAGCGGCCGAGCTTCACATCCTCGGCCTTATACACCACACCCATCCCGCCCCCGCCAAGTTTCTCGAGGATGCGATAGTGCGAGATGGTTTGGCCGACCATTGGGCTGAAATCTTAGGACTGCCGCGAGGACAAGTCAATGAAGGCGAGCGGCTCGGCGGTGTCTCGGCCCGTGGTTGGCGAGAAATCCAGCGGCGGTCGAAAAACTCTAGTTCTCCCCAAAATCGAGTCAAGACTTGTCACCAGGATTGCCCTTTCTAATTATGAAATCGTAAATGGATGGCAAAAGACGACAGGATGCCGAAAATATTCCATCGGTCAGGAGCCCGGAAACGTGGGCAGGCGGGGTGCTAGGGCAACGCAATGAGAGCGAATGGGTTGAGGCATCCAACCAGGGCATTGCACGATTTGACAGCGGGTCCAAGAATCAATCTCTTGCTCGGGCAAGCCCACTTAAAAAGGACATCACTTCTGGCTTGCCGGTAAACTGGGAGATCTTGATTAGCGCAGAGGATTGGCGGTCTTTGGCGCTTGTGCGGCGCGATTGTATTCTGCAAGTGTTTCCGCGATTATTTCCGTCCGGCCGTCCTCACCCGGCTGTTCGATGATGCTGATTACGTCCTGATTGCCCATCCACACCGCGCGGTGCGCGTCGTACTTTACGCCATAAGCATTTAGCACGGGTTCGCTGTAGCTTTTCGACGGCGGTCCGTAGGCTTCCCGCAATCCGGCGAAGAGTTCGCCAAAGGACTTCGGACGATAGCCTTCGATGTTCGCCCTCGGGGCAACGTAGATCATGTCTATCTTAACCAAATGGCCGCCGTCGAAGATAAAGGTATCTGCCCTCATCGTCTCCTCGTCACCGCGGCCATCGTACTCCAGACGTGTCCCGCTCGTTGCTTGCTGCTTGGCGAGCATCTCTTTCGCGCAATAATCCTTTGCGTTGGTTTTAGACACATTGCCCACGTTCTTGGACAACTGGCTCACACTTTTCCAGTCTTTTCCCTGGCATGCTCGTAGCATATCCCCAACAAATCCTTCCGAGAAGAACTGTCCGGCGGTCTCGCCGAGCAAGTGGCCACCGCCCCTCAATTCCCGTGGCTGCTCCTGCGAAAATAACGAGGCGCATAATATCAAGCATCCGACCACAGACATGATTGTGTTTTCCATTTTCTCTCCGTCACTATTTGAGAACACAGGCACCGCCAATCTGGGAGGAGCTTTCGTGCTAGTTCCTGCGTCACTCGCTTCCACAGAATGAGCGACCGTTGCCGGAAGTTTACACTCTGATGTTTGCAATTGGACGTATAGTCAGCAAACCGGAAGTAATTCAAGCAGCTTGCGGCTTTTCGTTCTTGCAGGTGGAAAACTTAAGGAGTAGGCGAAGGTTGAAACATCGCGTCTCTGACAATGTCGGCCCGTGTCAAGCACTTTTCGAGCACACTATTGCATGCACTCAGAGAGGACCGCCATTTCGCTCTCATAGATGGTGTTGCTTTTCCAACCGTAGGCTCGCTCGTAATCGTTTTCAGGTCAGGAATTCAGTCCGACCCATGCATCTCTTCGGTCTGCAACTGGGATCATGATTACTACTTCGAACTCCTCGGTGAAGAGGAGCAGGACGCCCAATCAATAACTCGGTGTGCTTCAACACCGCCAACGGCGTTCAGGCGCTCTACTCTAACACCACCGGTTACCAAAACACTGCCGCTGGCCTACCGGCGCCGTATGCCAACACCACGGGTTATTACAACACGGCCACAGGCCTCAATGCCAACACGACGGAGAACTCCAACACCGCCACCGGGTACGAGGCGCTCTCCTCCTATACCACGGGCAACTACAACGTCGCTTTTGGCTTCGAGGCACTCGACCCCAACACTACGGGGTTCTTCAACACCTCGGTCGGTGTCTTCGCCCTTTGCTTGAACACGACCGGCGACAGTCTCACCTGCGTCGGCTATGACTGCACTGCGAGTGGCGACGGGCTCTCCAATGCCACTGCCATCGGTGCCCATGCTGTGATCGGCCAGAGGAACTCTCTGGTGCTGGGCGGCACCGGAGCGTACCCGGTGTCTGTGCAGGACTTCCTTGTACCTTCGCCCGCCTGAACGAGCGGCTTAATGTGGCCTGCCCGTACCCGGATACACGCCCATAAAGCTTAGCGTATCTCCACTTTCAATTAAGGTGCGCAGCTGCGCCTGAGTGTACTCGGTGTTGGTATCGCTGACGTATTCGTTCTTCGAGGGCTGATACAACAACCCCGCCAGTTGTCCTTGGATCGTGCCCCTGGCGATCAGATCAATATTGGCAGCAACGGATTGCGACTGAAGGGTCGCCCAATCGCCTTGCTCCGATTGACCGTTGACGTTGGCCGAAGTCAGCGTAATTGTGTATCCGACTGCCGGAGCCGTCCCAGTATCGAAACAAAGAAGGTACGCGGTCATGTCAGTTTTCTGCTGGCTTGTATACCCGTTGAAGAGGCGCAGAGCAAGCAAATCCCCGGCAGTGGAAAGATGCCCGTCGTGCTCCATTCCGAAGCCGTCGATGCTTGTCGCGTTGTGCCTGGTGTATAGCAGCTTCTGGTAGACATTCCTCAGTTCCGGGACTTTCATTGGCTGGGGCTTGAAGCCGGGCTGCACGAGTCGGTCCGAGCCCGGCCCCGGATCCGCCCTATGGCAACTGTTACAGGTCGATCCACTGCCTGAACCGGGGATGGTGAGAAAATCAACTTCTCCCTTGATCGGATTTCCGCCGGCAATCGAATGGGGAAGAGTGCGATCCAGGTTCTGATTGGGATTCGGCAGGAACAGAATGCTGTTGACGAAATTGTTATAGGTGGTAATGTCCGGGACGGAAAGAGTAGCGCCGCCCATCAACTTATCAAAAATGACATTGAAAGCCGGGAAGTCTGCGAAGTCCCCACGCCAGTGATACGGAGACAGGTTGAGTAATCCCCGAAGAGTTTGCGTCATCATGGGACCCTTCATGGGGTGAAAGCTTATTTTCGTGCCCCGCTGAATGATGTGGGTCATGTTGCCGCCACGGTCGCCCAGGTCCCACGCCAGGTGATCCATGTCTCCGTCCACGTGGCAGGACGCGCACCCACCAGTGCCGTTTCCTGAGAGCTTGGCGTCGTACAGGAACCCGCGCCCCTCCTTGATCGTCGGTGGTGTCGGGTCGGTGCCCACCGTCAGTTCACTAAACTTCACCATCTCGGAGGTATCGATAATCGAGATGGTGTTGGAGATCCTGTTTAAGGAATACAAGGTCTGTGCTGCTGCGTTGAGGGCCAGACCCCTCGGGCCACGCTTATGTTTGGGATCCGCCTTTGAACCGGATCCTCCGGGCCCGGAGACCTCGACGAACGATAATACGTTCCCATTGGTGTCGACGCGGGCGACGCGGTCAGTCCCGAAAGCTGCCACGTACATGAAACTCCCCCTGGGATCGAAGACCACGGCGGTGGGTTGCGCCAGCGCCGTCTTCAGCGCTTCCGGATTAGGAAGAATCTTGTAGTTGATCTTGGGATTCAAATCGAAAGGCGTGATCTGGCCGTTTGCGACTTGGATTCGCGTAATGCGATTGTTTACCCAGTGTCCGCGCAGCGTGGGCTGAAAAAAAGTCAGATTGCGGGCGTCCGTATTGCTGACGAAGAGATCGCTCGTCACCGGGTTCACGGCGAGACCCAGGTTAATCGTCCCCACGCCTGAATAGTAGCCGGCGACGAAGGGAATAGGGCTGGTTGTGATTTTTACCACGTCATTGTCCGGCATTTTAAAGGTTATGTAGGAACTCCACTTTGGGTTGCTTGCCGCCACAATGAGTCCAACCTGCGGCGGTGAGGGTAGCTTCTTGTTGGTAGGTGGCGGTTGCGGCGGCGCTAGAAAGTCCGGGACAATCGTGGTGGCATTTCCGGAAATGGCGAAGGCTGCATAGACCGAACTCCTATCCGGACTCACCGCGAGCGCACGCGGGCTGCCCCCAAACACCGGAACCGCGATGATCAGAGCATGAGTATCGGTATCGAACACCGCAATCTGATTGTTGCGGGAACAACTGACGTAAGCCTGGTTGGCGCCGGCAAATACCACATCCACGGGTTCCAGTTTTACGTGGATCGTGTCGGTGACGATGCCCTTTGATACGGAGACAACACTCACGCTGTTGGACGCTTGATTGACTACCCAGGCTTCGTCGTCAGATCGCGGGTTCACGGAAACGGGCCCCACCCCGACGGGAATCTCGGCAATCAACGAAGGACTTCTCGGCTGGGTCACATCGAAAATAGACAACGAATCGTTCGCCGTATTGACGGCGAACAGCCGTGTTCCATCGTCGGAAAGCCGGATCGGGTTAGTCTGAGCCGCCTCGAAATTCGCAAATGCGGCCGCCGGCCCATCGGCGGTCGTGGCAGGAACGAGAGCCAAAAGAGCAATCAGGGTGGCGAGAAATGTCACCGCCAGAGGGGCTCGATTTATTTGCAACATTGCGTTTCCCTCAACTACGAGCGACTGTACGCCGAAGGACATCTCCTGCGTCGGGTGGAAAGTGGGAGCAAGTAAAACAGGTGCCCGGACATGTTTCTGGGCCCGAACGTTTCTAAGACGGAGGCGGAAAAAACAGAGGACATAGTGCGATCCACCGCGGAGTTTAGCCTAGGAGCGAGGGAGCACTGCACAATCTGGCACGTGACAGTATCACAGCGCGAAGCCCTGGTCAATTCCCACTTAAGGCAGGCCGGAAGCACGTGTTCCGCGATGTCGCGCACTTTCTCTTTGCCGATCTTTCCGTTGCAAGCCGTTCACTTCGCAAGAAGCTCGACAGCGACTTTTCCTGACGCTGTACGGGGCAACGCACTTACAAATCGAATTGCCGTCGGACACTTGTAACTGACTAGATGTTTCTCGCAGTGCTTGAGGATTTTCCCTTCATCGAGACTTTCACGGCACACGACCGCCGCTTCTACGACTTCGGATCCCATGTCACGGCGAGCGTACACCTTCACTTCCGCCACTTCAGGCAACAGCGCAATCACTTCTTCCACTTCCCTGGGAATTACTTTCAAACCGAATACATTGATCACTTCAGACAGTCGGCCGAGCAGGTGTATCCGCCCTCGCGCATCAATTTGCGCCAGATCGCCGGTCTCAAACCAGCCGCCGGCCACGGAGTTACGATTGATTGCGCCGCTTTCGAGATAACCCGCCATCATCGACGAGGAGCGAACGCTCAGTATCTTCACCGGATCCGAATCCTCGATACCCGACCGGCGCAGCGCGACTTCCACGCCAGCCATCGCCGGGCCAACGCCACCATCAAATTCGTCCTCAGCCGAAGCTATCGAGATGCCTCCGGTCTCAGTCGTACCGTAAAGTGGGCGAACAGCCATTTTGCATCGATGGCGAAATGCATCAAAGGTTTTCTTAGCTAAGGGAGCGCCAGCGGAGAGCACGATCCGCGGCGGTTTGACTGGGTGTGCGACATCCATGGCCAACAAGGAATCCAAAATGACGGGTACAGCGGGAAACACGGAGATGTCCATTCGACGCAGCGCCTGATGTACCAGCGCTGGGTTGAAGTGCCTTGTGAACAGAAGATTGGCTGACGTGAGAAGCGGAACCATGAAGCACATGCCATAGCCATAGGCGTGGCTCATCGGGATGGCACAAAGGATCGCATCCGATCGATTGATCGAGAGCGTTTCAATGTAGTGCAGTGGTTCGGCCACTGCGCACGGTCCCGGACGTATGGCTAATTTCGGCTCAGCGGACGTTCCGGATGTGGGATGCAAGGGAACCGATGAAAGTCTGATCGAATCACGACTCGCATTTCCGTTTTCCACGTGCGTCCAGCGAACTATGCCGTGTTCACCGGCCGAGAATGATTGGCTCGGTCTTCCATTATTCTGGCGGCCAGTAACGGCTTCCGTCACTATGAACTCCGCGCTCCATTGTGCCGCCATCCGATCCAGTTCGGACTGAGGTGTGTCGCCATGAACCAGGATGGGCGCGGCTCCCGCTTCGAGACTCGCGGCCAAAACGGCGGCGAATAGAGGCCCGTTTGGCAGCGCTGCAACGACTCGATCGCCTGCGGTCAGTCCACGTCGCGCCATCTGACCGCGCAGTTCTGTCTTGAGATGTTTCAACGTCCCCGCTGAGATTCTGACGTTCCAGTCGAGATCGAAGAAAGAACCCTGGAAATTCTCGAAGGCGTCCAGCAGCGGCGCGGGTGAAAATTCCGCAGCCGGGTCAGCAGACGCAGTGTCGGATGGCGTCGTCGATTCGCCCAAGGACTTCATCGATGTCCTCCTTGCGATGAGCTGTGGAGAGGTACCAGGGCTCGAACTGGTTCGGATGCATATAGACGCCCCGGTCGAGGAGCGCGTGTTGAAACTGAATATAGCGCTCCGGGTCGGCGCTGCGGCGCACCTTGCGATAGTCCGTCAGGGTTTCTGTCGCCGCTCGGGTTAGAACAATCGACAGCATCGGGCCAACATTCTGAACGAAGTGGGGCCAGCCTCGGCGCGTCAATATCTCCCGCGCTCCGTTGGTGAGTTGCTCGGCTCGCTGATACAACTCCGGGTAGAACGTCTCTTTTTCCGCGAGCACGTGTTCCAAAACCGCATTGGCGGCCGAAAGCACGAGCGCGTTGCCCGAATAGACTCCGCCGTGGAACAATTTACCGCTGGCGACAAGTTCCATCAGCTCCGCCGTAGCGCCAAATGCAGCCACCGGAAATCCCCCGCCCAGCGCCTTTGAAAGCACCGTAATGTCGGGCATCGTTCCGTAAAGTTGCTGAGCGCCTCCGGCAGCCACGCGGAAACCGGTAATCACTTCATCGAAAATCAGGAACGTTCCGTGCTGGCGAGTCATCTCTCGCACCGCGGCGAGATAGCCTGGGAGCGGAGGAATCACTGCGGCGTTGCCCATCACCGGCTCCATCACCACCGCCGCAACCGAACCGGCCATCCGCTCCAACACTTCGGAAAGTGCAGCGGCGTCATTCCAACTCACAACATAAGCATCGCGTGGCGCTCCAGTCATTCCGACGGTGCCGGGGACAGCGGGACGGATCGGTTCGTCCGTGAACGTTTCCAGGGGAGCGTGATACTGATGAAAGACTGCATCGCTCCAGCCATGGTAGTGGCCCTCGAACAAAATTATGTTTCGTCGCCCGGTGAATGCGCGGGCCAGGCGAATGGCAGATGCGATTGCCTCGGTACCGGAATTTGCGAATCGCAAGAGTTCAATGCTGGGAAACAAAGCCTGGATTTTTTCTGCTACGAGAAAGCTCAGTTCCTGGGGAAAGCCGAGCTGCGAACCTTTCTCTTGCAGTTGTCGTATGACGCTTTCCATCAGAAACGGGGGGCGGTGTCCGAACAGGAGTGGGCCATAGGCCATGTTCATGTCGATGTATTCGTTTTCATCGACGTCCCAGACCCGGCAGCCAGCGCCCCGATCAACCAGCAAGGCCGGCTGATAGGGCAAGGCGCGCATTGTGCTGCTGTCGCCGCCCGCCACGGACTGTTTCGCCCGCTCAAGCAACTGCTCGCTGCGGACCCGGTATCCTATCGCCCGCGGCTCCAGCAGAGACATTTAAATTCCTTTGTTCCAGCGGCTTCTCTTAGTCGCGCCCAAGCCGACTGGACTATAGCGCGAAACGACCCACCATTCAAGTCAGCGTACTCGTCCAGTAGATGGGTGACAGTTTTCATTCCTTTCGTGGGGATGCGATTTGCCGCAGGAACTGCTGCGCGGTTAGTAGCCGAGCGTTTGATGGGGGCGTTACGGTTCTTTAAGTTTCTCTCCGCCGAAGAAAGAGAGACATTTCTGCACCAAGTGAGCGAGAAGGTGTCATGAGTCGGGTCCGACCGAAAATCTCTCCTGTGCGGCTCGATCCCGACCAGTACGACAGTCTCCGTTCCCAAGTGCTGCATCGCGACGGCTGGAGGTGCCAATCTTGCGGCTCGATGTCCAACCTCGAGGTGCACCATAAGAATTCTCGCAGCCGATCTGGTGACGATTCCGAAGAAAATCTGATTACCCTTTGCACTCCATGTCACAGCGACTTACACCGCACCTGAGAGTTGCGCTTGTATATCCATTCAGCGAAGGCTTTTGGCAAAATTGCCCCCGACCAATCCCGCGATGAAACGAATACGGTCGGGAGCGAAGCCTTTTCAGACCTAGGTCAGCCTGAACCTACAACTACTTACAGGTCTGTGCGAGACTGCCAAATACCTGCAAACACTAAGTTTGTCAGAACTGAGCCGGCGCGCGAACCAATAAGCTCCTGGTCAAATTGTACGGAATCGTCAGACTGCTCTTGGATCAGCCTGCCGCAGCTTGACTATCCTCCAGAACTGCGAGAAGCTGTCACCACTTTGGGGCGCTATTACCAGGTGGCCGGCAGCCCTTGGAGGCAGGCGTGGGGTCGGCAATTCCTTCTCTTATTGTCGCAGCCGAACAAGGAGACATTCAGGCCGGGGAAGCATTGTTTGCTGCTCTCTATTCTGAGTTGCATCGGCTCGCCAAGCGTCAACTCGCCCGCCACGGCTCAGAGGTAAGCATCAGTGCCACAACCCTCCTGCATGAGGCCTATTTGGACATGTCTGCGCGCGACGGCCCGTCGTTTCCCGACGAGGCACGATTTATGGGATATGCGGCTCGCGTGATGCGGGGACTAATCATCGATCATGCCCGAGAACGGCACGCTCAAAAGCGCGGCGGCCTGTTTGAGATTACTACGCTCGACACCGACGCGATGGAGAATGCCGTGAACCACCGGGAGCTTGTCCGAATCAGCGAGACCTTGGACGAGCTTGGCAAAGTGGAGCCTGCCCTCGCCGCGATCGTCGATTTGAAGTTCTTTTGCGGTTTTTCCTTCGTGGAAATCGCCGCCATGCAGGATGTTTCCGAACGAACCGTGCAGCGCAATTGGGAAAAGGCTCGTATTTATCTGCACCAAAAAATTCGCGCGGATTTGGAGGTCTGAGGAATCGCGATGCGCACGCTTAGTCCCGAACGCTGGCAGATTATAAGTCCATATCTGGACCAAGCGCTGGCCATGACCGACGATGCGCAAGCCGCATGGCTATTGTCGCTTAGACAGCAGAATCCTGAATTAGCCGCAGAGTTGGCAGCATTGCTGGACGAACACCGCATGCTGATGCAGGAAGGTTTTCTGGAGAAAGGTCCGCCCGGGTGGTCGAGTGCGCCCGGTCTTGCGGGCCAGTCCATTGGGCCCTACACGCTGATCTCGCAGATCGGCCAGGGTGGAATGGGAAGCGTCTGGCTCGCCCATCGTAGCGACGGCAGATTCGAGCGGCGCGTGGCTGTGAAGTTTGTCAACCTGGCCCTGGCGGGGAAGGGTGGAGAAGAACGCTTTAAACGAGAGGGCAGCATTCTGGGGCGATTGGCGCATGAGCACATCGCGGAGCTGGTGGATGCGGGTGTCGCTCCAGCTGGCCAGGCATATTTGGTCTTGGAATATGTGCAGGGCGACCCCATCGATCAATATTGTGACCAGCACAAACTCGACCTCGAGGCACGCATTCGCCTGTTTCTGGATGTGTTGGCGGCAGTGGCGCACGCCCATGCGAATCTGATCGTCCACCGTGATATCAAACCTTCGAACGTGTTGGTCACCACCAGCGGTGAAGTGAAGCTGCTGGACTTCGGGATTGCCAAGCTCCTGGAGGGCGAAGGCCAGACGGGTGCCGCAACCCTGCTCACTCGCGAATCCGGATCGGCACTTACTCCCCAGTACGCTGCGCCAGAGCAGCTCACCGACCGGCCAGTCACGACTGCTACCGACGTCTATGCCTTGGGTGTGTTGCTGTACGTGCTATTGTCTGGCCAACATCCCGCGGGCTCAGGGCCGCACTCGCCCGCGGAGCTGGTAAAGGCTGTGCTCGAGACTCAGCCGCCCCGCGCCTCGGACGCAATTACAGCGAACGACAGCAAACTCATCGCTGAAAGACGGGGCGCCTCTTTAGATAAACTGCGCCGCGGACTTCGTGGAGATCTGGACACGATTGTCGGCAAAGCTTTGAAGAAGAGTTCGCAGGAGCGATACGCTTCGGTGACTGGGCTGGCCGACGATCTGCAGCGTTATCTGAAGCACGAACCGATTACCGCACGACCCGATACGCTCGCCTATCGAACCGTCAAATTTCTGCGCCGTAACCGCGCAGCAGTGGCATTCAGCGCCGCCGCCATCGCACTCGTGATTGGAAGCTTGGCAACCGGGTTGCTGATTGCGAATCGCCAGCGGAGGGCTGCCGAACGACGATTTGATCAGGTGCGTCAATTAGCCAATAAATTCATCGCACTCGACAATGACATCCGAGGTCTGCCCGGTTCGACCAAGGTCAGAATGCAGATTGTTACCGACTCGCTGCAATATCTGACTTCGCTTGGCGGCGATGTTCATGGCGACAAGGATCTCGCGCTCGAGACCGCATACGCTTATGTCCGTGTGGCGCATGCTCAAGGCGATCCGACCTCGCCTAATCTCGGCCAGTTCCCCGAAGCGGAAGCGAGTCTTAACAAAGCGGAGAACTTCGTCGATTCCGTACTCAAAGTCGATCCCAGCAACAGAAGAGGATTGTTTATCGCTGCGACCATTGCCCACGATCGTATGGTCCTGGCCGACGAGCAGAATCGCAAGGACGAGTTGGTGTCTTGGGCGGATAAAGCCTCGGAGCGAGTCGAGCATTTCATGAGTCTCGGCAATGTCGACCCAAAAGATGTCTATAGCATGGCGTATTTTGAGCAGAACATTGCCTATAGCTATGACGATGCGAGGCATTTTCAGCAAGCTTTACAGGCCAGTCAACGCGCCCTGGAAATTTCGCAACCGGTAGAATCAGCCCACCGAGTTCATGGCAGCATCCTGGGCGCGTTGACAATCGCGCGCTGGCAGTCTGGAGATCTGGACGGAGCATTACAGACGGCCCAACAGGCGATTCAACTCGATGAGACGCAAGCCGCCAGCGGGCACGCATCCCTGCGTATCAATCTGGCCAACTCTTTGTACACCAAGGCAATGATTCTGGGAAAGCAGGATGCGGAACCGAGTCTCGGCCGAAGTCGAGATGCGCTTGCCGTCTTGCAACGAGGGCTAGACATCGGTGAAGAACTGGCGAAAATGGACCCTGTCGATTATCTGAGCCGCCGTTCGGTTGCAACCACCGGGCTCGAAATCGCTAATATTCTCCGCCACAACGAACCGCAAAAGGCTCTGGTAGTCTATGACCACGCTCTCGCCCGCATACGGGAGGCGAAAACCAATGTCAGCACCCAACTCACAGCAGCGGACTTGCTGGTTGGTTCTTCTTATGTCCTGCGCTGGCTCGGCCGGCACGAGGAAGCCAGACGACATATAGAGGAAGCGTTTCAGCTTCTGCGCGATGCTCAACAGTATCCCGCCGATGGCGTCGAACCAATGAGTAGATCCGATCACGTCATCAGAGCAGAGGCCGACGACTACGCCGAAACCGGCCAACTCGACAAGGCCATTACAGCCTATACGGAACTGCTCAACAAACTAATGGCGTGGAAACCCGATCCCTTGAACGACCTGCGCGATGCCACTTGTCTTTCCCGTACCTGGACAGCGCTTGCCAATCTCCTCCGCCGAAGCGGACGGAAAGATGAGGCCCTGCAGCTTGAAGCCCAGCGGACAGATCTCTGGAACCACTGGAACGGCAAGCTTCCCAATGCTCAATTTCTTCTTCGCCAATCGTTAAGCCAGATTACCCCCGGTGATCGTTTGCGGCCCCTCGAAACGCTGGGGACAAAAGGCCCTGATCCAGCCGCTCTTCGATAACGCTTCCGCCGTCGGGGCGTCGCTTCCACGAAATTTTTCTTTCTTTCCTGTCGTCTTTTCCCCGCCGTTTGCGATTGCTTGTTTAGAGGCCAATAACGGTCGACATTTCTTCCGGTTCCATGAGGCCTCTACATTCGCTCGCGGAGGTCTCCATGTGCAACACTCTAAAATCGCTTCGTGCCTGCACCGTGATTGTTCTGTTTTGCTCTCTTGTAGGCGCTCAGTCCACGAACTCGACACAATCGCCAGTCGTGCCGCCACTCGTAAAGTTCAGCGGCGTACTCACTGATGTAAACAGCAAAGCAATGACTGGTACGGTCGGTGTAACGTTCTCTCTCTACAATGAAGCCCAAGGTGGCACCGCACTCTGGGTCGAAACCCAGAACGTAACCCCTGATAAAGCTGGTCACTATTCGGTGATGCTCGGGTCCACCACCACTGAAGGAATTCCGGCCAGCCTGTTTGCAAGCGGGGAAGCCCGCTGGTTAGGAGTGCAAGCGCAGGGTCAGACGGAGCAACCACGCACACTGTTGATGAGCGTCCCCTATGCGTTGAAGGCGCTGGATGCAGAGACCGTCGGCGGCAAGCCAGCGTCTTCATTCATGCTTACACCCCAAGCGGGCGGCAAGTCAGCTGTTCCCGCGAAGCTGCCTCCGGGAACCATCACCGGCAGCGGCACAGCTGATTTTATTCCCGTGTTTACCGGCAATACCACCATCGGGAACTCCGGCATTTTTCAAACTGTTGGCGGCAATGTCGGTATCGCCACCACCACCCCAGCCGCTAAGCTGGATGTGAAAGGTACCGCAGATGTTCGCAACACGCTGACTTTGATCCCATCGGGAACTCATGCCACGCTAACGGTTCACGGCACGGCCTTCGAGGTGAGCAGTGCCGGCTTGGTCACGTTCGTTTCCGGCCAAACCTTTCCGGGAACGGGAACGGTCACTGGAGTAACGGCGGGCACGGGGCTGAGCGGCGGCGGATCGGGCGGCAACGTCACCCTGAACAACACCGGGCTGCTAGGCCTTAACGCTGGCATCGGCATCGCTGTCGGGAGCGGGCAAACTCCTACGGTTAGCGTCAGCGGTGTGCCCTTGCTGGCGGCCAACAACGCCTTCAGCGGGAGTAACAGCTTCGCGGGCGCGGTCGGGATCGGAACGTCAAGCGGAGGCTCGTTACTCACAATCAATGGCAGTACCGACTGGGGTCAAGCTGAGATCGTCGGTCCCTCCACCCTCGAGGCCTCAATAGGGTTTAGACCATCGAATATCACCAAAGGGGCGGCGGGGGACTGGTTGATCGGTACGAACACATCTCTTTCAGGTTCGGGGGGATTCGCCATCCAGGATGGAAACACAGCTTATTTGGACATGTCTTCAACCGGCAACGTGGGGATTGAGACAAGCGGTCCGGGACCCGGCGTCCATATGGCGGGCGGCCTTGCCATAAACGGCTCGGGCAGCACCGTGTTGACGACGCAGCTCAACGGCGTAAACTCCTTTGCCTTGAACCCCTACCCAACCTCCGCGGGCTTCAGTGGCTGGACGCTCTGGGATTTTGGGTCCGGTGGCTGGACAGCGGGCCTTACGCAGATTCAAGGCGCAGTTGGGATTGGGACCGCGCCTGACACTACGTTCTCGGTGAACGGTGGCGCCGATAAACCGGGCGGCGGATCATGGGGGACATTCTCCGACAGAAGACTGAAAACGTTGGATGGGGCTTTCGGCTCGGGACTCAGCAAGATTTTGAAGATCAATCCCGTGCGCTATCGCTACAGGGCCGACAATGCGATGGGCATTCGCGATACGGACGAACATATTGGAGTGGTCGCCCAGGAAATCCAAAAGGTCATCCCCGAGGCGGTGACGGAAAACAGCAAGGGCTACCTGCTGGTAAACAACGATCCAATCATCTGGACAATGCTGAATGCGATCAAGGAACAGCAAGGGCTGATCCACAAGCAGCAAGTGCAGGTTCAGCTCCAGCAGGCGAAGATCGATCGGCTCAGTCGGCAAGTGCGCGCGGTTCAAGCCGCCCTCAAGGCAAGCCGACGCGCGGACGCAGAGGTCCAGACTGCGAGTGTGACGGTACCGGTGATTCATCATTGAAAACAGAGCGGGCGGGCGCAATGCCCGCCTGCGCCTTTTTCGCGTAACGCTCGCTCTCTGGGTGGCTTTTCCGCGCAGCAGGTAATTGGGCCGTTCCAAATTGTGCAGCTGATGAAAGAGAAACAAGGCCCAACAGACCGAATCTCCGATTATCGCGAGACCGACGCGGCCGATCCCACCACCGATACTTGAAAAACCGGCGGCGCTGATCCCACCCGCCCCGCTGCCTCACCAACCGGAAGCCTGCGCTTTAAAATCATTACCTGATAATCTGATTTTGTGAAAAAGACTACTATCAGCGTCACAGAAGCGGCCCACAATTTCGCCGATTGTCTCAACCGCTCCCATTATCAAAATGTCACCTTTGTCCTCCTCAAGAACGGTGCTCCTTTTGCTCGTTTGGTACCGGACAAAGAGAAAGTCTGTTTTGGCCGAGATCTGGCCAAGCTGCTGGCCGAACCCGAATTATCGCCGGACGAGGCCAGAGCCTGGCGCCGTGACCTCCGAACTGCCCGCAAGGCGGCTAAGCTCCCGGCTGACAAATGGTGATCGTTCTCGACGTCGACGTCATGATTCGCGGGGAAAGGGGCGTCTTTGATCTCGCCGCCTGGGCAGCATCGCGACCAAATGATCGCTTTGAAGTCGCAGCCATCACTGTGGCGGAGCTGTGGCACGGAGTAGAGCGTGGGGCAGAACCGCACAAGTCCAGGCGTCGAAAATATCTTGAGGCCATTGTGGCAGCGCTGCCGGTTATTCCTTATACAGAGCAGACCGCGTATGGACACGCGCGCCTCTGGGCGACACTTCGGATGGTCAAGGAACTTCACGTTATCGAGCCAAGATGATGCAAAGCACCGAGTTTGGTTGAGCCGCGCCATCAATCTCTCTCTCCTATCGCTGCGTCGCCATCAGCGGAAGGCGACGGCTGAGTTCAGCTACCTGAAGCCCTCGCCAAACCAACTCGCGGATCAGCCCAAATAATTTGTGGATCTGGTGTACGGGCGCGCCGCTCACACAGAGCGTAAGCGGGATGGGCAGCAGTTCGGGGACTGACGAGGCGAGGATAAAGCAAGTTGAGTAGGTCGCCAAGTCTTCCGGCAGACCCGCGTACTTGCCGCATACGCCGGAGATTTTCCCGAAAAGTTCGGCGTCGGTACCGTACTCGACCGCACCGCTTGGAAACCTCACCGCCTGAAGGATGCTCGGGTGCAAGTTGCCGGGATGATACAGAACACCACCGCACTCTATGTTCGGAGCGATAACCGGCTTTTGCTCGGCGTCCCACCGAAGAAGATGGAGTCCCTCTCCATCTGGCGCGGCCACCAGATCGAGGATCTCGCCAGTCGGCAATGTCTCCCCGCAGGTGGCCCGCACCCACGGTTTTGCTGCACCTATCTCCATAGCGCCTCCATCTGCAGCAATCGGCGGCTTCAGGGCGAATGGCGGGACCTGCTCCCGCGACCTTGGAGAGCCGAAAGCTAGTCAAATTTTGTTTTGAATGGAACTATGGATCCCGAAACTAGGCAGAAACTTCCTGCGGATACATACCGCGGCTCACAACGACACGACCATTCTAGCGGTCTGATTCGCAAGCTTCAAGCTTTTTCGACGCGCAAGCGGGTAGGCACGCGAACCCAGCTTTAGCCACGTTGAGCGGCGTTATTGCACAAAATCTAAGCAGGTTCTGCTGCGAATCCCTCGCCGCAGTGGCTGGAATTCTTCTGGCGAGTTGTGCCTCGCCGAAATATAGACGATCAGTGGGTGAGTGACGCGATTCGTCGGATTAGAAGAGCTCGACGGCGGCGGCATGGCCCGAAGCAGAAGCGAGTCGACCATCCCGTGTAACCAGTGCAGCTCCGAGTTTTTCGGCGAGCACAATGTAGGCAGCATCGTAGGCAGAAAGATTGTGACGCAGTTGCCAAATTCGTGGCAGGAGCACGACATGCGGATACCGAGTAATACGAAGATCCAGTAGATCGCGGACCGCCTCGTCAGCACGAAGTACCGGCACTACTCGTTGCAATGCGAGACGCCTTAGTACCTGCGTGACCTCGAGATCTAGGAGGTGAGGCGCGTGTAGCGTTTCGTTGCGCGAATAAATTCGCTTCTCGATGCTCCGCCCCGCAGATGTCTGAAGAAGCCAGTCAACTGCGGCCGACGCATCCAGGACGATCATCGCGCCTCGCGCTCTTCTCGCACCAGGTGAGCGCTATCGATCTGCGCGGAAACCGGCTTACGTTTGTGCAGCCGCTCTCGCAATTCCGCCAGCGTTGGCCTCTCCGCGATTTCTTTGATCTCCGCTAACAGATAGTCCGAAAGCGACATACCTGCCATAGCAGCGCGAGCTTTCAGGCCACGATGTAGGGCATCGGGTACATTACGAAGCTGTATCATCTTGGACATGTCAGAAGCATACTTTCATGTCATTCACATGTCAATACGATTGCCTTTCCCAAGTTCCCCGGAAGTTCTACGTGAGCCGCTTCAGGTCCGTCGCCTCGACCGCACGAGGCTGCAAATTCAAAGGCGGCGCCAGACCGGGCGCGACGCTGGGATGAAGTTCGCCCTCCACAGCGTCTCGCTTGGCGCTAACTTTTTCTTGGGATTGGCGTGAAAGAGGCATTTGCCGACGGAGGCGGTTCCGTGGCTGGAGCCCCCAGGGAATATTCCCGACGACATCATGGAGCAAGTATGGCGAGAAGAACGGGAAGGCCAGTAACGCGGCTTTCCGCTTTTTGGGACGCGTGTTCGAAATATTTCATCGCGTTTAGATCCGCAATGAACCCAGGCCCTGTTGGGCGCCATCCCAGCAGTTCCTGCGTGAGTGCGCTGGACACGGGAACGTCGGCGCCCACGAAGAACCGAGCCAACCAAAGTGCTTGCCTGCCTCCTCAGGAGACTTGGAGACGACCGGCACCTTCAGGCCTCGGCCGATTGCCTCAGCGATCTTGACCCCGTGAAGATGGAGGAACACAGTCTATGAAGAAACTCACCAAGCCACACGATTTCGTAGGGAAGTTTTTCTTCAGCTTCAAGAATAACGAACTCCAATGGCAAGGACAGATTATCAGCAAGGTCAGTGAAGGCGTCTTTTTGGTGCAACTACACGAGTGGACCACAGGAGAATCAAGCGATCAGATCCTCTTCTCAGTGCCGGACATGATGAGTTGGAAGTTCTATGATACCGCTGACGACCAGCGCTTCGCATTGAATAAGTACGAGTCCATAAAAGCCACTGTAGCCCTCTGAATTCAACTCAGCGCGGACTAATGTGGAACAAGCGAACAAGCCGCCTGTAATTCCGAAGATAGTGGATATGTCTCGAATGGTGGCTGAATCGTTCTTCGCACCGAGCACTTGTGAACGTCGCGCCATCCTCCGCAAGGCGCATCATCACTGTAAGATGGGGTAAGGGCG
Source organism: Terriglobales bacterium (assembly GCA_035601995.1). Classification (GTDB taxonomy): domain Bacteria; phylum Acidobacteriota; class Terriglobia; order Terriglobales; family Acidobacteriaceae; genus JABDBE01. Next base: position 112,681 of record DATNNE010000075.1, read on the forward strand.
GTGGCCGGACTGTCGTAGTACGTGTTCAGTGCGCCGGTTCGGTCTTCGAAAACTGAAAGTCCTGAGATCGTTGACGGAAGGAATCCTGAATGTTGATTCAAGTCGGCTTTGAATTAGTCTTTTACTGTCCCCAGGAGACGCCGATGATCCTCATGGTCAACGTGCATTACTCCCGCGCCTCGGATCTCGTCACTCCCGATTGCTTGACCACTGATCCGAAAACACCAATCACGGCGTATCGGGACGGCTTTGGAAACTGGTGCACCCGGATTGTTGCGCCCGTCGGGAGGATTTGCCTGAAGAGCACCGGGGTGGTTAAAGACTCGGGAAAAACCGACGCGGTGACGACCTCCGCTCGACAGCACGCTTTACAAGAATTGCCGGAAGATACTCTGGTCTTTCTGTTGGGCAGCCGGTACTGTGAGACCGATCTACTATCCGACGCGGCGTGGTCACGATTTGGTCAGTTGACGCCGGGTTGGTCACGCGTCCAGGCAATCTGCGATTTCGTACACAACCATATCGTTTTCGATTATCAGAAAGCGCGCCCCACGCGGACAGCTTGGGAGGCGTTCAACGAGGGTGTAGGTGTCTGTCGCGACTACGCCCACCTGGCTATCGCGCTCTGCCGCTGCATGAATATTCCGGCGCGGTACTGCACCGGATACCTTGGCGACATGGGCACGCTGCCGCCTTACGGCGTAATGGATTTTGCAGCGTGGATCGAAGTCTATCTCGGTGGCGCATGGCACACGTTCGATCCACGAAACAACGTGCCCAGGATTGGACGAGTGCTCATCGCGCGAGGCCGCGACGCGGCCGATGTCGCCATCGCGACCACGTTCGGCCAAAACACTCTGGAGAGCTTTAAAGTCTGGACGGATGAAATCGCGGAGAGTATGCCACAGCTCCGTCAGGCATGAACAAGATAAAAAACTCAGGCAGGGTATTGGCTCTGCCGACAACTAGGAATCGAGCGGCTCCATGTCAACGGCGACTTTGAGCGTATGAGCTCCACCGCCCAGGATTAAACCGCGAAGAGGGCTTACGTCACCGTAGTCCCGGCCCCAGGCGAGCGTCACGTGGCCGTTCGAGGGGACAAGATTGTTCGTCGGATCCATGTCAAGCCAGCCGATTCTCGGACAATAAGCAGACACCCAGGCGTGGGATGCATCGGCGCCCACCAGCCTCGGCTGCCCGGGAGGTGGATAGGTTCGAAGGTATCCGCTTACATACCGTGCCGCGAGATTCAAGGAGCGGAGGCAGGCGATTTGCAGGTGTGCAAAATCCTGGCACACGCCCCGCCGTTTCTTGAAGACCTCTTCAGTTGGCGTCCGGACGTTGGTCACTTTCGAATCGAAGCGAAAGTCCGTGTGGATGCGTGCAGTCAGGTCCAGAAGCGCCTCCGGCATTGGCCGCCCGGGAGTAAACGACTGGAGCGCATAAGAGGCGAACTCCGGACGTACCCGGATGCGCGGCGATTCAAATCCGAACTGGTAGGCTTCGAGACCCGCAGGGCTCCGATCGTTGCGAACCGATTCGGCTGCTTCTTCCCAAGGCAGCGGCAGTCGAGGCCAAGGCGTCGCGTTCCCATTCATTATCACTTCGCTGTGCGCCTCTACCACTAATTCCCTGTGCGGCTCCTGAATGGTGAAAAAGCAGAGACGGTTCCCAAAAAAATCCACACGCTCGGTGCGCGTTGCCGGCCACGGCTGGATACGCAGCTCGCTGTGCGCCAGCTGGTGGTGCGGCAAAGCGCGCGGCTTCAGGCACGCCACGTGGGTTCCCACGGAGACGGGGTATTTGTATTTGTACGTCGTCCGGTGAACGATTCTATAGATCATTGTCCTATGGTGATCGGCAAGGTGCGGGCGTGGCTGAAGTACCTGCTCGATAAGTTATTCGACCAGGAAGGCAGCAATCCTTCCAGCTCCCGCAGGAAACTCGCAAGCCGGGCGAGCCCATCGGAACCATTCGTCGCCGCCTCACCCGGGAATGGGTACTTTAACTTTCGCAAATCGAAACTGCGTAACAATACCAGCGCGGCCTGCATCGCCCGCAGGTCAGCCGGGAGGTGTCGGGGAAGCTTTTGATAAAGATCCGCGACGTGACTCACTTGGAAGTCCAACGAGCGGGGATTCGTCTCATCCGCCATGAGAACGTCCAGCACCGCTAAGGGCTGCAGGGTCGTGTAGTAGCGAGTCCGGTAGGTCATAGAGCTATCCGCAACCTCAAGCAGGCATTCCAAAAGTGACCAGTCTTGCTCAGTCAGAGGCGCGGTGATCTCGCGCAGTTGCCGGGTCAGATAGATCGCGCGCTCGAGACGCCGGCCAATGGTCATGAACAACCAGCCTAATCCCCGGTTGATGTTTTCCCGCTCCATTCCGGAAAATGCAGAAAGTAGTTCCAGACAATCAGTCAACATCGCTGGATACTCGAGAAACGTTGTGCCATGTCCGATGTGAATTGAGTCCCGCAGCTGGCCGAGGAGGAACATCATATCGGCCGACAAGCGCTCGCGAATATTGCCGCCAATCCGCGATACCTCAGTCAGAGTGCACGCCAGACTGTCAGGCCGCTTGGCATCCGTCAACAGCGAGGTCATTTCCTGTTCAAGTTCAGCCGAGATCGGACGTCTGTGTTTAGGCTTTGGCAATTTGCTGTGCCGAGACTCCAGGCACCGGTGCAGGCGGATGAGACAGTCAAGCTCCGCGTCCTCTGCGCGCCGCACGCGAGGGATCATGGCGCGTAAGATTCGAGCAATATTTTCCGCTCGCTCGACATATCGGCCCAGCCAGAAAGCATTGTCAGCGACACTGCTCGGTACAACCCGCGAGACACGGCGCAACTCCACCGGCTCATTCCGCGGCCTCAACATACTGAACGTATCGACGGGGCTGTCCCACAGGACCCATGCGTCCTTGCTGTGACCGCCCCGTTGCATCGAGACGATCGATCCTTCCGCTTCGGCAACACGTACCAATCCTCCCGGAATCGCAATCCACCCGCTACCGGTATTGAGGACGTAAGTTCGCAGCACCACGCTGCGCGAGTTGAGAGATCCGCGCTCCCACACCGGCGCAGTGGACAAAGTGATTTGCTCCTGCGCCACATATTCATGGGGACGGGATCGCAATTGCTCGGCAAACTTGCCCTTCTCGGCTTGCGGGAGTTCGGCCCCAAAGACCGGTTCCATACCGCTTGATGGAAAGGCCGGTTTGACCACCACGGAGTCGAGATGGCTTAGCACCCAATCGAGAGCGTAGGTTTGCCCGCACCACCAGGTCGCGACCGACGGAAGCTTGAGCTTCTCGCCAAGCAATTGGTTGCAGAGCCCAGGTAGAAAGGGCATGATCGCGGACGTCTCGATCAGACCGCTTCCCAGCGCGTTTGCCACCTTCACATTTCCAGCGACGATGGCGTCGACGAGACCGGCCACGCCCAGAAGCGAATCGCCTCGCAGTTCGAGAGGATCACAAAAGCCATCGTCCACACGTCGCAAAATAACATCGACCTTCTCCAGTCCGTCGACGGTCTTGAGATATACGCGGCGTTTGCGCACCGTCAGGTCCGCTCCCTGGACTAGAGTGAATCCCAGATAGCGCGCGATATAGGAGTGTTCGAAGTAAGTCTCGTTGAGTGGTCCGGGGGTAAGCAATACGATTCGCGGATTGTCGCGCTGGGCGAGGTTGGTGAGGGCTTCGCGTTGCGCACGGAAAAATGGAGCGAGGCGCAATACGTTCGAAGTACGGAAGAGATCAGGTAGAGCATCGGAGACGATGGTTCGGTTCTCCAGCGCATAGCCGCTGCCCGAAGGCGCTTGCGTGCGATCGGCCAGCACCCACCACTGGCCGTCGGGCGAACGCGCAAGATCGACAGCCAGCATATGCAGATAGCTGTGCGCGGGAACGCGCACGCCCACCAGCGGCCGCAGAAATGCGGGGTTGGCGTAGAGAAGTGCGGCAGGAAAGTGGCCATGCGCCAAAAGATCCTGCGCCCCGTACAGATCTTCGAGCAGCAGATTGAGCAACCGGGCGCGCTGAATGATGCCCGCTTCGATATAGCGCCACTCGTCCGCCGGAATCAGGAGCGGAACGATATCGATCCTCCACGCCCGACTGGCCCCGAGTGGATCGCCGTAAATGTTGTAGGTGATCCCGTTCTCGCGAATGCGACGCTCGGCACGGGCCCAGCGTCGTCCCAGTTCCTCGGGGCCGATCGCCTGCAGCGACTCCATCAAATGTGCCCAGTGCGGCCGAGGAGTTACGCCATCGGACGATAACTCGTCATAGCCATCTCCGTAGCGGAGCGGAGTTTGATTTAGATTCACACTCATGCGACCAGCCCCGGCTTCACGATGTGGGTCTGTTTTCTGGGCGGAGGCAACCTCAAGTCCAGAGTCATGGGAAAGATCGGGTTGGTCTCTTCCTCCGGCACCGTTATCAGCCCGGGCGTAGGACCAAGTTTTTGGAAGCACTGTTGGCGGCGGTCTGCAGCTTCCATTGCGTTCACTGGCCGGGCGGTATAGGCGCGGCCGTCGGGTGATCCCACATGGTAGGCGCATCGGCCAATCGAACGGTCTTTCCAGCGGTCGATAATGTCGAAGGTCAGAGGGGCATGCACGGGAATGGTTGGATGTAACGCCGCCGACAGCTGGCGGGCACGATAACGTACGCCAGCGACAGCCGCTCCAGACTCGCCAGTAGGATAGAGTGGCACCCGGCGACCGTTGCATGCAACTACGAAACGGGATTCCGTGGTGAACCCAGACACCTTCACCTGAATCCGCTCGAAGGACGAGTCCACCGCACGAGCCGTTCGGCCGGAGGTAGTCTCTTCCGCGAGAACATTCCAAGGCTCGAGCGCGTGACGCAGCTCGAGTTCGACTCCCTCTACAGCGATTGACCCAAGCTTCGGAAAGCGAAACTCCGACTGCGCAGCAAACCACTTCTCTTCGAAATTGTATTCAGACCGGCGCAAGTAGCTGAGCACATCGGAAAAGTCCTGCCTGACAAAATGCGGCAACATAAAGCGGTCGTGGAGCGCGGCACCCCATCGGACGAGGCCGCCTTCGAATGGGCGCTTCCAGAACATACCGACCAACGCGCGGATTAGCAGCATCTCTATCAGACCCATTCTGACATGGGGAGCCATTTCGAAGGCACGCAATTCGACCAAGCCAAGGCGCAACCCGAAACCCTCGGGCGGATAAAGCTTGTCGATACAGAACTCGGCGCGATGCGCGTTTCCCGTGACGTCGACGAGCAGGTTGCGGAACAATCCATCCACCGTGCTCGGCGGGCAGTCATTCGCAGGCAAATTACTGAAAGCGACCTCCAGTTCGTACAAGGCATCAGTGCGTGCCTCGTCTACACGCGGAGACTGGCTGGTCGGACCGACATACATACCAGAAAACAGATACGAGAGCGAGGGATGATTCTGCCAGAATGCCAGCATGCTGCGCAGCAGATCCGGACGGCGCAGGAAAGGGCTATCCAAGAGGGTCGCTCCACCGATCACGATATGGCTGCCGCCGCCGGTAGCAATATGGCTGCCGTCGTAGGCGAATTTTTCAGCGGTCAACCGATTATGGCGCGCTTCCTCGAAGAGCAGTGTATTGATCTGCTCGAGTTCATCCCAATTACTCGCGGGCGGCAGGTTTACTTCCAGAACCCCGGGATCGGGAGTAACGCTGAATGATCGCAACCGGGGATCGGAAGGAGGAGGGTAGCCCTCCAGACACACCGGCGTGTGCAGATGCTCGCACGTATCCTCAACGGCGGAGAGCAGGTCGAGATAGTCCGCGAGCTTGGACGCATACGGCAGGAACACATGCAGACGGCCTTCTCGAGCCTGCACGCACAGCGATGGACGGATCAGCTCCGGCGCTGTTTCGGACGTGCTCGGGAGAGCAGTCAGCGGATCTGCCACGGGAGTCTTCTGGAAGAGATCCATCCGCCGGCTCGGGCGTGATGGGAGCTTGATCAGATCTGCGAACGGCGCGGCTTCGTATTCGTATTGGAGCTCGTCCGGCGCCACCCAGGGCATCGACTCGGTCGGTATGCGGTAGCCGATGGGGGAATCGCCCGGAGACAGTGTCAGACGTTCCGGGCGAGGGAACCACAACTGGCTCGACCAACACAACCGGCCCGCAGGCTCACGGCGGCGAAGCGGCAAAATGTACCCGGTCGGCTCCGTCGACTTTTCGTCGTAGGCCGGCAGGATGTTTTCGAAGCTCACTTGAAGGCGACGCGTAAGAGCTTCTGCGAACTTGAACGCATCGGCCCCGCCGAAGCCATAGTCCTGATCTTCGTCCTGACCTTCGCGAGCGATGAGATCGATATTCTCCCAAACGGGGACGCGGTCGACCCGCCAGGAACAGCTCAGCGCCCAACGCGGCAACGGCTCGCCGGGATACCATTTGCCCTGTCCGTAGTGCAGCAGCGCGCCGGGCGCCACTTTCTTGCGGAGGCATTGGATGAGCGCCAAGCCCCGCGTTCGCTTCATGGCTCCCAGAGCATCGATGTTCCATTGCGGACTCTCAGGCTCGTCGATGCCGACGAACGTAGGCTCGCCGCCCATGGTCAGCCGCACATCCTGCGCTTCGAGGTCTGCGTCGACGCGATGCGCCACCTGTTCGACTTGCAACCACGCCTCCTCGGTAAAGGGGTTGGACGGTCGTGGTGCGTCTGCGTCATGCAAGCGGCGAATCGACATGGAGTAGCTGAAGTCCACGTTGGCAAGCTCGACCGTGCCCTCGATGGGCGCGGCCTTGGAAGGGTTCGGGGTGCAGACGAGCGGGATGTGACCCTCGCCGGAGAACAGGCCCGAGGTTGGATCCATCCCAATCCAGCCCGCACCCGGCAAAAACGCTTCTGCCCAGGCATGGAAATCCGCAGAATCGCTTTGCAGACCACTCCGGTCGTCTGCCGCTCTCTCGTCCGCTGCCAACTGAATCAGATACCCCGAGACGAATCGTGCCGCGATTCCCAACTGTCGGAGAATCTGCACCAGCAACCATGCAGAGTCACGGCAGGACCCCGCGCCCTTCTCAAGAGTCTGTTCGCATGTCTGGATGCCCGGATCCAGCCGCGTCACATATTCAATATCGTTTCGCACGCTCCGATTCAAGTCGACCAAAAAGCTGATCGTTCCTCGCCTCTCGCGGGAAAGCTTCCCAAGAAAAGCCTGGAGTCGAGGGCCAGCCGGATCGACCCAAAGATAGGGTTCCAGATCTTTAGCCAGTTCCGCAGCGTACTTGAAAGGATAGTCTTCGACTCCCGGTTCCAGAAAGAAATCGAACGGATTGAATGGGGATAGCTCCGCGACGAGGTTCACCTCAACCGCAAACTCGTAGGTCTTGTCCGGGAAAAGCAGGCGGGCCAGATGATTGTTGTGGAGGTCGAGTTGCCAGTGGACAACGTGCCCGGCGGGAGTGACGCTAAGCGAGTAGCTGAGAATCGGAGTTCGACAATGCGGAGCGGGACGCAACCGTATAACCTGTGGGCCAACCGAGACCGCCTTGTCGTAACGGTACCGTGTCCAGTGATTGAGAGCAACCTGTATGCTCATCCGCCCTCATGCGGCCCACGCCTGGAGTTTCTGGTTCGTTCCCGCTTCGCTACAAACCCGTAAGCGTCCAGGGCTCTCGCGGAACCCGCTGCTGTAAAGCTACCCTAACGATAGCGGTAGGTGGGGTACAATTTTTCGTAGCCGCAGTCGCTACTGCTGTTGGTGAGCATCGACCAACTGCAATTGCTGGGTCTCGTCAAGAAATTGGGACCACTCTTCGTCCGCCGCAAATTCCTCATCGGGAGGCAGCACGGCTTGGGACGGCGTGACCCGCACTCGAACTTGGAGCTGCGTGTCCGCTTTTCCCTTCATCACGCCCATCGTGGGTGGAACGTTCGCATAATCGCGGCCGATTGCGGTGCGAATATGCCCCTCACCTACGAGCCGATTAATCGTCGGATCGAAACCTACCCAACCAACGCCGGGCAGAAGGGCTTCCACCCAGGCATGAGTAGCGCCGTCCGCCGAGGGATTCGCATCTTCGCTGCCGTGGTAAAGGTATCCGCTGACATAGCGACAAGGAATGCTGGCATTGCGAACCAGTGCGATCATGATATGAGCAAAATCCTGACATACACCCTGTCTCGACCGAAGGGCATGCTCGATCGGCGAGTTGACCGCAGTGCTTTTCTTGACATAGCTGAAACTGCGATGGACACCGGTGGCAAGATCCTTCAGGAATGCCAACGGACTTCGTCCATCCCTTTCAGTCGCGCCGATCTCCTTTGCCAACTCTTCGAGTTCAGGGGATGGGCGCGCAAAATGACTGGGCATCAGCATGTCCCAGTAATCCTTGTTCTCGACGAGCTGTTCCAGATCACTCCAACCCTCGTAAGGCATGAGTTCGGGAACCGCGGGTTGGGCGTCAATATTTACCAGAGCGTCGGAGATGATCGTGAGTTGGCCATGGCGGGAAGGCAAGTCGAAGTGGTGCACAAGATTCCCATAGGAATCGGTATAGCGAAAAATGCGTGCGCGCGGATTGACCGCTAGCTGAAAAACAAAACAGCGCTGGTTCCCCTCGCTTCTGGGGTGCATGCGAACTTCCATCATGCTCTGCCAGACCAAATGGCTGTAGCGAAAGCGAGTGAAATGGCGAATGGCGTAGAACATTAGGTTTGGAAAGCGACCTCAATCGGATATTCGATATAAAGTTCCTGAACAGTCGCATGCAGTTCGCCACATTGCTCGATAATTGCCGCAAGATATTTGTGCAATCCGCCGATGATTTCGCCAACCTGTACGTAGGCGACCATCGATCGCAAACGCCCCATCAATCTTTCGATCTGTTCAGTCCTGCGGCTCAAGGAAAGATTGCTGATCGAAGTCAAAGCCTCGTGCATCCGGTCCAGTGAATAACGGACCGAATAAGGGAACTCGGGTTTCAGCAGGAGAAAATTCGCTATGCGTTCTGGTTTGAGTTCGGCGGTGCATGCCTTGCAATATGCTTCAAACGCAGCACAACTGCTCAACAGGCCCACCCAATCTAAATCATCCGCATGCTTGTCGACGACGAAATAAGCGTCTAGCAGGACGCTGAGATTGCAGGCTCTCTCTATGTATTTGCCGAGCTGGATAAAATGCCAGGCCTCATCGTGATTCATGGTGGCGGCGGTAATTCCACTAAACCTGTACGAGCCCTCGCGAACCAGGCTCACGACTCGCATTGCACCTGCATCATCATTGGGCTGCAGCTCGAAGCCAGTCACGTCATGGAAAAGACGATTCAGGTGCTCCCACATCTCCGAGCTGATTTCCTCGCGAACTTGCCGGGCATTTTCGCGGGCAATGCTAATGCACTTCACAACCGAAAAATCGCCTTCCGAATCTGCTACCAACAAAAACAGAGCACGCTGAGGGTCGACGTTGCCCGAAGCCGCACCGGGGGCTAGCGAAGAAACAGCGCGAAACCAACGCTCCTCCGTGGAAAACTTGGCGGGATTCAGAATCAAGCCGTAAGTCGCCTTCAACACGCGCGAGGCATTGTCCGCCCTCTCGAAATACCGGCTCATCCAGTAGAGACTGTCAGCTACGCGGGAAAGCATGGCGTTCGTCACCTCCCTTCTTCGAGATCTCAGTTCTGCAAGACCCACGTGTCTTTCGAGCCTCCGCCTTGCGACGAATTGACCACCAGTGATCCCTTTCGCAGCGCTACTCGTGTGAGGCCACCGGGAATAATGGTAATTTTTTCGCCGTAGAGCACATACGGCCGGAGATCGACGTGACGGGGCTCGATGGTGCCGTCCACAAAACATGGCGCGGTCGAAAGATTGATGGTCGGTTGCGCGATGTAGTTTCGCGGCTGCGCGTTAATCTTTTCTCGAAACTCCGAGCGCTCTTGTTCCGTGCTGTGCGGACCGATCAACATGCCGTAGCCACCCGACTCGCCCACAGCTTTTACCACGTATTCGTTCAGCCGCTGGCACACGTGGTCACGTTGCGCCGGATCGGACATCAGCAGGGTTTCGACGCTCTCCAGAATCGGGTCTTGGTCAAGATAGTAGCGAATAATTTTAGGCACATAGGCATAGATAGCCTTGTCGTCGGCGACTCCCGTCCCCAGCGCGTTTGCGAAAGCTATGTTTCCGGCGCGATAGGCATTGAACAGACCCACGGCACCGAGCGCGGAACCGCTTTCGAATACCAGGGGGTCGAGATAATCGTCGTCGATTCGCCGATAGATCACGTCGACGCGTTGCAAACCGAAGGTTGTTCGCATGTAAACGACATTATCGTGGACCAATAGATCTCGCCCCTCGACGAGTTCAATGCCCATCTGCCGTGCCAGGTAAGTATGTTCGAAGTAAGCGGAGTTGTAGGCACCCGGAGTCAGTAAAACGACGGTTGGCTCGGAACGGCCCTCGGGGGCCAGGAATCGCAGAGTCGAGAGAAGCGCCTGGCTGTACTGCTCGATCGGCCGCACCCGGCATTTTTGAAACAGCGCGGGGAATATTTGTTTCATCACTCTGCGGCTCGTGAGCATGTAAGACACCCCACTGGGGACGCGGAGATTGTCCTCCAAAACCACAAAGTTCCCCTCCGGGTTTCGTATCAAATCCGTACCGACCACCGTAATGTAGATGTCGCGAGGCACTTTGATGCCACGCATTTCCCGGCGGTAATGTTTGCAGGTGTAAACGACTTTACCGGGCACGACCCCGTCTTGAATGATTTGTTCCTCATCATATACGTCTTTGAGGAAGAGATTCAGCGCCGTAATCCGCTGAGTTAGTCCGCGCTCGATCGTTTCCCATTCTGCCGCCGTGATAATCCGGGGCAGCAGATCGTGAGGAAAAATCCGCTCCGTGCCTTTGTCATTTCCGTAGACGGTGAAGGTGATCCCCTGGTTGAAGAACGATTGATCAGCCTCGTGTTTGCTGCGGCGCAGCTCGCCCGGACCCAGACTCAAAAGCAAGTTGTAGAGTTGACGATATTGTTTTCGCGGATGCTCCGCGGCGCGGAACATCTCGTCGTAAGCGCCATTGAGTTCGTACCGGCGGAGGGTTTCTGCACCGCCGTGATCCGATACATCCGTCTCTAAAATCATGGCTTCCCCGCCAGAGTAGCGCATCAGACGGCAAATCGATTATCGGGAAAAGCGATTCGCGTCATTGAAGAAACCGCGATGAGCGCTGGAGCGAGCCGCAGACAGGCATCTTTCACAGTTGTTACGCTATTCATTGTGACCTTCTTTGTGTTTCGGCAACCAGCCCAGCGCCGGGACCATATCCCGTGCCGGCGAAGCACTGGAGAAACTTGTGTTGGTCTGCCGCTTGGGAGCTGCTCACCGATATCTGCGCTTGCACGGAGGGTGCTGCAGAACAAATTGTCATCAGCATTTTCATGTTGTTCTCCTTAAGATACGCCAACCCGGTACGGTACGACACGAACCACACCTGCCCCGAGGGGCTTTCTTGTTTCAGGCGCCGCGTTGAGTAAGTTGGAATGCTAGTATCCCCGCCGTCGGGTGAACTGTACAGAATTGCTCAGTCCTTCACTTTGTTTTGAGAAGGTACCCATTCGAATCAGAGTGTTCGTAGCCGTTGAGCTTTGCCAACACCTCACTTCCATCAATCCACTTATTGCGGGACCGTTGACATAGAGCTAAAGTGGACAGCATGGAAGTCGCCGGTTCTGCCATACTCTGGCTATGACAACGAAAACGATTCCGGCATACCTAGAAGACGAGCGTCAAAAAGACTGCGACGCTCAGCTGCGGATGGAAGCAGAAGCCGCGCGCATCCAGCCGCTGAACCATGGCCACCATCGCACCGCGAAACAGCCCAAGCTGGAATCGCCGTCTGTGGTTAAAGCCGCGCCCAAAGCGAGAAAGACCGCGGTACAAGCCCGGACGAGGCCACGTGCCGCGCGAAAGACGGCGACGAAAGCCCGCAAGGCGGCGTGAACCAAAGGCTGCACTCGCAGGCATAACGGAATCGTAATGGGACGGGATCATTGAGAATGCACTGCCACCTAAGACGCTTTCTTCTCGGGTCCCCCGGCGGCGTCCGTCGATTCTGCCCACGATTGTTCGAAATGGGCTCAACAGACAAGCGCACATGTCGCTGAGCGTGCGGGCAACCGGTATAGGCGGGCTGCCCTCACGCACGCCAACTACTTCGGAACCACGATCAGGCCATACTGATAGTTTCCGCGGACGTTGTCCGGTATCGCGTAGGGCGAGCCTGGCGCCGCGCGAATGGTCGTCGACGTTACCGTGAAGACATACAACCCACCCGTCTCATAGTCGACCGCGTAGAGGTGGTTGTTCTTGTCCCAAGCCAGTTGATAGAAATCGCGAGAAGGAAGCAGCATTGAACTGGCAAGCGTGAGAGGAGCCGCTCCGTTGAAGTTGAATATCTGAACTCCAGCTCCGGCAACTGCCAGAAGCTTGCCCGACGGGGACATATTGATGACGTTCGGATAAAACGCCGGGGTGGGCATGTTCTCCCAGGTGTTGGTCGATTCAATAGCGCCAGTGGAGTTGTCGATGGTGTAGCTGGCCAGCTGCGGCGGAGGGCTGTTGGTGAAAGGCTCGTTCATTAGTACCGCCAAGTGATTCGTTGGGTCGGGGGCCACGGCCAATGGGTAGTAAGCATCATCGGAAACCGATGGGTTGGGCGTCGGGTCGACGTGGCTGAAACTGCCATTCGCGATCAGTAATCCACTGGAGTCGCGCGTGAAAGCTGAGAAGAGGTCTGCGTACACGTCGTCGATAATGCCATACGCGAAACCGTCGTTACCGCTGATCGCAGATATGCCGACGGGAATATCGCTGCCATGATAGCCATATGAATCGTTCTCCGTGTCGCCCAGAAACGTCAGCTCGCCGTTCGAAGCGATCTTATACGACTGCATTGCACTGCATGGGTTATCGCTGGTGGCGCCCGAGAGCAGAACGTAGAGGTACTTGCCCGTATGGTCAAAAAGGGCTCCGCCGGTAGTGGTACCGCACTGAGCGCCACCGTAGCTTTGAGTGTTGATCTCGAAAGCCTGCTTGCCCACCGCGCCCTTTGATTCGATGGTGTAGGTGTGCAGATAGTCGGTTCCCACGCTGATAAGGTAGGAGCCGTTGATCGCGCCCATCTGACCGGTGTCCGCAAAGAGTGAACCCTTGACTAGGGTGAGCCGACCGGTGGGGTACGTGTCGAACACTGCGACGCCTTTGGTTGTTTGCACGTAGACATAGGCCACGGAAGAAGTCGTAGTTGTCTCCGGGGACGTTTCCGCGGTTGCGATCTGGGTGAAGGCTGGACCAATCGAAAGCAGGGCAAGAGTGAATGCGAGCTTCACTCCGGTGAAGGCGTATCTCATGGGTAGCTCCTAACCAGAGCATTGGATTGCGGAATTGGCTGCATAAGTTGCCTAGTGGTCAATGGCATACGCATAGACACGGCGAGATGCTGGTGATCCGAGGGTATTGAGCACCGCCGCTTTGCAATGACCCAGATCGGGTAGGCAAAGCAATCGGCGACGGTGTTCCGGCTTGATTCTGTTTTTGCCCATACCTATCCTATATTCGTCCGGGAAGAGACCGACATTACAGAACTCAAAACGGAAAAAGGTCTTCCTTTGGGGCTTATGAACTCAGAGTACTCCGAGATCGGGTTGACCTTCCAGACTGGCGACCGCGTGCTGATGTACACGGATGGTGCGGCAGAGGCGGCGAGCAGTGGAGGCGAGGAATATGGAACCTCACGCCTTGTGAAATCTTTGCAGAAACCAAGTGCAACAGCGCGATCAGTACTCGCCGAGGTGCAGGAGTTCGCCAGTGGCGGCACGCTCAGCGATGATGCGACCGCGATCGTCTTACGCCGCGAATAACTGTTGGAAAATCGCCATTTCACTCACTCAGGAGGTTTTGAGTGCTATCGCTGATTAGTAAATTGACTAAGGCCAGGCCGACGTGAGCGTTATTCCGCAGTTCGCCTGTATCCCGTTTTAGGCCAAAATCACGGTAATCAATCAATAGAGAGGGCCACCTCTGCGACGCTGAAGGCATCTTATTCGACCGCCTAAGCATGTCGAACTCTGATCTGACCTCGATTCTCCTCGTACTCTTGCTGCTGGTGGGGATGGCACACCTGCTTGGGTATCTGTTTGTAAAGCTGCGCCAGCCGCGAGTCGTCGGTGAAATCGTTGCTGGGATCGTGCTCGGCCCGGCTCTCATGGGCCGACTGCCGTTCGCATCAAGGCTGATGGAAACGGCCACGCACCAGGGAAACGTTCTGAACTTTGTCTATTGGTTGGGCTTGCTACTACTGATGTTCTTGTCTGGTGCAGAAACGCGCCACCTTTTCAGTCGCGAGGAGCGTCGCGAAGTGGGCTGGCTTGTCATCGTCGGAACGGGCATACCGTTCGTGCTAGGACTGACACTGGGGCCGTGGCTGATTCGTCCAGCGCTCGCGGGACCGAACGGGAACCGCATTTCCTTAATCATCATTCTGGCGGTGGGAGTGGCGGTGACTTCGGTTCCGGTGGTTTCGAAGATTTTCGCCGACTTGAAGATACTGCATACCCGTTTTGCACGGCTAATTCTCGGCGTGGCGGTGCTGGAAGACATCGTGCTGTGGCTGGCACTCGCGCTAGCAACGGCGATGGCCGGTAAGACCGTACTCAACCCGCGGGAGATGTCGTATCACCTGATCACTACGGTCGCATTCTTCGGGCTAGGGTTGACGATCGTTCCAAGGATCGTAAAGCGAATCAATAAGTCACGATTCAACGTTATCGCGAAACACTCGCCGGTGGCCTATGCGATGGCAGTTCTCCTCGGATATTGTGTGGTCGCCGGGGCACTGGGCGTCAGCGTGGTATTTGCCGCCTTTCTTGCCGGGTTCGCCGTGATTCACAAAAAGCGCAGACTGTTTGCGGAAGCACTCGACGCGATCGGCAAGGTCTCGTTCGCATTCTTCATTCCCGTGTACTTCGCCTTAGTTGGATTGAAACTCGACCTGATTCGGGGTTTCTCGCTCTGGATGATCACTGCTTTCATTCTTGGAAGCTGCATCGTCAAGATTCTCTCGGTATCGCTGGCGGGACGATTTGCTGGGTTCCGTGGGCTGGATTTGCTTAATCTTGCGATCACGACGAACGCACGAGGGGGACCGGGTATTGTACTGGCCAGCGTGGCATTTGACGCCGGGATCATCAGCCCGAAGTTCTACACGACACTTGTGCTAGCTGCCGTCCTCACTTCGCAAGCGGCTGGTGCGTGGCTCGACTACGTGCTGCGGAAGGGCTGGCCACTGCTGACAGCAGTTGATACGAGCCACTCGCCCATCGTTTCTGTGAAGGAGAGTCCGGCTGCTGCCTAACCGCGTCCCAGATGTCACCGTGCTTTACCATCGATAGCTGGCGAAAAATCGCCATATCACTGATTGAGACTCAGCCGGGCATTTTGAGTGTAATGGCCTGGTTTCGTAAACCATCCACGCAATGGTGGTGACACAACCCAGTTGCACAAGAAAAAGCCGCCCGAAGGCGGCATCGTACTTCTATCCCGCGTTGTTGCTACTGCGTGACCGTGAAATCCGTCTTACTGGCGGCCGATCCTCCGTTGGTCTTGATTACGATCTTGCCAGTCACCGCCCCGGTCGGCACATTAGCCGTGACCTGGCTGTCGGAGTTCACTGTGAAGTTAGTCGCCGCCACCCCGCCAAATGTGACTTTCGTGGTCTGCGTGAGCCCGGTTCCGGTAATCGTCACTGGCGTTCCAACCGGACCGCTGGACGGCTTGAAGCTAACAAGCGTCGGCTTGACTTTGAATGTCTGGATACTGGTCAGGATGGTCGAGCCTGTCGTCACCGTTACCAATCCGGTCAGAGCTCCGGTTGGGACGGTGGCGGAGATGAAGGTCTTGCCGCTGAGCTTGATGGACGTAGCCTGCACGCCGCCGAACTCCACCACGGAGGAACTGCTGAAGGCCTGGCCCAGGATGCCGATATTGGCGCCCTCCTTGCCCGAGCTGGATACCAGACTGACGAACGGTTTTGCGCCGATGTGCAGACTGAAGAGCTCACCCCCGTTAACCGTGCCGCCCTGCTGAAGCAGTCCGTAAAGAATCCCGTTCGTATCCTGGATCAACGGCCAGTACGGGAGCACGCCGGCCGGGAGGATGAATTTCTCCAGAACGGTCAACTTGCCGCTGGGCGTGAACCTGAAGAGGTCTTGAAACCTACTGATGAGCACCCCGTAGAAATTGCCATCCGTCGCCTGCAACAATGGCGCTGTCGGATTGGTCGCGTAATCCGTGCTGGAATTAAAGCTGTAGAGAATTTTCAGCGTGCCCGAGGGAGTCATCTTGAAGAGCGTCCCGTAGCCGTACGCGCCGCCATACTCGGTGTCTCCGTAGAAGTTGCCGTCCTTCCCCAGGATGACGCCGCTAGCTGGCTCAGCCCCGTCGGGATTGCCAGTGAAGGTGTGGAGAACGGTTAACTCGCCGGCCGGGGTTATCTTGAAGACGCTTCCAAGCCCGTTGCCTCCCCATTGGGTGCCATAGAAGTTGCCGTCGTTGCCCACGGTCAGACCGTAAGTTGGGTTGGCGAAATAGTTGGTGCCATCGAACGAATAGAGGACGGTTAATGTGCCGGTCGGCGTGACCTTAAACACCGTGCCATAGTTATTCGCGCCGCCCTTGCTGGTGACACCGTAGAAATTTCCGTCGGTGTACAGGGTCAACGGTCCCGGTCCCGATCCGTCGGGGGTGCCAGTGAACGTATGCAGCACGGTAAGGGTTCCACTGGGCGTGAGCTTGAACACATACCCTGAGCCGGTGCAGCTGGTAAGAGCTGTGCCGTAGAAGTTGCCATCGGTGCCCAGGGTCATACCGTTTTGGCAATCGGGCCCGTTAGTGGCAGTGAAGCTGTAGAGCACAGTCACCGACCCCGAGGGGGTCGTTTTCCAGATCGAGCCATCGTTGTTCGTGCCGCCTTCGTATGACCAGCCGTAGAGGTCGCCATTGCGTCCTTGCGTGAGAGGCCCTCCTGGCCACTGTGGCGCCGGGCCGTTAACGGGAAACTCGTAAAGCACTTTATAGGTTTGGGCCTGAGCAGGGATCGCTGCCCCGGCGAGGGTGAGTACAACCATCGTGGCCACCAATGCCACCATCATGCGAAAGGGCTTATCTTGTTGCCGGGCGTAATTCATAGAGCCTCCTGAGAGTGCAAAGGATCTTTCCGGCGCTTCGCGGATCTTTTCGGGGAGTCCGCCGATCTCGGGCGAAAAAGACAGTGAGGAAACTGTCTGAAGCGTTTACAAGTACCTGCGGACCATACTAGAGGAACCTTCCTCTGGCAAGTGACATCACGGGACAACTCAGGACATTTCGGGCTCACGGAGAGCTCATGAGCAGCAGGCACCGAACTCGGAAACTATCGCGTTGTTGGCGAAATATCGCCATTACACTCATCGACCAGAATTTGAGGGGCAACCTGTGCTAGCAAACTACACTTTTCTAACGCTTCAGGTTCGATGGATGCGGACCAATGTTTATGCGGATCCAAAGAGGTCGATCTCGAGAAGGTTTTCTGACAACGCCGGACGCCCCAATTCTTCTTGAGACTCGAAATGCCAGAACTGAAAATTGGTGCTTGTGATCGTCAGGCAAGTCCATACCTCACCGGCGGCGCGCTAGGCATCCGACTTTTCGCGCGGGATGCCGCAGCGTCCGCCGGTTTCACGGTATTTGCTCGTGGGAACAGGTCGAGCCTTATCCCGCCCAACCCATGCAGATCGTTGCCATCGAAGCGCCGGTTGTTTAGTCGACACTGCGGATGGTCGCCAGCCAGCACCGAAGAGGCGATAGCGCAGGATGCGCTATCGCCGCCTCGATTGACAGTGGCTAAATCTTATTCTTCTTCAGATACATGAACCGTTCGATGGCACGGGTCGAGCTCCCGACACGCCGCGCTGAAGTGTCGAGGAGCGAAATCCGTGTCATTTTGCGCCCTTGCAGCGTCTGAAGCGCGTTGTTCCACACTTCTCCAAAGATCAGACAGCATGGATGTTTCCAGTTCGAATAGCTTGATCACCATCTCATTACTCTGTACAGGGTCAACAATCACTTTTGCCTTGTTCTCCCCCTCGCCGGCCAAACTTTGACTTCACGTTGTCCACGCGCCAATACTGTCCAGCCCGCACTTCGCACAGACGAAGCCCCCAGTTCAACGAAACGAACCGGAAGCCTGCGCTTTTGCAATCTACAGATTATCTGATAATCTGATTTTGTGAAAAAGACCACTATTAGCGTCACAGAAGCGGCCCGCAATTTCGCCGATTGTCTCAACCGCTCCCATTATCAAGATGTCACCTTTGTCCTCCTCAAGAACGGTGCTCCGTTTGCTCGTTTGGTACCGGACAAAGAGAAAGTCTGTTTTGGCCGAGATCTGGCCAAGCTGCTGGCCGAACCCGAATTATCGCCGGACGAGGCCAGAGCCTGGCGCCGTGACCTCCGAAATGCCCGCAAGGCGGCTAAGCTCCCGGCTGACAAATGCTGATCATTCTCGACGTCGACGTCATCATTCGCGGGGAAAGGGGCGTCTTTGACCTCGCCGCCCGGGCAGCATCGCGACCAAATGATCGCTTTGAAGTCGCAGCCATCACTGTGGCGGAGCTGTGGCACGGAGTAGAGCGTCGGGCAGAACCGCACAAGTCGAGGCGTCGAAAATATCTTGAGGCCATTGTGGCAGCGCTGCCGGTTATTCCTTATACAGAGCAGACCGCGTATGGACACGCGCGCCTCTGGGCGGATTTGCACTCGGCCGGCAAAATGATCGGAGCTTACGATCTGATCGTCGCCGCGACCGCCATCGAACGTGGCAGCCACCTGGCCACGTTCAACAAACGGCACTTCGCGATGGTCAAGGAACTTCACGTTATCGAGCCAAGATGACGCAAAGCACCGAGTTTGGTTGAGCCGCGCCATCAATCTCTTTCTCCTATTGTTGCGTCGCCATCAGCGGGGAACGCTTCGCTGCTGTGCGAGCTTCTCCGCGGCAACCACCCCAAGATATCGACGCCGCCCGTCTTCTCCGACACAGAGATCCGGGGGCTTGCCCGGTCGTATCCGCGCCGACGGCCCGCTTCCCTTCCCCTTATCTGGCGCTCTCCCGCTGTGCCTGCCGTTGCCTCGAGTCCGCCCCACTTCGTCTCTGGTCGAGGTTGATTCCGCAGGAATGGCATCGAGATCGGCCTTCGTCAGGAAGGCAATGCAGTCCCTAAGCTTCTTTATCGTGTCTGACTGTTTCTCGTTGGTTTCTCCCGTGTATGCTTTTCCAACCGGAGCCTGCGCCGGAACCCGGTGTTCGAATTCGGGCGGTCGCGGAGAACCGTCGTACAAGCCTCGACCGACACGGTTGAAGACTTCCGGCTTCGACATCGTAGCGGAACGGTCGACCAAAACTTCGATGATCGAGGCGTGTTGCCTGCCATAGCGATCCGTCAGAACTAATTCCAACGGAATTGACATGCCATGCGCATATTCTTCGGGGATGGTCCCAATGACGCTTAGAGCCAAAAGCTTCCCTTCGATGCTTGCTCCCGGTGCAATTTCATCTAAGCGGTGATTCAGAACCGATTCATAACGAACGTACCGGCCGCTCAGCATGCGGTACGTTTTGCGCTCTGGGACCTGTTCCCTAGGATCCAGCTCGACGATCAACCACCAGGCCGCCTCGAGCAAACGCACCTGCAGCCTGTTTATCCTCAGATTGGCATAGGAGTGGTTGGAAATCCGCAAATTGAGCAAGAGTTCGCTGCCCATCTTCAAATCGAAGACTCGGCTTCCCTTCAAGGATTCAGCCTGCAGATCCGGCTGCATTATTGATTGCTCTTCTGCCGGAACCGGGATTCCAGCCGCCTGCAACCTGGCATAGTCCATTCTGTTCTCATGCGGGTTGCGCTTCATTGATTTTTGTTCCTCGCGTTTCTCGTGCACGATGTGCATCATGTGCACTACGTGCACCAAGAGCAGAATTAGATTGCTGATTGAAGATTTGTTTGCAGTCGGGACAGCCCGGCAAGCCTTTCTCGAGTGCAGCCGGCACTCCAAAGTCTTTTGCTAACTGGTGAATGCGGGCGCAGACCGCGCGCCTCAGCTTAAGCCCCCGACCACCTGCGTCCAGACGGGTCGTGTGCAGGCCGAGCAATCTAAGCTTATGCCCAACTTCTTTCGGACTCAGCGTCACCGCCTCACCGCGAGCGGAGAGAATGTCATTCCCTCCTTTTGTAATCTCGCCGACGTAGACGGAGGATCTTCGCTCGTGACATAACGCGATCAGGGACTCGAGCGTGGGCGACATTTCGGCTGAGCGCTCCAGCCGAACGCTCTCATCCTGCTCCCGCAGCAACGCGATGAGGCGTTCTTGAACGTCGGGTGCATCGATAAGGCACGCTCCTAGGGCGCGTGTGAGTTCTCGAGTTGGCCCCGTAAAATCCGCGACATCAAATTCCGACCGTCGCACCTTCTCATAGTTCACCAGCCGATAATTGAGAAGTTGGGCCCTTATCTCTTCCACCGGCGCGTTGAAGCGCTCTTCATCGCCAGGTCTGAGCAATCGCGTTGCCGGTGCGACTGGTATGCGGAGGCAGGAGTCGTCGCAAACACCTTCCGGGTCGGTTGGCCCGAAATAAATCACGATCGCCCCGGGGCGACTTTCGAGCAGCGAGCCGCGGCGGAAGACTCCGAACCCAGGGGCGCGCAAATTCAAAATGAGCTTTCGGAGCTTCGAGCTTGGCCTGGGAGCATAGAAGAGCCGCGTCGCAGTCAAGTTCTCGGGCACGCAGTCGATGCATGCATCGTCGGCGAGCAACAACGGGTGCCAGCAAAACCAGCTGAGCACGCGCAATAAAGCCATGGCCTCAGTGCGTGCGGATCCTAGCAGCCAAAGGCAGATTTGGGTGAGCAGGCAATCAGAGAAAGATGATGCCACCGAAAAGACCGCTCCGAGGAAAGCGTTGTCAGCCGCCAACTCCAAAGTTTCCACTAGGATCGAGGAGACTTTGTTGACCAACTCCGGCGTTGATCCATAAGGCAGATCTTTGGTGGGCAACCGCAGCTGTCGCAGAACGACGGGATCAGCGATTGCCGGTACAAAAACGTTATTGTCGCTGCCGTAAATCCGGTCGCCGATGAATACGCTGCTTCCGTCGTGGTGCAGGAGCGCAGCTTTCGTGGCATCCGAAGAATCCCGTACAAGCTCGATTATGCTGCCGTCGGGAAGCCGCTCCCCAGCGGTAGGGATTGGCTCTTTCTCCCATGGCCGGTTCGGCTCATTAGATTTTTTCTTGGTGGTCGCGGATTTGTGCGCTCCGGTCCGGCGTCTGTTCATCGGCCCTCCAGCCCAAACCAGCAACGATAGTTGCAGGTCGACCTACTTTGATTTTGTCAGGCTTTAATTACCAAATCAGGAAGGTTTACCGATCAACAGCCCAAGTACAACTTTTCGTAATGTTCCAGATGAGCGGGCAGCTTCTAACTGCTCTTCATAATTCTAGTCGTAGCAGTCATCTTGTCAACAAGAAACAACGCCGCGCTCGGTTCTGTCGGCTCGCCTTCGATTGTAAGAATGTTTCCGCCGCGAAAGCGGAGTACGCGAAGCTGCAGTGATCTTTTCTGGGACGGGTGCTTCTTCTTGTGATCTACGCGCAAACCGAAGAAGTATCTCGGCGCCGACTTCGCTTCTTCCCTTCTCACGGAAAGGGCCGAACGATTAGCCCGATGGTTAGCTGGGCAACGAGCTGTGATCTTCATGCATGCTCTTTTCCCTTCTTTTTGGCCCACCTCACCTGGGCTGCCTTCCTTGCTATTTCACGACGTTGCTCTGAATTCAGTCTTTCAGCTCGTGCTTGCCCGCCCAGACGTCCGAGATGGACGGCGTGAGGGTCTTTGGGTTTCTTTTCCACCATTTCTGGCTTGAACTTACTCGCCATTGATAACAAAAATCAATACCTTACTTGACACATGCATACCGCTATGCATATACTTAGCGCTATGCATATGCTTAGCGTTATGCATGCGAGTTGCATACGCACGGAGGAACTCCATGGCAAAGTCAGACAAAGTTCGACACCAGATCCGAGTCGCGAAGCAAATCTGGAAAGACCTCGACCTTAAACTCTTGGAGGGTCTTCGGTCGCTCCTTACAGAACTCCCGCTCTTACCAGGGAGGGGCGAATTATCGTTGATCGACGGCCGATGGTACGTTACGCATGCAGGATTGTTGGGTTTGGCGCGCCGCGGTCGGTGTGTTGGAATACATGTTCGGCCTGTGTTGCAATTCTGCGATGCCTCTGCCTTGCGCTGGGCCTTCGAAGCAACCGTCTACAAGTCGCGTACTTGCAAAGGCTTCGTCGGATATGGGGATGCGGATCCCTCAAACGTTTCTCCGCTAGTCCACGGCGCCGAAATGCGCGTCGCGGAGACAAGGGCCGTCAACAGGGCTTTGCGCAAGGCCTACGGTGTTGGCATCTGCTCGGTTGAAGAAATCGGCTCGTTCAACGGCCAAACCGAACCGACCGGCGAATCAAGAAAAACGCCGCAGCCTGCAAACGGTAATGGCTATGGTGGCCGTACAGTCCGCGATCGCCTTTGCGAGTTGATTCGTCGGCATCAGCTCGATGCGAGTTTGGTCAAGTCATATGCAACTGACTTCTGTGGTGTGAAGACCTTGCGCGACGCCACCCGCGAGCAAGTCGAAAGCTTCGTCGACTACTTGGGGACGTGGGCCGAGAAGGATCGGAACGCGCTCCTCTGTCAGCTCAACGGCTACCTCGGCCAGAAAGAAGGTGTAGCGTGAAACGCCAGATTGCAGGCCTCCATGCCGCGGATCGCTGCGCGGCCGACCAAATTCCCGACGGGCTCTTTCTGGTTCGCGTCCAGAGAGTCTGGTTTCGTCGGCAGGCGCAAAAACCTTATTACACTGTCGCTCTCGCCATTCTGGAACCCGGTCGATTTTCCGGCCATGTCATTTCCAGCCGCCTCTATTGCAATCCGAAGGCCCTGTGGAAGTTCAACTGGTTCCTGCGCGACTTTGGCTACGATGTCGAACTGCTCGGCCGCGATGAAGTCGATGAATCGCAACTGATTGGCCTCGCCGGCGTCGTGAAGATCAGCCACGTCATCATCAACGGCGCTTCCCTGCTCCGGTTGGATGGTTTTGCCCCCGCCGGTCGCTGGGAGGAACTTTCGCCCTCCAATCTCGACGGCTCGCAGGTGGCCTGATGAACTACAGCTACACCCAGATCAGCCAGTACCTGACCTGCCCGCGGCGCTATCGCCATCGCTACCTCGACGGGTGGAAAGAGAAGGACACTCGCGCCGCGATGCTCTTTGGGCGGGCCTTCGAGCAAGCGTTGGGCGCCTACTTTCGCCGTGAAGATCCCGGGGACGTCCTTTTTCGCGAATGGTCGGCTTGCAAAGATCAGAATCTGCACTTTTCGAACCACGATACTTGGGATCGCATGCTCGAGCAGGGGATCATGCTACTCACGCGCTTCTGCCAGGATGACCGCGTTTGTATTTACCAGCCGCGACGCAACTTGCAGGTCAAGTTCACACGGCCCATCGAGAAGAACGAATTCGTCGCCTACATTGATGGGATCGGGAAGCTGGATGGGACACGTTGCTTGCTGGAATGGAAGACATCCTCCAGCCGATATCCAGAAGAACCGAAGGGGCTGCTGGCTCTCGATCCCCAGCTGATTTGCTACTCCTGGATAACCGGCATCGCCGAGGTTTCTCAGGTGGTCTTCGTCCGCAAACGGCTGGTGGAAGTCCAGTATCTGCGCACCACGATCACCGACGCGCAGCGGCAAGAGTTTGGTCATCTCGCCGCGGATACGATCCGGCGAATCGAATCGGCAGACTTTCCGCCGCACAGCGGAATTCGCTTTCCCCAGAATCCTTGCAGCACCTGCCCATACCTGGGACTTTGCTTGGGCAAGCAAGAGTTGGTTGATGCCGCGCTGGTGCGGCGGCCAGGAGCCGAGAACCTTGGTTGGCTTGACGAGCTTAATTACTAGGAATCCGGCCATGCTGCCCAAGCTCAATCGTCGCCGAGCGCTGTTCGTGCTCACCAAGATCGACGAGATTCTGGCTTGGGAAAAACAGAAGGAAGTCGAGCGCGATACGCGGTTCGTGGAACTCGGACGTTATCTGTGCGAAGTTCGCGCGGGACAGTATTGGCGGGTAGAGCACCTGAAGTCCTTCGACGAATTCCTGGAAAGACGGTTTCCGGAGTCGCGCAGGAAAGCTTACTACCTGATGTCGATCCACGAGCACTTGCCACCACAGGCGAGAAAGGAGTTGAAGGAAGTGGGGTGGACCAAAGGACTGGAGTTGGCAAAGATTGCAAGGAGAGACCGGCAGCACTTCGATTGTGCAACCTGGTTGCACAAAGCGCGTGAGATGCCCAAGGAAGAATTTAAACAGGAAGTCGAGAAGGAGTTAACCGGGCAGGAGACCGAGCCCTGGGAAATTATTAATTTCAAGCTCTACAAAAGTCAGATTCCCGTCGTTGAGCAGGCGATTGAAACGGCAGCTCTGATGCTGGGCAGCGACAAATCCCGGGGCTATTGCTTGGAAATGATTTGTGCAGACTTTCTCGCCGGAGCGAATCTGGAGAATGAATATCCCAATGTTCTCTTGCAGTCGGCTCTGCGGTTCTTCAAGTTTCTCCCCGGCGAAGAGAAGCGGGCGTTTCTGCACCACGTGACCGAGAAAGCGTCGTGAATCGGATTCAACCGAAAAGTCCGCCCCTGCGGCTCGAACCTGATCAGTACGACACTCTCCGCAACCAAGTGCTGCATCGCGACGGCTGGAGATGTCAATCTTGCGGCGCGATGTCCAACCTTGAGGTGCACCATAAAAATTTCCGGAGCCACTCAGGAGAAGATTCCGAGGAGAACCTGACGGTGCTGTGCAATGCTTGCCACGCAGCAGTGCATCGCAGCTGAAAAGGGACGAGGCGGCGGACTCTCACCCGGCACGGTTAGCCAGCATTAACAGCACGAGCACCCTTGAAGGAGACGCGTTTTCGGACTTTATCGCCGAATTGCTGAACGCTTCCCGCTATGGCTCTTCGAGTATCTTGCCCACTAGCAGGCGCAAATAGCAGGCCAAGGCCGATCCCAACCCCTATCCCCGCCGCAAGACGCGCAGCGTTGCCGAAGGCTGGGTTGCCCTCTCCACGAATGGCTCTTGACGCTCTCGCCACTCGGTCAGCCACAACTTCGTACTTCTGCTGGACAACATCGCTTAAATCATCAATCTTGTCAGCAGTACGGCCGCGCACATTTTTCGTGCGATCCGACTCCTCAAGGAAACAAAGACCGGTGCCGAGTAATAGCTTGAGAAACTTGTTCATGTTTGTCCTTTCAATTTGCACAGCCGTCCGTTAATGCCTGCGTAAGACTGACGCAGCGCTTCGAAGTTTCATAGCCATTTGACGTGTGCGCACATTTTCGACACTAAAGGAAAATTGGAAAATCAACACTGGGCTAGTCATGAGAGATGTGGAACGCTACGACTACGGTACCTGGTTGGGAGCTAGGCGTCTGAGCTAGAAAGCTCACATCAGTGTTCGGGCGTGTAGCGGGATGAGGTAGTCACCATGCGCGTAGCTCGTGTCAAAAGGCAGAGTGCGATCCGTGGAGACCTGTGCCGTACTTACGGAGTAAGCTTGAACACACATCCGAAGTTGACGTGGCCGTCCCATGAGGTTGTGCCGTAAAGTTTACCAGAAGCATCTTGGACCAACCCGCCCTCCGGAAACGCCCCGTCGGATTTATCTTCAAAGTCATAGAGCACTGTCAATTTGCCGGCTTTATCCAGCTTAAACACGGTGCCGCAGCCACCCCCGCCGTTGCACGGGAGATCTCCTCCCACAGACGCGGTTCCGTACAAGTTGCCCGCTGCGTCCCGGACCAGGGCGCCGTCGGGAAGTCCCCCGTCCTTCCCGTCCATGAAGTTGTACAGCACCGTCTCCTTGCCGGTCTTGTCCATCTTGAATACGGTGCCGCAGCCGACCCCGTTGCCGCACGAAAGATCCCCACCCCACTGCGTGGTTCCGTAGAGATTGCCAAGGTCGTCGAGGATCAGGGCACCCCACATCGGAACCGCACCATCCTTCCCATCGGTGAAGACATGCAGAACGGTCTCTTTGCCAGCCTTGTCCAGCTTGAATACGGTTCCACAGCCGTCGTAGCACCCAGTGCTGCCGGCAGTCGTTGTGCCATAGAGGTTGCCGGATTCATCCCGGACCAGGCCGGCGAATGGATCTGCCCCGTCATTTCCGTGGAAGCGGTGGAGCACCGTCAGCTTGCCCGTCTTGGCCAGCTTGAACACGACTCCGCAACCGGTCATTTGTCCAACCTGGCAAGACAAGTCGCCGCCAATTTCAGTTGTGCCGTAGAGGTTACCGGCGGCGTCCAAGATCACACCTGCCAGAGGATTTCCCCCGTCTCTGCCGCCGGTGAAACTGTACAGTACGGTCTCCTTGCCACTCTTATCCAGCTTGAATACAGCTCCGCTGTTTGACGTACCGCCAAGCAGGGTTGTTCCGTAAAAGTTGCCCGCCTCGTCCTCGACCAGGCCCGCCGACGGATAGGCCGCGTCAGGATTATCTTTGAAATCGTAAAGTACCGTTTCCTTGCCGCCCGTACCGACTTTAAATATCGTTCCACAGCCTTGCGGTGGGTTGCAGTTGTGATAATTGATAGCGCCCCCTTGCGCCGTTGTGCCATAGAGGTTCCCGGCTTGGTCACGGACCAAAGTTGCGGCGGGAATCCCTCCGTCCTTTCCGTCGGTGAAGTCGTAAAGCACGGTGAAGGTTTGGGCTTGCGCGGGTTGGATCGCGTAGCTAAACAGCAAAGGCACGATAGTCAGCAGAGCCCGATTTACCACTTGCCCGCGCCGGGCTGGCGTTTCGTTGCGGTCAGGCTCTACGATGATCGTCATAAAGATTTGCTCCGGGGAAGGGACTGAAGTCATGAAATGTGACAACGACGCATCAGATTGCGGAAAGGCTGCACTGGTTGCCCGGGGAATCGTGAATACCCTCAGGCGCGATGCTGTGCGGAAACACAGGGTAGAGCGTCGCAGGGAAGGGATAATCCTTTACACAAACTATTCTTCTGCTCCGCCAGGCGAAGATATACTTCATGGACCAACGCTGTAGGTTGCAATGTGTGATCGTTGCGCTCACGCCGCAAGTGGGAAGCCGCCAGCTTGCGCAGTTCGTCATACACTTGGGGCATGAGTTCTTCCCTGGCTTCCGCATCGCCCTTGCTCCAGTTCGCGAGCAGTTCGGAGACTTGCTTGGACAGCTCTGGACCCACACTGACCCCCAGCGGGCGGCTAGCAATTCCCATTTTCGCGGAAACGATAAAGCTCCTGCAGCCAGAAGTCAACCAAGATCCCCCATGGCGCGACTGGATTTACACTCGTGGAACACGGCATCCTTCTCGGCCTCCGGGCGGAGTCAGTACAAATTGCAGTAGTGAATTTTCATGCTGTGCTAAAAGGCCGATGTATTTCGGTATTATTTCTTCCTCGCCGGTGTGGTTTCGGTAAGCTATTCCCTAGTCGAAGTTGGTGTGGGATGGAGGTGCTGTGCGGCTAAAGATTGTCCAGGCAGGAGAGCCGGTTTTACGGCAATCCGCGCGTGCGCTCGCTAATTCGAGAGATGAAGGAAACCATGCGGGACGCTCCAGGCGTCGGGTTGGCTGCACCCCAGGTCGGACTTTCCCTGCAACTTGCCGTGATCGAGGATCGCGAGGAGTTGTTCACGGATTTGCCGCCCCAGGAACTTGCAGACAAAGATCGGAAGCCCGTACCCTTCCACGTGATCGTCAATCCGGAGATTACTTTCTCGACAGACGATAGAGTCGTCTTCTACGAGGGCTGCCTCAGTCTTGCCGGATTCTCTGCGGTAGTCCCGCGCGCCCGCGCCATCCACGTGGAATATTTGGATGAAAAGGGAGAGCGTCGCTCAGTCGAAGCTTCCGGGTGGTACGCGCGGATTCTCCAACACGAAATCGATCATTTGCACGGGGCCCTCTATATCGACCGCATGCACACTCGCACCTTCAGTTCAGTCGAGAACTGGAATCGCTTCTGGAGAGGCAAGCCCATCGGCGAAGCGTCCTCCACACCCGCTACTTAGATTCTGTGCGCGAGCTCCGTGACCGCATAGATCTGGTTAACAATATCGATGAAAGAGGTTGGCGAAGCACTCCGTGCACCGTGCTGACAGGGCTAGCAGCTCTTCACCAGACAGCAAAATCGCGAGGAAAGCCGTACCTTCCCCCGCCCGGAATCATCTTGCAGCGCCCGATTCCGGGACTTGTTGAACCGCCCGGATAATAACAAGTATGTCTATTTGTTTTATAGTGTATTATGGTATCCCAATCGTATTGCTCGTCGGAACAGTGGTCCCAAGTGGCCCGTCCCGCAGAAAGGATCCAGTCATGAGTATTACTTCTCGCGCAAAATTGGCCGCTTCAATCGTACTAGCGATCCTTGGCATCACCCTTTTGGCGTCGGGACAATCTGTAGAGGACACGTGGGATGCTACAGTTACCGTGAACAATGTCTCAGTTCCATTCAGGATCGAAATCGACGGCGCCGGAGCGGATGTGCATTCCTACTTCTTTAACGGCGACGACCGGGTCAATCCATCGAACAGCGGAACCTTCCAGAATGGCTCTCTGGTGTTGAATTTCGACAGCTACGCAACGAAGCTGGAAGCAACCCTTAAAGATGGAGAATTGATTGGAACCTACGGCGGCGCTTCTGGAAGCGCATACTCGTTCCAAGCGAAGCGGCACGACCCAGCCGTGGTTGCAGCCAGCGACCAATCTGCCCCCGATATCTCTGGGCTCTGGGAAATCCAAGTGAAGAGCCCAAAGGGCGAGTCGGCATGGCACTTCGTCGTAAACCAGGCAGGCGCGAAGGTCGATGCGGCGATCCTACGCGTCGACGGTGATACGGGAATCCTCTCGGGCAACTACAAAGATGGCAAGTTCGCACTCAGTCATTTCACCGGAGAGCGACCGTTTTACGTCGAAGTGACGCCGCGATCCGACGGTAGCCTGCAATTGCAAATCGCCAGCTTTCATGACACGCAGACCTTGGTGGCGCTTCGCTCGGCCGAGGCGCGAGCCAGAAATCTTGCTCCGCCGGACGATCCAACGCAGCACACAAACTTGAAAGATCCCAGCCAGCCGCTGCGTTTCAGCTTCCCGGATCTGAACGGGCGGATCGTTTCCAACACTGACGAGCAGTTCCAAGGCAAGGTGGTGTTAGTCAATATAACCGGAAGTTGGTGCCCGAACTGCCACGACGAGGCGCCATTCCTCGAAGAACTGTACAAGAAGTATCACGCTCAGGGATTTGAGATTGTCGCCCTCGACTTCGAACCGGCAGAGCAGCTGAAGAGCCTCTCACGAGCACGGGCGTTCATTAAGCGCTATGGAATCGAATACACCTACCTGATCGCTGGAGAACCAAGCCAGCTAAATGAGAAGATTTCACAGGCCGAAAACCTGAATGCTTGGCCCACGACATTCTTCGTTGGTCGAAATGGCCTGGTGCGTTCGGTCCACACTGGTTTCACCAGTCAGGCGAGCGGCGAGTTCGATTCACGCTTGAAAGACGATGTGCGCAACGAGATCGCCCAACTGCTTTCGGAGAACATTCATGTTGCAAAAGGCGGGAACTGAGAGCTCTGAGTTTGCTTCCCCCAATCAGAGGGAGCGTCGACCCGACGCCACTCTTCTTGTATCTTCGGATATTGCAAGATTTCGACAGGCAGAATGGGTGCTCACCTTTTCCCGGAGTCAATCATGATAAGCCGTAGAAGCTTCCTCGTGTCCGCCGCAGCAGCAGCCGCTGTCGCAGTTGCACAACCAGTTCTGGGAAAGGTGGCCGCCCGAGACTCACTCACCCGCAAAGTGCGCGTAGACCGGGCGCTGGCGGGGCAGGATGTAGACCGTCCGCCATTCACGCATTGGCATCACTTCGGACCGCAGACTCCCGAAGAGCATGCCAAGGCCACACT
Organism: Terriglobales bacterium; assembly: GCA_035601995.1. Classification (GTDB taxonomy): domain Bacteria; phylum Acidobacteriota; class Terriglobia; order Terriglobales; family Acidobacteriaceae; genus JABDBE01. Next base: position 142,812 of record DATNNE010000075.1, read on the forward strand.
TGATTATCACTGGAAGTACAAGACGGACATCGTGAAGGTAATGAGCGATTATTCGTACCCCAAGCCCGAAGGCAACTGGTACGAGCTGAAGGTTCTAGACAACCCCTTCCCCGAGCAGATTCGTGCCTTGGAACTGATCCGCGACGGACTGCACGGAGACGCGTACATTCTCGAAACTGCTTTCAATCCCTGGCAGATCGCGGTCAAACTTTCGTCGAAAGAGGAGGTCGTTCGCCTCCAGCAGGAGAAACCACAGCGACTGCTCGACGCCCTTGATGCACTGACGCAGTCGCACATTAACCACGCAAAGCGCGCCTTTGCTGCGGGCGCTTCTGGGATTCTCTTTTCGATTGCGAATGCCAACCGCGCGGAGCTCTCACCGGCAGACTACGCCAAATTCAGCGCGCCGTTTGACAAACGCTTCTTTGCAGCGACCACCGGCGCCAAGCTGAACTTCCTCCATTTGCACTGGGAGAATGAATATGTTGACCAGTTTGTCGACTTCCAGGCCCCGGTCGTCAACTGGTCCGTGCAGTCGAGCGGCGTGTCCGTAACCACTGTACGTAGCAAGTTCTCGCAGACGATTGCCACCGGAATCGATGAGAAGAATTACAAAGATCTCTCCGCGGAGCAAATCCGCAACCAATGGCAGACCGCCAGGAATGTGGCTGGCAGCAAGTTCATTCTGACACCGGGATGCTCAGTCCCCAACGACAGCACCGACGAGGAACTGTCTCGACTTCCTCAGGTTGTGGGAGCCTGAACGGAACGTCTCTATTTTCGATTCTCATTGGTTGCGAAAGTACGGCAAGACGCTATTTTCCACCCCAAGAGGGGCGCTGCTCGCGCCACAATTCTGTGTCGTCCACTCCGGATTGAGCCTTCGTCTATCTCATTTGAAAACATCTGTCTCGGATTTGTCTGAACCGCAACCGTGGAAGGCGAATCGGTCGGTCTATGCGGTGGAAAGCGGGTTGGTTCCCGCACTCACCTTGACGTACCGAGCATAAGCGAAGAGCCGGTCGCGGTGCTTCCCCGAGACTTCTTTGACGATGCCCAGGCGTACGAGATGGCACAGACTACCGGTAACGTTTGGAACCAGCCGTCCCACAATGTCGGTATCGATCCAGTCTCGTCAGCAGTGGACGATTTTCGGGCTTTCGATGCCGCGCGTGGCGTTACGCGTATCGACCACAAGCTGTGACTCGCGGACTATGCCTGCGTAGTCATAGTCCGAGTGATCGGTGACGATCAGCACGCAATCGTACTGGCCGAGATTATCCAACGGAGCGCATTTCATCTGCAGATCGTACTTGCGTCCTTTCCCAACGGTCGGAAAATAAGGGTCGTTATAGCTGACCTCGGCGCCGTCTTTTTGCAGCAGCTCGATTATGGTCAGGGACGGAGACTCG
>DATNNE010000076.1:0-3400 GCA_035601995.1 Terriglobales bacterium
TCCGTGGTGCCCACGCTTGGAAAACCGCGAAGCGTGGGGCAGCCTCATCTGTAGAGGTCCAAGCAGGAATCAAAGCTGGGCCAGCCCCGCCCCTCGGAGCGGCTTTTTCTTTTTGCTGTTCGGATAAAATGGGAAACATGGAGTGTTGTTATGATCGGTGCCGTCCCAATATCTACCTTTGACACGAGTGCTCACAATCGCCTGATTGACGATGATCGTTCTCGCTCGGAGGCTCTTCTAAGAACGATTAACTCGCAACTGTGGTTTCGCTTTGCTGGCTTGACGATTGAGGAGTTATCCGCCTGCCCCACCCCAAGGCGCGAGTCGCTATTTGCCGCTTGCAGGAAACTACAGGACGGCCCGAGCGAATGCCTGCTTCCGAGTTCACTACTTACTGAGGCTTTGGTTTCGGCTTATCACCAGAATCCCACTGCGTTCAACTGGAAAGAAGTGAACGTGCGTTGGGGAGTGTGCGAGGGCGCGATTCGTCAGCCCAACTTTTTCGCCGACGAGCAAGACGCCAAAGATCAAAATCAATTCCAACGAGAGCGGCGCACTATCGGGAAGCAAGAGGCTACCCGACAACGAACCGCGACTCGCCCGGAGGTCCAGAATATTTTCCACAAGTGGGGTGAGGCTCCGCCAACCACGTTTAACGCTGCTTTCTCCCGTCTCGTAAATGCCGACGGCTCCCAATCACTGGTCGCGGCGGCGAAACGGTTTTACGATCCTGTCATCAAGGCAGATGCCGACCCCGGGCTCGTAAGGCAATTCGTGGAAGTCTGCCCCCCTTTCCGAGCACTAGTTCATGCGATGTTTATTCCGTGGTTTAACAACATCGTGCGCCAGTATGGCGTTGGAGAAGAGTTGAGCGCGGGCAGCAACGACCTGTTCATGAGCGTGTATCTCCCCTATTGCGATCTTTTCGTAACAGCCGAGAAACACGGGCAGCAAGAGAAGTGTTTGCGAACGGTGGCCGATTCCGCTGCCCTGGAGACAGAAGTTATTTCCTACGACGCCTTCTGCGACAGCGTCCTAGTGACGGCTTGACACCGCCCGGCTCCTATTTGTAATCGCCCAAGAGGGACAGGAACGAGAAGTTGCTTGGAGGAGCCTCGCCCGACAAGCCCAACCACGCCCCGTAGTAACTCGGGGTGAGATCCTCGAGACCCGAAATGTCAACGCTAGCAGGATTGTCTATGGGCCAAATCGCGAGCTTGCAAGTGCGCCCCGTGATTGTGATCGCGAATAAACTAATCCGGATGCCGAGAAATTTCAGAGACGAGGGCACATTTTCTCCGAGGTAAAGGCCAGACGGCAAGCGGAACACCTTGCCGTCACGTGAAATTGTCCGCAATAATCCCAAAGTCTCCATCTCAGCATGAAACTGATCGTACTGCTCTCTGGTGGTCGCATCGTGCAACTCAGGTCGGCACATCACGTTTGGCATCGGAATATATCTCCTGACCCTCATTGGGCACAAATCTTCACGGCGAAGTAAAGGAGAAAAGGCGGCTGACGAAAACTGGGGACAAAATGCTGGGTAACCGACAGGACGCTCCAACTTACTGTCTCCATCTCAAAGAAATCCACAACTTAAATGTGACCTTGCGGCGCACTTTGGAAGTAACCGAATATGTTAGAGGGAATGCTCCGAGTAGCTTTCCTCTCTTTAGGTTCTTTGAAAATCCCAGCGGTAAAAGTGCCAGTGATCGCAAAGCTCGCGGTTAAATCCTTTAACATTAAGAATTTAGAGATAACTCCTTATCGCTCTAGAATTTAGGGGAAAACCTCACCCGCCGACGCTGATTCTAAATAACTTACGCTAAAGTCGGATCCGGCAAAGCCAAGACTTTACAAGATAAGTCCTTTGTATTCTAGAATTTGCGAGTAAGTTATTTAGATTCAATAATTTAGCCGCGCCAATACCAGATCAAAACCAACTAACTCGTTTAAATACAATAATTTAACCGAAAATGTTTTTATTTTTTTGGTACAGCCGCCGGAGCATCGGACAAAATGTGGGCACCCGCTCTGGGCGTTTTGGGTGTCAAAAAGCCGCAGAGCTAAGTCCTGACATTTGCCATCTGACTCCCAACGCCAGTCTCTCGATACCAGGCCACCGTGCGCCGCAGGCCTTCTTCAAAACCTACTTTGGGCCTGTAGCCGAGAGCCGCCTCCGCTTTCGCGATGCTGGCCAGTGAATGTTTAATGTCGCCGCCGCGCTCGGGACCGTAGTTGGCTTGGCCCGAGTAGGAAGTCAGCTCCCGCAAGGATTTGAAAACTTCGTTGAGCGTGACTCTGCGCCCGGTAGCGATGTTGAAGACTTGCCCCGCCGCTCGCTCCGCTGGCGCCTGACAGGCCAACAGATTCGCCTCCACTACATTGTCGATATAAGTAAAGTCGCGACTCTGTTCTCCATCGCCAAAGATGGTTGGAGATTGCCCGTTGAGCATCTGCATAATGAATTTGGCCATCACGCCCGAATACTGCGATGACGGATCCTGCCGCGGCCCGAATACGTTGAAATACCGCAGCGCCACGGTTTCCAGCTTGTAGCAGCGATAAAAAGAAACCATGTAGTGCTCACTGGCCAGTTTGGCCACGGCGTAGGGCGAAATCGGGTCGGGAGTCATGCCCTCATGTTTAGGCAGCGTCGGCGTATCGCCATAAACCGACGACGATGCAGCGAACACGACTCGCTTCACTCTCGCATCGCGCGCGGCAACCAGCACATTCACCGTGCCATCCACGTTCGTCCGATTGCTGCTCACAGGGTCTAAAACCGACTTCGGCACTGAAGGAATCGCTGCCTGATGCAGAACGTAATCAACTCCCTTGCATGCGTTGTGCATGATCTCAAGATCGAGAATGCTGGCCTCGCGAAAATCGATGCGGTCGAGAATCTCCGCGAGATTTTCGCGCTTGCCGGTGGCGAAGTTATCGATTCCGCGAACGTTTTCGCCCCGCGCCAGAAGGCCCCGCGCCAATGACGACCCTATGAACCCGCCGATTCCAGTGATGAGATAAAGCGCCATGATCTATTCATCATAGCGAATACTCGCGGAAGATGACCTTGCAGTCAGCGCCGAGTTCCGTTTCCTGTGACCTGGCTCTTGTAGAGAAGGCGAACAAATTCGCTGCGCGTGAGCATTTGCCGTCCGTCGAAAAATTCGATGAGCGCCGACAGCGCCGCGGCGGGATCGGGAATATGGGGCACCGGGTCCAGCGGACTCTGAGCCGACGCCGTCGTTCCCATAATCACCGACGGCAGCGCGATGGTCCGCAATACTTCCTTCAGCCGAGTGCGGTCTTCTTCTGCGATTTGAGTGAACGCAATACCCATGCCCAGCTGAGGATAGGAGACGCGCACGCTTCCTTTAGCCTGAATGCGCAGGTT
>DATNNE010000077.1:0-7119 GCA_035601995.1 Terriglobales bacterium
TCGCGGTCTTTTTCGAGAGCGCGGTTGATGATGCGTTCTAGTTCCGGCGAGACGTCGGGATTCAGTCGCGCGGGAGAGACTGGAGGACGATTGAGGACGGCGTCGAAGATGATGCCGGAGGTTTCGCCGCGGAAGGGCAATACTCCGGTGACCATTTCGTAAAGCACGGCACCGAAGGAGAAAAGATCGGTGCGCGGGTCAAGCTCTTTGCCGCGAACCTGTTCGGGAGACATGTAGGCCACCGTCCCGACGGTGGTTCCGGGGCTGGTGAGATGCGTCTCTCCAGTGCCGGTCATTGTCATCGTCATTGTGTTGGCGGCGGCGATTTGACTTGAAGACGGTGCCGCTGTGGTGACTTTGGCTAGGCCGAAGTCGAGAATCTTGGCGTGGCCTCGCTTGGTGACGAAGAGGTTGGCGGGCTTGATGTCGCGGTGAATGATCCCTTCGGCGTGGGCCGCATCGAGGGCGTCAGCAATCTCTATGGCGAGGCTGAGCACGATCTCGGTCTCCATTGTCTTCCCTGAAATGCGGTGCTTCAGCGTGACGCCATCCAGGTACTCCATGGCGATGAACGCCTGACCGTGCTGATCGTCGATTTCGTAAATCGTGCAGATGTTGGGATGGTTGAGAGCGGACGCGGCGCGCGCTTCGCGTTGGAAACGGCTGAGGGCTTGAGGATCCTTGGCGACTTCGTCGGGAAGAAACTTAAGCGCGACGAAGCGGCCGAGTTTCAGGTCTTCGGCTTTGTAGACCACGCCCATGCCGCCGCCGCCAAGCTGTTCGACGATGCGGTAGTGCGAGATGGTCTGGCCAATCATGGGGGCTTGAGTCGCTTCATCTTACGGACGGGGAATGCGGGAGTCAACGAGTACCGAGGCTTGAGGCCCGGCTCGCGACGAGAAGCGAAAATCTTCAACCACGAAGGTCAACGAAGGATGGGGCTCCTCGGATCACGCCCTGCCGCGGAACTGGATGATGTGACGGCGGTCGCGTTTGGAAGGGCGTCCGGCGGGCAACTGTTCGAACTGCTGGAGGGCTTTGCGTTCAGCGGCGACTTTCTGGCGAAGCTCGCGGCTGGCTTCGGTTTCGCGGTAGAGAGCCTGCGCGATAGAAGCCGGGCCGCGCACCTCGCTTAATAGCAGGACTTCAATCTCGAAATCACCGCCGTCGTTGGCGATGCGCAGCATGTCTCCGATGCGGACTTCGCGCGCGGGTTTGGCGGTCTGGCCGTTCGATTGAATGCGGCTCAGTTCGCAGGCGCGCGCGGCCAGGGATCGGGTCTTGAAGAATCGGGCGGCCCACAGCCACTTGTCGACACGGACGGAAGTCACAGTCTTATGTTCGCACGAGTCTGTTCACACGAGTCTGTTCACACGAATCTGGCTCGCGACGGGCGTATCGTTCGCATGCGAATCGCTCGGGCCCGAACCGGCGTTGCGGCCGAAGTTAGGCAACAAGCGCAAGATTGCTGTTCCAGGAATCGGCGACGATCAGCCAGGTTCCCAGGCGCCGCCAAACTTTCAGGTACTTCCCGCGATCGGCAACGGTTGTGCCATTGCTTTGATGACGGGCCACCGAGTAGCGTCCCACTTCCATCGCCATGTCGCCGGAGCTCTCCACGCGAAGTGTCTCCAGGCGCAGATCTTCGTATCCGGCATCGGCTAACTGGCGAAACAGACGCTCTGCTTCCTTTGGCCCGTGAGAGGGTTCGTAGTTGGGAGCCATCACAACACCGTCGGCGGCGTACATGGCTGCCACCTGATCAAAGTTTCCGGTGTTGTACGAAGTAACAAGGTCTTGCGTCAATTCCCTAATCTGACTCGGGACGTCCATGAAAGGACGAGAGTCCGCAAGGGAGCTCGAGTAATTCCGGTACATCTACAACCTCCTGGGGGAAGGCAACCGGCGAACTCACAGTGAGCGAAGGGAAGTTCACCGACCAGCGCGAAACCGATTCTAACTCAAAACCAAGGTGTGGAAACAAAAGTTTTTTGCGATTCGCGCAATCTTAATTTCGGGACGGAGAGGTAGCGGTTATTTTTTGCGACTCTCCCGATTTCGGATAGAGGCATCTGAGATCCCGGAGGTATTTATGGAAGCAAAATCAGGCGTACGGCGGAAATCCAAGTCTGGCGCGGCACCTGAGGCGAAGAAAGGAAAGCGCTGGGTGGCGGGAGTGAAGACGGTCTCTACATTTCCGCCGGAGGGCTTGTTTACCAGAAGTGCGGCAACGATTGCGAAGGCGCTACCAGCGATTCGGATTTTCCGCAGGCTGGGAAGTACCGTTCCCGTGTTTTGGCTGAAGATCTGACTCCGACAACCAACGAAAAAGCAAAGCCTTAAACACAGAGGACACTGATAGAGCACAGGGTAAGGCATGTTTATGCGACGACTTTATAGGGGCGCATCATTTCGTTGTCTTCGTGTTCGAGGACGTGGCAGTGCCAGACGTAGCGGAATTCGTCGCCGGGTTTCGCTTGGGTTCCGGCGGGAAGATCGAAGCGGGCGATAACGCGGGTGACGTAGCCGCCATAGGTTTTGACAGTGTCTTTCCAGGCGGGGCGTTCGTTCGATTCCGGCGCCATGGGGATGCCTACGAATTTCATCTGGCCGGTGGTCGCGTAGGTTTTGACGTCGAAGGGTTGGCGGTTGACCACCTGGAATTGCACGAGATGCAGGTGCATGGGATGCACGTCGCCCGTGGCGTTGGCAAAGGACCAGATTTCTGTCGTGCCGGCTTTGGGATCTTCGGTGATGGGGTCGTCCCAGTGGGCTTTGCCGAGCATGCCCATCATGGTGTAGCCGTCAGACGGGCGATCCATTTCGGTGAGGGCGAGCATTCTTTCGCGGACGGCGTGGGCCGGATCGAGCGCCGTGAACGGGACGAGCGTGTCGGGGACGGTGCTGGTGTCTCTGCCAGAGAGCGGCTTGGTGACTTTGAAGAGCATGACTTCGGCGGGAACGATTTCGCCGCCGCGTGCGTAGGGCGCGGGAGCGTTGTTGGTCATGGCGAGGTTCATGCCTTTGCATTCGGAAAAATCGATGACCAGGTCGAAGCGTTCGCCGGGCGAGAAGATCAGGTAGTGCAGGTGAACGGGCGCCGGTAACAGGCCGCCGTCGGTGCCGATCTGGATGAATGGCGGAGCGTCGACGGGGCGGCCATTCGGCTTGCCGGCAGCGTCGGCGGGCACCAGCGTGAGGTGATAGAAGCGCGAGTTCGAGCCGTTGACCAGGCGGAAACGATATTTGCGCGGTTCCACTTCCAGGAATGGAGTGGCCTTGCCGTTGACGCAAATGCTTTCGCCGAAAAATTCCTGCATCCACATGGGGTGAGTGCCGTTCTTGGCTGGAGGATACGAGAGTGAACCGTCAGCGTTGAAGGTCCGGTCCTGGATTAGCAGTGGGATTTCGTAAGGTCCGCTGGGCAGGTTCAGGCTGTCTTCTTCATCGTCGCGAATCAGATACATTCCAGCCAGGCCCGCATAGACGTTGAGACGCGTGATACCGAGCGCGTGATCGTGATACCAGAGCGTTGTAGCCTGCTGGCAGTTGGGGAAGTGGCAAGGATCGGCGGCGTGGACTGCGCCGGCACGGCCATCGGAGGTGACCCAGGCGTCGGGATAGCCGTCGTTTTCGGGAAGGACTTGCGCTCCGTGAAGATGAGTGACGGTGCGGACTTCGGGAACGCCCGCTTCGGAGCCGTGGATCGTGGGATCGATGGGAAGGAAATGCTTGGTGGGAAGCTGGTTCAGCCACTTCACGGAAATCGGCTGATCTCTGCGAACTTCGAATGTTGGGCCGGGCCACATCGCGTTGTATCCCCACATGGTTGCGGCGGGAAGGTCGCGGTGGGCTTTATGCTGGAACGGAACCATGCGGATGGGGATGACTTTGTTCGTGTGCTCTGAGGCGCGGATGACGGACGGGACAGGCAGTGGATCGACGTAGGTGGCGAGGGCGGATCCTTGTACAGCTTGCTGCGGAGTTGCTGCGGCAGCAGCCGCCAAAGAAATCACCGCCGGATGTAATAGCCGACTGCCCCCCGCGCACAGGCAGGTGCGAAGCCAGTCGCGTCGATTGATGGCCACAGGTTTTCTCCTTAACCATTGAACTAGCCTGGCACCTGTGGCAGGTTAATGGCGTGTTAAAAGCCGAGGCGAGGCAGTGGAGCGTGAGGGGAGTCGAACGGCGTTGGAGCAGCCCAAAATGGGAATTCGCGCAAGGGATGGACTTGGTATCTGCAACTCGTTGATAATAATTAATCAGTTAGTTAAATCGATTTAACTCCTCGCTGGGGGCAAATCTCGATTTTTCTGCCCCTCAGCACAGGTCTGCGTCAAATAATCGCTCCTGCGGCTTTCCGAATCGATTAGGTGAAGGCCCTGGATCGAGCGTAGGCGCACTTCCGAGGCTAATCCCGACTTACGGGTTAAGTTTGTGTGGAATGCCCAGAGACCCTCCCAGCAATTGGCACGGTTATCTAAATCAGGGTTCAATTTGTAGGCGATTGATCGGATGAGTACACACGACACGCTGAGGCTCGTGCTGCCGAGCGATGTTCGGCTTTTGAAAAAACGAAATTCGCCTTGGAGAAAAATGCGGCTTCTAAGTACATGATAAGACTACGTCTGTTACGAATCAGAACAAAACAGGTTCCGCGCGCGAAATTCACAACTGTCCAGGATATTCACTCGGGCCTAAAAGTGGCGTTAGGAAGGCCCTTGAGGACCTCGGCGCGACTTCGCCCCGTTAGTCCGCGCTACTTTCAACTAGGAAGGCTGATCGTATGACCCCCAAAAAATGGAATCGGCTTGTAGTGCTACTAGTGCTGATAACCTTTGTCGGTGGATCATTTACATCTGCGACCACAGCGATTCCATCGGCTCTCCGAACGCAGTACCGAGGCGTGACTGCCTCATCCGTCGCATACTTGCCGCCTACAATTCTGTATGCTGCAGTTATCGTGACCGCTGCCGCAATTGTTGTGGCTTCGGAAGGAACTACGCTCACGGCCACTCCAGCAGAAGCTGCGCTCACCCAAGTAGCGGCTGGAGCCACGGCCACCGGGGGAGACAAGAGAGCGGCACTTGCTGACACTAGCCTTGTCCTGCTATCGGACGCTCAAGCTAGTCAACTCTCCAAGGAGACTTTCGACAATTAGAGCACCGATGCCTCAGGTGAGAAATGGTGACAAAGGCCAGCCGCGAAATGGGGAACTTCTTATGGTGGCTGGCCTTCTTGTCGCTACTAGCCCTGTATTGCGCTCACTTTGTCTTAATCCAGACGGCAAACATGCCTCTGAGCCCTTTGCAGTTGTCCCTAAACAAGCCCCTATATTATTGGGTGCACCCCTATTTCGGCCAGAGATGGAGTTTCTTTGCTCCGACACCTCCAGACCGTGACCGCCTACTTGTAGCTAGAGGCCGCTTTGGCCGGAAAGGGAGGGCCAGGGGAGACGCCTTGGATAGATGTAACGACGCCTTTCTATCGGGCAGTGGCACGGAACCGTTTGACACCTTTGTTTTTGGCTGAGTTGGGTCTAAGCAACGCTCTTGTATCCTTTAATAATTTACTTTATTCGAATCCGGAAGCGACTTTTGAGAAAGACGGTCATCGCTATCTCAAGTCGCCATTATCACCAAGCCTAGACCCTTATAACACCCCATATTTGACGCGACATGCGACAGCGGCGCTGCAAGCGGCGTACCCGGAGAAAACATTTTCCGAAATTCAACTTGGCATACTTACGCGAGAGTACCCCCGGTTCACCGAGCGAAGCAAAAAAGATGCAGTAGGCAACCAAGAATCTCTGGTCGAGATTTGCTGGCAGAGCGCGCCCAACGTTGCTCCGTTCTCCGATCTTCCCAGGTGGTTTCTGTCCGGTATCCAAACTTCCTTAGACGTGAAAAATGAGATCAGCACTAAATAATTTCAGAGAGTGGCTTTCAGTAGAGCGGCGTCTTGTCGGCGTCTCGTTGATGCGAGTTGGACTCGGCACAATAATTATAGCTGTCTACAGTCAGCACCTTCTGCAGTTTCGGTTTCTTTGGGGAAACAACGGAGTCGTGCCTTATTCCTTATTCAAGGAAATACTGTCGGCCAATCGAGAACTTTCGTTGTTCGCAATATCGCCTTCGCTCAACACTTTCATTTTCATTCTGGGGATTGGCTCGGCAGTTCTGTTCACAATCGGACTGTACACTCGCATCTCAAGTGTTGCCTTCTACATCTGCACCTTCTCGCTGTACACGCGCAATCCGTTCTTATTGGACGGAGGAGATAACCTACTTTACCTCCTCGCCTTTTACATGATGTTTACCGACTGTGGGGCGCACTTCTCATTCGATTCGGCTAGAAGGCGTTCGTCTCAAGCCCCAGGTCCGTTCCGCGCGCTGCTTCATAATTTTGGAATTCTGGCGATTATCACGCAGTTAACGCTCCTCTATTTTACGTCGGCGTTTTATAAGGTACAGGGTCACATGTGGCAGGATGGGACCGCTGTCTACTACATTCTGCGATCCGCCGAATTTAATATGTCTTCCCTTTCCCACATAATTTACGACAACGGGCCTGTGCTTACGGTCATCACTTGGAGCGTCATGATTAACCAACTGGCGTGGGTGTTTTGGATTTGGCACCCAAAATTGCGCTGGGCTTTGGTCGCCTCCACAGTTGTGATGCACTTCATGATTGCCTACTTCATGGGGCTGTTCTGGTTTTCTGCGGTAATGATCTCTGCCGAGTGCATCGTGCTGTCCGACTCTGACTACTCAATGTTAGGAAAGATATTCAATCTCGGCTTCGCAGGCGCACCGCAGATGGCCGGCCCCCAGCGACAAAACGCTGTTGGACAAGCGGCATAGTGGCTGCGACGACGCGGCCCAACGCGGTCGCCCGCGACCGCCAGCCCATCTTCGGAAGGTCCGAATGTCTGCTGTTACGTATTTTGATTACAGCCGTGTCCTCGATGAACACTCGAGGGATAAGATGGACAATGAGGGTGCAATAATCTCGGCGATGGAAGAACGCCTCAAGTTTCTTCAAGATGAAACCGACAAACTCGTTAGGTCTGGATTAAGTCTGGACGTCTGGGATTTGGCGCGTGATATGCAGCGAGAA
>DATNNE010000078.1:0-25692 GCA_035601995.1 Terriglobales bacterium
CCTGCCTCGCTGGCTTCCTGGAACGCTACAACAATACCCCCAGAAAGTGCCTCGGCTTCAAAACCCCCAACGAAGTATTCTTGGAACACGCTGTTGCACTTCAAACGTGAATTCATCCCTCGACTGCGCTCGGGATGACAGATTTTTGGTGAGGTCGGCCAAGGCTTTTCCTCCCTCAGCAACTCAAAATCTCAGCTGACTACTCCTGATGCTCCCCCGCAAGGTCAAAGGCACACGGGCGGGACGCTCGCGCCTATACTTCCACGCTATTGTTTCTACAAGGGATGGATCGTCGCGACCGGGCTGTGGAAAACAAAATCAAGAAAAGGCTTGACAGTTGTTCTAGTGTTATAGTTAACTATAACAGTGATTGGACAGCCAAATCCCGCAAGCGCATTGAAGACAAAATCTGAGGAGAGATTGAACATGAAATCACGCATCGCACTTTCGGTTGTATTCCTTCTGATCGCCGCCACCGCTTTCGCAGCCGATGCCGCCGCGACTCAGTCTGACGCTCAAAAATCCTTTGACAAAATAAAAACTCTTGCCGGTACCTGGGAAGGGCCTGTTACAACCGTTCCGAAGATGGAGGGGATGGGGGACAACACGCGCACCCAAGTCTCGCTGCGCGTGACCTCGCGGGGAAACGCGCTGGTGCATGAGATGAAGGGCGCGGGAGACGGGGATGATCCGACCAAGTACGACCATCCGGTCACCATGTTTTATTTGGACAATGATCGCCTTCTCCTGACGCATTATTGCGACGCTGGCAATCGGCCTCGAATGGCGGCTCGAACATCGGCGGACGGAAAGACGGTGGAATTCGACTTCGTCGATGTTGCCGGCAGCACGCAGTACGGACACATGGAGCATGCGGTGTTCACCATCATCGACGACAACCACCACACCGAGGATTGGACTTTCTTGATGCCGGGCGACAAGCCGATGCATGGGCACATGGATCTGCAGCGGATAAAGTGATGCTGCTTCGAATTGATCGTGGTTCATTGATTGCGCTTAGAGAAATTCGCAGGCAAGCAGTAACTTTGAGGATATTGCCATGACTATAAGCCTGAAATACGTTTTTCAACGGAACGAACGATACGAAGGTGTCCGCAGGATCAACATTTACCTGTTGCGGCTGCTCTACGTATTGATGTTCTTCGTGCTGGGCAAAGAGACGTGGACGCACGTCCTCACCCACCAGGGACCATGGGACCCGACAAATGCCGTGGCCTGGTGCGTGTGGACGGCGTTCGCGACTTTGGCGGGCCTGGGGATCGTCCATCCTGTGAAAATGCTGCCGATTGTGCTGCTGGAGATATTTTACAAAGTCCAGTGGCTCATTCTTGTGGCGTACCCGCTGTGGTCAAAGGGCACGTTGGCGGGATCGCCCGCGGAAGACACGACCTCGGCGTTCTTGTGGGTGATATTGCCCATCGTGGCTGTGCCGTGGGGATATGTGTTTGCGAATTATTTTTACAGTCGCAGAAAAGTAGAAGCCGTTTAGTTGTATTTGGAAAACACAATGGACCGTGAGTGGAACGACAGTCAACCGATTTACCGCCAGCTTCGCGACCGAGTAGTCGCGATGATACTCGACGGCGTGCTCAAAGAGGGCGATCCGCTGCCTTCGGTGCGCGTGGTCGCGGCGGAACTTCGGGTCAATCCGCTCACGGTTTTGAAGGGCTATCAGCAGCTGGTCGACGAGCAGCTGGTAGAGAGTAAGCGCGGACGCGGCATGTTCATCAATGCGGGCGCACGCGACCTGCTGCTGCAGGGTGAACGCCAGAAGTTTCTGGCCGAAGAATGGCCCAGGATCCACGCAACCATTCAGCGGCTCGGGCTCACCCCGGAAGAACTCCTGGAAGCTGCAAAGAAGGAGCCAAAGTCATGACAGTCATAGAAGCACGCGGCCTGCGCAAGGCTTTTGGCAAAACCATCGCGCTCGACGGGGTTAACTTACGCGTCGACGAGGGCCGGATCCTCGGACTCATCGGTCCCAACGGCGCAGGCAAGAGCACCGCGCTCAACGCGATTCTCGGCCTCACGCAATATCAAGGAGAACTCAGGGTGCTTGGACGCGATCCCTGGAACGAGCGCGATCAGCTTATGCGCGATGTCTGCTTCATTGCCGATGTCGCCGTAATGCCGCGCTGGATGCGGGTTTCGCAGGCACTCGATTACGTGGCCGGCGTGCATCCGCGATTCGATCGGGCAAAGGCCGAAGGTTTCCTCGAGAAAACCGACATTCGCCGCGACAGCAAAATCAGGGAATTGTCGAAGGGCATGGTGACCCAACTACACCTTGCCCTGGTCATGGCCATCGACGCGAAATTGCTAGTGCTGGATGAGCCGACGCTCGGCCTCGACATCCTGTATCGCAAACAGTTCTACGATTCGCTGCTGAACGATTATTTCGATCGCACCCGCACAATTCTGTTGACGACGCATCAGGTGGAAGACGTCCAGAACGTCATCACCGATCTGATGTTCATCAACCGCGGTCGCATCGTACTCGATTGCAGCATGGAAGAGTTCGAGTCGCGCTATCTGGAAGTGACGGTGCTTCCCGAGCGTGTCGCGGCAGCACGGGCGCTTAAGCCGATTCGCGAGCGCCAAGTGCTCGGCCGCAGCATTCTGCTGTTTGATCTGAAGCTCGACCGTGTCGATCGCCAGCAAGTCGCCGCGCTTGGCGACGTGCGCACACCTGGCATTGCCGACTTGTTCGTAGCAGTGATGGGCGATCAAGCCGGACCGGCAAAAGGAGCGGCCAGATGAATCTTCAATCGAACGCAGTGCCCGGGTCTTCCGGCGATTCGCAGATAAATGAGTCGCAAGCAATCGCACCCGCCGTCGTCATGACGACTCGGCCATTCTATTGGTCGGTCAGGCGGGAGTTGTGGGAAAACCGTTCCATCTATATCGCGCCGCTGGCGGTCGCCACCGTCACTCTGTTCGGCTTCCTGATCGCGTCGATGGGTCGTGCCCTGTCGACGACCGACCTGGCTCAGCGCCGTGCGGTACTCCATGAACCTCTCGACTTCGCTATGGACGTGATCATGGGGAGCGCTTTTATTGTCAGCATCTTCTATTCGCTCGAGGCGTTGCACGGCGAACGCCGCGATCGCAGCATCCTGTTCTGGAAGTCGCTACCGGTTTCCGATCTCACTACAGTGTTGTCGAAAGCAAGCATTCCACTCATCGTTCTGCCACTGCTCAGCTTCGCCATTGTGGTTGCCACGCAGCTGATCATGCTGCTGCTCAGCAGCCTCGTACTGCGGGGGAGCGGCTTGAGTGTGGCGACGCTATGGACACCAGTGTTTCAGATGTCGCTGATGCTGCTCTACCACCTCGTGACTGTGCATGTGCTCTGGTATGCGCCTATCTACGGCTGGCTGCTGCTGGTCTCAGCCTGGGCGCGGCGGGCGGCGTTTCTATGGGCCGCTTTGCCGTGGCTTGCGATCTGCGCCGTCGAGAAGATTGCCTTCAACACTACGCATTTCGCCGCCATGTTGGGTTCTCGCTTCGAGGGCGGCCCAGAGGCCGTCACCATGCCGGGCAGCTTCCCGATCGATCCGATGATGCAACTTACTCCGGGGAGATTCCTGAGCAGTCCGGGACTGTGGATCGGGCTGGTAATCGCCGCGATATTTCTGTTCGCAGCGGTCCGGCTGCGCCGCTATCAAGGACCGATTTAATGCGCATGCAGTTGGTGAAAACGCCCGCAAAAGGGGGCAGCTAGATGAACACGCAAACGAACGCCATTCCCGAATCTTTCGACTCGCAGCGAATCGCGCCCAACGTGTCGCCGACTCGGCCCATGTATTGGTCGATACGACGCGAGTTGTGGGAGAACCGTTCTATCTACGTAGCGCCTCTGGCTGCTGCGGCTGTCTACCTTTTCGGCTACTTGATCAGCCTGGTTTGGGTGCCGTACAGCATGCGAGCCCTGGAGGCGGAACACTCGACACCGCAGCTCATCGTCCTCGCTATGCCGTACAGCCACGCGGCGATGGTGCTCATGGCGACTGGGGTCCTGGTCGGGATTTTCTACTCGCTCGACGCGCTGCACGGCGAGCGTCGCGATCGAAGCATTCTGTTCTGGAAGTCGCTGCCGGTTTCGGATCTTACGACCGTGCTTTCGAAGGCAAGCATTCCGCTCGTGGTTCTGCCGCTGCTCGTCTTTGCAATCACCGTGCCCTTGCAAATCGTCATGCGGCTGCTGAGCAGTGCAGCCATGCTGTTGAGCGGTAGCAGCGTCGCACCGCTGTGGACGCAGTTGCCGCTATTTCAGATGCAATTGGTGCTGCTCTATAGTCTGATCGTGTTTGCGCTCTGGCATTCGCCACTCTACATGTGGTTCCTGCTGGTCTCAGGCTGGGCGCGGCGCGCGACATTTCTATGGGCCGTGCTGCCACCGCTGGCGATTGCCGCCCTCGAGTACATTGCATTCCGCACTTGTTATTTTGGTTCCCTGCTGCACGATCGACTGGGTGGATTCGCTGCGAGGGCTTTCGACCTCAGGGACAAGAATGGCGTTGCAATCGATCCACATTTTATTCCACTGGCACAACTCACTCCAGGAAGATTCCTAAGCAGTCCGAGTCTCTGGATCGGGTTAATATTCGCCGCGATATTTCTGTTCGCAGCGGTCCGACTGCGCCGCTATCAAGGGCCGATCTGATTCGCATGCACCTAGTCCAAGAAGTTGCGCAAGGAGAAAGATCATGAGCACAGCATTAATGACCGGACCGATCGCAAAGGCGTCGCCGCGTTTCAAGGCCCCGGCTTTCAGAGTCTCAGATTTCAGAACCGCGGGTTTCAGAACGAAGATTGTCGGCGTCCTTTGCCTGCTCGGCGCACTGACGGCAGCGTTCATAGAAATCTTCGTTCACGGCATGTGGACTGTCACAGGAGGCCTCCTCGCCGTCCTGAGCATGATCGCCGTGACGCTGCTGTTCTGCGACAACTTTAGCGCGATGAACAGAAGGCTCGTTTTGCTCGCGGCTTCCTTCAACCTTGTGGGACTCGTTTTTGAGGCTCTTCGATTGCAGCCTCAGGGCGCGAATATCGCCATTGTGTTTGACGGATTCTATTGCCTTCTGATCGGCTACTTTGTTGTTAAGTCGACCTTCGCGCTTCGAATCCTGAGCGCACTGATGGCGTTGGGCGGCTTGGGTTGGCTGACCTTTTTGTCTCCGCCGCTCGCGAACTATCTGTCTCCCTACAATCTGGCGCTCGGCCTCCTCGGAGAAGGAGCGCTGTGCCTGTGGCTACTTTTGATGGGCGCGGACGCTCAACGATGGATTGAGAAGGCCAGCGGAGCGAGGGAAGGACGATCACGGGACGACGTGCACATCTGATTCAACCGCTCGAATTCGATTTCAGGAGGACTTATGGAAAGTCTTATTAACGTTAACTGCTCAACCATTGAATGTGCTTCACCCGCCGCCCCGATTTGGCAGGACATCCTGGCGCAGGCGATGACCGGCGAACTCATCGCCGCGATGAACTACACGTCGTTATCGGAAATATGTGACGATCCCGAAGAAGTCGCCGACGCACTGGAGCATGCGGAAATCGAACGAGGCCATGCGACTCGGTTCGCTGCCGAGGGCCGCAAGATTGGAGTCGACGTTACGAATAACGTCGAGGCCAAGCATTGGACGCGGCTCCGCGAGGCGTTCCTGCGCTGCGTCAGAGAGCGTGACTTTATTGCTTGCCTGATCGTGCAAGAGATCATGCTGGAATCATTTGCCGTTGCCAGCTATGCCCGCGTCGGGCGAGTGGCGCCGGGAAGCCTGGGCGTGACCTTCGCCGCCATTGCAGCCGAGGAAGAAGATCACGTCGATCACGCCATGTCGATTCTGCGTGCCGAGCGAGCCTTGGACGCGGAGCGCTTCGACGAGAAAGTCTACCGGCTGCATCTCGAGGTGATGACGACGCTCGCGAAGATGCTAGCGAAGGAATGCAAGGACGGTCACTGCGAAGTTTGCCACGCGACCTGTGTGAAGCCAGCCCTCTTCGATGTGAGCTTGAGCGCAGCCGAACTCCGCGGAGCCTCGCTGCAACAGTATCTGAAGACGCTCGACATGCTGGGAATACCCGGGGAGGTCACACTTACATGGGTGGCTCAGTTGCCAATTTAGATTTCGCGCTGATCGGGCATCAGGAAAGTTGGCGAGCGGCGGCGGATGTGCTCGCTGTTCTACGCGGACGGGAGCGTACGCGTCTGCCGGACGATGAGATCAGGGACATCCTTCCGTGGATTCCGCCCCGAGCGATTTGCCATGTCGAAGTCGGCTCGATTGACGGGGCAAAGGCTCGTGGCGTCTACATCGACTCGTTCATTCCTCCCGACCGTTTGGAAGCAGCCTACGTGCATGAGAACATCGCCCGGGTTCGAGCGGCGGCGGACTGCGCGATCAATGCAGGCGCGAAGATCGTGAGTCTCGGCGGATTCAGCTCCATTCTGATCGAGGGCAACTTCGATCAGCTTCCGGAAAGAAAAGATACGGTCTTCACGACAGGCAATACCTTGACCGTTGGTTTTATCGTTCAAGGCATCAAGAAAATGTGCATGCTCGAGGGTCGGGACCTCCGCAAGTCAACGCTGCTCGTCGTTGGAGCAACTGGAGACGTGGGCTCCGGCTGCGCTCGCTGTCTAGCGCCTCAGGTGAAGGCGTGCTGCTCCACGCCCGCAACGAAGCCCGACTGCGCCAACTCGCCAACCAATTGCAAGCCACCGGAGTTGAAGTACAGATCGCAACTGATCTAGAGGAATTCTCTGCCGAGGCCGACCTCGTGATCTGCGCCGCTAGTCTGGCGTCTCCTTCGCTCCTGCTGGGTCGCGTCGCGTCTGACGCAATCGTTTGCGATGCGGGCTACCCGAAGAATCTCTCTCCAAGCGCGCAGATGTCGATCGCCAAAATCTTCTTCGGAGGCCTCGGGCAGGTCACCGGCGGATTAACCTTCACGCCGGATTTTCATGGAATTCTGAATCGGCATCCCTTCCCCGACGTGGTCCACGGATGCCTGCTCGAAGGCATGGCTCTTGCCCTCGAGGGCCGCTTCGAATCGTTCTCTCGAGGCCGAGGTTTCATCACTCCGCAGCGAGTTGAGGAGATGGAAACAATTGCCGCGCGGCATGGCATTTATCTCGCGCCGCTTTACAACGCGGATGGAGCAGTGGAGGGCGAACTTCCTTGTCTGACGGAATGGTCGTCGACCGAAAATCCCTGTCCGAGCGAACCTTGGACGAGCTACCTCCAAACAGGAGAAGCCCTCATTGAGCGTCCGCGAGTGGTGTGACGATTTATCGACAGTGATTGCTCTCGGTGAGTTTCGATCCCCTACCAGCGCAACAGCCAATCGTCTGGAATCGAAGGCTTCGGCACAATGCGCCTACAATATTTATCCTCGTCGTTCGTCAACATAAGTAGATGGACGTGGCGCTCAGAAATCAGTGGCCGATGAGCGATCAGGATCAGCGGATCTCAGACGCGATCGCTCGCGACGAGCCTCGGCTTCGTGAGTTCATCCGCAGGCGTGTGGCTGATCGCAGCGAGGCGGAAGACATCCTGCAGGACGTCTTCTACGAACTCGTGGAAGCCTACCGCCTGATGAAACCGGTGGAGCAGGTCACTGCATGGCTGTTTCGCGTCGCTCGCAATCGGATCATCGATTTGTTCCGCAGGAAAAAACGGGAAGCGGCGAGAATGGAGCCGGCAACGTTCTCCGAAGATGGCGAAGCACATTTATTGGAAGAGCTGCTTCCCTCGCCTGATGCCGGGCCGGACGCAATCTACGCCAGCAATATCGTGCTGCAGGAGCTGGGTGACGCGCTCGACGAATTGCCAGCGGAACAGAGGGACGTTTTCATCGCCCACGAGTTGCTGGGTTATACGTTCAAGGAGTTGGCCGAGCGGTACGGCGTCGGTGTAAACACGTTGCTTTCACGCAAGCATTATGCGGTCAAGTTTCTGCGGGAGCGGCTGCGAGACATCTACGACGAATTGAAAGAACGAGATTGAGGGAACGACAGGACACAACTATGAGAAGAAACCGGTTTGTACGGATATTAAAGTTCGCGATATTCGGTGTACTGTTTTTTGCGCTGTTCACCTTCCTGGTCATGAGGTTGTGGAATTGGCTCATGCCGGCTTTGTTCGGCTGGCATCTGATTACCATCTGGCAGGCGCTCGGAATCCTGGTGCTGAGCAAAATTCTGTTTGGCGGATTCCGTGGTGGTCCGCATCGTAACTGGAACTGGCGGCGCAGGATGTTCGAGCGCTGGGAAAAGATGACGCCCGAGGAGCGCGAGAAATTGCGCGAACGGATGCGAAGTCGCTGCGGGGGGTTCGGACCACCCGAGGCCGAGCCCAAGGTTTGACGGCGAAAGACATCCACATGAAGAATTGTCCGCACAACTACGCGGGGCGGCCAACGTAAGCGCGATCCACTGCTCCACGAAATTCCTAAGCCAGGCCGGCGTGAATGCGGAGACCTTCAGCGGCTTTACGGAGTCGCTTATCTCTTGTCCATAGAACCGTAGACGAATTAATGAAGACAGAGGCGATCAGGTGCGCGTCGGTCAAACCGATACCCAGGCTGTACAGACGACGAGCCTCAATCAGGAGCCGCACTTCGCTCAGTTGCGCCACCCGTAGCTGTGGCAATAGGTCCAGCAGCGCGAGCGTCTTGGTGCGTTCTTTCAACGATCCCAGGGCAAGTTCCGCAGTGATGAATGGATGGGTCACAATGTGCCCTTCGTCAAGATGGTTCCGCATCTCTTTATTTCCTGAACGGAGATGATCGATCCAAATAGACGTATCGGCGAGAATCAATGCGGCCGCCGCCTGCGGCGTGGAATATTCTTCAATCCGGGCATTGTGCCTCCGAGGGACGCCAATCTACGAGCGCTTTCCCGCTCGATGAGAGCTTTGAGGGCTTCACGAATCAACGCCGTTTTCTCCGCTACCCCAGTAAACTCCTGGGCGATGCGTACGAGATCGTCATCCAGCGCAACTGTTGTTCTCATAGGGAACTCCAGGCACCAATTATAGCATCAAATGATGTCACTTTGTGTGCATACAACTTGCATCGCAATCCAGCAATCGCCAACCCTTTGTTTTCTGTATTTTGTGCGGAACAGAGAGTTTCTCTAGCGAATTTAGCACCGAAAATGGTGTAGTCTGGCTAAAGACCGGGTTCCACCGGCAGCTTCTGCTTTTCGTGCCATGCTTTGTAGGCATAGACAACCGCCAGTAGCGGCGGGGCGAGCAGCACACCCCAGAATGGAATCAGAATGCCCAACACAATCGGAGTCAGCAGCGAAGCCCAGATCGGTACCCTAGCCACGCGCTTCATGATATAGGGCTGCAGCAGGAAGCCGTCGACCACGGCGATTCCGGCGTAAAGCATCAGAACGTACAGAGGATGCTCCCAATCTCCCCAGCGAAAAGTCGCAGCGAGGACAGGCCCAATCATTCCCAGCACCGGCCCCAGATGTGGGATAACCTGCAAGCACGCCGCCAACAACGCCCACAGCGGAGCCCATGGCACTTTGAGCAAATAAAGGCCGATCAGCCAGAGCAAGCCAACTGCAATCGAATCCTGAAGCTGGGCGATCAGCCAGTTCTTAAGCGCGCCGCCGGTGATCCGAAAATGTTCGCCCAGATTCATCCGTTATCTTTGATGCGTCCGGGGATGCTTCCTGGTAATTCGAGGAACTGTGTACCCATGTTAAACTCGAAATATACCCCTTCGGCGAGGAAACTCGGATGAAATTCGGCGTCATCATTTTCCCCGGATCGAACTGCGATCACGACGCGTATTGGACCATCCAGCAAGTGGCGAAGCAGCCGGTCACATTCCTGTGGCACGAGTCGCACGACCTCCAAAACTGTGACGCCGTCATTGTTCCTGGCGGTTTTGCCTACGGGGATTACCTGCGCACCGGTGCCATCGCCAAGTTTTCCCCCGTCATGGAATCGGTGAAGAAGTTCGCCGACGGTGGCGGGTTGGTTCTGGGCATCTGCAATGGCTTTCAGATTCTATGCGAATCTGGATTGTTGCCGGGCGCTCTGATGCGCAACGTCAGTCTGAAGTACGTTTGCAAGCCAGTCCACGTAAGAGTGGAGAACATCGATACTCCATTCACCAACGCCTGCCGCCAGGGAGAAGTCCTGACCATCCCCATCGGTCACATGGAGGGAAACTACTTCTGCGATGAAGCCACCCTATCTGAGTTGGAGCGCAACCAGCGGATCGTATTTCGTTATTCGAGCGCAGAAGGCGAAATCACTTTGGATGCGAATCCGAATGGGTCGCTGAACAACATCGCCGGCATCTGCAATCCTGAACGCAACGTGCTCGGGATGATGCCGCATCCTGAACGCGCCAGCGAACCCGAGCTTGGCGGCGCCGACGGCTTCAAAATCTTCGAGTCGCTTGTGGGTGCGATGGCCGAAAAATAGCTCAAGGGGTAAATGGTACGCGTTTTCCTCAAGATTCAATCACGCACTCTCAATTAGCACTTCCCTTTCGCATTTTATTTTGCTAGGTTGAAGTCCCCTTCGCTTCCCGGACTGTCCGGTCTTTGGATTAGTGTCTTTTTCCACCGGGAGGAGTCCGATGACAGCACGAGAGATGATGGACAGTCTCTCCGGTACCCTGTTGTGCGACGAGCGCATTCTCAGCGTGCCCGAGAGAGAACTGCTTGCCAATTTACTGCAGCGTACAAGAACCAGTGGGAGCGCCCCGGACCTTGCGGTGGCCGAGGCGATCACGCGCACAGTGGGCGAAATCATCGCCGAACGAGCCCTCGGAGTTTTGGGGGATAGCATCACCAAACAACTGCTCCAGCAGCAGTTGGGATCGTCCTCGAGTTTTCCAAACCGAAACGTGCCGGTGATCCGCGCTGGATCACCGCCGGTTACGTCGCCGCCGTCCCCGGCGCCGTTGCCGCCTCCACGGCCACCAGGCACCAGCCCGCCGCCCATCAACGCTGGCTCGCCACCTACGTCGCCACCGAGTCCGCCGCCGGGACAGCTGCCTCCACGTCCACCGGGCACCAGCCCGCCGCCCATCTCGTTCGCAACCACGACTGCGCGACCCACGACCTCTGGCGGCGTCGCAGTTATGGAAGCGGACGCCTATTTGCCTGCCCAATGCGTAATTCTCGACGAATTCCTCACACCGACCGAGCTAAACACACTGAGCCAGTACGTTCTCGAACACGAAATGCAGTTTGAGATGAGCGAGGTAATCGCGCCCGGCGTCACCGGCGGAGCCGTGGACTACGACCACCGCAGGTCGCGCGTCCTGATGGATCTTGGTGGGCACGAGAACGTGATTAGGGACCGTGTTCTAACCTGCTTGCCCCGAGTTCTACACAAATGGGGACGCGATCCGTTCGCCATTTCCCGCGTCGAAACCCAAACCACCGCCAGCAACCACGGCGACTTCTTCCACTGCCACAGCGACAATGGCGCGGAGGTGGTTGCGGCTCGCGAAATTACTTTTGTCTATTTCTTCCATCGCGAACCGAAACAGTTCAGCGGCGGCGAACTGCGCATCTACGACTCGCGGCGGGAAAATGACAACTACATCCCCACCCCAAACTATCGCACCATTGTGCCCGAGCAAAATCAACTGGTCCTGTTCGCCAGTGGGCTCTCGCACGAAATTACTCCGGTCGACTGTCCATCGGGACGGTTCGCCGACAGCCGTTTCACGGTCAATGGATGGGTTCACAAATGAAAGACGCGGTTTGGCTGGCGTGGATTGAGCAGCTCGCAGTCGCACCTGCGGGCGACGCTCGGGAAAACGAACTGCCCCGATCGCTCTTCCACTGCCGCCTGGACGATCAGCCGGACCATCTGGTGCCACAACGTCTCCTCCGACCAGAGTACTGGGAGGGCCTGACTGATCGTCCTCTTTTCTTGAATTCCGATTGCTTCTTCACCCCGGGCGGAGATTTGCCGCCCGCCGCCCCCATCGCTGATTTCGCTAAGCATGGCCAGATGGTTTGGATCAGAGATTCCGGTAGTCATGCTCTGCAACCCTTCTGGCTGGGCCCCGAACTCGCTGCCATGCTCTCCGGCGTGCAACCCGGCGATCGCGCTCCGGCGCTTTCGCCGCGCGCGCGCCGCGCTTTAACCATGGCAAACATCCTGGTGCCGGACGATCACGTCTTCCGTCGGCGCCAGCAGTGGGCTGACATTGTTTCTGTCACCGGCGCGCAGTTCCAGTCGCAGGACTATGCTCCCGTGGGACAACTCATCCACCCTTTTCACATTGCGGCACTCCGTCGCTACTATCGTCATCAACTCCGCACCGGAAAACTTCATCTCGGCGATAGCCAAAGTCCGCTGCGCTACATTTCCCACAGTGATCCTGTAGCGCGCTTCTTTCATCAGCAGTTGACCGCCGCGATAAGCGCATTTGCTGGCGAACCGTTAAAGCCTTCCTATGTGTATCTGGCTTCTTATAAAGAAGGGGCCATCCTTGAGAAGCACACCGACCGCGAACAGTGCGACTTCAGCGTGACTCTTTGCCTCGATTACTCACCCGAGCCGCGCAACGCAACCCCGTGGCCGATTCATCTTTATAAGAAATCCAGGAAAGTCACGGTGTTCCAGGCCATCGGCGATGCCTTACTCTACCGCGGATGTGAAGTCCCGCACTCGCGCGAGGCCCTTCCTGAAGGACATACATCCTCATCAATCTTCTTCCACTATGTCCGGCAAGATTTCGCGGGGAGCCTAGATTAAGTTCCTGTTCGATCTGGGGATGAACAACTCACTCCCTTAGGCTATAATTGCGCGCACTGATGGCAATCGCCTCTGGCACGAAACTTGGACCTTACGAAATTCTGTCGCCGCTGGGCGCGGGCGGCATGGGAGAAGTTTATCGCGCGCGCGATACGCGCCTCGATCGCGATGTAGCCATCAAAGTTCTCTCCGGGCACTTCGTCTCGACTCCAAGCTTGAAGGAACGGTTCGACCGCGAAGCTCGGACTATCTCGCAGCTTTCCCATCCCAACATCTGCCGTCTTTACGACGTCGGCTCCCAGGATGGCTCTGACTATCTGGTGATGGAATGTCTGGAAGGCGAAACCCTGGCTGATCGCCTGGTGCGGGGACCGCTGCCCTTGGAAGAAGTGCTGCGCTACGGAGCCCAGATCGCGGACGCGCTCGATAAAGCTCATCAACAGGGAGTGATTCATCGCGACCTGAAGCCCGGCAACATTATGTTGACGAAAGCAGGAGCGAAGGTGTTGGACTTCGGGTTGGCCAAGCAGGCGCAAGCAAACAACGCCAGCGCCAGCGTGCTGACCGCGATGACTGCGGGCAAGCCGCTGACGGTCGAAGGCACCATCGTCGGCACTTATCAGTACATGGCTCCGGAGCAGATTGAAGGCTCAGAAGCCGACACGCGTTCTGATATTTTCGCGCTGGGCTGCGTGCTCTACGAGATGGCCACGGGCAAGCGTGCGTTTGCCGGCAAGACCCAGGCAAGTGTCATTGCCTCCATTCTGGCGACTGACCCGCCGCCGCTCTCGCGCGTGGCGCCCATGACGCCGCCGGCACTGGAGCGGCTGATTCGCTCCTGCATGGCCAAGGAGCGCGAAGATCGCATCCAGAGCGCGCACGACGTCAAGCTGCAATTAGAGTGGATTGCCGAGGCCGGCTCGCAAGCGGGTGTTCCCGCTCCGGTGGTGGCTCGACGGCGGATCTCGCAGAAACTAGCGTGGATCGTGGCTGCGGTAGCCGTGGCCGCTGCGATCGCGTTTGCCATTGGCTTTCTGTTGCGCGCGCCCGTGCCCGCCAAGCCATTGCGAGTAAGCATTCTGCCGCCAGACCAGCACAATTTCGATCCGCTGAGCGTTGCCCTTTCGCCCGATGGAACCAAGCTGGCGTTTGTGGCAACAGCCTCCGGCGCGTCGCCTCAACTTTGGGTGCGCCCACTGGATTCGACTGCAGCCCAGCCGTTGGCCGGGACCGACGACGCTGCTTTTCCATTCTGGTCGCCGGATAGTCGCAGCTTGGGATTCTTTGCCGATGGAAAACTCAAGGTGATCGATGCCAGTGGCGGCGCCGTCCAAACTCTGGCCGACGCTCCGCAGGCTCGCGGCGGCGCATGGGGCGCAGATGGCACAATTTTGTACACTCCCGACTCTACGTCGGCTTTGTTCCGAATTCCGGCGGCTGGTGGAACTCCGTCACGATCGATCGGCCAAGAGAGGGCAGCCGCGGGCGTCGGCTCTCCGCGCTGGCCCGCGTTCCTGCCCGATGGAAAGCACTACGTCTTTTTTCAATTCGCGCCCGACAGTCAGGGATCGGGAAATATTCATCTGGCCGCGCTCGATTCGCAGCAGGACACCATCGTGGTGGGATCGGATTACCGCGCCCAATATGCCAGCGGACATTTGGTGTTCGTCCACGGCGGGAATCTGATGATCCAACCCTTCGATGACAAGAAATTAAAATTGACGGGAAGTCCGGTTCCTATCGCCGAACAGATCCGTGGCGAAACTCGGGGTTCGGCTGCGTTCTCACTCTCGAACGAAGGTAAGCTGATTTTCGCTGGCGGGCAGGCGACCGCCCTCGACCTGGCATGGTACGACCGGACCGGAAAGAAGGGCGACGTCATTGACAGTGGCACCTTCCAGGACGCACACATCTCGCCCGACGGAAAGAAGGTTTCGGCGGCGCGGGCCGATGCCGGAGGACACCTGGAAATTTACATTTACGACCTGACCCGCGGCACCAAGTCACAATTCAGTTTCTCGCAGTCCAGAGATGACGATCCCGTCTGGTCTCCCGATGGCAATACGATTGTTTTCGACTCCGCACGCAACGGGAAGATTGACCTCTATACCCGGCCGGCCAGCGGCGCAAGCCAGGAGGAGTTGCTGTATCACGACGATCTAGACAAGTACCCGAGCAGTTGGTCATCGGATGGAAAATACGTCATCTACGAAACCATCGACAAGGGCCACTTCGATGCGTGGGTCATGCCGATGTTTGGCGATCACAAACCCTTTCCGTTTCTGCAGGAAAAGTACAATGTCCGCTACCCCGCATTTTCGCCGGACACAAAGTGGGTTGCCTTTACTTCGTTCGAGTCCGGGCATAGCCAAGTCTACGTCGTGGCTTTCCCCAAACCCGGCGGCAGGTTCCTCGTAGGAGATGGATCGGTACCTGTATGGAGCAGCAATGGCAAAGAAATCCTTTATGTGGATGACCACTCGCGTGTTGCATCGGTGTCGGTCACGCCTCACGGTGACAGCGTGGAACTGGGTAAGCCACAAGCCCTATTTCCGGTGCAGCCCGGCAACTTCGAGGCCAGCGCCGATGGGCAACGCTTGCTCATGATGCAAGCACCGGTACAGAATTCTCCCAGCCTGACGCTGGTGGTGAACTGGCTGCAGGAACTCAAGAAATAGGATCTTCGGATCCGCCGCAATTTTGTCATCCTGAGCCGCGAAGTCGAAGGACTTCTGTTCCGCTTGTCGCAGCGTGAGTGTGTCCAGGCATTCTCACCTGAGACCGCCGAACTCAGCGCAAGAGTCGCTTCAACAGGAGGGCGATCACCAGAATAGCGATGCCAATCACCATTCCAATGGCCCGCGCTCTATTGGCCTTTTCCGTCATGTCTTTGATTCGAGTGTCCAGTCCCTCGTTTATTCTAGCGGGACGCGTAGTATCATTTCCCCGTGCCGCGACTGCTCCATGATGATACCTTCCGCCGGCTTTGTCGCGGACGTGACCTGCTCGCCGCGGAATATCAATCTCGTGTTCTGCTTGAACAGGCAGCGCGCGAGGCCTGTCTTTCCGAATTTCATTTCCATCGCCTTTTCCGTGCCACTTTTGGCGAGACTCCCCACGATTTTCTAACTCGCCTGCGCATGGACCGAGCCCGGCAGATGCTGGCCTCGGAGCGCAGCGTGACCGAAGTCTGCTTCGAGGTCGGCTATGAAAGTCTGGGCTCATTCTCGACCAAGTTTCGCACCCAGTTCGGACGCAGTCCGGTCGAATTTCAGCGCGAGCTCCGCCGGATTTTCGGCTACAACGCTCCCTGGCGTGTGCTGATGCTGCCGGAATGTTTTCTGCGAGCCTGGACTGAGGTTGAATAGCAAGAATCGAGAAGCACTCCGTAGAGCGCTTCGCTAGTCTTTTCTACGCAACTCGTCCCCACGAGATTATCCGCGACAAGGAGAACAATCGTGATTCAAAAGATGTCCCACGCAACCATCTACGTGCTCGACCAGGATAAAGCCAAGGACTTCTACGTGAACAAGCTCGGCTTCGAAGTGAAGGTCGATCAATCGCTACCCAACGGCTTCCGCTGGCTGACCGTCGCTCCGAAAGGCCAGCCTGAGCTGGAAATCATTCTTATGAAAGTTGGCAGCGGCAACGACTTCGTCAAGATGAAAGGCGGCAATGCTGAAGAGAGTACAAAAAAAGATATCGATGCGATGGCGGCGCTGTTGAAGAAAGGCTGGTTCAGCGCCGGCGCTTTCCGCACTGCCGATTGCCGCAAGACGTTTGAAGAACTCAAGGCCAAGGGCGTGGAGTTTGTCTCCGAACCGAAGGACCATTTCTACGGTGTGGAGGCGGTCTTTAAAGATCCCTTTGGCAACTGGTTCAGCATGAGCCAGCCGAAGAATTATTCATAACAGGTTGCCCGGTGCCCCACCCTTTTTCACATTGACTGCGAACAGGGTGGGAGCGGCGGCGCTCGGTATCAGATCAGCGCGCATCCTGGTGGAACTCATCCTCCTGCATATTCAGCGAGACGTGCCGGCCAGGACTTCATAGTGAATCACGCTCGGTCCTCTTTCCACTAAGAACTTTTCATCTTCGGGATAGTAGACTGCGTTCTCGTAGTCGGGGCCGGCGAAGGCTTTGATGGCGTCCCATGAATCCCAGAGCGAGATCAAGGTGAATTCGGATTTGCCATCGTACACTCGTCGCAAGACCCACACACCTTGGTTGCCGGGGATGGACGCGTATTCCTTTAGGCCGGTTTTCTGCAGGTATTGGAAGTACGTGTCTTTGTCGGCCTCGCGGGTAACGCCTCGCCAGATACGTGCAATCATCTTTTCTCCTCAGTGGTGCGGACTAGCAAATTGGATGATCAGATTCCGGCTTCGATGCGGGAGCGCGGATCGAGAAAATCGCGTAAGGCATCGCCGATGAAGTTGAATGACAGCACGGCCAGCATCACAGCCATCGCAGGAAAGATCACAAGGTGAGGCGCGTCGAAAAGGTGGGCACGGCCATCGTTGAGCATGGTTCCCCAGCTGGCGGTGGGCGGCGGCACGCCGAGACCGAGAAAGCTCATGGTGGCTTCAGCGAGAATCGCGCCAGCCATGCCGATGGCGGCTTGCACGATGATGGGCTGAATAATATTAGGCAAAATGTGGCGGACGATCACGCGCAGATCGCTGGCTCCCAGGGCGCGAGCGGCTTCGACGAATTCACGCTCGCGCGCCGAGAGCACCTGCGCTCGAACCAGGCGGGCATAACCGACCCATCCTCCCAAGGAAAGCGCTAAGACGAGATTGAAAATTCCTGGTCCGCGGAACGCCACGAACGCGATGGCCAGCAGAATTCCAGGGAAAGACAGGAATGCGTTCATCACGACGACGTTGACGAATCGATCGATGCGGCCGCCGTAATAACCGGCGATCGATCCCACGATAAGGCCCAAAGCCAGCGAGGCTGCAACTACGCAGCTGCCGACCAGCATCGAAATGCGCGATCCGTAGATAAGACGGGAGAGAATGTCGCGTCCGAGTTCGTCCGTGCCGCACCAGTGAGTTGACGATGGCCCTGCAAGACGCGTTGGCAGGTCGATGTGGGCTGGGTCTTGCGGCGCGATCCACGGGGCAAAGACGGCGCATACTACGAAGACGGTAACCAACGCGACTCCGGTGGACGCCAGGACATTGTGCCGGGCGGCCCGTTGGAACGAGATGGCAGTGGTGGACATTGCGCAATCTTAGACTAATCCAATCAGCAGCTCCCTCCGCATTGTGATTGGCGAAACCAATCGGAAAGCTCCGGTCGGGATGACAGATTTTATTTGATCTATCACTGCCTAATCCTTGGATTCGCGACCGAGTACAGC
This sequence comes from Terriglobales bacterium, assembly GCA_035601995.1. Classification (GTDB taxonomy): domain Bacteria; phylum Acidobacteriota; class Terriglobia; order Terriglobales; family Acidobacteriaceae; genus JABDBE01. The sequence goes on from DATNNE010000078.1 coordinate 18,148, forward strand.
AGGTCGGTCAGGAAATTTACTGCGATGTAGGTTAGGCCGATTGCCAGGATGCATCCCTGTACCAGATAGTAATCGCGGTTGCCGATGGCTTGGATGGTTAGGCGGCCAATGCCGGGCCAGGAGAAGATGGTCTCGGTCACGATGGCGCCAGCCAGCAGCGCGCCGAATTGCAATCCCAGAACCGTGATTACCGGGATCATGGCGTTGCGCAGGGCGTGGCGATAGACGACCGTGCGCTCGGGCAATCCTTTGGCTCGGGCGGTGCGGATGTAGTCCTGGCTTAGTTCTTCGAGCATGGAGGTGCGGACCATGCGGGTCAGGATCGCCGCGAGCGCTCCGCCCATGGTGATGGCTGGCAGAACCAGGTGGGCTAGCGAGCCGGAGCCCGAGACTGGAAGCCATCCCAGCTTGATGGCGAAAAACAAGATCAGGATGGGGCCTAGGGCGAAGTTGGGGAAAGATAATCCGAAGAGGCTGATCACGCTGAGCAGGCGGTCGTCCCAGCGATTGCGTCTTTGGGCTGAGCGAACGCCGGCCGGAATGGAGAGCAGGACGGCTACCAGCAAAGCTGCCAGGGTCAATTGCAGAGTGTATGGGTAGCGCTGCGCAATGAGCTTGCCGACGTTCTGATTGAAACGCAGTGACGCACCGAGATCGCCGTGCAGCACGCCTTTCCAGTAATTGAGATACTGCTGGCCCAGCGGAACATCGAGGCCATAGGCGTGTCGCGTAGCTTGGATGTCCGTCGCGGGCGCGCCCTCGCCCAGCATTTGCAATACGGGGTCTCCAGGGACGAGATGGATCAATAAGAAGACAAGAGAAACCACGAGCCAGACTACCGGTAGCGTGTACAGCACGCGTTGGATTAGGTAACGGAGCATCAGGCTTAAGGGGTCAGGCTTCGGGCTTCCGGTCGTTTACTTCAACACCAATGTGCCTCAGGTGATGCACCATGTGGCCGATGTAATCCTCGAAGACGAACTTGAGTGTTAGGGGCAAAGAGTCAGCGATCGTGCAAGTTCGCGACCACGCAGACTCGGGCACGGCTTCGGCGGCTGCCAGCAGTTGCCGATTGAGGGCTTGCCAGAGATTGATCATCTCTTGCCAGTTGCGTTGCTGATATTTGTGCAGCTCGACCCAAGCGTTGCCGTCATAGCCGGGCATCTTCGCCTCGTCTTCGAGATGGGTGCGGACAATTCTCTGGTGATTGTTGGCGGCGGAGTCGAGAAGGTGTCCCAGTTCTTCTTTGGGTGACCACTTGACCGGCGATTGTTTTAGTTCCACTTGGGACAGTGGAAGTTTGCTTAGCTTAGGTGGGACTTCGTCGATCAGGGCACGCAGATGTTTTAGGCTTTGCATTCTGGATTCTCTTTCCCAACCAGTCGTCAGTCCCCGGTTATCGGCTCTCAGTCTCCGGCTTTGCCTACTGCTGCCGGTTGCAGTTTTTCGATTTGCACTTTGGCGATGCGGTGGCCTTCCATTTCTTCGACGGTGAAGCGGTGCCCCTCGTAATCGAAGGCATCGCCAACGCAGGGAATTCTCTGCAGCCGGGCCAGGACAAATCCGGCCAGAGTTTCGAAACCGCCGTCACGAGGCAACGAGAGCTGATACTGCGATTCGAGATCGCGAATTCCGAACGAGCCCTCGAGCATTAGGGCAAGCTTCCCGGGGAGTACAGGCTGCTCCGGCGGAGCTATATCGAATTCGTCTTCAATCTCGCCTACGAGTTGTTCCAGAATATCTTCGACAGTAATCACGCCAGCGGTTGAACCGAACTCGTCCACCACGACTGCCAGGTGGCGCTTGCGATCTTTGAATTCTTCCAGCATTTCGGTAAGCACCTTGGTCTCGGGAACCACCAGGACATCGTGCATGATCTGGCTGATTCGCATGGACGGCTTGGCTGCCATCGGCTGGGTCAGGCGAAGGCGAGCCCACCGCATCAGATCCTTGGAGTAGAGGACCCCAACGATGTGTTCGGGACCGCGTTGCGGATCGTAGATTGGAACACGAGAATGCTGCTCTTCGACGACGCGCGCCAGGGCTTCGTCGAGCGAGAGGTCAGCGGGGAGTGAGAAAATGTCCGGCCGCGGCACCATCACCTCACGCACCGTGATGCTTTCGAGTTCCAGCGCATGGTGGATCATTTCTTCCTGGAACAGAGGAATCTGGCCAAACTGGCGACTGGCAGTCACAATGAGCTTGAGTTCGTCGGGCGAATGTATAGGTCCCTGTCGTACCTTGCGCGAGCCGAAGATGTGCAACACGAAACCGGCAGCCGCGCTCATCCCGAAAATAAGGGGCCGGGTCAGGGTGAGGAAAACCTCCATGGGAGCCGCGACCGCCAGGGCTACCTGCTCGCCGCGTTGCAAAGCCAGAGACTTCGGAACCAGTTCCCCAAGGATCACGTGCAGGCAGGTGATGAGGATGAATGCGATGCCGATGGCAATCCCGTGGGCGTAAACCTTCGCGTAGGGGATCTGGCCGAGAGGTTCCGCGAAGATCCGGGCCAGCACGGGTTCGCCGACAAAACCGAGAGTCAGGCTTACGATTGTGACTCCCAGTTGAACACCGTTGACTACTTCGTCGAGGTTTCGGTGCAGCTTCTGGACAATGCGGGCGCCGATGCGCCGGGCTTCGATCAGTTGCTGAATGCGGGTTTCGCGAATGCTGACCAGGGCGAATTCGGCCGCGGCAAAGAACGCGTTGGCTGCGACCAGGAGCAGAATCAAAAACACCCGGATCAGCACAAATGCGATCATGGATGTGTAATTCTAACATTTCAAAGGCAGTATCGCATTCCCTTGCGGGCAAAGGCGTTGTAGAATGAAGGGCAGCTCCCGGAAAGCTGTGCCTTGTGGTTTGCTTCTGGAACTTCATGTTCTGGTGCCGGAAAGATTGTCTGCTTCCATTTCCGACGTTGGACGGTCTAACGCAACGGCCGCGCAGAGTTGACGGCCAGCGGCTGTCCGAGGAACAAAACCCTAACCACCTTCGTAGTAAACACTAGCGGGCCGAAGAACTTTGATCGAGCGTAGGAGGCGGATGTGAACGGCAACAGCAATGGTAAGAAGAAGCGGCGCAAACGGATCATAATTATCGGCATCGTGGCAGCAGTTCTGCTGATCTTTGCAGGTGCGCTTTTTGCCTTCACGCGTGGCGGCACCAAGATTGACCCCACGAAGTTGGCGAAGGTCGAGAAAGGTGATCTCGCCAAGAGCGTAGTGGCGACCGGGAAGGTCACGCCCATTACCAAGGTCGAGGTCAAATCCAAAGCCAGCGGAATCGTGAAGAAGCTCCTGGTGGAGTACGGTGACACGGTGAAGAAAGGACAACTGCTGGCCCAGTTGGATAAGGTCGAGATCGAAGCGCAGGTAGATCAGTCTCGCGCCGCGTTGCAGGGAGCGCAGGCCAATTTGGCTAGTTCGCAGGCCGATTATGAACGCGCCAAGGTCGACGCCGAAGGTCCCGATGTGCCTTTGTTGAAGCGGGCCTACGACCGCGCCGTCGAGATGGCGAAGGATGGCGTAGTCTCCGACTCCGCGCTCGACGATGCTCAGAAGAATTATCAGATGGCCCTGAACAAACAGAACGTCGCCAAGGCGGAAGTCGCGGTTTTGAAGGCGAAGATCGCCCAATCCCAGGCAGAGATGGTGCGGGATGAGGCGAATTTGAAGCAACTGGACGAGCAGCTCAGCTACACGGATATTGTCTCGCCGATCGATGGCATCGTGCTCTCGCGCGATGTCGAAATGGGCGATGCGGTCAGCTCTATTCTCGTGCTGGGTTCCTCGGCGACTCTGGTCATGACTCTCGGCGATACCAGCGAGGTTTACGTAAAAGGCAAAGTCGACGAGAGCGATATCGGGAAGGTTTATCTGGGCCAGCCTGCTCGGATTAAAGTGGAGTCGTTCAAGGACAAAACCTTCAACGGCAAAGTCACCAAGATTTCGCCGATGGGTGTTGAGAAAGATAACGTAACCACCTTCGAAGTGCGCGTGTCCATCAATAACCCGGGCGGCGAATTGAAGGCGGAGATGACCGCCAACGCGGAAATCATCCTGGAAGAGCACAAGAATGTGCTGCAGATTCCGGAAGGCGCAATTATCTACGACAAAGACAAGAAAGCATCGGTCGAGATTCCTGACCCGAAGGCCAAGGACGGAAAGACGAAAGTCGCCGTTAACATTGGCATTTCGAACGGGGCCAAGACCGAAGTTCTCAGCGGGCTGAAGGAAGGCGAGCAGGTCGTCCTGCAATAATGGACTGCCGATCTCCGCGGCCTCTGCGGCTGTTCTCAGCGTCCTCTGCGATTTAAGATTTTGTTGTTTGGCCAGATCACTTAGAACCTTAGAACGCCGAGGACGCCGAGAACCGCCGCAAAGGGCGCAGAGAAAGCCAATCGCCCTCGCGAATTCGTCAAACATCCGTTCCGTCCTAATTTTGTAAACTCCTGTACCAATCCGAATCCTAAAGTTGTATCCTCCTTCCAAGCATTCAATGGAGCTCCCCCGATCCATGAATCTTCTGGAGATTACTCGCCAGACCCTGGCCACATTTAAAGCGCACAAAATGCGGGTTTTCCTCACCATGTTTGGCATTGTGTGGGGAATTGCGTCGGTGATCTTGCTGGTGGGGCTGGGCCGTGGATTCAGCGTAGATCAGCAAAAGCGCATGGAGACGTTAGGCAAGGACCTGGTCATCATCTGGGGCGGTCGGACTAGCTCCCAAGTAGGTGGATTGGCGGCAGGACGCGAAATCACCCTTACCGTAGATGACGCCCGCGTGATCCGTGACGAATGCTATCTGGTGAAAAACGTCAGTCCGGAGTTGAGGCGCGCGATTCCCCAGGTCAGTCAGTTCAACTCGGCAAACCGCGAAGTCGTAGGTATATGGCCGGCCTTTCAGACTTTTCGGTCTCTGGCGCTCGGCGAGGGTCGGCTGATCACGGAGGAGGATGAGGACGAGGGACGCCGCGTAGTGATCCTGGGCGACGCTGCCCGCAAGCAACTGTTCAGCGGCAAACCTGCCGTAGGCGCCAACCTCCAGATCAAGGGTGTTCCCTACACCGTGATCGGCGTCCTCAAGAAAAAGACACAAAACTCCAACTACAGCGGACCGGATAATGATTTTCTGTTTGCGCCGTACTCGGCCGTGGCCCGTGATTTCCCCCGTCCAGAGAAACCGGGAATTGTGCGTGGCTACGTGAACGATATCGTGTTCGAAGTGAGCGGCCCCGACGAACACGAGGAAACGGTCCAGCAAGTGCGCCGTGCGCTGGGTCGAGCCCACCACTTTGACGAGAAAGATAAAGACGCCCTTTTCGTGTGGGACACAATGGAAGGGGCCAAGCTGGTCGCGAACATTTTCAGCGTGATTACGATCTTTTTCGGCTGCGTCGCCATTATCACGCTGTGCCTGGGCGGAATTGGCGTGATGAATATCATGCTGGTCTCGGTAACCGAACGGACCCGCGAGATTGGTGTCCGCAAAGCGCTGGGAGCGACTCGCGGCGACATTCTGCGGCAGTTTTTTGCCGAGTCCGCGATTCTGACTGTGGTCAGCGGTGTTCTGGGATTGACCGCCGGTCTTGCTTTGTGCGCGGCCATGTCGGCGATTCCTCTGCCTGACTTTGTTCCCCACCCCATCGTTTCTGGCGCGTCTATCGTGGCCTCGGTACTGACGCTTTCCGTCATTACGCTGACTGCCGGCATGTATCCCGCGCAACGCGCCGCCGAGATGACGCCGGTGGACTCGTTGCGTTACGAATAAGGCGTTTCATTTTCCAATTGACAATTGGAAACTAGCCAATTCAACTGGGCTGCGTGTTTCTCAAAGAACTTATCTCGCAAAGCTGGCAGGCGCTTATGCGCAACCGGCTGCGCTCGATTCTCACCATGCTCGGGATCGTGTGGGGATTGGTCTCCGTCGTGATCCTGCTGGCCTATGGGCAAGGGCTCGGCGGTAGCGTTCTGCACGCCTTCATGAACATGGGCGACAACGTGATCGTGATTTTTCCGGGGCAGACCAGCATGCAGGCGGGTGGCGAGCGCGCGGGCAAGAAAATCAAGTTCCAATACGAGGACGTCGCGGCCATACGCGAGGAGGTTCCGATCGTGCGCGCAGTAAGCGGCGAGGTGAATCGCAACCTTCCCTTCAAGTACGGTACGCGGGTGGTATCGCTCAAAGTGCGCGGAGTGGATTTGCCCTACGGGCCTATGCGAAAGCTGGACGTTGAAGACGGCCGCTACTTCAGCGACCTCGATTACGTAAATCACAACCGGGTGGTGATTCTCGGCCCCATCGCAAACCAAAGGGTTTTTCAGGGCGCGCCTTCCGTGGGACAGTCAGTGAGCATCAATGGTCTGGACTTTGAAGTCATCGGAGTTTTGAGAAATAAGATTCAGGACTCCTCCTACAACGGCCCCGACAACAAGGATGGATTCGCTCCCTTCGATGTCTACCGCGATTTGAAGAATATCCGCGATCCCGACCTGATCGTGATTCAGCCGACCGCTCCAGAGCTGAACAAGAAGGCGCTGGCCGCGGTTCGCGAAGTTCTGGCGCGACGGCATCACTTTGACCCGAAAGACGAAAAAGCGACGCCGGTGTGGGACACGATCGAAGATCGCGACATGCTGAACGGCTTCTCGCTCGGATTGCAAGCGGTGCTTGGACTGATTGGCGCGGTCACGCTAGGAGTCGGCGGCGTGGGCGTAATGAATATCATGCTGGTTTCAGTCACTGAACGTACGCGGGAGATTGGGCTGCGAAAGGCGCTGGGGGCGCGAAGGCGGCAGGTGCTGGTGCAGTTTCTGCTCGAAGCTCTGGTACTGACTTTCTCCGGCGGCCTTATTGGCATTGCAGTAGCGATGCTGCTTACCTGGGTGATTCCGCCCATGCCTCTTTACAGCGAGCTCTATAAGACGGCAAACCATGAAGGCGACATTTTCTTGCATGCCTCGTTTCTCGTGATTGCGGTTTCCTTCACAATCCTGGCGCTGGTGGGGGTAGTTTCAGGATTCTTTCCCGCGCTGAAGGCTGCGCGCCTGGATCCGGTCGAAGCGCTGCGCTACGAGTAGGGGGGAGTTCCCCGGGAAGAGTTCGGCCTACGCTTGGGAAACGCCCCACTCAAGCCAAAGTGCGGCTTGAATGGGCCACCAGCCCGGAAGAGTTTTTCTTTGGGAAGGGCCGGAAGGATACAATCTAACAAGGTAGGCTCTATGAACGACGGCGGGTGGCCCATTCAAGCCGCACTTTGGCTTGAGTGGGCAGTTCCAACTCATGACGCCCTTTCGGCGAGATTTTCGTGCCATATTTATGGCATTGTGCGATAATGGCCTCATGAAAGAGGAATCCGTTCGCACCACGGTTGATATTCCACGGCCTCTTTACCGCAAGCTCAAGCAACAAGCGGCCGCCAAAGGGTCCTCGGTCCGCGAACTCGTCCTCTCTGGGGTCAAGACCGTTCTTTTGCAGGGCCAGAGGCCACGTTCGAAGAGGGTACGATTCCCGCTTATCGTCTCTAAAGGCCCGAAGGTCAAC
>DATNNE010000079.1:0-2502 GCA_035601995.1 Terriglobales bacterium
ACTCTTCCACAGCTTTCAATGCCATGATTGCACTTTTTTCCTGAGAGGATATGGAACTTGTTCGCAGTATAACCCACCTGCTTGTGGAGAACGGAAGCCAAATCACCGCACAAAGGGCTATAATTTCCGCCTATGAAACACCTACAACCTTCGTGCTATCTACTGATCGCCGTGCTCGCTGCCCTTACGCTGCCGGCTACGGCAAAAACTTTAGTCGAGATGAAAGACGCTCAGGGAAAATCCGTGGGCCAGGTGATTGTGATGCCCGGCGTCGGCCTGCGATTGGTCCTGCACGATCTGCCGCCGGGCGAACACGCGATCCATTTTCACGCCGTGGCCAAGTGCGATGGCCCCGACTTCAAATCAGCCGGCGGACATTTCAATCCCGGCGCCAAGAAGCACGGCTTCGACAATCCCGATGGCCACCACGCCGGCGACATGAAGAATTTTACTGTCGACGCCAAAGGCCGCGCTAAGGCAGATGTGACGGATGACGATGTGACGCTTGGCGACGGCGCCGACTCGCTTTTCAGCAATGGAGGCACAGCCATCGTGATCCACGCCAAGGCGGACGATTACAAGACCGATCCTTCGGGAAATTCCGGAGACCGCATCGCCTGCGGCGTGATCATGAAGTAGGGAAAAGATTTTGCTGGTCAGCGCTTGTTCGGCAAAGTGGTGGCCAGCTTTGCTAGTTTGCCAGCCGCGGCATCCAACGTCTCCGGCTTCTTGCAGAAGGCGAAGCGCACCTGCCGCGCTCCATCTCGTGGATCGCGATAAAAGCTCGACCCGGGAACCGGCGCCACTCCGATTTCCTGCACCAGATAGCGGGTGAACTCCACATCGTTAGCAAAGCCGAAAGCGGAAATATCGGTCATCACGTAATACGCGCCGCGCGGCAGAAAGCATTTGAAGCCAGCGGTTGTGAGAGCAGGTATCAAGCGAGCGCGCCTTACCCGATATCCCTCTGCAAGCTTTTTGTAGTATTCCTGCGGCAAACTCAGTGCCACAGCCCCGGCATCCTGCAACGGAGCGGGCGCTCCCACGGTTAGAAAATCGTGGACTTTGCGAATCGCGTTCGTAATCCTTTCCGGCGCAACCGCCCAACCCACGCGCCATCCGGTTACGCTATAAGTTTTCGACATACCGTTGATAGTCACTGTTCGATCGCGCATACCGTCGAGCGACGCCATCGAAATGTGTTCTGCCCCGTCATACAGAATGTGTTCGTAAATCTCATCCGTGATCGCCAATACGTTGAACTCGACGCACAGATCGCGAATCAACTCCAGTTCCTTCCGCGTAAAAACCTTCCCCGTGGGATTGTTCGGCGTGTTGACGATGATGGCTTTGACTTGGCTTTTCGACGTCCGCCCCTCGAATGCCCGGCGCAATTCTCTCTCATCGAAGGTCCACTCGCCGTTTGGCGTCGAAGGCGGACGTAGCTTCACAAAGCGCGGTCTGGCTCCGCTCAGAACCGAGTCGGGTCCATAGTTCTCATAGAACGGTTCAAAGATAATAACTTCGTCACCCGCATTGCAGATGGCCAGCAGAGTCGAAATCATGGCCTCGGTCGATCCGCAGCACACGGTAATTTCTTTTTCCGGATCGACGGAAATTTCCTGCCACACCCCCATCTGGCGCGCGATTGCATCGCGCAACTTCTTTGCTCCCCACGTGATGGCATACTGATTGACGTTGGCGGCAATCGCCTCCTGTGCGGCCAGCTTGATTTCCGCCGGGGCGGGGAAGTCGGGAAATCCCTGGGCAAGGTTCACGGCTCCATAGAGCATGGCCTGCCGCGTCATGTCGCGAATAACAGATTCGGTAAACTGCCCGACTTTGTCGCTGAGGAAATTCTTCTCCGGAGCAGCTCGATCCCGATCTCCGGATTTCTTCCGCGGACTCTTGGGCGTCGATCTCTTCGCCGTCGTTTTCTTGCGCGTAAGCACTCTTTCCGCCATAAGAGGCAGCGTAGCATAGCCAACTACGGTTCTCTACCGAGGCCTTGCAGCCGCAGCAAGAATTTTCGCCCAATCCCGCACCGCCGTGTTTAGATAGATAGCGATGAAATATTGCCGCTTTCAACTGAATGGTCAGGCCAGCTATGGACTGGTGGAATCCGTAGCCGGCCGCGAAACGATTGTGCGAATTTTGCTCACTCCGCCCGAAGAAGCTGACGGCGACATGGAGAGTTTGCGCACACGCAAGATCGAGCCGATCGCACTCGAAGAGGCCACGCTTCTGGCGCCGGTGCGCCCGTCGAAAATTGTATGCATCGGGCGCAACTATCGCGCGCACGCGGCTGAGTTGGGGCATGAAATTCCCCAAGAGCCGCTCCTTTTTCTGAAAGCCACGTCGGCGCTGCTGCCTCCCGCCGGAGCGATTCGCCGTCCGAAAATTTCGGAGCGCGTCGATTACGAAGGCGAACTCGGTGTGGTCATCGGCAAGACTTGCCACCAGCCCGCTGCCGATGAAGATATCCGCCAATACATTCTGGGC
>DATNNE010000080.1:0-5041 GCA_035601995.1 Terriglobales bacterium
CGATGAACCGCAGAGATTTACCGTCTGCATGCCAACGGTAAATCTCAATCCGCTCCCTAAGGCTCAACTGTTCATAACTCCTTTTTTCCATCGCAACACCTTTGTACGGTGTTGCACTTGATTCGTGAACTCAAGAGGGACCCTGCGTCTAGCTCCGCCCACGCGGACGCCCACGTTTTCACGTTCCGCCACTACCTGCTCGGCATCAACCAGGCGGGGGTCTCCAAGATGGAGCGCCGCGCCGATATCTACATCAGCACCCTGCAATCCATCATTCGAGCCATGGGAGGCCAGTCGAAGATTGAAGCCGTGTTCCCCGAGGGCAAGGTGGAGATCAATCAGTTCCGCAAGCTCAAGAAAGCCGCCGGCGCAGATTGAGAGGGAAACCGCCCCGCTCAAGCCGAAGAGCGCCTTGAATGGGCCACCGGCGGTTATCTCGTGAGCCGCCAGGTGGGAGCGAAGGAGTAGGTCTCACTTGTCGGCGTTCGGTGGCCCCGCTGTTTGGTGGGGCCCAGATTGACTCTTCTCCCTACCGCTGGCGTCTTGTTTGTCGTCCTCTGACCTAAAGCGAGCCTCAATCTCCTTGCTGATCCAGTCTCGGATTCGAGAGGAGGGCGGACGCCCCAGTGCTTTTTCGTCGAAGGCATTAAATGATTTGTCTAGGTACTTGGCGGCCAAGCTGAGGTTCCAAACGTCGCTCGGAAGCTCAATCATTCGTGGCATCCACAGTTGTCGAGTAAGAGGACTTTCCGAAGGGCCGGAATTGTAGCGGCCAACGTGATACCACGTGCTGTGGGCGCACTGGCTAAACGGAGTGTAGACGTAGTTATAAAAATCGAGTATTCCGGCTTCGTCCGCCATTTCTCGTGTCGTCTTACCGGACCAGGCCCCGACGTTTATCTCGACGAGAAAGTTCCACCTTTGCGTATCGATCCATGCCTGGTAGGCCCGAATCATTTGCTCGAGGTCTTCTTTGGATCCCTCGTCCGCGGACTCCAGCCCCTTTTTGCGATGTTCCAATTCCAGCACGGCTTGGCCCAAACCATGGTCAATGTACTGTCGCGCTCGCGTCTTCACATCGAGAAGAATCCATGCGAGCGTGATATGCACGTCCGTCATCGCGCGCAAGAACAACGGTGCCGAGTGCCCATTCCACAGCTGCGGAGCGGAGGCCAATTCGATGGTTAAGGTAGCCTGTCTAGCGAGCAGAGCTGTGAGAACGTTAAAGACTTCCGGCATCCGAAAATCTGGCATATACGCCTGGCATCGCAGCGAAAGTTCCCGGCGAATCTTGGCGTCGATCGCTCGAAAAAGATCTTCGACCTTACTTTCGCTACTCACTGGATCTCCAGATTACGAAAATTCAGCGGCCGCAAATCAAGGCTACGCCTCCAGAAGTATTGCACCCACGCGTCCTCTGAGTATTTAGGGAGCATCCTGCCCGCAAGCATACTCACTGCGGCACAGATTGAGGCCCCGACTGCCAACGATTTTTCCGTTTTTGGGTAATGCTCGACCTCCGGAAAGTCGGCTAAGGCTAGCCCTTGCCTCACATGCAATCTCCCAAGGACGAAACCCAAATAAATGGCTTGCGACTGAATAAGTACTCCATTCCTTGACCTCTTATCCTCAAGTTCCCTCACTCGATCTTCAAATCGGAGAAGGTATCGAACATCGACTATCCCGCTCGGTCGCGAATCCAATAGCCTCGAGATTGGGCAGCTCGGGTACAGATTTAGGAAGTCGGTCAGGCTTTCCGTTAGCTGTGGTAAGAGGTTTCCCTGTGAGAGATGTACCTTCAGCCCTGTCGCCCCGTCCTCGGACAGATGGCTATAATCGGAAGTGAAGGCCCACCAGTGGTCGCGATCGTCCTTCCCCTTAAAGTATTTCCCGATTTCCTCAGCGACCTTTGCGGCGAAGCGGTGCGAGACCCTGTCAGCAATTACGTCCCACCAGATCAGTTCTGGCATGATATGACTCGACCAGCTCACATGGTCAAACTGAAAAGCTTGGAGCATCGGCGGGACGAATTTCCTTCCGACTCTCCGGTAAGAGCTTAGGACGCGGTTCCCTTTCCGCGGAGGCTGGTTCTTCTTTTTCACGGTCACCTGCTTCCTAGTACCGGGACGGCCCGCCTTTCACACCGCACAGGGGAAACTTGTGGACGTCCTCACGTTTCCGAATATAAGGGGAACTACCCTGAAGCTATCGCCTCTCGGCCCCTGTTAGTTATGTACCATCGCTTCCTCTTGTCACTAAGCCTGCTCACAATCCACCTGTAGTCGACCAGTTGCCTCTTCCTCAGGTCATCCATCATCCTGTCCACATCGGACTTGGCGATTCCCGTTTCTTTAGCCAATCCGGTTCTAGTTCGGAGTACCCACTTCCCGTTTGCCAGATTCTGAAGGAGCTTTCTCTCATTTTCGTCAGTTGGAGGTGCGGAAGCCGCCACAGCCTTGGAAGCATCGCTGGGAGGGTCGACCTCAGTCTCCTTGTCCACGATCGGCTGGATTGCCGACTGGACTTCGGAGGCTTTCTGGTCGGCCTGGCGGGCGACCTTTTTCGCCTCTTTGGCTTCTTGCAGTACCCGATCTGAGAGAGTCTTGATGAAAGCTGTAGAAGAGATTGCGGCCACCAAGCAGAAGCCCGAGAATACAAGAAGCTTAGATAGGTCTGGAGTACCCGAAGCACCATTACGAATCGATTCCAGAAGTCCGCTCGAGATCATGTTGAGAAACAGCGGAACTAGCAGCGAGGCGGCAGTTCCCAACGTAATGCTTTTCCAGAAACTACTCTCGGGATCGTCCCTTCGCACCAAAAAGTAATTCACGAGCCCTCCCAAGAAACCCGCGAGGATCATTACGAGGACGATGGTCTCAACAAAAATGGCTTGCGACATGGTTCACCCCAGAGATTGGGCGGCACGGGCGCCCGCTCCTGATTCTGCTGCGCTAAGATTCTGGCGCGCGAAACTGCTGCCTTGGGGAAAGTTCGGGGCCCTACAGCTGGGGGAAGGAGAAATGTACTCCGGGGAGTTGGGGGCGTCAAGGGCGGCGGACAGGAGCGTCCGACCTACACGTCGGATGGTTGGTTCCCTGCGGGGCGCGAGGCGGGATCGCACATTCCCAAATCGGGAAGCCGGGCCTCAGTCCAGCCGCTTTCTTCTTGATCTCATCCCCTGGTCGGTGATAACATCGATGTGTACAGATTATCTACAAGATAATCTACGATCTTTGACAACCTGACCATGGCTCCAGCCTCGATCCTACCCGCAGTTCCAAAAAGGAACTGCGAGGACTCAGACGCCACGATAACTCCAATGTTTCCAAGATTTTGCCTCTAACTACCTTTAGAACCATAGATCTAGGAGGCAAGAAAATTTCCGACCGTTTGTTTTCTAGATTTTAGGCGAAAACGAGAGTTTTTTTTGAGGGAAATATTGCACCATAAAGTGTGCAAAGGGATCCAGAGCCAGCGGCGTCCATCGTCAAGCCAGCGGTGCCTTTCTTCACGAGGCTGTTCGCAGGCCTTTGCTTTGATCGGCGCGGAAGCGTAGCAGCGCGGCGATGTTTCCGGCGCGGTCAAACTCGGGATCGTCTTTCACGTAAAACAATTCGACGTCGCGAAGAATGGCGGCGGGAATCATGGCATCGGTTACATCTTCGATTTCGCGCGTGGCGTGGCCACACACCGGGCACTCGCGAACCGTGTGAGCATCGAGATGGCCGCAGCTTGTGCACTCTACAGCCAAATGCGAGAACTTATCGCCGATTAGCAGCGTTTGCGCCTCACCTAATTCGAGCGACTTTAGCACTCGACGCAGCCCGGTCACTCCGCGGGCATTGCTCTTGGCTTGGCTGATCGCTTCCCTGGCCAGTTCTTTGCAGCGCTGATCGAGCGACTCGCGCAGAATGCGGCCAGCTTGCTCGCGAATCTGTTCGTTCGTGATCCGACTGAGGTCCGCCGGAAAGTGCCCCAGCAGCCGCTGTTTGACGTAAGGGTGCAGTTGACTCTCGAGCTCGTGCCAACTGGTGTCGTGGCATCCGATAATCAACTTCTCGTACATCCCCTTCTCGAGAGCCGCGCTCAAGTGCTCAGCCACGCTCTTGAAGTGGTGCATGGCTTCGTCGTTGATGCGTCGCTCGAGGTGGCCTCCGGCGTAGGCATTGCTGCGACCCTGACGAACCGCCGGCGTGCGGGACATGCCTTCCCGCTCTTTGAGTTCGTCAAGCCGGAGATCGAAGAAGCGAGCCTTTTGGCGATCGACAAGCGCGACCCAAAGACGGGGCTGCGCGCCGAGCAGCAGAGCTAGCGGCTTCAAATGGAATTGGCGGTTCACGAACAGCTGCGTTCCCGGAAGTTGCGAAGGCAGATCGAACTCGCGCCAGAAATTGCGGCTGCCGCAGGCAAACACCGCCCGGGCACGGGCTTGATTGCCGTGCAGGTCCTCCGCCATTTCGAGAATGCGATTCAGATCGGCGCGCGTGCTGCCGTTCTTGCTATTCTTGTCGGCCTCGCGCAGAGCTTTGCGAACTAGATCCTTGGCGAGAATGGTCTCTTCGCGATGCGATTTGTTCTGCGGGGTACGCGGCTCGAAATAGAAACTGAGCGCCCAGCCTTCGTCGCCGTTGGTGTGGAATTGAGCTAACTCACGGATGTCTTCGCGGGTAATCATCACGATTTCTCCTGAGTGCTGTAATCTCGTTCAACCTTTTGCAGAGGCCCGAACTAACTTGGGCTTGAACCGGTTGGCGAGCGGCGTCAAGTGTCGTAGATGTTTGCGCGCCATCTCGATGGAGGATCGCACCTCGTCCGGCTTGCGGTCCGTGATGACGCCGATTTCGTCCAGCGAAAATCCCTCGATGGCGTGCAGGATAAAAGCTTCGCGATCGGGGCGGCTGGCGCCTTCCAAAGCAAACTGCACCAGCGTGACCATCTCGTCGGAGGATGCAATGTCTTCGGGCGTAGACGTGCGCCGGTCGGCAATCACGTTTTCTCCAGTGAGAGTTTCGTCGGGCTGATGGAATTGGAGTACCGGCTC
>DATNNE010000081.1:0-125426 GCA_035601995.1 Terriglobales bacterium
TGATGTGGGTGCAGTGGCGAACGTTGGGACGCTTGGGAAGTGGAATGGGCATGGAACTACTCCTGAAAAAAACACGCGAATCCGCGTAGATCTATGAATCGATTGGGTCGGGTTGAGAGGGTATGGGCCAGATCTATGAAACCAAAGGGGTTACGGGCAAAATCTTGGGAACAAAGGAGTTGCGGGGTGGAATTGGGCTGGGAACGGGAATTCTTGGGGGAGGGTGGGAGCATTTTCGGTGTTTCTTGTTTCGATATATGTATATTGTTAAATATATCTTAAAGTAAAGTCAAGGAAATAATGGGAAAGTTCGGGGCGGATTCCCGAAATGGGACAGCGGAGTTGAGCATGTGACGGAATGGTGGCTTTCGGTTGCTGCAACCAGGCCCGGATTGACAAGGCCCTCGCTACGGAGCATAATTCGGCCCACGTTTCGGGCAGACCTTTCTTTCTCCCCATTTGTTGCCCGGCGCACGATCCCCATACCAGCTTTTGGGTGAAGCTTTCGGACCCTGTTCTGAAATCTAAAAGGAGTGCCCATCCATGAAAAACCAAAGGAAATTTCCAACCAGCAGCCTGGTCGCAGCCGTCCTGGTCACGGCAGTGATGTTCAGTGGCGCGGTGTTAGCCGCCGCCCAGACTGATTCAACCACTTCGGGTGCCCACACTCGCGATCACCAAGGCCCAATTCCCTCGGCGCCCCCGGCTGTCATATTCAAGACGCTAGTGAATTTCAATGGGACGAATGGAGCCAACGGCGCTAGCCTGATCCAAGGCCGAGACGGAAATCTTTATGGGACTTCGGGCAGCCCCGGATTGCTGTTTAGAATGACTCGAGCCGGAAAGCTGACCCCGGTTTACAACTTTTGCTCAGAAGCAGGGTGCGCCGACGGCAACGGCCCTGGCGACCTTGTGCTGGGTGCTGACGGAGGCCTCCATGGTGGTACGTCATACGGCGGGGCGTTTGGTTATGGCACATTGTTCAAGGCTACGGAGAGAGGCACTCTGACTACGTTGTATAACTTCGACGGCGCGGACGGTCGCTTATTCAAGTACCTGGTCCAGGCAAGCGGCGGCAACTTTTACGGGACCACGACTAATGGCGGCGACGTCACACAGTGTGACAACGACGGTTGTGGAACAGTCTTCAAAATCACTCCCAACGGAACGCTAACCACACTCTACGATTTTTGCGGCCAAGCTGGCTGCCCTAATGGCGCGATACTCTTCGATTCCTTGGTCCAAGGCCCCAACGGGGAATATTACGGAGCAACATGGGGAGGCGGGCCCGCCAACGGTGGCACAATCTTCTCGATTACGCCGGAGGGAACGCTGGCGACCCTTTACAGCTTTTGCGTCGTGGATTACCCCTACTGTGGCGACGGCAGCAATCCCATCACGCTCGTGCTGGGCGGGGACGGAAATCTCTACGGGGCAACATCCACCGGTGGGCTCAGCGCCGGGACGGTATTCAAAATTACTCCGGGCGGGACGCTGACCACGATTTACAGCTTTTGCACTCTGGTTGGGTGCACGGACGGTTCTACCCCTCGCGACGGAATGATCCTGGGCAGCGACGGGAACTTTTACGGGACAACCTACTATGGCGGTGCCAATGACGAAGGTACGGTCTACCAGATCACGCCAGCCGGTGTGCTGACCACGCTGCACAGCTTCCATGGCGCGGATGGGAACTATCCCATCGGGTTGCTGTTTCAAGCCACCAACGGCACTTTCTACGGGACAACTAATGTTGGCGGCTCCAGCGGCGATGGCACCATCTTCAGCTTGGCCGTTGGCCTGAACCCTTTTGCGGAAACGGCGCCCATTGCCGGCAGAGTGGGGACGAAGGTCATTATTCTGGGAAACAAATTGAAGGGCGCGAGCAGCGTTACCTTCAACGGAGCAGCGTCTGCCTACAAAGTCGTATCCGGCACGGAAATCACGACCACCGTTCCTACCGGCGCCACTACCGGCCCGGTCGAAGTGACGACGCCGAGCGGCACGCTGACCAGCAACGTGAATTTCCTGGTGACACCATAGAGCGGGCGTTGTGACGGTCCCGATCACGGACGAAAGAGTACCTCTTAGGAGGGCAATGTGGGCTCAAGCTACCTCTGTCGGTGGATTCTGATCGTAGCTTTAGGCGTAGTTCTGATCACACCTGCGCGAGCAGATAAACTGCAGACGGAGGGCGAGGAAATCGTGATCGGAATTGTAGCGGTGTCTGCGGCCCTGGTGGTGGGGACCGTTCTGATCATTCACTATTCTAAAAAGCGGACAATCACAGGGTGTGTCAGCTCAGTGGAGGCCGCGATGACCGTCACTGACGAAAAGGACAAGCAAACTTACACGCTGTCTGGCGACACAACGGGCGTTAAGCCGGGCGACCGGATGAGGCTGCAGGGCAAGAAAATCAAACCAAGGGGTCCCGACAAGCGGCTGATCTGGGAAACAAGGCAAGTGAACCGAGACTTCGGTCTTTGTCAGCCCTAGAAGGCGTCAATCCGCGAGGAGAAAACTCAATGAAAAACTGTAAGTCCGCGCTGTGCGTACTGGGGTTTGCGCTGACGTGTTCGGTCCGCCTAGCCGCAGGCGAAGCGCCGAAACTAAGCTTCACGTTCACCAAGGCCAACATACCTGGAGCACTAGAGACCCACATTAATGGGGTGAACAACGCAGGTGTGACGGTCGGCTCGTATCGAAACAAGAGCTCGGAGCATGGGTACATTCTCAATGGCAAGAAGTTGACTAAACTGGACGTTCCGAAGAGTCAACAAAACAGCACGATCGCTAACGGTCTCAATGCCGATGGCGCAATTTCAGTGGTCGGTGTCTACAACACTCCCAGCGGCATACCCATAGGGTTCGTGTATAAGAACGGCAAATATACAGACATTCCTGGTCCAAAGGGAGCCTTGCAGTCATCGGCTAATTCGATCAACGACAGCGGAGCGATCGTCGGCTGGTACGTTGACTCCAACGAAGTCATGCACGGATTCCTCTTGAAAGATGAGAAATACACAACGCTGGACCTGCCCGGCGCCACTGAGGGCACTGGTGCCACCGGCATCAATACCCGAGGCTGGATCGTGTTGTATGGATACAATTCGACTGGTGCTACATCAGCTCTTACGAAAAACGATGGCAAGACTTACAAGCCAATTAACGTCCCCGACGCGGTAGCCTCGTTTGCCAACGACCTCGACAGTGCGGGTGACGTCGTCTATGAATGGCTGGATTCCAGTCACGTCGCCCACGGTGCACTGTTGCAGGGTGGGAAATATTATAAGTTCGACTACCCCAAGGCGACATTCACTTACGGCGGTGGGATCAATGACAAGAGCAGCATCGTAGGCTGGTATCAAACCAGCAACACCGGCGCTGTATCAGGCTACAAAGCGACGTACAAATAATGACTCGACGCAACGCACGCGGATTGCAGCGGTTCCGCTGGGCGGCTCAGAGACCTCTCCCCACGGGGGCGATGCGAGATAGTCTTGCGGCTGAGGTTTAGAATACGCAGTAGAGGCTCTTTCAGTGGCGACGCTTCGCGATATCGTTTACTCGCAGGTGCGCGAGGGCGAGCTTTACGAGAAGCTGGATCGCAATCGGGTTCGCTGTTATGCGTGCGGACATTGCTGTCCGATTCCGGAGGGACAGCCCGGCGTCTGCAAGGTGCGTTACAACCGCGGAGGCACGCTGTATGTGCCTTGGGGATATGTCGGCGGGGTGCAGTGCGATCCCATTGAGAAGAAGCCGTTTTTTCACGCGTACCCGGGGGCGCTGGCGTACAGCTTTGGCATGCTGGGATGCGATCTGCACTGTGGCTATTGTCAGAATTGGGTGACGTCGCAGGCGTTGCGCGATCCCAATGCGGTTTCGCCGCCGCTCGAAGCGTCGCCGGAAGTGCTGGTGCGGGATGCGCTTCGGCAAGGCGCGAAAGTTCTGGTCAGCACCTACAACGAGCCGCTGATCACGAGCGAGTGGGCGGTCGCCGTGTTCAAAGAGGCGCGGGCTGCGGGTTTGATCACGGGATTCGTTTCGAATGGCAACGGCACGCCGCAGGTGCTGGAATATCTGCATCCGTGGATCGATCTGTATAAAGTGGATCTGAAGAGTTTCGACGACCGCCATTATCACGAACTCGGCGGACGCATTGGACCGATTCTCGAGACCATTCGAAGCCTGCACCAGATGGGCGTTTGGCTGGAGATTGTGACGCTGCTCATCCCCGGCTTCAACGATTCTGAAAAAGAGTTGCGTGGATTGACGGAATTTTTGGCAGGCGTATCGCCCGAAATTCCCTGGCATGTGACCGCGTTTCACAAAGATTACAAGATGGAAGATCCGGACGACACGCGGCCTCGGGATCTGTTGCGCGCGGTGGAATTTGGGAAGCAGGCCGGCCTGCACTACATCTACGCCGGAAACTTGCCGAGCATGGTGGGCGATCACGAAAACACAAAGTGCCACCATTGCGGCGATACGCTGATCAGGCGGCGGAGCTACTTCGTCGAAGAGTATCGCGTGAGTGCCGATGGCGGTTGCCCGTCGTGCAAGACTGCGATTCCAGGGCGCTGGTCGGCGAAATTCGAAGGACAAATTACCGACCGTCCTTTCTTGCCGCAGCGGGGCTCGCGTTTGGTTACAATCCTGAGCTAGGCTCAAACTAACCTTCATGCGGACACTGCGAATCGGGCTCGCGCTGGGACTTTTGTTGATTGCAGCCGCCTGTTCGCCTCGGGACTTTCTCACCCGTCGCCTCGCGTCGGATTTGATTGCCAGCTCGGAAACGTTCAAGAGCACGGAGCCGTTCTTTCTGCGGACCGGTTTGATTTCGAACAAAGATTACGTGTCCCCTGAATATCTAGTGTTGCAGCGCCGCGGCTGGGTCACGGGCTCGGCCAGTCCTTGCTCGGCCGAGGTTACGCCTCCGCCTTGTTGGGAGGTTGCGCTGACTCCGATTGGCGTGGAGACGTTTCACGATCTGATTCCGAGCGGCCAGACGGAGTCGCGGTACTTCAGCGTACCCGTGGCGCGCCGACAACTTACGGGAATCGCCGGGATCAGCAAGAGTGGCAACGCAGCGGATGTGGACTTCCTCTGGAAGTGGATTCCGCTGAATGAAGTCGGAGCCGCGCTTTATGCGGGAGGCGTGCAATACAAATCCACGGTTGGGTTCCGGCGGTACGACGACGGCTGGCGAATCATCGAGGGCAGCGCGCCCAGGAGCAATCAGGGTCTCGACGATGCCTTGAAGAATGCTGAGCCCGCGCCGTGAACATGTGACCCGCGGTTCAGTCCCCGATTCGGGTTTACAAGCGCTGCTCGCTCGCGATATACCTCTGTTTCGGCCCATGATAAACGGAAGGTTTCTGCGAGGCTTTATCGTTGTTGTATTCGCTCTCAACTTTGTTTGCGCCCTGGTTTACGCCGCTGAGAAACCCAAGCTCACGCTCGACGACTTCTTCAACTACGTCGACATTCTTGCAGTGGCGATCTCGCCCGATGGAAATTCCGTTGTGATTAACACTGAGCGGGCGGATTGGGATCAGAGCATCTTTCGGCGAGACCTGTGGCTTTATCGCGACGATGGCCGTGGTGCAGGGTCGTTGACCCAGCTCACGCAAGCTGGCGATAACACGAAACCGCAATGGTCTCCCGATGGAAGATGGATTGCGTTTCTGTCAGAGCGCAAGGTCGCGAAAGACGACGAAGCTAAAGAGGATGCGGTCGCGCAGCTCTATCTGATTTCGCTCGGCGGCGGCGAAGCGTTTCCCGTGACGCGCGGGGATGAGGAAGTGCATTCATTTTCGTGGTCTCCGGATTCTCGCTCACTCTACTTTGCCACGCGCTCGCCGTGGACGAAGGCTCAGAAGGATGCTTACAAGAAAGAATGGAAGGATGTTTTGGAGTATCGCGCTGCTGAACGCGGGGACATGATTTTCGGCGTCGATGTGGCGGATGCAATCGCACGGCGTGCGGCTGAGGGAACAAAACCAGATCAAGATTCAGAGGAGGAATCGGACGCAACTCCGGGCGCCCGGGCGCTGGCCCAAACGCCTTGGCGAGTGCACGAATTGGACGTCTCACCGGATGGGAAGAAACTGGCATTTGTGACGGAATCGGTTTCGGAGCGCGAGGAAAAGATCGGCGAGTTCGAGATTTATACTGTCGAGTTGGCCAACGCAACCGTAGATCGTGCGCCGCGCCAGATCACGCACAACGAAGCGCAGGAAGAAAATCTGCACTGGGCGAAAGATGGCAAGCATATTGTCTTCGAAGTGCAATATGGCTCGGTCGAGGGAAAGTACAAGGATACGCAGACGCGGGTTTACTGGGTCGACGGGGATACCGGCGAAATCCAGCGCTGGGCGGCTGATTTCGAAGGAGCGGTTGGAGTGTACGCGATTACTCCCGATGACGGCGTGCTCGCAACGGGCCAGCTTGGCACCGAGACTCAGACTTATTTCCAGTCGAAGGTTTCCGCGCCTTTCTCCAAACTGTTCGTCGTCGCGGGCAGCTACAAGAACATTGCTTCTGCTCAACATTCGCAGCGCATCGCTTTCGTGCACTCGGCAATCGAAGAGCCAACCGAAGTTTACTTGGCAGACGGACGCGACGCACTGCAATCGGCGCGCGCCATCACTTCGTTCAATCGCATGTTCACGGAGCGCGATCTGCCCAAGACTAAGGCTTATCACTGGACTGCGGACGATGGCACAACTATCGAAGGCGTGCTGATGTATCCGCCGGGAAAGTTCGAGGCGAAACATCTGCCCATGTTCGTGTTCCCGCACGGAGGCCCAGACGATGCCGATGGCAATCACTTTGAAGCCGACTGGTATGTTTGGGACCGAATGGCGGCAACGCAGGGGTGGCTGGTATTTGAACCGAATTATCGCGGATCGACTGGCTACGGCGACAAGTTTCAGGCGCAGATCGTTCCTGAAATTGTTTCCCGTCCGGGCAAAGACATTCTTGCGGGCGTGGACTCGCTAGTGAAAGACGGCATCGCCGATCCCGATCATCTTACTGTGGGCGGCTACAGTTATGGCGGTTATATGGCCAACTGGCTGATCACGCAAACCACTCGCTTCAAGGCCGCGGTGACGGGCGGGGGCGCGGTGGAAAACGTTGCCAACTGGGGCAACGACGATACCAGTTTTGATGACATTTATTTTCTTGGAGGCTTTCCCTGGGATGTGCCGCAGCGTTATCAGGACGAAGCGGCGATCTACCAGATGAATAAAGTTCGCACGCCCACGCATATCGTCGCCGGGGCGGAAGATATTCGAGTGGCTGTAGCGGAAGCGTATGTGCTCGATCATGCGTTGCACGCGCTTGGAGTTCCCAGCACGCTGCTGATTTTTCCGGGCGAAGGGCATGAGCTTGACAAGAATCCATGGCACGGGAAGATCAAAGTGCGGGAAGAGTTGAAGTGGCTGGAGAAGTATGGTGGGATCGCGGCGGAGCGGTGAAGTATCGGCCGTATCGCGGAATGGCTTGGGAGGCAGTCCAGAAAGCTTTGCTCCAGCTGCAGGCTTAACTATGCTCGTGCAGTTTGGCAAGCTCGCTCCGGATTTCTTCTAACCGATCCTGTCGGTGGAAATAGTCTGTCCTGGCTGCATCGCTGGGGTCCGTCTGTCGCCAATACAGTTCGTTGGCGTGATGGATGAAGTCCATCTCTTCCTGCAAGGCCGCTAATCTCGCTTTCCTCGTCGCTTCAGGGTCCATCTTTGGTCCATAAGAGGTTCAGGCTCGCGGTCCCCTCTAGTCCCTGCGTTGCCAGCGGTGACTACCTTGCTTTCTTGGGGAGGTGGTCAGCGCAAACATGAGAGGTAAACTCCTCGTCCCGCTGCGCCTCGAAGCTGCGCAGCATTTCATCGAAAGAGTTGCCGGTAGGCGCTCCGGAAGGTTTGAACCGCCAGTTACATTCAGAGCAACCAAAGCCTCGAAAACGCTCTCTCTCAATCCATACCAGCTTCCGGCTCATAGCTGCCTCTCTCGCCGCGTGCCAACGAGTATGCGCTTGCTGCCATGAAATGGAAGCTTCCGGTGCGCCATTTACCCTTTCCTTTCGCAGTGACGTACGACGGGGATTCTTCGTCGAGCGCGCGCGCGGTCGAAGATGATAAGAAAAATATGAGAAGAAGATGATAAAAGGATGGGCCAGTCTAGACGTGCCAATCTTGATTTGTCTGTCGGTCATCCTACATACATAGAACCTTCTGGCGCGGGCGCACGCTCGATTCCGGGGGCTCGTTGAAGTGCGGAATCGCCTATTTTTGGCCAGCCTGGGTGACGGTCCAATGGCCTGCTGCACCTGCCAGCGCGCGTTCCGTGCTGCCTGTCCTTTGCGGGGATGTGCTTTATTGCTCAGACTCTAATTTGAGGCCGAGATAACGTTGCTAAGTCGTGAAAAAGGAGTTCAGTTATGGCTCACACATTGGGAGATGAAGGTTGGCAATCCATTGCAGAACATGCCAGCAAGGAAATGGACTCGGCGAAGCTGATGATCCTGGTGGAGAAGCTTTGCTACGCGCTGGATGGTGAGCGCAAAAAGAAGTCTCAGTTGGCAGCTACATCGAAGAGAACTAAGGCACGATTTTTCCCAGGCAATTAGGCACAACACGCTGCCAGGAGAAGGATGGTTTATGGAAGGTAAAGGTCTCCCACTCGTGCGTTCTGGCGAGCGGACGAATCCTGAAGGTAAACCGGTCAGCAGTCTCATACTTCTATCGATTCCCGATAGCGACTACCACTCACTTCGTCCTCACCTCGAATACGTCAGCTTGCCGAACCATCTGGTCCTTCACGAGCCGGGCAGAAAACTAGAATTTGCGTATTTCCCGAATCGCGGTTTGATTTCTCTGGTAGTCGTCATGAAAGATGGAAGAACCGCCGAAGCGGGCATAGTGGGGAATGAGGGCTTCACGGGAACGTTGGCAGCTGTTGGCCTAAGCAAAAGTCCGCTTCAAGCGATCGTGCAAATTACGGGGGACGGATTTCGGATCGAGGTGGGAGCTCTGCAGAACACGTTGGAATCCGCTCCACACCTGCAATCGACGTTGAACCGCTATGCCGTAGTTAGGGGTATGCAGATTGCACAGACAGCAGCGTGTAATCGGCTACACGATATTGGGCAGCGCCTTGCAAGGTGGCTGCTAATGACTCAGGACAGAGTAGATTCAGGGTCGCTGCCCATCACTCATGATTTTCTCGCAACTATGCTAGGTACAGACAGACCGACCCTAAGCGTCGCAGCTGGTGCTCTGCAGAAGAAAAAGCTCATCGCGTACGGCCGTGGCGCAGTGGAGATTGTAAACCGCAAGAAACTTGAAAACTCCGCCTGCGAATGCTACGAGGTTATCCGGCAGTATGATGGCGAGCTTGGCTTGAAGAGTCCGCGGTGAAGATTGGCCTTCGCTGTCGTAATGACTACGGGATGGATTGTGGAATTCAGTTTGTCGGTGCGAGCTTGAAATGTAGTGGAGCTACGCTTCTACGGATTATCTTCCTGCGGGTTTCGCTGAGGCGCTGGCCAGCTTTAGATTGTGATTGGATGCCTGGTAGTGGGCGATGCCGGTGTAGAGAGCTTCGGCGATTTGCTGGCGGTAGGTTGAGCTTTGCAAATTGTTTTCGTCGGTTGGGCTGCTGACGAAGGAAACTTCGGCGAGGATCGCGGGCATCGAGGTTCCGGTCAGAACGACGTAATGCGCTTCCTTCACGCCGCGGTTGGGGAGGCCGGGATTCTTCTCGGACAACATCGCATACAACGAGCGCTGGACGCTGATTGCGACCCGGCGCGACTCATGCACCTTTTCGCGAATGTCGATGTTGGTCCAATTGACGGTCTTCAGTCCGGCGGCCGCGGCTTCGTCCGCTTCTTGGGTTCTTGCTTTCTCGGATGAGTAGGTGTTCGTGTAATAAGTTTCCACGCCGCGCGCCGAGGGGAAGTCGCTGTAATTGGCGTGGACGGAAATGAACAGGCCGGCCTGAGCCAGGTTCGCAATTTCAGCTCGCTTTTCGAGCGCGAGATAGCTGTCGTCTTTTCGCGTGTAGATGACCTCGGCTCCGAGGCGACTCTCGATCAACTGGCCGAGGCGTTCCACAATATCGAGCGTCAGATCTTTTTCCAGCAGGCCCTTGCGTCCGACCGTCCCCAAATCCCAACCGCCGTGACCAGCGTCGAGCACAATGCGAAGTTTCTGCGGGTAGAGGGCCGTGTGCGCTTGCGCGGCGGGCGAGGTTAAAGATGATGCTAGTTGCTTTTCATTTCCGCTGTTCGCTTGAGGACTCGGTGGATTCGGCTTGGATGACAGGGCGACTGCGGCGAGCGGTTTCTGAGTCGTGCCGACCTGGTCGGATGGTGCTTGTTTGGCTGCGGTTTGATCCGAGGTCGTGGGAGCGAAGAGATCGATCTTCGCCCGGGCGGGCGGCTTGGTTCCTAGCTTGCGAACTTCGACGACCAGGCGGTAGGGATTCGGCTCGAGGCTGACGGAGAAATCCGACGCGCCATTGGTTTCGAGCACGACGCGGGTGACTCCCGCCAGCGGCTGAGCGACGCGAATGCGTTGCAGCAGCGAATCGTTTACTGCGATGATCCGATTGTTGAGAGCCGCCGGGAGCGTAGTGTCGTGCAGGTCGAAGTATATTCGCTCCGGATTCGGAAGCCGATGCGCTTCGTACTGAACCTGATCCTGCATATCGATCACGACGGTGCTGGATTCAGCCGACGACCAATGCCGGATGCCCGTTACCTGAGGCAAGACGCCGGCTGCTTCGGGAGTCGCCGGGGAAGACTCCGTCTCGTCGTCTTTTTCTGTCGTCTCTGTAGCCGTTTCCAGGATTGGCGGGACAGTTGTTGCTGGCTTCGCGATTGTTGCGGGCGGCACGATTGGCGACGCCGTTGGCGTAGCCGACGCTTTTACCGAGTGCGCGCTGTGGCCGAGCTTCCACCACACTCCTGTGCCCAGAGCCGCGGCAATCAATACGACCGCTGCCACAACCGCGAGGCCGGGGCGGGAATGATCGAGTTCTTCATGTTCTGCGGGGTCTTGCTCGGCGAGGGCAAAGTCGCTCGATTTCGCATCCTCGGGCAAAACTAACCCTGCGCCATCGACGGAACTCGCGGGCTCAGCGCTGTCGACGGATTCACTTGCTGACGGAGGTTCGGTCTCGGCCTTCACAATTTCAGGCAGAGGCGCACTCACAGAAATCGGTTCCGGCCCGACCATTACCGGCGCCACGACGCGGCGTGAAATCTCGCGCAGCCGATCTTCTTCTTCCGGCTTCATGGCGGAAAGAATCAGCTCAGCCAGCAGACACAGACTGCGAACGTCACTGTCGTTGAATCCGTAGGGTTCGTTGGAGAAAGCCTCCAACAAACCAATCACATTTTCTTTTGCGGAGAGCGGCACAGCCAGCATGGAGCGGACGCCCAGACGACGACAGGCTTGCAGGTTTACGCGCGGGTCGGTATCGGCGTCGTCACAGCGGACGATGCGCCCCGATACCAGGCATTCACCGGAGAATCCTGAGTTGGGATCGAGACGAATGCCCGCGTCCGGCGCAATGCTTCCCGCCGAAGCGCGGCAGACGATGGCATCGCCTTCCGCCCATGCGATCGCGACACCATCAGCGCCCGTGATTGCAAGCGCACGCTCGGCGACCAGTTGCAGCACTTCGTCGAGGAGAAAGTGTTCGACCTGCCAATCATCCTCCGCACTGGAGCGCCCGCCGTCACCCAGTTGATTTGCCCGTCGTGTGCGTACTTGTTCGTGCAACGCGGCAAAGGCGAGGAGAGCCTGCAAAGCTTCATGGCCCATGCTTTCAGTCGGCGATGGGGTTTGAGGCGGAAGTGCGGCAACAGGTGCGGTTTCTTCCTTTAACAGTTCCAGTCCCGCATTGTTCACACTCGCACTCATGGAAGTGGCGGAAAAATCCGTGTCTAAGTCGGTGTTAGATGCTAACGGCCAGTCTTGGGGGAGAAATAGCTCTTCAACTCATCGATTCGCAGCTCGCGGATAGTCCCTGCGAGTCCCTTGCCTTCGGCCGAGGCATTACTCGTAAGTTACAAGGGTTTGCCGGGAAGCGCAATATTTTCGGCGCACGAAGGTAAGGACTTGCGCCCTGCTCTTTCGTAAGCCGCCCAAGCCGTTCCGATTCATAGTTTTCCGAAAAACGTTGCACGCCCTTCGAATTCAGCATATCGTTAGCCGTTGGAAGGACTTACAGGTTGTGGCAGGTGAGTGAGCAGAAAAAGAAGTCGGGTTGGCTGTGGCCTCTCGGAGTAGTTGCCACAGGTCTGGGAGCGGCGGGAGTCGTGATCTTCCGCGGTTGCTGGCATAGCAAGATGAGTTGGCCGGTTCGCTTTCAGGATCATTCCTACCAGGTCTGCTTGAGTTGTGGGATCAAACGTCTGTTTGATGAGCAGGCTTTCCGCGCGTATGGGCCTTACAGTTACGATCTCAATCGACTGATCGCGCAGGACCGGGCTCGCACCAGCGAGGTTCATCCCGAGACCGAGCCCGCCATCGACCGCACGGCTTCGTAATCCTTGAGTTTCCGACGACCGGAACCAGCACGGTTACTGAGGCACTTCCAGGGGCGAGGCTAAGATTTAGTTATGAGCGCTCGGTCGAATCTGATCGAATCCCCGGGGGCCGGCATTGTCGCGGTCACGCGGAAGCGGGCGCGCCCTTATCGGCAGAAAATTCGTACCTTGTCGCACGTCAATCTGGATGCCGCGAGCGGAGCCATCCTGCGCGATCTCAGCGAATTCGGGATCGCCATACAGACCGTCACTCCTCTGACTCCTGAGCAGCAAGTTCATCTTCGTTTCGAGTTGTCGGCTCCGCGGGTGCGGATCGAAGCCGTCGGCCGAATTGCCTGGACCGACGCTTGGGGACAAGCGGGAGTGCAATTCGTCGATCTGCCCGAGCGTTCACAACGCTCGCTGAAGGAATGGATTTTTGTCCAGATTCTTTCCAACGCTTATTTGTTCTCGCCGAGCGAATCGGTTGCGGTTGAAGGCAATCGCGCCGAGGGTGCTACTGAATTGCTGTTCTCCGCTTCTCCACGGCCGGCTATTCAGCTTGAGCCGACGGTTGCTCCGCTTAGGCCGCCGGATCTTCCGCAGCGCGTGCGGCTGCATTGGTGCCCGATTCCAATTTCGTTGCGCGCCCTCGCAAAAACGCTGGATGCGCTGATCCTGCTATGCGCAGTCCTGCTGTTTGCGGTGATGTCCATGGTCATCACCGACGTCCTACCCACGTGGCTGATCACGATCCCTCTCGCCATCGCGGTCGCGGCCATCTTCGGGACAATCTACTGGTTTCTATTTGCGTTCTGGTTCAGCAGCACGCCCGGAGAACACCTGGCCAGGATGGCATGCCTCGAGTCGGCGGACGGAATATACCGTGAGCAAGAAGATCAGGCACGCTTCCGCTAAATCCTCTCGACGAAATATAGTGAATTCACTATATTGACATAATCGCTCATGACCTATGAACCGTCTCTGAAGCCGGTGATCTGGGTCGGATCGAGCCGCAAAGATTTGCGCGAGTTTCCGGAACTTGTGCAGGATCGCATGGGTTATGCGCCGTACGTCGCGCAGCGCGGTGGCAAGCACCGCGACGCGAAAGCGCTGAGTGGCTTTGGCGGAGCCGGGGTCGTGGAAATCGTTGAGGACTATCGCGGGGACACATTCCGCGCCGGTTTATGCGTTGCGGTTCGCCAGGGCGGCATACGTCCTGCACGCCTTCCAGAAGAAATCGAAGACCGGACCCTAGACGCCGCGTCGGGACATGGAATTGATCAAGCAACGGCTACGCGAGGCGGAACAGATTGCTGGGAGCTGAAGCTATGAGAAAGAAGGGATACGAAACCGGCAGCCGCAATGTATTCAAGGATATCGGTGTGCCGAACGCGGAAGAGCACCTAGTGAGGGCGCAGCTCGTCTTCAAGATTGATGCGATCATGAAAAAGCGCCGTCTCAAACAAGTTGAGGCCGCCGAGTTGTTTGGCGTTCGCCAGCCCGATGTTTCCAAAATGCTGAGGGGTGAGTTCCGGCAGTTTTCCGTTGAGCGCCTTATGCGCTTCCTTGTGGCGCTCGATCAGGATGTGGAGATCGTCGTAAAGCCGCATCACGACAGGAAAAATGCTCCTGCCCTGCAAGTCTTTTGAATGGCGGAATCAAGGGGCGGCGGTGTGCGCCGATACAGACCAACAACTGGCGACCAATGACTGCTCTTAGTGCGAGAGGTATTGCTGGGCCAGCCAGAGTTGCAAGTCGCGCTTCATGGTTGGGCTCATCTGCAGAAAGCGAATTCCGGCGTTGCCCAGTTTGTCGATCCAGGCAACTTCACCGTGAGCTTTGAGTTGAATTTTGCTTTCTGGAAGTTGAAAGCTCACTCGCACCGGACCACGCAAAGCCAGCGGACGAGGCAAGCGAATGCCAACACCGCCTTGGCTGAGGTTCATGAGATGGGCTTCGACCTTCTTCTTCGAATCGCAGCCCAGGCATACCGGCAAGTCTAATGAGTGGCGATTGTAGCGGAGCCTGCCGTCGAGAATCATGTTGCGTGCCGCGGAAAGCGTGCGCACAGCCTGCTCCACCGAGATTGGCTTTTTGAAAGCGAAGGTCGCGCCTGTGTCCTGCAAATTCGTGTGCCCGTTCGAGCCGCTGACAATGACGAGCGGCACCGCGTTCAATCCGGTGCCGAGGCCACGCAGAAAACTGGTTGTTCCATCCAGATCGCAGTCTACGATCAAGGCATCGATTTTCGATTTGGCCAGTTTAGCGCGAGCCTTTAGCGGTTCCGGTTCGACATCTACACCAATATGCAAGCCGCCGAGGATGCACTCCAACACACTGACTTCAGCCCAATCGCGAGAGACCACCATAGACGAGAGTGTCATACCGCAACTGTAGTCGCGGGCGTAGTGCGGCCACAGATAACGAAGGTAATGACGGACTAGGCTTCAGTCGCTAGGCTTCAGGCTTCAGCCGTCGGCTTCGCGGCTTTCCATTCAGGCGGCGGATTTGACTCGCGACGAATAAAGTTTCAGATCGCTGGCCAGGCGGAGAAAAAGTGACAGCGCCAAAACAGCGGCCAGCGCGCGCAGAGGTTTACTCGAGTGCCTCGCGAAGGCAAAAAAGAAAATCAGGAAGATCGCGTATAGCGCTGTCTATGAAGATAGCGATACGTCCAGGACGCCGAAGGAGTAGCCGTTCCCGCTGCCAGGAGAACCAGAGCGAATCCACCTAGCACGACCGCGACGGCGCGTGCGGGGTTTTGCATCACGTGCAAGAAGTCAAATGTCGTTAGGAGGATTGCGACCGTGACGAAGTGAACACAGTGAGCCGCGAAGAATGAATAAACGAGAGTCGCCGGCGCTGGCAAGCCGCGAAGCAACCGCGTCAAGCCGGGAGCCGCAAAGGCCAGCGCGAACCACAGCGCAGAAAGCCTGGCGCTATTCCGCGCAGCCGCGTGAGCCCCGGCCGCGTTCCATCCGTGCACCGCATACGTGGCCGTCACGACTATGACGTTGCTGGCCGCGGCGCTCAAAACCACCGTACGCGTGCTCACGATGCTCCCTCCCGTTGCCGAAGCCTTGCCTCATCACGCTCTCGCTGCTTTTTCTTGAGTTCGGTACCAATCGACCGTGCGGCGCAGGCCTTCTTCAAAGTTCACTTGCGGCTTGTATCCTAGATGCTTTTCTGACCGCGATAGATCGGCCAGCGAGTGCTTCACGTCTCCTGCGCGCTCCGGTGCATGTTTCGGGTCGCCGGGATAGCCGGTGAGTTTCTTGAGCACGGCGAACATTTCGTTCAGATCGATGCGCGTGCCGGTGGCCACGTTGAATACTTTCCCGGCGACTTCATCTGCAGGCGCTTTGCAAGCCAGCAGATTCGCATGCACCACGTTGTCCACGTAGGTGAAATCGCGGCTCTGGGAGCCATCGCCGAAGATGGTTGGCCGTTCTCCCTTGAGCATTTGCGTAATGAATTTGGCCAACACACCGGAGTACTGAGAGGTCGGATCCTGCCGCGGCCCAAAGATATTGAAATAGCGCAGCGCCACCGTCTCCAGGTTGTAGCAGCGAAAAAACGACGCCATGTAATATTCGCTCGCCAGTTTCGCCACTGCATACGGAGAGATCGGGTTGGGAGACATGTCTTCACGCTTGGGCAACGTGGGAGTGTCTCCGTAGGCCGAAGACGACGCGGCGTAAATCACCCGCTTCACCTTGGCATCGCGAGCCGCAACCAGCACGTTCACGGTCCCGTCGACGTTAGCCTGATTGTTCTCCAAAGGATTCAGCACGGACCTGGGCACGGATGGAATGGCGGCCTCGTGCAAAACATAGTCGACGCCCCGGCAGGCTGACTGCATCGCCTCGAGGTCGAGCAAATCGGCTTCGCGTACGTCGATTCGATCAAGCAACTCGGCGATGTTCTTGCGCTTTCCGGTAGAAAAATTATCGATACCGCGCACGTTGTCGCCCCGCGCCAAAATCGCATGCGCTAGCGACGACCCAATAAATCCTGCGATTCCCGTGATCAAGTAAGTAGACATGGATTGCTAGATGATAACGGATTCAGGCGTGATAGTTCTCGACCGCCGTTCGAATCTCTTTCCATAACTCTTCGCGCCCGGCGGCGCTTTTGGCGGAGAACGGAACAATGCGAGCCTGAGGAAATTCCTGCGCGAGCGTCTGCAGAGAGTTGCGCAACTGGTTTCCCGATAGACGGTCACTTTTCGTGCCAACGATCAAGACTGGACGGCCACTCGATGCGAGAAATTCCAGCAATAGCCGGTCGCTTTCCTGTGGAGGCACGCTGACATCCACCAGAACCAAACACAACGCCAACACGGGACGATGCAGCAGGTACGGTTCAATAAAGGTGGGCCACTGGCTAGAAATCTCGCGCGAGACCTTGGCGTACCCGTAGCCTGGCAAATCGGTGAAGATCAATTCAGGCTGGGGTTTCCCCGCCCAGCGCAGCTCGAAAAAGTTGATGCTTCGGGTTCGCCCCGGAGTCGAACTGGTCTTGGCCAGCTTCGCTCCTAGCAGCGAGTTAATCACGCTAGACTTGCCCACGTTCGATCGTCCGAGGAAGGCGACTTCGGGAAGCACGGGGGCAGGGAAGTGGCCGGCGTCCATCGCGGACATCATGAATCGAGCCAAAACGCGCATGAAACAGTGTGCGGTTTGAATAGGGAAAAGCGCAAGGGGGCGCAGAATTTCAGGACGTGACTCTATCCCAACCCGAGTGGCCGTTTGTTATGGACATCTTCTTCGCGGATCGGCCTGTACTTATGCCACAGAAATAGAATGGCCGCCACCACCAGTCCAATGCCCAGGCTGATCAGGAAAAACCAGCGATAAGCGGGGAACGCAATCAGAAGAATCGCGACCACAACGACGGCGACGATTAAACCAGTCACGCCGCTGAAAGTGGCTCTAGGCTGGGTCGGCTGAAGATTGGATTCCATACGGCACTTTCGCTGCTTCTATTCCAAAACCCGTAGAGATGTAGCTTGCTACGTCTGTCGCCGGAACTGTTTGCTCAGGGCAAGCGCTTGCTGTTGATATGAGGACCCGATTTGGACACCGTAAATCTTGTCCGGCCTGGACAGTAGGGGCATATAGTTTAGACGCCCGACGAACTGGCCGTGCTCGATCAGAAACGGAACCTCGTGGGCCCGCACTTCCAACACGGCGCGGGTGCCTTTTATGTCGCTCGTGCCAAATCCAAAGCCGGGGTCAAAAAAACCCGCGTAGTGGATGCGGAACTCGCCATCGGAGGGATCGAAGGGAACCATTTCGGCAGCGAAGTCAGGCGGAACGCGAACCCTCTCTCTGGACGCCAAAATGTAAAAATCCCCGGCGTGGAGAATGAGGCCCTTATTGGCGGTTTGATAAAGCGGCTCCCAGAATTCGTCAGGCGCGTAGTGATCGATCTTGTCCAGTTCGATCATAGGAGCATTCCGCCTCGCCTTATAAGCAATGACTTCGCCCTTCTCGCTCGCTTCTAGGTTAACGGTGATCCTCAGCCCCCTGTCCAATCTCGCTTTGGCTGGGCTATCCTCGTCCATGTACACCAGCGTCTGCTCCCGATCCAATTTCTTGATGTCTTTATCTTGAGAGTCGGCATTTCCCTGCACAAACCGAAGCTGACTGAGCTTCATCCCCGCTCGAATGCCGACGGTGAACGTGCGAGGAACAATCTCCGCGTATAACTTCCCTGTGTAACCTGTCGGCACCCGGTCAAATTCGACACCATAGTCCGTAATTAGGCGCGTGAAGATGTCCAATCGACCGGTGGTGCTCTTGGGATTCGCCTTGCCCGCAACGCCGCCAGGCAAATGAAGTTCCTCCAGCAAAGGCACAATATAAACGCAGTCTTTCTCGAAGACGGCCGCGCTGGTCAGGTCTACTCTGGTCATCCGCAGTTCTTTGATTTTGCCTTCGACGGTACTATTTGGCCCGGGGAGAAAACTTGCGCGGACGCGGTGAGCTATGTCCCCTAATCGTAGGTCGAGACTTGCTGGCTGAATCTGTTCTTCGGTGATCGGGCGGTTGCCAATGATTTGCCCCCGAGCGATCAATTCTTTGATTGTCTGCGATGGAAGTATGCCGGTTGTTCGGGCGTCGCTAGGCTCACTTGGCAACTCCCCGAACAACCCGACTTCTCCGTTCCTCAACTCGGAACTGGACATGATTCAAAACTCCTGGTGTCGCATGATCTTTGAAAGGCGGCGAGCCCTTCTTCATTCTAGGCTGGAAAGTGCTGTCAATCTACGGGCGGACCGGGTTCGCTGTCAAGCTGGGCCCTAACTCGTAGTCCAGAGTGCAAAACCTTTCATCTTGACCGCCCGAGTCCCGGGCACGATAATTTGTCGGCCTGAACCGCTTCACGAATCTCCCACCACGGGCGGAGCGGTCACCATACCTTCTCCAGGAGAAATCAGTGAAAACATCCATCGTTGGCGTGTTGATAGTTCTCATGTTCGTTGCTGTCGGTATCGCGGCAGCGCCGCCGTTAACTTTTACATTCTCGGACGTTCACGCAAACAAAACCGCGACGGAGACGGATACTTTCAGCGTCAACAATGCGGGGACGATTGCTGGCGATTATGTGGACTCCGCCGGCGTCCAGCACGCGATGATCCTGGCCGGGAAGAAGCTGACCACGGTCAATCACCCGAATTGCACGACCAGCGGCGGTTACCCCGCCGCAATTGCTTTCTACGGCATCAACAGTGCAGGCGCAGCTGCCGGCTTCTGCACCAGCACCAAGACCGGCCTATCCATAGGATTCGTGTACTCCGCCGGAAAATTCACTGCCATCAACTTCCCCAAATCAAATGGAACCCAGGCCATCGGAATTAATGACGCAGGCGATGTTGTAGGCGACTATCTCGACTCCGCCAGCGTCCAGCACGCCTTCGTGAAGAAAGGCGCGAAGTACACCAGCATCGACGTGACCGGCGATACCATCCCATACGCCTGGGATATCAACAACAGCGGCCAGATCCTTATGTTTGCCCTTGACTCATCCGGCGATTACCAGAGCTTCGTCTACAACGGCAAGAAATTCAAGAAAATCGCTGATCCCAAGGCGGCTGCAACGGGAACAATTGCTCGCACTCTGAACAATAAGGGCGACGTGGCGGGCGCCTATTTCAATTCCGCTGGCGACGAGATTGGTTTCCTGCGCCACGCCGGCAAGTACTACGATGTCATCGACCCGAAAGCCACGACCGAGACCAAACCAGACGGAGTCAATGACACGCTCGAAATGGTGGGACGCTACGTGAACAGCGCGGGCAACACGGTTGGTTTCAAAGCCACCACGAAAACTGCTGGCGATAATTTTGCGTCTACCATCGACGCTGGCGACCACAATACAGTCAGCCAGCACGTGGTCCGCATAGAACCGCTGAACACTCCGTAGTTTGAAACATAGTTCGACGTGCAAAGTTTAAGGGTGCGGTCAGAATCTCAGGATTCCTGCCGCACCCTTATTTTATTGAGCTTGTTTTTTTACTGATGAGGCGTAGATCCTCGCACCGAAGAGGATACGATTTAGGGTTGCGGAAAAACTACGACCACGCAGGCTTTGGGAAGGGCCCGACTTCAGTCGGGCCGCAAGAGCGCAAAATGATGTGGGCTTTAGCCCCTGAATGGGAATTTCGCCCAGCGATGTCACGCCGAGAACTCAGCGAAGCGGCTCACAACCAGTCTCCGCTTACGCTCATGCCCGCCATAAAACCTGCACAGAGAATAAGTATTTCCTGAACTGCGATTAGGCTGACAGCGAACCACCGTAGCCTCTTCATCCGATACACCCAAAGGCAGCCCAACGCCAAGGAAAGATATGAGAGTGCTTCAAGGCACCAGCGGCCGATCATATTGGGTACCGGCTTAGGCATAACGCCACCAGCCGGGAGCAATACTCCAACTGTGATCATCGCAGGGAAAAAAAGTAATTGCGTGAATACCAGCCAGTAAGAGGCGCGCCACACTTCTCTGCGGAATGGTAATTGCCGCCCGAAAGCCAAAGCCAGACTCAGGGTACAGATAGTCATTGCAAGCAGTATCGGAGGCAGCAACAGCGCCTCGAAACTCCACAAGGAAAGTTGCTGGAATGATTGCCAAAATTGAGCTGCGCCCATAGAGGGTGAGTTTAGTTTGCTCTTTGAATATTTAGCAACAAACTCGGAACGCGCTAACTTTGATCCGTCAAGCTCTAATCGCCGCCCTACTGATGCGCCGTGGATCCTTCGGTTGGAGGCGGCAGGGGCGTGATTGTCTGCGCACCCTCAACTTGCGGGATGGGCTCGGGCAATGGCTGCTCCAAGGCCACAGCCAGCACCTGGTCCATGGTATCGACGAAGTGCATCTTCATGGCGCTGCGAAGATTTTCCGGCACTTCGGCAAGGTCTTTCTCGTTGTCCTGAGGCAAAATTACTTCGAAGAGTCCGGCGCGATGGGCCGCCAGGAGTTTTTCCTTGAGACCGCCGATCGGCAATACTTTGCCGCGAAGCGTAATCTCTCCCGTCATGGCCAGATCGCGGCGAACCGGAATCTTGCTCAAGGCGCTGGAGATGGCGGTTGCGATGGTGATGCCGGCGGATGGCCCATCCTTGGGAATCGCGCCTTCCGGCACATGCACGTGAATATCGATATTGCGGTAGAAATCGCGCGGCAATCCCAGACGATGTGACCGCGAGCGTACGTAAGACATTGCGGCTTGGGCTGATTCCTGCATGACGTCGCCGAGTTTGCCGGTTAGCGTGAGCTTGCCCTTGCCGTCGACGACCGTCGCTTCCGTGCTGAGAATCGAGCCGCCGACTTCCGTCCAAGCCAAGCCGGTCACCAGTCCCACTTCGCTGCGCTCGTGCGCCAGCGTATCGCGGAACTTGATCACGCCCAGATAATCGTTCACGTTGTCCTGCGCGATCGCGATGTTGTATTCGGCGCCCTCTTTGACTACTTTGCGCGCGATCTTGCGGCAGATGTTGCCGATTTCGCGTTCCAGATTGCGCACACCCGCCTCGCGCGTGTAGGAGCGAATCAAACCGGCAATCGCTTCGTCCGAGAACTTGATGTTCTTGTCGGTCAGACCGGCCTGCTGCATCTGTTTCTTCACCAGGAACTGCTTGGCGATTTCAACTTTTTCCTGCTCGGTGTAGCCATGCAGGCGCAACACTTCCATGCGGTCCTGCAGCGCGGGCGGAATGGTATGGATAACGTTCGCGGTGGCGATGAAAAATACCTGCGAGAGGTCGTATTCAACGTCGAGATAATGATCGACGAACATAAAATTCTGCTCGGGATCGAGGACTTCGAGTAGCGCAGCCGACGGGTCACCCCGGAAATCCATGGACATTTTGTCCACTTCGTCCAGCATGAAGACGGGATTTTTCGTTCCCGCCTTTTTCATCATCTGAATAATCTGTCCCGGCAGCGCGCCGATATAGGTGCGGCGATGCCCGCGGATTTCGGCCTCATCGCGAACCCCGCCCAGCGACATCCGCACAAACTTCCGGCCCGTCGCCTTCGCAATCGACATGCCCAGCGAAGTCTTGCCCACGCCCGGAGGCCCGACAAAACAGAGAATTGAGCCTTTCGGATTCTTTACCAACTGGCGTACAGCGAGAAATTCAAGAATGCGTTCCTTGATCTTCTCCAGGCCATAATGATCTTCGTTGAGAACCTTCTCGGCGCGGCTGATATTGCGGATTTCCTTCGATCGTTTTTTCCACGGCACTGCCAAAAGCCAATCCAGATAATTGCGTGAAACCGTAGACTCCGCCGACATGGGCGGCATGGCTTCCAGTTTTTTCAGTTCCTGCACCGCTTTGTCGCGCACGTCTTTGGGCATGCCGGCGGCTTCGATCTTCTTTTTCAGTTCGTCGAATTCGCTCTTTTCGCCGCGGCCCAGCTCCTTCTGGATGGCCTTGATCTTTTCGTTGAGGTAATACTCTTTTTGCGCCCGCTCCATCTGCCGCTTTACCCGCGACTGGATGGTGCGATCCATATTCAGCTTTTCAATCTCGATATCGAGTACGTCGCCAATCCTGCTCAAGCGCTCGGCGGGATCAAAAATCTCAAGCAGTTCCTGCTTTTCTTCGATCGAAAGCTGCAGGTTCGCGGCGATCGTATCCGTTAGCTTCGCCGGATCTTCCATTCGCACGGCGGCGATCATGGTCTCGTAGTTCAAAGACTGGCAAAGCTTTACGTACTGTTCGAACAAGCCGGTTACGCGCTGCATGCCGGCTTCGATTTGCGGATTGGTCTCGATGGCGTAGCGCGCCAGGCGGACCGAAGCCTGCATGAAGCCTTCGGTTTCGGTGACTTGCAGAATCTTGCCGCGCTCAATACCTTCGACCAGCACCTTAATATTGCCGTCGGGCAGCTTGAGGCTCTGCACAATATTAACGACTGTTCCCACCTGATAAATCTCGTTGGGTTTGGGTTCGTCGATGCTGGCGTCGTGCTGCGTAGCCAGGAAGATTTTTTTGTCCGCGGCCAGCGCTTCTTCCAGCGCGTGCACGCTGGACTCCCGTCCTACCACGAACGGCGTCATCATGTAGGGAAAGATGACCACATCCCGAATGGGCATCATGGGCAACTTTTTAGTTTCGAATTTTTCCTTGGATGTGGTCACTGATTCTCCCAAATTTTAACGTGCGGCCTTTGACTCGATTGCTCGGGCTTCAGGCTTTAGGGGTCGGGCTTCGGGTCTGACGTCTGACGCCTAAAGCCCGTAGCCTTATCCCGCCTTTTCCATCATCGCAAACGACGCCGTATGCTTCTCCACCATCTGTTGCGTCACTTCGAATTCCTTTACTTTCTTCTGACTCGGCAAATGGTACATCAAATCGAGCATCAGTTCTTCCAAAATCATGCGCAGGCCGCGTGCGCCCACTTTACGAGCCATCGCCTGGCGCGAAACTGCCCGCAAAGCGTCCTCGCTGAACTTCAGCCGAACATTCTCAAACTCAAACAACCGCTGATATTGCTTCACGATAGCGTTTTTGGGCCGGGTGAGGATCTCAATCAGAGCAAACTCGTCCAGGTCTTCGAGTACGCCCACCACCGGCAAGCGTCCGACGAACTCCGGAATCAGGCCAAACTTGATCAAGTCCTCGGGCTGCACGTCGCTGAGCAACTCAAAATTCCGCTTACGCGCTACGGTTGGCTCTTCCGTCTCAGCCTCTTCTCCCAACTTGAAGCCGAGCGATTTCTTGCCCGCGCGCCGTCCGATAATCTTTTCCAGACCAACAAACGCGCCGCCGCAGATAAACAAAATGTTGGTCGTGTCGACCGGCGTGAACTCCTGGTGCGGATGCTTGCGCCCACCTTGCGGCGGAACGTTCGCAATCGTACCTTCGAGAATCTTCAACAGCGCCTGCTGCACGCCTTCCCCGGAAACGTCACGGGTGATGGATGGGTTCTCATCCTTGCGGCCAATCTTGTCCACTTCATCGATATAAATGATGCCAGTCTGAGCCCGTCCCACATCGCCGTCCGCCGCTTGCAGCAGCTTCAGGATAATGTTCTCCACGTCCTCGCCAACGTAACCAGCCTCGGTCAAAGTGGTCGCGTCGACGATGGCGAAGGGCACGTCCAGCATTCGGGCCAGAGTTTGCGCGAGCAACGTCTTGCCCGTCCCCGTCGGACCAATCAACATGATGTTCGATTTGGTCAGTTCAATCCCGTCACTTGTGCGTTGACGGTTCATATAGATGCGCTTGTAGTGGTTGTAGACAGCTACGGCCAGCTTTTTCTTTGTCTGCTCCTGGCCGATTACGTACTCATCGAGGAAGGTTTTGACTTCTTGCGGCTTGGGAAGCGTGTTGGGCGTCGCCGCTGGCGGGGTTGCAGCGCGGTCATCTTCCAGGATTGAATTACAGACCGCCACACACTCATCGCAAATGTAGGCCCTGGGATAATCGCTTGGGGATGAAATCAGCTTGGCGACTGCGTCCTGCGACTTATGGCAGAACGAACAGCGTAAGATTTCCTCAGTGCCTGTTCTGTTTTTCACTCGGCTCAACTCCTTTTGTTACCGCAACCTCCCGGCTCCTTAGCGCTCCGTGCCCGTGGGGAAGCGGGAAGAGATCGTTTCGCGCTGAGACCTCCCAATACGATCGGCGAATGCCGATCATACCCTTCATCTGGTCTTATAGATGATATCGTCTATGATTCCATATTCCTTAGCCTGCTGCGCGTTCATAATGAAGTCGCGCTCCACGTCCTTCTCCACCTTTTCCAGCTTTTGCCCCGTATGTTTTGCCAGTAACTGGTTTGTAATCTCGCGCATACGCAGGATTTCGCGGGCGTGAATGTCAATATCCGTAGCCTGACCCGAAAGGCCACCCATCGAAGGCTGATGGATTAAAATGCGCGAATTCGGCAAAGCCAGCCGTTTCTTATTT
Source organism: Terriglobales bacterium (assembly GCA_035601995.1). Lineage (GTDB taxonomy): Bacteria > Acidobacteriota > Terriglobia > Terriglobales > Acidobacteriaceae > JABDBE01. The sequence goes on from DATNNE010000081.1 coordinate 24,969, forward strand.
TCTCCAGCCGCGAGCAAAAGCGCGGCCATCGAAGCCGCCTGGCCAATGCAAATCGTGGTCACGTCATTCTTCACATATTGCATGGTGTCATAAATCGCCATGCCCGCCGTAATCGAACCGCCCGGAGAATTCACGTATAACTGAATATCTTTCTCCGGATCTTCCTGCGCCAGAAACAGCATCTGTGCGATCACCAGATTGGCGATGTTGTCGTCAATCGGCGTCCCTATGAAAATAATATTATCCCGCAGAAGGCGCGAGTAAATGTCATAAGCCCGCTCACCTCTGCCAGTCTGTTCAATTACCATCGGCACAAGCACTGGTCACCTTTGCCTTTCACACTTCTGCTCCCTACACTTTTAGCTTCTTGGGGGATCGGAAGCGACTTACGCGGACTGATGATACAGAAAGTCGAGGGTCTTCTCGTTGCGGATTCTATTCCGGATTCTATCCAGCGCCCCATCGCGTGTCAAACGCGACCGGATGGCTTCCGGTGTTTGTTTCGACTGCTCAGCCAGAGCTTCGACTTCGCGATCGATTTCCGCATCACTGACCTCGAGCTTTTCCTCCTCGGCTATTTTTTCCAGCAACAGTGCAGCTTTCACTTCCTGTACAGCCTGATCTCGCTGACCCGCTCGCAGGCGGTTGAGATCCATTTTCTTCATGTCTTCGGTCTTCATACCCTGAGCGGCGAGGGCGCGCAGGCCGCGGTCGAGACGAATGTCGATCTGGTGCTCGACCAATGCTTCGGGCACGTCGAAATCGTTGCGCTTTACCAACTCAGCCACCAGTTTGTCTTTGGCTTCGCGCTCGGCGGTGTGTTTCTTCTCGGCTTCCATGCCTTCGCGGATTCGTTTTCGTACGTCCTCAAGGTCCGCGAATTCTCCTAGATCTTTCGCGAATTGATCATTCAATTCCGGCAGAGTTTTCTGCTTGACCGCCTTCACCTTCACTGTGTAAGTGAAAGTCTTGCCGGCGAGCCTCTGATCGGAGAAGTCCTGCGGATAATGCACATCGAACGTGCGCTCGTCTCCGGCGGAAACGCCTCGCAAATTCTCGGTGAACTCGGGCATCGTTCCTTTGCCGCCGATTTCGACCAGGATGTCATCCATGTGCACGGGATTGGATCCTGCGGGGCCGGGTTTCGCCGAGCTTGCAGCTTCGCCTTCCGCATCTTTTGGTTTTCCGTCCAGTGAAACCTGAGCAAAATCGCCGTCCCCCAACGGGCTTCCTTCAATCGTGGTAAACGTGGCGCGCTGCTCCTGCAAGTTTTTCAGCGACTGCTCGACTTCTTCATCAGTAACGGAAACATCCGGTTTGTCGGCGCGAAGCTCTTTATAGTCTTCGACCCGGATGGTCGGCATCACTTCGAAGCTGGCTTTGAAGCGCAGAGGCTCGCCATCGTGTACGTGCAGATCGGTCACCTGAGGCTGCGACACGGGCGTCAGGCCCAGTTTTTCGGCCTCCTTGCGGAAATATCGCGGCACGAGTGCATCGACCACGTCGCTCTTGATGCCTTCGGCGAAGCGCTGCTTAATAATGGATGCGGGTGCGTGGCCGGTTCGGAAGCCAGGGATGCGGGCAAGTTTCTGGTATTTCTGGATCAGAGTGTCGGTTTCGCGGGCGACTTCATCCGCCGGGATCTCCACTTGGATCTCCCGTTTGGTGGTGCTGCTGGTTTCAGTGGGGCTCACGTTTGCCTTTCGCTGTCAGCCCGCGGATCGGAGCCGTGCCCAATTCGGTCAGCCCCCAAGCCACCGGCGTACAGTCTGAGTGTAAAGAGTAAAGGAGAGCAGCGTCAAACGCCGGAGCGCATTTTTTGGGTCCATTTTGGGACTTTAGTAACCGGGTCAACTTGCGTCGCGCGGCTGCCGGATTTCGGAATCACGTTTGTCTTATATTAGCCATCCTGTCAGAAAGTCATCTTTAGGGCCAGTTGCACCTGCCTGGGAGAAAAAGAGCTGGTGGGTTGCAGTGGGTTACTTGGAATCTGGAAGTGGCCGGGGTAGTAATTGACTCCGATTTCGTTGCTTACTTTTTCGAAGTAGGCGGTGTCGGTTTCCAGGCCGTTTTCGGTGATCAGGACGCGCTTGTTGTCGCGGTTGAGCAGGTTGAAGGATTCGAGGATCAAGTCCAGCTTCAGGCGTTCACGCATAAACAAGCGGCGGGTCAAGCGCAGGTCGGTGGTGGCGTAGTCGGGTCCGATGAACGAATCGCGGCCTGCGCCGGGAAGGCGGTCGTTGGTATCGTTGTCGTCTTGATTGGGATCGCCGGAGACCATTACGTTCTCAGGGCGTCCGCTGCCGAAGGTGACCACTCCGGCCAGCTTCCAGTCGTTGAGGATCTTCGCCATCACAGGCTGTTCGCGGCCGAAGGGTTTGGGGTCGGCGATCCAAGCGAACATGAGACGGTGACGCTGGTCGGTGACGCTTAGGCCTCGTTCGGCGGCGGTGTCATAGGAATTCTGCACCACGGCGGGCACGCCGGCGACTAATGCATCCTGGCCATCATCGATGGCTTTGGCGAAGGTGTAGGCGACGCGGAAGTAGAGCCCGGTGGTCATTTGGCGGTGAATGGAAACGGTCATTCCGTTGTAGGTGCTGGACGCGGCACTCTCGAAGACGTCAATCGCGCCGAGTTGCGGGATGGGGCGGGCGAGGGGATTGATGCACGGCGGATACGGGCAGGTGAAAGAGGAAGTCAACTGCCAGGTGGAAAACGACTGCACGTTGTAGTACGTGCCGAGGAAGTTGGTGCCCGTGCTGTCGTAAACCGGATACTCGACGTTCACCGGCGGCGGCAGGTTCACGTCGCGGGCGCGGATGAGATCGACTCCGTGCACGTACATGTAAGAGACGCCGACGGCTAAACGGTGGGCCACCTCTCGCTCGAGGCCGAGGCTGGCTTGCTCAACTTTCGGCGTCTTGAAGTTGGGGGAGAAGGCGGAGACTCCGGCTTGCGCGTATTGCTCCAGGCTCGAAGGCAAGGTGCACGAAGTCGCGGTGAGCGGGCAGTTCACCAACGGGTTTGGATATTGCGGGAAGACTTGGTGATCGTAGTAGTTGGAATTCTCCAGGAACAGATTGGCAGAGCCGTATCCGTTGTCGGTGACGACGGTGGAAGTGTAAATCTGCGGAACGCGCGTGTAGAACCAGCCGTAGCCGGCGCGCACTACCAGCGGGTGCTCATTCCCGAGCGAGTATGCCAGGCCCACGCGCGGGGCGTAGTTGTTGGGGTTGTAAGGTACCTTGCCGGAATCCGGCCACAGCGGATTGGTTAGTAATCCTTTCTTGGTGAAAGTTTGCAGATCGTAACGCGCGCCGAGGCTGATGGCAAGGTGACTGGTGGCGCGGATCGTGTCCTGAAGGAATCCGGAATATTCATTGGTGTCGGGATGGCTGGATTGCGACCCGAAATTCTGAATGTAGTATTTCGGAACGTCGTGAGCGTAGGCGCGTAGCGGGGTGAGCTGCAAGCCTGCTTCCTGGGGTTCGAAGGTAAACGGATCGACTTTAATCTGATCGAAAATGTATTCTCCGCCGGACTGCGCCGGGAAATAGTTGTAGATCCAGGTTAGCAACGCGTCGCCGCCAAGCTTCCACGAGTTTCGCTTGCCTTCCAGGCTGATCGTCTCGGCCAGCTGGAGGCGATGCTCGCGCGTTTGGCGCGGCAGAATATTGGAGCGTCCGAAGCCGTCGATGATGCTGCGGACTACGGTCAGAGAATCGGTGCTATTGGTGTTGGATTGCTGCAGATCTCGGGAGAACTGGGCACGCAAATGGCTGATCAACCGCCAGGAAAGGGTGCTGGTCAGCGCGGCTGATCCGGTTTCGGTGTTTACTTGTTCCTGACCGTTTTCGCTGATGGCGTTGGTGGTGAGCGGGCTGGAGGGATCGAGGAAAACATTGTTCAGCCCGGAGTAGCGCGAGGTGCTCAGGCGCGTGGAAAGTGTTTCATGCGGCGTGAGGGTGAAATCCAACTTGAAGAAGCCAGCGTTACCCGACATCGTGGACGGGAACTGACCGGCGAGCGTGGACAGCTGCGCGGCCGCGGCGAAGACGATTGCCTGATCGCTGGATTCGTAGTCGCCGGCGTGCAATGGTTCCTGGCCGGCTTGCGGGACGACTTGCGCGCTTCCATCCAGAAAGCGGACTACCGCGGGCACGTGAAAGATGTGCTGGTCGAGTCCGCCATAAAAGAAGATACGATTGCGGTGAAGCGGACCGCCCAGGGTGAAACCGAATTGCTGTTGCTGGGAGTGCGGCTTGAAATCGAGGTCGGGTTGGGTCGCGCCGAAGGCGCTGTCTCGAATGAAATAAAAGTCAGTCCCGTGAAGCTGATTCGATCCGGATTTCGTGATCACGTTGATGACTGCGCCGCCGGCTCGTCCCAAGTCGGCGCCGTAGGTATTCGACGAGACGCGGAACTCTTCGACAACTTCGTCAGAGAACTGGTAAGGCGAGCGATAGCGGCCGCGAGCCTGGGCGAAGAAGGCGTTGTTGTTGTCGGCGCCGTCGACCAAGTAGCTGGATTGATATCCGCGAATGCCGCCAAAGGCCAAGTCGCCATTCGAACCCGAAGTCAGCCCGCGCGGGTCTTGCGTCACTCCGGGGACTAAAAGGGCGAGGTCGGTGAAGCGGCGTCCGTCGAGCGGCAATTCTTCAATCGCGCGTTTGTCGACCATCGACGAAACGGCGTTGGATTGGGTTTCGACTAAGGGAGGGTCGCCGGAAACCGTGACCATTTCTTTGGCCCCGCCGACCTGCAGCGTGAACTCGAGTTGGGTGGTACCGCCGGCGTTTACGTGGAGTCTGGGAGTGATTTGCGGGGACATGTCTGGGGCGACGGCACGCGCCAGGTAATCGCCCGGCGGCAGGAATTCGAAGACGAATTTTCCCTCGGCATCGCTGGTGACGAAGTAGGTGAAGCCCTGGGAGGAATCGACGAGAGCGATGGATGCGTCGACAATGCGGCGGCCCGAGGAATCGCTGACTGTGCCGCGAATCGCTCCGGTGTCCTGCGCGGACGCAGGAATGGCGAGTAAGAAGAAGATGAGCGTAGCACGATAAAAACAGCGCGGCATCGGACGTCACCTGCAATCAATACGGACGAAGGTGAGTCCAGACTCGACGGGAGATAGCTTCTTATAACACTGCGTGGGTTCGCATGTCTGTGCCGGACGAGTCTTTCTTTTGCATTTGTCCCGTATTGAGAAAAGTGTCTGAAGAAGTTGGTGTGGCAGGGAGGGCCGGGCACACAAGGGCGTGACAACGCAGAGCCTCAGGGCAATGCCATTTGCTCGAATGCTGGTGTCAAGGGTAGCTACGCGTGGCAACATAGCGGCGGGGCGTCAGGCACCGAGGCCCGAGCCTTCGTGGGCCAGATAAACTTGGATGGGGACGGAAAAATCAGTGGCACTGCGACGGAGAGCGCCGCTGGCGATATCATCCCGGGGTTAACGATTGTCGGTAGTTTACGCGATTGCGTCGAACTGTACGGGCACAGTTCACCTAAGGGCGATTGGCCAAAATAGCAATCCCTTTAAAGTCGTGGTGGTCAACGGCGGCGAAGAGCTGCTGGTTCTCGCATACGTCACGTACGGGGTAGCTGCGGGCACTGCCCAGCGCTGAAGTTCCTCGATGACTGCCGGGGCTTGAAGTAAGTACAGAGGATTGCGCAGGCTATTCGCGGAGCCAGCCACAGTGCAGGAGGGAACAGGGTAAGCGGGCGGCATAGGAGGGGCGCGTAGAGCTGGCTCACCATTACGTCACATATGTCGACTTACGGAGTGATCTCAAAGACGAAGCCGTAGCCGTTAGCCCCTCCGCTCGCGGCGGTTCCATAGAGATTGCCCTGCTTATCGAAGATCAGGCCGCTGCTCGGCAGTACCCCGCTGCCGAATGTGTGGATAGCAGTGTATTGCCAATGCCTGTTGGCGCTATGCGTCAGCTTGAATATTTCGCCACCGGTTTGATTTTGACAGGCTCCGGAACTCGCGACGTAGAGATTGCCTGCCGAGTCGATCGCCAGCGAGCCGACGCTCGAGGTGGCGCGTGGATTGTACCGCACGTCGTACGTCCAACCGCCTTTAGCCTTGGGAGATAGCTCGAATACCGTGCCGCATCCAAAAGCTCCGTCGCTGGCGGTCGTACCGTAGACATCACCCTGATTGTCCAGGACGACACCAGAATTGGGAAAGGCGCCGTCGCGCCCATCAAAGCGATGCAAAACGGAGTAGTTGCCAGACTTGGGGCTGAACTTGAAGATCGCCCCGCAGCCATCGCCGGGGACGCACGGCCAGAAATAATTGCCGCCATAAGTGGTTGCACTGTACAGGTCGCCGCTCGCGGTTCTGGTTAATCCCCACGGGTACCATCCGTCGCTACAGGTGTTGTAGGGACAGAAGCTGAAAAGTACGCTCTCGGTCCAGGTTTCACTGTCAGGGGTCAATTTGAAAATCACACCACCGCCGCCGTCGGTGCCGCCTGCGGTCGCGGTTCCGTATAAATTGCCGGCGTCATCGAAGATCACGCCTGAACCAGGAGACCCTCCGTCGTCGCATCCTGACGGGCAAAACGCGTAGATGTCTTTCTCGGTCCAGCCGCCGGAGCCGGGCGTCAATTCGAACACCGTACCCTGAAAATCGCTGCCACCCCAATACGCGGTGCCGTAAACATTTCCCGCCGCGTCGAGAGCGAGGTTGCCCTCTAAGCCGACGCCTCCGGTTGATCCGCTGGCAAAGCTGTAGAGCACGTTCTCTTTCCAATGTCCGCCAGACTGGGGTACCAATTGAAAGACGATGCCGCAGCCCTGGTACTGGCCGTGGCAAGCACTGGTGCCGCCGCCTTGGGCAGTGGTGCCATAGAGATTTCCCGCCCTGTCAAAGACCAGGTTGCCATGCGGATCAATTCCGTCATCTCCGCCTTTGAAGCTATAGAGCACTTTGTATTTGGCACCCGCCCAGACTGCAGGCGTCAATGTCAGAAGGATCGAAAGGATGGCCAGTTGGCGAGTCCAGGTGGATAACCGTTTCTCGGATCGCATAAAGCACCTCTTGAACCGGAACGCGACGGTAACGACGGCAGCGGCGTTGCGCCTGCGGCGGAACCCTTACATGCGCTCTTTGCCGCGCCAAGCCGACAGCGCGCTCGCGCCCCGTGCTAAGTGACCAAGGCTCGCGGGTTGGATGACGGCATCGTCTTCATCTTTGATTTGGCCGGCCTTGATCGGCTTTCCCGCCACGGTTTCGTAGGCATAGCCGGTCAAAGTTCCGACGACGGTATGATTCTGCACTTGAACACTAAGCCGGGCCCATCCGTAATGGATTTTCCCTTTGACCTTGAAGCGCAGCCCCACATAACGGTTCTTCACGTTCACCCAACTCCCCACGTAGTACACGGCTGCCGGGCCGACGTTGACAGAAGCCATCTGTTTTCCGGGGAAGTAGTCGGCTGGACCAATCGCGGCGCCAAGCTTGAGGGCAGAGGCGAACGGTCTGCCGCCCGTCCAACCTTCGGCGCCATTGCCTGCCGCGGGCCTTATCGAGAGATTCGAACGAAAAGTAGAAGTGGTGGTTGAGAAGGTGTTTATTAGTGTGAAATCGGTGATGCCGTCATGGTTGAGATCGATCTTGAAACTGCCACCATGGGTAATTTTGTGGTGGGCTGGCGTGTAAACGATCTCGGCTTCGGCGGGCAGGGCCAAGGCCAGGATTCCAACTCCAGCCGCACTGGCCGCGAGAGCATACATATTGAGTTGTCGTTGGATTGACTCGGGAAGGGTGGCGGTCTTGCGAGGCCGGAGAGAGCGCTTCATAAAATCCTCCCACGCGCGCGCCAAGGATTATGCGTCGGTTGGGTAGGGAAGTCAATGTTTGGCGCGTTAATAAAAGATGAAAAACTCTGCACTTTCGTCCTTCGCAAACAATGGAGCGACGGGCGTCCCGCTCGTCGAGGCGTCACCTTTATTACATGTTGTCATTCCGAGCGAGCGAGGAATCTCAGTGGCGCATTCGCTGCCCCGTACTCACACTACTCCGAGTTACATTTTTTGTTGGACCAACTCTTCTACACGGCTCAGCACTTCGTCTTCTGACAAGCTGGTGGAATCGATGATGGTTGCGTCTGCGGCGGGCGCCAGGGGCGAAGCTGCGCGGGTGCGATCGCGGCGGTCGCGTTCGCGCAGTTCGGCGGAGGTAGCTTCAGCGGCGGTTCCGCGCAAATTCTGTTGCTGCAAGCGGCGTTGCTCGCGGACTACCGGGTCGGCATCGAGAAAGATCTTCACGTCGGCGTTGGGAAAAACTTTGGTTCCGATGTCGCGGCCTTCCATGACTACGCCGCCTCCGGCTCCCAGTTCTTGCTGGCGGGCGACCATCCACTCGCGCACTTTGGGATGAATGGAAACCCGCGAGGCTCCGGCGGTGACATCGGTTTCACGGACGCGCTGGGTTACATCTTTTCCGTCGAGCAAAACGCGAGTGCCGCTCGAGGTCGGCTCCAACTGGATGCGCGAATCGTGGGCCAGCTTGGTCAGCGCGGCTTCGTCGTCGAAAGAAATATCCCATTCGATTGCCTTCAACGCGAGGGCACGATACATGGCTCCGCTTTCCAGGTTGGCATAGCCGAGCTTGCGGGCCAAGCGGGAGGCGATGGTGCTCTTGCCCACGCCCGCAGGTCCGTCGATCGCGATGATGAGTTTGCGCTGAGAATGGTCGTTCATTGCGAGCTATGAATTGTACACGCAGCGACGGGCAAGATTTACCAGCGTGATTGCCGGATCTTCCATTCTGGCGGGCGTTTTGGCTGATCCTGCCGACGAACCGCTCGGCGGCAAACCTTGCGTCTGTTTTCAGCAGTCCCGCGGTTGCCGGCTGTCCTGCCGTTACCCTACCCGGGATCGATCCGGTCTCGTTGGCGCTGCTGAATGTTACGGGCAATCAGTTTGGCGGAGGCGGAGGTTACCTTATTCCTACGGTTCCGGGAACTCCCGGAGTCACGCAGACCTTTAACGCCGCGACCGGCACCTGCAGTTCAAGCGTGAATTACGGGCCATTGAAGATCACCGACCCCGGCAGGTACAGGGATGATCGACTAAGTTCCCGTGCCAGCCAGTGGTACCGACTGCGGGCTGCCGCCTCCATCGTCAGTGACAGAAACATACGCCGACCGTTGCCCGGTGGCCGTGGGTTTGAATGTGACCGTAATCGTGCAGTGACCGTGAGCCGAGACGCTTTGTCCGCAGTTGTTTTTCTGCGCGAAATCGCCGGAGTTTGTTCCTCCTATAGTGATCTGCGTGATCGAAAGGGTGGTCCCCTCTTTGTTAAACAGTTCGACCGTGGCCGGAGAACTGGAAGTACCGACCTTCTGATCGCCGAAGTTCACGCCCTCAGGTGAGAATGTGACCACGGTGCCAGTTCCCGCGAGCGAGACGATCTGTGGACTTCGCTTAGCATCGTCGCTGACGGAAAGTGTACCCTTCGCTTCACCCTTCATCGAAGGCGCGAAGCTAACGAAGATGTCGCACTTCGTGCCTGCCGGCAGGCTGGAAGGACAATCGTTGGTCTGGGTGAATGGGCCCTTAGTTGAGATCGATGAAATCGTTACTGGCCCCGTGCCCGTATTCGTCAAAGTGGCGGCCTGGGGTGCACTGACGGTGCCAATCAACTGCGTCGGAAAGCGCAAGCTTGATGGGGTTATCGTGACTGTCGTCGTCACTCCGGTTCCGCTCAATGGCACAGATAGTGAGCTGCCCGAGCCCTGGTAGTTGACATTCAAAGAAGCGTAGAGATCCCCGGTTGCTTGTGGGGAGAAAGTGACTTGTGCTTGGCAACTGCCATGCGCCGGCAGGCTCGTACCGCATTTGTTGGTCTCTGAGAAATCGTTATAGTTTGATCCGCCAATACCGATCCCCCTTATCTTTAGCGGGGAGGGCTGGAGGTTTGTGACGGTGACGGTCTGTGGGGTGCTTGCAGTCCCGACCGTCTGGTCGCCAAATTCGAGAGATAGAGGAGAGGCAGTAACTGGCACCTGCAAGTACAGTGTGCCATCGTTTGTAACCAGGTCAAGCAGGCCGTAACCATTGAAGTCGCCCATGCCAAATCCTAGGCCGGCCGATACGGTATACAAACTGGTGAACGAAAGCGGGTTCTGCAGCGTGCCATCGCCGTTGCCAAGGAACAATGCAACTTCATCGGGCCCCGAATAAATCGGATAAAAGACTGCGATGTCTGGAAAACCGTCACCGTTGAAGTCGCCGACTTTGATGTCGTTGAAGGTTTCTGTTTCCGATGCGTATTCGACATTACCGGCCAAAGTGAATGTGCCATCGCCTTTTCCCAGGAGGATGGCCACGCCGGCCTGGCTGTAGCTGACAAGGTCAAGCTTCCCATCGCCGTTCATGTCGGCAGCGGTCACGGAAACCCCTCCGTACCCAGCTTGATAGTTAACCGGTGGTTGGAAAGTACCGTCCCCATTTCCCAGGAAAATGTTGATGGAACCTTCCCCAGCCCCCAACGCCAGGTCAAGAAAACCATCGCCGTTGAAGTCGCCGACGGCGGCGCCACCGTAATTGCTGGAAGTATTTACCGGCTGCGTGGCTTGGAACGTGCCATCGCCGTTGCCCAGGTAGATCACGAACTCCGACGGGTAGTACTCGCTTGCCGCGTACAGATCCAGCTTGCCGTCGCCATTGAAGTCGGCGGCGGCCATAAAGCCGGGTACGCTAGACGGGTTCGTCAGAGTGCTGCCTCCGCCGAACGTACCGTCCCCTTTTCCGAGGAAGATGCCAATCTCGTTCCCCACCTCGGAGACTGCCAGATCGAGCCACCCGTCACCGTTGAAATCCGCCGCCAGCATGGAGTTTTGGTGATAGAAGGGCGATGGAGTAGAGAACGGGGCCCCAAACCCACCCGCTCCAGTGCCCAGCAAAACATAGATAAACTGATTTGGGTAGTCTTCCCCCTCAGCGATGTCAAGCTTGCCATCGTTGTTGAAATCGCCGACGGTGAGCCCGGTTCCACCAAAGGGCGAACTGGTGGCCATGGCCACCGTGGAAAAAGGCTGCCGGATTGGCAGATAAACCACGTTGGACGTTCCTCCACCCGGCGCCGGATTCGTCACCGTGATGGATGCGGTGCCGACTTTCTTGATCTTGGCGGCGGAGATTCTTGCCTTCAACCGGCTGGCGGACTCTACGCTGGTGAGAATCGGCGATCCATTCCAGTTGATCACTGCCGTGGATGCAAAACCCGTGCCGTTCACGGTCAAGACGAACTCTTTGCCCCCAGGCTGGATGCTGACCGGATCCAGAATTTGATTCACAAATGGTACAGGGTTCGTTTGGGCCAACATCATGGTCTGGGCGAAAATCACCAATGCGTAGCAGAACCAAGCGAACCTCATTCAGTCCTCCAGTCGTCGCCGATTGGCATAGTCCATATCGCTGGTTGGAATCGCCTCAATCGTAAGGCACCTCCGACGTGAGCGATAAGTACCACTTCGGTACGGATTACAAGCTGCTTAGAAAGAGTCGCGCCATCAGGAGACCCCGCCGGACGCCCAAGTCATTGGTTTTCTAAGGGACGAGTCTCTGTTATTGCGAGCGAGGACGCGTCCTAAAGTTTGCCCCGCAGCCGCCGATGACATGGACAACGGCGCAGCCTACCGCGCCCGAACCGAATTGGAACAGTGACAGCTGTTAAGGTATGTCACGGTTCTTCGACTTCACCTCACGACTGGCGGTTTCTGCCGGTCGCCCCACGAGCACCAGGAGGTCGCATGAAAAGACATGTTGGTTGCATTCTGCAAAAAACGGTGATGCTGGCTATGTTCTTAATGCTGGCAGTCGGTTTGGGGTATGCCCAATCCGGGATCAGAGTCAATGTCCCATTCAACTTCGAAATTGGCGGGCAGACGTTCCCGGCCGGGGAATACAGTCTCAAGCCCTTGCCTCGGTTTCCGCATGCCGTGGCCCTGCAGAACCAGAGCGGGCGAACCCTGTCCTACATCGGGACCAATTCCCTGCAATCCAGAGATGTAGCGAGTTCAACCAAGTTGGTCTTCAACCGGTACGCCGGTCAATATTTCCTGACTCAGATGTGGGTAGCAGGAAGTGAAGTCGGATGGGAAACGATGAAATCACCCGTCGAAATTCAACTGGCGAAGTATTCGCCCGGGCAGCAGATCGCGCTCCTATCCCTCAGCGGTCGATGAGTCGAAACCATGGCCGGAATGCCCGCGTCGGCAAAGACGCGGCTCCGGCCTTTCATGTTTGACACCCCGAATTGATCCAACTGTCTCAGGCCTGCCCGTCAACCGGGACTATCTTTGCGCATTTGCAGGAGCGATGCCCAACTGCGAAAGAGGGTGCTACTTTAGGGGGCTTGTGAGGGCGAGACATCGGTTGTAGCTTCGGGCCTACCTAACAAATCATCTTCAGAGCAGAAAAGGGGCTTCATGTTTCGCAGATTCGCGTTATTACTTGCAGTTGTCACACTGGCCGTCGCACCGCTGCAGGCCGGAACCATCCACGAAGTCTTCAGTCAGAGCTTTACCGGCACCACGGCTCTCAGCACCACGGATCTGCTGACGCCACCGACCACCGACCGGAGCTACCTGATCACGATTTATTATTCGCTGTCGGGGACGTCCTCTGCGGGCGTCAAAGATATCGTCAGCCCCTACTTCACTTGGACGGACAACGTAGGAACCGAGCAGTTGGGCGACGGACTCTGCCCGTGGAATGAGAACGGCACACCAAAGAAATGCTCTCTCGCCCAATCCAACGGCCCCTGGCTTCAGCCGTTACAAGCTTACGGAGGAACCACAGGCACGCAAACCAATGCTGGCCCGCTCGCGGTCACGTTTCCCGTCCGCGTGCTGGCCAACAGTCATCTGACCCTCACGATTCCGGTCTCGAATCCCGACAATCTCACGTATGAAGTGAACGTGCAGGTTCAAGGCTGGTAAGGTTAGCGGAGCCCAACACTGGGGGTGCCCCATCCTTTCTGTTCTTTGCGAAAGGGTGGGAGGCGTAAACGTAAGCCCGCGCCCGCACTTACCAAACCTTGCAAACTTTCTCCGGCGGATTCACCATGGGCTGCCCCGCTTTGCACGAGAAGGCGTGCGCAAACTCAGGCATATTAACCACCACCCCGTTGATGCGGTACTGCGGCGGAGAATGCGGATCGGTCATAGCTTGCACGCGCAGGCTTTCGTCGCGCATGTTGGCACAATCCCATTGCGCAAAGCCAACGAAGAAGCGCTGCTCGGGAGTGAGGTCGTCGATCGAATGAAGCGTCTTATCTTTGGTCGCATCTTTCCAGGCCATGAAAGCAAGAATTTCGCCACCCAGATCGGCGACGTTTTCACCCAGGGTGAGTTCGCCGTTAACGTGAACGTCATCGACCATGACGTATTGCGAGTATTGATCGGCAACGCACTTGGTGCGCGTGTCGAATTTTTCGCGGTCACCTTTGGTCCACCAGTTTTTCAGATTTCCCTGGGCATCGAACTGGCTTCCTTGATCGTCAAAGCCATGCGTCAACTCGTGACCGATCGTGCCGCCGGTGTCGCCGTAGTTTGGAGCGTCATCCATTTTGGGGTCGTAAAGCGGTGGCTGTAGCACGCCTGCCGGGAAGTTGATGTCATTCATCTGCGCGCTGTAATAGGCGTCGACTGTGGCCGGGGAGATTTCCCACTCGCCGTGGTCGACGGGCTTGCCGATCTTGTTGATATCGCGATGCAGTTCGAACTCGCCAGTCCGCTGGATGTTCCCAGCAAAGTCGTCAGCAACAATCTTCACCGAGCTGTAGTCGCGCCACTTGTCGGGATAGCCGATCTTGTTGCGAATGGCCGCCAGCTTGGCCAAGGCCTGTTGCTTGGTCTCTGGACTCATCCAGTCGAGCTGGCGAATGCGCTCTCCCATCGCCTTTTCAATGCGGTCCACCATATCCAGTGTGCTCGCCTTCAGTTCCGGCGAAAACACCCGGCGCACGTAAACCTGTCCCAGCGCCTCACCCAGATTGTAGTCGGCGTATTGTACGCAGCGCTTCCAGCGCGGCTGCATCTCTTTCGCGCCGCGAAGATACTTGCGGTAAAACTCAAAATTCTCCTGCACGAAACTTGACGACAGAAATGGAGCATACTGATCGGCCACATGGAAGCGGAAGTAGTTCTTCCAGTTTTCCAGCGCCTCGCTGGCGAGCTCCGTGTTCATCTGCTTATAGAACGGCGGCGCGTCCACATTGACGATTTCAAACTTCGGATATTGCAGCTCGCGGTAATAAGTTGCCCAATCGAAGTTCGGCGCCAACGTGTTCAGGTCTGCGAGCTTCATTTTGTTCTTCAGCTTGTAAGGATCGCGGCGCTCCACGCGAGTCCAGGAAGCCTTGGCCAGCGCGGTTTCCATGCGCAGAACGGTTTCCGCGTTCTGCTTGGCGGCTTGGGGATTGTCGCCGAGCATCTCAAAGATCTTTTGCACATGCTGCAGGTAGCGCTGCCGAATCTCTTTCGACTTGGCATCATCTTTTGTGTAGTAATCGCGATCGGGCAATCCCAGCCCGCCCTGATCAAGATCGGCGATTTCCAGTTCGGAGTTGTCGGGATCCTGGGTTGAGCCAGCGGCAAAAAGTAGAGTCCGGCCAAAGGGAAGGGACACGCGAGCGATCAGCGAAGCCATGTCCCGCGCGGACTTAAGACCGGCGATGGCATCCAGTTGTGGCTGAATCGCTGCCACCCCGCGCTTTTCTGCGGTGCTCTCGTCCATGCAGGACGCGTAGAAGTCGCCAATCTTTTGCGTGACCGCATCGCGCTGATCTTTATTAGGCTGACGCGCGCTTGGCCCGGAAGACTGCTCCAGAATGCCGCGCAGAAATATCAGATTGTCCTGGTAAAGTTTGCCGTAAACGCTCCAAGAAGTCTGGTCCGGAGGAATGGGATTCTTCTTCTGCCAGCCTCCGCACGAATAATGATAAAGATCCACGCAGGGATCGACGGACTTGTCCATCGCCGAAACATCGAGGCTGGGGATATACGGCAACGCCGGTTCTTCTGAGGCTGGAGCGCTTGAGGCGGTTTGAGCAGTTGCCAGCGATGCCGCGATGATTGAAATAAGACAGATATTGAACGCAAAGATTCTCTTCATATTTACCTTGGACTTGAAAGCTGCCAAAGGGTCAACGAGCGACCGGATATCGTATTGGGAGCGTAGCTTTTTCTCCAAACGAAAGCTGGTGTTGTGTCTCTGCTTTCAGAGAATGTCATCCTGAGCGCAGCGAAGGATCCACGCATTTTGCCTGCAGCATAGAAATACAGAGATCCTCCGCTATGCTCAGGATGACACCGCTTAGAAGATTTGGAAACCTGCACATCAAGCTCGCGGCGTGGAAGTTCTCCGGGGACCAGCCTTTTCACGCGGTCCCGAAACCCGCGGAACCGCCTCCACTTTCGCGGGCGTGATTTGAATCAGCGAGCGGTTGCCCACGCGGATGAAGCTCAACTCGCGCGCGGCCAGCAGGGCTTTAACGGCATCCTTCACACGCGAGCGCGGCACGAAGTTGCCGAAGAATGCGTCCAGTTCCTGCTGATCGACGGCAACCACCGAGCTCAGGTATTTCGAAACCAGCGCGGAGAGCGCTTCACCGACCGAAAGGTTTATACCTTCGCGCACCGCATCGGGAGACCACCGATACAGTACATCCCAAAACGCGCCTTCAGCCGGATTGTAATCGACCCGCGTAATGCGCAGCCGCGACCACAACTCGCCGAGCGCGTGATCGAGAGCCACGAAAGAAACGCTGCCGCCCAACACATCGCGCATCTTCTGCTTTGAGATGGGACCCTCGCGGTCGATCAACTTGAATGCATCACAGGCCAGCTGCGAGTAATCCGAGTGCGGCTTCGGTTTCGGCGCCTGCTTGGGATTGCGCTCTCCGACCAGCGCATAAAAATAAGGAAAGATGGAAGCCGCAATCAGGAAAGCGTTGTTCTCGTCGAATCGGTTGGCTTCGTAAGCCGCACGCTCCCGCAACAGACGGACCATCACCTCGGTGGCCTCCTGGGCTCGCGGATCGGCGAAAGCATGCTGCCATGTGGGCAACTGCTGATCCGAACCAACCCACGCGCCAATGAACGTGGGCACCAACGCCTGCTGCCGCATGGGATACATCAGACAGAACCCGACCGACTCAAGAAACGAGCGAGCGTCGTCGAACGTGCAGACACGATGCCCGTCCAGATGCCACTTTTCCCGCCGCAATTGATCGAGATCAGTCATAAATCATTAGACCACACCGCGAAGATCAATAACCTTTCACAGTATGCGAAGGGGGAAAATGAGCGTACGCTGAGTGCCGATTTCGCTGGGCGGAAGACAATTCCGATTCAGCTTAGGCGAACTGCGATGGCATCACCAAGGCTGTGCCCAGCCGCGAACTTCGCGGCTGCATGCGCGAAATTGTATCATTGCGGCAGGGGGCACGCATGGAGATTGACAAACCACGAGAAGTCTTCGGCAATATTTACTACCCGGATAAAGAGAGCAAATCGCCCCTCGAACTTGTAATCCTTGGAAGCAAACTCGCATTGCCCAAAGCCGCGATGCCTTTGGAACTTTTTCAGAACATCTACAACAGACTCACAGGCATTTCTATTGGCGAACGAATGACGGAGACATGGAAGTTTCTCGTCAATGAATTCGACCGCATTGAGGATATAAAGGTTGACAAGGAAGAGCTTGAGGACCTGAAAGAAGCGATTCAAATAGTGATGCGCCGGGACGCCGAGGAGTTCAACGACAAAAAACGTGAACGCTACGTCAAGTTAATCGGCAATGCGGTCAGAAGTGAAGAACACTTCAAAGACCTAGTATCGTTCATCCAGACCACCGAACAATTGAACGAACGTGATCTGACCGTCCTAGAGTGGTAAATCAGGTCATGAATAAGGATGGCGACTGGAAACCGCAGCAGAACCCCGGAGTGGTCGCAATAATGAAGGTTCACCCCAACACCTTTATCCAGCGTGCGCAGGAGCTTTCGGTGCAAATCGCTCTTGCACTGGGACAAAAGACGGAGAAGAACACGTATACACGCGAGGAAGGGTATGGAATCTGCAATCGTCTTCAGGGATTCGGTCTGGTTCATGAGGTAGATGTTCAGACTCGCGAGCTTCCGCTGACGAATTACGCGTTCCGATTATCCGTTCAAGGGATACGGCTGCTGAAGCTGCTTGGAGAAACCGTTCCGAACTACGGATGCTATTTCAAAGAATATTGAATCAAGCTTTGGAGTAAAGACTGTCGGGTGGCCCACCCATTCCCCGTGTCCGCTAAATCACATATAAATGTGGGGTGCCCCATTCTTTCCGCGTCCTTTGCGGAAAGGGTGGGAGGCAACACTGCAAGGAGCGCGAACCCAAGGATCCCTTGACCCACCTCGGTATCGATTTCCGACCAAGCCCGAATTCCCAATTCGGAACCGGCTCCGAAGCCGACCCCCTTTCCCCTTGACCTCATCATTTCAGGTGCAATAACATAAGAACACGTATCTTATCTATAAGATAATATGATGATCTTTGACAATCTGACGTTACATCGTTTCCAAGATTTTGCCGGGTGCCCCGGGCCTTGGGGGAAGAAAACTAGGTCCTGGGGTACCCCGCTCCCTGGCGGGTAGCCCACCCATTCCACGTGTCCGCTAAATCACATATAAACGTGGGGTGCCCCATTCTTTCCGCGTCCTTTGCGGAAAGGGTGGGAGGCAAGAATGCAAGAAGCACAAGCCCCGAATTCCCCAATTCGGAACCGGCTCCGCAGCCCGTCCGCTTTCTCCTTGACCTCGTCACCTCAACTGCGATAACATAAGAACACCAATATTATCTATAAGATAATATACGATCTTTGACAATCTGACGTACATCCTCTGTTCCCAAATGGAACTGCGGGCGGCTCGGAATCGCCATAACTTCCATGTTTCCAATATTTTGCCTCCAACTACCGGAGGCAGAAAAATTTGGGTCGTTTGTTCTCTATATTTTGCGAGGCAACCGGAGCTTTTCCTGAGCCGACAAACCCCGCAACTCCAATGTTTCCAAGATTTTGCCTGTAACTACCTTTAGAACCATAGATCTAGGAGGCAATAAAAATTTCAGTCCTTTGTTTTCTAGATTTTGCGAGGAACCGAGCGTTTTTTTTGGATACCCCAAAGAAGCTGCAGCGGTTGCCCAGCTGCCAAGAACGGGAAAGGCCCGGCTTCAGTCGGGCCGCGAAGTCGCCACTGATTTTGGGGTGGCGCAGCGCTTTCAGCGCTGCGGTGAATGCCGTCAAATCGGCGATGGCTTTGGCCGCTGAGGTAGCGGAATTGCAAAATCTTTGCGACTTTAACTCGATTTTCGCGCGAACTTGCGGGTTGTATCGCAGCTTAGATTCTTTTAAACGCCTTTTGAATGTCCTTCATCGAGTATCGCAGAACTACCGGGCGTCCGTGGGGACAGGACATTGGGCATTCGGTTTTAGCTAGCTCGGCCAGCAGCCACTCCATTTTATTTTGTTGCAACGGCATGTTGACTTTGATGGCGGCGTGGCAGGCGATGGACGCGGCAATCCGCGCCCGAACCTTTTCCATGTTCAGAGCTTGCTCTTCGCGAGAAAACTGATCGAGCAATTCGTGCAACATGTGCTCGATCTGCGCAGCCTCGACTCCCGCGGGAGCGACTTTGATTGCAATGCTCCGCGCTCCAAATGGCTCAGCCTCGAAGCCGTTCTGGTTGAGCTCTTCGGAGATCTCGGCAAAGACCGCTTGCTGGGCAGGCGTGAGTTCGAGCACCAGAGGCATGAGCAGGCGCTGGCTTTCTACTTTCTGCGCCGCGCGCTGCTTCAGCACTTTTTCGAACAGCACGCGCTCGTGGGCGACGTGCTGGTCCACGATCCACAGGCCCTCGTGATTTACCGCGAGTATGAACGATTCGCGAATCTGTCCCAGCGGCTTGAGCGAGGCCAGCGACGGCGTGAGGTCGTTTGCAATTTCGGAGTCGTCGGCCAACGGCGGAGCGCAACTGTCGTTTTCTATCACCTCGGAAACTATCTGCGGCGCTCGAACCAGTGACAAAGCCGCGTTGCCATCGACTGCGATTCCATCAACGCCAAAGTGAAATCGCTCCGTGATGGGCGGAGGCACCGGCGCTTGCAGCGCGAACGGTTGCAGCTGGGCCGGAGCATAGGACGCGCGCCACGCGGCCGAATCCACCGGGCCCGAACGAGTTCCATCAGTCCGAGAACCAGGCGTGAGCGAGGGACTGGCCGTGGGATGCGCGTTGATCTCGGTCATGAACTGCGGCACCGGACGCGCCTTCATGAGCGCCGCGCGCACCGAGTCGCGCACAAAATCATGCATGACCGATTGCTGCCGGAAACGAACCTCGGTTTTCGAGGGATGCACGTTCACATCCACTTCGCCACTGGGCAACTCGAGGAACAGCAGCACCACGGGATAGACCGTCGGCGGCAGAATGTTGCGGTAAGCCTCGATAAGCGCATGCTGGATGAGCCGGTCGCGAATCAGCCGCCCGTTCACGAAGACGTAAATCGAACTTCGGTTGAGTTTCTGAATCTCGGGCTTCGAAACAAAGCCGTGCATACGCATCTCGCCGGGTTCGACTGGGCCCCGTTCGTCCTCTTCTTCTTCCCGACGCCATGGCGGCGGCTGTGGCAAGCCAACGTGCGCGAGGGGTTGCACTGCGGCCACGGGAATGAGTTGGTCGAGGACATCCCTGCCAAAGACCTGGTACACGCGCTCGCTCGATCCCGCCACTGGCGGCGCAACCAGGATGGCATTCGTCGCCGAGTGCAGTTCGAAATGCTTGTCGGGATGCGCCAACGCGTAATGCGTGACTAGCGAAGCGATATGCGAAAGCTCGGTGGACTCAGCCTTCAGGAATTTCTTGCGCGCCGGCGTGTTGAAAAACAGGTCGCGGATAGTGATCGAAGTTCCCGCCGGCAGGCCGGCTTCCTCGACCTTAAAGATCTTGCCGCCGTTGATCTCGATCACAGTGCCAGATTCCTCGTCGGGAGCGCGGGTCTCCAAGTGCAAGCGAGATACCGAAGCAATCGAGGGCAAAGCCTCACCACGAAACCCAAGCGTGGCTACGCTGAGCAGGTCTTCGGCGTTCTTGATTTTCGACGTCGCGTGACGTTCGAAAGCAAGCAAAGCGTCGTCACGGACCATGCCACATCCGTTATCGGTAATTTGGATGAGCTTCTTGCCTCCAGCTTCGACCTGAATCTTGATGCGCGTGGAACCTGCGTCGAGTGAATTTTCGAGCAGTTCCTTGACCACGGACGCGGGGCGCTCCACGACTTCGCCGGCGGCAATTTTGTTGGCCACGGATTCGGAAAGAACGTGGATTCTGCCCATGGTTGGTTCAGTCGCCAGTTTCGCAGATGAGAGAGGACAAAGCAAAGGCGGCCACGGATTCGCACGGATGAGCGCGCCTCTCCTGCGCCCGAAAGCCATGCCCGTGTTATGTTTAATTTCTTCTTTTTTCAACTTGGCATAACTAGGGGACAGCCTGAAACATGATCCGTTCTTATAAGGGCATCACGCCGACGATTCCGGCCTCGTGCTATGTCGACGATTCGGCGCAGATCATCGGCGACGTGGTTCTCGGCGAACACGCCAGCGTCTGGATGAATGCCGTGCTCCGCGGCGACGTGCATTCCATTCGCGTGGGCGCGCACTCGAATGTGCAGGATTGCAGCGTGCTGCACGGCATGAAAGAGCAGTACGGCGTCTTTCTCGGTGAATACGTCACGGTCGGCCATTCGGTGACGCTGCACGGCTGCGTGGTCGAAGATCGCTGTTTAATCGGGATGGGATCGATCATTTTGAATGGGGCACGGATCGGCGCAGGCTCGATCATTGCCGCGGGCACGCTGATTCCGGAGAAAACGATCGTCGAACCTGGATCGTTGTGGATGGGCTCTCCGGGAAAATTCCGGCGCAATCTGGAAGCGAAAGATCAAGAAAGCATCATGCGCTACGCCAATAATTACCTGGGATATAAAGAGTCCTACTTGCACGAGCGTTAGCCGCCTGTTGTCATCCTGAATGAAGCGAAAAGTTCGATGTATTTTGGTTGTGCTAACGAGTACAAAGATCCTTCGCTGGGCTCAGGATGACAGAGTTTAAGCCAATGATTAAAGCTGTACGAGGAACGCGCGATCTTCTCCCGCCGGACACGGCGCTGTGGAACTTCGTCGAAGCCGCGGTACGGGACGTTTTCCGCGTCTACAACTTCCACGAGATCCGCACGCCGATTTTCGAGGAGACACAGCTTTTTTCCCGCAGCGTAGGTGAAGAGACCGACATCGTTGAGAAAGAGATGTATACGTGGCTTGACGGCAAAGCGTCAGGATTTGAAACACTCATGCTTTCCACCTGGATGCTGAAGCACCAAGGCCAAATTCAGACTTCAGCTTTCGAGAGAGTATTTGAAAATCGAGCTCGTCCTGACTTAGTGGTCGAGCTGGACGGACATTTAGTTGTGGCGGAGTTCAAACGTCGCACGATAAATCAAGCAACGATTAACAACGTCAAGCAGTACCGGAAGGCATTTGCGGAGGCCTTTCCTCAAGAAGGAGATCCGAAATTCCTGCTGGTTTTCGCCGAAGAGCCAACTTCTTACGTTCGCCATCTGGCTCAGGCTAATGGCGTTGACGTCGAGGTAATGGAAATTCCAGGATATGAGCCGCCGGAATCCCTAACTCTTCGGCCCGAAAACACCGCTGGCGTCGTTCGCGCGTACATCGAACACAAGCTTTGGGATCGCGGTCTCAACAAGCTTTACTACATCGGTCCGCAGTTCCGGCGCGAGCGTCCGCAGAAGGGACGATATCGGCAGTTCTATCAGATCGGCGCAGAAGTCATCGGCCCGCCAAGCTCTGGCAGCGAATCGCCGGCGCGCGACGCCGAGATTCTGGAACTGCTGGCGACGCTCCTCGACCGGCTTGGCATCGAAAACTGGACGCTCGAACTAAATTCAGTGGGCTGTCCCAGCGATCGTGCCGCGTATAACGAGGCTCTGCGCAAGGCGCTCGAACCCGTTGTAGGACAAATGTGTACTGATTGCCAGCGCCGCGCTGTGACCAATCCGCTACGCGTGTTCGATTGCAAAGTTCCGGCGGACCAGCCCATCATCGAGAAACTGCCGCGCATTAGCCAATTTCTCGACGAGCCTTGCCGCAAACATTTCGAGCAGGTGCAAGAGATTTTGAAGTCGGTGGGAGTTGATTTTCAGCTCAACGATCGCCTGGTTCGCGGCTTGGATTATTACAGTCGCACTGCGTTTGAATTTACGCATGGGGCTTTGGGTGCACAGAATGCGATTCTTGGTGGTGGACGCTACGATGGTCTTTCGGAATCGCTCGGTGGGCCCAGCGCTCCCGGGATCGGGTTCGCTATTGGCGAAGATCGCCTGGTGTTGGCGCTGAAAGAATCGGCGGATGCGGTGCAGCGCAAGCCAGACGTCTATATTGCTCCGCTCGGCGCGGGCATGGATCGCGAGGCTGCTCGTCTGGCGCGCGAGTTGCGCCGGCACGACATCGTTGCCGAACTAGGCGATGAGACTTTTCGTCTGAAGAAATCTTTTGAGACGGCGAGCAAGCTGGGTGCACGCTTGATCCTTATTGTGGGCGAGAATGAAGTCAAAGCTGGGTCCTTCGCGCTCAAGAATCTGGAAAGCGGCGAGCAGGTGTCCGTGCCTCGCGGAGAGTTGGTCCAGAAGATTCGATCGGACCGTTAGCCGAAGGTCATCAACCACAAAGGACACGAAGGTCCACAAAGGTTGCGGAGCGTGTGTCCGGGTTCATTGGGTTCGCTTTGCTTCTCTGCAAATGATCGGGCTGCGGGCAGAATCGAAGCACCACCGTTTATAATTTGGAATTCTTTATCACCTGAAAGGTACACCTTGCTCGACTTCTTAGGCGACCTGCAACGCACCCACCGCTGTGGCGCTCTGCGCGCTTTCGACTCCGGCCAACGGGCCGTGCTCATGGGATGGGTCAACCGGCGTCGCGACTTGGGCAACCTCATTTTTGTGGACATCCGCGACCGTTCCGGCATTACGCAGGTCGTGTTCAATAAAGAGCGCGATCCAGCGGCGCATGAGAAAGCCAGCCAGTTGCGCAACGAGTACGTCATCGCGGTGATTGGGAAGGTCAAGCAGCGGACTGCGGACACGTTCAACACGAACATTCCCACCGGCGAAGTCGAACTCATTGCGGAAGAGCTGCGCATTCTCAACGAATCGAAGCAGCCGCCGTTTCTGCCCGGCGACACAGTTCTGCCCAACGAGGAAATGCGCCTGAAGTATCGCTATATCGATTTGCGGCGCGATGCCATGCAGCAGAACATCGAGTTGCGTCACAAAGTGGCGATCGCGATTCGCAGCTATCTGTCGGGCCAGGGATTCTTCGAAATCGAAACTCCGTTCATGACGCGATCCACGCCCGAGGGCGCGCGCGATTATCTTGTGCCCAGCCGGGTGCAGCCAGGGTCGTTTTACGCGTTGCCGCAGTCGCCGCAACTTTTCAAGCAGATTCTGATGATTTCGGGTTTCGATCGCTATTTCCAGATCGTGCGCTGTTTCCGCGATGAAGACTTGCGTGCTGACCGCCAGCCGGAGTTTACCCAGATCGATTTGGAAATGTCGTATCCGCAACCGGAGCGCGTGTGGGAAGTGGTCGAGGGATTTTTGACCGCGGCGTTCAAGGCCGCTGGACACGAGATCAAGTCGCCGTTCCCCAGGATGAGCTATGACCAGGCGATACGCCTCTACGGCAGTGACAAGCCGGATATGCGTTTGCCGGCGATGGCCGATGTGCGCGCGGCGTTCGCGCCGGAAAATCTCACCACCCTTGCTGTGAGTTCGACTCTTCCCATTGTTGCCATCCGTATTCCCAAGGTCGGCGAACTTTCGCGCAAGGAGCGTGACGACATCAAGCCGCTGTTCACGACGAAAGGCGGCACAAAGTTATTTGAGGACTTCAAGCGGCTGGAGAAAAACTTCCCTGAGGCTGCGGAAAAAATTCGTCAAGAGATCGCCGCTGAAGCCGACGACCTGATCGTGGTGGTTGCTGGAGACGGCAAGCCTGCAGAGCACAAATCGGAAGGTGGCGTGAAGCCCGAGGTCAAGCAGCACGACCATGCTGTCTACACAGCTGCGGGCGTGCTGCGTCTGGCGCTGGCTCAGAAATATGCCGACCGGCACGGTGCTTTCAAGAAGAGCGGCGATCCGGCCAGGGACTTTCGCTTTCTCTGGGTCACCGATTTTCCGATGTTCGAATGGGATGAAGAGGGCAAGCGATGGGCTGCCGCGCATCATCCCTTCACCTCGCCGCACGAGCACGACATGGACAAGCTTGAATCAGATCCGGTTTCAGTGAGGGCGCTGGCTTACGACGTGGTGCTAAACGGCACCGAGTTGGGGTCGGGCTCGATTCGTATTCATCGCCAGGATATTCAGAGCAAAATCTTTCATGCGCTCGGCATGACCGATGACGAAGCTCGCGCTCGCTTTGGCTTTTTTCTGGAGGCGCTGGAATATGGGACGCCTCCGCATGGCGGCATCGCGCTGGGATTGGATCGCATCGTGATGATCCTGGCGGGAGCGGACAGCCTGCGCGAGGTGATTCCTTTCCCGAAGACGGCGCGCGCCGTGGACTTGATGGTGGACGCACCGACGCCGGTGAGCGAGTCGCAATTGAAAGAGTTGGGAATACAGGTCAAGAAGTAGTTTTTGACTTGTGCGGGTTTTCAGCGGTGGAATTCAGGTACGCTTTAGACCGCGCCTGCGCCATCCAAAGGCGACGCTAATCTCATCTGCGATGGTTCCATCGGAAATCGAACCGCTTTTGGGTGGCGCAGCGCTTTCAGCGCTGCGATCGAGCCTCTTATGCGACCGGCTTTAGCCACTGAGGGGCTTTATCCATCAGAAACTGCGGTCCAACTGAGCTGTAAGGGTATTCTTCGGCTGCTCGCACCAAGCCCGTCTTCACCAGATTCTGACGAATGTAATGGCGATAAGCAAAGTAGTCCTCTACATCTCTTACTCGCCGGTCGTAGAAACTTTTCTCCCAGATCTCGCCGCCAAATCCCAACCCTTTCTTGGCCCTGTGTGAGAACCCTCCTTTTATTAATTGCAGCGCCCTTTCCAAGGTGAACAAGGGAGTAATCAGCAGATGAAAGTGGTTGGGCATTAATACAAACTCATGGACCAGATATTTCTGATGGTCGCGGTAGTCAAAGAGCACCTTCACAAAGAGTTCAGCCATTCTTTGTGACTGGAAAAGGCTCTGTCGCTGAAAGGTAGAAGCGATGATGAAGTATACGCCACACCCTGTGTTGCCTCTATGCGGTGCTGCCATAAGTACCTCGGCGGCTAAAGCCGGTTCTCATTAGCACGCTACCGCAGCGCTGAAGCGCTGCGCCACCCAAAAGCCTAAGCTCGCATCGCTCACTTCCCAATTTGGCGCTTTGCTCTGCGTTGGCAGGCCCGGCGCTGATGAGGTGATTCCTAGTACTGAAACGCTGCGCTGCCCAACAAATAAGGCTCGCAATGTTGATTTCTCAATCGTTTGGACGTCCGAGGGTGCGCGTCCCCACACGAGCTAGGGTCAGTTCTCCCTAGATCGAAGCTTAATATCGTTCTCTGGATACCTACTGTGGCAGCTGAGGGGGAGCGTCTGGTTTAGAGGCTTCAGGTTGCGGAGCGGCCGGTTGTAGGCCGTGGGCATCGAATGTCAGGGTTTTCGCCTCGCCGTAGTCGCCTTGAGTTGGCAGTTTCTTGCCATTGAATTCGAAATCCAGCGCGCCCACATTGCCTGCCCGCACGACGATTTCATTCTGCGCACGAATGGATTTTTGCGCCGGGGCGGTCAGGAGAGCGCGGGTGACGATCTCGCCGTCGACGGAAACCGACAGCCAGGAATCCTCGCGCGCCGTGATCACGAGTTGAAGCGACGAGTTTGCGGAGGCTGCGGCTTGCGGCTGCGCCGCCGCAGCAGTTGAAGCAGGAACGCTAGCGGCTGGAGATGGAGTCGACTCAGCCACGGATTTAGTTGCAGTCGCTTGTTGAACTGTTTGCGATGCGGCAGCGGGCGAATCCGCCGGTGCAGCCGGCTTCTGCTCGGACGGCGAAGGTTCCGCAACTGCGGCGGACGAAGCGCTGGAAGAGTTGGCGGCAGGTATGGTCGTGTCCCGACTGGCCCGTTCCGACTCGCGAGAATAAAAACCCCACGCCGCAAAGCCCAACGCGATGATCAGTAGCACGACCGCGAACATGCCCCAAGGAAGACCTGCGGCGGTGTTCTCCTCTCGCGGCGGAGGATCGAGGATCGGAGCCTGTTCGCTGATCTCAGACTTCTTGGCCAACGGGCTCGCTCCGGTGGCGGCGAGGTAGTCGGCGATGGCCTGGTCTTCATCCATGCCTAGACAGCGCGCATAGGCGCGGATAAAACCCTTGTTAAAGATGCCGCCGGGGAGTTGATCGAAATGTTCTTCTTCGAGAGCGCGCAACATGCGCGTGCCAATTTTCGTGGATAGAGAGATTTCCTCGAGAGTGACGCCTTGCTTTTCCCGTGCCTGCTTGAGTTGTGCTCCGAACGTTGCCACGCGTATATTCTCTCTCGCCCCGAATCACTCTGGGCCAATTGTTCACATTAAATATATGTTATGCGAGTGTCACGGGAAGCGAAAGTTTGGGCTTGGGAAAACCGGCCACAGATTTTCGCCGATCGGCACAGATTATTTCTTTGGTGCATCCGGGTTGAGTGCAGGGTTGTGATCTGGTTCATCCAGCACGCGTCGGACATTGCGCACCAGCGCGTCCAGGGAAAAAGGTTTCTGCAGAACGGTGGCCGATAAGCCGGTCTCTTCGATATCCAGGGCGGAGTGTTCGGAGTAGCCCGACATGAAAAGGACCTTCATCGTGGGACGCTGTGGGGTCAGGCGTTGAGCCAGTTCGCGGCCTCCGATGTTCGGCATGACCAGGTCGGTAACCAGCAGGTGAATCGGATTGGGATAGCTTGCGGCCATTTGCAGGGCCTCGTCGCCGTCGACCGCGATTAACACTTTGTAGCCGTTGCGCCGGAGGGACTCCCTGACAATTTCGCGAATGCCATCCTGATCTTCCACGACTAGAACGGTTTCGGTACCCTTCGGGGCGGAAGTGACAGACGGGGCAGTTTTGTCTGATAGCGGTTCTGCTGTTCTTGATTCCCGGGCTTTTAGTTCCTCGGGCCGCGATTGTTTAGGCGTCGATTCTTTGAGCAGTGACTCTTCGGCCGCGGAATCTTTCGTCCCAGATTCTTCCACCCTAGATTCATCGACACGAGGAAGATAGATCTTGAATGTGGTTCCACGGCCTGGCTCGCTGTCGACCCAGATCCAACCGTCACTATGCTTGACCACTCCATAGACGGTCGCCAGTCCCAAGCCTGTGCCCTTGCCGGGTGCCTTGGTGGTGAAGAACGGTTCAAAAATGTGGGCCTGAGTTTCAGTGTCCATTCCGTCGCCAGTGTCACTGACCGCCAGCATGACATACTTGCCCGGCGGCGCGCCCTCATGGCTTGGCGAATTGTTTTCATCGAGTTCGACGTCGCGAGTTTCGATGGTCAGCCTTCCACCGTTTGGCATGGCATCGCGCGAGTTGACCGCCAGATTCAGGATCACCTGCTCCATCTGGCCGGGATCTGCTTTAACCCGTCCCAGGGCGGGAGCAGACACGACTCTCAGTGCAATATCTTCTCCAAGTAGGCGCTGCAGCATATTCGCCACGTCGCCGAGGACCACCTTCAGATCAAGCACTTTGGGCCGCAGTACCTGCTTGCGGCTGAAGGCCAACAATTGGTTGGTGAGGGAAGCCGCGCGGGTGACGGCATTTTCAATTTCGAGAGCATCCTTGCGAGCTGGATCACTCGGAGCCAGCCGGTCGCGCAGGTTTTCATTGTGCGCCTGAATCAGCATCAGCAGGTTGTTGAAGTCATGGGCTACGCCTCCCGCCAACTGGCCGACCGCTTCCATTTTCTGCGAGTGGCGCAGCTGGTCTTCGAGGCGCTTGCGCTCGGTAATGTCATACATTACCCCTTGCATGAGCAGTCCTTCGCCCTCGGTTTGCTGCAGCAGGACACCTTCGTCGCGGAACCACAGCAGCCGGCCATCGCGAGCACACATGCGGTATTCGGCCTGAAATAACTCGTGGGTTTCCTGGAACAGCTTCTCCGCTGCCAGAGCAATCTCGCGATCTTCAGAATGGATATGGTTCATCCAGTTCATCGGATCGGAGAGCCATTCAGCCGGCGAAAATCCGAGCATGGTTTCGATCTGAGGGCTCACATAATGCCAGGGACCGCTGGCGCCGAGTTCCGCAACGTAAGTAATCGCAGGGAGGCGCTCGACCAGAGTGCGATACCGGGCTTCGGCCGCACGAAGCTCGGACCGGGCGCGGTCGTGTTCGATCGCGATGCCCGCGAGATGAGTGGCATGCGTGATGAGTTGCAGGTGCTCAACGTCTGGAGTGCGAGGTTCCCGGTAGTAGATGGCGAAGGTGCCGAGGATTCCGCCATTCTGCGAAGCGATTGGTGTGGACCAGCAGGCGCGCAAACCGTGAGGCAACGCTACCCGGCGAAAGCTTGCCCAGAGCGGATCTGTGGCGATGTCCCTGACGACGACTGGCTGCCTTCGGTAAGCAGCAGTTCCGCAGGACCCGGCGCACGGACCGGTCTGGGCTCCGTTAATCGCCTCTATGTATTCTTTGGGCAGGCTGGGAGCGGCGCCGTGCCGCAGAGTGGTTCCGTCGGCATCGAGCAGGAGAACCGAGCAGATCAGACCGCGATGCTGCTTCTCGACGTGCGTGCACAGGGTTTCCAATATTTTCGGGAGCGGGGCCTGGGCCCGGATCATTCCCAACACCGACTCGTTCAGCAGTGCTAAAGCTCCCGCCGACCCTGATTTGTCTTGGCTCGCCGTTCTCTGAACACCTGTGGACATTCGACTCCTGCCGCGGATCGGCCCCGGTTGGTAGGGGAGGTTGGGTCTCCCCGCAACCCATTATTCCTGAGCGGCATCGGAGGCCAAAGTTACTTCCGTAACCAATGTACCTAATCTCTCTTCGGCATTTCAGGTTTTGCACCAAAGCGGTCGCACGAGAGGAAAGGTAACCGCATCTCTGAGTCGCCTGGATACCGTCATGCAGCCAGAATTGGCATATAATCGGGCGTGGGCGACGCGATGTCGGGACTGGAGAAGCGAGTAGGGGAGCGATTCGGGGTTCTTCCAAATTTCTTTCGCCTCGCACCTGAGACTCCCGAGATCGCCGAGAAACTGTGGGGATTCGCACAAGCTGCTTACCTCGACAATCCTCTACCCTCCGTTTTTAAGGAGCGTCTTTTCGTCCACCTGTCGCGCTTTTGCGCAGTCCGCTACTGTATTGCTCGTCATGTTGGTTTCTTGGTGGGGCTTGGGCGCCCCGCCGGCGATCCGACTGTGCGCACTCAAAGTGTCGAAGACGTGGTTAAACTCCTTCGACGGCCTTTTCCACGCGGACAAGAACTTCAGTCTCGTCTCTCACTGTGCGCAGCCTGCCCCGCACCCATTGTTGAAATGCCGATGCCCGATACGCAGATGGAAGATGCCATCTTTGTATTGGCAGCGCATGTTTTCTTGACGACTTCTGACTATTTGTTGTGTCTTGATGCGCTGGCGCGGCTGTTTGGTCCGGCTCGTCTTCAATACTTGCTGTTGTTCTTAGCGTTTGTCAGGGCCGCGCACCATTGGACTGAAGCACATCCTGAGATCGCCTTCGAAGATGACATCAACAAACTACTGGCGACGCATGAAGCACTGGCGGATTGCATCCTCAATGACCCGGAGGCTCGCGACAGCATCAGCCAGTCACTCTTGAATGAGTTGCCAGCATTACGCCTTAAGGCGGATAAAGCTATTGGCTTACTCGCCGCAATCGTGGATTCATCTGACGATGCCATCGTCAGCAAAACGCTGGATGGCATCATAAGCAGCTGGAACACGGCAGCGGAGCGATTGTTTGGCTATAGCGCGCGCGAAGCGGTAGGTCAGCACATTTCATTGATCATCCCGGCCAATCGCAGGAACGAAGAAACGGTTATCATCGAACGAATCAAGAAAGGCGAACGAATCGAGCACTTCGACACGGTTCGCGTGCGTAAAGACCAGACACCGCTCGATATTTCGCTAACAATTTCCCCTGTCCGGGACGCCAGCGGCAAGATCATCGGAGCGTCGAAAATTGCCCGGGACATCACCCAACGTAAACGAATTGAGCGAGAGTTGCGCGAGAGCGAAGACCGTTATCGAACACTGGCGGATGCACTCGACACCCAAGTGCAGTTCCGTACTCAGGAACTGGAGAGAAGAAACTCGGAACTGCGTGAGCTTTCGGGGCGACTCATGGAGTCTCAGGATGTGGAGCGGCGGCACATAGCACGCGAACTGCACGACAGCGCGGGGCAGACTTTGGCTGCTTTGGGAATGAGCCTTTCGCGGCTCGCGCAAGATGCCAAAAATAATCCCGATCAACTTGCCAAAGACATCGGGGATGCCGAAGGCTTGGTTCGGCATCTGACCCAAGAGATACGCACAACCTCCTATCTCCTGCACCCTCCCATGCTGGATGAAATCGGTATTTCCTCGGCACTGAGTTGGTACGTGCAAGGTCTCGCGGAGCGCAGCAGTTTGCAGATCGATCTGAAGATTCCCGAGAACTTCGGAAGACTTCCCTCAGAAATGGAACTCCTCATATTCCGACTTGTTCAGGAAAGCTTGACGAACATTCATCGTCACTCGGGAAGCAAAACCGCACTGATTAGACTTGAGCGCAAAGGGAACAATGTCCACGTAGAAGTTGAAGACCAAGGCAGCGGAATGTCTCCGGAACGACTAGCTGAGATTCAGTCTCACGGCACGGGAGTGGGAATCAGAGGAATGCGCGAGCGTGTGCGTCACGTTCTCGGCGATTTGGTTATCGAATCCAACGGTTCCGGCACGAGGGTTCACGCGACTCTCCCATTGAAGACAGCACCTTCAACGCACAAGAACAAGACGCAGCAAGAAGTAGCATGAAAACCTGATGCCACGACGAGCGGAGTTGCTTCGTCGATTAAAGGTTGAAATATCGCTTTATCACTTATTGTCGGGTTATGAGTATAACTGTTCTGACAGGTATCGCGAGTACTGCCATAATCCGCACGTGGTGCCCCCAGAGTGGCTGTAACGCCACTCGGGATCGAAGTTTTTCCGCGGCGGCTTTAAGTCGGACCTCGACCGTTTTGACAGCTTGGGCAGGGCCGGAGCGCGGACGAATCACTCGCTGGTGAAGTAATCCACCGTGACCGGATTCTCGAACAACGAATAATCCCGCGTCACCACGGTGATGCCGCTGTCGGTAACGAAGTAACGCTGCCGGTCGGCCTCGGGATCATAGCCGATGGTCGTGCCCTCGGGGATATGCACGTCGCGATCGATGATGGCCTTGCGGACACGGCAATGCCGGCCCACGTTGACGTGCGAAAACAGGATGCTGTCGTCGATTTCACTGTAGGAATTGATGCGAACATCGGGGGAGAGCACGCTGTTTTTTACCGTGCTTCCGGAAACGATGCAGCCGGCGGACACGATGGAATCGAGCGCGGTTCCGGTGCGTCCGGCTTCGGCGAACACGAATTTGGCCGGCGGGTACTGCCGCTGGTGCGTACGGATGGGCCACTCCGCGTCATACAGATTAAACACCGGCGACACCGAAGTGATGTCCATGTTGGCTTCGTAGAAAGCCTCGAGCGTTCCCACATCGCGCCAGTAGAGCGCTTCTTTCTTGTTCTCATCGACGAAGTCGAAGGAGTACACGCGATACTCGTCCGCCATCTTGGGCAGAATGTCTTTGCCAAAATCGTGGCTGGACTCCGGATCTTCCGCATCCTTCAGCAGCGCAGGAATCAACACATCGGTGTTGAACAGATAAATGCCCATCGAGGCTGAAACCTTCGCCGGATTGTAAGGCGAACGCAAATCCGTTTGCTTGGGTTTCTCCTCGAACCCGTTCACGCGATGATCGCGGTCAATATCCACCACGCCGAAGCGAGCAACCTCCGCCGGATCAACCTGAATAGTCGCCAGAGTAACGTCTGCGCCTGCATCAGTGTGCTGTTTCAGCATCCGGCCATAGTTCATCTTGTAAATGTGATCGCCTGAGAGAATGAGCACGTGCTGCGGTTGCTCTGAGCCGATGGAATAAATGTTCTGGTAGACCGCGTCGGCCGTCCCCTGGTACCACTCCTCGCTGACCCTTTTCATCGGCGGCAATACTTCGATGAACTCGCCTACCTCCCGGCCAAGAATGTTCCAGCCTTCGCGCACGTGCCGGTTCAGCGACAACGCCTTGTACTGGGTGAGAATGTAGACCCGCCGTAGGTCGGAGTTAAGGCAATTCGAAAGAGTGATGTCGATAATGCGATAAATGCCGCCGAAGGTCACGGCGGGTTTGGCGCGGTCGCGAGTGAGAGGATAAAGACGCTCGCCCGCTCCACCAGCTAATAAAACTCCGAGCGTGTCTTTCATTGGCATCGGCTTCGGGCTGCGCCTTTGGATGGCAGTTCCGGGCGTTGTGGATGCATCGTGCGTTTGTCGCGACCCGCAAATCCCGCTCCGCACCGGGAAACGCTAAATACTAGCACAGTGGAAAAGTTGCCTGCGTTTTCTACCCGCGTCGACGCGAAGGGCGGATTCCTCTTGCCAGATACTGCTGGTCGAGCGCCTGGCGTATCAGCGTCTTGATTACCGCCTGACGGCTGATATTCAACTCCTTGGCAGCTCTATCCAGTTCTTCCAGCATGCCCGACGCCAGGTCGACGTTCACCCTCTGGATCGGAGCCATCATTTTGCCGGTATTGGTGAAGAACCGGGACACATCCTTGCCTTGGTCAGCAAGGCGGGCGATGGTTTCCGCCGACACTGGTTTTCGCTTACGAGTGTTCTTCATAAAGTTGGTGCTCCTGCCTGGTAGCTTTCCAGAGAGTTACGAGATGGTAGTATTCTCCCTCGTCGTCCTCACGCACCTCAAAAATGACAGCGTATAAATGTTTTCCCACCCAGCCGATTGCTCGGTACTGCTCGGGCCAATCCGAGCGCTGGTCGAGGTAATATGGGTGCGAAAATATTTCCTGTGCCTCTTCGAACCCAATGCCTCTTTTTGGATTTGCTCTTAACCGCCCGCTCTTACGCTCATCGAAGTGAAATCGCATGAGTATAACAGTTATACCACACTAACGAGCGGCCTGCGGAGAAAGGTGAATATCGCGTCAGTCCATGGTGAATCCCGGAGCCGTCAGGCTCGCGGATCACACCCGCGTGATGGTGACGAAGACCTCTTCGCCGCTGAGCGAGAGCTTTGCCCCGCCGTTCTGGCTGGCGCTTGGTTCCAGGCGCTCGGCGAGCAGTTCGTGGCGTAGATAGGATTCGTGCGCCGCGATGGCTTGAGCGATGCGGGGCGAGGCGGAATAGCTGACCGCGATGCGGTCGGAAATATTCAGGTTCATGGCTTTCCGCTGATCCTGGACCAACCGGTTGAAATCCCGGGCCAGACCCTCCTGCAACAGTTCCGGCGTGAGCGTGGTGTCGAGCGCTAGAAACGTCCCTTGCTCCAGCATGCACTTGAGGTTCTCCGGCCCTTCGTAGGACGGAAGGATTTCATCCGGCGCCAGTTCGAAGCTTTGCCCGTCGACTTGCACCGTGTATGGCCCACCCTTTGACACAGCCTTCGGGTCAGCCTGACTCAGAGCCTGTGCAATCGCCTTGAGGTACTTTCCGGCCCGCGGGCCCAGCTTCTTGGCATCTGGTTTGAAGCTCACCTTCACCAGGGTCGTCTCATCGTCGATCAGAACGAGCTGCTTGATATTCGTTTCTTCCAGAATCTGCGCGGCGTACTCGGGATTTTCCAGTACACGGCGATCAGCGGCATCTCTGGGCCGGACGTACAACGTGCTCAGGGGTGTGCGGATCTTCGTTTTACTCTGCGTCCGCAGGCTCAAAGCAAGGTTCTTGATGCGTATGACAGCATCGATGCTCTGTTCCAGCGCTTCGTCGATCAGCGAAGCGTCCACCTGCGGATAATGGGTTAAGTGGACAGATGCGGGAGCCGACGGATCGACCGAGCATACGAGATTTTGATAAATCTCTTCCGTCAGAAACGGCAGTGCCGGTGCCATCACACGGGTCACGGTTGTGAGCACCGTGTAGATCGTCTGATACGCATCTGCCTCGTTCGCCCAAAACCGGCGACGTGAGCGGCGCAGATACCAGTTTGAGAACT
The DNA here is from genome assembly GCA_035601995.1 of Terriglobales bacterium. Taxonomy (GTDB): domain Bacteria; phylum Acidobacteriota; class Terriglobia; order Terriglobales; family Acidobacteriaceae; genus JABDBE01. The sequence goes on from DATNNE010000081.1 coordinate 59,357, forward strand.
CGTCGTCGAAAAGTTGAAAAGCCTCGATCAAGCGATAGTGCTCAAAATTGTCAAAAGCGTTGCGCGCTGCGTCTACCAAACGTTGCAACCGGCTCAACACCCAGCGATCCAATTGATTGGTGATTGGAACCGCTGCCCCCGGCTTCCAGGCATCCGAGCGAGCGTTGCTGACGAAGAAGCTGTAGCAATTCCAGAACGTCAGCAGCTTTCGCCGCGCCTCGCCATCGATGGCCTGGCCCACGTTACCGACGGGATGCAAGTCAGGGAAATTAAGGTTCTGTGCGGTTTTTTGCTCGGCATAAATGTAGCGCATGACTTCGGCGCCCAACGCTTCCGCGGCTTCATCGAAAGCGATGGAGTTGCCTTTCGACTTATGCATCTCTTCGCCACGCGCGTCGCGGACGAGAGCATGTCCCAGCAGAGCCTTGAACGGAGCCCGTCCGTCGATCATTGCGCTCATCGCCAGCATGGAATAAAACCAGTTGCGGAACTGACCCGGAAAACTCTCGAGCACCAGATCCGCTGGAAACCACTTTTCCCAATACGCCCGATCGGTCGAGTAGCGCACGGTGCTGAAGGGAACAATGCCCGCGTCCAGCCACGGATTCCCCACGTCCGCCACACGCGACGACAAGCCGCCGCACTTCCCACAGCGAATCTTAACCGCATCGATATACGGCCGGTGCGGCGAATTCCCCTCGAAAGTTTCCCAGCCTTCAACCGCGCGCTCCTTCAATTCCTTGCGACTGCCGATCACCGTGAAGTGTTCGCACTCGCCGCAAACCCATATGGGCAGCGCGAGTCCCCAGAAGCGCTTCTTCGAGATCATCCAGTCGCGCATATTGTGCAGCCAGTCCAGTTCGCGCGCTTCGCCCTCGGGCGGAATCCAGCGGATGGTCGGCACGATCCGCTCGATGCGGTCGCGCCAATCCATGCGGATAAACCACTCGTCTACCGGCCGGAAGACCAGTTCCGACTTGCAACGCCAGCAGTGCGGGTACACGTGCGGATAGCGCTCGCGCGCGACGAGCAGCCCTTTGGTTTTCAATGCCGCAATTACTTCGTCGGACACTTCATTGGCATTGCGTCCGGTCAGCGAACCGAATCCGTCCTCGAAAACGGAACTCTCATCGAGCGGCGCGATGAACGGAAGATTATTTTCCCGGCCGAGTTCCTGATCCTCCGCGCCGCAACCCGGAGCGATGTGAACCAGCCCAGTACCTTCCGCCTCGCTTATTTCTTTCCAAGCAATGACCCGATGCGATTCAGCGGCGGTCTTGCCTCCTCCGGTTTGACCGTACGGGAAGACGCCGCCGGGAGCGTTCTGCGCCGGCAGATCGTCGAACGGGCCGGTGTAGGTGAGACCCAAAAGCTTAGTCCCCGGAAGCTCTTCCAGCACTTCAACTCCGCCGCTACCCTTCAAGATGGTTCGGATGGAAGGCAATTTGTGAGCCTCATGCTTGCCTTCGACCTGCAGTTCCTGCATACGGTCGCGCTCGAAGTTCGCCTTGGCGACGTAGTAAGTCCAATCGCCGTGCCGGACCTTCAGGTAAGTCATCTCCGGATTCACCGCGACCGCAACGTTAGAAGCGAGCGTCCACGGAGTGGTCGTCCAGACCAGCAGCGCAGTCTTGTCCTCGCCTTTAATCGGAAAGCGCACGAATACCGAAGTATGCGTCGTGATGCGCCGGCCTTCGGCCACTTCCATCTGCGAAAGCCCCGTGCCGCAGCGGCCGCACCATGGCATGACATCGTGTCCGCGGTAGATAAAACCTTCCTCGTGGCACTTCTTGAGGAACGCCCAGATCGTGTAGTTGTTTTCGTCGGAAAACGTGAAATAACTGCCGCCGTATTCGGCCGAGCCCAGTTTGCGGACAATCTCACTCGCTCGCGCCGTTTCAGTAAGCCCGCTGGGAAGCTTCACGGTGACCACGCGATCTCCGTCAGCCAATGCATCGCGCAACGCGATCAAAACTTCGGGGTCGTCCCAATCGCACCAATAGCCCAGACGGATCGACTGCTCGGTCTGCCGCGCCGCATAAGTAAGCACGCGCTCCTTGCAGGCGCGAACGAATTTCTCAATGCCATAGTCGCGAATCTCGCGCTTGGTCTGAAGTCCAAGACTTTTTTCTACCTCTACCTCGACCCACAATCCCTGGCAGTCGAATCCGTTCTGGTAGCGCTCTGCCTGACCGTTCATGGCGTGGTAGCGCTGATACATGTCTTTCAACGACCGTCCCCATGCGTGATGCACGCCCATGGGATTGTTCGCGGTGATCGGTCCGTCGAGAAAAGACCAGCGCGGGCCCTGCGCATTCTGCTCGCGCAATTTGTCGAAAATGCGGTTCTCTTCCCAGAAGCGCAGCATCTCGCGCTCGATGGTAGGGAAGTCAGGCACTTTTGGTACGGGTCGATACATGTTCATCAATAATATCAGCCAGTGTAGGCGCGAGTGTTCCCCGCTCGTGGTCGCTCGCCGCATGGCGGTAGAGACGTAGCTAGCTACGTTTCTACAATTCAGTTTTCGCGGAATCGTGAATGGCTAGTGCAGGTTTGCCTGCCGTAGTCCTACGCGGCGTCGTCCTCAACCTTGATGCGCAGCGACTTGAGGAACTTCAGATCCTGATCGCTGATCTTGAATTCAGTGGTCATCAGAGACGGCTTTTCGCTGGACTTCTCACCCGGCTTGCTGACCCCGATCGTGGCTTCCAGCACCAGAAAGATATCGTATCCGCCCTCTTTGATTCGGGAAACGACATCGGCAATGGGCTCGGAATCAGCCAGCGACTCATTGATCGCCTCGCCCAGTTCCTTCATCAACTGCTTCAATTGCTGGTCCACGTAACCCCCTTGCAGGATCCGACTGATGCCCTTGAGTTTACCCCTGGTCGGGGCGAAACTCACCCGGCTGCGTTTAACTCTTTAGATGCAGTGACCGGTCACAATGCTTCGGGCCAAACTCCTGCGCCCGCGATATTGTACCCCCGAAGTCCATCAAACGAAACCCTGCTCGGCAAATATTGATAAAATCATGGGGATGGCGAGCGTCTCCACCGGTCGAAAGCTGGGCATAGCCGCACGGGTCGCCGGTCGCGTAATCTCTCAGCACGCCCGCAACTCTCGAAGCATCGGCGCGGTGACAAGCGGCGCCCGCGCCGCCGCATCTCATTTCGGTCGCGTACTCGGACAGCTTTGGCTTGAGGTGACAGGTTTTGTTTTCTTATTCTTAGCGGGGATTGGAGTGATCGCCTTCTTTCGCGAGTACGCAAAGTATCAGACCGGCCATGCGACTTCCAGCCGCGCCGTGCTTGCGGTATGCTTTGCGGGGTTATTCGGATGGTTCGGCGTAAGCTCATTCTGGAGAGTGCGGAGGAGGGCTCAAAAGCATTAACCAGAAAGAACACAAAGGTTCACAGAGGAAAGCGTTCGCCGGAGATCTTAATTCTAGTCAATAAACAGCCTCCTTCGTTGCTGTTTTCCTTCGTGAACCTTTGTGTCCTTTCTGGTTCATGGTTCTAGTCATGACCTCGAAAAAATCAGACCTCGAGACCGAATCCCACATTGCAGTCCGTCCGCTTTATACCCCGGCTGATCTTGAAGCCTGGGACTACGACCGGCAAGTCGGCTATCCCGGCGAGTATCCATACACCCGCGGCGTGCAAGCCACCATGCACCGCGGACGGCTCTGGACTATGCGCCAGTACGCCGGCATGGGCGACGCCGAGGAATCCAACAAGCGCTACAAATATTTATTAGCCAATGGAACTACTGGTCTCTCTGTCGCGTTTGACCTACCCACGCAAATCGGCCTCGATTCTGACCACCCGCTAGCCGTGGGAGAAGTCGGCAAAGTCGGCGTCGCCATCGATTCCATCGAAGACATGCAGCGCCTGTTCGACGGCATCGAGTTAACCAAGATTTCCACCTCGATGACCATCAATGCCACAGCCTCGATCCTGCTCGCGCTCTATGTCGGAGTCGCCCGCCGTCAGGGTGCCGACATCCGCAAACTTTCCGGCACAGTGCAGAACGATGTACTGAAAGAATTCATCGCGCGAGGAACGTACATCTACCCGCCGAAGCAGGCCATGCGCATCATCACCGACCTGTTCGCATGGACCAACGAAAACGTTCCCGAGTGGAACACGATTTCCATCTCCGGCTACCACATGCGCGAAGCCGGGTCGACCGCGGTGCAGGAAGTCGCATTCACGCTGGCCAATGGCATCGCATACGTGCAAGCCGCCATCGACGCCGGCCTCGATGTGGATAAGTTCGCCCCGCGCATTTCGTTCTTCTTCAACGCACACAGTAATTTTCTCGAAGAGGTTGCCAAGTTCCGCGCCGCCCGCCGCATGTGGGCCCGCATCATGCGCGAGCATTTCAAGGCCAAGAATCCGCGTTCCTGGATGATGCGCTTTCATACCCAAACGGCAGGCTCCACGCTGACCGCGCAGCAACCGGAAAACAATATTGTCCGCACCGCAATTCAGGCCATGTCCGCGGTTCTCGGCGGCACGCAATCGTTGCACACCAATTCCTACGATGAAGCGCTCGCCCTGCCGACCGAGCAAGCGGCTCGCGTTGCCTTGCGCACTCAACAGATTGTGGCTTACGAATCAGGAGTGCCCCAAACCGTCGACCCGCTCGCCGGCTCTTACTACATCGAAACGTTGACCAACGAAATCGAGAAACGGGCGCTAGACTATCTGGACAAGATCGAAGCTCTCGGCGGGATGCTGAAAGCCATCGAACGCGGCTACGTCCAGCAGGAAATCCAAAACGCCGCCTACGAATATCAGCAACAGGTGGACCGCGCCGAAGCTGTTGTGGTGGGAGTAAACCGCTTTACCGTGGAAGAAGAGAAGCCCATCCCCACCCTGCACATCGACGAATCCCTCGAGCGCAAGCAAGTGGAACGGCTGCGCGCCTTGCGCGCCCGACGGGATGCTCAGCCTTGGGCCGATTCTCTTAAGAAAGTCGAAGACGCCGCCCGCTCCGGGGCAAATCTAATGCCGCATATCGTTGCCGCCGTGGAAGCCCACGCCACGGTAGGCGAGATCTCCGACACCATGCGAAAAGTGTTTGGCGAGTACAAAGAAGCTGTAGTGATCTAGCCTAACGCGAAACGGACTGCCTCACTTCAGATGTAGCTCAGCCACCAATCCTTCCGGCGCTGCTTGACCCCCTCATACCACCGACACGGAAAATAGAGAATGACTACAGCCGTGATCCACATCAGATAAACGAACGGGAGATTGAATCCCCACTCGTCGGGAGCGCCGAACATGAACCCGCCATGAAATAGCCAGGCTACAGGCTGATGAGACAGCAGTCCCGCCAAAACGGCGAGCGAGTGAATGAGATAGAGATGCAGGATGTAGAAAAACAGCGGGACGCGCCCGAAAGTCAGTAGCGGAGACAGCGCCGGCGGAATGCGTCGCCCTGCATCCTTCTGATCGAGCTTCTTGTCAAGCCACGCTAGCAAAAGCAAAGACGGGCCCAGCGTCATCAGCAGATATTGCAGCGAAGGCGGATACTTTTCGACATCAAAGAAAAGAATCACCGTCTTTTCAACCGTGGGCTGAATGTGCCATGGACCCTGAGAAACTCCGCCCAAACCGACCGGCGGATTTCCGTACAGATTGGTCAAGCGCAGAAGTACAAACGCTATGGTCAGTCCGAGACCGATTTGCGCAATGAGTTTTTGCCGGCGTTCTTTTTCCAGCAAATAGATCGAACCAAAAACATAGCCTGCCGCCATCACGGCGACCCAGGGGACCAATGGAAACGGCACAAACTCGCGCACGTTAAACGGCAGCGACACGCCTCCTCGAACGTGCAGGATCGTCCACAGCGGGGCGAACACACCGAATTGCTTCGGCCGAACCGGATCCAGCAGATCGTGGCCGAGAATCAAGACGCCAGAGAAAACCGCGATCCAGCGCAGAGGCAAGCGCACAATGGCAGCCATCAAAACCATGCACGCGCCTAAGGCCCAGATGACGCCAAAGAATCCCCACGGAAACAGAAACGTCCAGGCAGTTCCGACCACTGTGAATTCGATGACAATCAGCCACAGTCCGCGCGTCCATAAAAAGCGGGTGAGCGCCTGTGGTGTTCTGCGCCTGCCGTAAAAAAACGCACCAGTGCCCGCCAGAAAGAAAAACAAGGGCGCGCAGAAGTGAGTAATCCAGCGCGTGAAGAACAAGGCGTAGTAGGTTTGGGCCAGTCTTTCGGGCTCGAAGCGCAGATTGGTGAAGAAGTCGCGGGTATGGTCGAGCGCCATAATGACCATAACCAGGCCACGCATGATATCGAGTGAAACAATTCGGCCCGCGCCAATTCCCGCAACTGCGCCACTTGTGGTGGGCGCAGGCGCGCCAGCAACCCCGACTGCCTGCGACGATAAGGTCGAAGACATAGCCGTTTCCTCTCGACGAGAATACTACTACTTAACCCTTAAATGAGACGTAGGTTCGACAGGGAAAGTTAGCAGGTCCCGGACGCACAGCCCGGCGTCCTGACGGTCAGCGAGCTAGAAGTTAGACGCCGCACTGTCGCCCGAAACTTTATAATTGCACGCTTCGCGGCAGGGCTTGCAATAGTACAAGCCATCTTCGCAAAGCCGGACTTCCATCAGCGATTGGCAGAGGCAGCAATATTTTTCGCAGTCGCAACGCTCTTCTGTCATCTCGCATTGCATGCAGCGGTACTTCCGATTGGCCGTGGTGGTAGTCATGGGCGAACTGTATCGCGGCGGGCGGATTCAGGAAAGTTCCGTTGGTAACCCGAGGAGTTTGTAACCCGGTTTCAGGCGGCCGTGGCGGCCTGATATTATCCCCGGTCACGTTCGACGCCCGAAGCGCCTGGCTCGCGACAATTGACGCGTGATGTGCCACGTTAATAGCTTGCTGAACTCGGAAGGGTACTCATGTCCAATATTGCTCGTCCTGCGACCGAAGTTCCTGCGATCGAAACCCAGCGGTTAACCCTCCGCGGCCACCGGCTTGATGATTTCAGCGCTTGCGCCGCGATGTGGGCCGACCCCATCGTTACTCGCTACATCGGAGGCAAGCCATTCTCGGAAGAGGACACTTGGGCAAGGTTCCTGCGCTACGCTGGACACTGGTCACTGATGGGTCTCGGCTATTGGGCCGTCGAGGAGAAAGATACCGGCAGTTTTGTCGGCGAGTTAGGATTTGCCGACTTCAAACGCGACATTGAGCCATCCATCAAAGGCGTGCCCGAACTAGGCTGGGCGCTCGCCGCCAGAGCGCATGGCAAAGGCTATGCGACAGAGGCCATTCGTGCAGTCCTGGCATGGGGCGAAGCACACTTTCCATCGCCGCGCACGGTTTGCATCATCCATCCCGAGAATCTTGCGTCGGTTCGCGTCGCCGAAAAATGCGGGTATCAGGAATCCCAGCGCACAACCTACAGAGGCCACGCCACGATACTATTTGCCCGATAAGGCGAGTTGTGGCTAACCGAATTGGTCAAATTCTTGTCAATAGGCAAACGGTACCCGATTTAGCCTATCTTATTGCATCCATTGGAAATATAAATTCCAAAACCATGTCATAGTTACCTATTTCAGCCTGATATAATAGAAGTATATCGATTAACTGAAGCGCGACCCTCCGGGGCCGCGCTTTTTTATTGGCCGCAACCCAACCGCGAACCAGCATTTCCCAGGAAAACACCTTCATGACAAATCGAGGAATCGACATCAAGCACCCCAAACAGCGGGGCGAGTGGGCAGAACTGCGTTTCATGGCCCGCGCCGCCGAGCACGGACTGTCCATCACCAAGCCCTGGGGCGAAATGGCCCACTACGACTTCGCCATCGAGCACGAGGGACGCTTCACGCGCGTCCAAGTCAAGTCAACCAAATTCCTGCGCCGCGTCACCTACGCCTGCTGCGTGTTCACCCGGAGCGGACCCTACGGACCCAACCAGATCGACTTCGTCGCCGCTTACATAATCCCCTTAGACATCTGGTACATCATTCCCGCCCACGTATTCGAGGGGCAGTACCATATCCATCTCTCACCCCACCGCGAGAACCGCAAATACGCGCCCTACCGGGAAGCCTGGCACCTACTGCGTGGCAAACCATCAAAGTCCCGCGCCGCCAAAGCCGGACGCTAAAGCGGTTTCACTGTTGCCCATCCCACTAAGACCTGTCATCCCGGACCGCAGTGGAGGGACCTCGCTTCCCGGGTGCCCCAGGTCTCGCGCTTTTCGAGACCTGGGATTAGGAGACGGCATTCGAATTCCAACTTGTCATTTCGAAACTAGCAGGATCATCCGCAACCGACGGTCTCGTCGCTAAATCGAGAAACCTGCTTTTTCCCTGCATCAACGGTTTTGGGGAGGCCACGGCTTCAGCCGTGCCGCCCAGACCCAGCAAGAATGCGGGCTTTAGCCCCTGAGGCACGAACTCATCTCCGTTCATCCTGAGGATTGATGGTCATCCTGAGAATGCGGAGTCGTTCGCTCGCGAACGACTCCCAACGAAGGATCTCTGCACTTGATGCTCGACGGTCACAGTTGCACCTCTACAAACTGTCATCCCGACCGGAGCTTCCCATCCCCGAAGGGGATGAGATGCGCAGTGGAGGGACCTTGCGTTTAGTGGGCAACCCATAATGGTTTTGGGAAGGGCACGGCTTCAGCCGTGCCGCCGGGCCCAGCAATAATGCGGGGCTTCAGCCCTGAGGGACAAGACAGTCTACCCGACGGCCGACTCCTAAGATGGCTTCCAGAGACAGGAAATACGAGCAAAAAACGGGCCAACGAGGGCGCTTCTGGCCGCTGGCGTCCAAGACAGGCGACGCAAATCGACTGCATCAGGCACTCGGCAACCGAATTGCCAGACATTTCATCTACGGTAGCATTCCCTAATCGGAACACTGGCAAAAGATATGTTCGGTCTGTCAAGGTAACTATGGTAAAAGATGAGCGTTGTCCAGTAACATTACGGAAGGCATCTTGGAACAGCCTAATGCTCAGGCAGAAGATCAGAGGGCGAGAGACAAAGTTGCACTCCGGCGAAAGTACGCTGGTGAAGTCTTCTGTGAACTGGGAGTCCTGATCCTTGTTTTCCTCCCCCTCGAAACCGTGCTCAAACCGTCGTCGTTTTGGCTGGAGACAAGTGCGGTTGCCCTACTAGTCGGCTTTGGGTTGGTAGTTTACGGAATCCAGCTCAGAATCGAAGATTGAGAGGTTCCTAGAAATGAACATCATCGTCCCATGGATTATGTTTGGTGCCGCAGTCCTCGGCATCGCCGTATATGCCAATTGGGGTAGAAGTAAGACGCCTCGCGCCGATTATGGTGCAGATAGCAAACAAAGCCCTCGGAAGGCAGCGTAGCGAATAAGGAGCACGAGCCGGAACTGGCTCACCGCTAAGCTGCCGTTTAGTCCGCTCCCTCCAGTTCGCCGAGTTCTTCTAGCCCCTCCCGACAATTCCATATCTCGCGGCTGTCCACCTTTGCGTTAGCCCACGAGGGCTGAATGCGTCTCCATCCATGCTGCGAATCGATGGTCATCCTGAGAATGCTGAGTCGTTCGCCCGCGAACGACCCCCGACGAAGGATCTCTGCACTCGACTTTGATGTCGCAAATGCATCTCCTACAAACTGTCATCCCGACCGAAGCTTCTCATCCCCGAAGGGGATGAGATGCGGAGTGGAGGGACCTGCTGTTTTTCCCAAGCGACCAGACTTTACTCGAATAGAACAAAAGACTTGGGTGCCGCGATCCTTGCGTCTTGTGCAAGGGGCGGGTGCATGCGCGGAGAGAAAACCCAAACCAAGGCTGCGACCGCTGACCCTCCCGTCCCTTGCAACAAGCGCAAGGAGCGGGGCACCCGGCACAATGGCTAATAAGCGGCCCAGTTCCGCATTGTCGGTGAGGTTCCGAGAATGCATTCCACCAGTTCGGGCAGCCCGGCCAATGCATATGCTGTTGCGCGCGAGTGACCTTCGATCAGAATTACATCCCCGTTCTCGCCCGCCGCGGCTATTAACTCGGGGAACTTCTTCCCGGCCTTTAAATCCGCAGCGATGGCCAGGACCAGCCCATTTGTGCCATCCCCAAGGTAACGGAAGAAATGTTTGCTGCGCCGTCCGTTACTCGGCGGGTGCCTCCGGAGAGTTTGATCCAGCCGCCCCATTTTCCATACATCAGCTTCACAAAGTCCTCGCGCCTCAAGCTGACACGCCGCCAAGTCACATCCGCTGGAAAATCCACAAAAAGAAGACCCCCTGCACCATACCCCCTACCGTCCCTTACGATATCTTTCCTGATGGCATTATGTTGATCGGACTGAAGGTCGGGGTTGTCAAGAAGAGATCCTCGCCCGAGCCCAATTTGTGCAAGACGCGCGAAGGCGGCTTGGCAGTATCCTCGAAATCGGGATGAGTCAATTTCCGCCCGAAGAAAGGCGAGCACCATCTCGTCCTCCGTAGCTGGGCCGAGGTCGATCATGATCTTTGCCAATCCTAACTGATGTGCCGCGCATCTGCACGCCGGGCTGGGGGGCTGGCCCGTCCTAAACCTCTGATTAACTCCCGAGGGTGCCCGCTCGAGCTCCGCTTGGGCGGGGATTTTGTTCGTCGTGTGGAGCTGGACCGGTTCCGCAGAGGCTCCGGTTGATGCCTTTGCCACCACCATGTTAGGGTAAACAGTTTCAGCTCCGATCGAGGGACCATTGTCCGCTGTTCAATCGACCACGCCGACCATCCGCAAGACCGCGCTCAACCCCGTCCATCGCAAGATGGGCGCGAAGATGGTCGATTTCAATGGCTGGGACATGCCGGTCGAATACCCATCGGCAGGTGGCATTATCGCCGAGCACAACGCGGTGCGCACCGGTGTGGGCATCTTCGATGTCTCACACATGGGCGATATCCGGCTGCAAGGGCCCGAGGCGTTGGCTGCCGTTCAGCACATTTCGATGAACGATGCTTCGCGGCTCGCGATCAGCCAGGCGCAATATTCGGCGCTGCTCTATCCGCAAGGAACGTTTGTGGATGACGTCATCGTGCATCGTCTCGACGAAGACGAATATCTGCTTGTGATCAACGCGGGAACGCGTGAGAAAGATTTCAACTGGGTGCGCGACAACACGAGCCAGTTTGACTGCAAAGTAGAAAATCTCTCCGATGATTTCACCCAGATCGCGATTCAGGGCCCCAAGGGTGTGAACCTTCTGCAGAAGCTCACCGACGCAAATCTTGCCGGAGTAAAGTTTTATTGGGTTACACGCGGCACGGTCTGCGTGCTTAAGAACATCCTGATCGCCCGCACCGGCTACACGGCCGAAGATGGATTCGAAATCTACGTGCCCGCCGACGAAGCGACGAGCGCCATGGTCTGGAACAGAGTGCTGGAAGCGGGCAAGGAATTCGGCGTTCTTCCCTGCGGCCTCGGCGCGCGCAACACGCTGCGGCTCGAAGGCGCTCTCTCGCTCTACGGACACGAGATTTCAGATACCATCAATGTATGGGAAGCGGGGCTCGACCGCTTCTGCAAGATGGAGAAGCCAGACTTCATCGGCCGCGCAGCGTTGGAGAAAGCAAAAGCCGCAGGCCTGAAGCGGACTCTGATGGGACTCGAAATGATTGAACGCGGCATCGCCCGCGACGGCTACAAAGTTTTCAACGACGGCGGACGCGAGATCGGCTACGTAACCAGCGGATCCTACGCACCATTTTTGAAAAAGAATATTGCGCTGGCGTATGTTCCGCCCGAGTTCGCTAATGTGGGATCGACAGTGAAGGTCGAGTGCCGCAGCCAGGGCGTCAAAGCGCAGGTTGTACCAATACCGTTCTATAAGCGTCCGAAAAAAACTTAAGCCGAAGCCGCGTAGCGGCGCAAGAATGCAGCCCACGGCGCAAGCCGTGGGAAGAGTGGCGAACAGAAAAGCCCCAGCGGGGCGAAAGACGAGTTCTCACGCGGGAAGCTAGAAGCCAAGAGCCAGGAGCCAAAAGCAATCATGCCTTACCCGACCGACTTCAAGTACACCAAAGAACACGAATGGATTAAAGCCGACGGCAAGAGCGCAACAATCGGCATCACGAGCCACGCGCAGGAATCGCTCGGCGACATCGTTTTCGTCGATCTGCCAAAGGCTGGTGCAGAGATTGCCGCCGGCAAGACGTTTGGCTCGGTCGAGTCAGTCAAGGCCGTGTCCGACCTATACGCTCCCGCTTCCGGCACGGTGACTGAGGTGAACGGCGAACTGGCCACGTCCCCGGAGAAGATCAACAAAGATGCGCATGCCTCCTGGATGATCAAACTCACATTGAAAGATCCGAATGAGTTGAACGGCTTACTCTCCGCCGCAGACTACGAAAAGTTTGTCGCCGAAGAAGGCGGATAAGAGAAGTGCCGATTGTGTTTTCAGTTGAAAACTTGCTTGCTGACCACCGTAAAATCAGCCGTCGTCAATCGAACTGACCAACGGTTACATCTAATCTAATTTCTATGCGCTATTTGCCGAAATCTCCCGCCGACCGCGAAGCCATGCTGAAAGCCATAGGCGCGCGTTCCATTGATGACCTGTTCGCCCCGATTCCCGCCGAGTACCGGCTCAATCGCGATCTAAAAGTCCCTCGCCAGATGGCCGAGTCCGAAATCGTGGACTGGTTCCGCGAGCGCTCGCGCGAAACCGCCGATGGCTACGTCAATTTTCTCGGCGCGGGAGCTTACTATCACTACCGCCCGGTAATTATCGATTCGCTGATTTCCCGCGGCGAATTCCTAACCGCCTACACTCCATATCAAGCGGAAATCTCGCAGGGCACGCTGCAGTCCATCTTCGAATTCCAAACCATGATGTGCGAGCTAACCGGCATGGAAGTCGCCAACGCCAGCATGTATGATGGATCGACGGCGGCGGCCGAGGCCGCGATGATGGCTTCGCGCTTGACTGGACGGCATTCGGTGGTCATTGCGCGTAGCGTTCATCCTGAGTATCGGGAAGTTTTGGCTACCTACGCGCATCATCAGGGCATGCCGCTGTCCACACTTCCCTTTACCGACAGCGCCCGGTTGGACTTGAATCAGTTGGAAAAGTCGATCACTTCGGATACGGCGTGCGTTCTTATTCAGTCGCCTAATTTTTTCGGGACCATTGAGGACGTGGCGGCCATTGCTGACATCGCGCACAAACGCGGTGCGTTGCTCGTGGTTTCGATTGCGGAAGCGATTTCGCTTGGCATTGTCGAGCCGCCGCGGGAAGGTGACATCGTTGCGATGGAAGCGCAATCGTTTGGCGTGCCCCTCGGCTTCGGCGGACCGTACTGCGGCGTGATCGCCACCCGCGAGCAATATGTGCGACAGATGCCCGGACGCCTTGTTGGGCAGACCACCGACCGAAACGGCAAGCGCGGTTTCGTGCTAACTCTGGCTACGCGGGAGCAACACATCCGGCGCGAGAAGGCTACGTCGAATATCTGTACCAACCAGGCGCTGATTGCTTTAATGGCTAACATCTTCATGACAATCTATGGAAAGGTCGGCTTGCGGGAATTGGCGAAACAGAACCTGGCGAAGGCCGCGTACGCGGCTCAACAGTTCGGTAAACATGCGAAGGTACTTTTCTCGGGTGCGCCCCGTTTCAACGAGTTCGTGGTGCAGACCAGCGAAGATCCCTACGCAATCAACGCGCGGCTTCTGGAACAGAAGATTGTCGGCGGACTTCCGCTGAAGAAGTTTTATCCCGAGCTCGGCAACGCCGCGCTGTGGTGCTGCACGGAGATGACCACGCGTGGCGCGATTGATGCCGCGGTCAGCTCGGTGGCGGAACGCGAGCGCTTGGCCAATTCTGCCAAAGAACCAGCCGTCGTTCAGGAGGTGGTGCGATGAAGCACGCGACACCCAAAGCCACGCGCCACGTCAATCAGAATGAAGGGCTGATCTTCGAGAAATCCTCACCCGACAAGGCCGCGTGGAAACTGGCTCCGCTCGACGTTCCTGAGGTCGATACAGCCAAACTCTTAGGGGCGAGCGAAAGAAAAGACCTTGGTCATATGCCCGAGGTGAGCGAGATCGAAATCATTCGCCACTTCACGCGGCTTTCGACCTGGAATTATGCCATCGATCTCGGCATGTATCCGCTGGGGTCTTGCACTATGAAGTACAACCCGCGGGTCAACGAAGTCGTTTCGCGTTTGGAAGGACTTGCCAACGGACACCCTTATCAGCCGGAGAACATTTCGCAGGGGGCGCTGCGCATCCTGCAAACCCTCAGCGAGTGCCTGATCGAAATCACCGGCATGGACGCCATCACGCTGCAACCCGCCGCCGGCGCCCACGGCGAGTTAACGGGCCTGCTGCTGGTGCGGGCTTACCATCACTCGAAAGGCGCTCCGCGCAAGAAGATTCTGATTCCCGACTCTGCCCACGGAACGAACCCGGCGACCGCCGCCATGGTCGGCTACGCGGTCGAAAATCTGAAGTCGAATGCTAGTGGCATGGTCGACGTTTCGGCTCTCGCGTCGCAGATGAACGAAGAAGTCGCCGCGCTGATGCTGACCAATCCCAACACGCTGGGCGTTTTCGAGCAGGAGATCCACAAGATCGCCGACATTATGCACGCTAAGGGTGGGCTACTGTATATGGACGGCGCGAATATGAACGCGCTTGTCGGCAAGGTTCGCCCTGGAGACTTCGGTGTCGACTTGATGCACCTGAACTTGCACAAGACATTTTCGACGCCACACGGCGGCGGCGGGCCTGGCTCAGGGCCAGTGGCGATCAAGAAAATACTTGAGCCGTTCTTGCCGACTCCGGTGGTCATCGCCAAGCCCGACGGCACGCTAGGCTTCGAATACAACCGGCCCCAGTCGGTCGGCCGGGTGCGTGCTTTCTATGGGAACTTTGGAATGTTTGTCCGCGCCTTGGCTTATACACTCGCCAATGGCCCCGACGGATTGCGCCAGACCACCGAAGACGCGGTATTGAACGCCAACTACATTCGCAAGGGCCTCGAAGGCGTTTACGATTTGCCGTATTCCACGCCCACCATGCACGAAGTGGTTTTCAGCGATAAGGTGCAGGCGAAAAAAGGCGTGAAGACGATGGACATTGCCAAGCGGCTGATCGATTATGGGTTCCATCCCTACACGACGGCGTTTCCATTGATCGTCCCTGGCGCTCTCATGATCGAGCCCACTGAGAGCGAATCCAAGGAAGAAATGGATTTGTTTATCGAAGCGATGAAGTCGATCGCCGAAGAAGTGCAAGAAGATCCGGAGATGGTGCTGGGCGCTCCTCACACTACTCGCGTGTCGCGGCTCGACGAAGTCGCAGCCGCCCGGAAGCCGGTGCTGCGGTGGAAGCCGGTGCAATAGTCAGCGATTCGCCACCGACGTCTCAAATTCATTAACCACAAAGGACACGAAGATACACAAAGGGAATCTATAGGTAGGAACCTTTGCGTACCTTCGTGTCCTTTGCGGTTAAAGGTGGTGCCTGTTATTTTTTCTCGCTGATGTTTACCGACGCTTGCGTGTTTTCCCAACTAATAGTCATGGTGCAACTCCCACCCATCGAAGCCAACGCAATACTAAAGTTCTCAACCGGCGACGATGTGGGCGAAACTTTCATGTCCACGCGCGCCAACTCGTTCGCTTCGTACTTATAAGGGATGCCCCACTCGCCGGTCGTCTTGTTGACGATCAGTGTCCACTTGTCGGCGTTGGGGACGGTAAAGATCGTGTAGCTACCCGCCGGCACATCTTTGCCGCCGACGCTCAGGTTGGTATCGGTGACGAAGGTGGTCGCTTCATTCGCGCCGGTCCGCCAGACCTCGCCATAAGGAACCAACTCCCCGAAAACCTTGCGGCCTTTGGCACGCGGACTGGAATAGTCGACGGTAATCGTCTTGCCGTCCGAAAACCTGCATTGCGCCTGAGCGGGGGGGCTGGGACGCTTGCTCTTTTCCTGACATGAGGCGAGCACGGTGAATGCGAGTAACAGCGAAGTCAGAAATACAATTTGTTTGCGCATGAGTTTCTCCTGAGAGTGTTTGGCATTCAGCAATTGCTAGTGGTTTGACGTATCGGGCGACGACTTGGACACCAAAGCCCCACAATTATGCGCCATGCCAGACAGCGTTACAATCTAACCATGCCAGTATTCGACGAGAAGCAGGAAGAACTGGAACACTATGAAACCATGATGGGCGTGCCGCGGGGACGACTGGCGGTGACCATGGACATGATCACCGATGCCATGGCGCTGGTCGGCCAACACGGGGTCTATTGCCAAAGCCAGCGATGGCCCGGCAAGCCGGTGATGGACATTCAGATGGTGATGAAGAATTTGACGGACGCGAAAGAGCTGATTCAGAGCGTGATGGAGAAACTGAAGACCGCTTGACCTTTTGTGGCGGGCACCCTCGCCCGCGAAGTTTCAACGGCGTCGCTGTGGTACGCCTAGATTTTCTCGATGAACTGCTCGATTGATACACCGGCTTGCTTCAAAATGCCGCGCAGTGTACCGATCGCTAATTCGGGATGCAGTGGAATAACGCAGCCCCTTGACCGAGAGGTGTCCGATCGCTTGAGTACAACGTGGCTTCCACGCTGCCGAACCTGTGTGAAGCCTAGCTTTTCCATGGCGCGGATTGCCTGCGCGCCAGAGACGCGAGGCAACTTAGGCAAATCGGGCCTCGAAGACGGTGACGAACGGTCGACCGTGATCCACGAGAGGAAATTCCTCGAGGTACAGTTCGGTCGCTTCCTGCAGGTTGGCGACTGCCTCTTCGACGGTTTTGCCTTGGCTGACCGTGCCCACCTCAGGACATTCGGCAACGTAGAGTTCGTCTTCTTTGTGCAATACCGCCGTGAATGTGCCTACGGGCATTAAAGAAATCCTCGCTATTCCGGTTCAATTGTGCGCCTATGGGAGCCAGTCGGCAATTGAAAACCGATGATCCTACGCCAGGGTGTATTTCCCCCGCTCAATAACTTTCTGCGCGATCTGCTGGCGTAGCTCGATCGTGTTGAAGGGTTCATGTTTCGCCAGCCGGCGCAAGATTGCCAACTGCGTGCGCAGCATGTCGCCGTCGGCGACGGCGGCGATCACTTTCTTAGCTGCAGCTTCGATCTTCTCCATCGCTTGCGAAAGATAAACGCGAGTCATTGCGATGGGCAGGGAAGCGGCGCTTTCGCCATTGCGTTCCACAATCTTCTGGGCGCGCAGTACGGCGGACTCCATCGCATAGGTCTCGATTACCATGTCGGCAATCGCGCCCATGATCTCTTGCTGATCCTGAATCGCCTGCATGTATTTCTGCGTCGCTGCCCCCGCGACGAACAAGCCCAACTTCTTGGCCGACATTACGAGTTTGCGTTCTTCGGCTAGTGGGCCTTCAAATTCTTCCCCGACCGAAGGCCCGGACAAAACTTCATCCATCAGCTTCTTGATTGCCGGCATCAGCGGCAACTGGCCCGACATCGCGCGCTTCAGCAGGAAGCCAGTAATGATGAGCCGGTTGATTTCGTTGGTGCCTTCGAAGATACGGTTGATGCGGGCATCGCGGTAACCTCGCTCGGCGGGATACTCCTCGACAAAGCCGTAGCCGCCGTAGATCTGCACGGTCTCATCGACGACGTAGCCGACCATCTCCGAGCCCCAGACTTTGATGATGGAGCATTCAACGGCATATTCCTCGATGGCTTTGCGGGTTTCTTTCGCAGCATCGGGGCTCGATTTGTCTACCTCCGAGAGCGCAACGTCCATCATCCCGACCGTGCGATAGACCAACGCTTCTCCGGTATAAATGCCAACGGCCATGTTGGCCAGCTTTTCGCGGACCAGGCCGAAGTCGGCGATCACTTTGCCAAACGCCTTCCGCTGCTTCGCGTAACCGATGGCGTTTTCCAGCGAGAGGCGCGCTCCGCCAACGGACATCGCACCGAGCTTGAAGCGGCCCACGTTGAGAATATTGAACGCGATGACGTGTCCCTTGCCAATTTCGCCGAGCAGGTTCTCGGCCGGAACTTTGCAGTCGTTAAGGATGATGGGGCAGGTGGACGATCCGCGGATGCCCATCTTGTGCTCTTCCGCGCCGACGGAGAATCCGGGGAAAGATTTCTCGACCAGGAAGGCGGTGAACTTTTCTCCGTCAACTTTGGCGAAGACGGTGAACAGGTCGGCGAAGCCGGCGTTGGTAATCCACATTTTCTCGCCGTTGAGGATGTAGTGGCGTCCATCTTTCGAAAGCTCAGCGCGCGCCCGGCAATTCAGCGCGTCCGATCCTGAAGAAGCTTCGGAGAGAGCGTAGGCGCCGACGATCTCGCCTGCCCCCAACCGGGGCAAGTACTTTTTCTTCTGCTCTTCGGTTCCGAAATAGACGATGGGCAGAGTGCCGATGCCAGTGTGCCCGCCCCAGGTCGTCGCGAAACCGGCGTACTTCGCAATGTGGTCGGCGATCACGGCAGCGGTGACTTTATCCATCTCGAGTCCGCCGTAGGCTTCTGGGATCTCGGCTGAACTAAGGCCGAGGTCACCAGCTTTTTTCAGCAGGTCTCGGGTGATGGAAAAGTCCTTGTGCTCCATCTTTTCGATGTTGGGCACGATCTCGTTGAGGGCAAACTCCTCCGCCGTCTGGCCGATGAGCAGATGCTGCTCGGTGAAGTCTTCGGGCGTGAAAACTTCGTCGGGCTTGCGATCTTCAAGAAGAAAGCTGCCGCCGGAAATCTTGGTTTGCGGAACTGCGGTCGTTGTCGCCATTTTTGATCGAATCCTCAACTAACAGATTTCACCACAGAGGCACGGAGACACAGAGAACATCTCTAATTCTATAGGCAGCGCGTGAATAAATCTTTGGGCCTCTGCGTCTCGGTGATGGATGGAAGGGCGTGGCCTTTCGTGTCTTTTCTGGGGTAGTCCGGGGATTAAGCCAGGTTCTCGAAAATCCCGGCTGCGCCCATCCCGCCGCCCACACACATGGTAACCAGCCCATACTTCGCGTTGCGCCGCTTCATCTCGCGGCTGATTGTAGCTGTGAGCTTGGCGCCCGTGCAGCCTAAAGGATGGCCCAGCGCAACCGCCCCGCCGTTCGGGTTGACGCGCTCAGGATCGAGTCCGGCCTCTTGGATCACCGCCAAAGACTGCGCCGCGAAGGCTTCGTTCAATTCGATGACATCGATGTCCGCGAGCTTGAGCCCGGCCATCTTGAGCGCTTTCGGGATGGCGAATACTGGGCCGAGGCCCATTTCTTCGGGCTTGTATCCGGCCGTGGCAAATGAAACGTATCGCAGCAGCGGCTTGATGCCCAACTGTTTGGCTCGATCCGCCGACATGACCACAGCCGCGGCCGCCCCATCGGACATCTGCGAGGAGTTGCCCGCGGTTACTGTGCC
The DNA here is from genome assembly GCA_035601995.1 of Terriglobales bacterium. Lineage (GTDB taxonomy): Bacteria > Acidobacteriota > Terriglobia > Terriglobales > Acidobacteriaceae > JABDBE01. The sequence continues at coordinate 78,745 of DATNNE010000081.1, forward strand.
TTTGGCGTGGAATGCGGGCTTGAGCGAAAGCAGTGCTTGGAGCGAAGTGTCCGCGCGCGGGCCCTCGTCAACTTTGAAAGTGATCTCTTGGCGTTTCGGTTTCGAACCGTTTGGTGTAGTGAAGCTCACCGGCACGGGGACGGTTTCTTCGGCAAACTTGCCCGCTTGAATTGCGGCGAGCGCTTTTTGATGACTGCGATAGGAGAATTCATCCGCAGCCTCGCGCGTGATGCCGAAGCGCTGCGCCAGCCTCTCCGCAGTCAGACCCATGGAAAGATATGCATCGGGATAGTGATCGACGAGCCAGGGATTGGGTGAAATCTTGTGGCCGCCCATCGGGATCATCGACATAGATTCGGTTCCGCCAGCCACGATGATCTCTGCCCCTCCGCTCATGATGCGCTCCGCCGCCATGGCAATCGCCTGCAGCCCGGACGAACAGAAACGATTAATAGTCAGCGCCGAGACTTCAACGGGCAAGCCAGCGCGAAGGGAAGCGATGCGGGCCACGTTCATCCCCTGTTCAGCTTCTGGCATGGCACAACCCAGGATGACGTCTTCGATTTCTTTCGGGTCAACCTGCGGCACGCGTTCGAGCGCGCCTTTAATGGCGACTGCGGCAAGTTCGTCGGGACGAGTAGCGCGGAGCGTGCCTTTGAAAGCACGTCCCACGGGCGTGCGGACGGAAGAAGCGATAATGACTTCACGCATGGAAAACTCCTCAGGCTATTTTAGATCGTTGATCGATGACTTTCGATTGAATGATTGTTGTGTGGGAAACAGCATACCGTCTAATGATTACTCGGAGACTTCACACTTCGGGATAAGTGGCTGGGCATGGCCAGCGGGGAAATTTATCGAGTTCGCCGAACCACGCGCCCGGCAAGTTCGGCAACTGGCGGTGCGTGGCATCTCGCAGGTCACCGGGGCTGACCACCCTACCCAAAAACAAAACCCGGACCGTTTCCGGTCCGGGGATTAGCCTGTCCAGCTATCAAGTTAATTATCGGCAGCGCCCGTGCAGAAGTCAACATTACTTTGAGGAGCCCGCCCGTCCAAAAGCTCCCCTGCAGCTTCCCTACCAACCAGGGAGGCCATGGACCGGACGGGATTCGAACCCGTACCTTCCAGCTGGACAGGCTGATGTGCGCCCATTACACCACGGGCCCAGTGCAGGTTATGGACCGGGGTTACCGTTAGCAAGGTTGTACATCACACCAATCCTGCTTCGATGCCGAACTGGGACGAAACCTGATCAATTCCGCAGCGTCTTTCCCGTCTTCAACGTGAACTGAATCCGCTCTTGCGTCTTCTTCTCGCCGCACAGCGACTTGAATCCTTCGCGCTCCAGATCGAGGATGTACTGCTCACTCACCGGAGTTCCCGGAGTCACATTCCCGCCGCACAGCACTTCGGCGATTTTCGTGGCTAGCTTGACTTCGTACTCGGTGATGTAGTCGCCTTGCCGCATCAGGTGCACGCCCATCTTCAGCGCGGCGAGGATGTTTTCACCGGGGGCGGGAATGTCGGTGCGCGGCTGCGGAGGCTCGTATCCGGCGCGGACCATCTCGAGCACACGGGCTTTCGCATCGCTCAGCACGCGCTCGCGGTTCATGGTGATGTTGTCGGAATCCCTCAGAAATCCAAGCCCGCGCGCTTCGTGGGCCGATGTCGCGACTTTCGCGGTAGCGATGGTCTCGAAGATTTTCTTCATGGCCTCCATCAGTTCGACCGATTCGCCTCGGCCGCCGGGCCGAATCGACTCCGCACTGTCGACGGCGCGCAGCAGCATCTCTTTGCAGCCGCCGGCTCCGGGAAGCAAACCGACTCCCACTTCGACCAATCCCATGTAAAGCTCAGCGTGAGGTTGAAGAGCGGGCGCGTGCAGCGAAATCTCCGTGCCTCCGCCGAGAGTCAGGCCAAAAGGCGCGACCACGACGGGCTTTGGCGAGAACTTGATGGCCTGAGTCATACCCTGAAAGGTGCGAATCGCGAGGTCCACGTCGTCCCACTCTTCTTCCTGAATGGACATCAGCAGCAGCATCAGGTTGGCGCCGACCGAGAAGTTCGTCGCGTCGTTGGTGATGACGAAGGCTTCGAATGCATCGCCCGCGCCGCCCGGCTTTAAGGTCTGCGTGATGAGTTGCACGATGTCGCTGCCAATCGTGTTCATCTTGGAATGGAACTCGATGCAGGCCACGCCGTCGCCCAGGTCAACCAGAGACGCTCCAGAGTTTTTCTTGACGACTCCGTTCGACTTTTTCGCTACTTCCACCGACCAGACACCGCTCGAGACCTTGACCGGCTCATAGTTCCCACCCTTCAGATCCCAATACACGCGGCCCGAGGCAGCCTTCGGATCGTCCAGATACCAGGTTTTCTTGCCCGAGGCGAGCAGCTGTTCGACATTCGCTGCGACCGGACGGTCTTCTTTTTTCATGCGCTCGACCGTAGCTTCGACGCCGGCAGCATCCCAAAGTTCGAACGGCCCCAGTTCCCAGTTGAAGCCAAGCCGCATGGCGCGATCGATCTCAATGATCGAATCGGAAATTTCCGGAATGCGATTGGCGGAGTAGGTCCAAAGATCAGACAGAGCCGCCCACAGAAATGCACCGGCTTTGTCGTTCTTCTGCGGACCGCTCCCATCTAATCCCAACAGCATGCGAACCCGCGCTCCAGCCTGCTCGACGTTCTTGGCCATGTCGAGGGCAGGGAACTTAGGCTTTTTTCGCGGATGATATTCCAGCGTCTTCCAATCGAGGGTAAGGCGCTCATCTTCTTCGCCAGAGCCACCCTTCACTCTCTTGTAGAAACCACCCTTGGTTTTGTCGCCGAGCCATTTACGTTCCAGCATCTGCTTGTAAAAATCCGGCAGCTTGAGGTCGTCTCGCTCATCAAGCGGGGCGGGCGCGTCGCCCGCTGCCACACGGGTCATATTCGAAACGACGTGCCCCAAAATATCCAGCCCAACCAAATCAATGGTGCGGAATGTTGCGGATCTTGGCCATCCCAAAGCCTGCCCGGTAAGCGCGTCCACATCCTCAATGCTTAGATCCATCTCCTGCATAAGCCGCATGACATTCAGCACAGAAAAAGTCCCGATGCGGTTGCCGATGAAATTCGGCGTGTCCTTGGCCAGAACGATGCCCTTGCCAAGGTGAATGTCGCAGAAGCGTGATACCGCCTCGATCGCGTCGTGGTCGGTGTCGGGCGTGGGAATGATTTCGAGCAGACGCATATACCGAGGGGGATTGAAGAAGTGCGTTCCAAACCACGAGCGGCGAAAGTCGCCGGAGAAACCCTCGGCAATTTTTCCCACCGGCAGTCCGCTGGTGTTGGTCGTGATGATCGTTCCGGGCTTGCGGATGGCTTCCACCTTTTTTAGCAAAGCTCGCTTGAGATCGAGGTTCTCGACCACCGCTTCGATAATCCAGTCCACGTCGGCCAGCCGTTTGAGGTCATCGTCGAAGTTGCCGATGGTAATCAGCCGTGCGAGTGACGGCTCCATGAACGCGGCGGGCTTGGCCTTCTTCGCTGCATCCAGCCCGGCCGCGGCGATCTTGTTTCTCGCGGGCCCGTCGGCGTCCGGCGGAACAATATCGAACAAGTAACTCGCGACACCCGCATTCGCGAAGTGAGCGGCGATGCGGGCACCCATCGTCCCCGCACCCAACACAGCGACTTTGTGAATATGTTTCATCGATCAAACACTCCCATCCGAGAAGAGCAGCCAGCGCGTCGCAGCCGACCGCAGCGACTCGCGTCCCAGTCATTTCAATGTTAGAAATGTCTTCTTCGCTTCGAGTCCGTTTACGACGCAAACTCGCTTCGCCCCGCTGATTGCATCGAGAGAATTACGCCTACAATTGCCAGCAGGATTAGAACAGGAAAAGCCAGCAACGTATACATCGGGAGTTCTGCTACGGCCCGCAATCGGAAAACTGGTTCGAACATTGAAATCAGCGCCAGCCCCAACGCCGCGCCCCACTGCCAAAATAGGCAGGCCCACGCGGACTTTGTCAGGGCGCGAACCAGCAAGTTCAGCCGGCGAATGGCGTCGATCGAAGCCGCCAGAACCAAGACTGCCGGTATCAGCAGAAGTTGATAGTGGGCGGCCTGTGTTGTCAGTGTCACCGTCACGGTCACAAGCAAAGCTAATGTCCATGAAAATTGCGTGGAGGCAGCCTGAGCTCTCCTCCATTTCCAACAGACGATTCCCATGAACATGAGGAGTATCGCGATCACCGGAATTGCGAGAATCGGCGGAAGCATTTCCTGAAAGATGGAAGCGCCCAGCCCATAAGATCGATAGGCGCGGACGGCACTCCAGAATCCTTCCATCCAATGGGGAGAAATCGCTGTAGCAGCGGCGAGAAGTGCCACAAGCGCAGCCCCAAAGCTCCATACCAACTGCCCGCGTTCTTTCCAGTTAGAAAAAGCCCACAAAAGCATCCACCCAATCAGAATTCCGGAGAGTTGCGGCTTGATCGTCGATAACGCCAGCAAAAAGCCACTTAAAATCAACCAATGACGCACCGTGGCGGCGACTGAGCACGCCAGCAGCAGTACAATCACGGCGCTCAGGTTTTGCTGCCGATCTTCGAGCACAGCCGGGAAGTTGCTCACCGCCAGGATGACCGCCGAGGCTGTGAAAAGACGCCCCGGACGGAACCCGATGGCATACATCCACAGGGGCACACTGGCGGCTGCACACAGCAACAAAACCCAACGGAATATCTCCATCACAGTGGCGAACGGCAACGTCACGAAAGGGGCCAGAAGAAACACAACATAGAGGGGATAGACAAAGGCCTGCAAGTCCGTGGGATCGGCTGAATTTCCGGGATCGAGTTGCCGTCCATAAAAGCCCTCTTGGATCTCCCCGGTTAGCTCCGCCGTGTAGGGCGTTCGTCCGTGCAAAAGCACTTTCCCTGAGGTTAACCAGACTGGGTAAAGGTCAGAGTTGTTGCCAATCGGTCTTCCCCGCGCCAAGGCGTTTGCAGTGAAAACAGGTACCAGGACGTGATTTGCCCATCGCCATACCCCAAAGCAAAACGCCAGCGACGCAGCCAGCACAAACCAGGACAATGCGCTCGCTCTCATCGACTGCTTCACGTTCTGAATTCTAAACGCAAATGCTGGGTAGTGGAATTACTCGGTCTCGAAGAACGTCGTACAGAAATACGGCGTGGAAATGCCCGCTCCAGCAATTGCCCTTTCTTGATCGCTTTTAGCAATTCGCGGCCCAGGAATGGGGGAGAGAAGAAACAGCCTGGAAGCAAACCGCTGGCGCGTGCCGCATTAGATGTGGGGTGAGGATGGCAGCGGCACGCGCCTCAATCAAGTTGAATTCAACATAGACGCCGCTCGTGGTGGAGTCAAGGTTAGATATCACACATGTGCGTGACGAGCGGACGTAGCTGGGTTGGCACACACGAGAACTAAAGCTCCGGATGAGCCGCGAGATAAGCCTGGGCCCGGCGAACCATATCCTTCTCGCCTCGATAGGCCAGCTTTCTTACCGCATCTTCCAAAGGAATCCATAGTGCGCGCTTCACCTCGATCCGCATCTCGGGGGCGATTTCATCGATTTCGCCGGACTCATAACGAAAAAGGTAAAAGCTGACAATCTTGAAAACCCGCTCTTTCCCGCCCCAGGTGCGCACGTAAGCGTACTTGGTGTCCCCCAGCTTCGTGACCGGAACGGCGGTCAGACCCGTTTCTTCCCCAACCTCACGGACGGCCGTTTGCTCACGCTTTTCTCCGGGGTCGACCAACCCCTTGGGCAAGGCAAGTAACATTTTTTGCGATGTTTTCTTCTTAGCGGAACCGGTTAGTACCGGCGCAGGATCTTTGCGAGGCTCGATCACCGCCAGTTGCCATCCCTCCGCCGCGCGCCGCACTACCACCCCGCCGGCAGAGATCTCTCGCACCATGCTTTCAAGTTATCAGAAACACAGGAGTTAGTCACCGCCGGGCGAACGGCCCCGCAACTCAAGGTAACCAATATCCGTAATCTGGCGCAACCCCCGCTGCCATGAAACGATTGGTCTTGAACTGGCATCTTACTTGCACGTTTGGCTCGGGGTGTTGGGCTTAACGTGACGAACTTGGGATAGACGATTAGCCGGGCAAAACCGGGATAGATGTGAGGTCCCTGTGAAGAGTCTGGACAAGATTATTCGTTCGGTGCAGGCGTTTGGACGCGGCCTTTCGGGGCAGCCTTCGAGCCTTGGTTCACGACAAAGCAGCGTTGGTATCGGCCTGGCTCTGGGTGGAGGCTTTGCTCGCGGCATCGCCCACGTTGGCGTTCTCAAAGTCCTCGAAGAAGAAAACATCCCGATCCGCTACATTGCTGGCACCAGCGTGGGAGCTCTCATCGGCGCCGCCTACTGCAGCGGGATTTCGGCTGCGGAACTTGAGGAAGTCGCCGCCCGCGTCCGTTTCAAACACATTGCTCGTTGGACGCTCTCTCGCTACGGCTTTGCCAGCAACCAGCGCATGATCGGATTCCTGAACCAGCTCCTGAAAGTCAAGACGTTCGAAGAACTGCGCATTCCCCTAGCCGTGACGGCAACTGATTTCTCCACTGGCGAGGGCGTGGTATTCCATTCCGGGCCGCTGATCGACCCGGTGCGCGCCAGTTGTGCGTATCCAGGAATGTTCCTGCCAGTAAAGATTCGCGGACGCTTCCTCATCGACGGCATGCTCTCGCACACCGTACCCACCCGGCCGCTGCGTCAAATGGGAGCGGAACGCGTGCTGGCCGTGCATCTTAAAGGCAAGTGGACCGACGGCGAGGGCCCGCGCCATCTTTTTGATGTCATCGGACAATGTTTCGCCATCGCCCAGGAGATGAACAGCAGCCAGTGGAAATCTGCGGCCGATTTGGTGATCGAACCTGATGTGAACGGCTATAAATATGACGCCTTCGAACACAGCGTCGCTCTGGTGCGAGCCGGGGAAATAGCTGCACGGGCGGCCCTGCCTGAGATTCGCAAGTGGCTGCAAACCGAAACCCACCAGAAGACGGCAAGAGTAGCCCACCCCGCCACAGTCTCCGCAGATTAAACACACAGGTCACCGCGCATTAAGCCGATTGTAGAGAGGTGGCTAGCTACGGCTACTTCATCACCCCGCGCTGAGCGATCCCAATATTATCCCGTGAAGTATTCTTCACCAGATACATCATTTCATCGGCCTGCCGGATGATATCGTGCGGCGTCTTGGCATCATGCGGATAGGTCGCGACGCCCATCGAAGCCCGCACATTCAGATTGAGTCCTTCCTCTTTGCAGAACATGCTGGTGCGCAGGCTGTCACGCAAACGTTTCGCCACAACCAGAGCCGAATCTTTCCCAGTCTGCGGCAACAGCACCACGAATTCATCGCCGCCGTAACGGAAGGCATAGTCAATCAAGCGCAACTGCGCCTTGATCAGATATCCGATTTCGGCTAGCAGCTTGCTTCCCACCAAATGCCCATTGGTATCGTTGACCTGCTTGAAATGATCCAGATCGATAAACACCACCGTAAATTCGTAACCAAAGCGTGACGACCGATAAACCTCGGTTTCCAATGTCTTATAAAGATGTCGCGCGTTATAGAGCCCCGTGCAATCGTCGGTGATAGTGAGTTCCTGAATCTTCTCGACCGCCCGCGCGTTTTCGATGGCAATCGCGGCGTAATCGCACAGCGACTGCAGAAAGAAAATCTCCTGATCGCCAAAGTGCTCCATGTCCACGTTCACCAGCTGAATCACGCCCAGGACACGCAACCGCGACTGCACCGGGAAGCACACAATCGAACGCGTCTCCCACTTCGTCATCTCATCAATCCGCTTGGCAAAGCGCGGATCCGTCATCACATCCGGCACCACCAGCCGCTCCCCGTGCTTGGCCACATATCCGGCAATACCCTCGCCCACTTTCAAGCGGATATTCTTCAACGCCTCCGACGCCGTGCCCACCGCAATGGCGAAGTAGAGTTCGTCGCGTTCGTCATCCACCATCAGCAACGACCAGGTGTCTGGACGGAAATATTCCGCCATTTTTTCCATGATGGTCTGCAGGATAGAGTCGAGATCGAGCGACGAGGTCAGCGCCTTGGCCACATCGTGAAAGATGGTCAGTTCTTGACTCTGCCGATTGTGATCGGCTTCGGTGGCCCTGGTCATCAACACCAACCTCGAATCTAGAGCGGGAGTATGAAAATTATAAGCGGCCCCCAGAACCTCCGGCAACGAACCAAGGTAACCCGAACCCGTAAAGGCACGCCCAGCCTTGGACTTATGGAGCGACGGGCGTCCTCGCCCTTCGAGCGGAGCAAGGCTCCGCAGCTTGGGAAGAAATGTGCGACGGTTTTAGTTTGACCTTCCGCGCGGGAGCTTCCGTCTTTCCACCTTCCGCCGCTCAACTCCGCGTCGCTCGACATGCGGTTTCCCCGGAAGCTGCGAGATCGTCTGCTTAGCCTCGTCCACCATTTCCTTCAAATGATCGAGCTGCCCGCGAAGCGCGTTCCTTAATTCGGCGAACACCCGGTTGAACTCCTGAGGGTCATCGACGCTGACCGCCTGGCTGCAAAGCAGACTAATGCGTTCGTGGAAAGGGGGAAGGGCCACGGTCCACCTACCATGCCACAATTCGCCGCTACGTTCGATACAGTACACACCGTAGATGACCTTAAGGCCAAAAGATAGGCTCCTTCGGACAAACTAAGCGCAGCAATCGCTTGCAAGTGCGGTAAAATCGCACCCGGGATTTTAGCTCTCACGGGATGTTCATGAAATCAATTCTCCACCGGTACCTCTCGCGATCTGCGGCAGTAATTGCACTATGGCTGCTTACCGCCCTCGCCGCAGCCAGCGCCCAAACTGTCAGCGTTTCCATCTCCCCAACCTACGTTGTCGTTCAACTGGGCGAGCAACTGACATTCACCGTCACCGGCAACACCGACGTGACTTGGCAAGTCGACAACGCCAACGGCGGCAACTCGACCGCAGGAACAATTTCCACGACCGGCGTATACATTGCGCCTTCGACGATGCCCAACATCGCTTCGGAAACCGTCACGGCCGTCTCGCAAGCTGATCCCAGCAAGTCCGCCACCGCAGTCATCACCCTGGTCACGCAGCCCGCCGCTGGCAGCACGTGCTACGTTTCCACCACCGGCAGCGATTCCAATCCCGGCACGCTGTCCCGCCCCTGGAGAACTATCCAGCACGCCGCGAACACTGTCACCGCCGGTGACACCGTGTATGTTCGCAACGGCGTCTACAACGAAGTTGTGACCATGAAGTCCTCCGGATCCGAATCCGCGGGCTTCATCACCTTCTCCAGCTATCCCGGTGAACTTGCTACCCTCGATGGCACGGGCTTACCAATTCCCAACGGACAATGGGGCCTGTTCAGCCTTCCGAGCCTGAGCTACATCGTTATCAATGGATTTGAGATTCGCAACTACCAGACCAGCAAGCTGACCGAAGTTCCCATCGGCGTTTGGATCTTCGGCGCGGCCAGCAATCTGCAAATCGCGAACAACCACATTCACAATATCGAAACCAACGCCAAGACCAATCCAACGCAATGCGGATCGAACGCTTTCGGCCTCACCGTCTACGGCACGAAAGCTCCCGCTTCGATCAACGCCCTCGTTATCAGCGGCAATGAAGTCGATCACCTCAAGACCGGTTGCAGCGAAACTCTTTCCGTCGATGGCAATGTCGAGAACTTCGTGATCTCGAACAATCTCGTCCACGACGACGACAACATCGGCATCGACGCCATCGGTTTCGAACACGTCTCTCCCAATCCAAAATATGATCAGGCCCGCGACGGCGAGATTCGCGGCAACACCGTCTATAACATCACTTCGTACGGAAATCCGGATTACGGCAAGCAGTACGCAGCCGATGGAATTTACATCGACGGCGGTACGCAGATCATCGTCGAGCAGAACCTCATTCACAATGTCGATCTCGGCATCGAGATGGCAAGTGAGCATAAAAACCACGTCACCAGCCAGATCATCGCCCGCAATAACCTCGTCTATATGGATAACAGCAACGGCATCTCAATCGGCGGGTATGCCGGCAACGTCGGAGGCACCGATCACTGCACCATCGTCAACAACACGCTGTTCGCCGATGGCACCAAGGGAAGCAATAACAATAGCGGCGAGTTCCAGATTCAGTTCCACGCCACCAACAACATTTTCGAAAACAACATTGTCTATGCCAACACGCTGGCGCTATTTCTGAATAACTTCACCGCCAAGCCGCTAGATCCGGCTGCGATCGACTATAACCTTTACTATTCCAAAGTGGGCGCGGCAAACGGCAACTGGACTTGGGAAGGCAAGAACTATACCGGATACGACAATTACCGCGCGAAGACCGGCCTCGACGCCGATTCTCCGCCGTTCTCCGATCCCCAATTCCGCAGCACCCGCAATCCGCCCAACCTCGACATCCAATCCACTTCGCCCGCGGTAAACGCCGGCAAAAATCTGGGCGAGAACGTTGTGGGCGCGACAGATTTCGCCGGCAACCCCCGCACCCAGAACGAAAACATCAACATCGGCGCCTACCAGCAGTAACCAGCTTTTGCCGTGCAGCTTTTCCGGAGCAAACCTCCGCACTTTCATCTTGCAAAACACTCCAATGCACAACCGCTAATTCGCTCTTTCTTCGCCATCTTTACACCGCTGTTACAATGCCTAGTCTCATAGAATGCAAGAACTTTTGGGATCATAAACACGTATCTGTCAGGTAGTGTTAGGGTTGAGGTGCAAGGGCGCTTGAACGCGGCATTCGCCTCAACTGGGATGCCGGGAGTTCCAGGAGTGCAAGGTTTTGGAAGACGCGCAAGTCGCCGCCATGCTGGTACGCCGCTGTATTGCGGGCGACGCCTCCGCGTGGGAGGAGATCGTGCAGCGCTACCACCGGCGCATTTACAACATCTGCTATCGCTTTGCCGGCTCCGGCGACGATGCCCAGGATCTCACCCAAGAAGTTTTCATTAAAATGTATCGTACCCTTCAGTCCTATGATGTCGAACGCGGAGCGTTCATGACTTGGGTAACCACTATCACACGAAACCTGCTGGTCGATCACTTTCGCAAGAGCAAGCAGGATCGCGTGACCGATTCGCTGGATACGCCGGCCTCCGAGCACGAAGATGCTATGCCGCTGAGCGAACAAATCCACGATAATGCCCTAACCCCCGACGCGCGCGCCCAGAGCCGCGAGGTCAAGGAAACGGTACACAAAGCGCTACAGAAGCTGTCTCCCGATCTTCGCGAGGCCGTCATCTTGAGAGATCTGCAAGATATGGATTACAAGGAAATTGCCACCGTGCTCAAGGTTCCGGAAGGAACCGTGAAGTCCAGAATAAACCGCGGGCGAGCGGAACTAGCGCGCCTGCTACAACGTACATATAAACAGGTGATGTAATGGCGGCTGATCACAAGAACGGGATGCAGTGCAACGAGTTCGACGCTCTTTTGAGCGATGCCCTCGACCAGCGCTTAACCGGAGACCAACTGGAGCGCTTCCAGGCTCACGCCCGAGGCTGTCCGACCTGCGGACCGCTGCTGGCGGAGGCCGATGCCGGCCTGCGCTGGTTGCACGAACTCGTGGAAGTCGATCCTCCGGTTAACTTGGTGCACAACATTCTGGCTGCTACCAGCGGCTTCGATACTGCACACCAGCATGGAACCGCTACGGCTCAAACTCAGATTTCCTGGTTCGAGCGCTTGCAGGCTTTGGCGAGCGCGGTGGTCAACCCCATCCTCGGCGTCGCCAAGCAGCCGCGCTTTGCCATGTCGTTTGGCATGGCATTCTTTTCTCTCTCCATTACCATGAGCATGGCCGGGGTCAAGTTAGGCGATCTCCGCCATGTCGATCTGCGCCCGAGCGCCATCAAGCGCAGCTATTATGAGACTTCCGGCAGACTCGTGAAGTATTACGAGAATATCCGCTTCGTCTACGAGCTCGAATCGCGCGTGCGTGAGTTCAAACGAGCCACCATGCCCGCCGAACCCACGCCGCAAGAGCGAGAGCGAGAAGAAGAAGAAAAGGACAAGCATCGCCGGAACGACAACACCAGTGGACAGCCCGAACCAAGACAGGATCGCAACTACAGTCAAGAAGGGGGCCAGGTCATCCTCGCCTCCCTCACCGATAAACCACCTGTAGTGATACTGGCCACACACAGGAGGTTTTCATGAACTGCGCCAACCATCCCGATATTGCGCCCGTGGCGTACTGCCGCACCTGCGGCAAGCCACTATGCGCACAATGCACTCGCGACGTGAAGGGTGTGATCTATTGCGAGAACTGCCTGGCCGAACGCCTGCACGGCGTCCAGCCCCCAGCCGTGCCGCCCGCGGGATTCGTTCCGACCGGCGCGCCCATCGTGCCAAGTTCCGGCCCGAATCCAGCCGTGGCAGGCATTCTCGCCGGTTTCTTTCCCTTCGGCGTGGGCGCAGTTTACTGCGGACAGTATGCCAAGGGGCTGGCGCACCTTGTGGTCTTCACACTATTGGTCTGGGGAGAGTCGGTTACCGACAATGGCGGCGTGAATACGATTCTGGGCTTGGGCATCGCTTTCTTTTACGTGTGGCAAATCATCGACTCGATCCGTACCGCAAAGGCCATTCAGATGGGGCAGCCCGCGCCTGACCCGTTCGGGCTCGCTCAGGCCTTTGGAGCCGAGCCAGCACAGCCCGAGCCAGCGATGCAGCCTGCGCAAGCAACAGAAGGAACGCATCCCTCCAAAATTCCCACGGCAGCCGTGGTTCTGATTGGCCTGGGCGTCCTGTTCCTCTTGCAGACTGCAGGCGTCTTCCAGTTCGGATGGGACCGGCTTTGGCCGTTCTTTCTGATCGGCCTGGGAATTTGGATGTTCGCCGTTCGCTTGGGCTGGGTTAATTCGCGACGCGGTTCTTATTACCGGACCGGTCGCAGACACAGTTTTGTCGGTCCAGTCGTTTTAGTTACCGTGGGATTTCTTTCGCTTCTCGAGGACATGAATGGTCCGCGCTGGCACCGCACCTGGCCGGTGTTGCTTCTTGCCATTGGCATAACCAAGCTACTGGAGAGCAAGACTCCACCGCCGCCACCTTCCATTCCGCCGGCATCAGGACCAACCGGCCCGGTGACTACCGACGTTCAAATGCCTTCGAGCGAGGTCCGCAATGGTTAGTCCTGTACAAGTGCCTCCGCCTCCGCCGCGCTACCGGCGCTCCATGTCGGGTCCGGTCATTCTCATCGCCGTAGGCGTTGTGTTCTTACTAGGCACGATGGGCGTGCTTGACTGGCACAACCTTGGTCATTGGTTCGCTCACTATTGGCCCTTGTTGCTCATCATTGCAGGCGTGATCAAGCTGATTGAATATCAGCAGGCGCAAAGGCAGGGCGCTCGAGCTCCCGGGATCAGCGCAGGCGGAGTTTTTCTGATCATCGGGATCATAGTTTGTGGATTGATTGCGACCCAGGCTTCCCACGTAAATTGGGGAGAACTCGGGAACCAAATCAATATTGATAACGGCGATGATTTCCCGATCTTTGGATCGAAATTTAGCTATGACGATCAGCTGACTCAAGCCTTCCCCGCAGCAGCCAGCCTGCGCGTTGCCAACACTCGCGGCGCCGTGAACGTCAGTGCTTCCGAGGATGAACAGATTCGCGTGGTTGTCCATAAGCGCATCAGCGCGGAAAGCCAGAGCGAAGCCGACAAATGGAACGCCGGCACCAAGCCGCAGATTACCGTCAGCGGAAGCGTAGTTACTCTGAATGCCAACAATCAAGGCGCGGGCGATCATTGGGTCGCGGAGGATCTCGACATTTCTCTTCCGCGTAAGGCTGCCGTAGCCCTTTCCACGCGCTACGGCGACGTCAGCGTCATCGGCCGCGAGGGCAACGTCGACATCACCAGCCAACACGGCGACGTCACTGCCACTGACGTTAACGGCAAAGTCAGTCTGAATCTGGATCACAGCGCAGCCCGAATTTCACAGGTGTCTTCCGACGTCTCGATCGAAGGTCGAGCCAATGATGTTTCCATCGAGGACGTCAAAGGCGCCTTGCACCTTGATGGCGAGTTCATGGAGAGCTTGAAACTCTCGAAGATCAGTCAGCCGGTCGTGTTCAAGTCGTCGCGCACCGATATGGATTTTTCCCGCCTCGATGGCGATCTCGATCTGGACTCCGGCGACTTGCAAGCGTCGGATGTGATCGGTCCCCTGCGGCTGAACACGCGATCGAAAGATATTCGCTTGACCGGCGTCTCCGGCGACATACGCCTGCAGGATGAAAACGGATCGATCGAGCTACGTGTGAATAAAATTGGCAGCACGCAAATCGACAACCGCAAAGGCGATGTCCAGATTTACCTCCCCGACAAGGCAGGCTTCCAGGTCGACGCGCGCGCACGCAATGGAGAAATCCAGACTGATTTTGATCAATTGAAAGTCGACGACTCGAACGACCTGGCCGTCGCCACCGGAACCGTCGGCGCAGGCGGCCCGCGCCTCGTAGTTAACAACGAGCACGGAACCATCGAAATCCGCAAAGCCTCGTCAGCAGCAGAAGAAGCGCCGGAAGCACCGCCCGCCCCGAAAGCACCGAAAGCGCCTCACGCCCCAGCCGCCCCGAAGACACCACAGGTCACAGAGAACTGATTCGCCAAAGCTCGTGTGGGGGCGGGCGCCCTCGCCCGTCCAGGCGCAGCAAAACTCCGCAGCGCCTGAGACCATGCCATACTAGTCAGGTCGCGAAGCTCTTCCGTCTCCGAGTCAGAACCAGACTCCGGCGTCGCAGCCCGAAGCCATTAGCCTAGCCGCGGAGCGGCGTAAGAATGCAGCCCACGGCGCAAGCCGTGGGTAAGTGGAAAAACAGATAAGCCCCAGCGGGGCGAAAGAATGCTCCCCACTACAGTCAGCTAGTCACCCGCAATACCATAAGAAAGCCGTACAAAACCCCAAGCGAATCGTGACCACCCGCCCCAACCCGGCCGATTCTCTGCATTCCCCCACTGAATCCCGCTCCGCGTCCCTCTGCCGCAAAAGGAACTCCACTCACTGCTGATACCTTCGATCCAATCCAAAAAGATTGCGCCTCCGCTTGTTCTCTGTTAGCCTTTTACGGACCGCAAAAGAAACGCATTTCGTGTGGCCGTTTTGTACTGACTGACGCGTGCTGATCAACCCCCGCCAGCCCTAACGCCCATAGTTTGCAAGGAGAAGAAGCTTGTCCAAGAATCGCCATTTATTTACCTCTGAATCCGTAACCGAAGGACATCCCGATAAAATTGCCGACCAGGTTTCCGACGCCATCCTCGACGCCTGCCTCACCGACGATCCCTCCAGCCGCGTAGCCTGCGAGACCTTAACCGCAACCGGCCTCGTCGTCATCGCCGGCGAGATCACCACCAAAGCCTATGTCGATTTTCAAAGCCTGGTACGCGGCACAATTTCCTCCATCGGCTACAACAACGCCCTCTACGGCTTCGATTCCAACACCTGCGCCGTGATCTCCAGCATCAACAAACAATCCGGCGACATCGCCATGGGCGTAGACACCGGCGGCGCCGGCGACCAGGGAATGATGTTTGGGTATGCTTGCAATGAGACTCCGGAATTGATGCCCGCGCCTATTTCTTTTGCGCACAAGCTCACTATGCGGTTGTCGGAAGTGCGTAAGCATGGGAAGCTTCCTTATTTGCGGCCGGACGGCAAGTCGCAAGTCACCGTGGAATACGACGCTCATCACAAGCCGGTGCGGGTCGATGCGGTTGTGGTTTCGACGCAACATTCCGAAACGGTTGGCAACGACGAACTCCGCAGCGACATTCTCAGGCATGTAATTCAGGCTACGATTCCGGCCCACCTCCTCGACGAAGATACGAAGTACCACATCAATCCCACCGGGCGCTTTGTGATTGGCGGGCCCATGGGCGATACCGGTTTGACCGGGCGCAAGATTATCGTCGACACCTACGGGGGTATGGGGAGGCACGGCGGCGGCGCTTTCAGCGGTAAGGATCCGACCAAGGTCGACCGTTCGGCTGCGTACATGGCTCGTCACATTGCGAAGAACGTGGTTGCAGCGGGGCTGGCCGATCGCTGCGAAGTGCAGTTGGCATACGCCATCGGCGTGGCTGATCCGGTGAGCATACTTGTGGATACGTTCGGAACCAGCAAGATCGATCCGACGACTATTTCGGATCTGGTGCGGGCTCACTTCAAGCTGACGCCTAAGGGAATCATTGAGTCGCTCAATCTGCGGCGGCCGATTTACTGTAAGACCGCGGCTTATGGGCATTTCGGGCGGAACGATCCCGACTTTACGTGGGAGTTAACCGATAAAGCGGCGAAGCTAGCCAGCGATGCCGGTCTGCGACAGCCGGTCGCGGCGCACAAGTAGATTATGATGGGCCCACCCTTTCGTCGAAGAACGCGAAAAGGGTGGGGCACCCGCGGGATCCAAGTAATGCACTTACCGCTGCGCTGAAGCGCTGCGCCACACAAAATCAAAGGCTTCATCGGTTTACGGCAGCCTGTTAGAATCAGGATCAATTCAGCGCCACAGAGGAGAAGTATGTCGACCACGCCAACGCAAGTGCATTCTGACATCAAAGGCATCGAGTTTGCCGATCTGGGCAAGAAACGCATCGAGTGGGCGAACCAGTCGATGAAAGTTCTGCAGATCATTCGCAAGGAATTCATCAAGAATCAGCCGCTGCAGGGCATCCGCATCTCGGCCTGCCTGCACGTCACCGCGGAGACGGCGAATCTGGCCATCACCCTTCGCGACGGCGGCGCCGACGTGGTGCTGTGCGCCTCGAACCCGCTTTCCACGCAGGACGATGTCGCCGCCAGCCTGGTGCGCGACCACAACATTCCGGTCTTCGCCATCAAGGGCGAGGACAACGACACCTACTATAGCCACATCCTCGCGGCCATCGATCACCGGCCGCACATCACCATGGACGATGGCGCTGACCTCGTGACCATTCTGCACACCAAGCGTCAAGACGCGCTCAAAGACGTGATTGGCGGCACCGAAGAAACCACGACCGGCGTGATCCGGTTGCGGGCGATGGCGAAGGAAGGCGTGCTGCGCTTCCCCATCGTCGCGGTGAACGACGCCGATACCAAGCACCTTTTCGATAACCGTTACGGAACCGGGCAGTCGACGATTGATGGCATCATTCGTGCCACCAACTTTCTGCTGGCCGGATCGAAGTTCGTGGTCGCCGGCTACGGCTGGTGCGGACGCGGGCTGGCCAGCCGCGCTCGCGGCAACGGAGCCGAAGTCATTATTACCGAGATCGATCCCACGAAAGCTCTGGAAGCGGTGATGGACGGTTTCCGCGTAATGTCGATGGCTGAGGCGGCCAAGATCGGCGACGTGTTCTGCACTGTGACCGGAAACAAAAACGTGCTTGCTAAAGAGCACTTCGAACTAATGAAAGACGGAGCGATTATTTCGAACTCCGGACACTTCAATGTCGAGATTGATATTCCGGCGCTGGAGAAACTGTCCTCTTCGAAGCGCACCACGCGTACTTCCGTCGAAGAATATTCCCTGAAAGACAGCCGCAAGATTAATTTGCTGGGCGAAGGCCGCCTGATCAACCTAGCCGCGGCGGAGGGCCACCCCGCGTCGGTGATGGATATGAGCTTTGCCGACCAGGCGCTTTCGGTGGACTACATGGTGAAAAATCACAAGTCGCTCGAGAAGAAGGTCTACCGCGTGCCCGATGATTTGGACAAGCGCGTAGCCAAGTTGAAGCTCGAGTCGATGGGAATCAAGATCGACAAACTGACGCCGGAGCAGGAAGAATATCTGGCGGGCTGGAGTGAGGGGACGTAGGGCTAGGCTTCGGGCTTTAGGCTTCAGGACACTAGGGGTGGCCCTTGCCGCTCCGGTTGCTTTTGGCGGCATTTTTCGGGGGGGCGCGTTATTGTTCGTGTTCTCCCGCCGCAAGAAGAGACGCTTATACCCGGTCCTTGAGGATTTGTTCCACGTCCCGACGGCCGTGGAGAATGGAAATGACCTGTAGAGGCTTCGTGTCAGGTCGATAAGCGATCAGGTAAGAGTAAACGGTGAAGAATTTCACCGCGAGGTCCGTCAGATCCCTGCGCCAGTGGCCAGCGCCCGGGTTTGCTGCCAGAAAAATGACCTTGTCCCGAATCACCGATTCGACTCGATCGGCTATTGCAGCGCCGCCTTGTTCCTTGAGGTAGCGCCAGATTTGGACTAGGTCGAGCGCGGCCTCCGGCGCAAGAACGTAACGCCCTCTCATTCAGGCTTGGCTTTCAACTCCGCGAGATAGGCATCGAGTTTGTCCTCGGGGATTCCCTGGCCCCGGTCGAGTTGGTCGACGCCGCGCTTGATCTTGGCGTTGATTGCTTCGCGGTTCTCTAGGAGCCAGCGATCCTGTTCCTCCTGGGTTTCAAGCAGACGGAGCAACACTTCTTCCAAGCTCGCGGAGCCGGTTGCCTGAAGCTGTTTTTGGATTCTGGCCTCGAGAGCTGGATCGCGGATTTCGATATTCATGGCTCGTTCCTTACAGTCGGTGGATCAATTTTCCAAAGCGCGTGCGACTTGGCTGTGCTCGATCAATTCGCCGTGGTCCGCGGCGGCGATTCCTTTCTCAACTTCACCGATGAACCAATCGTCATAGTTCACCATGCGCTCGACGGCCTCGACCACCAGGGCCTCGGTGTCGCGGCCTCGCTGGGATGCAAGTTGTGCAAGCTTAGCTTGTAGATCCAAGTTCAGTCGTACTTCCATGAGATATAGGGTAGGTTTCGCGGGGCCGGGTGTCAATGCTGTTTGGACGTGTGGAGCGAGTGTTTCCATCTAGGAAACCCCCGCCCAAGCAGAGCTTGGACGGGGCACCCTCGAAAGTTAATACGCGGCATTCGGGGCCACCTGCCCCGACGGCTGGTTAGTCATTTTGTCTGGGGATCGAGACCGGCCGTAGCGGCCATCTCACGCCACCGAGCATCACATCAAAATCAGGTTCGCCAAATTCAACCGCCGTTTCACTCTCCGTGACGCGATAACTGAGATGAGGGATCGGGTCGAAGACGACTAGGTTGTGACCAACGGCTTCGGGGTTATTGTAGGCCGATGGTCGTGTGCTGTGATACAGAATGCCGCGGTACTTTTGTCTGCGGGCCAGGTCAGCTATGAACTGTGGAACGCGGTACTCGGGTCGAGTGTCTTCAGTCTCGCTCGCGCGTTCTGAGAAGAGACCGCTGTCGGCAGCGTTCCTCAGAATCCATTGGCCAATTGTCCGCAAGTCAAGCACAACGATCGACTCAAGAATTCTGATCTTTCCTATACAAATTGGTTTGCCAGGTTTTGGATCCCGCAGTTTCTCAACAGCCGCTGTCTTCTCATCCGACCCCAGATACCAAGCGGCTTGCCCAATCTGGTTGTAGCGGTTCGCCTTGATTGCTTCAGACTGCGTGCGCGGCTCGAAGTTCGGCGTGCTGCTGTAGGTCGTGGCGTGGTACCAATCTGAGGGCTCAACCACGGTTTCTGTTGCCCTCTTCATCGCGTCGGAAAGTACCCTGCCAAACCGGTGCTCGGCACCGAGCATGGGGTATTTGACAAGGAACTCTCGAAACGCCTCAAGCTCAGACCGATAAAGACTGTTGAACCTTTTCGACATCCTCGCTTGGCGCAATTGCTCCGGAGAGGTCGCAGCCACAAACGTTCCTGAGCAAACTGTTGATTCGCAGCGAGGACATCTCAGCCGCCTTAGGAGACGTTCTAGCTCTCGTCGTTTCAGGCGCAACGGCACGACTACGTCGTCGATGAACTCAAAGGCTTCGTTTTTCAGGCAGACCTCGCACGCGTCGAAGCGCTCCTGTGCGGCAGCAGCCAGCGATCTCGTCAGCCTAGAGCGGTTTCGCCGAATGGCCATCTATAACTATTATGAAGCACCCAGCAATCCCTGGGCAAACATTCCCAGAATGGGATCGAGGCAATGTTTTTCTTTTTGGGGATGTACTTTTCAGGGCGCCGGTGTGGCATAGCTAGAATTGAGTCTTCGAAATGTGAACGCGGCCTTTGCGGGCCGCGTTTTTATTTGGGGACGATTTCTTGGTGCGGGAAAGGGTGGGTGGCGCTTAGCGAATATTTATGAAAAATAACGGAATGAAGATCAAGCATCCCAAGTTGCGGGGTGAATGGGCGGAGATGTGTTTTATGGCGCGGGCGGCGGAGCATGGGCTGTCCGTGACCCGGCCTTGGGGCGAGATGTCGCGATATGACTTTGCGGTCGAGTACAAGGGGCGTTTTGTGCGGGTGCAGGTGAAGTCGACGATGTTTCTGGATCGCGGAGGCTACGTGGTTACGGTGCGCGGGTGGAAAGGGAAGTACACGGGAGATCCGTTTGATTTTGTGGCGGCGTATCTGATTCCGCTGGATATTTGGTACATCCTGCCGGGCGATAGTTTTAGGATGCAGGGGAGCGTTGGGCTGTATCCGAAATTGAAGAAGTCAAAATACAGGATGTACAAGGAGGCTTGGCATTTGCTGCGGGGCGAGGAGGAGACGGTGGTAGATATTGAGGCTTGTGCAGAAGAGTTGGGTAGCCCTCAGGGGTTAACGCCTACATTCTTGCTGGCTTGATCGGCACGGCTGAAGCTGTGCCCTTCCCGGGGCAGACGTGAGCGCAAGTTTCGGCGCCCTAGCGAGGAGCGAGGACGATTCGCGCCTTTCTCGCTAGGAGAGATTTTCTGTAGTGTCGGGGATTGTGGGTGGGTGTGCTGCTGCGTTGCCGTTTTGGGGTGTGGGTACGGAGATGGCGGGTGGTTTGGGTGGGCCATCCTTTACTGGAATTTCTTTGACCGAAGTATCGAGGATGCGGCTGTTCAGGCAATAGAGCGCGAGCTCGAGACGGTCGGCGACGCCCAGCTTGTCATAAACTTTGCGCAGATAATTCTTGACCACCTGCTCGGTGGTTCCGACGCGAGTGGCAATTTCCTTGTTCTTCATGCCCTGGGTGACGCAGGAAACGATCAGCGCTTCTTTGGGGGTTAGCTGCACCTTGGGCCGAGGGGCGCCGGCGCGCGAGCCTTGGGTGCGATAGGCTTCGAGCACCCATTGGGTGGCGCGGCCGTCTAACCATGGCTCACCCTTTGATACTTTGCGCAGACAGTCGACTAGCAACTCCGGCTCGACTTCGCGTGAAACGATGGCGTGTACGCCCCGACGGAAAAGTTCGAGCGTGAGATCCTGATCGGGTTCGGTAGTTACGACCACCATGCGGAGGGTTGGGCTCTGGCGTAGCAGGTCAGCCACCGCTTCGATGGGATTGGAGGCGATGGCGGCTTCGAAGAGCAGGACATCGGCGGAAAACTTTTTGGCGGCAGTCAGGGTTTGAGCCAGGGTTTCGGCTTGTCCGACAACGCGGACGTCATCTTCCAGAGCAAAAATCTTGCGCAGTCCGGCGCGAAAGATCGCCTGCGTGTCAGCCACGATCACGCGGATGAACTGGCCGTTGCCGTCAGCTGGCTGCAGCTGTTCGACGTCGACTCTCGCGGTAACTGGCGTGCTTGCCATCAATCTCCTCGCTGTTGGGCGCGGTCGAAACGGTACTCGTCAATGACCACGCCAACACCGCGGCGGCCACTGTCTTCAAAACTGCGAACTACGCGCCCGCGGCAATCCAGCCGTACATCGGCCTCGGCACCCACCACATCGGCGGGGAGGGAGATAGTAAAGTCTACCATTGAGCCGACGGGCATTTCGGAATCGACCATCTGAAACAGAACGCCGTTGGCGGAAATGTTCTGGGTTTCCGTAAGACTCTCGCCAGTCTTCGATTTTACAGAAATCGGAAGCTTGATCGGAAAGCGCTTCGCACTCTGGACTTCCTCATAGCGCGCGCTACCGGTTTTGGGGTCGGCCGTTTCTTTGGCTGAGGCCTGCGGCTGGGGCGAGGCGTCTTTTTCCTCCGGGAAGCTCGCCGAATCCCCGTTCTTGACGAATGGGCCAATGTTATGCATTACGAGCGAAGACTACACCCCGGAACCAGCCACGCAAAGTTACCGAAGTCATGGCACTGTTAGAGCTAAATTCTTTTGGGTCATGAACTTGCGGGGGAGTTGTGAAGTGAAACGGATGCTGGCGTCGCATGCACGCAAGGTCGAAGCAGGACGTCTCGCGGGCTGAGTGCTGAATGTTGATTGTTGGTTCTAGAATTTCGTCACTTCGGTGAAGTTAAAATCGCGGACCTTCATGGCTGGCGCCACCATGTCGAAGGATTCTTCGCCGCTGGCGCGGACTGGCGTGCCCATGGCTTCGACGTTGGAGAGCATGTGAATCAGGCTTTGGTTGAAACGAAAGTTGCGCACTCCGTGGCGGATTTTGCCGTCTTCCACATAGAAGGTGCCGTCGCGAGTCATGCCGGTGAGGATTTTTTCGTAGGGATCGACTTCGCGAATGTACCAGAGGCGGGTGATCAGGACGCCACGTTCGGTGGAGGCGATCATTTGGTCGACTGAGGCTGGCTTGGGCGTTTCGCCGAACACGATGTTCATGGGGGCTTCGCCCATTTCGTTGGGGAGGGGGAAGCCGTGTCCCGTAGGTTCGATGGGGCCAACTTTGTCTTTGTGTTCCGAGCGCTTCATTTTCTCGGCGGTGGCGCGAGCGTAGACCAGGCGCTTGATCACGCCGTTTTCGACCAGTTGCAGTTTCTGGCGACGTACGCCTTCGCCATCGAAGGGAACTCCGGATTGCAAAGGGTGGGCCACATCGTCCCAGATATTGATGTTGTCGCCGAAGAGTTTGGTTCCGACGCGGTTGTTCAGGAACGAGCGCTGGTCGAGGATGGCGAGCCCGCCGAAATCAAAGAACATGAAACCAACGATGTCGAGCACGGCAGCGGGTTCAAGGATGACGGTGTACTTGCCGGCGGGAATCTCGCGCGGCTTGGCCGATTCGAAGGCCTTGCGGGCCGCGATTTCTGCGAGGGCAGTGGCGTCAAGATTCGCCACGTTTGGGGAGTTGGCTTTCTGCCATCCCGAGGAATCCGGCGCCAGCATGGTGATGGAAATCTCCGATGAAGTTTGCGTGTGCCAGTCGTGCAGGCCGCGAGAGTTGAAAACAGCTTCGACCGATTCGGAGGTTGAGACGATGCCCGCGGTAGTGAGTTTATGTTTGTCTGCGGTCGAAACTATCTTCTTGACGGTTTCGGCGCGCTGCTGGGGTGTGATGGCGGCGGTTTCGGCGAAGTGGCGGGTGGGCAACCCTTCGCGGGCGGGGGCGCCGACGCCACATGAGTCGGGTACGGGCAGAAGATCGGAATCGGGCTGCTGAACTTTCGCCAGCCTCCCCGATGATTGCACGACCCGCTTCAGGCTTTCGTCGTCGAGTTTGTTCGTCGTTGAGCGGGCCGTGCGTCCGCCATACACGGTTCGCACCGAGACGACGCAGTTTTCTTCGGCGACATTCTGATGAATTATGTTGTTGGCGAAGCGAGTAAGGGCGCTCTTTCCGCCGGAGAAGAGGACTTCGACTTCGTCGGCGGTCGAGTGCTTCTTGATGCGCTCGAAGATGTCGGCGGCTTGATTTTGATTGAGCATTCAAAAGTCAGCATTTAGCACTTAGCATTTGGCCCCGAGAGAGTGTTCATGTCGAAATTACGTCCAGAGCTAAGTGCTAAGCGCCAAATGCTTCTTCTCACGTTCCCTTATATGCGCTTCCTACCTTAATATTACGAAATCGCGCTGGCGCAGCGCCGTGCCCCGTTCCCATTACCTGCTGGGGCTGGCCTTTGCCGCAGTGCGGGGTGCCCCACACTATCCACTCGTCTCGGGAGCAGATCGCATCCATGGAGTTCCAGAATTCTGTTGTGATTCCTGAGTACGAGGGGTTCTTCAACATGCGCGTGCGCTTGCCGTTCTTGATCTCCCATCCCATTTCGCAACTGAATTGGAAGTTGTAGCGCTTGTCATCGATGGACCAGGACTTATTGGTCTCCAGGTATATGCCATCGCTGGTATCGGCAATGAGTTGCTCGCGACTCAGCGGTTTGTCGCCGGGGAGAATGCTGATGTTGGTCATGCGAATAATCGGCAGCCGATTCCAGCATTCGGCGCGCAGAGTTCCGCCGGAGCGATTCATGCCAATGTTGTGGGCGGTTTCGCGGGAACTCAGATACCCAGTGAACAAGCCGTCAGTAATAATGGGCGTGCACTGTGCGGGCACTCCTTCTTCATCGAAGCCGAAGGTGCCGAGGCCTGGCCCGTGCTCCTGGCGCGCGTCGGCGACGATGTTCACCAGGTCGCTGCCGTAGCGCAGAGTGCGGAGCTTGTCGAGTGTAAGGAACGATGTTCCAGCGAAGTTCGCTTCCATGCCCAGCACGCGGTCGAGTTCGATAGGGTGGCCCACGGATTCGTGAATCTGCAGTCCGAGTTGTGAACCGTCGAGAATGATGTTGAACACGCCCTCGGGACACTGTTCCGCTTTCAGAAGCGCGACGGCTTCTTCGCCCACGCGGCGGGCATTTTCGAGTAGCTTGAGTTCGCCGATCAGTTCGTATCCTTTATTCTGCCACTGTCCGCCATACGAATTGGGATACGAGCGCTTCTGAATCTCGCTTCCAGCAAAGGCATAAGCCGCGTAGCCGACCCCCGTCGTGTATTTCGTCTGATGAATGTTCGCGTCTTCGGAGGAAACGAACCACTGTTCCTCACGCCGGAAATTCATATTGGTCTCGGCCAAGGTAACTCCGGCAACCGCGCGCAGTTCGGCGTCTATCTTGAGCAGCAGATCAATGTTCTGCTCGACCGAAGTCGTAAAAGGATCGATCTGGATAGGGGTGGTCCACTCGGCGGTCACGGGCTTTTCCGGAGCCAGTTGAATGTCGCGCTGCTTCACCCGCGAGGACGCTTTGGCGATATCGACGGCCCGCGCGGCTGTGGCTTCGACGGCGGCGCGGCCCAAATCGTCAGACGCGGCAAATCCCCAGGCGCCGTCCGCAATAACGCGGACGCCGACGCCGAAAGATTCGGAGTCGGAAGCGCCGCCGACTTTGCCGTTTTTAGTCGAGAGCGCGCGGCTGCGATCGTCGGCAATGCGCGCGTCGGCGTAGGAAGCACCGCGCTGCGCGGCGATGTTCAGAGCCCAGGAGGCAATGTCTTTCATGGCGCTTCATCAAATCTACCACGGAGCGCGGAGGAGTGGTTTTGAGTGCTGGTGCTCGATCAGAGCGACTGGCCGCCGAAGGATGGCAGCAGCGGAACTACTTCGGTGAAGGCTTTGCAGGCGGCAGAGAAAGCCGGCCGGGCTATTGAAGCGCCGTCCAATTTCTTCCTGATTGGTCAAAGGATGGACGGCGTGATTCGGAGCGTTCGACAATCGCGTTAGTTTGACGCACTTCGCGCCGAGCTATATCCGCTTCGCGTTGGCAGGCTCTGTCGCCCGGCTGTTGAAGGTAAGTGGCGTTGTGATGACACGCATTTCAAAGCAAACCAAACTGTTCCACGCCTTCCTATGAAGCCAGGTTGCGGTTCGAACGAACGCTCCGTACAATCATTGCTGAGCAGTCTGCCGCAGCTTGGTGAACGGCTACGTCGCAAGTCGCGCCAGACGAAGGCTTCGGGCGCAATCGAGACTTCCACCGAGGTTTTGATTCTCATACAACGGAGAGATGGCCGAGTGGCTGAAGGCGCACGCTTGGAAAGCGTGTTTACTCGAAAGGGTAACGTGGGTTCGAATCCCACTCTCTCCGCCAGTTCTTTCTAAGAGACTTTGATTCAAGCTCTTAGGAGCAGCGAGAAAAAAAGCTACATGAAAATCACTGATTTCCCGACTTTCCCAGTATTAGGGGAAGAGGAAGTCAGAATGCGAAAACCGAAACCCAGCCTTTACCTCAGGTTCCGCCAACCAGACGGCAAGCAATCTTCATATTGCCGAGCGATCTTCGACGGCAAGTCCCGTCTGCGTCCTTTCTGGTGCCTTGTAAGGGGCACCGAGGAACACCATCCCGAAGCAACCTACTACCAACGCACCAAGCGTGACGGCAAAGGGGCGTGGGAGTCCCTCGGAACCGATCCCGCCGCCGCGTGGAACAAGGCGACGGTCGGCAAATCCGTTGACACTTGCAAGCAAGAGCTTGCCGCCCAACGGACGCAGCCTGAACCCACCGTTACCACGGACAGCTACCGCATAAACGCCGAGGTCAAGACCTACCTCAGCAACGTTGAGAAGTTGGCACCCAAGACGCACGCAGCCTACAAGCTGACGCTTGATGTGTTCCAAGAATCCTGCTCGAAAATCTTCGTCCATCAGGTCGCGAAGCAGGACTTGCAAGCGTTCGACTCATTCTTGCTCAAGCAGGGACACGAAGACCGCACCCGTGCAAACCGCATCCAGCACGTCGTTACGTTTCTGCGAAATAAAGAAGGACGGCGTGCGGGTCCGCCAGTGACCGATGTCAGCATCAGGATCAAGTATGTTGAGCAGCCGCCAGAAGCCTACACCCGCCAAGAACTGGAAGACTTGTTTCGGGTCTCCTCCGAAGACGACAGACTCCTCTGGCGATTCTTCCTCGGTACAGGGATGCGAGAGGCGGAAGTCAGCGTTGGCGAATACCCAGACATCAACGCCGAGAAAAAGACAATTTCTATCGTCGAGAAGCCCTACTTCGGTTTCAAACCTAAAGATTGCGAAAAGCGTGTCGTCCCAATCCCCGACGAGTTGATCGCCCAGTTGTCGGCACGCAAGAACGGGTCGTCCTTGATTTTCGGGAAGCACGGCCAGCCCGATGGTCATTTGATTCGCAGGCTCAAGATGGTTGCATTCAAGGGTGGTTTGAACTGTGGCAAGTGCCAAGGCATCCAGAACGGCAGGCCCGTCTCGTGTGCTGACGCCCCAGTGTGCGAGCACTGGATTCTGCATCGGTTCCGCAAGAACTTTGCGACCGACCGCCACGAGAACGGCGCGTCCGCCCGCCAGATACAAAAGTGGCTGGGTCACAGTAGCCTCGAAACGACATTGCGGTATTTGGCGACGATGGACGACACCAGCGAGCAGGTGCGGGACATCTGCAATGCTGCTCATGCTGGGCTCAGGCTGTGACCCAGCCATCACCTCCAGCGTGTGGACTGCTCTCTTGGCATGAAATACACACTTTTTTCCTATCAAGGTGATGACCTGCGGACTAAGACAAGCCGTTTAGTGTCGGGATTGTTAACTCAGTAGGGTGTGACAGGTTATACGTCTAGTTGATGGCGGCAGTTACATCAGTAACAACCCATCAGTGCCAGAAGAAATTATCGGAATTTCCTATCCAAAAAGCCGATCTCTTTGGTAGGATAAATTTGTTACACATTTCGCCGTCCGAATAGACGGTGATCATTTCCTCCAGTACCATCGAACAACTCTGCTGCACTGCGCTGTCTGACACTGCGCGTTGGTTCATCTGGGTCCGCAAGCGGATCGTCGCCAGCGGATTTCGAAGTTCGTGGGCAACGCCGGCAGCGACTTGTCCGAGGGCCGCAAGGCGCTCTTTGTGACGGAGTTGCTCACGAAGATCGCGCTCCTGCTCGATCTTCTGGCGCAGCGACTCGGCAAGCTGATTCACTCCTTGATAGATGCGCGCCAGTTCGGCGAGTCCCGAAAAGGGTTTCGCTGGCGAAGCGAAATCTCGATCCAACTCGTGCAATCGTTCTTCGATCTGACTGACGCCTGATCCCAGATCACGGGCTACTAGAAAAGCCAGAAGCACACAAACCAGAGATAGCGCGACAAAGGCAGCAGCACCGAGGCTGAGCGTCCAATCCTGTTGCGAACGCAAACTGGGCAGACGCTTCATCACCCACGCGCTGCCGATGGGATTGCCTTTCACGACAATAGGGGTCGCCTCAAAAACGATTACGGCGCGCTCTCCCCTATATGTGTAGGAAACCTCCTGATCCTGGCTGGCTGCGCGGCGGGCCACATCCTCGATCATTGGTCGTTCGATCGGGGGAATGTCCCTTTTCACGCCAGGGCCTTCGTGCGTCGGGTACGCATAACCTAGAAGCCGATCCGACACCTTCGAATAAAATCCCCCTTCGGTACCCTGTTCATTCTTGAGCACCACGGTCGTCATTAACGAGAGTACATCGTCTGAGCCTGAGGCATCAGGATTCTCAAGAGGGGGGAACTCCTGATGCCGCGTCTGAAAGTCCTCATGACTGCTGTAGTCGCGAGCTATCGTAACGGCCAGAGCAGAGAGGCGCCGCTGAGTATCCCCGGTGACGGCGCTTTGCCTGTTTTGCAATATCAAGAGAAACGCGAACCCGCAGCCGATCAATAAGGCAATTACCAATGACGCGAGGATTGCCACGCGCGTTCGCACGCTGCCCAGCAACCAAATTCGTCGTGTCTGCCAATTCGTCATTCGAAACTGGACCGCCCGTGCCCCGGTCTGGAGGCTCGCCGCGCCAATTTAGATGCTGGAAGAAGATTCACGAGGTCGGAAAGAATCGGCCGCGCGGCTGTGTCCTCAGACCCCTGGTACATTCTCCTGCCGGTCCAGATCGTTTGCAATGCGAAGATATTCCTCTCGCGAAATATCGCCCTTCGCGTAACGCTCCCGGAGAATCTCGAAGGCTTGAGACCGCTTCGTGTCGTGTGCTTGGAAGAAAGTAGCCAACTTGGAGCGGCTGAGCCACGCCCCGGCGACGACGATAATAGCGAAAAGAGCAATCCACTCGAATCCCGGACCTAAACCCGCCAAAGACGGCCCCGGAGCGAGAAGACCGGGACCGCAGTTCGCGACCGTCAGCGTTAACAACACGATTGTTACGTAGGTCAAAGTGCGTTTCATAAGGACCCTCGCGGTTTCCTACTGACAGGAACGCTATTCTTTACGGAATATCTCCTCCAGGGCCTGGCGGTGGTGGTGGTGGCGCGGTTCCGTTATCCGCGTCAGGAGGCGGCGGTGGGGGCGCTCCAGGTCCACCCGGCGGTGGAGGTGGCGGCCCAAGTCTGCCCGCGGGGCCGGCGGGTACTATACCGGAGGCAATGAGATAGCGATTCTGAAGGTGGTCTGCAGCATGTGCGATCGCATCGGATGCACGGGCAGCAGCGGACGCTTCACGCGGACTTTGCGATAGCGATGCCTGTGCTCGCTGTTGGAGCTGCTGGCTCAGAGTCAATAGATCGCGCACGCGGCGTGTGGTTTCAGCGGGTACTACGTTCGAGTAACTACCTGCGCTCTGCACTTGCAAGATCGTGGTCCCTGCACGTGCGATTTCGTCATTGGCACGAAAGGCATCTTCGGCTATACCCAGCTGGCTTGGGGGTGCACTGATTCCAGCTGCATTTCCAGAACCGATGCTACTCATAGCCATCGTCTCTGCCGCGTGAGCCATATCATCGGCGGCAGCCGCCAGTTCACGGGCTCCGATGTAATCGAATGCTTGATACCGGCTCAGACCTTCCTGGTAAAAGGCCTTGCCGTCTGAAATGAGACGATTGAGCGAGATGCCGCTGGCGGTTCCTTTCGCTGCTTCCACCATCGCGGTTGAGCGGTTGAGTCCGTCATAAGCACGCTGCATGGCATCTTGCACGTCAAGTTGAGCGTCTTGAGCGGCCATACCGGGCCCGCGCGGACCCCCGCCTCTCGGACCACGTTGTGCGAATCCGGTTACGCATCCGGTCATGATCACGAACATAATCAGTTGTGCTAGTCGTTGTCTCACAATGAACTCCTTACGTCCCGTAGTTGATATTGCCTGTCTTCCTTAAGAGCACGGAGCGTGCCAGAACTCGAAATCTTCGGATGGCGGGTAGAATCAGGTATTTGCGCACGCCGTTCTCGCTTTTTTCTTCTGCGAGTGATCCCAAAGCGAACGTCTGAATGAGCGGAAGACGCACGCACAGGCTCTATTGATCAATACGAAGTGTGACCGAAGATTGGCCTCGGCATAAGAAAGGGAGAGAACTGCAGGGGGAATCAAACAGGTTAGAACTTCGCGATGGGAGTCACTCCTCGTGAACCGCGCCTAGTGAACCCGAAAAAACATTTGCATCAAGATCGCCCCGCCGAGTGATGCTAATAGAGCGATCGGCATCGCTACTACTCCAACCTTGAGAAAGTCCCAGAAACTCACATCGAGCTTTTCCTTACGCAGGGCGATCAGCCATAGGATGGTCGCCAGCGAGCCTGTAATGCAGAGATTTGGTCCCAGGTCGACGCCGATGAGGACGGCATCGGCGATCAGACCCGTCGAGTGCGCCGCATGCAGCGTGCTCCCGGCAATCAGGCCAAGCGGCAGATTGTTAACCAGATTGTTCGCTACGCCAACCGCGAATCCCGTAATCAATGTGCCTGTGGTCGATCCCAGTGTTTGGGCCCAGGTCAACCGGTCGCGTGTTTGTCGCATCGCGCCGATGCTTTCCATCGCATCCACCATTACGAAGAGACCGACTACGAGAGCCAGTGTTGCCCAGCTGATCTCACTTGCGAGTCGCAGTGGGTTGCTTCGCGCAATGATGGAGACTATTGCGGTAATTGCGAGAGCGGCGAGGCATGTAGGCAATCCGAGATCTTTGCCCAGCGAGGAGGCCGTTAACAGGACAACCACCATAGCGGCCAATCCAACCAGGACCAGAACGCCCTCTCCTCTGAGCGGCTTTGTTTCCACTTCGCCTTCAATGGCGGCACAAAGTTCTTTTCGAAAGAGCCAGCGCAGCACGATAAATGTCGCTGCAATCGAGAGAAGAGACGGAACGCCATAGGACGCGAGCCATCGGCCCAGCGGCGGCATCTGGTTGTGGAACACAACCAGGTTTGCAGGATTGGAAATGGGCAGAAGGAACGACGCCGCATTCGCGATAAAAGCGCAAACAAAAAGATAGGGCAAGGGCTGTACTTTGGCCCGGCGAACAGCCGTCAGAATGGCGGGCGTTAGAACGACCGCCGTCGCATCATTCGACATGAAGATGGTGACGATTGTGCCTACGGCGTAGACCAGCGCAAATAGCCTGGAGCAGGATCCGCGGGCACTCCGCACGGCAACCGACGAAAGCCAGTCGAAGACTCTATGTTCGCGTGCAAGTTCAGAAAGTAACATCATGCCGATGAGAAAAAAGCAGACATCCAATGCTTTCGCGACGGCTCGACCCGCGAGTTGCAAGGGCACCAGCCTAAGGACAAGTAATAAGAGGACGCCGCCCGCAATCCAGTAAACCTCGGGAATATTGCGGAAACGGATTAACATCAGCACGATGCTGACACCGACGATGAGCGCGAGGAGAATGTGCGCAAGCACGGGTGAGATCATCTACCAGTTTCTCCCGCTTTTGTTCGACCCGAACTGAGGGCCCCTTGGGTCGTTGGTTTGATTTCGGGACAGGCAGTTGTGTTGACATTGGCATCACAGAGAGTTTCAGGGATCGCGAACCACAGCACCGTGAAGGCGAGCAAGGCGATTCCCGCTAAACCGAGAAATGATGCTCGGTAGCCTAGATGCTGGATCAGTACACCTCCGATCGTTGTACTCAGCGCTGCGCCGATGCCAACCATCGTCGCAAGTGATCCAGCAGCCACGTTGAAGCGCCCCGTGCCTTGGGTTCTGTCTTTGACCACAAGGATCGAGACAATACCGAATATGGCATTCGCCACTCCGTCGAGCGTCTGAATCGCGATCAGTGCTCCGACCGCGTGCGTCAGGGTATAGAGAACTCCACGAACGGGAAGGACACCGAAGCCGAGGAGTAATAGCGTTTTTCGTCCCTTCGTAGCAGCCCGCCTACCAATCCACGCTGCAGAGATTGCTATCACAAGTTGCGTCACGATAATGCAGGCGGACATAAACGGGGCCGCTGCTTTCAGATTGTCTTTCGAAAGCATCTCTCCCAACTCCGGCAACATTGCCGCGTTCGCCAAATGGAAAAGAAAGGCCGTCGCCAGGAAATAAACGAGAATTCGGTCCTTGAGAAGAGCAGACCATCCCTCCGCCGTAATCTTGCCTTCTTTTTGAATCGCCCCGCGAGCGCGGGCATAGTCGATCTGCTTGGCATCGATGCCAAAGAGAGAGACGGCAGCAGGAAGAGCGAGTAGGGCAGCTACGGCGAATATCGCGCGGTATCCGAATTGGTAGCTCACGTAGGCGACAAGCAAAGCGGTGAAGACGTTCCCGGCGGCATTGAAGGCTTGATTCTTCCCGAACTGTTTGTCAAACGATGCGGCGCCAACAATCCCGAGCGTGATTGCTGCGACTGTGGGCCCTAAGAACGGGCCTGAACTACCGATTAGGAACTGCGCGGAATAGGCTCTCCACGGGCTCAGATGCCCCATCAGCAGGAACGCCCCGGCGACCAAGAAGCCAAGATTTACCGCAAGCAAGGTTCGTTTGCGATGGACTGCGTCGATGACCGCTCCGGCTGGAGTCTGCATCGCGACCCCGACCAACCCACCGAAAGTCAGCACATAGCCCACACTGATGGGATTCCATCCACTCGAAGCAAGATAGGCAGCCAAGAATGGACCGAGACCGGTCTGCACGTCGGCAAGAAAGAAGTTCAGCCATTCGAGCGCTCGCACACTCCTCTGTTTTCCTGGTGCCTTATCGCTCACAGAACCCTCTTGTCGTCTCGTTCAACCGATACAGCACGACGGTCGCCATTTGCAAACAGGCTGGTATTTCAACAAATCTGACGGCGTGCGTTGTTACCAAAACGCTCACCTTCCGTTCGCTTTGTGACCGTCGCGTATCAGAGTGTGTGCCAGGAAGAAATAGCGAACTCCCATCGAGCTTTTGTGGAGGGTGATCACCGTCGAGAGAAGCGATCAGCGCTGCAAGTGATAGTGCGGTAGAGGTACGCCAATCCTCTGAGCAAAAGTGATCGATGCCGGATAGGGGGAAAGGGTCCAGGCTCCATTGATCTGATCATTACGCCCGTCTAAACTCTGAGTCTGAATGAGCGAGAAAAATATCCCGTCGAACGAGCGCAGACTCAGGGTCATCAAATGGCTCAGTTCAACCCCAGTCATTGCTGCATGCACATATTGCAACCGGGAGTTCAAAGCGCCGATGAGTGCTCTCAGTCGGACAGTCGATGCCCAGGCCAACCTTCAGCAGCAATTTGACAGACACAAATGCCAGGTTGCGGATGTGACATGAAATTCGCGGCGTTGGGCGACATGGCCGGATATCAATCACACGTCAAGTCGAACCGGGTGATTTACGCCTAGCTCACCCTTTGTGCGTAAGTCTCAGGGAGTGGCATTGCCCCCAGAACTGAGCAACCGATGGGGCGAGATCAATGCCGTTGACTTCGATGAGCATTTTTGCTGTACTTAAGGCATTAACCACGGTGAAGGAGTTCACCGCTAACCGCTGTCCCAATTCTTAGCCGGAACAGCTGATGACTCCTGACAAGCGGATTGCCTTGTCACGGAGTCATAGTGCCGGCAACGATCCGCAGAAACTAGTCGAGGTGGCGCTTCATGGAGAACGTGTGGGTAATGGCCGCCGTTTGGGTCGGCCTCGCCTTGATCGCGACGCTGGTTGCCATCTGGTTCCGGATCTCCACGGCCCTGAGTGAAATTGTTGTCGGCACTGTCGCCCAATTGGTGATCGGTGCACTTTTCGTGCATGCCGAACTTGGTGGGAAGACAAGCTGGATTAGTTTTCTCGCCGGTACCGGCGCCATCGTTCTTACGTTTTTGGCCGGGGCTGAACTCGATCCGCAGATCTTCCGGACGAAATGGAAAGAGGCGACGGTAATTGGACTCGTCGGTTTCTTTGGGCCGTTTTTTGGGTGCACGGCAATTGCCCACTACGTCTTGCATTGGGCGGGCCGCGCCAGTTGGCTGGCTGGCGTCGCCCTGTCGACCACTTCTGTGGCGGTCGTCTACGCGGTGATGTTGGAACTAGGGTTCAACGTTACAGATTTTGGGAAGGCTGTGCTGGCCGCCTGCTTCGTTAACGATCTGGGAACAGTGATTGCTCTGGGGCTGATCTTCTCGCCATTTACCCTGAAAACTTTGACCTTTATAGGCGTCAGTGTTGTGGTCTTCGCCATCCTTCCCTTTCTCACACCCCGATTTTTCAGGAAATACGGAGGACGTGTTTCCGAGCTGGAGGCCAAGTACATACTCTTCCTGCTGTTCGCGATGGGGGGATTGGCGGTGTGGTCCGGCAGCGAAGCGGTCTTGCCAGCCTACATCATCGGCATGGTGCTGGCTGGAACCGTTGGAAAGGACCACAGTCTGATAAGGCGCCTGCGCACTTTGACGTTCGGATTACTGACGCCGTTTTACTTCATTCGGGCGGGATCGTTTGTATCCGTGCCTGCATTAATTGCGGCCCCGCTCACGTTCACTGTGTTGTTTTTTGCCAAGATGCTGTCGAAGGTAATTCCTCTGTACCCCACGGTGAAGGCTTTTAACTATCAGAAGGAAGAAGGGCTGTACTTCACGCTAATGATGTCGACGGGTCTGACGTTTGGGACTATTTCCGCGCTGTTCGGGCTGAATCACGGTGTCATCAGCCAGGCGCAATATTCATATTTGGTCGCCACGGTGATCGGGAGTGCCGTGATACCGACCATGATCGCCAACGCCTGGTTCATGCCGAGGCACCTGCTCGCCACTAGGGCGAAGGAAAAGTCAGTGTTACCTCAACCGGTCAGCGAAAACGCAAACTAGGAGGGAGCATGACAGGAAAACGACAGAACGCATATTTTCGGAAGTTGCTGGTCGGCTATGACGGGTCTCCCCAGTCGGAAAAGGCGGTGGATGTGGTTTTTTCGTTGGCAGAGTGTCTGGATGCAACCGTACTGATCTTTGCGGTCGCACGGCCCCCTGAACCAGCCACGTCGGTCGAATTCGAAGCGGTATTGGACAATGCGAAGGAACACTTTGAAGAAGGATTCAAGAAACTCATGGAAAAGGCCGCCGGGCGCGATCTTCACGTGAAGACCGACATGGCGGTGGGACACCCAGCAGAACAAATCATTCACCGGGCGGAGGCAGACGGCATTGACCTCATCATTTTGGGCCGACGCGGGTGCTCCATGATCTCAAGGATGATGTTAGGTTCGGTCTCCGAGCGAGCCTTGAGATATGCGCACTGTCCTGTGATGGTGGTCCATTAGTTTGGGCGAGCGATATGTAGGTGCCAGTGAACGTGATGCATTGGCAAGGGAAAACAATGCCGGAATCTATATTTGGCCGTGAATACGAAAGACAGGCCGTGAGGCAGCGCCTCGCTAAGAGGCGGCCCTTCCTTATTCATGGACCCACTGGTGTTGGCAAGACTCTGCTGTTGCGCAGCTTGCTTCCGGAGTTCCCGTCAGTGCTTTACTGTGACGACTCCGCCACCATACAGATGGTGTTTCGCAGACTAGCAAGTAGCTTGCTGCGCCTCCGTAGCCCACGTGCGCGGAGCGCCTTTCGGAACGAGGAGGCCATCAAGACGAAATCGGCCGTCTCCTTGAAAGGAATTGTGATGGATGCCTTAAACGAGGGGCAATATGCGATTGTCTTGGACCACCTCGTGCATCCTTCTCACTCCTTCGCGTCAGCTGTTCGCGAAATGATGAGCTGGGGATCGACGCCCGTAAATGCGGTAGCCCTCTCAAGTCACATGGAGGACACCGGCTTTCTCCAGCCTCTTTACTCAGACCGTACCCAGAAATACGAAATCCGAAACTTTGAGAAATCGGTAGCAGAGCAGTTCGCTCGCGAGGTGGTCAGACGCACAAATCTTACGGCGTCGAACATGAATGAGTTCCTCGACAAGATCCTGCAGTTCAGCGAGGGAAACCCAGGAGCAATTGTGGCGCTGGTGGAAACGGCGAAGCACCCAAAATATCGTTCGGAAGAACACATCAAGATCAGCCCACTCTACATCGACTTTCGCATGAATTGGAGAGCAGCTGGATGATTCGCGATACATGCCTCGCAGTTGGCATAGGGCGGGTTGGTTCTTTGTAAGACGGAGCTTGGATACTACAGGTGATGTGACACGATGCCCGAAGGATCGGTAAATTCGCTCAACTCGAATCATGAGCGCCGTCTGAGCGTGACCTGCCGCTACATCGACAAGCTGCTCGCCGATATGGAGGGCATATTGAATGTTTCCTCCTCCAGGCTGGCTTTCCCGCAATACACTCCCGATCTCACTTCTGCCCAGCGGCGCGTGGTCGAGGACTACATCGGCCGTATCCGAGCGCAGCTCATTCGGGTACTAGATGGGCAAAACATCGAACGGCCGTCGGCCGATATTCCTGTGGGACGGTCTCTCCATTCGACGCTTACGTTCGTAGACATCGCGGTTGAGGAGTTGAAGCCTGAATACATGCGCGGCTACGGTGAAGTCCCACCCCAAGCCGCGGTCGAGTTGAACGGTATCGCCGGGGAACTCCAGGGTCTGGTGAGACAACTGGATCATTATCTAATGCGTGGCACGGGAGAGAACCTGCAGGAGCGGCTTGAGAGGTTGGAGCAAACGGGGGACGAGGTGCCTCTCCTTCGAAAGCTGGAGACAGTCATCACCGAACACGGGCTGGTGGAATTTCGGTCCACGTTGTCGATGATTCTCGATCGACTTGAGGACAATAGTTTCGAAATCGCCATGTTTGGTCACGTCAGTTCCGGCAAGTCTTCATTGCTGAATGCGATCCTCGAAACCGACGTACTTCCGGTCGGGGTGACTCCCATCACTGCGGTTCCGACGCGGATTACCTATGCCGAATCGCCCTCGGTCAACGTCTGGTTTGCCAACCGCTCACCCGAGCGTTATGAAATTTCCCTACTACCAGAATTCGTGGCCGAGCAGCTCAATCCAGGCAATGAGAAACACGTAACGAGAATCGTGGTCCAGCTTGGGTCACCTCGCCTTCGGGATGGCATCACTTTTGTGGATACGCCTGGACTTGGATCATTGGCCACTCGGGGAGCGGCTGAGACGCTTGCCTACCTTCCACGCTGCGACCTGGGCGTGGTTCTGATTGATGCCGGATCGACACTAACACCGGACGATCTTCAGACCATCCAGATTCTCTATGACGCGGCGATTCCTGCGACGGTCTTGCTGAGTAAAGCCGATCTGCTCACGGCGCAAGAGCAATCGCGCGTGATCGAATATGTGAAGGACCACATCAGGAAGGAACTCAACGTTGATCTAGCGATACATGCCGTCAGCGTCGTTCGTGAAAGCAAGGAGTTGCTCACCCGCTGGTTCGAAGATGACATTGCGCCTTTGTACAGCCAACGGCAAGATCTGAAGATCCGCTCAATCCGCCGCAAACTCGGAGGGTTGCGGCAGTCGGTAGAAATCGCCTTGCGCGGGCGGCTTCGCCGCAAGGACCAGATTCCCATCAAGAAACTTGAACAACTGCGAGTGGTCGAAGCCGAACTGCGTCAAGCTAGCGGACAGCTTGAAGAAATGAAAAAGACCGCGCGGCGCTCAGCGGACGAGTTGCAGCATTCGAGTTCCCGAAAAATGCTCCAGATAGCCGGAGCTCATCTGGTCGAGTCGTGGTCATTGCCAGGCTCTGCCGAAAAACCCACATCCGAGATTGTGAGCAGCGCGGTAACACGAACGGTTCAGGAACAAACGGAAGCTCTGCGGCGGCAAATGGACGTACTCGCTCACAAACTTAATGAGACTCTTCAGTTGGCTGCCAAGGTTCTGGAGATAACCGACGTTCCTGCCGAAGAGGAATTCGCAAGCGTGTTGCGGGAAATGCCAGTGTTCGATTTTGGGCAGCTTACCTTTCGCCTGCGACGGCCGACGCTGCTTACCTTGCTAGGGAGAAAGATGTCTGAATCGTTTGTGACCAAAAGGCTAACCGGGTTGATTGGGGCTCAGCTTAAGAGATCCTTGTCCGCGTACAGCGCGTTACTTTGCGATTGGTGCGAGAAGACGCTCGGACAGGTTCAACGCCAATTCGACGCCTATGCCAACAGCTATCGTGCTCAGGTAGAAAGGCTGGTGGGAAGCCAGGAAATGCCGACCGGTCAAGACGAAGACAGCATTCGCCGCGACTTGGAATCGCTGAAAAGCACACTAGTGGAACAAACCATGGCTTCGTGACGTGTGCGTGTAGCCGTAAATGAATGGGAAAGGAACAGAGCGACTTGCTGAAATACCTATTCGTTGGCATTGGAGGCTGTCTGGGGTCGATTCTGCGCTTTTGGCTGGGCAGTTACATCGGCAGCAAAATGGGAACTCGCTTTCCCTACGGAACGCTTGTGATCAACATTACGGGTTCGTTTCTGATTGGCTTGATCTTTGCTTTGCTGACTGTGAGAACCAGCTGGAGTCCCAACTGGCGATACTTGATCCCAATTGGCTTCATCGGAGGTTACACGACTTTCTCCAGTTTCGAGTATGAGACGTTGCGGACGATCCAGGATGGCCAGATTGGCCTCGGGCTTCTCTATGTAGCAACGAGCGTGGTTATCGGATTCGTTGCGGTTTGGGGAGGCGTGATGGCAGGGAGGGCAATCGCATGAAAGCTGAGGCTGCTACACAAACAAGCGTAAGTCAGGCGCTCACCAAAGGCGCGTGTCCTATCTGTGGGATCTTGAAGGATTTCCAGTGGACTCTGGCTGCCATCGTGCGACCGCAAGCAGCTCTGCGATTGTGCAATTTTCATACTTGGTCGCTTGCTCGGTCGAGAGGCGGCTCGCTTGAACGCTCGACGCCTGGGGAGAGTGTTTCGAGTGTATTCCTGGAGATGCTAGGTGGTTCTCCCGCGGGGAAGGTCAGCAGCGATGATTGTCCGCTGTGCCACCGCGTCCGAGATGAAGAAGTGACCCGCTTGCGTGAACTGGCGCAGCAGTTCCAGCGCCCTATGTTCGTCCAATGGATGAAAACACAGGGGAGTCTTTGCCTGGACCACGCTGGAAAACTAAAGGAATTTGTGCCTTTGCGCCTTCAAACACTCATTGACGAAGTCGTGGAACGGAATCGCTCGGAGCTTCGCGAGGAACTGGAGGCCTTCCATGAGCAACTCAAACATGGAGTGCATGCCGGCGGCGGATTGCTCGGTCGCGTAGCAGAATTTTTGGTTGGTCAAAGAGGACTCTAATTTCAGGAGGACAACATGCTCACAGCGGGACCAGGTAAGAAGGTCGGCATTTACGTAGCTGAAGACCAGCACTACCACGGGAGCGCCGCCTATGCCGCGATTCTGGATTTTCTTTTCTTTCATGGTGTGTCTGGTGCGACGGTGACGCGCGGTATCGCCGGATTTGGGGCAGATCATCACCTTCACACGACGAGTCTTGTGGACTTGGCAGTCCATCTACCTGTGAAGATAGAGTTCATCGAAACTGCGGAAAAGGTAGACGAGCTACTACCCAAACTTCAGGCAATGGTAGGTACGGGGCTGATTGAGATGCACGACACTACGATTGTCAAACCTGCCGAGAACAAGCAAAAGCAGGCGGAAGCGGAGAAGCCTGCATTAAAGCGCGAGGGCAAAGCCAAGATGATGCGAATTTACATCGGCGAAAACGACAAATGGAATGGCAAGCCGCTGCACGAAGCCATCGTCAACGGCTTGCGATCGAACGATATTGCCGGCGTCACCGTTTATCGCGGAATTCTTGGTTATGGCGCGAATCGGAGAATTCACAAAGACGCCGCGCTGAGTCTTTCTCACGATCGCCCCATCCTGCTCTCCGTAATTGACACCGAGGACAAACTGAAGGCGTTCATGCCCATTCTCGATCAAATGGTACAGCAGGGATTGGTCGTGCTCTCCAACGTAGACATCATCAAGTACGCGCATAACTATGAGAAAGCCGAGAGACGGCAGGAGACGCGGCTATGAAGCTCGAAGGAAAAGCCAAGTTGTTGCGCATTCACTTTGGCGAGGATGACAAATGGCACGACAAGCCTTTGTACGAGGCAATTGTGATTAAGTGCCGAGAACTCGATATCGCGGGAGCCACCGTGTTCCGCGGGATCGAGGGCTACGGCGCGAGCTCAATCGTTCACAAGGCGCATCTGCTGCGGTCCTCCGACCGACCCATTATGGTGTCCGTGATCGACACTGAGGAGAACCTTAAGAAATTGCTTCCAGCTCTGGATGAAATGGTGGATGAAGGGCTGATTGCCATGTCCGAAGTCGAGGTGATTCGCTATGTGCACCAGGAAGGAGTGCGCTCTCCAGCTTCACAGTGAAAGGACAAATTGAGACAAGTAAGGAATGAGGTATGGGAACAGACTTCAAAGAGAACTCGTTGCTAGAGGACCCCTTGGCATTCGTAGCCTCCGAACACCCACAGGGGCTTCCTGAGAATTCGCACGGCGAATCGGCGCTCTTGCGGCTTGCCGAGTTAGCCGAACAGTTTGACGCTGAGCAAGTTGCTGCCGATGCGCGGTCTGTGGCCGAGCGGGTATCCGAAGGGCGCTTCTACGTTGCTTGTATCGGTCAGTTCAAGCGCGGCAAATCCTCTGTCCTGAATGCGCTGGTAGGAGACAGCGTACTGCCCACTGGAGTCGTGCCGGTCACCGCCGTTCCAACGATCGTCCGTTACGGCCGCCGTGCCGCAGCTCGCATGCGCTTTGAAGCCGGTGAGTGGACAGAGATTCCTGTTAAGACCGTTGATGAGTATGTCTCTGAAGAGAAGAATCCCG
Organism: Terriglobales bacterium; assembly: GCA_035601995.1. Taxonomy (GTDB): domain Bacteria; phylum Acidobacteriota; class Terriglobia; order Terriglobales; family Acidobacteriaceae; genus JABDBE01. The sequence continues at coordinate 119,374 of DATNNE010000081.1, forward strand.
AGAACGCCAAGCATGTGGCCGCACTGGAAATCTTTGTGCCCAGTCCGCTACTTGCGACGGGCATGTGCTTTGTGGACACGCCCGGACTGGGATCGGTATTCACCGGCAATACAGCAGCGACCCAGGCATTCATCCCTCATATTGACGCAGCGCTTGTAGTGATCGGCGCGGATCCTCCGCTAGCAGGCGAGGAACTTCTACTGGTTGAGGCGGTCGCGCGGCACGTTCAAGATCTTATCATCGCTTTAAACAAAGCAGATCGCACCACGGACGCAGAACGATCGGCGGCGATGGCCTTTGCGCGACGGCAGCTCGAACAGCGACTTCAACACCCCGTCGCACCGTTCTTTGAGATCAGCGCAGTGGAACAGCTCGAACATCGAGGCACCGGTCGAGAATGGGGACAACTGGTGGCTTCACTACAGCAGTTGGTTGGAAGCTCGGGCCGGAGACTGATCCGCGCTGCTTGCGACCGCGGCCTTGAGCGGATCAGCGAACAGCTTCTCGCCATTATCACGGAGGAAAGGGAGGCTCTTCGGCGACCGATCGACGACTCTGAGAAACGTATTGCGGTTATGAAGGAGACGATCGCCGATGCCGAGCGTTCGATGCGAGAGCTCGCGTACCTCTTCATGGCCGAACAACAGCATCTCTCGGACATATTTGTCGACCGGCACAAGGCGTTTCTCGCGCGGGTAACGCCGGAGGCGAGCAAAGAGTTCGAAGTTGTGCTACGGTCCGTACCTGGCTGGCTGGGTCCATCGTACCGCCGGCGTACTTTCCGCGAGGCGCAGGAACTAGCGCGGCGTCAGGTCCTCCCATGGTTGAGACCCGAGCACGAAGAAGGCGAAAAAGAATATCGGCGTATTGCGTTGCGGTTCGTGGAGATGGCAAATAAGTTTCTGAAGAAACTCACGAATGCCGGCATTCCTGAACTGGCACGGATGCCGCATGCTCTGGATCCGGAGAAAGGGTTTCGCGTTCGCTCGGAATTCACTTTCTTGGAGTTCATTGATGTCGCGCAGCCTGCCTCACCAGTGCGCTGGCTCGCTGACTTGATTCTCGGTCTGGTAGGCGCCCGGTGGGTGATCAGGAACGAGGCCCGACAATTTCTCACTAGGCTGTTCGAATACAACAGCACCCGTGTGCAAAGCGATATTCTCAATCGTATTCAGGAGAGCCGAGCGCGGTTAGAAACTGAGATTCGCAAACTACTGCACGAAGTCAGCCGCATCGCCGAGCAGGCGCTGGCCCGTGCGAAAAGAGTACGCGAGGAAGGTACCCCAGCGGTTGAGGCCGAATTACGACGGCTCGACTCCTTGGAACAGGAAGTGCACGCTCTCAGCGCGCTGGGAATCCCGGAAAGTTGAACGTGCCGAAGGGCGTCTTGCGACCGAATACCCCCTCGTCGAAGCTCCACTCGCGTTGCCAATTTGTGGGGGCGCAAGGCCTACCACCTGCCTGTCGCTGCAAGCGAACGCACAAAGAGCTTGACTCTGGAACGCATTCGAGGGTTGATACTTCCTATGAGGGCGACATCGAGAAGACTCTTCATTCCGGGGGACTCGCGAAAGCGACAGGGGTAAGCCCCGACACGATCCGGCACTACGAAAAGATCGGAGTGCTTCCGAGAGCTTCGCGGACTGAATCTGGTTACCGTTTGTATCCCGAAAGCGCGGTCGAGCGCGTGCTTGTCGTGCAAAGAGGCCTTCGTATCGGTTTCACTTTGGCAGAACTGTCCGAGGTCTTGAAAGCCCGTGATGCTGGCGGTGCTCCCTGCCAGCGCGTCTACAAACTAGCAAAAGACAAACTCAAGGGAATCAGAGGGGACATCGAGGCGCTGAAGCGCACTGAACGGTATCTCAAGCAGGTCTTGTCCGACTGGGAGGATCGAATACAGCGAGCGAGCCCCGGAACAAGATCGAATCTACTGCACTCGCTCACCGGAGCTATCGGCGATTCCGGTCGCAAGATGAACAAATTTAGGAGGAGAAAAACATGAGAAGAATGATCGCACTGTCTCTACTGTGGGGGATGCAATTAGCAGCACAAGACATGCAGTCCTGCCCGATGCACAAAGCACCCACAAAGGAACAGCATCAGGCAGATGTTGAGAAGCACGGCGACGAGGCGATGGGATTTCCCCATGATGCCACTACGCATCACTTCCTTCTTTCTCCAGACGGCGGAGCCATCGAGGTAGTCGTGAACGATAGCAAGGACACCCAGAACGTTCAGGCGATCCGGTCGCACCTGACCCACATTGTCATGATGTTCTCTAACGGCGACTTCTCAATCCCGATGTTCGTGCACAGTCAAACACCGCCCGGTGTCACGGAAATGAAGGAAAAGCGCAGTGCGATTGTCTACAGCTTTGAAGAGTTGCCGGACGGCGGAAAAGTAGGGATCAAAACGTTGGATCATGACGCTCTGAATGCGATCCATGACTTTCTGAATTTCCAAATCGAAGACCACCATACTGGAGATAAAACCGACTAGTTTCGCTAAGATGGCTTGATGCCCGCCAGCAAATTACTGAGTCTAGTCCTGATTTTCTTCTTCACTAGCCTCATCAGTGTCGTCACAGGCAGCACTTCGCTGATTACCGTCCCAGTGATGATCGAGTTCGGCATCGACCCGCATATCGCCGTCGCGACGAACATGATGGCACTGATCTTCATGAGCCTCGGCGGATCGTTACCATTTGCGCGGGAGGGTGTAATAGAACGACGCTTCCTGCCCATCTCCATCGTTCTAACGTTGGTTGGTTCAGCACTCGGTGCGCTCCTGCTGCTCCGCATTCCGGTGCGGGCACTCCAATTGACGATAGCGATTGCGATGATCGCAGTCGCGGTCTTCTCACTGGCAAGAAAGGGCGGTACAAGTGAGCACTCCGTATCCAGCAGCAGAAGAGCAGTCGGCTATGTCGCGACTTTCCTCCTCGCGGTGTACGGCGGATTCTTCAGCGGCGGATATGTCACGATGCTAACCGCAGTCTTTGTTCTGCTCTTTGGTCTCACATTCCTGCAATCTGTGGCGACCACGAAGGTCGTCAACGTCTTTTCCTCCGCCATGGCAACACTGATCTTCGCGTGGCACGGCGTCGTTGATTACAAGCTAGGTGTCATTCTCGGCGTGACGATGTTCTTGGGTGCCATCGTTGGCGGACACGTCACCATGCGGCTCAACCCCATCTGGCTTCGGCGCATCTTTCTTTTTGCCGTCTTGGGGCTTGCAGCGAAGATGGTCTTCGCGTTTCTACAGCAGTGATAGCGATATGGTTCTTGTCGCTTCCATCGCGTCGGTGCAGCCTTCCTTACCGAAAGAGTGGATTCTGAGTCTGGGCAAGCTCCACAGGGCGGCAGCACTCTTCATCATCGTTAGCCGCGTGGTTGACGCGACTGCTCACCGGATAACACCTCATCAGCCGGGCGTCGTATGGCTTCAACATGTGTGACACCGCTTCGACCTTTGTCATGCCCGGATCGAGCCACAAATCGTAGGTGTCTGCATCGAGGATAACTGGCATTCGGTCGTGGACGGTCGCCGTAAGAGGATTTGCGGTCGTGGTCAGAATCGAGCAGGTCTTGATCCAGTTGCCACCGGGGTCTTTCCAACGATCCCACAGTCCCGCGAATGCGAACAACTCCCCTTCGTTGACTTCAAAACAGTAGGGCTGCTTTGCTTTTCCCGTTCGCATCCACTCGTAAAATCCGTCCGCAGGGATCAAGCACCTGCGAGACTTCAACGCATCGCGGAACGCGGGCTTCGTGGCTGCTGTTTCCGATCTTGCGTTAATCATCTGGGCAGCGACCGAAGGGTTTGATGCCCATGATGGAATAAGGCCCCATCGCATCAGCGACAGTTCACGGATCGGCTCTTTGGGATTCTGGCGGATCACGGGGATCGGCTGGGTTGGGGCGATGTTGAACCGGGGAGCCCAGTCTTCTTCGCCTGAAACGGCGTCGAAGTATTCCTCAACGACCTGTTTTCTCCGCGACAGTCGGTAACGGCCGCACATTGGAAGATTATGCCAGATCGGATAGCGGGGCTAAGAATGTCCCTCCGTTGCAGGAAACCTCTCTTCAACGTAATCCTCAACCGTATCAAGTAGCATTTTGAATTGCTGTAGGCGGAACTCAAGAAACCTCTTGATAGCCTCGGGCTTGCGGTTCTGCATATTAGGCAGGTCCAGCTTCGCGGTCTCAGTATCGAAGTCCGCAAATGCGCTATCCAAGGAATCAAGTACCCTTGTGAGATAACGCTTGCCCTCGGGTATGGCTGCAATCTGTCTTTCAGCTTTCTTCGTGCTCATTCCTGAGCAGGCAGCGGCGAAGTATTCCAGATACGAGGCGTCCAGAGAGGCGGTGAACGCTTCTGCCAGTCCGGGTGTCAATTCGACATCTTTAACATCCTTCACTCGCACGCTCGCAACTTCGAGTTGCGGCGTTCCACAACAGTCTTTGTACTTCTTCCCCGAGCCACACCCGCATGGATCATTACGTCCTGTCTCGCTGCTCATCGTTCCCTCCGGCCCGGAATTGTATCCCTCTCACAACGCAAAAAGAACACTCTCCGCGACAATCGAGACCGTCCGCACGTTGGGAGATTATGCCAGATCGGATAGGGTGACGATTATGGGGGTATGGTCAGAGGGCTTTTCCTGTCCCCGAGGTCCCCTATCGATTTCGCAGCTTTCCAGTCGACCTGCCAGCGTTGGAGATAACAAGAAGTGATCGATTCGTATACCTCGGTTGTTTTGGAACGCCTGCCGAAAGTAATCCCAAAATGTGAAATGTCCTATTTCGCCCACGTGCAACGACCGGAACGCATCCGTGTAGCCAATACCCAACATCGCACGATAGCGGGCTCGCGGCTCCGGCTGAAACAAAGCATCGCGCTCCCATGAAGAGGGCTTGTGACAGTCGATGTCCTCAGGAATCACGTTGAAGTCGCCGCCTATTAGTGTCGGCACATCGTCCTGCTTCCATCTAATCATTTGCTGAGTCAGTCGATCCATCCAAGCTAACTTGTACGCAAACTTGTCACTCCCTACCGGATTGCCATTGGGAAGATAAATATTGACGATGCGGATGCCGTTGATAATTGTCTCCAAGAACCGCGCATGACTGTCGGAATCGTCTCCGACGAGAGCCTTAGCAATCGTCTTCATCGGATGTCGCGACAGAATCGCAACCCCGTTATAGGCCTTCTGCGTCACCGCGACACTCTCATAGCCGAGCGACTTGAAGGCTTCGAACGGGAACTCTGTCCCCTTCAATTCTTGCAGCAACAACACATCCGGTTCGCGAACTTTCAGCCATTCCGTGACATGGGTCAACCGATAGCGAACAGAATTCAAATTCCAGCTAGCGACCTTAAACATCAATCCACATTCTAGCGTCGGAGTGCGAGGGCGGTCATTGGCTGGGACGGCTTGTGGTTTATTTTGTCACAAAGCGAGGGATTTCAGGCTAGCTGCCGCTTCAGGTTGACCGCTCCGCCCCTACTCTTAGATGATTGTGACGCATGGACGTTGAACGCACTATTGACGAGATTGAACAGCTGCAGGAGATGTTCGAAGCGCCCGATATTCGGCCACTCAGCGCAAGCGACATCTCTGCTGCCAATCGCAGGCACGACGAAAAACTTGCGCACAGCCCGTGGTTTCAGCTTTGGCAACGGTATGGGGTCTGCTGTCGAACCGAGTCCCCGGTGCTTCGACTAGGGGAATCGGAGAGCTAGACCTCCCCGCGAATGGACGTGACAATTGGCGAAGAAGAAAGCTGCCGGTGCTGCCAGTGTCTCTCCGAAACTCACGGAGGGTGAACAAGACCTCCTGTCGCACATCCAAGACGGATATCAGCTTGAAACTAACTCGCTCGGCGGCGACCCTACTCTGCGCCGATTGATCGGCTATTCGGAAAATGGCGCATTTGCCACGAGGTCGGCAAAATTCGGAGGCGCGAACCCCTCGACGTAACGAATGCCGAAATCTCTGAGAATGTTGTCTATGGTGGTCATCGGCTTCTGGCGAACGACGTTGCAGAGGC
>DATNNE010000082.1:0-41485 GCA_035601995.1 Terriglobales bacterium
GCGCCACAAAGTGTTTCCCTGGAAGCAACCACAGACCCAGCCGCGAAGCGGCGAAAGAACACAGCCCACGGCGCAAGCCGTGGGACAGCAGCCAAAAACACCGCAGCTCCGAAGGAGCGAAAGAACCCCCGCAACGAATCCGCGGATGACAACGACGCGAAACAATACGAACGGATCCAACAAGCCCAAGCCGCCATCCCCGGCGCCCTGGCAGGAAACTGGCGCGACCTCCGCACCGTCTTCGAATTCGCCGGCATCTGCCAACAGAACAAAGAAACCCCATCGTAAACCAACACGCCTTTACTAATTTCTCGCCACCATTGAAAATGATGGGTTCGCCCTCAAGTGCCGGTTTTTCCTGAGTGCGGAGCGCATAATACAAGCATCATCGCCCGATCGCGGGCCATTGGAGCAGAAATCATTATGGGAACTTCCGGAGAACTGATTCGCCTGATCAACTACGTGGACGACATTACGACCACGCTGCGCCGCATCAACGCTTTCGTCGCTGCCATGGAGAGCGATGAGAAAAAGCGCCTGGCTGAGAGCCTGAAGGCTGCTGGATCCAATCTAGAAGCTCTCGTGGCCCGGTTGGAAAAGGGGCAGTAGTGGCTGATGTCCACACCATTGCCGTGATCGGCGCTGGGACCATGGGGCGAGGCATCGCTCATGTGGCGGCGCTCGGCGGTTATCACACCATTCTCGAAGACCTGCTGCCGAACGCCCTGCGGCGAGCGGAGAGTGAGATTCGCGGCAATCTTGACAAGGCCGTAGAAATTGGCAAGGTCTCCACCGACGATGCCAACGCCGCGTTCGACAGATTACGATTCGCGGGCAGCGTTGATGAAGCCGCGCGCGAAGCGGATCTGGTAATCGAGGCCGTGCCCGAGGAAATGGAGTCGAAGATTGAAATCTTCACTCTGCTCGATAAAATTTGCCGGCCCGGAACCATCTTGGCTTCGAATACTTCTTCGCTCAGCATCACCGAAATCGCCAGCGTTAGTTACCGCGCCGAGAAATGTGTGGGAATGCATTTCTTCAACCCAGTCCACAAAATGAAACTGCTCGAAGTTGTTCGTGGCCTCGAAACCGATGACGACACGCTTGCGACCGCCGCCGAGGTGGGCAAGCGGATGGGCAAGGAAGTTGTCGTGATCAAGGAGTCTCCCGGTTTCATCACCAGCCGCATCAACGCCATGATCGGGAATGAAGCGTTCTATATGCTGCAGGAAGGCATTGCCTCCGCGCAGGATATCGATAAAGCTTTGAAGCTGGGATTGAACCACCCTATGGGCCCGTTCGAGTTAGTGGATTTGGTGGGACTGGATACCCGCCTCTCAATTTTGGAATACCTGCACAAGAGCTTAGGCGAGAAGTATCGGCCCGCGCCACTTCTGGTGCAATACGTGAAAGCCGGGCGCGTGGGCCGCAAGGCGGGACGCGGCGTCTACGAGTATCCCGAGCCGAAGGCTGACGAGAAGAGAGCGCCGGTTGCTAAAGCTGGCGATTAGCCACCGGCGCGTATCGCGCTAGTTCTTATTGATGTCTTGCTTTGCCTCCAGCTTTTTCACCAGGGGTTCGAAGAAAATCTTCTGGTTGTCGGGAGCGCCCGCCAGCGCCATCTTGATTTCCTTGAGGGCATTGTCATAGTCGCCCGTGGACGAATAGATTCGCGCCGTGCCGTCGTGAACCACCCAGTCATTCGGATCCTTCTTAGCCGCCTGGCGGAAGTAGTCGAAGGCCTGATCCTGTTTACCTTGGCCCTGCAGCAAGCGGCCATAGGCGTAGAGTTGAGCCGCCGTTGCCCGATCGAGCGCCTGCTTCTTGGCCATTTCGGAATCATCTTTTCGGCCCATGGCTTCGAGGATCTGGGACTTGGTCAAGAAGTTGTCAAACCGCGGCTCGGTTCGGATCGACGTCTCTTCGTATTGCAGGGCTTCGTCGAGATCATATTTGGCTGTGAGCAGATAGGTTGCCGCATCGTCCCATCCTTCCCATGTGTATTGCGCCAGCCCTTGAAGCTGGTTATGCAGGCTGGCCTGCACGATGTCATGCACATTCACATCAACTTTGAATGGGACCGCGACCTTCTCCCAACGCAGCGTGGCTACGGCAGAGTCCGCCTTTACATCATCGAAGTCGAAACTTAGCGCTTCGTGCGGGTCCGACGCTTGCGGTTTTACGGTCACCCTTAATGCATCGTCGGCTTGGTTATAGGTGAAGCCGCCCCAAGCCGTGTGGACTTTGGAGAAAATGACCGTCCACTGGTTTTCTCCTGGAATTGTGAAAAGAGCATAGACGCCCTTTGCCAGCGGCTTTCCCTCGATGGAGACGTCGTCGGTAAACTTGATGATCGTGTTTTCATTCGCTCCCGTCCGCCAGACTTCGTTGTAGGGCACAAGCTTGCCCCAAATCGGTCGACCCTTCACCAGCGGCCGGGAATAGCTGATCGTGATGTCTGTGATTCCGATGCGCTGCGTCACCGCGGAGTGCTGGCTATCCCGAGGCAAGTCTAGGAGCGCGGATTGCGCATGGCACAGCGGATTTCCTAACGACAGTCCTGCGACTGCAACTAAAGCAACGGCAAAATGTTTGAGCATGGAATAACCTCCGCTTCTAAATTGTTTTTCCGGGGAAAGACCCGCCGGAACTGGATTGAGGAAAACGAGCGTTTAGACGGAAGGGCGGAGGACAGGATAGCAACTTGTAACAAGTTGTAAAACCACCCGGCGCGAGCCGAATGCTGCGCGTAGTTAGGGCTGCGGCTCCGGACCTATGGAGGAGTCGTGGTACGAGTGATCCTGCTCCTATTGCAACTGGTCCAATTCCACCCAGTCCGTTGAATCCGGCGCGCATGAAACGCTCGGACAAACCTGAAAGGTCACGACCGGATGTAACTCCCACACCGAAGCCCGCCAGCAAGTCTGGTTCTGACTCGCAGTTTTGGCGGTTGCGCAATTCTGGCTGGGAAGATTGTGCTCGTTATCAATTAGTAACTGGCCCACCACTTTCACTTGCTTTCCCACCGCCTTCTGCAAGTTCGCCAGCGTCCAAATTTCATGTTCGTATTTGAAGCGGTCGTGCGGCGTCATCTCCACGATAATGCTTTTCTGCTGCAGATCGCTGGTGCCCGAGCCCGCAGCCGGCGCTCTTTTCGGGGGACTCTTTCTGCGAGTTGCCGGCTCTCTCTCGGCCCCGGTCGCGGCATTCGCCGTCTCCGCTGATGTTTGCTGCGTTATTGGCGGCGGAACAAATCCAATTCCGATGTGATAGTCGACGTTACTGAACTCAGGGTCGCCAGTCGGACCAGTCAGATCGCAGTTACTGCTCTCGGCGCTCGTGTGCTGGGCGTAGTAGAGGTAACCAACCACGCCATAAAGCTGGCCTTCGCCGAGTTGCTTCAGCTGGTCCTGGTAATCGGCTTGGTTATCTTGAGTTAATCCCGCGGGGATTTTCGCGTCCAGGCTCTGATAATCCTGCAGCTGGGTAAAATATCTCACCGGATTCGAATAGGGTGTGGGCGCGATCAGTTGATTTTTCCAGTAGTTCAAGTAAGCGTCGTATCCCCCTGCCGCACTACACCCTGTTGGATACCGGCTGTGGCAGTCCTGAAAATCAGTCACATCGCTGCACTTGGCGGCCGCAATACCCCCGGAAGGTTCTCCTGCTGATGATGCCGTCTGCGAAGCTGGCACTGCATTCATCGCCAGGGCCAGGGCGAGAGGGGCGAACGGAACCACGTGCCGCGTAAATGTACGACCGGTCGGTGAGCTTTGGTTGGCCATTGCTGCCTCCTTATGAAAATTATTGGCGCTGCCCGCCAGCTCCTCCGTTGCCCGCGGGAGGAGGAATTTTTCCCGGCATGCCCGTCGCTTGAATGCCTTTGCTAACCCCATAGGTTGTGGCGCTGATGCCAAGCAGCGTCATAACCCCGGCGGGGATGGGATCAGGAAACTTCCCTGTACTGACTACGATCAGAAAAAAGCTCAGGCCGATCACAAATGTAAAAATTAACAATTGGAAACGCGACATGCTGGCCCCGCCGCCGCTCTCAGCAAGCAGTGTGCTGATGTCGATCTTGCCGCTGGCAATTCCCGCGAGAATTAAAAAGCCAAACAGGAAAAGCAATACCAAGCCTGCGTAGCAAATGGCCAGCTTAACCTTTGTAGTTCCTTCACCGGGGGCATATGCGATGCCGCCCGTGATGATTATCGCCAGAATCGTACTCAGCACAAATTCCGGATTCTTCATTGCATTCTCCTATGGAAAAATTGTTGCAGCCGGCCCAGCAGCAGTGCGCGTGCTTTGCCGCCCAGATACAAGGCCTGGCTTCCAGCCAGCGCGCCCACCAGTGGGATGGGCATTGTGGGAAACTGTTTTGGATTATGGACGACCTGCAGCAAGTAGTACCCCGCGACGAACAGCGTTGCACCCAGCAGTTGGGTGCGTCCCCCGCTCACGTATGTCGAAAAGCCGTTGGGGCAATTTGGGTCTGGAACGTCGCCTTCTAGTAACTGGTCAAGGCTGATTCTGCCCGTAAGCAACTTCCACAGCACAACGCCGAAGAGGCCTGCGAGCAGGACGATGCCCTCCCAATGCGCCAATGTTGCGAGCGTTCGCATAGCTGCGCGTAGGGACCCAGAATTGGGACCGGAGGGAAGGATGCCAATATACACCGGGGAATCTGATTGTCAAATACAATCTTTTTGTGACCAACGATTCTCGTTCTCGCCTGGAACGTGTTCTCGCTCAACTGCGCCTCTACGAGCATCCCCTGCTGGAGTTCTCCGCGCGTGCCAAGGGTGATGGCGTCGAACTGATCATCCAGTTCAAAAATCCTCCGGTCCCGGTGCACACTTACTACTTCGATTTGCATCCGCGCGATCTGGACAGCTCTCAATTCGAGTGGACCTTGCAGCGCCAGCTCTACGACTGCCTGCACGACTACCTGGTCGAAATGTTCATCCGCACGCCGCAAGACCGCATCGAGCGCCAACGGGAAGGCTTGTGAGCCTGCGACAGAAAATTGAACGGGAAATCCGCGAGTACGGGCCGATTCCGTTTTCGCGGTACATGGAGATGTGTCTGTACGATCCCGAACTGGGTTACTACTCGCGTAACGCCGAGCAATTCGGAAAAGCGGGCGATTTCTACACCTCAAGCGACGTGCATGCAGTCTTCGGGCGGCTGCTGGCACGGCAGTTCGACGAGATGTGGCGCGTGCTGGGGTCGCCGGCGGAGATCGAGATTCTGGAGTTCGGCCCGGGTCGCGGATTGTTTGCGCAGGATGTTTTGGATTGGTCGGAGAAGAAGTTTCCCGAGTTCTTTGAGGCGCTGCACTATTCGCTAGCGGAGGGTTCGCCCGCGCTGCGCCACCGGCTACAAGCGACTTTGGAACGGCACTTCGGGGCAGGGAAGGCTTCGCTCTGTTCAAACAGCGAGTTACTCGTGGGGAAGGGCACGACTTCAGTCCTGCCAACTGGTGCTGCCTTCTACAGGGCTTTAGCCCCTGAGGTTCCAATCATTGTCTTCGCGAATGAGTTCTTCGACGCGCTCCCAGTCGAGGTTCTCAGCCCGCAAGGCGAGTTGCGCATCTCAGAAAAAGACGGTCGATTGCTTGAAACCTGGCAGCCCGCAACGGCCGAGGCACTGGAGTTTCTCGACCGCTACAGCGTGCATCCCGAAGCCAGTGAACGAATCGAGGCTCCCCTCATCGCGCAACGCTATATGTCCCAGATCGCAGCCAGGGTGAAGCGCGGATTCGTCGTCGCAATCGACTACGGCTACACCCGACAAGAGCAACTTGCGAGTCGACATCGCGGCACGATCGCTGCCTATCGACAGCATTCAGTAAGTGCGAACCCTTACGAAGCGCCGGGAGAGCAAGATCTTACCGCCCATGTGAATTTCACCGCGCTGGCCGCTGCAGCCGCGCAAAACGGAATGCAAGCCCAGCCTTTGATTACTCAGTCGCAATTTCTGCTGGGAATCGGGGAGCACAATCAATTTGCCGATGCGTTCGAAGAATGCCGATTGCCGCAGGAACGCGCCAAAGTCGCTCTGCAATTGAAACATCTGATCACTCCCGAGGGGATGGGAGAAAGTTTTCGGGTGCTGCTGGCTTCGAAGGGCGTCGAGGAAGAACTGGTCTCGACGTTAAGCGGGCTGATGTTTGGAAAGACGACCCGGCTATAAGAAGAAACCTTCGAAGCCATCAAAAACTTTTATGGGTTCCTGCAAAGGCACCGAACCATCTATAAGCCAGTCGCGTCTTATTCCGATAAGGGAGATCGCATTGGAAAGTGCCGCGCGTCCGGCTTCGTGGAAGATTCTCCTGGCATTTGGGATTATCTATTTTGTCTGGGGATCGACGTTCCTGGCGATACGTATTGGGGTGCACGAAGTGCCGCCGTTCCTGCTGGCAGGCATGCGCTTTTTCGTTTCGGGCGCCGTGCTTTACGGCTGGATGCGGCTGAAGGGCACGCCATCGCCCAGCCGGCGCGAGTGGGCTGGAGCGACACTGCTTGGAACACTAATCTTCTTGGTCGATTACGGTTGCCTGTTCTGGGCCGAACAGCGCGTTCCCTCCGGCATTGCTGCGGTCGTGCTGGCCACAATCCCCGTGTTTATCACTCTGCTCGAAATCATTTTTCTGCGTACTCAACGCCTTACGGTTCGGCTTGGCCTGGCTTTGCTGTTGGGTCTGTGCGGCGTCGCCGTTTTAACTCTTCATTCGTTCTCGTTCGGAGAAGTTCCCATCGATCCTGCTGGGGCTCTGGCGCTGCTAGTGGCGGCGTTTACCTGGTCGGTAGCCACGATACTCACTCGCCGGCTCGCGCTTCCGGCGTCGAAGCCGATGAGTGCGGCCGCGCAAATGCTGCTGGGAGGAGCTCAACTGTTCGTGCTGGCCGCGCTCTCTGGTGAGTTCGCTAGCTTTCACCCACAGACAGTTTCCACGAAGGCCTGGTTCGCGCTGCTGTATCTGATCGTCGCTGGTTCGATTGTGGGTTTTACCGCCTATGTCTGGCTGCTGCATCACGAATCGCCAACGAAGGTAGGAACCTATGCCTATGTAAATCCCGTAGTCGCCGTTGCTCTTGGATATTTCTTCGGGGGCGAATCGGTTGGTCCTCGCACGTTCCTGGGAGCGCTGTTCGTATTGATCAGCGTGATCACGATCACCACGACGCCGAGGATGCGTCCCAGGGAGACGGGAAAGCACGCCGAACTATCGGTGGCGAAAGCCGAGTGACCCACCCTCGAAAAGCGTGGAGGCAGGACGGATTGTGCTCCGTTGCTCCGGAAGTACAGGACCGGACGTTACTCGCGAAATCACGGCCCGCAGCGTTAAGCGACGATATGATTAGCATCTATGCGTGTTCGTTATTGTCTGGGGATGATGGGATGGTTAGTGATGCTGGCTTTGGCCTTCGGCCAAACGAGCCAGCAACCCAGCGCTCCGCAATCGACGAGCGGACAATCGACGAGCGCGCAACCAACCGCTTCGCAGCCAGCGAGTGCGCCACCGGCAAGCCCGCAACCAGCGAGCCAAAAGCCGGTTAAACCGTCTGCGGTCGACGCTGCGGCCAGCGCCTCCCGGCAAGCGCGTGAATCGGCTCCGCCGATCAAAGTAATACGGAACCACGATTTAAAAGATGGCAGCAACGCACCCGAGGCTGGCAAGGCCACACCAACGCCGAACGACATAGCAGCGCAATCCGCCGGCGACAAGGCAGCCGACGAAGAAGATCAACGCAAAGTGCGCGAGTTTGAGGCTCAAGGCAAAACCTTTCAGAATCAGGTCAAGGTGCAGAAGGGCAAGATCATAGACATTCAAAACCGCATCACCAGCCTTCAGAACCAGTTCGCCGCATGGAGCTTGGGGTTTGCCCAGGATGACGAAGCGCAAGCGTGCTGGACTTCCACTTACTACACGCCTTATTACAAAGACTGGTGCGACCGGGGGCGGAACTTGAAAGCGCAGTATGAAGCGTCGCAGCGTCAGCTCGCACAGGAAAAGGCGAAGCTTGAGCAGATGCAGGAAGACATCCGGCGCAAAGGATATGGCAACGGAGTCTACGATCCCGATTGAGGTGGGATTGTGGCCGCTTTTTTCAATGGCGGCCCATCGTGCTCCCCACCAAGTGGCGTATCATCCCGGACTCGCCCGCGTGAGGGGCTTAGCGGAGGCGCAGTAGAACCGCGACGTAAGTCCGGACCTTACTCAACAGCGCCGGATCTGCCTTAGAGTGAAAAGCTCCCCGGCGCGCCTTCCAGTCCACGCTCTTGAGATGATCCACCAGCACCGCCCCCTCCACTTTATCTAGAACAACCGGGAGGGCGAAAGGATAGGGTTTTCGCTTGCTGGTGAGGGGACAAACCACCACCAGACCGCTGGCAAGGTTGTAAGCTTGATCGGTCAACGCCAGAGCCGGGCGCCGTCGGCCTTGCTCGCGTCCAGCCTGCGGATCAAAATCCAGCCATATTATGTCTCCAGCTTCTGGAACGTAGCGAGCTACCATTCAATGATTTCCTTACCTCGTTCACGCCCCCAGGTAGTTTCCTCGTAGCGATTCTCGGGGGCGATTTGTGCCACCAATTCGTTTAGAGTGGGGATTTTCTGTGTTCGCAGCAGCTCGATGCGGTTTCTTGCCGCTTTGATCATGACCGCGTCGCCCTCTTTCATGCGGGCTTGTTGGGCCACGGCTTTCGGTATTCGAATCGCCAGACTGTTGCCCCACTTTACTACCTGTGCTTTGGTCATGGATCAGAGTCCCTCGCGCGGATATACAAAGTATACACTGTCGTAGACACACAGTATACACCGTCGGTGGATCATTTGGGCTTAACTGAGGCGGAGTTGAGCCATATGCTGCCTACGGCCGCGTCATCTTCTCCGGCTTCATCAACTGATGGAATTCCTCTTTCGTGAGATAGCCGAGCTTTAACGCCGCCTCGAGCAGGCTAGTCTTGTCGACATGCGCCGTGTGGGCGATCTTGGCTGCCTTGTCGTATCCGACTTTGGGCGCCAACGCTGTCACCAGCATCAGCGAATTCTTCACGTACCAATCAACCTTCGCGCGATCAACCCCGATGCCCTTGATCATGTACTCGACGTATCCGTGACAGGCGTCCGTAATCAGAGTCACGGAATGCAGGAAGTTGTAAATGATCACGGGCTTGAACACGTTCAATTCGAAATTGCCTTGCGAGCCGGCGAATCCAACCGCAGTCGTTGCGCCGTGGACCTGCACACACACCATGGTCATGGCTTCGCATTGCGTGGGGTTTACCTTGCCCGGCATGATCGAAGAGCCAGGCTCGTTCTCCGGAATGGATAATTCGCCAAGGCCGCAACGCGGACCCGAAGCCAGCCAGCGGATATCGTTCGAAATCTTCATCAGCGACGCGGCCAGAGTTTCCAGCGCGCCCTGAGCAAACACGAGTTCATCATGCGCGGAAAGTGCGGCGAACTTGTTGGGATGCGAGCGAAAGGGAAGTCCCGTAAGTTCGGCGATCTTCTTTGCGGCTCTTTCCGCGAATTCGGGATGAGCGTTCAACCCTGTGCCCACCGCGGTTCCGCCGATGGCGAGGTCGTACAGGCCGCCTAGCACCTGTTTCAGTCGCTCGATATCCCGCTGCAACAGGCTGGCCCAGCCGCCAAACTCCTGCCCGAAAGTCAGAGGCACGGCATCTTGCAAATGGGTGCGGCCGATCTTCACCACATCGTGGAATTCTTTCGCCTTGGCCGCGATTGCGTCGTGAACATTCTGGATGGCAGGAATCAGCGCATTCTTCACTCGCTCCGCGGCCGCGATGTGCATCGCAGTGGGAAACGTGTCGTTCGACGACTGGGACATATTGACATCGTCATTGGGGTGGATCGGCTTCTTCGATCCCATCATTTCTCGTCCACGCGGGCCGCCCGCGATCTCGATGGCGCGGTTGGAGATGACCTCGTTGACATTCATGTTGGTTTGCGTGCCGCTGCCCGTCTGCCAGATGCGGAGGGGAAACTGGTCGTTGAGCTTGCCGGCAATGACCTCGTCCGCGGCTTGCACGATGAGCTTCGCTTTGTCAGCGGGAAGTTTGCCGAGATCCTGGTTTACCAGCGCGCAGGCCTTCTTGAGAATGCCAAACGCGCGGATCAACTCCGGCGGCATGAGGTCGCGACCGATGTTGAAGTGCAGGAGCGATCGCTGCGTCTGAGCGCCCCAGTAAACATTGGCTGGAACCTCGATTTGTCCCATGCTGTCAGATTCAATGCGCGTGCGAGCGTCGGGTTCGGCGGTGATTGCCATTAAAAGTTCCTGACCGGTGACTAAAAGGATGAAAGCAACTAAAAATTATAACCCGTTGCATAGGAGAGTTGTGCGCCGGAACACCATGTCGTGTGACGGAGGATGGCCCGCACTCAACTCGCTGCGTGCTAGAATCGTTATCTTCAAAGAGCCATGGTCTCTCGTTCTTGCGCTCTGTGGTGTTTGATTCCAGGAGAAGCATTGATCACCAAACACATGTCCGATTCGGCGCTACAGATTCCCGAGACGCTCCCGCGTGCTCAATTGGAGTTGCGCTCGAGTATGCAGGTCGATGTGCTCGTAATCGGCGCCGGCCCCACTGGCCTTGCTTGCGCGATTGAATCGCAGAGAGCGGGATTCAAAGTCATTGCGATCGATAAGGGCTGCGTGGTGAATTCGATTTTCAACTATCCGGCCAATATGACTTTCTTCACCACGCCGGAATTGCTGGAGATCGGTGACATCCCGTTCAGTACCGCCAACCAAAAGCCCACACGTCAGGAAGCACTGGAATATTACCGCAAGGTTGCCGAGCATTATCGTCTGCCAATCGCGCAGTATCAGTGGGTAAAGACGGTGAACGGCCAAGACGGGGACTTCCAAGTCACGACCACCGATCGGCTGGGAAGAATCTACGATTACCACACCCGCAAGCTAATCGTGGCGACCGGATATTACGACCTCGCAAACATGCTGAATATTCCCGGAGAAGATTTGCCCAAAGTGTTTCACTATTATCGCGAGCCTCATCCTTACTTTGACAACGACGTTCTGATTATCGGAGGCAAGAATTCGGCGGCCATCTCAGCGCTCGATCTGTGGCGGCACGGAGCGCGCGTGACCCTGGTGTATCGCGGGCCGAAGATGCATCACCACGTGAAGTACTGGATTCTGCCGGACATCGAGAATCGCATTAAGAACGGCGAAATCAAGGCCTACTTCAACAGCTCAGTGGGAGAAATTACGGCGGACCAGGTCGTCATTTACACCCCGGAAGGTGTGGTTCGCGCGAAGAACGATTTCGTATTTGCCTTGACGGGATACCATCCCGATTACGATTTCTTGCGCTCGATGGGCATCGAGCTTTCGACCGAACAATGTCGACCGGTGTGCGACCCCGAAACGCTGGAAAGCAATGTGCCCGGCATCTACGTGGCTGGGGTCATCGTGGCTGGTTCGCGAACCAATGAAATCTTCATCGAGAACGGACGTTTCCACGGCCAACTGATCGCCAGGCATTTAAAATACAAATTGGGATCTGCGGTGGGAGCTTAGCGTCGGTTTAGGCTAAGCGAGCGTCACCGCTTCCTCTCCTAACTGCTGATTGATTAAACGGGACATCAAGGGCTTCAATTCTTCTCCGGTCTTCTGCAGCACGAAAGCCTGATTCGCCTCCGACCAGTCCAGCTTGAAACTCGTGGCTAGCGCGGAAATCCATATTTGCCGAACCGGCGCGTTGGGTGAAATCACAAATCGGGAGCCATCGTCGAAAGAAATATGTAGCGCCCCCGACTGGTCTTCAACCTCAAGGTCAGCGGATTCTTCAGCGGTAATCAGACTCTGCTTGAGGGATTCCAAAGCGGTGTCCGCCCGCTTGCGAAAATCGTTTTCATCGAGCATGAAGAGATTATAGAAGCTCTCAGCTTTCAGCCGCATGCTTTCAGCCGCACAAGTTAGAAGCTATTTCAGCAGATACTCCTTCACAAACATCACCGTGGCATAAAATTGGAAGTCCTGATTTGCCTTTTTCGCGAAGCCATGGCCTTCATCCTTTGCCATCAGCCACCAGACCGGCGTGCCATTCTGCCGAACGATTGAAACCATTTGCTCCGATTCGCTCACCGGCACTCGCGGATCATTCTTCCCGGCGATCACGAACAGCGGCTTGGTGATGTTCTTTGCCTTGTTAAAGGGAGCAATGCCCTCCAGGAACTCGCGCATCTTGGGGTCACGCTCATCGCCGTACTCTACCCGTCGCAAATCCTGACGATACCCCGAAGTGTGCTCGAGAAACGTGACCAGGTTTGACGGACCAACAACGTCGACCGAGCAGCAGATGCGGTCGTTGTAATTGGTGGCCACGGCCAGCGTCATAAAACCTCCGTAACTTCCGCCCGTTATTAGGACTCGGCTGGAGTCAAGTTCAGGCTGGGTCTGAATCCAATCGAGCAGCGCATTGATGTCTTGGTATGAGCCCGCGCGCAGGAAACCATTGTCAAGGGAAAGGAACGTTTTTCCATAGCCGGTAGAACCGCGAACGTTGGGAGCGATCATCGCAATGCCAAGCTCGTTCATGTAGTAATCGGAACGACCGGGGAAACTAGGCCGGAATTGACCTTCGGGGCCGCCATGAATGTAGATGATGACCGGCCGCTTGCCCGTGAACTTCGCAGGAGGCCGGTATAGAAAGCCGCTAATGTTGCGTGCATCCCAGGATTTCCAGTGAATGAGTTCGGGCTCGGGAAAGTCAGCGGTGTTCAATCCTCCCGTTTCGCTGAAGGTCCAGCGTTCCACTTTTCCGGTTTGCACGTCCAACGAGTAAACGTCGGAACTGGAGCGAGCGGAGGCGAGGTTGAATCCCAGGTCACGGCTGTTCTTGTGCCAGCTCACGCCGGAGATCACGCCTTTGGGCAGCGTGGGAACTGGTTTCTCTTTGCGACTCTTGGTCTCGAGCAAGTGCAGCACGCCGAAACCGTCTTCGTTGGCCACGAACGCGATCATCTTCCCGTCGTAGGAGAGCCCGAATTCGTCCACGTTCCAGGGAATATTGCTGCTGAGAAAGCTGTGTTCCTTGGTCGGCAAATCAATGTAGGCCAGGCGCAGGAATTCCGAATCCTTATCCGTCGTAACATAGATACCCTTACCATCTTTGCTGAAGCGGCCGCTGTTGTAGGCAATCTTTACTGGCCCACCCTTGGGCGTGAGCAGCGTTTTTTCTCCGCTGGCGGCATCCACGATCCAGAGGTAGCTCTCCTCCGCCGAGATTCCTTCCGAAACGAGAATTTTCTTTCCATCGGGCGACCAGTCCAAACTTTGCCAGCCACCACCCGCAAGTTGCGCCACCAGCCGATCCGTCTTCGGATTCGCCGGTTCGATCGCATACAAATCAAGGTCATTACCGGTGCGGCGCGTGGAGGTGTAGGCCAGTTTGTCACCTGAGTAACTCCACACCGGATCGGTATTGCGCGACTTGCCGTCAGTCAGCAGCGTAACGTTCCCGGTTGCCAGGTCATAACGATAGAGTTGATAAAACTCGCCGCCGCCTACGTCCTTCGAGAACACGAAGAAATCGTCTTTGGTAGGTGGATAAAGAGCGCCCGCCACGCGGTCAGGATAGAAGGTCAGTTGCGTGCGCGCCCCGCCCGGCATTTTCACCACGTGTACTTGAGAGGTATCGGCAAAACGGGTGGCGATGAGCATTTCCCGTTTGGTCGGATTCCAGCTATCCAACACGGCAGCGCGAAAATTCGTGTAACGGTCCACGGTTTCCGCTAAAGAGGCCGGAATCTTCGGAATCCCTTCGGCCACCAGATTCTCGTTCGGGACAACTTGGTCCGCCTGGGGAAAGGCAACGGCGGTGAGCAGCAGCACAGCGAAGATGCGTGATAGATATTTCACTTTTCAATCCTGTAGAGACGTAGCTAGGTACGTCTCAAAGTTGGTTACGTCACTAGCGTCGTTCGGTTGGAGTGCAAAGTTAACCCGCGCGCAGACCATCAATCTTCGCAGCCATGATGAAGTCACTTTCGGTCAAGCCATCGATTTTATGGGTCCACAATGTGATTTCGGCTTTGCCCCATCCCAGCAGAATGTCCGGATGGTGTCCTTGCTCTTCCGCCAGCGCGCCCACGCGATTCACAAAATCGAGCGCTTGCTTGAAATCAGGAAAAGTGAAAACGCGGGTAATGTGATGGTCGTTGATTACCTTCCACTGCGGCACTTGCTGATGTAGCGCTTCCAGTTCTTTTCCCTTGAGCGGAGGCACGCCGCCACGGCATGGCACACAAGTCTTGCTGGCGAGAGATGTCATGGAAGTCTCCGCAAGTATTGTAGCGGTTGAGGGACTTGAATGCATGGCGGGAGACATATTCTCAGAACAGGCTTTCCAAGTCACGTGCTCCGTGAATCACACGGAGTATCAACAACGCGTCCTTCTCGACGCGATAGAAGATCAAGTGTTTGGGAGAACCCGAGACCGACATGCGCTGGACACCTTGCAACTCACTAGCTTGGAGATTGCACGGCGCCCCGGAACGCGGGTTCTTCACAATGCGGAGCAGAGCCCGAGAAACTGCACTCTCCCAACGCCTTCCCAGGCGGGGGTCGGCTTGCACTTCATACCACTCGGCCTGCTCGACAATGTCGTTCGCCGCGGCATCGCTTAGACCGATCGGCGACTTCTTCACCGGCGTAGTGTCCGATCACGCAGCGCTCCAACAAGACCTTTCCGCCGGATATCAGCGACGGGGATCTCGATCTTTGAGCCCTTTGCCGCCGCGATCAGGTCCTGTTCGAGATTGTGAAGCCGCCGCTCTTTATCTTGGCGAATCAGTTCCCGGATGTATTCGCTGGGAGTGCCCCAATCTCCGGAAGACACCTGCCCTTCTACGTATCGTTTCAACGCTTCTGGAAGCGAGATGTTCAACGATGTCATAGCCATGCCTTCATGTTATGGCAGTTTATGAAGGTTCCGCAACTGTGAGGAGATGCGCAAAAGATTCCTGAGCGGGCCTGCAGCCCCATTGCAATTTTCAGTTGACAACTGCAAAAATACGCTAGAAACTTGCCCCTGCAGTGATCGATTAGGAGGAAACCAATGGCCACGATGGAAACTGGATTAAAGCGCGCGTCACAAGCCTCGCTGGTGTTGTCGATCGTTTTGATTATCTTCGGAGTCCTCGCCATCACCCTGCCGATGGCGACATCCGTCGGAGTCGTCATCGTAATCGGGTGGCTGGCAGTACTCGACGGCATCGTGCAACTCGTTCACGCCTTTCGGTCGAAGGGCATTGGCCACATTGCTTGGAAGCTTCTGGTCGCGATTGTTTACGTTGTGGCCGGCGGTTACTTCATCGCCCATCCGGTCCTGGCAACTGCGACTTTTACTCTCGTGCTAGGAATATTCCTGTTCGCAGAAGGTGTCGTGGATGTCGTCGCCTATTTTGCCACCCGCAAGAGCGGTAGCTCACCGTGGATGCTACTGGACGGAATCGTTACTCTGTTTCTGGGTTTCTTGATCTGGAACCAGTGGCCCGTTAGTTCGTTATGGGTTATTGGCACACTGGTGGGTATCAGCATGATCTTCACCGGCACCACGCGCCTGATGATGACTTTGGCGGTTCGTAAGCTGGCGGGTCAGGTTAGTGGCAGCCCTGAGCAGAAACGGGCGGCATAAGCGTAATCAGACTTCAAAGACGATATCAGCTTTCGCCCTCGATCAGAACGGAATGTCTTCGTCACTGATCGGAGTTGAAGCTGCCGCGTGTTCCGGTTCCGGTGCGCGCTGATCGAAGTTGTTTCCGCCTGCGGCCGCGCCGCGTGAGCGTCCGCCCGCATCGTCTCCGGCACCTTCGCCGCGCCCGCTGAGCAGGACCAGATCATTGGCGATGATTTCGGTCTTGTATTTCTTCTGGCCGGTTTCTTTATCGTCCCATGAACTGGTCCGCAGGCTGCCTTCGATGAAGCATTTCCCGCCTTTTTTGAGATACTCGCCGACGATCTCGGCCAGGCGCTGAAAGGCCACAATGTTGTGCCACTCGGTACGATCCTGCCATTGGCCGTCTTTGTCCTTGAAGCGCTCGTTGGTGGCGATTGAGAACTTGGCGACTGGCATGCCGCCCTGCGTGTATTTCACCTCGGGATCCTTACCCAGATTTCCGATAAGAATGACTTTATTGACGCTCTTTCCTGCCATGAATGCTGCTCCTTCCACCCCTGGCCAGACGCGAGCACAGACAACGAAATCAGGGGCTGGAAGGCCAATATATCAGAAACAACCAGTCCTCTGATCGCGAATGAGGGAAAGAGTCGGCGAAGCAGGCCAAAATGAAACCGTTCAGGTCGCGAGCGTTGCGATTTCGCTGATGGACCTGCGGTTGAGTTGGTTCTCGAGGCGGATGAAAATCGCATCCACTGCGGTATAATCGGTGCTATGCCTGCTGAAGCAGACTCCTTGAAACCCGCTGGGATGGTGCCTGACGAGCTTAAGTTCGAACCCAAATCCAAGGGGCTGCTGACTCCTCGAAAGAAGAAACCGAAGGAGTTGGCGGTTATCACCGAGTGTTGCACTGGGTGCGCGGGATCTCCAGCATGCGTCGAATATTGTCCGGTAGAAGACTGTATGTTCTGGGTTCCGGACGAAGATCATCCGCCGTTTGGCAGAATCCAGGTCGACCCTATCCTTTGTATCGGCTGCAAGAAGTGCGTTAGCAAAGGTCCGGACGGATGTTTTCTCGACGGCTGTCCGTGGGACGCGATCGTGATGGTCGACACCGTCGAAGTGGAAAAAGAAGTCGGCGTAATGCCGATTTGAGGGGCAGCCACTAGCTTTCAGCTTTCAGCCAAACTCCCAACCGCCGTCTTCAGTTCGAGCAGATCCCATTTGTTGCCGTATAGGTCTTCGAAGACTGCGACTGTTCCGTAGGTTTCCTGCCGCGGTGCCTCTCTGAACTTCACGCCCCGGTCTAGCATTTCGCGGTAGTCGCGCCAGAAATCGTCAGTGTGCAGAAAAAGAAAGACCCGGCCACCAGTCTGGTTGCCAATGCGACTCGACTCCTCCGGCGTCGATGCTCGCGCGAGGAGCAGGCTGGTACCGCGGGAATCGGGTGGGCCGACGAGCACCCATCGTTTTTCGTTGCCCGCACGATCTTTGGCGACACTGTCTTCGATCACTACGAATCCGAGCGACCGTGTGAAGAATACCAGCGCCTCGTCGTAATCACGGACGACCAAAGCGACATATCCGAGTGTCTGCGCCATTATTTCTTCTGACGGTTGGAGCGAAAGCTTACTTCCAGCCCAAGGCTAGTGGTTGGCCCTTTCCCGAATCGCCCTCTCTGTTTCGACGGCTTGCTTACGCACGTGATCGGGGATGTTTGGCAATTCCCGTTCGTAGGGTGAGATTGCGGTAAGGTCGTCGGGTTGGCCCACGAGGTAAAGCGCGCGCAGCGCTTCCCAGACTTGTTCTGTGCCCGGGTCGATGGTCGCGATCTCCGCGCCCGCCGCGACCGTCTGTCCGGTTTGAGCCGACAGCGCCCGCAGACGGCCGGTGATTGGTGAGCGAATTTCCGTGGTCCGCCCGCCCTCCTGCAATTTGGCGACGATTCCTCCCTGACGAATCGCAGTGCCCACCGCGCTGGTATCCACAATTTTTCCGGACTGTGGGGCTGTGACTGTGGCCGGCTGCAACAGTTCGAGAATCTGCGGCCGTCCGGATGCGTCTCCGAAGCGGACCAGCGAAAGCGCAGCGTTTCCTCGCACCATCAGCGAAGGATCGGCTAGCATTTTCAGCAGAGCTTCGTGGAATCCTGTGCCGGATGTGTCTTGTCCCATTACCCACGCGTCAGTGTTGCGCACCTCTTCGACTGGGTGCGAGGCCAAGCTGACAACTTGTGGATACCACTGCGTCACGCTGGTGTCGTGTTGTGTCATACGCTCGCCGATTTGCACCAGAGCATGCTGAATGTGTCGGGGATGCTTCTCGTCCTGCAGGTACTCGGTCAATTGTTTGTCGGAGAGCTGGCGGCCGAACCAGGTGTTCCACCAGAATAGAAACGGCATCAGGACGATTAGCCACGCGGTCAGGAAAAAGAGCAGCCGGTTGCGCGTGGACATGCGCGGCTTGGCTGGCCGTTGAGGAGTCTCGCTTGTATCAGGCGAAGTTTGCGGCGTGGCGTTGGGAACAGCTGACATGGATGACGGAAATATAGCAGAAACTAAGTCTTAGGTCTGGCTCAGGAAACCTTAATCGCAGAGGTCGCGGAGAATCCTCCGAGTTCACTCCACCACGTCCGCGTCGAGCACGCGGTCCTGTTCCAGATAGTGGGAAACCGCGTATTGAGCCAGAAGCGGCGTCTGCAGCCGGATCTCCGCTCCGATCCATTCTCCTTTGTTGTGGGGAGCATTTAGTGGATGGTTGCAACGTCCGCCGCTGCCGAACTGCGGACCGAAGTCGGCACTCTGGATCTGATCGAACTGCTGGAGCCCGCGCCAGGCTTCATCGCCCACCGTGCCCGAAACATCGATCTTCAGTCTGACGACTGACATAAACTCTCTTTCACCACGGAGTGATAGAGGTACTGAGGAATAAGAAAGGCAATTCCCTGTGTCTCTGTGGTACAAGCCTTTTTCACGCCGCAAACAAATGATAAAGCATGAAATAAACAATCACGCCGGTGACCGAAACGTACATCCACAACGGATAAGTCCAGCGCGCGATGGCGCGGTGGCTCTCGAAGCGGCCTCGCAATCCGCGGATCAGCGTGATAATCACCATGGGTAAGATTACGATGGCGAGAATGGTGTGCGAGGTCAAGATGGTAAAGTACACGGGGCGCGACCATCCCTGACCCTGAAAATGTTTCGACGGCGAGTGCGCGTAGTAATAAAGGCAATAATGATAGTAAAGATAACAAGTCAGAAAAAGTGCGGAAGTCACTACGGCGGCGATCATCGTGGCGCGGTGCGCAGCCATCCGCCCATGCTTGATGAAGTTGCGTCCAACCAGCAGCAGGACTGCATTGGTGCCATTCAGCGTGGCATTGATCTGAGGGAAAACAGTATATTGCGGCAGAATTTGCATTATGCGGCAGGCCTCGTGGTGCGGCGATTTACCCGGAAAAAGCAAAGCCCAAACATGAAAACCGTGAACAATGCAAGCGCGGCGATCGAGGCCGGCAGCGGCAGAACGGTCGGGCTTTCTGGATACAGAAGAACGCGCAAAGCCTCAACGCCGTAGGTCAGCGGGTTCAGCCGCATCACCAGCCGCAGCCAACCCGAGGCTCCCGCCAGCGGGAACAGCGCGCCCGAGAGCAGCCAGAGGGGAATCAGAAAAAGATTAATGATGGCATGGAAAGCCTGCGTGGAATCCATGGGCCATGCTATTGCGAATCCGAGGGAAGTAAGCGCAAAAGAGACCAGGAAAACTACAAATACGACCAGCAGAAAATCGATGACTCCCAGATGCACACCGACAAAGGGCGCGAAAGCCAAAAAGATCAAGCCCTGAATGGCGGCAAGCGTTGTTCCGCCCAGCACTTTGCCGAGCACGATCGCGGAGCGGGGCACAGGCGCGACCATCACCGAGAGCAGGAAACCTTCTTTGCGATCCTCGATCAAGGACATCATGGCAAAAATCGAAGTGAACAGCACAATCATGATGAGTGCGCCGGGATAAAAATAATCCAGGTAATGCTGCTGTCCAGGGGCGTTGCCTGCCCGAAACGAGGTGCCGAAGCCTGATCCGATCACCAGCCAGAACAGCAGCGGCGAGGCGATGACGCCAACCACGCGGGAGCGCTGCCGGTAGAAGCGGACGATTTCTCGCCACCAAAGCGTGAAAGCGGGCAGCATCACTCCGCGGGAAATTGGGGCGGCCTGCGCCGGCAAAGTTGCTGTTTGCGTGACCACGTCAACTCGTTTTCTGCGCGGATGGCGCTGCGGATTTCTTGAGTCTTCCGCGAATCTCTAAGTATGCGTTCAGGAACAGAATACCCGAAAGCGTCAGGAGGATCAGGGTCATGAAAAGGCCGTCGACCGTGGTGATACTTGCCTTCAGAACGATCCAGACCACTCCGATAAGCGGCACGATCCCAAGAATCACCGAGAGAACGAGCATCATCGGCTTGCTAGCTCCTTCACTTGATTATTTCTCCGCTTCTTCTGCGCCGTCCGTCCAGAAACGATGTCCGGTGCGGTGAATGAAAACGTCTTCCAGGGTTGGCTTGCTCACTGAAATCGCCTCGATTTCGCCCGGGAAAGCCTCGACTACATCGGTAATGAAGCGATGGCCGTTCTCGCGTTCGATGCGCACCTGCCCATGAAGAACCTGTGCGTCGAGGTGGAAGCGCGCACGGATTCTTTCTGCGAGCGAGTCGGGAGCCTTCGCATCCAGCAAAATCACATCTCCACCGATCTCATGCTTGAGGGCATCCGGCGTGCCCAGCGCCACCACCTTTCCTTCATTCAAGATGGCAAGGCGATCGCAGCGCTCGGCCTCTTCCATCAGGTGGGTCGTTACGATCACGGTCACGCGTTCTTCATCGCGCAAAATCGCAAGATACTGCCAGAGATCGCGGCGGGCGCCGGGATCGAGTCCGGTGGTGGGTTCATCCAGCAACAAAACCGAAGGGTGATGAAGCAGTCCTTTGGCCAATTCCAGCCGCCGTTGCATTCCTCCGGAGAACGTCTCAGCCTTTTCGTTAGCCCGATCCGCGAGGCCAACCCGGCCGAGCATTTCTGCGATGCGCGATTTCAAAGCCGCTCCGTGCAACCCGTAGAGATGTCCCTGATGCCACAGGTTCTCGGCGGCGGTAAGCTTTACGTCGATGCTTTGCGCCTGGAAGACTACGCCGATCTGGCGGCGTAGACCGTGGGGGTCGCGAGCAACGTCAAATCCCATGATCTCGGCGCGCCCGCCAACCGGAATCATCAGAGTGGAGAGTATGCGAAACAGGGTCGTCTTTCCGCTGCCATTCGGCCCGAGCAGTCCGAAGAGCTCTGCATGGCGCACATCGAAGGAGACGCCGTTCAGAGCGGCTCGGTCGCCGTAACGATGCACAACATCACGCACGGAAATGACGGCAGGTTCGACAGCGATCTCAGTCTCGGAGCCAGCCACAGCAAATGGGGTTTTAGAGGCCACAGGCTATTCTACGATGAGACACTGCCCGGCGGGGTTTACGCAGCGACCGGTTTTCGATCTTGACTGGTTACTCGTTCTTCAAACGAAACAGGGATATGCCGCCATACTTGAATCGCAAGAATAACTGCCGTCGCCAAAAGCAGTGCGCCAACGGCGACGTGGGACACGGTTGAAATGACCATCGGAAATTCCGGTTGGACCGCATCGCGGCTCCAGGCTACACGCGTGAGAAACGCCGCGAAGCCAAGGCAAAGTTGCACGACTAGCAGCGATGCCAAGATAATCGCAGGTCGCCTTACCGCTTCAATCTTCGAGAATCGCCATAGCGCACGGATCGCGGTCCAGGTCAGCACGACAGCGACAACAGCAGAGTTCGCCACATGCGGCCACCAACTCATGCCGTGATGACGGAACATTGCGCCCAGAATCAATTGAACGTAAAGCACGAAGACCGACAGCCAGGTGAGCGTGACCAGGCTGGGACGGCGGCTGTCGATTTCGATCTGCGGGTCTTCTTCCACCCAGCGGCGTCCCGTAAACATAGCGATGGTAACGGCGATGCAGAAGAAGGTTTGTGCTACCGCAGCGTGCGCCGAGGAGACCCATGGCGGCTGAAACAACAGAACTGTAAGGCCGC
Source organism: Terriglobales bacterium (assembly GCA_035601995.1). GTDB lineage: Bacteria > Acidobacteriota > Terriglobia > Terriglobales > Acidobacteriaceae > JABDBE01. The sequence goes on from DATNNE010000082.1 coordinate 21,800, forward strand.
CGAGAATCGCCTGCGTAATAACTGTGCCAAGGGCGGCGATGCCGAGCCATTTCATCCAGCGTCGGCGATCCGCGAACCACGTCCACGCGGCAATGGAAATTGTCAGCAGCACAATCGACCCGGCGATTGCGCGATGGCTCCACTCGTACTTGATTCCTCCATGCAAAGGCGGGACGCTGAATGATCCGAAAGAGGTGGGCCAGTCGGGAATGGAGAGGCCGGCGTCGTTACTGGTGACGAGCGCCCCGGCGATGATGAGTACAAAAGTCGCGCATGCTACGAATACAGCAAAGCCATGGTGCGCGCGATTGTACGGTGTGGCGAGAGACTTCAGCGGCTTACTCCTGGAATCAATTCATAACTGCCTAGCTTCGCTCGGCGGGACGGGTCGGAGACCCGTCCCCACACGATCTTGCCAAATTACTGCGCCTTGAATGTTTGGTCTACCGTCTTGCTATCTTTTGCAGCGAGCGTGACCTTCTGAGTCTGTTCGCCCAGCTTCTCCTGCACGAAGGCAATCGTGTAATCGCCTGGCGGCAGGCCCTTGATTTCATACTTGCCGTCGGGGCCGGTGACCGCATAGAACGGGGTCTTTACTACGTTGATGTACATACGCATCCACGGGTGTTGGTTGCACTTCACCGGCAACATGATTTCTTCGCGGGCAAAGCTCTTCTCGAGCGCAGCGGCTGCGGGTGGCTGAGACTCGTTCCATTCGCGATTGGCTTGCGGCGTCGGATGAATGTTGTGGGTGGTCTGGTCGTCGTTCTTGATCTCAATGTTTTGACCGGTCATCACGCCCAGCACATGGGGATGATATTTGCAGCCTTGCTGGTCGATGGTGACCGCCTGCGTGGGAACGGCAAATGTGCGATCACCCAGTCCATCTTTTACGTACACGAAAACATTAGCCACGCTGCCACCGTCGACGACGAAGGTCTCGGCTGTGTTGGTTCCTTTGCAAGCAGGATCCTGGCTCATATCGATCTTGGAGGTCTTGGGAGCCGCGCCGTCCAACTTCACAGTGCCGCTGACGGAAGCTACCGTGCTGGGATCGATTGGAGTGGCTGCTGGCGCCGCGGGCTGTGCCATCGATGAGGGTGCGGAAGCCGGAGCTTCACTCGTTTCCTCTTTCTTGCTACAGCCTACGAGGAGCCAGAGGCCGAGAAGACAGAGCAGGCCAAACATTGCTACCGATGTTTTCTTATTCATTATGTCGCCCTTTCGTGAAATGTTGAATGCGTTTTTGAAAACTGTATTCAGATTACTCTGCCGTCCAGAAAACCTAACATTCTACCGCGAACCTCCGCTGCTTGCCCGGTGAGAGGACGCGGCAGCCTGCTTGGATTTCGTTGGCGTTTGGTTTGCGGCGCTGTTTCGTCCCATCGAGGCCGCTACGCGTTTTTGCTCTTCCGGGGTCAGTTGGAAAATATAGTCCACCAATAACTTGGACTGATCTCCTTCATAGCCTTGGAATGACGCAGGGGTTGGGCCAGCGAACACCCAATGATCATTTTCTCGCCGGAACAATCCTGAGGGCATGGACGTGCCCGGGCTGATAGCTTGCGGATCCAGCACCCAGCGCTGTGCCCAATCGGGTTTCAAGCGTTCCTTTGCGAGAAGGAAGTTTGGCGCCGTGGCAATCTTGTCATGTGCGGGATCGCCCGTGGCGTGGCATTTCAAACAAGGCGCCGCAGTGCTTGAGAACAGGCTGCGCGCCATGTCTGTTTCTTTCGTGGTCAAGACCGGAACCTGCTCCGGAATGTATGGCATGGGCTGCTGCGAAAGCGCCTGGAAGAATCGCACTAGCTTGCGCAGCTCATTGTCCGAGAAAGAGAACGTAGGCATGCGCACTTTCAAATACGGCCGCACGCCATTGCGATTTGTATCCGTGGTGCTCAACGAAGGATTAGACAGGAATCGGCGCAGCCATTCAGGATCGACACGCGCACCTTCGGTCAAGAGCTTCGGCGGGAGTTGATCTTTCCAATCGGGATCCTGATACTTCTTCATTCCCATGAGGACGGTCTGCTGACCAGGAATAAATTGGTGGCATCCCATGCAGTTGTATTTCTTGACTACCCACCAGCCTTCCTGGATGTCGCGGCGAGCGTCGCCGGGGCGGTATTGATACTGGATAGGCAGGGAACTCTCTTCGCTTCCCAGCAGGAACGTGGTGAGCGCTCGAATCTGCTCGGAGGTGAGGTGCAGATTAGGCATGCGCAGGGCTTCAGTCTCGGACTTTATTTTGCCCTGGTCGTAAATGTTGGGTTCGGCAAGTTTGTGCTCAAAGAAACCCTTGTGGTCGTACCACGAATCTTTTGCCGGACCCTCCGGGAGCCGCGCCAAATCTTCTGGGTTCGTGATCGGCTCGGCATGTCTTCCGCCGCGCTGAGCGGTTTCAGTGAACAGAGCAAAATCCAAACGCTCGATCGGCTTGCTGCCTTCAAAGGTGAGCTCGGTGCCGATGCGGCCTTCATCTTCCATGCCGGAAATCTCGTGGCATCCGGAGCATCCGTAGTGACGAATCCACTTCTTGCCTTCTTCTTTCAACGCCGGATCATCCATGAAGGAAGCGTCGGCGTAGGAAGAGGGCTCTTGTTTCTTTTGCGTCATCAGATACGACGCGATGTCCTGCGCATCTTCGGGTGCAAGTCGCAGGCTCGGCATCACCGTCATGTTCTGTACTTGCAGTTCATGGCCGTCGTTGGGGCATTGGCTGTGCTCTAGGTCGAACACATAAGGCAAGCCCTTTTTCGCGTAATCTTCAGGACCAATATCTTTCTTTTCGTACGGACAATACGGACGCGTGCGTTGACGGGCGTTGTGAATCCAGCGCACCAAATAATCGTAGTTCGCCTTTTCGCCTTCACGCGACAGGTTTGCGGCAAACGTGCCGCCCTGCATCTGATCGCCTTCGCCGATGGAATGGCAAGCCAGGCAGCCGCGCGTTTCGAAAAGTTCTTTGCCATGGTCGGCGTTTCCGGGCTTCTGTTGCGGCAATGGATCCGTGAGCGCCGACTGCCACAAATAAGCTGAGATCGCCTGGATCTGATGATCGGTCAGGCGGAAGTTCGGCATCTTCGTCGTGGGACGGAAGTCAGTCGGCTTTTTTATCCAGACCGGAATCCAATTCTTGTTCAGCTTGAGCCGGATGTCCTTCAAGTTCGGCCCGATCTTCTTCATGTCCTGCATCACGCTGTGCATCTGAAAATCGAGCTGCTGAATCTCGCCGTCCGCCTTGCTGTTGGAAACTTTGAGCGCAATGGCCTCATCGTTTAATCGGTTGGCTTCCTGGTTGCTCTCCGCCGCATCCGCCTGCTTCATCAAGTATGCAGCCTGCTTGAAGTTCTCCTTTTTCTGCTGCTCCAATTGCTTGATGTGCTGGCTGAAGGTATTCAGGTCCTCGGGCTCCTTGTCGTAGCCCTCGTAGCGGTGGCACCCCATGCAGCCTTTTTGGCGGAACAGATCTTTGCCTTCGCTGATCGTCCAGCCCACATCGCCGCTCACCAGAACCATATCGGCGGCGTGGCAGGTCTGGCAGCCGGCTTCGACGTTCTGCTTGGGAAACAGTGGCCATAGCCAGTGCTCGTAGTTTCCGTGCGCCTTCTCGATGCTCGTGGTGGCGCGGCCATTGCCTTGGTGGCATGGCGAACAGCCGAAGGTGTCAGGATCGTGGATCTTCAAGAGCCCGGGTTCCGGATGGCTGACAAAAGCCTGAGCATATTCGTCAGGCTTCTTCTCGCCCTTCGGAGTCATCACCGCGGGCGTGATTTTAAGCGGCTCACGAATGCCCATGTGGCAGGACTCGCAGCGGTCGACAATGTTGGCATCCGCCACGTTGATCTGCACGATCTTCGGGTCCCACTCTTTTGTCTTTCTCTCCAACCCCTCGATTTGGGTAGGCGTCAGATCCACCATGTGGTCTGCAACATACGTCGTCATCGCGGTGCCGGCCGCGGTCACCGGCTTGATGACCTCACCCAGTTTCGCATTTAGCTTGGTGCGCTGGTCTTTGAGGTCGTTGTATTTCTCTTCCAGTTGGCGGAAGTCGTATCTCTCTTTATGGCCGTCGGGAAATTCGACGGTCCAGAGTTTCTTTTTGTACTCCTCCAGTTCGTTTCGCTTGCTCTGCTTGCCCGACGAACTGGTCTCAGTTTCGATCTGGTAGGTCAGTGCATTCGCGTAAGCCCGTTTGTCAGTGAAGATATTCTGCACCGCGAGAATCTGCGCGCTGAGATTGGTGATCTGTTTCTGAAGTTCATCCCGCTGCGACCTGGTCGCCGAGTCAACTTGCTTGTAGGCCTGCTCTAGTTGCTGATACTCAGGGTCGGTTTCGACCGCTTTCACGGACTTGTCGGACGCCGGTTCAGCCTTCGCCAGAAAAGCGGTGTAGCGCTGCTTAAATTCGTTCTGGAAAGCCTTCCATGGCCGCTGTCCATAAGCTTCATCCCATAGCGCCCAGAACAGGGTCGCCATCAGCAAGACCATCGAGACGACGTAATACATCGCGTACGACTTGGTGACTACCGGATCCTGCTCGGGGATTGGTTGTTCAGGCACCAGATTCTCCCTCTAGTCGTTGAACAGCTGGCAAGTTCTTTTCGCTCACACGTTGAACCACGGCGTTATCCACACGTACTTGATATTGAACGCAAGCCTCAGCAGCATCTTGAGCGGCAACGCCACCATGGTCAGCCAGAAAAACATCATGATGGAATACTGCAGCAGGCTCATGCGCTGATAATCCTTTGGGTTGTAACGCCGGAAAAGCGCGTGCACCAGAAATCCGCCGGCCAGATAATATCCTCCGACCACGATCGCGCCGAAGATGGCTTTGGCTAGGTTCGACGTGAGCCCGAAAAGATCAGGCAGATCGCGGTTCACCTCATAAATCAGTCGATTGTGATCCCAGGTTTGTCCCGGCCAGAACCACTGCCAGCCAGGCCCGCGAATGAACGTCCCAATGATAATCATCGCGACCCAAAGAACGACGAAGCCGAACAGGAACGTGCCAATAGCAAACTTGCGCTGCTTCCAGGTGTAATAACCGCTGCCGAGCGGATTGGTGTCGATGTACGGAATCACCATGAGACCGACAATGATCAGCGTTGGCATGACCACGCCGGCGATCCAGGGATCGAAATACACCAGCATTTCCTGCAATCCAAGGAAATACCAGGGTGCTTTTGCCGGGTTCATCGTGAGGTTTGGATTCGATGGTTCTTCGAGCGGCGCGCTCAGCGTGATCGACCAGACCATCAAAATGATGGTGACGATGATGGCTGCGAGGAATTCAATGCGCAGGAGAAATGGCCAGACGTGAATTTCTTTTTGCCAACCGGGACGGAACGGCCAGGTCTTGCGATGGTGAGTTTTCGCCATCGCGGGATTGGTTTCGAGTTCACCGATCAGTTCATCGTTGGCCTTGGCCTGTTTCCACGCCAGATAAATGTAGAAGATCAATAGCGGGATCAAGCCGACGATAGGCACGTTGTCCGGCGCGGAACAGATCTCCCAAAGTTGTCGCCAATCCATAAAGTCTCCTGGCCCAAAAGACGTTGCAAAGCAATGTCTCTACCGTAAGTCTTGTGTGCTGTAGAGACGTAGCTGGCTACGTCTCCCGATTCGCCTACGAGCTGCGGCGTGGTTTGTCGGCCTCCGCCGTCAGCATCACCGGCGCCGGACCCGAGATGCCTCCATCTTTTCTCACCCGCCAGAAATGCACGATCATCAGAACCGAAGCCACGATTGGAATGCCGATGCAGTGCCAGATGTAGGAGCGAAGCAACGCATTCGCATCGACGATTGAGCCGCCCAGCAGACCAAAACGAACATCGTTATACGGAGTCATGCCCAGCATCTTTCCGAATGGGCCTTCGTGGCCGAGCAGGGGAGTAGCGCGAGCCATGTTTGTTCCCACTGTGACCGCCCAGAATCCGAGTTGATCGTCGGGGAGCAGGTAGCCGGTGAACGAAAGCAGCAGCGTGAACACGAGCAAGAGCACTCCGATGTTCCAGTTGAACTCACGCGGCTTCTTGTAAGACCCGGTCAGAAAAACCCGGAACATGTGCAGCCAGACCGCGATCACCATTAAGTGCGCGGCCCAGCGATGCATGTTTCGCAGCAGTTTGCCGAAAGGAACATCGTGCTCTAGATAGAGCACGTCGCGAAATGCCTGCACCTTGCTGGGATGGTAATAGAACATCAGCAGGACGCCGGTGAAAGTGAGCACGATAAATAGGTAGAACGTGATTCCACCCATGCCCCAGGTGTAGCTGTAGCGCACCGCGTCGCGATTGATCTTGGCCGGGTGGAGATGCAGGAAGACGTTCGACAGCACACCCAGCGCGCGATTACGCGGCGTGTCGTCGTGCTTGTGGCGGAAGATCGAAGTGAAGACCTGAGTCTTGGTGGGATCCTTCAGGCCTTCGATCTGTTCTTTGGCCTTCGCCGGCATGTCGGTCTTGAGCGACTGGACATCTTCCCTCACTCCAGCCTTCACCCGTTCGAGCAGGCCTACTCGATTGCCGTTTTTGCCGTTTCCATTCTCTTCAGGCATTGGTTCCTCTAATCATCTTGCTCAATCTTGCAAAGTCCGCGGGCGAGGGCGCCCGCACCACACGAGCTCGTCCTACCCAGCCTCTTACGCCCGCAGGAACGCTCCGTCGTCGTTGAACTGGCTCGGTTGGCCTTTGGGCCACTGATACAGCTTTGCAACATCCACCAGGATCTGGCCGTCGGGTGCGACTTCGACCTTAGCTCGATCCATGGGGCGCGGCGCTGGTCCCTCGAAATTAATTCCTTCGCTGTCGTATCCGCTGCCGTGGCACGGACACTTGAATTTGTTCTCGCTTGGCTTCCAGTCGGGCGTGCAGCCTAAATGCGTGCAACGCGCGTAGATCACAAAAATGCGATCCGGTGTCCGATCTACCCAGATGCGGTATTTCTGCTGAAACTTTGTATCGACTCCCAAACCATATTCCTCGGGGTAGCCGATCTTGAAGCTGGTCGCAGGTTCGAATAAAGTGCGCGGAAGGAAGAACCGAAAGAATGCAAGGAACCACGCGACCAGGAAAGCGGCAACCGCACTCCACACTAATCGGCGGCGCTGCTGGTTGACCTCGTTGTCCTCTGGGCCGATTGCCGCCACGCCTCCCGCTTTCGCAGCTCTGGAGGTTCCGACCGCAGGGGTACCGACATAGGTTGTGGATTCGCCGCTGCGGGAGACAGAGGCAGCCGCCGATGCAGTCGCAGCCGCGGCTGCAGGCCGAGGCGCGGCAGGCGCTGCCGCCGCTGGAGTGTGAGCGGGCGCGGCCGGTGCTGCAGCGGGAGCAGCTGGTTCTCCGAGCAGAGCGGCAATTTCGGAATCGTTGAGCGCGGGCAAACCTTTGCGACTGCGCCGCGCTTGCTCCGCTGCAATTGTCGACTTGCTCCACTTCCTTCCTTCCGCAACCCACTTGGCAACATCTGCGCTAATCGGCCCGGACGCAACCGCGGGTGCTGGTGTTGGAGCAGCAGCTGGAACCGGCGCCGCTGGCGCCGCCGCCGCAGCCACTGGCTCGCCAAGCAATGCGGCGATTTCAACATCGTTCAATGCGGGCAGACTTTTACGCGCGCGCCGTGCCTGTTCTGCGGCAATGGTCGACTTGCTCCATTTCCGACCTTCCGCAACCCACTTGGCTACGTCCTCACTGAGTCCGGTGCTCGCTGTAGCGGCTGGCACTGCCGCGGGCGGAGCGGATGCGGCCGCAGGCGGCGAAGCTGGACTTGCCGCAGCGGGTGCGGATCCACCATTCCCACTTTCCCAAGCCATCGGCTGGCCGGCCTTCAATGCTTCGATATCGGCATCGCTGAGCGGTGGCAGGCCTTTGCGCTGGCGGTAAGCCTGTTCCATTGCGATGACCGAATTATTGAGCGCCTGCCGCGGCCACGGCGGAAGATGCCCCAGAATGCCACCATTGGCGGATTCGTCTGCCATCCGACCTCACCCCTTTTTGTACTTGGCCCCGGTTCTATTCTAATTCCGTTAGTCGTCAGTCTCCAGCGGCAGCGAGCGACCCCACTTTGCGCTCGCTTGCTAAATCCACTCCAATTGCGGTGCCAACCAAGTCGGCCAATGCCGCAATGAATGTTGGCGAATCGTTCAAGCCAGACGTCATTTCGAACCGCTTGATGCCGAGCTTGCCGGCTTCCGCGCGGGCCTCGTGATCGATTTCTCCCAGCGTTTCCACGTGATCGGAGACGAACGAAATGGGAACGATGCAAACCTCGCGACCTTTTTCCGCCGCCAGTTCGCGTAACGCCGTGTGCAACGACGGCTGGAGCCATTTGCTGGCTCCTACTTTGCTTTGGTAGCAGAGGCGGTAACCGTTCGTCCATCCTCCGCGCTGCATGAGCAATTCGACAGTCTCTTCAATTTGCCGCTGATAAGGATCGCCCTTTTGGATTGCCGCGACTGGAACGCTGTGTGCGCTGAAAACGATTTCGGGCCGCTCAGGATCGACGAATCGTGACAGGGCCTCGTCTACCTTTTCGACCAGTGCCCGCAAGTAGAGCTCGTGACGATAAAAAGTCTCAATAGACTGCACCGGAATATCTTCTTGGAACAGCCGTTGCCACTCGTTCAGGCTGCTGCCGGTGGTCGTGCTGGAATATTGAGGATAAAGAGGAAGCAGTACCACTTCGTCGCACTGTGCCGCACGAAGTTGCTCGATGGCTTGCGCGGCGAACGGATGCCAGTAACGCATGGCGACAAAGCATCGTGCATCCAAACCCGACTCCCCAAGCTTCAACTGCAACGCCCTGGCCTGCTGCTCAGTGAATCGTCGAATCGGCGACCCTCCGCCGATCGTCGCATAGTGGTGTTGGACTTTTCTAGCGCGTGTGCTGGAAATCAGCTTGGCTAGCGGTTTTCGACCGATGCGGGCGAACGGGAAGTCAATGATGTCGGGATCGCAGAACAGGTTAAAAAGGAAAGGCTCGATCGCTTCCAGCGTGTCAGGTCCGCCCAGCTGGAAGAGCACCACACCAATACGCCGCGTTGTGTAAGCCATTCCCCCCGGTCCCTTGGAACGGACGATGTTACTCAATCAAGGGAGGTTCGTCAACGCAGAATTGAGGTTTCGCATTCTAGATATGCAAAAAAGAGATCAGAAGAGGGGCGAACTCAGGCGTGAGAAGATTCCGCCGCTGGTTGTGCTCCCGACTCCATCGCCTCGATGATGAAATCGGCGAACTCGGACGTGCCCGCTTTGCCGCCTACATCACGGGTCAGTTTGTCGCGGGTGCGATAAACATTTTCCAGCGCGTTGCGGATCTTGAGCGCTGCATCGTACTCCCCGAGATGGCGCAACATGAGCAGGGAAGAACGCAAAATGGCGGTTGGGTTCGCCAGATTCTTGCCGGCAATGTCTGGAGCTGAACCATGCACTGCCTCAAAGATGGCACAGTGATCGCCGAGGTTCGCGCTGGGGACGAATCCCAGCCCGCCCACGAAGGCGGCGCATAGGTCGGAAATAATATCGCCATAAAGGTTTTCCATCACCAGCATGTCGTATTGGTAAGGGTTCATGACGAGTTGCATGCAGGTGTTGTCGACGATATGTTCGCCGTAGGTGATCTCAGGATAATCCTTGGCGACAGCGCGAGCGCAGCGCAGAAACAAGCCATCCGAGAGTTTCATGATGTTGGCTTTGTGAATGGCGTGGATCTTCTTGCGCTTGTTTTTGCGGGCGTACTCGAAAGCAAAACGCGCAATGCGGGTGGAAGCTTTCTCGGTGATGATTTTCAGGCTCTCGACTACGCCGGGAACAACTTCGTGTTCGAGGCCGGAGTAGAGGCTCTCCGTATTCTCGCGCACAATGATGAGGTCAACGTCAGGATAGCGGGTGGGAATGTGCGGCAGATTGCGGATGGGACGGAAGTTTGCGTAGAGCTCGAACTTCTGCCGCAAGGCTACGTTGATGCTGGCAAAGCCGCCTCCAATCGGCGTAGTCACCGGCCCTTTGAGCCCAACGTGGGTGCGCTCAATCGATTCTGTAAGCTCTTTCGGAATGTATTCCTTGTATTTCTCAAACGCTTCCGCGCCGGCCATAAAGGTTTCCCACTCAAACTTCACGCCCGTGGCTTCGAGGATGCGCACGGTAGCCTGCGTTACTTCGGGGCCGATGCCGTCGCCGGGAATAAGGGTAATCTTGTGTGCCATATCGTTATTTGTTGTTCATCGGCAAAGTCGCTGCCCGGCTTTACACGGGAACTCGCGGAGTCAGAGAAACCCAGTCCGGAGATCTTGGTTCCCAGTTCTTAGTTCGTTTAGGTCTTGGCCGCGGGCTTGGCGCGAACTTCCGGTTCCTTCGTTTTAAGCAAGTCTTTTAATTCGGTCATGAACTCCTGCACATCCTTAAAGTCCAGATACACCGAGGCGAAGCGTACATAAGCCACTTTGTCATACCGGCGAAGACGATTCATGATCAGCTCGCCAAGTTCGCTGGTTTTGCGTTCACGCTCCGCCGATTCGATCACGAAGCCCTCAGCCTCGTTTACAATCTGTTCCAGCTTGCCGATCGGCACCGGCCTTTTTTCGCAGGCCCGCAACAGTCCATTCAACACTTTCTGACGATCGAATTTCTCGCGCCGGCCGTCTTTCTTGACCACCATGTACGGGATTTCGTCGATGCGCTCATAGGTGGTGAAGCGCTTGCCACACTTCAGGCACTCGCGGCGGCGGCGGATGGAATCGGCTTCCTTGCTCTCGCGCGAATCCACCACTTTGTCATTTGCGAACCCGCAGAAAGGACACTTCATGGCGCTTGGAACATTAACGAAACTGATTGTAGCAGGGACGAGAACGCATCAGGCTACCGGCGGCGACGGCGAAAGTTCCGCACGAGCTTCCTCCTGCTCGGTCTCTTCCGATAGCTTGCGTAAAGACAACCGCTCGCGATGTGCCAACAGCAATCCAGCGGGAACCACCGATACAAACGTGACCACCCAAAGGAGAATCCCGCAACTGGCCGCCAATTCGTGCGAGGCGTGGAAAATATGTTCCAGCGCGGAGATCGTCGCCAACTGCGAGCCTCCACCCACTCCGGGCAACTGAATCAATGAGCCCAACATGCTGGAGCCCATCAACAGCAGAACTTTGGATACCGTCATGTGCTCGAGGGCGGGACCATAGGCATGAGTAACTTCGCGATAAGCCAGCGCGATCATCCACCACATCAAAATGGATACGCCCGACAATTGCAGGAAGGCAATCGGACTGTGGATGGTGTCCAGTCCGCCGTGGAATTCGCGGACCTTCTGCGCCACTCGATGGCCCAAGTTCGCGGCCAGGTGAGAAAAGCGGGCTTCGATCCAGGCGGCTACTGCTTCTCCAAATCTGGCAATTAAGAGAGCCCCTAACGCCAGTCCAGCTACCAGGGCGACCAGCAGAAAACCTCCCAGGCGAAGCCGCGGGTAGATTTCGGGATTAGGCAAGTATCGCAATTCTGTCGGAAGGAAGATAGCCAGCACCATCAAAACCGTGAATCCCCCGATATCAAAAATGCGCTCGACTGCCCAGGCTGCCATTTGTGAAGAAAAAGTGAGGTTGGTTCGACGCGCGATTAGGTAGGGACGAATCAACTCTCCCGGGCGTCCCAGCAGAGCCAGGCCGGTGAACCCGACCAGCGTCGGAGCAATCAACTCGAGAGAAGAAACTCGGCTGCGCACCGGTCGCAGAAAGATCTTCCAACGCAGCGCGCGCATAAAATAGCTAAGGTAAATCAGGAGGATCCCATCAAGAATGTGGCGTGCGCTGATCTGCTTCGATTGACTCCAGAAAGTGGCCCAGTCAAAGTCTTTCCACGTCCGAAACTGCATGTAAACGAGGACACCGAGAATCGCCGCGACGACCGCGTAGGCCAGATAACGTTTTTTGCCCATTTACTCGAGGCGCTCCCAACTCGAGAGCCGGCTACAGAATTGCTTCAAGAATTACTCCTATTGTCAAGGTAAATGACGCGACCGCAGGGGTCAACGCAACAGGCTTCGATGGAGCGACGGCCGTCCCCGCCCGTCCGAGAAAACTCACAATGGAAAACTCGCAGCTCGGATGATTTAGCGGGAAGCCTGCTGCGTCGTATCTGGCTGGGATGAAGCTTGAATGGCTGTCTGTTTTAAGGCAGGCGCATGGTCCGCTGCAGCCTTGTGATAGCTAGCGGTCTTTACCGCAGCCGCTTTCCGCTCCGCTAGTTTCTTTCGATTGAAGTCGCGGACGATACGCGCAACATAAGCCTGAGTCTCATAGTACGGAGGAACGCCGTGATACTGCTCCACCCGCTGCGGCCCGGCGTTGTAAGCCGCAAGGGCCTTGATCAAGTCGAAGTTGTAGCGTTCCAGCAATTCCCGCAAATATCGAGTGCCGCCCTCCACGTTGGCGCCAGGGTCGAAAGCATCGGCCACGCCCAACTTGGACGCAGTCTGCGGCATCAGTTGCATTAAGCCCTGTGCCCCCTTGGGCGACACTGCCCGCGGATTAAAGCCGCTTTCGGCATGGATCACGCTGTTAATCAAATCCGGATCGAGGTGATGCCGGCTGCTAACGGCGTTGATGACTTCATTCATCTGTTGCGAGTTATGTGCCGTCGCCCCGGCAGGAGCCGACAGGTCTTTCTCAAAACGATCGATTTCGTCGGTGGGAACATCGACATATCCGTCGCGATCGGCGCCCAGATAAAGACGCGTCACCGATCCGACGACTTCCCGCCGCTCATGGCGAATGGAAAAGCCGTTGCGCAGCACCGCGAGGTCTGTCGCACTCGCAAACCGAGGCATCCCCAAGAGGCCAAGCACGAGAACGATTTGAGCCAGCACCTTCATATGAAGACTGAACGACGTCGCCTACTAAACTTGCGGCGCTACACCCCGACCCGCGTCCCCAGCACCTGTTCAATCGCCGCGGCTACTCCATTCTGATCATTGGCCAAAGTCACTGGCCAACCCCGTCCCCGCAGCTCTTCCGATGCATTCCCCATGATAAACGGCAGTCCTGCGAAGGCAAGCATTTCAATGTCGTTATAGTTATCACCAATGGCCATGACCTGTTCGCGGGGGATGCCGCGATATTTGGCCCATCGCTCCAGAGCATGGCCCTTGGAACACCCCTGGTTGAGCACATCCACGATGGAAAGATCGCGTACCGGATACTCGGTACGCAGCACGGTAATGTCTTTTTCCAGTCCACTCGCCGCCAAAACTCCCAGGGCCCGATGCATGTGCTCGATTCGCCCACAGAACATGGCCTGAACCGGATCGGTGGTGAGCGACTTTTCCAACGGGATAACGAAATCGATATATTGCAGATTCTTCTCCAGCCAGCGCTGAATGCTCTCGGTTAAGTCCCGCATGTGCTCAAGCACGATTGCGCCTTTACCTTCGAGATCGAAAGTCAAGACCGTGTTGCCACGAAAATCCCGCATGGTGGCGCAGAGCTCGCGACAGGTCTCGGCGGGCAGCATATCGCGATGAAAGGTCTCTCCAGAAAGCGACCGCGTAATGGCGCCGTTCGAACTGATCAGCCACAGATCGAAGCCCAGCATTTCGGCGATTGGCATGGCAAACTTGTGCCGCCGCCCGGTTACCAAGATCACTTCCACGCCCTCCCGGTGCGCGCGGCGCAGAGCTGCCAGGTCGACGTCTGAAATATGAAATTCTGCGTTGAGCAAGGTGCCGTCGATATCAGCGGCTAGCAAACGGATGGGAGGTCTCAGCACAAACGATTCTAACATTCGCAGGCAGAGTACCGGCGAACCGGCGCGTGGTTGAAGTTTTCTCTCTCCCATTTAGTAAGATGAAATAGGAGACGAGAGGTTAGCGTAAGGACTACACAAAATGGCGAATGTGAAATCGAAAAAAGGAGTGATCGGAATCCTCACCGGAGGCGGCGACGTGCCGGGTTTGAACCCCGCAATCCGCGCCGTCACTTTTCGGGCGATCCGCGAGGGCTGTCAGGTCATTGGCCTGCGTCGAGGATGGGCGGGCCTGGTCGATATTGTCCGCGAAAAAGACTACGACAATAGCGACAACTTCCAAACTCTAACCGAAGAAATCGTCAACCGCGCCGGCCGCACCGGCGGAACCTTCCTGCATAGCTCGCGCACCAATCCGGGCAAGGTCAAGAAATCCGCCGTTCCCCAGCATCTGCAGGGAACGTACAACGCCGAAATCAACGATCTGACTCCTGAAGTGCTCAAGAACCTTGACTGGCTCGGCGTCGATTTCCTCATCCCCATCGGCGGCGATGACACGCTCAGCTATGGCGTGCGCCTCTATCAAGAGGGTGTGAAGGTTGTCGCGATTCCCAAGACCATGGACAACGATGTTCCGGGAACCGATTACTGCGTCGGCTTCAGCACCGCGGTCACGCGCACTATTCAAATGACCAACGACCTGCGCACCTCCGCAGGCTCGCACGAACGCTTCCTGGTTCTCGAAGTGTTCGGCCGCTACGCGGGCTTTACAGCCATGCTTCCGACCATGGCGGGAGCGGCTAACCGCTGCGTGATCCCGGAGCATCGTTTCAACATCGAGCAGTTGACGGAATTGCTGGTCGCCGATCGTCAGAAGAATCCAAGCCACTATTCCGTGGTTCTGGTTTCCGAAGGAGCCATGTTCGAAGGCGGCGACATGGTTTTCGAAGATCACACGACCGACGCTTTCGGCCACAAAAAGCTGGGCGGCATCGGCGATCTGGTCTCGGAAAAACTGAAAGAGCTTTCGCCCAAATACAACAACGGCAAGACCATCGAAGTGATCAATCAGAAGCTGGGGTACCTGGTTCGCTGCGGCGATCCCGATGCCATCGACTCGATCGTGCCCATGGCCTACGGCAACCTCGCCCTCGACCTGTTGCTGAACCGTATTCACGGCCGCCTCGTAGTGCTAAAAAATGGCCGCTACGACAACATGCCGGTCGACGCTGTCATCGCGTCGAAGAAAGTCGTGAACGTAAAGGAGCACTACAACACGGCGCGGCTCCGCCCGCATTTCAGTAGCTTCGAAATGAAGCCGCTGTTCATCATGACCAGCGAAGCGGGATAGATCGGCGCACTCAAATCAAATCGCGGTCTTGATGGCGGCCACTCGCTCTGACAAACTTCCTGGTTCGATGGCAACGATCTCGAAGCCAAAGTTGCGATAGGTCTCTTCATGGATCCGTTCAAAGCGCACGGTTTCTTCGAAGCTGATCCGCCGTGCTTCGGTCGGCGTAATGAAACCAAGATTCCGAATGAAGAAGACGCGTTTTTGAAAGATGTCCTCCCCCTTAATGCGTTCCAGTTCGCGTGAAAGCGTAGGGGAGACCGGGTGCCCAAGATGGATCGCTAGGGCAACGGTGCAGATGGCCGAGCGATCGTGAAACTGTACCTCGCCCGGCTCGCCCGACGCCCGAACCTGCCGCTGTCTTTGCAGATCAGCGACCGCATCGATGAACGAGGAATGCGTCCATGGTTCATCGATACCCTGCGCCTGCTGCAGCGCGATAACGTCCGTAGCCGCCTCTTCGACAACGCTGAAGCCATCAAACTCCAGCTGACGCAGTATCACTGTTTTCCCGGCGCCGGGCGCGCCGGTCAGTACAAACCTCTTCATTCGTGCCTCCCCCTTTCCCGCGCTTCCATGGAATGTTGACCCGCTACCAATCGCCAGCGTAGGCTGACAACGCGGAGTGATTCCCCCATGCCATCACAGAATACTGACGAGCCCAACCCAAGTCCGGAACAAACACCTGCCGTCGAGCACGTTTCAAGTGCCCATGAACTGCTGAATTCTTTGCGGAAACGGATCGGAGAACATCCCGAACTCGCCGAAGCAATCAACAAACTGGAGACGGCACTGAGCATGTTGACCGTGAAAACCGGCGGGATGTTGTAGTGCGGCTGTAGGCGCAGGCGTTCGCGACCATGCGGCGCGCCCTAACCTTACAGCCAGCCCTTTGTCCTTGCAATGCGCGCTGCCTCGACACGGTTGTTCGCACCCAACTTGCTGATGGCCTCGGAAAGATAATTGCGAACTGTTCCCTCAGATAGGCTCAGTTCAGCCGCGATGTCGCCGCTAGTCACTCCATCGCCCGCAAGGCGCAGTACTTGCCGCTCGCGGTCGGTCAGCGGATCCGGTTCTGCCCAAGCCTCCGTGGCCAGTTCCGGATCGATCACCCGCAAGCCTTGCTGTACGCGGCGCACGGCTTCGGCGAGTTCCTCGGAGCGCATGTCTTTGAGCAGATATCCCGAAGCTCCAGCTTCAAGCGCCCGTCGCAGATAACCGGCGCGCGCGAATGTGGTCAGAATGATCACTCGCGTTCCAGTTCGACGTCGTTGCAGTTCGCCGGCAACGTCGAGCCCGGTCATCTCAGGCATCTCGATGTCGGTTATGAAAACATCGGGCTTGTGCGCCAGCACCGCCTGCAGGGCTTCTTTGCCGTTGCGGGAGCGAGCTACAACGGTGATGTCGCCTTCGATCTCGAGCAGCGCAGCCAGTGCGCCTAAAACCATGCCCTGGTCTTCGGCGATCACGACTCGAATCGTCTTGCGTCCGTTCTTGGGTTGAGGATTCAATCAGTAATGCTCAATGATCGACTTACGCTTTCGTTTTCAACGGGAACTCAATACTGAGCCGCGTTCCCTCGCTGTTTTCGCGTTCGAGCGTACCGCCGAGGGCCTCAATGCGCTCGCGCATTCCCCGCAGGCCGTTGCCTTCGACTGAGCCGCCGCCGCGACCGTCGTCCTGAATTTCGATCCGGCAATTTCCATTCACCGGCATCAACCGCAAGTGACAATTGCGGGCTCGCGCATGGCGCACGACGTTGGTCACGGCTTCGCGCACCACCAGCGCAACCACGCTTTCCTGCGCGGGTGTCAGGCCAACCTCCGAAGATTCTGACTTGACGGTCACGCCCGCGGTTTCGAGCGTCGCCTTCGCCTGCTTGAGTTCAGCTTCGAGGCTGTGCGCGCGATATCCCCGGATCGTGCTTCGCACATCGGCCAAAGCTGCGCGGGAAGTCTGCTCCACGTCGGCCATCTCGGCTTTCGCACGTTGCGGATCGTGGTCAATCAGCTTGCCGGCCAGCTCCGACTTCAAAATGATCACCGAAAGCGTGTGGCCAAGCACATCATGCAAATCGCGCGCAATTCGTTCGCGCTCTGCGACCTTGGCCAAATGCTCAATTTCTTCGTTGGCCTTTTGCAAGCGGTTGTTGGCCCGTTCTCGTTGTGCAAAGTAAATATTGCCGCAACCCACCACCATCGCAAGACCGCCGCCATAGAACAGGAACCATCCCGAAAGATGGAAGAGCCACCATTCTGCCGCAGCCACCGCCAGCACCACCGCCAGTAGTTTGAGCGCGGCCCATTCCGTTTCGACCGCGTAGGGAGCGAAGGCAGCCGCAAAGACGAAGAACGTGCAGGCTCCTTCATTGAAGGGCCCGAAGCCAATTCCCAACAGCACGAACCCCAAGAGGTTAAGCTGGTTCCACGGGCACTTGATCCAGAAAAAACTAAAATAGAGCGTTAAGAATGCGATGGTGCCCAGCGCGGTGGCAATCCATCCCTTCCAACTGGTGTGATTCAATATCGGGTTGAGCAGAAAAAAACAAAAGTAAAAGAGCCAGATGTAAGGCGCCCAGCCTTCTCTTCGACCTTTAGGTAAAAGCCTCATGGTGCGGCTAGAAACGGTGCAACTCTAGGCTACCCCTTTTTGATGTTGCTCGTCAGCCCAGTTTTGTGGTGCCCGGAACATCCAATTCCGAAGGCGAGTAGAAGTGACAATGGAAGCAGAATGAAAAGCAAATCGACTCTGCCAAGGGTGATAAGCAGTAAAATCGCGCTGATAACCAGAGTCCACCCCGCACATTGATTGACGTTCATTTCTTCTCCTTCACAAATCACTTTGTCGGTTCGAAGTTAGCCGTACGTTTTTCCTTCGTCGCGCTGAAATCCCAAACGCGCCACGCCCAGGCAGATGAGCGAGAATCCAATCAGCGCCTCCCAATGAATCCAGTTCGATTCACGTTGTCCCGCTCCCACCACGCTCAGCGCCAGTTGGGCCAAATGATAAGGCGGCAGAAAATGGGCAATCTGCTGCATGACCTTGGGCAAAAACATGATTGGAACCCAGAGCCCGGAGCAAAAAGACAGAGGAAGATAAATCAGGTTGATAGTTGCGACCGACGAGTTCGGACCCACGAAATAGCCGATCGCCAGTCCCATGGCGCAGAAGGGCAGGGAACCAGCCACGAGAGTTGCGACCAACTCCGCAGCGTTGGTCAACGTCAGATGCACACCTCCGAATAAGACCCCGAGCAGCAGGAGGAGCACGACAACAATGGCGCTGAAAGTCATGCCAAGCGCGACCTTTGCGGCGAAGTAGGCAAATGGTGGCATGGGGCTGGCCCGCTTCACTTGCAACCATCCGAGGCCGCGCTCCGCTGCCAGTCCCGACGCCGTGCCAAACAACGATGCCCCCATGACTCCGAACGTGCCGTAACTCGGTATCAAGTAGGTTGCGATCGCAATGCCGCCCACCGCCGCATCTTTCGGATTCAGTACCAGCCCAAACAGCACGTAGAACATCAGCGGAAACGAAATGGTAGAAATCGAGTAGGCCCGAAGACGCAGCCGCGTCAGAAATTCGTATTTTGCTTCTTTGAAGTAGATTGTGAGGGTTTGGCTTAGCGGGCGCGCCCAGGAGCTGTCTGCGATCGTTATGGAAGCAGTAGCCATATTCGTTTCCTCTCGAGTAATTCAGATTTTCCGCATGTTCCTAAGTCATTAAGCAGTGCCGTTGTTTGTGCCGGTCAGCGCCAGAAACGCCTCTTCCAATCCGGCACTCGTGACTTCAATATCCGAGAGCCCCGCATCACGCATCAACAATTCGCGAAGAACCGGCTCAGCCACGCCCGCGCTGATCTCGATCGCGTCGCGGTCTCTGCGGACTTCGATCACGCCCGGCAGAGTCCGTACCATTTCGATATCCAGCGAAGTCACGCAGCGAATCCGGCGCCCGGCAGTGTTCGCCTTAATCTCAGCCGGAGTGCCCTCTGCGATGATTTCGCCGCGATTGATCACCACCACGCGGTCGGCGAGCGCATCTGCTTCTTCCAGATAGTGAGTTGTAAGCAGCACCGTCTTGCCACGCGCGATCAGCTTGCGAATCTCCTCCCACAACACCCTCCGCGATTCCACGTCCAAGCCGACCGTGGGTTCGTCGAGAAACAAAAGGTCTGGATCGCCGCACAGGGCCAGAGCAAACAGCACTCGTTGCCGCTGCCCGCCGGAGAGTTCGCCAAAGACGCGGTCTTTGATCTCCTGCAGACCCGCCAGTGTCAGGGTCTCCGCCAGCGACAATGGTTGCGGATAGTAGGACGAGAACAGGTCGATGTGTTCCCGGACTCGCAACGTTTCCGGCACCTTCGCCACTTGCAGCATGGCTCCGATGCGGGTCCGAACCTCAGCATGCATCGGATTTCCGCCAAACACGCTCACCGTGCCCGTAGTCGGTTTTGCCAACCCGAGAAACAGCTTGACGGCAGTAGTTTTGCCTGCGCCGTTCGGCCCCAGCAGAGCGACCAGTTCGCCCGCTCTGATGGTGAAATCTACCTGGCGTAAAGCCTGTACATCGCCGAAGTTCTTACTGGCTCGGCGCAGGCTC
>DATNNE010000083.1:0-236168 GCA_035601995.1 Terriglobales bacterium
CGGCGAGCTGAACCCGGAGTCTGCGACGACGAACAATTCGCACGGGAGCACCTCGTTTGGGCCGCTCAAGCAGGTCAATGCCGGTCTGCTGAATGTCGGGTACGCCGAAGCCGGGCCGGCCGATGGCCCTGCCGTAATTCTATTGCACGGCTGGCCCTACGACATTTACAGCTTTGTGGAGGTGACTGCGTTGCTGGCGGCGCAGGGCTACAGGGTAATCGTTCCGTATTTAAGAGGCTACGGCACGACGAGCTTTCTTTCCAAGGAAACGTTGCGCAATGGGCAGCAATCGGTAGTGGCTCTGGACATCATCGCTTTGATGGATGCACTCAAGATCGACAAGGCAATCCTCGCCGGCTTCGATTGGGGAGGACGGACGGCTGACATCATCGCGGTGCTCTGGCCGGAGCGTTGCAAGGCGCTCGTCTCGGTGAGCGGTTATCTGATCCCCAGTCAGGCAGCTAACCGGGCGCCGTTGCCGCCAAAGGCTGAGCTCCAATGGTGGTACCAGTTTTATTTCGCCACGGAACGCGGCCGGGACGGCTACGACAAATACCGGCGCGATTTTGCCAAGCTTATCTGGCAGATCGCTTCGCCGAAGTGGAACTTCGATGATGCCACGTTCAATCGCAGTGCAGCCTCGTTCGACAATCCGGATCATGTCGCCATCGTGATCCATAATTACCGCTGGCGGCTCGGCTTGGTTGAAGGCGAGCCAAAATATGACGATCTGGAAAAGCGGCTTGCCGTAGGTCCGGTTATCACCGTGCCTACCATCACCCTTGAAGGGGATGCCAATGGGGCACCACATTATCCGGACCCCAGCGCCTTTGCCAAGAAATTCTCCGGCAAATATGCTCACCGGACTATAACCGGCGGTGTCGGGCACAATCTGCCGCAAGAAGCTCCGGAAGCCTTTGCCAAAGCTGTTGTCGATGTGGACAGTTTTTGATCAACGTTAGGATTTTTCGCCGCAGACTGCAGAGAAAAAGTAGAGGTGGATTCCGTGAACTCCGAGGAACAGTTTTGCAATTCGAATTGCGCCGCCGAAGTGGACATTGCGGAGCGTGAGTTATCTGCGTTCATCGGCGCTGTAACCCAACTGTTTGGTTCCGAGGAGGCCAAACTCTCGGCGGAGGACTGGCTCGACGAGTCGGAGTTAATGGATGGCCCACCTCTATCGACAAGCCGATATTGGCGGGCGGTCACGATCGCAGCGTCGGCAAGACTGGCAAATCGGCTAGCCGTTGCGCAGCATCGCGGATCAGATCGCCGTGTTGGTGCAAAGATTCGTTGGTTCTTCACGCGAGGGGTGGTGGCGCGTCGGGCGGGATGAAGCCGCTTTGAGAGGGCCGGTGACCCAACTGGGCCGCTCCGGCTCGTCGTTCGTAGGTCCGGAACGATATTGAATTGTCTCCCGGCTGCGCCAAGCACAGTCCGGCGTGCATCGAACGCTATGAACACATTTTTGGCTCACTGAAGCAAGTCGACGCCAGTCTCTTGGACGTTGGCTAGGCAGAAGCTGTCCGATGCACGAAAATAAAAGGATTCGAGCCGAACGCTGGACTTCGACGAGGCATGCATGCCCCGATTGCTTTCAGTAAATGTCGGTCTTCCGCGCGACGTGACATGGAACGGCAAAACTGTCCAGACCGCAGTCTGGAAATCTCCGGTCACGGGACGGCGAATGGTGCGCACGCTCGATATTGATGGTGATGCACAAGCCGATCTCGCCGGCCACGGCGGGGAGCAGCGCGCCGTATTTGTCTACCAGATGGATTCTTACCACTACTGGGAGCGCATTCTGGGCCGCAGTGATTTTACCTTCGGCCAGTTCGGAGAAAACTTCACCGTCGACGGACTTCCTGATAACGAGGTCTGCATTGGCGATCGATACCGCATCGGTGGTGCTGAATTTGAAGTAACGCAGCCACGCGTAACGTGCTACCGCGTCGGCATCCGCATGAATGAACCTCGGATGCCGGCCCTGCTCGTAGCGCATCACAGACCAGGATTCTACTTTCGCGTCTTGCAGGAAGGAGAAGTTGGTGCAGGTGACGAGATTGTAAAAATCTCCGATAGTCCGGAAAAAATCACGGTGGCCGACACCGATGGTCTCTTGTATTTGCCAGGAGCTTCGCGCGAACAATTGGAACGTGCGCTGCGGATTCCCGCACTTAGCAAGGGTTGGCAGGGTTCGTTCCAGGCAATGCTCCAACAAGACTTGAGCTCCAACACTACGGTGGGGAATCCGGGACTCGCGAATGAGGAACATGCGCCAGCATGGCCCGGATTTCGGCAGATGCGAGTCGCGAATATTAATAAGGAAAGCGATAGCGTAACTTCCTTCATTCTGTCGCCAATCGATGAGCAGCTTCTTCCTGTCTTCCAGGCGGGTCAATTTGTTGTTTTGCGACTGCTCGTCGATCCTGGCAAACCGCCGGTTCTTCGCAGCTATTCGTTGTCTGATCTGCCGGCAGCCGACCATTTCCGCATCAGCGTCAAGAACGAATTGAATGGGATTGGAAGTTCATTTCTGTGCGACCGTGGGCGAGAAGGCGATCTATTGGATGTTAGTGCGCCGCGAGGAAGCTTTACCCTGCGTCCCAGCCACAATCCTGTGATTCTGCTGAGCGCTGGAGTGGGCGCAACCCCCGTGATGTCGATGCTGCACGCACTCGCTGCCGAAAAATCGCAGCGAGAGATCTGGTGGATCTATGGAGCGCGAAATCGCGTCGAACATCCATTTGCGGAAGAATCGCGTTCATTACTGAAACAGCTCTCTCGCGGACGAGGATACATCGTGTACAGCAGGCCCGCTCCTACTGACCAAGTCGGGGCAGACTTCGATGCTCCGGGGCACATTGACACAGCTTTGCTAGAGAGAATCGGAGTGTCACGGAATAGTGACTTCTATCTGTGTGGCCCATCTTCATTCTTGGAGAACATGCGCGATGGGCTGCGAAACTGGGGTGTGCTCGCCGAGAATGTGCACACGGAAATCTTCGGTGCGCTTGAGAGCATTACACCTGGCATGGCGCAGGTTGCTCACACTCCTCACCTGCCCCAAGGCCCGCCCGGATCTGGCCCCCCAGTCTCATTCGCGCGCAGCGGGATTACCGTCGCGTGGGATCGTAAGTTTGCGAGTTTGCTTGAACTGGCGGAAGCGTGCGATGTTCCCGTCAGATGGTCGTGCCGGATTGGAGTCTGTCATACCTGCATGACTGGTCTGATTGATGGATCGATTACTTATAATCCTGAGCCGCTGGAGCGGCCCGCTCCCGGCAACGTGCTCGTATGCTGTTCCCAGCCAAACGCGGGTGTCACTCTTGATCTTTAAAGGACCTTTATGGAACGCTCGGCGCGTTTCCAGATTTCGATGACTGGGCTTTGACAGCAGAGTCCGCCGACTAGGTTTGTCCCTCAGGCGGTTGCTCCGGGTAATAGAACGCATGTATCGCCTTAATTTGTCCATCTACGATGTGAATCCGGTCAAAAACATGATCCACTCCGTTACCAGTTTCCATGTCGAAGATGGTTGCAACGTAATCTCCCTCGACGATGTGCTGCTTTAACTGAATACCCTTGACCATGGGGAGAATTTGCGTAAGGAATCCGAGTATGGTTGCACGCCCCGTCAATTTTGGCACGCGCGGCCCTTCAAATGTTACGTCTTCCGCAAAGGACACCTTGGACAAGTCCTTTGTCGCAAAGCAATCCAAATAGGCTTCGACCACTGCGACTTTCTGTTCTCGCGACATGACTTCTCCTCGATCGCATATGATCTCATCTGAAGCGTGTGGCGAAAAGAACGATCTTTGAGAGAAACTGGAGGAGTCCAATCATGCGTTCTGATATTGTGCCCGGAAGCATTTTCCCCAACTACGAACTGCCCGATCACACGGGCCAACTGCGCAAGCTCAGCGAGCTACAGGGCGACGATCCACTGATCCTGACGCTCGCGCGCGGCCACTACTGCCCAAAGGAACACCAGCAGCATTTGGAACTTGCCGCGTTCTATCCGAAGATCGCGGTCGCGTACACTCAGATCGCCACGATCTCTACCGACGATCACCACACTCTTCAGGAGTTTCGAGCATCGGTCGGAGCCCAATGGACCTTCCTTTCGGACCCCGAGCGAACGGTTCAGAAGGATCTCGATATCCAGGAGTACACCGACCCCGAGCACAATCCGATGATCCCGCATACGCTCGTACTCAAGCCGGGCCTCGTGATTTACAGCATCTATAACGGCTACTGGTTCTGGGGACGTCCATCGGTCGTCGATCTTTGGCACGACCTGCGCGCCGCGACGAAGGAAATCCGCCCCGACTGGGATCTGAGCACTCCTGGGCTCCGCGAGGCATGGAACGCGGGTGACTTGTCGCGTTTCCACGGGTGGAACAAGCAGGCCAGCGTGGAATCGGCCTCGATTGTACAGCGAACTGGCGGGGCTAAGGTGTGAGGATTTACGCGAGGAGTCAATCACAATCGATGAGCGGTTCTGCTGTGGCGATTGGGGCGCGCCGAAAAGCGAGTCTTCAAATGCCCCAGTTGGCGTGAACAGGTGTGTCCTTGAGCTGGCCGTTCCGTGCATTCGTGCGTCAGTCGTATGTCAGCGACTTTTAAATATGGTGGCCAGGGACGGAGTTGAACCGCCGACGCCAGCCTTTTCAGGGCTGCGCTCTACCACCTGAGCTACCTGGCCACATTTTGCCGCTCCACTGCGGACACTTTCGCGTTGTGGGCTGCGCCAAGATTGGCGAACTTGCCGGTAATCGCGGGCAGTCGAAATGCTGGAGCGTGTGGAACAGCCCCGATTATAACAACCAAGCTAGATTCCCTCAACGCGCGCGACGGTGCGGCGGTCGAAATCCGCGTCGGTGAAAATTCCTCAAGGCGAATTTCGGCGTCTGCCGACAGTATTCTCGAGAATCGCCCACTGCACGCATCGCAGCAGTTCGATTTTTATCGACCGCTGGTCGCAAGAGCTTACGCTCTCACTCTCCAGCTGCACTGCCATGCGTCTGCAGCCAGGAGGCGAGCTGCGTTCCCTGCTGCGCCTTCAGATCGACGCAGTAGTTGATCCGCTCTAACGATTGCTTGAGGGAACGCTCAGCCGCAGGCGCGTGATGGGCGGCGAAGAAGTCTTTGACCTCGTCCCGCATGCCGGCGTCGCAGAAGGAGCTGGTATTTTCCACAATCATTCCGCCGCCAAATGCACCACCCAGATTCGCGATCTCGTTCCAGTGCGCCCGTACAAAATCCCACGCGAGCTTGGTTCCGGCTGGATTTCGCATCACGCCGGAAATCACCCGCAGGCTGTCTTGCGAGCGGACATCGGGCGAAATTGCGTACTCCAAAGTTCTCTCGAGCAGTTTGGGATCGCTGAAGCGGCTGAGTATTTGCTGATAGAGATATTCTTCCTCGGGAGTCTTCGCAGATTTGACCCGCGCCAGAATTGTGTCGTACAAAGCCGAATCGCCGTTGCGTGCGGCGACCGGCAAAGCGCCAAACAAAAGTTCACGATCCACGGACGATGGATCCTGCAATGCCTGATCAGTCAATTTACGGGCCACCGCCTCCACCTCGGGATCACGCGCGGTGTAGCCCAGCGCATGCAAAAGCCGCGCTCGCAGACTCCGCTGATCGGGGCTCTCGCCCGGCTTCGCTTCCCATCCTACCTCTTTGGCAGCCGGCGTCAGAAGCTGACGAACCCAGAGCTCATACGACTCACGATCTGAGTCGTTCACCAAGTGTTCTCCGATGTAATCCAACTGGCTGATCATTTCGCTCAAGACCGCGCTGGTGCGATCCGTTTGCAAACCTTGGGCCACGGCCAGGTAGTCACCGATGGGCTCGCGATTCACACGGACGGACGCCCAAATGTCGGACAGCAACCTGATCCGCTCGGCCGGGGTCAACGCAGTTTCCACATCCTTCGCCATCGAACGCACAGCCTCAGACTCGTAGCCCGAGCGGTAATAACCTTTTGCGCCCACGTTGGCGAGAATCCACGTCGAACACCCAGGAAGGTTGAGGGCCTGTTCTTTTTTGACCAGCAGTTCACATTTTTCCGCGCCCGCGTCCTTACTCGTTTTCACACAAGCCGGAATCTGCCACAGTTCCTTGCTGCCGGCGTTGAAGAGATCGCGGTCGTAAAAATAACGCTGTTGGGCCAAGCCCACTGTGGTTGAATTTCCCGAACATTGGTTCTTCACACTGACCAGCGGCGGCCCCGGTTGTTCCACGAAGGTGGGCATGATTTTATCCACTGGCTTTTTGGAAATCTGGGTCTGCGCACTCCAGAAATCAGACGCGGTGGCATTTGCGTAAGCATGTTGCTTCAAGTATGAGTTGACTCCGGCACGGAATGTTTCCGGACCGAGATACGCTTCTAACATGCGCAGCACGGCCGCTGTTTTTCCATAAGAAATGTCGTCGGCCAGCTCGAGAATTTCCTGCGGCGTCTCCGCCTGCTGGTGAATCGGATGCGTGTTTACCAGGGAGTCCGCATTCAACGCGTCTCCTGTCTCCCTTACATCATCGAGATCCATGTTCCATTCCGGCTTCCATGCCTCCACCGGCTTGCTCGACATCCAAGTGGCGAAGCCTTCGTTCAGCCAAATGTCGTCCCACCACTTCATGGTAACTAAGTCTCCAAACCACTGATGCGCCATTTCGTGAGCGATGACCGAAGCCACTTCCTTCTTCAGACCTAGCGAAACGTGCTTGTCGTCTACCAACAGGAGGATTTCGCGGAAGGTGATGCAGCCGGTGTTCTCCATGGCGCCGGCTGAAAAATCGGCGAGCCCAATCAGGTCCAGCTTTCCGTAGGGATATTTGATGGCGAAATAGCGGTTGTAATACCGCATGATGTTCTCGGCTGCATCCAGCGCGAACGTGCCCAGTTCTTTTTTCCCTGGGCTGGCGTATACGCGAATCGGGATGCCATCAGCCGAGCCCTCGATGTACTCGAAATTCCCCACCACCATCGCGACCAGGTACGAAGACATCTTCGGAGTTGTTGCGAAAGCGACTGTGTGCTTGCCGTCACCAGGCCCAGGTGTATCAGAGACCACTTTAGTATTTGAGATTACGGTCATTCCCTGGTCTGCAGTGACGACCACGTCAAAAGTGGCTTTGTAAGCGGGTTCGTCGAACGAAGGAAACGCGCGGCGCGCATCAGTGGCTTCGAACTGCGTGGCTGCGTACTTGCGACCGTCGGAGTCCTTGCCCATGTAGAAGCCGCGCAGTTGATCGTTGAGGATTCCGGCGTAACGGATCTGAATGGTGGCCGGCCCCGGCTGGATTGCGTTCGCAACCGTTAACGTTGCCATTTCTTTTTCTTTGTCGAGCGTGACTTTCGCCTTCTGGCTTGCGCCTCCGCTAGTGATAGTCGCCACGTCGAAATCAATTTCTGCAGCATTAAGCACGATCTCTGAGGTCGGCTTCAGCAGGCGAACCTTGATAGTCTCGTCCCCGGTGAAGTTATTCTTTGTGAAATCGGGGGCGAAGGCGAGTTTGTAGTTATCGGGAACGGCGAGTTCCGGCAAACGTTGGGCCGCACAAACAGAAGCCAGACACAGAGAAAGACCAGCCAGCAAGAAGATTCGTTTCATTTTTCCCTCAGTATTTATTAATAGCTCGGTAGAATCCCGCGATTGTTCGACCTATTTCTATACGCAGTCCCGGCGCTGAAAGTTTCACCCTAAGACTGCCGATCCCGATGACGCAATTAGCGTCCCGTTCAACACCGTACAGGCGCACCGACTGGAGGCAACCCAGTAAGGAATTTCGCGATAATCGTCGGCCTCGAATACGGCCAGGTCCGCGTCTTTCCCCGGTTCAATAGAACCCTTCCGCCCGCTCAGTCGCAACGCCCAAGCGCCGTTGATGGTTGCGGCGGAAATTGCCTCAACGGGTGACATCTTCATGTGCGTGCAGGCCAGCGATAGTACGAATGGCATGCTGGGCGTGGGCGACGAACCCGGATTGTAATCCGTTGCCAAAGCCACCGGTACGCCCGCGTCGATCAATTTTCGCGCGGGAGCAAAGTCATTCAAGCCGAGAAAATAATTCGCACCCGGCACCAGCGTGGCAATCGTGTCTCGTCGCGCCAGCTCTCGAATGTCGTCGTCGTTCGCGTGATCCATGTGGTCAAAGGACACTGGATTGTAGCGCAATAGCGACTGCAACGGAGTCTCAGTCAACTGGCAGACGTGCGCACGTACACCTAAGCCGTGCTTCTGTGCGGCGTCAAAGATTCTTGCGGTGTCCTCGGCGGTGAATGCTCCACGTTCGGTGAACACATCCACAAACTGGGCGAGCTTTCGTTTTGCGGCCACCGGGATCATGTGTTCGCAAACGAGATCGACGTAATCGTGGGAGCGACCCTGAAATTCGTGCGGCACCACATGAGCACCTAGCAGGGTCGGGACCACCGTGCCGGACCAGCAGGCGGCAGCAGCCCGTATGGCCTCGAGGGATTTCAATTCTGATTCCAGGGTCAGTCCGTAGCCCGACTTCGCCTCAACCGTGGTCGTTCCTTGTTCGGCCATTTCGCGCAGCGCTTGCAGCACGTGCTCGGCGAGTCGACTCTTTGGGGCTTTGCGCACGCCTTCTACACTCGACCGAATGCCGCCGCCCGCTTCGGCGATCTCTTCGTAGGTAGCTCCGCAAATACGCTTTTCGAAATCGACGAGGCGGGGCGCGATGAAAGCGGGATGCGTATGCGAATCCACGAAACCGGGGAGAACCACTTGATGTTCGCAATCGATCTCGATGACGGTCTTACGATTTTTCTTCAGCCAGGAATCGCGCAGCGCGTCTTTACTTTTGCCGACCGAAACAATTTTTCCGCCGAGACAAAGGACGGCGGCATCTTCGATGATGCCAAGTTCCTTGAGTTCGGAGCCACGGCGCGGACCTGGGTTGTGGGAAAAAGAGCGCAATGTGAGGAGCTGACCGATGTTAATCAGCAACAGAGCAGGCTGGAACGGCTTTGGGGAAGGCTTCAAAGTATTAGTCTAGCAGTCTGGCTTGGACGCTCAGCCTGAGTTCCGCTCGGCTGCGACGGGCAAGACCCCCGTCCTCCATCGACCTCGAACCAATTTACGAGGGCATCGGTATCTTCACGCCCTTCTTCTTCGCAAAATCCTCGGCTTCTTCATAGCCCGCATCGACATGGCGAATCACGCCCATGCCTGGATCGGTCGTCAGCACGCGCTCGATTCGTTTCGCCATCATATCTGTACCGTCGGCTACTGTTACCTGACCCGCGTGCAGCGAGTAGCCGATGCCCACGCCGCCGCCGTTGTGAATTGAAACCCATGAAGCGCCTGCTGCAGTATTCAACATAGCGTTGAGCAGCGGCCAATCGGCTACGGCGTCGCTGCCATCTTTCATGCTTTCGGTTTCGCGGAATGGAGAGGCGACGGAGCCGCAATCCAGATGATCGCGGCCGATCACGATTGGCGCTTTGATTTTGCCTTTCTTCACCAGTTCATTCATCGCCAGCCCGAACTGCGCGCGCTCGCCGTATCCGAGCCAGCAGATTCTCGCGGGCAACCCTTGAAACTTGATTCGCTTGCGGGCCAGATCAATCCAGCGCCGCAGAATCCCATTCTCCGGGAACAGTTCCAGAACTAAATCATCGGTGACGTGAATGTCGGAAGGCTCGCCCGACAAAGCGACCCAGCGAAACGGTCCGCGGCCTTCGCAGAATAGCGGACGAATATACGCGGGCACGAATCCCGGAAAGTCGTAGGCATTTTTCACTCCTCGCTGGAATGCGAACGTCCGAATATTGTTGCCGTAGTCGAAAGTCACGGCGCCCATCTTCTGCAGTCGGAGCATGCCTTCGACGTGGCGCGCTATCGCATCCAGCGACTTTTCTTGATAAGCCTGCGGATTGCGCTGGCGCAGTTCCACCGCGGCTTCGAACGTCATCCCGTTGGGCACGTAGCCGTTGAGTGGATCGTGCGCCGAAGTCTGATCGGTAAGAATGTCTGGCACGACGCCTCGCTCGGCGAGTTCGGGGATCACGTCGGCGCAGTTGCCGACTAAGCCGACCGAGACGTTTTCTTTCTTGCGCACGGCATTCTTCAGGATGCGCAGCGCTTCATCGAGTGTGGTCACCATGAAATCGCAGTAGCCGCTCTTGAGGCGCTTCTTGATGCGCTCGGGGTCGACATCAATGCCCAGGAAAGCCGCTCCGGTCATGGTGGCGGCCATCGGCTGAGCTCCACCCATGCCGCCCATGCCACCACTCACGATCAGCTTGCCGGCAAGATCTCCACCGAAATGCTTCTCTCCTGCTGCGGAAAATGTTTCGAATGTGCCTTGCACAATGCCTTGTGAACCGATGTAGATCCACGAACCTGCGGTCATCTGGCCATACATCATCAAACCGGCGCGCTCCAGCTCGTTGAACTTCTCCCAGTTGGACCAATGCCCCACCAGGTTCGAGTTCGCGATCAGCACGCGCGGCGCGTACTCGTGCGTCTTGAACACGCCCACCGGCTTGCCAGATTGCACCAGCAGAGTCTCGTCGTTCTCCAGGTTTTTCAGCGACGCAACAATGGCGTGGTAGGCCTCCCAACTGCGTGCCGCGCGGCCGGTCCCGCCGTAGACGACAAGATCGCGCGGGCGCTCGGCGACCTCTTCGTCGAGATTGTTCATCAGCATGCGCATGGCGGCTTCCTGTTGCCAGCCTTTGCAGGAAATGGCGGTACCTCGGGGCGCGCGAATCGGCGTGTAAGTCGCTTTGGTGATCTCTGTTTCAACCGGCATGAATAGATGTTAGTGCTTTGGGAAGAAGTGTTCAAATTTCCAAGACGTTGCCAGCTACATCTCAGACTTTGGGCACCGAGAGAAACACCACGAACGCCGCCAGGCTCAGCGCCGTGCGCACGGCGTGGAGTCTTCCCCAACGGACCAGGAGCCCACGTGCAGCCTCCGAGTTCCGGTTTAAGGATGGATCGAGCAGCTTCTTGTTCGTAGGAAGAATGACGCTCAGGGTGAATGGAATCACAGCCACGATGCAGATTCCGCCAATCAGCCAAGCGTAGTTCGAAGCGAATGCAAAACTCACCATGGCGGCGAGAAAAGCGCCGATCGCCAGTGAGGCTTGCATCACCGCACCTCGGCGATAACTTGGCCCGAATTCGGTTGCCGCCAGCGTGGTCCCGCATTCCATCCGCGCCGGATGCTCAACAAGGCTTATGTACAGTGAGGCTCCGGCAAACAGTCCGGTGCAGAATGTTGCCACAAACTCCATTGCGAGAATCATGGAGACTATCCTAGCCTCGCGCGGAACATTAGGTCTATGAGAGCAATGGAAAGCACGAAACAGATGGTCCGCCCACTCCGGTCGGGATGAGAGTCGTGGCGGGACGGCGGCCGTAGGGAGAATGCAGGGATCCTTCGTCGCGAGTCCTTGGCATCACCACTCCGCTGCCTCACGATGGGTAGCGGAAGAGGTTTTGGTTCGGTCACGGTACGCGGCATGGCCTCCCGGCCTCTCGCCACGAACGCGAAAGAGAGGGGCACCGTTTGTTACATGGCGTCCTGGACTCGCTCAGTCCTCGTCGAGGGCATCGTTGTCCGGGTCGGAGGGAGCGGGATCATCAGAGTGGGTCCCAAAATCCTTGAAATATTCTCCATCGTAACGCCTTAATTTGGGCGGAAGCAAAATGGTATGAAAATTGTTTGGTGCCTGGTTGAAGTTGAAGAAATCAGAGAGCCCGTACGGACACAAGAACTGCGAACAGCCGGTCGAGGTGTAGACATCCGGAGCCAGGACATCGGCGTAGGCATACTGCGGACTAATGCCGCTGGTCGCGGGGGTTCCGGGGAAGTGCAGGGGCTGGCCATTCTGCCCAAAGGCATACTCGATGAAGTTGAGAATGCTGCCAAAATCGTGAATGAAAGGCACTACCTCTCCCGGACCGTAGGGAGGAAGTGCGCCAGAAATATACCCTTGCTTGGCGTAGGCGGACACAACGATAAAGGGCACCCGGAAACCGTAGACGTACTGTTGCCCCGTATTATTGGCATAACCCTGGCAAACTCCCGATTGATCGCAGCGGTAGGGCAGCACGTGGTCATACCAACCGCCCCAGTCATCCCAAACGATCAGAATCACAGTATCGGACCAGTAGCCATTCCCTCCATCGCAGTAAACATTGTTCCCGACCGCATTGACGATGGCCGCCATCCAAGCCGGGCCTTTGAAGTCGCTGTTCATTCCCGGATGGTCGGACCAGGATCCGTCGGGAATCACCCAACTCACTGCGGGAAGATCGCAGCTCTCGATATCGGTCAAGATCGGTGCCATCTTGCCGCGTCGCGGCGGTTTTGGAGGTATTTCTGCCGCCACATTCTCTACCCAATCCGGGCCCACGCACCGGCCGAAGTCAGGCTGGCAGATACCCAGGATGGCGTTGGGTGCGGTCCACAGCGAGCTCGCCGCGTTCCCAGCTTGAGGACCCTGCGGATAATATTTCCAGCTAAGGCCGTACTGGTCCAATAGATCGACCAAGGTATTGTGGTCATAGCACGGCAAGCCGTTGTTATATCCATTGGATTCCCTCCCACTGGGCGCGACTTGCAAAATTACGACGGAGGTCAGACATCCGTACTCCTTGTTCTTGGAGTTGAACGAGTTCTCCGCGGCAAACCAGGTCCAGTATTGTTGGAAGTCGCCGTCGTCGTAGACCGGAGCCGAAGTCCCTCCAAGCAGGAATTGATGGGCGGGAAAACTCGGCCCCTGGTTGGTCTGAAAGAAATAATTGGCGTAACCGTACTGGCTGGCGACATCGAAGTAAGGCTGAATCTCCCGCTCGGAATTATCGACGTACGTATAGTTGGGATATTGCAGGGAAGTGCAACCCTCGTTCGCTATGGTAATCCTGCAAGCGCCATCCATCTTGCCCTTGTTATACATCTGTTTCCAAGCGGGAGAATGTCGGTGGTCGGGGTCAAAGCAGGCGCCAAGCCGGAAAGGGCTCAGGGGCACGCCGGCACCGAGGCACTTTCCCTTCTGCGCCAGGTCCGCGCCCAGGAGTTGGGCCGGGTCGCTAACGGCATCGCTCCCAAACAGGTTGTCCGGTGTGCGATTTTCCTGGACGACGAGGATGATGTGCTGGACATTCGGCAGATTGTTGCTTTGCGCCGAGGCGAACGTAACCGCCAGGGCTACAAGGGTAAACAAGAGCTGCAGATTCTTGGCTTTTTTCAAGACTTGCCTTCTTCGGCACCGGAACCTAAGACTTATCCGCCTATTCTATAGTATTTCTATAGAACTTCTATGGAATCCCCCGACCGATGTCAAGCTTGCGTATGTGGAAAACGGTTTCCGAACGCGCTAATCCGTCCCGTTTTGGGACGCGGCGCCCCGCAGGCTGTGCCAGGCCAGAGAGACGGCGAGTCGCGTTGCTGCGGTGTCCACGGAAATGCAGAGATCATTCGTGGGGAGTCCTTGGCTTTGCGAAGGACTCCGCTGCCTCAGGGATGACAGCGGGGCGAGACGCGGCTTGAAGCAATGAAGGTGTGTCTTACCAGGTGTTGTAGGCGGTGCCGTCGCTGCCGACAGCGGTCGAGCCACTGTGAACATCGTAGATTCCGGGCTCCTGCTGGTCGACTGTCATAATCGTGTCGGACTCTTCTTCGACCGTCCAAGTGTCGCTACGGCCGGTCATGGGGTCGTTCGGGATTTGCTTGAAGTAACCCGCTGAAACCAGGTCTTCCAAGGACTGCGGCGCTTTCTGCTTGTCCAAGGTGTATTGGGAGATTACGGAGCGCAGGGCGAAGAGATTCTGTTTCAGCACCGATTCCCGCGCCCGCCAGATCGATTGGTTGTACGCGGGGAGCGCGACAGAAACAAGGATCAGGATGATGCTGATGACGATCATCAGCTCAATCAATGTGAAGCCACGGCTGTGCTTTCTGCGAGGTCTTGCCATCTACCAGTCCTTGTACTTGGTTCCGTCCAGCGCCGTGTCTTGCGATTTGGTAAACACGTCGAAAACGTTCTGCTCGCCCCAGGAGTCGGAATCCGGGTCGTCCTGCATAGAGTGCATCCCCCACTCGGTACTGTTCGTCATCGGATCAATCGGAATTCTGCGCAGAAACTTTAATTTCTTGCCCTGAACGTCGACGCCTTTGACCAGCGAATCCAAATCGGGGGGATAGTTTTCCGAGCCCACTTTGGTCTGGAATGCGCCACGATCAGCAGCGTCCTTGTAGCGATCGATGGCGTCACGCAAGTCCCACAAAGCCTGCCGCAACTGGTGTTCCTTCTCGCGCTTGATACTTACCCGGACCAGCGGGATCGCAAGCGTGCTCAGGATCAGCAGAATCGCGGTGGCGACAATCAGCTCGATCAGCGTGAATCCACGCGTTTTACGCCGACGCACTTTGGTAACGGTTAACTGCATATTCGAAATTAGTCCGTCGTCAGTGAGCTCGCCCATCGAGCGGGTCGCCTGCAGGTATCCCTCGCGGAATTTCTTATCGAGCGCCGGTTCTTCAGATCGCGGCGGTGGCGACAGAACTACTGAATCGTCACGGTCACATTCGCGCCGGCCGCTGGCGCAGCTTGCATACCAGGGTCGCGCACGCTTCCTCTGGCAATAGTCAGCGAGGATTGTCCGGCGGCCTTGGCCACCAAAGTCAGGGTCACGATCGTGCCATCGCCAGAAATTCCGCTGGCCCCTGGCGGCCGCGTCGCCGTAATTTGCAGGGTTCCTGTGGTGTCATCGTCGCGATGAACCAGGGCCACGGCCTGGCCATCATGCGAAAGGAAACCTCCATTCGAAACATTCACCACCTGCAGCTTCTGCGGGTCGTAGCTGATCTGCAAGGGAACGGAAAACGCATTCTGGGCTCCAGTGAGCATAACGTTCACCGCGAAAGTGGATCCTTTCGGCTGCGAAATGGTGGCCGGATCGAAGCTGAAGGTCGCGGGGCCCGCGGGGGATGCTGCGGCTGATCCTTGTGGCTGAGTCGCGGGAGCGGGCGCCGATGTGCCTTGCGGCGGCACTTGCGGTCGAGATGCAGGAGCCTGAGCCGGGGCCAACTGGTGGCTCACTCGCCGCAACTCGATCGCGTTGGCCGTGCCGACGTCGATGGCCTCCTGATTCATATCGTTGTATTCGTGGCTGCGCACGATGTGCGGAATCAGGACGAAGACGGTCTCAGTTTCGGAGTGATCGGTGGTGGTTTGTCCGAAGAGATATTTCAGGATCGGAATCTGCGCCAATCCGGGGATGCCAGTCAGCGATTTGGTCTGCGAGTCCTCCAGCATGCCGCCGAGCAGGTTGACTTCTCCTTCTTTCAGTCGCACTTCATGTTCGATTTTCCGCTGCCCGATAATGGGTTGGCTTATGCCGCCGATATTGGAGGTGCCGGTCACGGAAGAAATATCCATCGTGACCTTGAGCGTAACTTCGCCGTTGGCATGAACTTTGGGCGTAATGTCGATGTTCACGCCGACGTCCAGATATTGAAATTGGGTGTTGACCAACGGGTTGATGCCGACGCCGCCGATGCCGGGCTGGAATGATCCAGTGGCTACCGGTACGCGGTCGCCGATTTTGAGCGAAGCCTTTTGTCCATCCACTGCGCGAATTTGCGGTTTCTGAATGAGCTTGGTGCTGTTGTCGCTGAAGAGCGCGGTTGCCGTCGCCTGCGGAATGGTGATGGTGAAATCGGTTGCGTTCAGATTCGCGAGTTGGTTCAGGTTGAGCTGGTTGGGCGTGCCGGTCGTGCTCGCTGTGTTGGCGGTGGTTAAGCCGGTGGTGGGAGTGGTGCCGGTCGTGCTCGTGGTCGTGAGGTTGTTCTGCAAGGCTACCGTGGCGCTGGTGGGTGGGCTGATTCCCAGGGTCTTTGACTTGTCGCGATTGATCTGCAGCACCGCAACATCCACGATGACTTCAGCTTTAGCTTTATCCAGATCGCCGATCAATTTTTGCGCCAGCGCGATCTGGTCGGGAGTGCCGCGCACCACGATTGCACTCTGCGAAGGCAAGGGCTGAATGCGCGAGATTTCCAGGATCTGCCGCATGGCGTTGACCACATCCTGCAGCTCCGTCGGCTGGGAAAGATTTGCCAGATAGAAAGTCTTGATGACGCTCTGCTCGAGATCCTTGCGTTTGGCAGGATTGTCGGTAGCTACGAAAATGGTGTTCGGCGTCACGGGGCGCCAGAAGGTTTTCGACTCGAGCGCGATAATCTCCAGCGCTTCTTCGAGAGAGACGTTATTCAACTCAATCTTGATGCGTCGCGAAGTGTAGTCGGGATCAAATAGCACATTGATGCCCGCAAGCTTGCCCACAGTCTCGTAAATGATCTTCGAATCTTCCGTGATCTTCAGATTGATCGGAGTATTCGAAATGGTCGCCAGCTCTACCGGTCCTGCGGCTTCCTCTAGGCGCTTCTGCACGCCACTGGGAGTTGGGGCTGCTGCTTTGGGCCCCGCAGACTTGGCTGCGTCGATCATCATCTTAGTGTGTTGAATTTCCTGCTGGGCGATGGCGCTGGAAGGATCAATCTCAGCGGCTTTCTGGAACTCGGCTAGCGCTGTATCCAGTTGGCCGGCTTCTCGCAGCAATTGTCCGCGATGCACATGCGAAGCCCCAGCCAGAAAACGCAACCGATCATAAGCAGATTTGTAGGTAAGCTCGGCGGGCTTGAGGTCCCAAGCCTGCTTGTAATAATCGTAGGCTTGTTCGTAGTTCTCGCGAGCCTCCGCGTCCTTCCCTTTGTTGTAAAGAGATTTCGCCTTGTCTGCCGCGATGGCTAAGGTTACGGCCAGGATCAGCAAGACCATCGCCGCCGAGCGGATCAAGCGTTTCATCAAAATTCCTCTAAAAGCAGTTTTCTCCCGGTGGTCGGCCAGGACCTCGGGATGCAGCTCTAAATATTTGCCTAAGATAGTGTTAGCTGCGCGATTATAGCATCGCCTCGGAGCGTTCCGAAGTGATGGCTGTGGTGGCAGTTACACTCTTTGGTTCTAGTACCGAAGGTTTAATGGTCCCGGCCTTCCCCCAATTCTTTCTGGCACGCATCTGATCCTGCATATGAGTGCGCGATCGGCGAACTGTCTCTCTCTAGCCCCCGCGAATTCGTTGTCTCTCACGTGGCCACTCGCCCTAGCATCCGCTCTGCCCCGCTGCAATGAGATAAGCTAGTAAGAAACTATGCCACGGCAGCCCGCACAACCAACCCGGCCGAATCCGGAGAAAAATCCTCGCCGCGATCCCACCGCGGCCGGTCAGCGCGATGCGTCTGTTAATAGGATCGCGTCACATAACTACTTCTTGCTGGAAAAATTTGAGGCGGGCGTCGCGTTGACAGGGACAGAGGTCAAGTCGGTGCGAGCGGGCCGCACGAATCTCAAAGATTCTTATGGTCTGATCAAAGACGGCGAGCTGTGGCTGCTGAATTGCTACATCGGTCCCTATGAGCATGGCAACATCTTTAATCACGCGCCCCTGCGCACTCGCAAGCTGTTGATGCATAAAGAAGAGATACGCAAGCTCATCGGGAAGACACAGCAGCGAGGGCTGACCTTGATCCCCACCCGGATGTATTTCAAGAACGGTAAAGTAAAGGTTGAGCTCGCACTGGCAAAAGGCAAGCAGCTGTGGGACAAACGTGAGACCGAACGCCGCAGAACCGCAGATAAGGAAGCGCGAGAAGCGATTGTGAGATCGCGAAAGAGCTAGCCATGACCGTCCGCCACCGAGGCTGGCTGCAGGATCCATTGGTTCTACTTGCGCTAATTGCGGGCCTTACCGCTTTCGTTGTGCAGTCGGGCGAACTGGGCTCAGCCGACACCATGCATCGTCTGCAGACTGCTCACTCCTTCTGGACTTCGGAGCCGCCGGTCTTCCCTCAGGAATATCCAGAATTCGGGTTGCATGGCCGGGGAGGCAGACTATTTGACTGGTACGGCGTGGGCCAGCCGCTGCTCATCTTGCCGGCAGACATCGTGGGAACTTACATCGAGCGGCTGTCGGTTTTTGAGAAATACAACGGCAATGACCCGAGCGTGCGCAACATCGTGGTCAGCTACACCACCAACATTCTGATCAGCGTTTTAACCGCGCTGGTGTGTTTTCGTTTTCTGCGCTTGCTGAGCTTTAGCACTCGCCACGCTGTGGCCGGCGTGCTGGCGCTGCTGTTCTGCACCACCCATCTCCACTACACGCAGAACATGATGGAGAACAATTACATCATGCTTCTGTCTCTGGCTGGAATTACATTTCAGTATGAGTGGCTGCGTACCGGCGGCCGACGCGCATTGCTCGTCGGCTCGGCCGCCTTTGGACTCAACCTGTTGACTCGCCTGACCACCGGTTTCGACCTTCTGGCCGGAGCAGGTTTTCTATTTCTCGTGCTGTGGTTTGAACGGACTCTCGGCCGGGAGCTGTGGGGACGGTTCGTCGTGTATGTGAAAACTGCCCTGCCGGTCTATGCGGTCTTCCTGCTCATCGATCGCCTCTACCAGTACTATCGGTTTGGATCCTTTTTCAATACCTACATACACTACTTTGCCGTGGAGCGCCGCCGTCTGGATCCATCCTTGCCGGCGGGCTACCCATTCGAGAATCCGTTCCACGTGGGTTTTCTGGGTGCGCTTTTTGCGCCGGAAAAGTCTATCTTCCTTTTTGATCCGTTGCTGATCCTTACGATAGTCATCGCCGTGCTCGCGTGGAGGCGCTTTCACCCGGAAATCCGGGCGTACGTCGTCGCCGTGTCCCTGCTGTTGTTGGCGCACATCAGCTTCTACGCAAAGTACACAGTGTGGAGCGGGGATTTCGCCTGGGCCGACCGCTATGTCTCAACCGCGGCGGAACTGGTTGCATTCATCTCGGTGCCGCTACTGTTACGTCATCGCATGGAATTGGGGAAGTTCGTTTGGACGATTGGACTGGGACTGATTGCGGTTAGCGCTGCCATCCAATTGGCATCGCTCGCCTTCTGGCTGCCGCTCGAGATCTATCAGTTGGAGACGCTGGGGCATCCGACCTTCGTGATCGCACTGCGCTTCAAGAACATTGTCGCGTTCGCGCTGGGAAGGATGGATGCGTGGGGACTCAACAATCCCGCTATGACCCAAGATCCGTGGGACTACGTTCACATCACCACGTGGAATTTTCTGCCCTTTCTGCTGCGAAGAATGGGAAAAGCTTCGGGTTGGGTGGTTAAGTTCTGCTTCTTGGTGTGGATCGGTGGGATGGCAGCCTTAGGCTGGATGTTATGGCGGCTCCGCGAAGTGCTTGCGTGGGGCCCGCTGGACGACGATACGGAAGCGAGGGCTGCCTTCCCTTCCGTCTCCACGAGCCACGGCTCTCGCCAGAGTATTATCAGGCCATGAAAGATTTCGACGGTATCAGGATACTGTTCATTGCCGGGTTTGGCCCCATTGTTCGCGATACCGGTGAAAGCCAGAAGCTTTACAGGGAGACTCTCGGCATTGCCTTTAAAGAAGAAAAGGACGGCTATCTTCATACAGGAGCTCTGGAAGGAGTAAAGGCTTTTGCGCTGTGGCCGCTCTCGCAGGCGGCGCAGTCTTGTTTTGGCAGAGATTCCTGGCCCGACGAAATCCCTGTGCCGCAAGCCTGGCTTGAGTTCGATGTCGAGAATGTTGAGCAGGCAACCACGGAGCTTGCATCGCGAGGTTATCGAATGCTTCTCAAGGCCAAGAAAGAACCGTGGGGCCAGACTGTAACCCGTTTTATCAGTCCGGAGGGACTGTTGGTCGGGATCACTTTCACTCCGTGGATGCGAAAAGATAAGCAGGAATAAGCCTAAGCGGCATCGTCCCATACCACCGACGAGGCTGATCAATCTCAGAACACGGGGACGAGGTTGTTCTTTTTCTGGTAGAGCTGGCGGTCGACGGCTCGCAAGACATCTTCAACTTCGCTGCCAGTCACATAGCCCGCGATGCCCCAGCTGAATGAGAGTTGATAACTCTTGCCGCTGCTGAGGTTCCACTGCTCCAGCCCGCGGTGCAGGCGACGGATGGGAAAATCGGCATCTTCCTCGTTGGTATCGGGCATCACGATGAGGAATTCGTCTCCACCCTGGCGAAAAACGATATCACCGCCTCGAAAAATCATAGTGAGTAACTTGGCAAACTCCCTCAGCAGAAAATTGCCCTCGATGTTCCCGAACTTGGAATTGATGGCGCGGAAACCGTCAAGGTCGATGGTCAGGAAAGTCAGATGACTGGAGAGCCGATTAGCGCGCGCTACCTCCCTGGGAATCAGTTCGTTCATCGCGCGTCGGTTCAACAACTGGGTTAAGGGATCAATCAGCGATAGGCTTTCCAGCCGCTCATTCAGGACCAATTCACTGATCAGGGCTCGGCGGGTGTTATTCAGAGCGATTTTTTGTCCAACCAGGTAAATATTGAAAAGCAGAATCAGCGAGATTAATCCGAAGAAGAGTTGTGGGAGATAAATGTGTTCGATGCGGATGACGCGCTGGGCCCAGATCACGTTAGGCAGAACCAACGCCAGCATGCCCGCGGTGAGTACGACAATGACGAGGATTACGATCGACCACAACTGCAGGTCGCGTCCCGAGAGCTGCTGAATCTCCCGCTGAATTTGTTCCGCGCGCGCCAACATGGTAGGCGGCGGCGCAGCCTGTTCCTCTCTCGTCCGCTCCATTCCCCCTCCGCTTCGGACACAACTCGTCCGGCGAATGCCGACGCTAGTAATTCTCTACTGGAATTGCGCGCTTGAGCGAGGCGGAAGTAGGATTGCGAGTTACGTTCGTAATCAGCCGGAAGCGGTGTGGGTCGAAGCCAAGAAAACGGCAGGCCGGTCTCGGGACAGAGGAATCCGATATCTAGGCCTTTCCGGAGCTTACTTGTTCGTCCGAACAAGAGCGCTGGAAAAACCAGTTGGCAGTTGCTGGTTCTCGGTTCTCAGTTGGCCTCAGGCATGGTTGACATCTACCAGCACGTTCTTGCCAGCCTCTTTGCGTAACGTGATCTCGAGGGTCTGACCTATGGGGAGGGCGTTGCGCACGTCTCCCTCGAGTGCCAGGGTCTGCGAAGAACCGCCGCCGTCGGAAAGAGTGACGATCGATTTGTTGGGCTGGCCCACGTTGGACTCGAAGAACACCACTTCTTTTACCTTGCCACGGGTTTTCAGGCGGGAGCCATCGGAGACCGGCCCGGTGGCACGCACAGTCCTGCTGGGGGCAAACGCGGACTTCCCTTTCCGCAACTCAATCAGGACGTTCAAGCCAAGAATGGCCGAGATGGAGAGCAGGATTAGGGACATGAAAAGCCCATCGACCGTCGTCAGCGAGCCAAATACAACGATATAAAGGATACCGAGGAGAGGAATCAGCGCCAGAAAGAGCGAAATCACCAAGACCATAGTTTTCCCGGAAGCGGCCCGATTCAGGTCCAGCTTACCGGGAACAGACTAGCAGAAAATTACTGAGTTTTGGAGAGACGGTTCGATCACGCACATTGATCGCGCCAGTCGCCAATTTCTTTGAGGCCCTCCCGACGGCTTTGCTCAAAGAGGCGGACACGATGGCGAATGTGCTCAAATTCATGAATATCGGCCCACACTTCAGCCTGCCAATGCTCCTCATGAACAGCGGCCTCGCCGCAGGTGGCGCAGCGCGTATGAAGCTTGCGGATTACGGGGCCGGTTGGCGCTTGGCGAGCACTGGGCAACTCGATGAAGATGCAGCGCACTTCCTGGATGTTTTCGTTGGCGTCGATGACGTGCTCGTAGCGTAGGAGAAAGCCGAATCCAAGCTTGTGCGCTTCTGCCTCGGCCTCGGCGCGGGTTTGGAAGGGTCCGTATTCGGCTCGCAACTGTTCGATGGAGTCACACGCCATCCAGAAGCTTTCTTTAGTGGTCATTTCCTACCTCGAATCGCGATCTTGGCGGGGGGACGCAATCAAACCTGGGCGCAACCCCGGTGCCACCGCAATCGGAATGCCGCGGGGCTATCGTGAAATCACCGTAAAATTGCGCCTTTCGCCAACTCTCCACAGAGGACGGAGCGCTCTTTATGCAACCTTTTGCAGCGTTTTCCCTTGCATAGGTCGGGATGGTACCCGGTGGGAGTCCATCCGTTCATTGGGTGAAGGAGGATATCTGAAGTAGAATCGCATCACCTAGGCCCAAGCTTCTGTTGGAGGGTTCTGGTCAGGTCATGGGAAAACGTCGCGAGCCCCGCAAGGAGATCAGAGTTCCCGTCCGAATTTTCGGGACTGATAGTGGGGGGCAGATTTTCTCCGAGAAGGTCTCCACGGTCAACGTCAGCAAGAACGGGTTGGAGGTGGAGGGAGTTCAGGCCCTGCCAAAGGTGGATGAGATTGTCGGTGTCACTTATGGCGTGATCAAGACGCATTTTCGGGTCAAGTGGGTAGGTCAACGGGGCGCCGCCGACGCGGGACGCATGGGTCTGCTCAATCTGTCGCCGGAAAAAAGCCTCTGGGATTTCCCTTTGCCGCCCCCTGGTTTCGATGGATCGGTGCGCGACGTGCGCGACCGCCGGACTGACGTTCGCGTAAAGTGCACAAACTCGGCCGAGGTTTACCCCTCTGGTGCAGTAGTTCCTATGCGCACCAGAACTGCCGATCTCAGCCTGGGCGGGTGTTTCCTCGAGATGACCAACCCTTTACCGAAAGCAACGCAGATCAGGATTGCCCTTTGGGTCAAGGATTTCAAGTTGTGGGCAAACGGGGAAGTTGTAACCAGCACGCCGGGTTTCGGGATCGGAGTGAAGTTTATCGAAATGACAGAACAAGACAAAAATCAACTCAAGCAATTCATCGAGAGCATGGTTCGAATCAGGATTTGAACTCGCCGAACAACGATTCTTGCTCAGAACGCGCTAGGCGATGGCAAAACGAAGAGCTGCGCTCCCATGGGCTCGGTTGGACGATTGGTTGGACTTTCGGTAAGGCAACGTTCTACCGCAGCCGAAAGATATAAATGTTGGATAGGCTTCACGAGATAGCCGTACGCGCCCAGCAAGACGGCCTCATGAATCTTGGCGGGATCGTCCACGCCTGAGCACATGATGACCTTCGCATTCGGCTGCGCCAATTTCAGGAGGCGCAAAGTCTCCAAGCCATCCATCCCCGGCATCTGCAGATCGAGCAACACCAAGTCGGGAGTACACGCATGGCGTAGGCGGTACAGAGCCTCATAGCCGCTGTCGGCCGTCTCGACGCTGTAAGAATCCAGTTCCAATAGAGCGCGAAAATAACGTCGGATCTCAGGGGAATCGTCCACGACGAGGATGGTAGCTTTGACCGAATTACGTCCGACGTGAGCCATAGGGGGAGCGAAACAACTGGCTGCTGAATGTTGCCAAACAGATTTCTGATCTAACTGCCGGCATCAATGAATGCTCAACCCGCCGGACTCAATCCCATTTCCTCCGCTTTGGACGAACGTGCAATTTACTCGAGTGGCAAGACCATTCCTGACCGCGGGCTGAGCGATCGATAAAAGGCGTGCCTCACGCCAGAGCACCGGGTAATGAAGCGGTCCGCTCTTCGCTCAACTTTTTCCCGCCCATGCCCACCGCCTAGGAAGCACTGTGCTTCAAAACGTTCCAGTGCCAAAACCGCCCCGC
The DNA here is from genome assembly GCA_035601995.1 of Terriglobales bacterium. Classification (GTDB taxonomy): domain Bacteria; phylum Acidobacteriota; class Terriglobia; order Terriglobales; family Acidobacteriaceae; genus JABDBE01. The sequence continues at coordinate 23,641 of DATNNE010000083.1, forward strand.
GTCCCAAGGCTATTTGTAGACGAAAGCCAATCAAAATAGCTGGAGGTGTGTACTCCGGAGGACGTCCATCGTCAACTAATTTCAGTCGATTACAGGCTCTTTGTTTTCAGAGACATGCTTTGTCTCCACAGGGTACTGCACCGTTTTTGGTGCAATCGATGATCGCCGGTCAACCCACGCCGATGCGCAACTGCTCACTAATGGCAAGTAAACTCCGCTTCCCAGTCGCACGTTGGCCTCGGCAGGGGCTTTTCAGCTGTGAAAAACTAGGCAGAAACCAGTCGTGGCAAGCCTCCTGTCTTGTTCCGCGACCGGGGTGACTTCTGGTCATCCGCGTCGATAGGATGCGCCCGATTGGTCATCTGCTGCAACGGATGCGGGATCTCCGCGGACAAAATAGGCGCAGGCGCTAAAGGTACGGGCTCGCGCCATTGCACACCGCCGTGCGCGGCCACATAGAGCGCCAACTCCAAGCGGCTCCAGACCCCGAGTTTGTCAAAAGTGTTACGCAAGTAATTCTTGATTACTTGCTCCGTAGTACCGATTACGTTGGCAATTTCGCGATTGGTCTGGCCTTCCCAGACCAACATCGCGACCTGCACTTCCTTGGCGGTTAGACGGTCACAGGGTTGCATGAGACTCCCTCTGCTCTCTTTGGAACACGGCGGTCGCGAGCTTCACGCGCTTGCGGCCATCTTTAATTCCGGCTCGCAGAAACAGGGTGCGCAGATGTTGTTTCACGGTCCGGGGGCTGATGTTCAGTTGCTCCGCGATTTCCTTGTTGCTGCATCCTTCTACTAGCAGCTTCAGAACCTGTTCATCGCGTTGCGTGATCTTGATGTCGCTGAGATCCAACATGAAAATTTCCTTTCAACTTGCTTGCGAAACGTTCTGCTTCTGATTGACTCGAACTCAATCACTGGATACGAAAGCAACTGATTCGCCAAAGGTTCGCCCGCCGACACTTCGGGATAAAGACCTTTGAATGCCGCATTTCCCTTGAATGTGCAAGCGAATTCTAATGGTTTGGGAGAGCCAATACGGGAGAAACCATACCGATTTGGGTCTCCTGGCCTTATAGCCGACCAAGGCCTCTTCAGCTCATTGCCAACACAGCACTCGGCCCGGTAGGGCAACCCTCAGCACTTCCAACTGGTTTAAGGACGCGTTAAGGTTGAAGGGAGTAAGTGCTGGATCGGCAGACGAGAGGTTGAAGTTGCGCGTTCTGATCATTGAAGATGAACCGCGGCTGGCGGAAAACATCGCCCGCAGTCTCCGCGAGAGCGCGGGGTACGCGGTCGATATCGCTCGCGATGGACAGGAAGGGCTGTTTCTGGCGGAGTCCAGCGAATACGACGTGGTGCTGCTCGATCTGATGCTGCCGCAAATGGATGGCATGCAATTGCTGGGTCGCATGCGAAAAACGGGACAGCGCACGCCGGTTCTGGTGGTGACGGCGCGCGACGACAAGGAGTCCGTAGTGGCACTGCTCAACGCTGGCGCCGACGATTACCTGACCAAGCCTTTTGATCTGGGTGAGCTTCTGGCTCGCACCAAGGCACTGATCCGTCGCGGAAAGGGACAGCCTTCCCCGGTTCTCGCAGTGGGCGATTTGGAATTGAACACGGTGAACCGCAGCGTGCGACGAGGAGGACGACCGATCACTTTGACCGCGATGGAATATCGCGTCTTGGAATACCTGGCCCACCGGCCTCGTGCCGTGGTCTCAAAGACCGAACTGCTGGAGCATCTCTACGACTATAACTGGGAGAAGTTCAGCAACGTCATTGAAGTGTATATTTCCGGGCTGCGGCGCAAACTCGACGATGGCTCCTCACGGCAGTTGATTCACACTCTTCGCGGCCAGGGTTATGTTTTGCAGGATGGAACATTGCACGGATGAAACATAGACTCATTTCCGTTGGGCAGCGTTTGGGTTCGATCCAGCATGATTCGATTAAAGCTCGGCTGATTACCATCGTCGTGCTTTCACAGACGTTGCTGGCGGCCGGCCTGTTGTTCAGCGGAATCTTCTACACTCACCAGCGCCTGCTGTCTACGCTTGATGCGGGGATGCAGGCTCGGGCCATGAGCGTGGCCGCGCTGGTGCGTTACGCAGAGGATGCGAGCGGTAACGTGTATTTCGACGACAGTCTGGTACCCTCGTCACTGGATCCGGCGCATCCCGACCTGTTTGCCGTGTGGGCTGAAAGATCGGGGAGTCTAACTCAATCCGCGAATTGGCCTACGGGTCTTGGGATCTCGCCCACCGGTCCCGATCATTGGAGGTTCAAGTTCGCCCACGTTCATTACCGCGGCTTGCGGGTTTTCCACGTACCGGTTCTCGATCGCGAAGAGGGCAAATCGTTCCAGCCCCAGTCATTGACTATCGTGTATGCGGCGCCCCTGAATCAGTTGGACGAGCAGGTCAAGCAAGCCGGGATTTCCATCGCGCTCTCCAGTCTGTTGTTGCTGGCGGCAACGGTTCTGCTTGCGCTCTGGGGCATCGGGCGCGGCCTGTTGCCTCTACAGGAATTAGCCGCGCAGGCAGAATTGGTATCGGCTCACAATTGGGAGTTGCATGTGCCTGATGACGCTCAACAGATAAAAGAACTGCGTCCGCTCACGCAGTCGATGACCACAATGCTGGCGCGGCTGCAGCATTCCTTTGACCAGCAACGAGAATTTCTGGGCAATGCCGCGCATGAATTGAAGACTCCGGTCGCGGTCTTGAAGTCCACTTTGCAATCCTTGCTGCAGCGCCCGCGGGCCTCGGAGGAATATCGGGCCGGGCTCGAACACTCGCTCGAGGATTTAGAGCGGCTGGAGCAACTCTTGCAATGGATGCTCCGGCTCGCGCGGGCGGAACAGTGGGCGCACGGAGCTTTGCGTCGCGATTTGCAAGTCATCGATGTGACCGCCACTTGTGAAGAAGCGATCGAGCGAGTTCGCCATTTAGCCGAGGGCCGCAATGCGAAAGTTCATCTGTCGAAGAATGGCCCAGTGCCGTTTCGCGCCGATCCCGAGGACTTACAACTGGTCTGGATCAACCTGCTGGAAAATGCGGTGCGCTACGGTCCCGAAGACGGATCGGTTGAAGTCGCAATGCTCCGCCACGAGGACGGATCGGTGCAGATCATCTTCGAAGACCACGGAGCAGGCATTGCTCCTGCCGATCTGCCTCATGTTTTCGAGCGCTTTTATCGCGGAGATCCCTCCCGAACGCGCGCGACCGGAGGCTTTGGCCTTGGACTCGCGATCGCGAAAGCTCTGGTCGAAGCCTATGGAGGAACCATCACCGCCGACAGCACTCCCGGCAAGGGCACACGCATGACAGTAGAGCTGCCGGTAGGCCCGACCCAAAACTAGTCGTCGCTCCTTCAGCTTCGCTTAATCTTCCATTTAAGAATATCTACTCGTGATTGACGGCCCCTCCCCTGTCGGGCTTCGCGCGAGGGTGCGGCTTCGTTGATTTTCGAAGCTGCACCCTCGGCGTCACCGTCAACCCGCAAGGATCGGGCTTAAGCAGGCGCATAGGCGGCAAGGAAATGGCAACTTTGAATTCGCGAGTTCGCAACGGCGCGAAAACCAAGATCGTCCTGATGATTCTGACATTGAGTTTGGCGGTTAGCGCGTCGGCCCAGACCGCGTCCAATCAGGTGCTGGTGGGAAGCGGTAACCAACAGAACACCAGCAGCGCTCCTCTCACGTTGACCTTGCAGGACGCGCTGGAGCGGGCGAAGAAAAACAATCCCGAATACCGCGCAGCGGTTACGAACTTCGGGCTGGCCAAAGAAGACCGGGTCCAGAGTCGGGCGGCGCTCCTGCCCAGCGTGAATTACAACGCAGCATTTCTCTACACCGAAGGCAACGGCACCGCCGCGGCCCGGTTTATTGCGAACAACGGAGTGCACGAATACATCAGCCAGGGAAATGTTCATCAGGAGTTTTCGCTGGCCAATATCGCAGACTACCGCCGCTCTTCGGCGGCTGAGGCCGTGGCCCGGGCGCGATCGGAAATCGCCGCTCGCGGGCTGGTCGTAACCGTGGTGCAGACTTACTACGGATTCGTAGTTGCACAACGGAAATATTCTACCGAGCAACAAGCCACAACCGAAGCGCAGCGGTTCCTCGACATTAGTCAGAAGCTGGAGCACGGTGGCGAGGTCGCTCACTCGGACGTGATCAAAGCACAGATTCAAACCAACCAGCAACAGCGGGACTTGCAGGAAGCGGAATTGGAGATGAATCGCAGCCGGCTAGAGCTGGCGGTTCTGGTATTTCCTGACTTCAACGAAAATTTCTCCGTCGTAGATGATCTGCAAATGCCACAGGCGGTAGCCGCGTTCCCGGAAGTGCAGGCCGCTGCCGCAAACAAAAATCCTGAATTGCGCGCCGCGCTGGCGGCGCTGCAACAAGCCAACCAGGAAGTGAAGGTTGCTTGGAACGGTTTTCTTCCCTCGCTCAGTGTCGATTATTTCTATGGCATCGATGCAAATCACTTCGCGGTAAATGGAATCGATCCGGCCACGGGACTGCCGGTGCGCAATCTGGGCTACGCTGCAACTGCGACGTTGCAGTTGCCGATCTGGAATTGGGGGGCGAATCGCAGCCAGGTCAAGCAAGCCGACTTGCGCCGGCAGCAGGCTCGCGTTGAGTTGACTTTTACCCAACGACAATTGCTGGCTAAGTTGCAGACGTTATACAACGAGGCACAAACTGCGCGTGCGGAACTGGAATCGCTGAATCGGTCGGCTGAGCTCGCCGCGGAAAGCTTGCGCTTGACTACGATGCGCTATCAGGCAGGCGAATCGACCGTGCTTGAAGTCGTGGATGCGCAGAATACGCTGACTCAGGAGCGCAACGCCTTTAATGATGGGCAAGTGCGCTTTCGTGTCGCCATGGCCAACCTGCAGACACTGACAGGAGCGTTATAGCGAATGAAGAAGCCAGCGAAAGGCGTGCGTAAGGGCGGATGCCCGCATCCGCCCAGCCCGACGAAGTCCAGCAGGCTCGTGCCCTCACCTCGGACGAGGGCGTCCGGGGCTATGTGGCCGGTCGTAGTGCTAGGCATGTTGCTGGTATTTTTTTCGGGCTGCTCCAAGGAGCTCGGCGAGAAAGAACCGGTCGTTCCCGTTCAGGTCGTTGCGGTTGAGAAGACGACGATCCAGCACGCGGTTGTCGCGGAAGCGGTTCTGTTTCCGCTGGCGCAATCGGCGATCGTTCCGAAGATCAGCGCACCAGTAAAAACTTTCCTGGTCACGCGCGGCAGCCGCGTGCGTGAGGGAGAGTTGCTTGCCGTGCTTGAGCATCAGGACCTCGCCGCCGCCGCCGTGGATACGAAAGGCACGTACGATCAAGCTCAGGCCACTTACGAGATCAGCACCGGCGCCGATCTGCCCGCGGAAATGCAAAAGGCACAACTGGAAACGCAAGCCGCCAAGCAAATGCTGGACGCGCAGCAGAAAGTCTACGACAGCCGCCAGGAACTGTTTCAGCAAGGCGCCCTTCCGCGCAAGGAACTCGATCTGGCCGGTGTGGATCTAACGCAAGCGCGCAACCAATACGAAATGGCGCAAAGACATTTGGATGCGATGCAGGCGATCGGAAAACAGCAAACGCTCAAATCAGCGGCAGGACAACTGGAGTCGGCAAAGGGAAAGTATCTCGGAGCGACGGCGCAGCTCAGTTATTCGGAGATTCGTAGTCCGATCAGTGGCGTGATTGCCGACCGTCCACTGTATCCCGGAGAGATGGCCGCTGCGGGAACTCCCCTGCTCACGGTAATGGATGTTTCTCAAGTCATCGCCCGCGCCCACATTCCGCAACCGGATGCTGCGTTGCTCAAACTCGGGGACAAAGCGACCATCACTGCGCCCGGCGATGATCAGCGGACCGAGGGCAGGATCACAGTCATCAGCCCGGCGCTCGATCCCAACAGCACTACGGTGGAAGTCTGGGTTCAAGCGAAAAATCCTGAGCAGCGGCTCAAGCCGGGGACGAGCGTCCAGCTCTCCATGCTGGCGCGGACGATTCCCGATGCGCTGGTTATTCCCGCGGCGAGCCTGCTCAGCGCGCAAGATGGGACCACTTCGGTGATGCTCGTCGGCTCGGACAATCGCGCTCATCAAAAGGCGGTGAAGGTTGGCGTTCGGCAAGACAACCAGGTCCAGATCGTTGAGGGCGTGCAAGCCGGTGATCGCGTAGTAGCGTCGGGAGCCTATGGCTTGCCCGACAACACCAAGATCAATGTGGAAGAGCAGCAACAGCAAAAAGATCCGAACGAGAAAAGTACCGGCGGAGCCGAAAAGTGAGCCAGTCTGCATCCTCATACTGGTTTGCGCACTATTCGAAACCGGTGATCTTCCTGATCCTCACGGTGGCCTTGCTGGGCGCGTATCTCGCCTTCACCATCCCGGTGTCGGTTTTTCCGGAGACGAACTTCCCCCGCATCCTGATTGCTGTCGACAACGGCGTGATGCCCATCGACCAAATGATGGTCACCATCACCCGGCCTTTGGAAGAAGCGGTGAACAGCGTTCCCGGATTGCAGGACGTGCGTTCGATAACCAGCCGCGGCTCCGCCGAGATCGACCTTTTCTTCAACTGGAACGTGGACATGTTCCAGACGCTGCAGTATGTGAATGCGGCGCTCTCGCGGGTGCAACCGGAGCTTCCGCCGACAGCGAGCGTGGTGGCGAATCGAATGACGTTTGCCAGCTTTCCGATCATTGGTTATAGCCTCAGCTCCGACACGGTGCCGCAGACGCAACTCTGGGAAATGGCGACTTATGAGATCAAGCCGCGGCTGAACCGGCTCGATGGTGTGTCTACCGTCCTGATACAAGGCGGGCAGGAGCCGGAGTTTCATATCACGCCGGATCCCGCGAGATTGCTCACCGCAAACGTCACGGTGACCGACATTCTGGATACGATGCGACGCACCAACTTGATCGATTCACCCGGCCTGTTCGAACGCAATCACCAACTGGTTTTGGGTTTAATCAGCGGGCAGGTGCGCACTCCGGAGCAGATCGCAAACACGGTGGTGAAATCCACTGCAGCGGGAATTCCGGTTCGCATTGGCGATATCTCTACCGTGACGCGCGCGGTGAAGCCCGTTTACACGATTGTGACTGCGAATGGGAAACCTTCGGTATTGCTCAACATTAACCGGCAGCCGGACAGCAACACCGTGGAAGTTGCCAAGGAAGTTCATGCTGAAGTGGACCGCATCCAGAAGTCGCTGCCTCCGGGAATTCAGATTCAGCCGTTCTACGATCAGTCGATCATCGTCGGCGACTCCATCAAAAGCGTCCGCGACGCCATTCTGTTGGGACTCATTCTGGCCTCGATCATCCTGGTTGTGTTCCTGCGCGACTGGGGCACGTCGATCGTGGCCGGCCTGGTAATTCCAGTCACGATTCTGGTGACGTTTGCCGCTCTCAAGCTTTTGCACCAAAGCTTCAACCTGATGACGCTGGGCGGACTGGCCGCGGCTGTGGGTTTGGTGATTGACGACGCGATTGTCGTGGTGGAAAACATCGTGCTTCATCGCGATGCAGGGCAGAACCGGCTGCAAGCCATTCACAGCGCGCTTCAGGAAATTACCATCCCGTTGATCGGATCCACCGTCACTCCGGTAGTCGTGTTTCTGCCATTGATTTCGATCACCGGAGTTACGGGGACGTTCTTCCGCGCGCTAGCCGTGACCATGGCGATTGCGCTGTTCACATCCCTCGCACTCGCCCTCACGTGGACGCCCAACCTGAGCCAGTACTTCATCAAGCACAAAGCTGCAGTTGGGGCGGGGACCGAGCCTGAAGAAGAGTCGATCACTAGATTGCTCGCGGCCGAGGAGGCCTCGATCGGCGGGTTCTTTCGCAAGGTTGTAACCTTTCACGAGCGTTGGCTGCGTCGCGCGCTGGCGAAGCCCATGTGGCTGGCGGGCGGGGCGCTCGTACTCGTGATCGCCTCGTACGTCTGCTACCAATTTTCGGGATCGGATCTGCTGCCCGCGATGGACGAAGGTGGTTTTACGCTCGATTACTGGACGCCCGCGGGATCCTCGCTAGCCGAGACCAACCGCATGATCAGCCGCATCGAGGGGATCGTGAATTCCATTCCCGAGGTCGAAAGCTCATCGCGGCGAACCGGACTGGAGTTGGGTCTGGCTGCAGTCACAGAAGCGAATCGTGGAGACATCCTGGTTAAGCTGAAGAAAGATCGCAAGCGAAGTGTGGACGAGATCACTGAGGACATTCGTTCGCAGGTGAATGCGCAGGAACCCGCAGTCCGGGCTGAGTTCGTGCAAGTGTTGCAGGACATGATCGGCGATTTGACCAGCGAGCCCGAGCCGATCCAGATTAAATTGTTCTCCCCGGACGGGGCCGCGCTCGAGCGATGGGGGCCGAAAGTGGCAGAGGCGATTCAAAAGATTCCGGGCGTGGTCGATGTTTTGGATGGAATCGAAAATACAATTAGCGGTCCGGCTGCAACCTTTCAGATTGATTCCAGTGTGGCAGCCCGCGCCGGATTCACTCCCGAAGAAATCGCGACCGATGCTTCCGCCATTGTGGAAGGCGAACCAGCGGCAACTCCGGTGGTGAGCAACGACCGCGCTTACACCGTGCGGGTCCGGTTCCCCGCCAGCAACCGCGCGTCGCTTGAGGCGATCAAAGATACTCTGTTGAACAGCAGCAGTGGAAGAACGGCCACGCTGGGGGGGCTCGCGACCATTACCGAACTCTCCGGGAAAACCGAGATTCGCCGAGAGAATCTTCAGCGCGACGTGTCGGTTACCGCTCGGCTCGAAGGGACCGACCTTGGCAGGGGCATGGGCGCAGTGATGAAGACCGTCGATGGCCTTCACCTCCCGGCAAACATCCGCGTGGCTTACGGCGGAACCTATCAGGAGCAACAGAAATCCTTCCGCGATCTGGTGTTTGTTCTGATCCTCGCCGTCCTATTAGTGTTCATCGTGCTGCTGTTCGAGTTTCGTACCTTCGCGGCGCCGCTTGCGATCCTTGCTTCCGCTCTGCTTTCGACCTCCGGCGTATTCATCGCGCTGCTGATTACCGGCACGACTTTCAATGTGTCTTCCTTCATGGGAATGATCATGGTCATTGGTATTGTGGCCAAGAATGGAATTCTGCTGCTCGATGCGGATCAGAAATTCCGCAAGCTCGGATTCTCCGCCGAAGACGCCATGCTGCAAGCCAGCCGGCGACGCTTGCGTCCAATAGTGATGACTGCTATGGCGACCGTTGCAGGCATGCTGCCCCTTGCCTTCGCTTTGGGCGCGGGATCACAAATGCTTCAACCTCTGGCCATCGCCGTGATCGGGGGAATCCTGATCTCCATGGTGTTGTCGCTGCTGATTACACCTGCGGTTCACTATTACCTCAGTCACGAGGAAACCACGAAAAAAGAGTTGGCGCCTGCGCGAGCCTAAGTCGCTTCGGATAGCAGTGGCCCATCCGTCGCGGGCATGAACAGCCGGAAAGTGCAATATCTTGCACATCCCACATGCCTTGCCGTGTTCGAAGATCTGTCGCGATCTGCTTCACGCGCACCTCAGCTTCTGCATCCAACGGTGTCGCCCGCTTCGAGCTCATAATCCCAAGAAGGGCAAGCACTTGAGTGCATCCTCTAGGGTCTGGTCGAGGCCAATCACGGCTGCTAGAATCAAGGGGTTGCGGGACTGAACTCAGCGTTGTGGTTGCGGAATTGCATTGGCCCATGGGAGAGTCGCACCAACCCGGAGCGCATCAGCACTTGGAGCAAACGATCATAAGCGAACGGGAAAAGCCGGCGCTGGACGAAGAAACATTCCAGCAACTCCTGGAAGCCGCCCATGTGCTGCAGGAGCAAAAAGCATTTGAGGTCGCGAAGCGCCCCAGGCCCAATCCAGCGGAAGCGCTCGCTGAAATCGTTGAAACGCAGGAGTTCCTTCGCTCGCAAGCCAGCGATTTGCAAGTTGCGGCGAATGTAATTGTCGAGCGGCTGCAGAAGATCACGCACGCCAGCGGAGTGGCAGTCGCGGTAGTGCGGGAGGATCGGCTCGAGTATTGCGCGGCCACGGGAGATGCCGTCAATCTAACGGGAACGAGCCTGCCGATGGATTCGAGCCTGTCCGCGGATGGACAGCTCTCCACAGAATTCAGCCGGGAGCAGCACCCAGATAAACAATCCATCGCGTTGCCGCTTCACCATGAAGGCAATTTAGCTGGTCTGCTCGAGATTCGCTTTGCCGATGCTGATTCCATTCAAGAGCCCGAGATGCGAAGTTGCCAGCTCATGGCGGGGTTGATGACGGAAGCCATCGCCCGAGCTGCGGACCGGGAGTGGAGGCAAACGCTCGCGGCGGAACGCGCCGCCATGTTGGAAGCTCTCGAACGAATCAAACCGCAGCTTGAGCGCCTTGCGGTGGAACCAACAAAGAACGCTGAACCCGCACACGAAGTTATCGAGCCGCCACAGGACATCGTCAATCTGGCAAGAGGGTCCGCAGAACTGAGCGTTCAAATTCCGCTCAGCGAGTCCAGTGCGAAATCAGGCGGAGAGACAGTTTGTCCACAGTGCGGATATCAATTTGGAGAACAGGAGCTATTCTGCGGCAGGTGCGGGACTGCGCGACCAGCAGGAACTTCGCCTTCGGGCGACTTGCAAAGCAAATGGGCGTCGATGTGGCATCTGCAGCAGGCGGCGGAGAATAAGCAGCACGAAGAAACGGAACCAGCTACCGAAGACAACGAACTCAGCTTGCCGACGCTTGCTGCAAATCGGCTGTCTCACGAAACTTCTTCCGAAGTTTCTCCGGAACTACAGAAAGTAATGGAACAATTTTCGGAGGAACCGGACCAAGCGGAAGTAGCACCGGGAGGCGATTCCGCGTTAGTCATCAACGGTGAAGTCGCGGAGGAAGCCCTTGCCCCGGCAGTTGTCGAACCTGGGAAAACGCAATCTCCGTGGGCTTCGGCGACCAAGGCTAACAAATGGCTGGAATCTCTCAATCCGAAATCGCCGGGCGGAATCTGGCTCGCGAAACATCGCGCCGATCTGTACGTCGCGGGGGCGGTCGTTCTGCTCCTGATCGTTTTATCGGGATGGGGAATGCGCCCGGCGGAGAGCCACACGCAGGCGAAGAATCCTGCTCAGCCCGATCTCACGCTGTTTGAAAAGCTGCTGATCAATCTGGGATTGGCGGAAACGCCACCTACGCCGGTTTACCTCGGCAATCCCAACGCCTCGGTATGGGTCGACCTGCACACCGCTCTTTACTATTGCTCTGACTCCGACCTGTACGGAAAAACTCCAGGAGGGAAGTTTACGACGCAGCGCGATGCGCAGATGGATCAGTTTGAACCTGCGGCTCGCAAGAACTGCGAGTGATTACTTGCCGACCGTGGGACTCAACATCGCACAAAAGCAAACACTCTTATGTCTTTTCGCGAAGACGTAAGCCGTATTCCATTCTGGTTGAATCGCGACGCGAAATTCACGGAAGGTCAAGCCTGAACTAGACTCTCGTGGCGACGCGCCTCGTACCAAAGCGCGAGCTCGACCCGATTCCACAGTCCAAGTTTGTCATAGATGACGCGAAGGTAATTCTTTACGACATGCTCAGTGGTGCCGATGGCTTCTGCGACTTCACTGTTCTTGAGCCCTTGGGCGACAAGCTCGATGACTCGCCGCTCCCGTTCGTTCGGAACTCGCTTTCCGTAGCGTTCTCCTCCAAACATAACTGCCTCCGGTATAAGGTTGTCGCGAGTTTGACCCGCTTGATACCGCTGTCAATTCCAAAGCGCTGGAAGAGACGATTGAAGTGCGCTTTGACCGTGCGCCGAGCCATTTTGAGTTGCGCAGCAATTTCCGTATTGTCACAGCCCTGCAACAACAGCTCGGCGATTTGCCGCTCGCGTGGGCCTAGACGAACCGGCTTTTCCTCCATGTCCTCTCTTCCTCGGGGTGAGATAATAATTGACGCCGCCCAAGGAAGTTTTCCACAGATCCCTTGCTGCAAGCGCCCTTCGCCGCCCAGCCGCTAGGGAAGCACATAGTTGTGGCTGGTCTCCAATAATTCATAGCATGCACGCTGCCAAGTGAGCCGGATTTCCTCAATGACTTCTAGTATCAGTTCTCACAATTCGCTGTCATCACGACGAACCCCGTAACAGACAGAGAATGCAGTCCTGCTCCCGGTGCGATCAGCAATCGTAACTTGCTGAGGCTACGTCTAAATTCTGCCTAACCGAAAGAAACTAAAGCAGAAAGGTTAATTGATCTTGTTGAGTAGTATACCATCTTTCGCTGTGCATAAAAGGGGCGGCCGAAAACCGCTGCCGATCCATGCCGGAGGAGCGGCACCAAGCCCCGCGCCAGGTTTCCCGCCCCGATCCCTCGGAATGACGTTTAGGGCGAAAACCTTAGGACAAAATTCCCCGATCATGTACGCATCTAGGAACTAATTACACTTCTTGACGATTCTGCATGAACTCGGCCAAAGCCACTCGATTTGGCTCTGCCGGGGAAAGTTGAAAGTCAAACCGAAGGATGTTCTACACTAAGAGAACTTTTCGCACCATGAAACTGTCGGTCGTCATTCCCGTTTACAACGAGCGCGCCACATTGTGGCAAGTAGTGGAACGCGTGTTGGCGGTACCGCTCGAACTTGAAATCGTTTGTGTGGACGACGGATCGCGCGACGGTTCGCGAGAAATCCTCGCCGAGTTGCAGCGTAAGTATCAGCAGGTCCAAGTCTTCCTACAACCGCGAAACATGGGCAAAGGAGCCGCGCTTCGGCGTGGAATTCAGCAGGCCACAGGAGACTACGTGGTCATCCAGGATGCGGATCTGGAATACGACCCATCGGACTATTCGCTGCTTCTGGATCCCTTAGTCCAGGGTAAAGCGGATGTGGTTTACGGCTCGCGTTTCCTGGGTGCCGCGCCTCACCGCGTGCTTTACTTCTGGCACTCGGTGGGAAATCGACTGCTGACGCTGCTTTCAAATTGCCTGACGAACATCAATCTGTCCGACATGGAAACTTGCTACAAAGTTTTCCGGCGTGAGGTCATCCAGTCCATTCCGATCGAGGAGAACCGCTTCGGATTTGAGCCAGAGATCACGGTTAAGGTTGCAAAGCGGCGCCTGCGCATCTACGAAGTCGGCATCAGCTACTGGGGACGTACATACGAAGAGGGGAAAAAGATTGGTTGGAAAGATGGGGTACGCGCGGTTTGGTGCCTGATAAAGTACTCGATCAAGGAACCCGTGGTAGCGGTCAAAGCAGCTGCGGAATCTGCGCAGACATCCCCAGCCCAAAACCGGGCTTCCGGGGGCAGTAGCTGAAATCGGCACGCCCGCGGCGGGAGAGGAACTGCATCTTGAGTGCAAAGGTTTTCACAGTATTCGACCATGCCCAGGAGTGGAACCACCGCTAAACCTTCCATTCAGAATTACATAGCAGTCCAAGAAGCGGTCTGCAAAGGTACGCAAATTGCTCGTACTGATGCTTGATTCGCTTTGATCAATCAGACCTTGCTGGCCCGCTTGCAACGCGGTATTCTGTTGCGTCACTCGTTTCGTTCCCCCCGCGAAGTTTCAGTGGGCCGCAAACTGCCACCGTCATATTGCCTGCATGGCAAGCAGATACAACTGTCGTTCTAATTAACTCGTAGTTTAAGGAGCCAGGATTTGATCGCTTCAATGAGCCACATTATTGCGCCGCACGGCGGAGAACTTGCCGACTTAATCGCGGCGCCGGAACGTATCGCGGAACTGAAAGCCCATTCGCGAGAATGGCCGTCGTGGGATCTGACACCGCGTCAGATCTGCGATCTCGAACTGCTGATAAGCGGAGGATTCTCGCCCCTGCGCGGGTTTATGACGCCCGCTGATTACGAGGGCGTCTGCCACAACATGCGTCTCAGTAGCGGAGTTCTTTGGCCGATGCCCATCACGCTCGACGTGAAAGAGGAATTCGCGAAGTCGCTGACGCCGGGCAGCAGCAAGGTTGCATTGCGCGATGCCGAAGGAGTGATGCTCGCAGTTCTCCACGTCGAAGCAGTGTGGCAACCGGATCGTAAAGCGGAAGCGCAGTCAGTATTTGGAACCACCAGCGCCGTTCATCCCGGCGTCGATTACTTGTTGAACAAAGGGAACTCCTGGTATGTGGGAGGCCGGGTGGAAGGCCTGCAGATGCCTTCGCACTACGACTTCCGTACTTTACGTCTTACTCCCGCCGAATTGCGCGCCGAACTTGCGCGTCTGGGCTGGCGACGTGTAGTTGCGTTTCAAACTCGCAACCCCATGCACCGCGCCCATGTGGAACTGACGTTCCGTGCCGCTAAACAAGTCGAGGCCAATCTGCTCATCCATCCTTCGGTCGGAATGACCAAACCCGGCGACGTTGACTACTTCACGCGGGTGCGTTGCTACCAGTTGCTTCTTTCCAAGTTTCCCGCTGGCAGCGTGAAACTCTCCATGCTGCCGCTGGCCATGCGCATGGGTGGACCGCGCGAGGCCATCTGGCATGCGTTAATCCGCAAGAATCATGGAGTCACACATTTCATCGTGGGCCGCGACCACGCTGGTCCGGGAAAGGATTCGGACGGCAAGAACTTCTACGGCCCCTACGATGCTCAGGAACTGTTCAAGAAGCACGAAGCCGACATCGGCGTCACCATGGTTCCATTCAACATGATGGTGTACCTCGAAGACAAAGATCAGTACGTACCGGACAACGAGGTAACAAACGGATCACGCGTGCTGAACATTTCCGGCACCGAACTGCGGGATCGCCTAAACGAAGGACGTGACATTCCCAGTTGGTTCACCTATCCGGAAGTGGTGCATGAACTGCGCCGCAGCTATCCACCACGGCACAAGCAGGGTGTAACCATTTTCTTCACTGGACTCTCGGGTTCGGGCAAATCAACGATCGCCAATGTCCTCGTAACCAAATTTCTAGAGGCAGGCGGCCGTCCGGTCACACTGTTGGACGGAGATCTGGTGCGCAAGCATCTTTCGTCCGAACTCGGCTTCTCCAAGGAACATCGCGACATCAACATCCGGCGTATCGGTTACGTCGCGTCGGAGATTACCAAGAACGGCGGGATCGCGATTTGCGCGCCGATCGCTCCCTATGACGCGACCCGCAAAGCCGTGCGTGGCATGATCGAACCGGTTGGCGGCTTCATCCTGGTACACATCGCGACATCGGTCGAAACGTGCGAACAGCGCGACCGGAAAGGTCTCTACGCGAAAGCTCGGGCAGGCATTCTCAAGGAGTTCACCGGCATCTCGGACCCGTACGAAGAACCCAAGGACGCTGAAGTTGTAATCGACACAGCCGAACTAAGTCCCGAAGAGGCAGCACAAGCGATTATTCTGCATCTGGAGCGTGAGGGCTTCATCGGGGTCAACGGACAATCGGCCTGATCGTACGTCAACAGGATCATGAAAAGGTTGAACGGAATTCTGGATGCTCATCGAAAAGATCTTGATCGGCTTCGTGGTGGGGACCCTGATCGGCATGACCGGGGTGGGGGGCGGTGTGCTACTGCTCCCCGTCTTGATTTTTTTTCTGAAAGTGCCGCCGATCATCGCGGTCGGATCTGATGCGCTTTTCAACTTCGTTACCAAAATTGGTTCGAGCTGGGTTCATCTCAAGAAAGGAACCGTTCGAAAGAAAGTCGTTCTGGCACTGGCCACGGGCAGCATTCCGGGATCGATAGCTGGGGTAAGCTTGCTGGGCCATCTTCGAACCGTCTACGGCACGGGCGTCAACACCTTCATTACCACGGCGGTTGGGATTCTGTTGATCTGCATCCCGACCCTCCTTTTGTTCCAGAGCCGAATCGAGGAGCACGTGGCCCATCGTGCTCCGACCTTGCAGTCGTTCGTTGGGATGTCGGCCATCGGGCTACTGGCGGGCTTTCTGGTAGGCATGACGTCGGTTGGCTCAGGCAGCATCATTATGATGCTCCTCCTGCTGTTCTACAGCTTCTCGCCTAGGGTGATGGTGGGCACTGACATTGTGCATGCCGTGATCCTTACCGGTGTCACCAGCCTGCTGCATTTCCGTCTTGGCAACGTCGACCCTTATTTGGTGGGTCCCCTGTTGATTGGTTCCATCCCCGGAGGATTGTTTGGTTCTCATCTGAGCACCCGCCTTCCTGTACCCTGGTTAAGACGGCTGCTGTGCGCCGTATTGCTGGCGACCGGCGCCCGCATGTTGTGGGCCTGAGAAAATCTCCGGAAACCTAATGTTTAACAACTCCAACGCCGAAACTCTGGAACGCATTCAGTCTGCCATTGAAGCGGCTCGCGCGGTCTTCAGCCGTTTCACCGCGGGCGCGATCGAAGCGGAATACAAGATTGGGCATGATCCAGTCACCGAAGCCGACCGGGCGCTCGACGCAGTCCTTCGCAAGGAATTGCTGCGCGACGGCGAGGGCTGGCTCTCGGAAGAAAGCGTGGATGACCACACGCGCCTGGAGAAAAACCGCGTTTGGGTGGTCGATCCGCTTGATGGCACCCGCGAGTTCGTTGCCGGCATTCCCGAGTTCTGCGTCTCTATCGCCATGGTGGAGAACGGCCGTCCGGTCGCCGGCGGAATCTGCAATCCAGCCACCAATGAAGTTTTTCTCGGTTCTCTCGAATCGGGGGTGACCTACAACGGCAAACCTGCGCGGCCCAGCCAACGAGCAACTCTGGATGGGGCCACCGTATTGGCCAGCCGCAGCGAGACCAAGCGCGGAGAGTGGGCGCAATTTGAAAGCGCAAATTTCAAAGTTCGCCCGATGGGATCGGTCGCCTACAAACTGGCCCTAGTCTCGGCCGGACTCGTGGACATTACTTTCACACTGGTTCCGAAAAACGAATGGGACGTAGCCGCTGGAGTCGCTCTGGTAACCAGCGCGGGAGGATTTGTCAGCACGCTCGAAAATGGTCCGCTGCGATGCAACCGCCGTGACCCGCTCATCTCCGGATTGATCGCCTGCGGTCCTAATTTGCGTGAGCCGCTGCTCCATTTGCTCGAGAGTCACATGCAGCCGGCAGGCTCGCAGTCGAACCCAAGGTAGGACGGAGCCGGCGGTTCAAGGGGGGTCGCTCGCAACTTGTTCCTCCATCAAGGCATTGGCCTCGGACGCATAAATCTCTTTGGATGCTTCGCGAACAAGCATCTCGCAACGAGTAATCGTTCGCTTACAGGTAAGAACTCGCTGTCCCTCGATCTCCACGTAGCTGCCATTACAGAAAATCAGCAACTGGTCTTCACCTTCGCGCTTCCTTTCCCAGTAAACGAATTCGGCATCACTGGCGAGCCTGCCGTGATTCCATGGCCGTCCCGTCTGTGCGAAGAAGAACGAGTGTTCTTCTGTGGGCGTGCCGTAGAGATATGCTTCGACGGCCGTGGCCGCGACCGATGTTGCGACCCGCTTCAGCTTGCCCGGAATTTCCCGAGCTTCCGCCAACGGAACTAGCAAGGTCACGAACTCGGCTGGCAAAGAAGTGTTGACACCGAAAGTGAGAACAGTGATCGGCTCTTTTCTACCGTAGACCGGCGACCAGACATCCTTGCGAACCTCTTCAGACCATCCGTGCTTCTCTGCACACAAAATCGCCAATCCGCTGGAACTTCCTGTCACCCCGAACAGATGTTCAGCGCGCATCCGCATTTCCGGGCCTAAATGCCAGTCAATGTCGAGTCGATGTTTGCCCGATCCCTGAACGAGATCACGGACCAGAAAAAGACCAGACCTCAATGAGAAAACCCAGCGTCGATGCACGACGGGAGACCCGAGGCGGCTGTAACCATCGTGGCTTCCGACGAAAAGATCTAAGTTTTCTCCCGTAATCCATTGTTCAGTCTTCGCGCGAGTGAGTTGCTTCCACGCAAATGCACCTGCCGGTTCGGATTGGCTCTTGCCATCGACCCTTAGCGTGTTGTGCATCGCCGTCCTGCGAAACAAATCCCTTTCTGTGCCATCACCAATGTATTCGAACGTGCCCGGATCAATGAGCATTGCGTGCCCTTCCGAATTTAAGCAAATGCTGAGTGCATCAGCGTGCCCATGGGCTGTGCCTTGGACTGCTTGCGGGCCGCCATCAATCAACAGCTGACTTGGCGGATTTGCGGTCGCAAGCAAATGCAGACCCGCGGACCGCAGACTGGCAGAGGCTATGCTGGGCTGCTGGGTCTGCAACCGATCCCATTCTGCAACGCCCTGTTCCCCCAACAACCAGATCGTTTCTTCGCGCAACTGAGCGGCCGCAGCTTTGAAATCTCCGCGATGGAAAAGCACGGCCCCCGTGGCAAGCGGATCCAACAGATGTTCGCTTCGATTGCGTCTGGGATCGAACAACCGGCCTCCGTCATCGTCACCCAAAAGCGGCGGCGCGCCCGCACGCCCAAGCAGCAATAAAGCATCCAGCATTTTCTCGATACCCTTCTCGAATTCGGCGGGGATGGCGAGTTCATTGAGACTGGCGAGGACAACGGCGTGCAGAAAAAAGTCGATCGCGTAGACGTGATAGTAAGTCGATTGCTCGAAGTGGAAACCATCCGACTGGACCTGACGCTGCGCCTCCTGCAAGACGATTTCCCACCCCAAGGACTTCCAATGTTCCGCGCGAGAGATTTCCGGGCACATCGTACCCAGAAGTAGCAGCGCGACAGCTTCTCCCAGCAGGTGCGTATTCGGCGAAAAATAGGTGGACAGGTAACGTTCGACGTGACGCCCGTTCTGAGCCTGTGCACGAAGCCACTCTTTTCGAAATCCTTTCGGCATAACCGGCGTGCGTTCCAGCAGTTGATACATCCAAGTCCAAGAAAGACTGCGGAATGCCACCTCTAGACTACTGACCCAGTTGATCCCGAACGCGTAGCGATTCTCGGTGTGCCAGTGCTGCCATTGCTGAAATATCTCGTCTACGTAACGCCGATCGTCAGTAAGACGGTACGCTTTGGCCAAAGTAACCAGGTGCTGATGACGGTTCAACTCCCACGTGACTTTGCAATCCCCAACCTCGGCAAAGTCGAGATACCGGATCTTGTGGAAAGCCTTCCTGGGAGCCTGTTTCCCATGCACCGCGTCAAGATGCCAATCGATGGGATCGCCATATTCCAGGTCCTTGTAGCCTAGAAAATCAAACTGGTGACGGCAAACTTTGTCAGCCTGATCAATAATCTGCTCAGCCTGTTGCGGAAGTCTCTGACGAATCAACTCCAGCGCAGCGAGGACTGACTCCGATCCAAAGAAGAACTTACCTGGCCTGACGTTCGCAGACCCGACCAAGCCTCGCGCAAAATCGAATCCGGCACGAGACAGCAGAACGTCGGCGCGTTTGGCCATCTCCTGCCGGCCGCGATCCAATAATTCTCGCCGATCCATGCGCGCGAGTCGCGACGCGGCGTCACACCAGCTCTTATCCGGCATGACGAAGTCCGAGCTCAGCCGCATCTGGCAAAATCATAAGTTCATCATCGCATAAGCGTCCGACCGTGATAGATATTAGCTATGTCGTCGGCAGCAAGAAGCGCGAAGAATCCAGACGCGCACCAAAACGGCGTGGTGTTCCTCATGTATCACGAATTGGAACTTCCAGGCCGTTCTCTCTGCCAGGCGGAAGCTGGGTATTCGCGATATGTGGTGCACGAAGCGCAGTTTCGTTCTCAGATTCGGTGGCTACATGAGGCCAGATGGCGTGGCTTGAGCGTGAGTGAAGCACTCGCATTCGGACCATGGAACAGCAGGGAGACCGAGAGCGTTGCAGTAACTTTCGACGACGGTTGCGAGTCCGACCTCATCATCGCGGCGCCAGTCTTGAAGGAAGCCGGATGCAACGCCACTTTCTATATCACCGTCAGCTATATCGGCCAGCGGGGGTATATGAGCGCGATCCAACTCCGGGAGCTTAGCGCTTTCGGATTTGAGATTGGCTGCCACTCGATGACGCATGCTTATCTGACTGATCTCGACGAGCGCGCTCTGCAAGTTGAAATCGGCGAGTCCAAAGTGGAGCTGGAAGAAATTCTCGGCAAGCCGGTTGAACACTTCTCCTGCCCCGGCGGCCGTTGTGACGCACGTGTGATTCAATTTGCCCGCCGCGCTGGTTACAACTCTGTCGCCAACAGCCATGTTCATCAGAACCGGCCCGCGATGAATAGGTTCGATCTGGGCCGCATCGCGATCTTGCGCGAAACCGAACTGCCGCCTTTTCAGGAAATTTGTCGAGGAGAAGGCCTCTGGAAGATCCAGGTCCGCGAGCGCCTGCGAAGTGCGGCGAAACAAGTCCTGGGAAACTCGCTGTACGATCGCGGCCGCGAGTTTCTGCTCCGGTGAAAGATGCTTTCGGATGAGTGCTAGACTGAAGCCGATGGAGACGTCGAGCCCAGAAACCACTTCGTCATCGACCACTTCGGCGGCCGGTTTGAAAATATCTCTGGAAGGTGGGCCGGTTGTCGCGCGAAAAACACGCCCCGTCTTCGTGATCGGCTGTCATCGCTCGGGCACAAATTTTCTCTACGACACGCTCCTGTCGGCTGGCGGTTTTGCCGTTTATCGTGGATACCTGCCGGTTTACAAAATGCTCATTCCTCGATTCGGAGGCCTTGCCAAGCGGAACAATCGCAGGAAAATGGTGCAGGAGTGGGTCCGCAGTAAGGGCTTTCGCAGGTCAGGTCTCGATGCCAAGCAACTGACGGCCCGTGTGCTCGACGAATGCCGCAGCGGAGGAGATTTCATACGAATTGTGATGGGTGAAATCGCCCGGAGCCAGAACGTTGCTCGTTGGGTACTTTACGACCCCGATAATCTGCTCTACATCCCAAGGATTAAAGCAGACATTCCCGAAGCTCTTTTCATTCACATCATCAGAGACGGGCGCGATGTGGCGCTGTCTTTGAACAAAATGGCGGGATTCAAACCGGTGCCGTGGAATCGAAAAGCGAAAGGTTTGCTGCCGACGGCGCTTTACTGGGAATGGCTGGTCCGCAAAGCCCGCCAGTCCGGGCTGCGTTTCTCTGCTGACTACATTGAAGTGCGTTACGAAGAACTGGTGTCTGATCCGCGCCCCACATTGAGGAAGCTGGGGGAGTTTTTAGATCACGATCTGGACTACGACCGCATCCAGAACGTAGGCCTGGGCAGACTTCGCGGGCCCAACTCTTCTTTCTTGGGGGAAGATGACCAACGCAGCCCGGTCAATCGCTGGAGAGAGAAGCTGTCAAGTCGCGAGGTTGCCTCGGTCGAGGCGATGGTTGGCGAGTATCTGGAAGAACTGGGCTATGCCTCAAGCTCGCCAGGAGGAGTGCCGAATGCAGGGCTGAAGGAGAAGTTCATGCGAGCTTTTTACTTTAGCCTGTTGAATTCTAAATTGTGGCTGAAGACCCGGACCCCGGCGGGAAGGCTGGCCAACCTGAAAGCGTTGGAACTTTCCGACAACATTGGACCAACGGAAGCAGAATGACTAGCCTGGTTGCGGCGCTGATCTTTGCGAGCGCTTCACTTGTGGCGTTTTCGCAATCGACGGTAGCCTCGCGACCTGCCAGTCCCCCGGAAAGAACATGCGGTCCCCCGAATTACTGTGCTCGAACCGATGTACGAGTTGAGCCCTATCCACTACTCCCGCCAGCAGTTGGACCCGCTGGTTCTATCGTCAGCGATCCGATCTTTGGTTCGCGCATAGTTCGCGTGACCGATGCTAAAACGGATGCGCGACGTCCTTCCGAGTCTTACAGTACGCCGTCATCGGCAGAACAGAATTCATGGAACACGGATAACACCAAGTTTTACGTGCGCAGCATAGATGGCGGCCTGGAGCTGTTCGACTTCAATCCAGCGACCATGGCGGTTCGCGCGATGGGTTCGCTCAACGTTTCCTGGATCGGAGAGCCGCAGTTCAGCTACTCGCAGCCAAAGATTCTGTATGGGATCGCTGGCGTGCGTCCGATAATTCAGCAACACGACAGCTCAACAAATCGAACCACAAACCTGCATGATGCGTCCGGGTGCGTAAAGCTGAAGTCTTCCGACGCCGGTCATGCCATTTCGGTGAGTGCTGACGACCGGCGAATGGCAATGGTTCTGGGCCCACAACAAGACACCGACTACCTGGTGTACATTTACGACCGCGCCCAGGGTTGTCGCTGGTACAACACGGGGACCGGCGAAATTGGCGGGCAATGGGGTGCCAAAGGGATCGTCTTAATGGCTGACCGTTTCCTGATACACGACGCTCGCATCAACAAATCGGGGGGATATGTCGAAATCATCAGGAGCGGAGCACCGGTGCACGGAATCGCACTGCCACAGAATCCCGCGCCGTCGTTCGTCTGGAATGTGGACACGATGGAAGTTGCCCCCTGTGGCCCCAAGGGATGCAAGGGGCACCACGCGCTGGGTTATTCGCATCTCCTGAATCCTTCGGAACAGGAACATCCTATGGATCTGTGGATGCGCCCCTTGAACCAGCTGGATGCACCGATTCCGTTGATCAAACAATTGCCGCCAGTTCAAGGATGGTATGACTTGCACATTTCCTGGAGCAATGTTGATCTAAGCGATTCGAGCCCAGCTTGCCTCTCCACCTACCGTCGGGATAATCCGAATACACCGGGTGCGCCGCCGAAAATCTTCGGGCCTTGGGAAAACGAAATCCTCTGCGTCGAGACGGATCGAAAAGATTCTAAAGTCTGGCGGTTCGCTCACACCTACAGCACGGCGCAGAATGGCTTCTGGTCGTCGCCTCGGGGAAACGTTTCGCAGGATGGCCGATTCTACATGTTCACTTCCGACTGGGAAGATCAATTGGGTCGGGCAAGCGGGACTTCAGCTTATCGAACTGACGTGTTCATCGTAGAGTTAAAGTAATTTGATCTGCAGTGTTCGAAGTTCAACTCCCTGGAGCGGAAGGACGATGTTGGATGCACGGGACGTGGAAGAACCTAAGTCTGACCATCCCGCAGCGGAATCTATTTCACCCGCTGCTGAATCCACACGCAGGATGGATCGCTCCCTCGCGCACAGCTTGGCCTGGAGGGCGGGAGCCGACTGGTTCAGCCAAATTCTGAGCTGGAGTTCTTTCATTATTGTCGTCCGACTGCTCACTCCGGCCGATTTTGGAATTGTGGCAATGGCCATGGTGTTGTGGGCCTACTTGCGTTACCTGGGCGAATTTGGCATTCCGCAGACGATTGTCACGTTGCGTGACTTGACCGAAGATGAACTCGCACAGTTAAACACCGTCGCTATTCTGCTTGGTTTCGGCTGCTTCGGATTAGCATCCCTGCTTGCCTACCCGCTGGCGGCGTTCTTCAAGAGTCCGCAATTGGTGTGGGTGGTGGTGGTCACTTGCAGCGGCCTTGTCGCCCTGGGATTTCGCGCGGTTCCGGAAGGCTTGTTGAGCCGCGACATGCGCTTCCGAACGCTCTCGTTGCTCGATGCGACGACTTCGATCATCGCTGCAACTGCAACCTTGGTGATGGTTTTTCTGGGTTTAGGATACTGGTCTCTGGTTCTGGGAAATCTGGCTGGTTACGCTGCGCAATCCGTGTTGACCGTGGCGGCCCGACCTCACCGGTTCGCTTTCCCACGACTGGGTTCTCTTCGCAGGCCGCTGCTTTTCGGCTGGCGCGTCTTGGTCTCTGTGGTTGCCTCTTCGGCCTACGAAAGATTGGATAACGTCACGGCTGGGCGGGTGTTGGGGCAAGCGGCGCTCGGCGTCTATGGCATGGCCTGGAATCTTGCCAACGTGCCTATGGAGAAACTGACCACGCTCGTAACCACAACGATTCCCACTTACTTCGCCGCAGTGCAGAACGAACCCGCCGCATTGCGACGGTACTTGCGCACATTAACTGAAACTCTGGCGATAGCAACGTTCCCCGCGACGATCGGGCTGGCATTGGTTGCGCGCGACCTTATTCCTTTTGCACTCGGGCCCAAATGGGATGGCGTGGTCGTGCCTTTACAGATTCTGTCCGTCTATGTGACATTCCGCTCCGTCGTGGCGCTTCTTGGCAAACTCCTGACTGCGGTTGGGAATCCACGATTCGTTATGTGGGACGATTTGGCAGCTCTGATTATTCTTCCAACCGGCTTTTATATTGGCAGCCACTGGGGGACGCGAGGGATCGCCTGGGGTTGGGTGGTGGCCTACCCTCTCGTCGTCCTGCCGCTCTATTGGAAGACCTTCAAGACAATCGAAATGCCGGTTGGAGACTACCTGCGGGCCTTGCGCCCGGCACTCCACGGCACTGTGGTGATGGTTCTGGCAGTGACTTCTGTTAAGTGGACACTCGTTCCAGAAAAACCTTTGCTATTACGCCTGGTCCTCGAAATTGTGACCGGTGCGGCGGCGTATATTGCAACGTTGCTGCTCTTGCACCGAGAACGTATGTTGACATTCTTGCGCACCGCGCGGAACTTCCGCCAGGCCCGGGCATAGCGGGCTAAGAGCGTTTTCGTTCGCCTTGCAGCCTACCCAGGAATCTCTGCTTCCTCTCGAACATCTTCTTGGCTTCGTCGCGCAGCTTCGAAATCAGCTCGAAACGTGATTTCGTAAACCACGGCACTCGATGCGGGACGCATCCATATTTCTCCTTGTATTTCCCTTCGCCACCCCAATCGTAGGTTTCAACTCCACGGCGCTTCCAGTAGCGCATTGCATACCACTGCATCAATTCATTAGGACGCAAGTTCTGGCTCGACCGGAAGCTGGCATTGCCCCAGAACTCGGCAGTCTTGTTGAAGCCCGGGAAAATTCCGCTGGCAATGCACCTCCCGCCTGGGTCTCGCGCTCGCAACAGCAGAATTCGGCCCGTAGGCTCAAGGTGTTCGATTAATGTCCGCACGCGATCCACGCTGTAAGTCGGAACCAGCTTCTGCTTAGCAAAAACGTCCATCAGTTGTTCGTAATATTCCTCGGCGAAAATGAGATCGTGCGCTTCTTCAATCGTGACGCCGTTCTTCTCTGCTTTTCGAATGCAACGACGGCAGGCACTATCCATGCCAGCAAACAGGTCGCCTTCCGATTTTGTTAGATCAGTTCGATAAGAGGTGTAAAACTCACAAGCGAACCCCAGCGCTGTTCCATCCTCGGCCGTGAAATAGGGATCGGATATTTCCACGTGTAAACACTTGAGGCTGGTCCAGGCCATTTCTTCCACGGCAGCGAGCGCCGACGCTCGTGAAGCGCCGGACCGCAGATTGAACCCGATGTAAGGGGTGGTCCAACCCGGGAACGAACTTCCCAGTATCTTTACTCCGAGGCGAGCAAAGGTTAGGCCCGTGAAGTAACCGACAACTTCCCTGCCCTCGCGCAATTCGGCAATCACAGGCGTGGCATTCTGGGTCTGACTGACAAATTGAATCCATTCGCGCGTCTGGAAAACGGTTCGGTCCGCAAATCTGTCGAGTACGCTCCAGTCAACCGCGTCAAATTCGAGGATGTGGCACTTCATCCGTTGTTTGATTCTATAGTCGTATCGCACTACTTATCGATAAGACTGGCTGAGTAATCTACCATCAGCCGAGACAGAGGCGTGTTGATCTTCGCCCACTGCTTGAGATCATAATAGCTGCGATAGATGAACCGCATTCTTCTTACCGCAGGCGAATGCTTTGCATGTGGACCGCTACTGTCGGAGAGAGCATAGCCTAGCTGCTGCAGATAATCTCCTACCAGACTCTCGAACAATGCCAACTGGTCGGGAGGAAATTTGTTCCTATCTTTCCATCGCCCCACCGGCGTAAAGTGGCCTCGTTCCAAGTCTTCTTTGAACGAAGTCAAGGGAATCTTGACCGAACCAATCGCGGACTGCTGAATGCGCTCATAGTTCAAATCGTGCTTAATAAAATCGGCTACTTGAGGCAGCGTTCCAGCGGGATCACGGACCAGGTCCTCATATCTCACTTCCAAATAATCTGGCTGCAGCAAAGAGACGAGCTTCCGGCCTTTGCGGACAATCCACTCCCAGTAAAGCCCCGCGGCCAACAATCCATCGGCACGGTCCCATGGAAGTGGGCGGCTCCAACCGCGTTTGTCGAGGGACAAAGCAACGTCGCGACCGTCTCGGATGATCTGAATAATGAGCGCGTCCGGAAAATCCCTCTTGATCCTCAACAGGTGGGGAATGTTGGTCGGGGTTGAATCAATCCAGCGATCAACTCCTTGCTTGCGTGCAATTTCTTCCATCACGATCCGCAGAAAATCGCTTGTGCTCCTGCATTCCGATAACACCTTGGCTTTTATTTCGTCCGCCTGTAATCCAGAAAGAACGAAGGCTTTGGTCCCAAGCCATTCATTCATCATTTTATTCTTGTTCCTGACGACGCCGAGATTCCCATAAATAGGCTCCAGAACATCGAAAACATTCATTTGCGTGCGGAACTCGGCGAATCCGCCAGAGGAGATCAGCAAGTGATACAGATAACTCGTCCCCGAGCGCGGACAACCAACAATGAACACGGGCGGCTTCATGGCGACGCGGTCACCAACAGATACCTTGATAGGAAGCAGGTTTGTCCGGGCGATGCGAGCGATCCAGGTTAACCAGATCCAGAACAAGCTGGCTTGGCTGCAGGTACTGGGAGAGCTGTCCTTTTTTCACTGACTTGTTGCCGATAATCACGACTTCTGCGCTTCGCACCACTTGTTCAAGATCGGCAGAAAGCAGTGAGCCGATGTGAGGAATCACTTCTTCGATGTACTGACGGTTGGAACCCGCAAGCCGTCCTAGCGAGACGTCTTGATCCCAGATTCTCACCTGACACCCTTCTCCCAGAAGCCGCTTAACCAGTTGCACTTGAGGGCTCTCCCTCAAGTCGTCTATGCCGGCCTTGAAGCTCAGGCCCAGCAGCGAGACTTTTTTCTTACCTGCCTGCAACACCGTATCCACGGCGCGATTGAGATGTTCGGCATTGCTCGGCATGAGGGCTTCGAGCAACGGCAAGTTCAAGTCGAGTTGCCTGGCTTGATACGCCAGAGCGCGCAAATCCTTTGGCAGGCAAGATCCACCGAAGGCAAAACCCGGCGATAGATAAGCCGAGGAGATATTCAGCTTTGTGTCCGACGAAAAAATCCTGCTCGCGGTTTCCGTGTCAACTCCCAAGTGCTTGCACAGTGTTCCCATCTCGTTTGCGAAACCGATCTTCAGCGCGTGAAATACATTTGAGGCGTACTTCACCATCTCCGCGACTTGTATCGTCGTCTCGAACCTCGGGCCCAGCGTGTGCGCATATACCTCGCGAAGCAATGGCAGATGCTCCGGGCTGTGCGCGCCCAGAACGATGTATGGCGGCTCAATAAAATCGGCGACTGCGCTGCCCTCGCGCATAAATTCGGGGTTGTAACAGACTGCGAAATCCACGCCAGCGCGGCGCCCGCTCGCGTTCTCAAGCATCGGAATGACCAGGGATTCTGTGGTGCCGGGAAGCAGAGTGCTGCGCAAAACAACCGTGTGATGAGATTTCTTCTGCTTGAGAGCCGTGCCGATTTCGCAAGCGACGTGCTCGATATGGCTCAAGTCAAGCTTGCCGTTGCGCCGGCTGGGGGTGCCAACGCACACAAAGGAAATGTCCGAATCGTGAACCGCGGCAATTCCCTCGGTCGTGGCACACAACCGCGACCTCTGATGGCCCTCGGCCACCAACTCGCTCATACCCAGCTCCAGGATCGGG
Source organism: Terriglobales bacterium (assembly GCA_035601995.1). Lineage (GTDB taxonomy): Bacteria > Acidobacteriota > Terriglobia > Terriglobales > Acidobacteriaceae > JABDBE01. Next base: position 51,333 of record DATNNE010000083.1, read on the forward strand.
CTGCGTCCCGAAGCCAGCATCTCAACCTTGACTGAATTGACATCAACACCAGTCACGCGATGGCCCGCACGGGCCCAGCAAGCGGCGCTTACCGAGCCCACGTAACCCAATCCGAAGACGCTGATCGACAGGCTCAAATGCTCGTTCTCCGTGTGCCAACAGAGTTCATCGCTTCCATAGTACACATCGAGAGTCAGGAGCACGTCCGATAGATCTTCAACCACTGCTGTCGAACGGTCTCCCAAGAATAACGTCCGACCTCCTCGTAGGCGTTGAACGTCAAACGCGAAGCTAATTCCGGATCCGCGAGCAGCCGCATGACGTTGTCAGCCAAGGCTTGCGCATCTCCCGGCAGAGAGATTAGTCCGGTGCGCTCGTTCTGGATTAGAGAAGACATGCCTTCCGGAGCAGTTGAGACCACGGGCGTGCCGGAAGCAAAGGCTTCGAGGATTGAAACTGGCATATTATCCAGACTCGAAGCGTTGATGAAAATGTCAGCGCCGTCGTAGAATCGGGCGATTTCTTGATGCGACACTGCGCCCGCGAAATTCACCCCTGATAGCTTCAATTCTTGCACGAGGTTTCGAATCTGCGGTTCCAGTGGACCTTTTCCTACCAACTCGAGTGTCGCTTCGGAGAATCCCTTCGCAATCTCTGCGAATGCGCGGATCACCACATCCACACAATAATACGGATGGAATCCTCGCGTACAAATCAGGCGCGGACGAAGCGGCTTGCGTTCTCGAAAGCAAAATTGCTTCAAGTCAACAATGTTCGGGACAACCTCTGCCTGGAGCCCAAACTCGCGAAAAACGCCGGCGAGATATTCTGATGGAACCACCAACCGGTCTGCGTCCTCAAGCACTGAGCGGACGCCACGAAATCGCGTCAGATGATCCCGCGCTTCACCGCTGTGATAGTGGATTACCGTCTTGGAGCCGCGCAGCCTGGCGATGAGCCACGCCGGGAACGGTGCGACCAGAAATGACCAGTAGGAGGCGGAAAAAATATGCACGATATCGACGTTCTTCAAACCTCGCCAAAGCGAAGCCAGATACACAGGTTCGCGGACCAAGGTACGTAGAAACGGGATGCGCTCCACCCATGCCAACAGTCGCGGAAGCGAAGGATCAATAGGAATAAATCGTGCTTCAATCGCCGGATCGTTTTGCCAGTTGCGTAAGAGCAGTTCTGCTTGTACCGATTGTCCACCGACATAGCGCTGCGAAGCGGCTACAAGTGCGAGTCGAATGCCGCCTCCACCGGCGCGAGGTGATGCGCCGAGTGAGCTGTCCCGATTCGCGATCCAGTTTTTCTTTTCGAGCAGATCGGCATAGAGCTCTTCATAACGATCACGTATGTTTTCCAGACTAAAGTTCGCTTTTGCAAGTTCTTTCCCGTTGCGGCCGAGAGTGGCGCGCATACCTGCATCCAGAAGTAAGCGCTCGATGGCATCGGCGAGAGCTTGGTCGTCGTCGGGCGCAACCAGCATTCCTCGATCCACGCCAAGCAACTCAGGATTTCCTCCCACCCGGCTTGCAACGACGGGCACTTCCGCCGCCATGGACTCCAGAATCGCGTTCGACAGACTCTCCGACGATGACGGCACTACCGAAACATCCAACGAAGCCAGAATGCCAGGAATGTCCCGCCGATCGCCGAAAAACAAAATGTGATCTTTCAAGCCCAAGCTCTCCGCCTCGCGCTCGAGTTCCGGACGAAGCGGTCCATCTCCGACCAGAATAAATTCCAGGCACGGAAATCTATGGCAAAGTCGAGACGCTGCACGAAGCAACACTTTGTGATTCTTGGACTGCGCGTTCATTCGCGCTATCATTCCGACCCGGAGCATACCCTCGCGACGAGGCATTGCAGGCGCAGTGTCGCCGAAAGCTGAAGCCGGCAAAGCATTGCCGATTACGACGACACGAGATTTTCTGAACCCCTGCTCAACGAGTCTGTTCGCGGCCGCGCGCGAGTTACAAACCACCACATCGCACCAGCGAAAAGCCGCTGCCTGGGCTCGCGACTTCGAGCGGCTGAGCAGATCGCCCAGTTGACGGTGGCTTCCGATCACCACACGAACACCGGCTAACCGGGCGGCGGGAATCAGGGTGAGGTTAGTGTACAAATCGAAGGCATGGGCGATCACGATCCTGTCACGCCGAAGATACTGCGCCAGCCGCGCGCGGGTCCAGAACGACTTCAGGCCATACAAATTGCCGCCGAGCCGAAATTCTGGCACGCGACCCAGGCCATCAAGAAATGCTCCTCGGCGCTGAATGCAACCCAAGTGGACGTCGAACTCCGTCGGATTCAGCGACCGAGCCAACTCCACAAACTGGCGCTCACTGCCACCAGTTTCGAAACTGTCGGTCATCAAGAACAGTTTCGGGGTCGAATTTCTTAGATCAACCTGCCCAGCGCCGCATTCCGAACCCGATCCGAAATCGCTCTTGTCATTCTCCGGGCTCATCCGACTCCCCGCCAGGAGGCGGCTTGATCCGCGTCCACTCCCACATTCGTCATTCCTACGGTTGCGAGGAAATTGCGATGCCACAATTCGAACATTAGGAATCGCCAAATGCGCGCCGAGTGATCACGTCGCCCCTGAAAATGTTCGTCTAGCAGCCGCTTGATGCCTTTTGGGTTGAAGTAACCACGTCGTTGAGTGGATGAATCCAGCAGGACGGACATAATCATGTCTTTCAATTCGTCGCGCATCCAGTGCCGCAGGGGCAAGGCGAATCCTTGTTTCGGCCGATCGAGAACTTCCCTGGGGACGCCCACCCTTTCCGCGAGCTTGGTGAAGATATACTTTTGCTTTTTTCTCCGCATCTTCCATTCCGGAGACAAGCCAGTGACCCACTCAAGGAAGAGGTGATCGAGAATCGGAATCCGCACTTCCAGCGACGTGAGCATGCTCATCCGGTCAACCTTGGTGAGAATGTCTCCCGGAAGATAAGTCTTCGTATCGAGATACAGTACGCGGCCCAACGGATCGCGGGCTGGGGCTTCGTCGAGGTATCTGCGCAGCGCGCTTATTGAATCTGCATCGCCAAGAGCTGCCGTCCGGAATTCATTCGAGAGAAGCGCCATTTCGCGGTCGAAAGGCTGAAGGGAAATCCCTTCCAGGTAGCGCTCCGCCCACGGCAACGAAACGCTGTAAGCGAGGTTTCGTCCTGGCAGTCCAGAGGGCAACCTGCGATGGAGGTGCTTGCGATAAGCATGCCCCACCCATTCCGGAATCCAGTTGAAGTTTCGACGCTGCAAATGGATTTGATAGCGTTCGTAACCGCCGAATACCTCGTCGCCGCCATCTCCAGACAAGGCCACGATGACGTGCTGCCGAGCCATACGCGAAATGTAGTAAGTCGGCAGCATGGAAGAATCTCCGAAGGGCTCTTCCAAAGATTGCGCGAGATGCTCCACTGTTTCCACTACGTTGGGGTCTAAGATCAACTCATGGTGCTCAGTGCCAAACCGTTCGGCCACGAGCCGCGCGTAAGGAGCCTCGTTGAAATCGGCCTGCCGGAAGCCGACGGAGAACGTTTTGACGGGGCGAGAGCTGACGCGAGCCATGAGCGCAACTATCGTAGATGAATCAGTGCCCCCGCTCAGCAAGGCCCCAAGAGGTACGTCTGCGATAAGGCGGATGCGGACCGCTTCCGCCAGCCGCTCCTCCAGATCTTGCAAGCATTCTTCCTCGTCGCGAGGCTGGTGGGTGCCGTACTCAGGCAAATCCCAGTACTGATGAATGCTGACTTTGCCATTTTCAAATTCAAGAACGTGCCCGGGCAACAGTTTTTGAATAGGCAGGAAGGCCGTGGCGGGATCGGGAATATAGCCAAAGTACATGTATTGCCACAGGGCCCGCTGATCGATGGTTGCGAGCTCGGGCGCCACGGCAAGAATCGATTTGATTTCGGACGCGAACCAGAGCCGGCCGTGAGCGAAAGCATAATGGAGAGGCTTGATGCCTAATCGGTCGCGCGCGAGGAGCAAGCGCCGGTTGCCCGTGTCATGGATCGCGAAGGCGAACATACCGCGCAGCTTCAGGACGCAATCGCGTCCCATCTCTTCGTAGAGATGGACAATCACTTCTGTATCAGTCTGCGTATAGAAGCGATGACCGCGAGCTTCGAGATCCCGGCGCAGTTCCGGAAAGTTGTAAATCTCCCCGTTGTAGACAACGCAGATAGTCTTGTCTTCGTTGAAAACCGGCTGGTGACCACCGGCCAAGTCGATGACGCTGAGCCGTCGTACCCCCAAGCCCGCCCCATCCTTTACGAAAATGCCCTCATCGTCGGGTCCACGGTGAACGATGCTTTGGCACATTCGATGGACCGTGGCAGCTTCAACTCCGCCCCGTTCCGAGTTGATCACTCCCACGATTCCACACATGGCTATCGCTTCACCACGGCCGAAACAACGTCAAGAGCTGGCTGCGCAGATCTCGCGCGTGTACGGTTGAGGCGGTAGTTTCTGTATTCCCCGGGGTTCCCTTCTCGTCCGTCGCAAGCCGCCAGGATGATGTTTACCATTTCGCGCGCTGACACAAAATGAAGGATCTCGTCTCTTTGCGCTGCTCCCTCCACCAGTTCGCGTAGAAAATCGCGCATTGGTTCTCCGAGAACGGCGTCTTGCTGCGTCGGATCCATTCCGTGGCAGTGCAACTTGATGAACATCCAATCCGGCTTTCCGTGCACTGAAATCCCCGCCTGCTTCCATAATCGCAGCCGCGAAAGGCTGAGCGGATTCCGCCTGGTGATCGCGCCATTTTCGATGCTGGCTATCCGCGATCGCGACCGAAACAAGCGCAACATGAGTGGTCCCTGGACCATCAAGGGACCAATCTCAGGTGATCGCCCGCGCTCTAAGTCGCGGCCTTGACGATGCGGAGCTCGCTGGTTTAGTGGCATCGCACATTCATAAAGCGAATTGATTTTCGCAATCTGCGCTGGATGAAACGATGCGGCCGGCAGCGTCAAGTCGGCGTAGCATCCGGTATCGGCGAGGATCTGCATCTCATCGTCGATTCCGCAAAAGTGCCCGCCAGCCGAGTTTGCCAAAGCAAAATTGCCATGCACAAAAGCATACTTCGGGGCACCCACACCGTCGAGGTACGACAAGCAGCCATGCTCTGAGGCCAGCGCATCCCGAAACTCCAGGAGCTGGCGCCGCGTATTCTCCGAAGTGTCGGGCACGACAACCCCGTGATGCAAATGAATCTCAATCTCTCCCCACCCTGCTTGGCAATGATCCGCAAGCTGCTGTATCAGGCGACGGTCATACTGTTCGGCGGGATAAAAATAAGTGTGAACGAACGGATGGCTGTCGCTGTCGCGCCATCTGTCGGCCAGCCGAGGAAACTCACGGCACCAGAAATCGACGCGGCGTTCCTGTTGGTCATGGGGTGCGCTAGACATCCCATTTCCCGGCACAATCGAAGGTTCGAAGTGATCCGCCATCGCGATCATTAGATGGACTGGGCCGCGAGGCACGCGCCGTGTCAGTCGCTGCTGAAAGTGCTCAGGGAACACGCGAAACCCATAAGCCAATTTCTGGCGAAGACTGGGGCGCAGACCATCGTCGGACGAAGATCGATTGGCAGACGGAGTTTTCGAATCACCAGGCATAAGTGAAACTTGGTTTTCGCTCTCGCCGCGTCTCGCCGGCTATCCGTTGCAATCGATTCAATCCTCGCGAGGATGCAGCATCCTGTTCGATCGCAAGCAGAACCGCTGTGTAGGCGACTGCGAAGTACGGGAAATACTGATAGGCCTCCGGAGCAAACAAGGCTCCTACCAAGAAGCCAACCAATGAACTGTGCAAAGCGCCTGCAAACAGTTTCACCTCGGCGTCGAAATTCGTGAAGCGCCCCAGCGCTCTGAGGTTAGAAAATCCTCGCGCTAGGAACAGGAGATAGAGAATCAGGCAAGGAATACCACCTTCCACTGCTATCTGCAGGTAGGTGACGTGCACATCTCGCCAAACTCCCGAAAAAGTTGAGAAGTTGTGCAATCCGATCCCAAGAATCGGATAATGCTCAATTCCGTCCAGGCTTCGAGAAATGAGAATGCGACGCTGCTCGTAAGATCCGTAGGCGCTGCTCTGTGAATTTGTATCTAGGCCGTCGCCAGAAATAGCTAGCAGCCGATCCTTGAGCGGGCCACCAACCGCAATTCCCACGACGATCGCAATCAGAAACGCTGCTCCAATCAAGTACACTCGTCGTCCTTTGATACCGAAATGCCACAAGCTGACAGTCCCAGACACGAGAAAAGTAATGAAGGCTCCGCGCGAGGCTGTCAGAAACAAGGCGCTAATCATGAGCAGCAGAGAAACAGTCCAAGCTGACTTGCGCAGGATGCTGCCAGTTCTCAGGAGAAAGGCAAGACAAAAAGGAAGTGAGAGGACAATGGCGAATCCCAGGTCATTGGGATTCGAATAGATTCCGCCCAGGACACCATCCAGCCGCGGATGAGAGGCGCCCTTTACCATCGAAACAATCGAGATCACGGCCACGGAAGCGGCCTGGATGAAGAGCACGCGACGGAGCCTCGCGAGGCTGGTAACGGCCAGGAAGGTGAGCACCCAGGCCACGAACACTTTGGAGAAATCCAGAGTGCGAAAGAATGCACCACCCTTCCAGACCGGAGAGAACGCTGCCGAAAGGAAAAATATCCCGATCATAAGCAGCAAATACAAAGCTTCTCTAGGAAAGTCTCGAAGACCACGTTTAGATCGGCCCACACTCAGTAGCAGTCCGAGGATCGCGAACACTCCGGAAATCTTGGCCAGTGGCACCGAATGCAAACCCGGAATCCAGTCTTCAGGGCGGGCACAATACACTACATAAAAGACTGTTAGCCAAAAGTATGCGCCTTTCAACGGCTCTGACTCTTTGACGGAGTCAGTGGGTCGCGAGGCTTCCGGGGTTGCCGCGTAGCGATCACGCCAACCCGCGGCTTTCGGCGCAACGGTTCGAAGTTTGCTGTTCGTCAACACCACTTCCCTTCCGCACCTTCTACCCGTGAACGCCGGCAACAAAGGCCGGCTCGGCATAGCGCGAACTATTTCGCGCTGCTTTTTCGACCACCGTTTCCAGCACGTGACCAAACTGGTCTCCAACCGCCGCCCAATCATATTTAGCAGCGAGTGCCGCAGCCGCGCGCTCGTAGCGGCTCCGGAATTCCACATCCTGAAGCAGCATGGTGACGGCCTCAGCGAAAGCAACTTCATCGTCCGCCAGCACGATATCCTGGCCGTGATGCACGTCAAGACCTTCAGCCCCGATGGATGTCGAAACTACGGCCTTGCCCGCGGCCATAGCTTCGTAAATCTTAAGGCGCGTACCACCCCCCACGCGCAACGGCACAACCACCACAGCGCTCTCCCGCAAATGATCAACAATGGAAAGCACCGACCCGGTAACTTCAACCGAACTCGACGCCAGCCTCTGTACTCGGCGTACCGGGTTGCGGCCCACGATGCGGAACCGTGCTGCGGGGACTTTCACCTGAATCGAAGGCCAAGTTTCGCGGCAGAAATATTCAACCGCATCAACGTTTGGCTGCCAATCCATCGCGCCCAAAAACAGTACCAACGGCTTGACCGGCGCGGAAGATGGGCCGGGACGGTATTGCTTTCGGTCGACACCAGTAGGCACTACTGAGAGTCGCGACGGGTCTGTCCATTCACTCATCAGGCGTCGATCATGTTCTGAAACCGCGATGATGTGATGGAACTTCCGTACTATGCTTCGTTCGTAACGCAACATCTTCCTAAATTCCACTTGATACAAGAGCCTCTTGGGCGGATTTTGCTGGGTCACAGAATGTCGCCGCCAAATCTCACTCTCTACGTTGTGCTGAAAGAGAAAAGTGGGAATTGTAAGGCGACTTGGGAAATTCACTGCCGCGTCGAGAAAATCACATACCGCCACGTCGAAGCGCCTCTCCCGAAACCAAGCATTCAACTTTTCCTGAACCCGAGCCGATTTAAATCGGCTTACCGCATACGGAATTGGCGTGGCTAGCCGGGAGAGATAATCCAAGCCACGACTGACCCAATTGAGTTCGCGTTTTCCAGTACAGATGCAAACGGATCCAGGAAACTGCCGTGCGAGTTCCTTTTCGTATTCGGGATCGGGATATCCCCCGTAGTAGGAGAAAAAAACAAGTTCGTGGAGCGAGCCCAATTGCCGAAGGATATGGTAGGAGCGGATCGCGCCGCCACTGTGCGCGGGCAGAATCTTGTTCGCCTTGACCCAGAGGATTCTCAACCGGCATGCCCCAAATTTCTACCTCGTAAGATTTTCATCATCCTCTGGGCCTTTAACGACTCCAGGCAGCTTTGCGCCCGGAAACAAAGTTGCAGAACGCCACCACAGCCGCGGTATTGAGCATCACGAAGGTGAAAACCGTGTCCGCCACGCGGGCCAATGGACCTTTTTTCACTTGCACCATCGCCAGGAAACTCAACCCGTAAAAGGCAGCCTGCAGAGCTAGCGCCACGCGGTAGATGGGTGCGCGGAGAATTACCGATGCCACCAGAATGCCGGCCAGCGCGAAGGGCACTATCAATCTCAGCAGCTTGTGACTGACGAACTCAAAACGAATCGGATTGGCGCTCATCAACAGCCAGGGGGCAAGCTGCAGCAATTGGTAATTGCCGCTCAGCGTTCTGACTTTTCGCGCAAACTCGCGGTCGCCGCCTAGGTCAATGTCCCAAGCCCGGGCTCGGGAATCAAACAACACGCGAAATCCCTGCCGCACCACGAACATGGGCAAATAAACGTCATCCAGGATCGTTCCCGCGGGAAGCGGTGACAGCAAACTCCCCCGGATTGCGTAGAACGCGCCCGTCGCACCGACTACCGATCCCGAAGCCGATTCCAGCTCGCGGATTCGTTTCTCGACGCTCCAGTAAATTCCAAGGCCTTCGCTACTTTCTCCAGTCTTCGGATCGCCCAGCATCAACTCTCCGCTCGCACAGCCAACCTGCGGATCGGCAAAATTCTCCAGCAACAGGCGCAATGCGCCGGGCTCGACTTCCTGGCGTGCGTCGGTGAAAACTACGATGTCGCCCTGGGCGAGTTCGAAAGCGTCGTTTAGTCCCGAAGCTTTCCCTCGAGGAAGTTGGTTCAACCCGATGCACACGCGGGGATTGCTCGCATACTCGTGCAGGATAGCTTCAGTGCCGTCCATTGATCCATCCGAGACGACTACTAACTGAACGAGTTCCGCCGGATAATCCAGCGTCAGCAGATTCTCCAACTTTCGTTGCAGCATCTGCTCCTCGTTGCGGACCACCATAACGATTGAGACGAACGGCAAAGACGGACCTCGCATTACCTCTTTTCTTCGCCAGCGCCCTCGCAACCAAAGCCATCCTGGATAGCCGAAGTAGGTGTAAGCGATCACGGCAGCCGATCCCCAGAAAATCGAAATCCAAAACACCGATTTCATTGCGCGCCTCGACCCAACGTCACGATCTTGATGGTCTCGAACATGATCAGCAGATCCAGTCCCAGCGATCCGTTCTTGATGTAGTAAAGATCGTACTGCAACTTCTCCCTCGCATCGGCCAGCGTGTTTCCATACTTGTATCGAACCTGCGCCCAGCCCGTGATGCCGGGACGCACGGCGAGCCGAACAGGGTAATAGGGAATCTCGCGACTCAGCCACTCCACAAATTCCGGACGCTCCGGCCGCGGTCCCACAAAGGCCATGTCACCTTTCAGCACGCACCACAGTTGGGGAATTTCATCCAATCGTGAGATGCGGAGCATTCGTCCAATGCGCGTGATGCGCGGATCATCGTCCGTAGCCCACGTCGCTCCCGTATCGGCCTCGGCGTCGCTGCGCATGGTACGGAACTTGTAACAGTAGAACGTAGAGCCGGCGCGCCCCATCCGTTTCTGCCGGTAGAGGACAGGGCCGCGCGAGTCCAGCTTGATCAGCAGAATTACGAACGGAACCACGGGCAGAACCAGCAACAAGAGCACCGCAGCCGCCATGGTCGAAAAAAATCGCCTCATCATGCGTACGGTGCTGTTGAAGCGGAATCCTTCAGTGAAGATCAGCCAACTCGGATAAAGCTGCTCAACCTCAATTCTGCCGGACATCCTTTCCAGCCACGAGGTAGCCTCTTCAATCTTTATGCCGTCCAGCCGCAACTGCAGCAATTCGTGCACGGGCAGAGTGCCTCGACGGTCTGGCATAGCAACGATCACGCGGTGTACACGCTGCTGCTTGATTAATTCCATCAGGTGCGAAGCCACTGAGTCGCGAGTCACTGCACCTTCCACGTTGCCACTCCAGCCCACGACTTCAATACCCATTTCCGAGCGCGAGCGCAGGCCGTTGACCAAACGCTGAGCACGCTCGCCCGTACCCAGGACGTAAACTCGCTCGCGCAGATACGGCCATTGCGCCAGCCATGCGTACGCGGCCCGCCAGCCAAACATCGCCGCTGTCAGAATTACCAGTCCCGCTAGCGCCGAGTTGTTACCGGGAAGAAAGCGCGGGAAAACATACCCCACCGCTGCCAGCATAAACGCAAGAATGCCCGGTACGAGTAGAACCCGGAAGTAGAGTTCGCCCTTTTCGTCGAAGTGATTGGGATCGTAAAGATCAAACCAATGAGAGAAAACCAGCACCAGCAGCGTCACCGCGAGAATCTTCAGGTATCCGCCTTCGTAGTTCAGAGCGACGTAGAGGTCCTCGCGATGCTGCAGCACCATCCCCAACAGGAACGAAGTCCACACAATCAGGGCCTCGCCCACTAGCAGGACCAGCGTGCGGATCGGATAATGAACATTAAAGAGGCGGATCACGCTCTACCTCGAACCCTCTTTGCCGTATGCGCCGTAATACCGCCTGTACTCTGCGGAGTCGTGCTTCGTACCATTCAGCACCACGCCCAGCAAGAGCTTGTCGTCAAATTCGGCTCGAGCTTTGCGCGCTATATCGGATGGCGTAGCAGTCGAACGCACAACCATGAGCACGCCGTCACAGTGGTTACTCATCAGTCCGGCGTCGGAAACGGGAACCACGGGCGGCGAATCAATAACAATCCAATCGAATAGGGATTCCACACGGCCCAGCAGAATTTTCAACCGTCCGTTCGCAATTAATTCCGCGGGATGCGAGGTCGAACGCCCGGCGGGGATGAAGAACAGATTCTCCATCGTACCGCGCTGCATAATCCCGCACTCATCCGCTTCGCCGAGCAGATATTCCGCAAGCCCCGGCGTTAAAGCAGTTCCCAAGGCGAGATGCAGGCGGGCAGCGCGCAGGTCACCGTCAATCAACAAAACGCGACGACCGTGCTGACGCACCATTGCCTGCGCCAGATTCGCCGCCACAAACGACTTCCCTTCCTTGGGCAGCGAACTCGTCACCAATACTTTCTTGAGTGGCTGCTTCTCGCGCATCTGGTGAAGCCGCGATCTTAATGTGCGGAATTCTTCCGTTCCCGGCCCCTGCTCCGAGCGGTAGAAAAGCATGGTCTTGGCGTCCGGAGACCACGTACAGGGAACGCAACGTGACAGCAGATTCTCGTAGGTGAGCTGGTTGGAAAGCGACGCAACCGTCGAGATGGGTGAAGGCACACCCGCGAGTGCAGGCTGAGCTGAGACCTGCGCAGTTTCGAGGTGAACGCCTTGTGTTGCAGCCCGGTCTTGTTCCGCCCGCTTCAGCGCCTCATGAATTCGGCTCACAGTTTCCTTTCCTTGGCGGCTTCTTGTTCCGACTCTCGCAAGCGGTCCGCCAGGGTCACCAAAGTCTTGAGCGCTGCTACCAGATCGAGCTTTTCTCCAGTCGGGGTGGTGAGCACGGTTGGCTGCGCGGTTGCCGTCTTGTTAGAGATGCTGGTTTCGCCCAAATCAAAATCGCGGGCTACGGCCTCTACCACACTGCTCGCGATCACTTTTTGGTGATCCACGAAAGCGCTTACCAGGCAGTGCTCACAAATCAGATTTACCACGCGCGGAATTCCCGCCGAATATCGGTGAATGACGGCCAGCGCTTCCGGATCGAATATCTGTTGCCCGTTCGACCCCGCAATCCGCAGCCGTTGCGCCACATAGGCCCTGGTCTCTTCCAGAGTCAACGGATGCGTCTTGGCCCGCAGCGTCAGCCGCTGCCGCAACTGCCGCAGATTCGGTTGCTTGAGCTTCTGTTCCAGCTCCGGTTGTCCGACAATGACGATCTGCAGCAGTTTCTCAGTGAAAGTCTCGAGGTTCGTCATCAGGCGAATCTCTTCGAGCACTTCGTCCGAAAGATTCTGGGCTTCATCCACAATTAGCACCGCGGTTTCGCCCGCCCGATAGCGATCCAACAGCCAGTTGTACAACTTCAGCAGGATTTGGCTCTTCGATTTGGAATCACACGGAATGCCGAAATCCGCCATCATGTATTCCAGAAACTGCGGGACATTCATCTGCGAGTTAAAGATAAAAGCCGTCGCCACCTGCTGCACCCGCAGCCACTCCATCAACTTGTTGAGCAGCGTGGTCTTGCCCGTGCCCACCTCGCCAGTCAGCAACACGAATCCCTTGCGGCTCTGGATGCCGTAGGTGAGACACGCCAGCGCTTCCTCCGTGTGTCGTGTCAGAAACAAGTAACGCGGGTCCGGATTTACATTGAACGGATTCGCCTTCAGTCCAAAAAAATCTTTGTACATCAGCTCTTGACCTCTACCGTCTCCCGCTTGTCTTCTTCGCTCTTGTGCTCAAGCGGTTGCTTCGCATCGCTCCCTGGCTTTCCATAACCGTTTCGTTTGGACGTTTTATCGTCGATCCACGGCACCGAAACCAGCATCGGCATTTCCAGCGCCACCAGCACGTCGCGCTCGTCGCGGATGGATTTGTCCCGCACTTCCAGCCAAATTGCCAGGCCCACTCCGAACGTCAACCCGGCAGCCAAACCTCCACCCGCAAACAACAGTCGATTGGGGAAACTTGGCGAGTCGGGCGGATTGGCGGGATTCAGTAAACTCATTTGTTCGCCCTGTTGCCGGCGCTCCATATCCGTTTGCATTTCTGATTCGTTCTTCTTGGCCAGCAAGTCGTTGTAGAACTTCTGCGCTGTCTCATAGTCCCGCATCAAAGCCTTGTACTGCTCTTCCACGCCAGGGCTAAGCGAGAGCCGCCCTTGATAAGTCTTGATCTGATCCTGGAGCAGCTTCTGTTCGCGCGTAGCCTGAGCAATGGATTGATCGTACTGATGGATCTGCAATCGCAATTGCTTGATCTCCGCGGGCTCCGATGCGCTTCCCTTATCCGTATTTGCCGCGTCGGGCGCAGTCGCCGAGTTCATTTCAGCTAACTTGCGCTTCAGTTCGGCGATGTCGCTTTTAGTTTTCACTACGTCTGGATGGTCGTCGGTATATCGCGCCTGCAAACTAATCAGTTGGGTTTGCATGTCGGCCAACTGCTTCTGCAAGTTTTCCGGATTCATCGAAGTCTGCGACGAACTCCACGCGGATAATTGCTGCGACAGCAACGATTGCGCATACGCCCGATCCTGCTCGGCGCGATTCAACGCCTGCGTGTAAGCATCGAGCTGCGAATTCAATCCCGCCAGCAACTTCATGGTGTTTTCTTCGTCGCCCGGTAATTGCCCCATGTACTGTTTCTTGAACGCGGCCATCTTGGCGTCCTGGTTATCCAGATCGTGCTTAGCCAGATCGACCTGCCGCGCCAGGAAATCCGTCGTACTCTGCGCCACCTGCTCGCGGGTCTTCAAGTTCTCCGCCAGCAGCATGGACGTAAGCTCGGTGCAAATCTGTTGCGCTTCCTGCGGGTTGTTGGCCGTGTAGTTGACGTAGAACCCGGGGATATCGTTTTGCCCTGGCCGGTGTTGCTTGACCGCCGCGGCGTCCGGAGACACCCATTCGATCAAAGGATTTTTCCGGACTTCCTCGCGTATATCGTCAATCGCCTCTTCCGCGCTCCGGCCTTTCGCTAAGCCAAGCCGTTCGACCATGGCTTCTAATTCTTTCTGGCTGAGCACTTGCTGTTCCATGGTCGCGATGCGTTGCACAATGTCCTCGGTGACCACTGGCTGAACGTAGCCTTCGGGAACTTTTTGCGTCTCTACCAGGATCAGAGATTGCGAAGTGTACCGGGGCGCAAATGCATACGAGATCAAAAAGCCGGCCAGCGGGGCCAACAGCGCCGGTATGAGAATGATCTTCAGACGCCGGCGCAACATCGCCAGATAATCATCCATGCTCAGTTCGCGATTTTCAATCATGCCAATGTCCCGTTCTCACTGCCCGCGCGCAAAACCAAATCAATCGAGCCGGATCGGTCGCGGATTCCAATCCAAACCGACGGCCGCCACATTTCGCGGCACTGAGCCGCAGACTCCCCCCGTATTGCAGGAAGAGCCATTAAACCAAAGATCGTTGTATTGATAACTGAAAAACAAAGCGAAGTGTCTTCCCAGCGGGCGATGAACGGCTGCTCCGGCATAAACGTACTGGAACGAAGTCGTGGAAGCCGGAAGCGGGCCCGTCACACTTGGCTGGAGCGCGCTGCTGTAGGCGTAGCCAATGTCCGCAGTCGCGCTCCACAGACGGGTAACCGGACGCGAGACCGAAAAGCGCGCCACGTTGCTGACTGCTCCGGCAAAGTAGCCCGATCCACTTGAGTCGTACCGGTCGAAATAGATTCCAATCGAGGTGCGCGGAAAACGGTACCGCAACGTCCCTCGAACACTTGCCGTAATCCGGTCGCTCGAGCCCCCAAACAGCGGGGAGTTATGGATGAACGTAAATTGCGGGCCCGCGCCGATCAGGAAGTCCATCCGTCCGGAAATGCGGTAGCCATACATCAAGTTCACCACTTGCGTGTTGAACGAACTCCCCGCAATGTTGGGATATTGAAAATCCTGGAATCCGTAAATCAGCGCAACCTGGCTCCGCCGGCTTAGTTGATAATCGTACCCGACTTGCGCCGTGACCTGGTTGCTGTCGATGAAGTTCGCCGTGTTATTCGTGAAGTGTACAATCTCATACCCGCCAGCGGCTGTGATCGACGACCGTGCGGAGAGGCTCTGCACCACATCGGCAACCGACAGGTTATCGATGCGGGGCGCTTGACCGAGACTGCCGAACTCGCCCAAACCAAAAATTCCGCCCAGTCCCTGCCCGAGAGTTCCTCCGACATATCCAATTCCGCCGAGGCCGAGGTTGTAAGCGCCCGACTCTCCGTAAGCTCCAAACCCGAACGATCCTTCTGGCAGATAGCTGAACCGATCCCGCAACGTCAGCACCCCGCTTCGCCAGAGAATTCTTTCTTCGGCGTCGAACTGTTGGATCTGGCTGACGCTGGGGCTGATCCCGCTATAAAACGCAACTCCGCCAACGTAGTCGAGAGCGGTCTCAAAGCGACCGCCAATCTTCTGCAGCATCAGACTGCCAAGGGCTCGCGTCACTCCAGTGACGGCCGAGCTTCCCGAGCTCTCGCCTGCATTCGTGTCCAGCGCTTCGCTGATATGCGCGCCTGGAACCAGAAAGCTGCGCGTCGGAAATCGGGCACCTAAGGAAGGTTGATCGAGCCCGGAGATGGGTGGATTGTCAGGTGATTGTGCTGGCGGATTGCCTTGGCTGTCTGGCGCTGTCCCCGACGCTTGTCCGCTCTGGTTGCTGTCGCTTTGCGTCCAGCCGGTTCGCGTCAGACTAGAGAACATCATCACGCCGATCAACATCCACCTTAACGCGTTTCTCTTCATCGCACGCTCCTCACGGGACAACAATCGTGTCTCCTGGCTTGAGGATGATGTTTTGGTCAATCGCCTGGCCCTTGACTAAGCGTTTGTAGTTCACCGGGATCTTCTGTTGCCGCCCGTTTTCGTCGCGCAACACATAAATACCCTTGGTGTTCGCGAACTGCGTGAAGCCTGCGTCAGCCAGTGCCTGCAGCACCGTCATGTTCGGCAACAGTTGAATCGCTCCCGTGTGCAGCACCTCTCCCGTAACATAAACTTTTTGGCTGTTGATCTGGGTAACGATTACGGTTACTCGCGGATCCGCGACATACCTCTTCAACTTCTCAGTAATCGAAGCCGCCAGCTGCGTCGGCGAAAGTCCCGCCGCGGGAACATCATTCAGCAAGGGCATCGAAATATTCCCGTCGGGACGCACTGGAAGCGTAATGGTGAGATCCGGTTCCTTCCATACCGAGATCAGCAGCACATCGTCCGCGCCGATCACGTAGGTCGGACCAGCCACAGACAAGGGTTGTCCGGAGAAAGATTGTCCAGACGATGCCTGGCTGGGCGACGAATCAGCCGTGGACTTTTGTTTCCCCTTCGCAGCGTTTTGCGCTGCCAGCGGTGCACTCGCGAACCCCAGCAGCATGGCTACTGCGACGACGATCATCGCCTTCATCCGTTCTCCAGCGGACATCGTGCCTGCAAAGTTCGCGCCAGCCTCCCCAAAATTCACACCGTCATCCTGAGCAAAGGCAAGGATCTACGCATTCTGCCTACAACGCACACATACGCACTCCCTGTGAGGACAGCTGGAAACAAGCTCTGTCGAAACCTTATTATGGAGCACAGTCGTCTGCTTCTCTACGCCTGATAGGGCACCGGAACCCAGCAAATACACTATCCCCTGCTTTCAGCAACTTAGAACTGCCAAAATGGGAATCCCCTGATTTTTTGTATTGCCCTACCCTAACCCAAACGGCGGCCGCGCCAAACCGAAAAGATAGCCTTCTTTCTCAATTTCTGTGCAAATCCCTTAAGGGTGCTCTTGGCTAGGGCATGGACAATAATGAAGGGACTAAGATGCGACGCAGGAAAAGCTTGGCGATTTAGGGTTGCGCGTAGTAGCCGGTGCGGGTTCGGGCCGTAATCCCAGGCTTTCCGATCTTGACCTCGATCGAGTGGTATTCATTTGCCTGATCCGCCCGAGCCGCTTCGAATGAAAGGACATAAAAAGCATCGGCATCCGCGGTGCAATGCGCGATCTCGGCTGTGAGGTCGTTACTGGAATTCAAAACGCGCCCGCCACTCTGAACTACGAGTACCTGCAATCCCAGATTGCCGGGCATCGCGTGGCTAGGAGAGCCCACACCTTTCAAGAATTCCTCGTAGTACGAAATCCGAATGCTAGCGGCATCCGCCAAGCCGAGCGGGTCAACGCTGTAGAGAGTGATGCGGGCCTGCCGGAGCCCGGTCGAAGCCGCCACGATGGAGTTGAAAAGTTGCTGTTCGTCCTTGCTGGAAAGTTCGACATTCGGACCGGAAAGCAGGGGCCATCCCGGACTAAGCCAAATCATCAGCTTTCTGCCGGGTCGCGGCTGTTCGTACTCGATAACTCTAGTCAAAGTCTTGAGCGAGAGATCAAAACGATCGGCTGCGCCGTAGAAACCCTGAGACCGGTTAATCGACCGCAGCCCCGTGTCATATTGGTCGTAAAGCGCCGCGAGGGCGTTTCCATCGCGCGAGGAACCGTCCTGAATCTTGGTTCCAGCATCGGTAAAGACAATGAGTGACACGGGCTGCGCCAGCTTGCCGCCATTCTGCAGCAGAAACTTCTTGAGTTCATTTCGCTCGTAGTTGACGGTCTGGAACGGAGCATTGACAGCGTCGACCACCAGAACGATTTCAACCGGCGGATCGGCAGCAGAGTCTGCTGCATTATCGACCGCGTGAAACGAGAGAATGTTCTTCGGCTGTTTGTCGTCGAGAAGCGTGAAGTCTTGTTTCTGCAATCCGCGGACGGCGACGCCCGATTTGTCCGTCACCTGCACGTCGAGTGTGATCTGCCGGTCCGTGGCGCTCGGGGGCGAGAGTGACGGCCCACCAGGCCGGGTTTGTAGTTGTGGTGGCGTTTGCTGCGACGGCGCAGTGTTTTGTTGAGGCGGAGGAGTGCCTTGTTGCGATACGGCAGCGAGCGGGAGAAGCAGAACGAGAAACCACCAAAAGAACCGAGCCATCCTGACTTACCTCGAGTGCAATTCTCCGTCCGAAGTGCTGGCGGGCGACTCCATCCACAACAAAGTCTAGGCCCGTGTCCGCTAAGAAAGCAATCCATGCATTCGCTGGCACCGCACAAACGAAGACGCCCCTCGATAAGAGCGAAGGCTCTGCCAAGGGGCGTCCCTAATTGTTTACGAGGCGAACGATATCACTGCTCGCTCGTTTTTATTCGAGAGTTCGCGCTGACCTCTTCAGCTTCTGCCGAAAATCAACGCCATTCTGGGCGCATACGCCATTAACCGGCGTCCCGGTGCTTTCTGTGTAGATTGGAGTGGTCGAGCATGAATAGCCACCAGCGATGAATTTATTACCCCATGCGATGCAATCACTCAAGGTACACATGGGACCGGTAGAGCCAGTATATCCACCCATGAGTTCGGCACACTGCGAAGAAGATCCACAGGTCCAGTTGTCCCAATAATAGGGTCCACCCGTACCACCTCCGCCACCACCGCCGCTGCCGCCGCTGCCGCCGCTGACAGGCGTGATGCCGGTCAAGGTGAGCGGCGTTTGAGTTGGAGTTTGTGAGAAGTTATCCGCGTTCCCCCAGAAAATGCATCCGACGCAACCAAAGGTATACGCCTGGCTCATGGTTATTTGGGGCCAAGAAGGCGGGGTCGCAGTCAGTGCCAGGTTCGAGTCGCAAGGAATCGGCGCTCCCGTGGCGATGTCAGATCCACAAATGTTCGGGTTCGTGACCGTCTGTGTCCCTGGGTCCGAATAAGCAACGCAGTTGGTGGCTTGTCCAGTTCCGCAGGGAGTAGCCGTCAAGTCGGCCATAAACACGGCGTGTGTGGCCGTAGTGCCGACGACGAGATTGGCATAAATCGAATCGTAGCCCGTGCCGTTGACGGTAAACGCGGTCCCTATCGGCCCTTGTGTGGCCGCATATCCTGCTGCCACCAATGTCGGGGCAAGCAATGTCTTTGTGTAGGTATCGACTGTGGTCAGGGAGGACACAATCGTTTGTTTGTTGGCCATGGCATTGAGGTCTTGCGCCTTCCCTGTGGTCGACAGGGCCGCCGCAATAGCCGTAGTCCAGGGCGTAATGTTGACGGTGTTGGTCGCGGACGCGGTGACCACATCTTCCACTGATACCAGGGTGACCGGGGTGCTGCCACTGTTGCCGGTCGCAGTCAGGACGAACGGCGCGGTCAAACTCGAGACATCGATACTATAGCTGCCATCCGTAGCGCTGGTCGTGGTTTTCTGCGCCCCGAGAGAATCCTCTATAGCAATGTTGGCGTTAACTAGCGCGGGACCATTGTCCACAACAACTCCGCTAACCAGAGTCGATGCAGGCGGGCTGGAATTATTGCTTCCAGTTGTCCCCACGCACGAAGAAAAAAGAACCGCCACCGTAATCAGAAACAAAGCCAGCGTTGTGCACCTTCGACAATTCTTCATAATCACCTGTCTGAGTTTTGTGAAAAACTCGTATCCTTAAATTTTCTTTGCGGCGGCCCGCAAGGTCAGGGGACAACGTAGCAGCCCAATATGGGCCACGAAAGAGTACGTTGGTAACAATTTCGTTATAACGTGGACGTTAGTTTTGTCGGAGGCGACGGCCCTTCATTGTTAAAACATTCGTTGGGATGGTTCGGGGGTTAGGCGATGCGCAGAAGAGCGGGTTACCGGGCAGCGAATCAATTGACCTTCAACTGGCTGCCATCAGATGGCAGGAGTGCGTCTTCACGACCAGCCAGACTTCGCGGCCTGGCCCAAGTTGCAGCGAATCGCGCGCGGCAAGCGTGATGTGGACTTCCATCTCCACGCCGCAATTCACTCGCACAACCACGATCACATCGCGTTGCGTAACCGAAAGCACGCGTCCGGGAATGATGTTGCGGGCGCTCAAGCCAGCCGGTTGAATTGTAGCCAGCAGGATGTCGCCGGCCCGAATCCCGATGAGCAAAGTGGAACCCACGTCAGCCCGCACCAACGGGGTTTCCAGTTCTACGTCGCTGTCGGCAAGGCGGCATCGCATGGTGCCGCGGTTTTCGTGGATAGCAATCACGACCGCGTGAAATATGTTCTCGAAGCCGATGAGTTGCGCCAGGGATTCTCGGCGCGGCGCGGCCATTACTCCGTGCGGAGTCCCGTCGGCGATCATGCGGCCATTCTCGAGCACGAGCACACGGTCGCCCAGGGCAAAGACCTCTTCCCGGTTGTGCGTAACGTAGAGAATCGGAATGGCGTGGGCCGCGTTCCAGGCCCGCAGATCCTCGATGATCTTTGATTTGGTCGCCGCATCGAGTGCTGCCATCGGTTCGTCGAGCAGCAGAATGCGTGGATCGGTCACGAGGGCGCGAGCCAGCGCTACTCTTTGCCGCTCGCCGCCAGAAATCTCTGCCGGCTTGCGCTCCCGCAGATGTGAGATCCGGAACGATTCGAGGATGGCATCACTCTTTTTTCGCCGTGCGTCTTTGTCTATGTTGGCAAGACCGTACTCGACATTTTTCTCCACCGTGAGATGCGGAAAAAGAGCGAGATCCTGAAAAACGTATCCGACTCTTCGCGTTTGCGCGGGCAGATTCGTCTCGCGCGCGTGGTCGAAAAGAACGTGGTCGCCGACCGCGATCTTGCCCGAGTCAGGCCTGGTCAAGCCCGCGACGCAATCTAGCAGTGTCGTCTTGCCTGCGCCGGACGCTCCGAAGATGATTGTGATTCCAGAAGCGAGGGCGAACCCAACCTCGAGCGTGAAATCGCGCCCGGCGTCGGAAAAGCGTTTGCGGACTTGAATGGTTAGAGCATCCCGCGAACCAGAGTCAGCATGCCTGCCGATCTTTGTTTCGTCCGTTTTCATCTGCCTCGATCGGAAAACCTTGCACCACTAAGAAGGTTCACAGAGGAAGACACTCGCCTGGGGACACCGCTGGTTCGGACTATTTCCATGGCCAGACCGCTCCTACTTTCCGGTTCACGCTGTATACCAGAGACAGAACGGCAAAAGAAATAACCAGCAGCACCAGCGCGGTTTGATTCGCTCCGGCATAGTCCAGCGCCTGAACCTTATCGTAAATGTCGATGGAGACCGTCTTCGTGATGCCCGGTATATTTCCCCCAACCATCAGCACGACGCCGAACTCCCCCATGGTATGAGCGAAACTTAGAGCAACTCCGGTTACGAGTCCGGGCAGCGAAAGTGGCAGGATGACGCGGCGGAATGTTTGCAGCCGCGAAGCTCCCAAAGTCGCCGAGGCCGCGAGCAATCTTGGATCGACGAGTTTGAATGACGCCGCGAACGGCTGCACGGCAAAGGGCAGGCTGTAAATAATCGAACCAATCACCAACCCTTCAAAAGTAAATGCGAGCGTGTGCCCGGTAAACGCCTGCCACCAACGTCCCAGAGGACTACGGGAGCCGAGCGCAACCAGAACGTAGAACCCCAGCACGGTGGGAGGCAGAACGATCGGCAAAGCGACGACGGCTTCGACCAGAAACCTCCAGCGCCGGGGCGAATACGCAATCCAGTAGGCGATGGGCAGGCCCAGAACCACCAGCACTGCGGCAACCAGCACTGCTAAACGGATTGTCAGCCAGAACGATTGCCAGTCCATCCGTCTCCACCACACGCAATAAACACAGGCCAGTATAGCCAAAGCTGGGGCGTCCCAGTTCCATTGTGGGCTAACCTCAGGCCCAATGTTCATCGGTCACAAGGTCACGGGCGAGGTGCCAGATACGATACTTGCTCGGGAGGTTGTGGAATGGAAATTCAGGAAGCCATCAAAGTGATTCGCGCACTAGCCGACGGAGTTCATCCCGAGACCCGCGACGTGCTGAAAGATGACTCGATTTGCCGGAATCCGCTGGTCGTTATGGCGTTGAACAGAGCTGTGGCAGCGCTTGTCACGCAGGAACAGAGGGAGCTCAAGAAGCCTGCCAGCGCAGGGCAGTACTGGTCGCGAGCGGAAGATAAACAGGTCTGCGAGGAAATCCGCAAGGGAATGAATTTTGAAGATATCGCGAAGACCCACAACCGGAGTGTGCCCTCAATTATCGTGCGCCTGGTCAAGCTGGGAAAGATTGTTCCGGACAAATCGGGATCGCTATTTCCACCGCAGGTGGCATGAGGAAAACATCCGCAAGCACACCGTGCTTTATCTCGCGGGGTATTCCTCACAGCTCGAATCGGGAACACTGGCGAAGATGCCCGCGCCTACATTGGTTTCTTTTGTTCTTGCTGGCCGCGCTCGCGGTGAGTGTCGGCGGACAGGACTTGAAACCTCTCCCAGCATCCGCACTCGCCGACCGCGCGCAGCGAGCATTGCGCGAGCAGTGGTTCCTGCGCGGACGGAGCTCTCCCGGTCAATCGGGCGCAGCCCAGCGATATCGTGCTTACTTGCAGAAGATGCGAATGCGGTCTGCGCGCCCAGCGATGGCACAGAAGTTAGGGCGTGATGCATCTCCGGCGGCACTGGTTTGGAGCTCGCTCGGGCCGGCTCCGTTGGCCTCGGACGCAAGCGGCGTCGGAGAATACAACTATGGATGGGTATCCGGGCGAGCCACGGCGGTGGCCATCGATCCTGCGGATCCGACCGGCAGCACGGTTTACATCGGCGGGGCGTACGGCGGAGTTTGGAGATCCACGAATGCCACGCAGCCGGTGACGCAGGATTCATCAAGCGTGACCTGGACTGCTCTCACCGACAATCAGGCCACGCTGGCCGTGGGCGCAATCGCCGTTCAGCCGGGAAATAACAATCCAAACAACAGCGTGATTCTCGTGGGCACGGGCGAGACTAACAGTTCGGCGGATTCTTATTATGGATTGGGAATCCTGCGATCGCCTGACGCTGGCACGACCTGGACCCTGATCACAGAAGACAGAACCCAGACGCGTTCCTTCGCGGGCATGGGATTCAGCAAGATTGCCTTCAGCAGCAATGCTCCCAACATCGCGGTAGCTGCTACGGCGGGCGCGTCGGAAGGAATCATTGAAGGCCTGGCAAATCCGCTGATCGCGAATCTTGGACTTTATTATTCGAGTGACAGCGGAGTTTCCTGGACATTTGCAAACGTAAGCGATAGCGGCACCACCACCGCGCCCGGTTCCGCAACTTCGGTCGTCTACAACGCGACAGCCGGATTATTCTTTGCGGCCTTGCGCAATCACGGTTTTTACTCGTCACCCGATAGCATCAACTGGACTCGCCTCGCCAATCAACCCGGCGGTGGGCTGACTGCGGCCGCATGCCCGCCGAATCCCAGTTCGTCGAGTTGTCCGATTTACCGCGGCGAGGCGGCCGTAGTTCCCGGCCGCAATGAGATGTATGTCTGGTACGTCGACGCAAATGATTTCGACCAAGGCATCTGGGAATCGACAAATGGTGGCAGTTCGTGGACCCAGATCGACGACACGGGCATTATCAATTGCGGCGACCAGCTCGGTTGTGGAACCGAACAAGGCAGCTATAACCTTGAGCTCGCGGCGGTGCCGAACGGTAACAGCGGAGTCACCGATCTGTACGCTGGAACCATCAACCTTTACAAATGCGAAATCATCAGCACATCGCCGACCTGCGGCGGTACGGGGTCGAATACATTTCTCAACCTCACTCACGCGTACGGGTGCAGCTCGATCGCTATGGTTCATCCCGCGCAGCACGCGGTGTCGTTTCTGGTCAACAACAGTACCGAAGACGTAATGTATTTCGCTAACGATGGCGGAATTTACCGCGCGCTGAATGGGTACAACCTGCTGACGGGAACCTGTGGCGGAACTAATCCATTCGACAGTCTGAACATGACGCTGGGATCGATGACCCAGTTTATTTCCTTTTCCCAGTCGCCTACTGACGCCAGCACCATTCTTGGGGGAACCCAAGGAAACGGATCGCCGGGCACGCAGTCGACAGGCAGCAGTTGGCAGAACGTGAACTTTGGGGATGGTGGATATACCCAGATAAGTCCTGCCAATGAACTCTTGTGGTTCGTTTCCAATCCCCCCGACGCGACTTCGGGCGTGAATATTTTCAGTTGTGCGTCGGGAATTAATTGTCACACCCAGGACTTTCAGAACACGCCTGTGGTCACCAGCGCGACCGTCGGTGGGGACACCGGGCCGTACTATCCGCCGTACATTCTCGATCCGCAGAACGCTGGCGAATTGATGGTCGGCACTTGCCGGATGTGGCGCGGTTCGAGCGCTGGCGGCGCATTCACAGTTCTCAGCCATAGCTTTGAAACCGGCGGCGACGGCATCTGCACCGGGGCCGAAATCAATCTGGTGCGTTCGTTGGCCTCGGGAGTTCTCGATACAAACACGGGCTTTTCCAAAGTAATCTACGCGGGAACCGATGGCGATGGTCCGCTCATTCCGACGATTCCACCGGGCGGGCACGTGTGGGTGAGCACGAATGTCGCGGCAGGTCCTTCCACCTGGATTGACCAAACCGGTTCGATCAATCCAAATAACTTTCCGATTTCCGGGATCGCGATGGATAGTTCGGATCGGCAGGGCCTCACAGCCTACGTCAGCATCATGGGTTTCAGCAGCGCGAGCTTTCCGACTTCGCACGTGTGGCAGACGACCAACGGCGGATTTTCCTGGACCGACTTCACTGCCAATCTGCCCGACGCGCCAGCCAATGCTGTGCTGGTCGATCCCGGCTCGGTTCCAACCCATGGAACCGTCTACGTGGGCACGGATGTCGGAATTTTCTCGAGCAGCACAGCCGCACCGAATTGGACGGAAGTCGGGCCCGCGCCGAACAGCGGTCAAGCAGGATATCTTCCCAACGTTGCTGTGACCGCGTTGCGCATGTTCATCGACACTGCCGGGAACAAGTGGCTGCGCGCTTCCACGTATGGCCGCGGAGTGTGGCAGTTTCTTCTGACCACCATTCCGGATTTTTCACTCTCTGTCTCCAACACGCCGCTGACCGTGTTTGTCAGCCAGCAGCCAGCGGAATTCAACGGTTCGATCGTCGCGCTGGACGGTTATAACTTCGCCGTCACCATGAGTTGCATTGCCGGATCTACCGCTCCCCCTCCGACCTGCTCAGTTGCTCCCGGCAGCATTGTGCCAACGCTGGCGGGAGTTCCGTTCACCGTGACCGCAAGCGGCACTCCTCAAAGCTACATCTTCTCCATTCAAGGAGTCGGAACCGACCCCGATACGCTTACGCAAAATTCTCCCGTGACCCTGAATGTGGTGGACTTCAATCTGACACCGCCTTCACCGTCCAGTGTCACGGTTGGTCCGTCGAGTACATCCGCGCCAGTGTCATTCCAGGTCACGGGAGAAGGGCCTTTAGATGACACAGTGAACCTGTCTTGCGGAAACTTGCCCTCGGGAGCAACCTGCAACTTCCTGCCCTCCAGTTCGGTGAGTGTGACTTCCAGCGAGCCCGCTGCAGCCACGTTGACTGTGAGCACGACATCGAGCGCAACTGCGGGCACAGCGACAATCACGATTAATGGGTCAGCGACCAACGGTCCCACAAAGATGCAAAATTTGTCCCTTACGATCACCACGGATTACACGCTGGCAATCACTCATCCATCGTTACAAGCAGTCGTAAACAGCACGGTAAACTTCAATGGGCTCCTGACTTCACTGAACGGATACAACAGCGCGGTGAATCTAAGTTGTGGACCGGGTGCGCCGCCGACTTGTTCTGCCGCGCCGGCAAGCGTAGTGCCGACCACCGGCGGCGCGCCATTCATTGTGACTGTCGGCAGCAGCGTGTGTGGAATATACAGCTTCGACATTGTTGCCACGGGTACGGACGCGCAAAAGACCACCCATCTATTTCCGGTTACGTTTACCGCAACTTCGTACACCACGCCGAATTACACTCTGGAGGTCATTCCCCAATCCCAGACCGCCTCGGTGAACACCGCAACGATCTTTAACGGCAGTCTTCAGGCCACAGAATGCTACAAGAGCGTAGTAAATCTCAGCTGCGGATCGAACCACCCTCCCAGCTGCACGGTTTCTCCGGCCAGTCTTGTGCCCACCGTGAGTCCGGCGCTGGCCGCGCCGTTCACGGTAACCGTGAGCAGCAACGTGGCGCAGACTTACAACTTCAATATTGCAAGCGTGGGCACAGACGCGAACAAAACTACGCATTCTTTCCTGGCAACCTTTATTTCCACCGGCAGCGGCTCGGGCTCTGGTTTCGCTTTCACCATCACGTCGAATCCCGATTTTGAGTCCGTACCTGCCGGGCAGCCCGCAATCTATGATCTCGATGTGGCGCCGACGGGAGGCTCGTTTCCCAATAATGTCACGCTGGCGTTCTCCAGCAATTGCCCACCGTTGAGCACATGCGTATTAAGCTCGACTCAAATAACCAAAGGCAGCGGCGATACGCACCTGACCTTCACGATCACAACGACTGCACCCGTTATCGCGACGTTTCGTCGATTCCGTGCGCCACTCGTCTACGCGTTGTGGCTTTCGCTCCCCGGATTGAGCATAGTTTTCGGCAGAGCGAGGCACACTCGCCGTGGCAGAAAGCGATTTGTACTTTTCTTGTTGCTTGCGGTCATCGTTCTTGGACTCTGGCTGGACGTCGCCTGCAGCGGTGGATTGCAAGGCAACGGCACCGGAGGAAACGGGCAGGCGGGAACACCGGCGGGCACCTACACCATGACCGTAAGTGGTACCGTGAGCTCCTTTCCGCAACAGACCGCACAAGTGCAACTGACGGTTAACTAGTAAAACCGGCTTCTGGCCGCGGGCTGCAGGCTTCTGGCATCAGGCCGCGAGAACCGCGGCAGACATCCAGCCACACAGCAACCAACTCGCCCACATCTCGCATTGTGCCTCTTTTCCATTTATCTTGTTAGCAGCGTCGCCCTGATCGAGGGCGCGACCTACACAAATGCCTGATCAGAGCTTTGACATTGTGGTTATCGGCGGCGGAATTGTTGGTCTTTCCACCGCCATGCAACTCTGCCGAACCTTCCCCAAGCTCCGCCTGCTGTTGGTTGAAAAAGAAGATCGGGTGGCGCGTCATCAGAGCGGACACAACAGCGGTGTCATCCATTCTGGAATCTATTACAAGCCGGGTTCGCTGAAAGCGAAGTTGTGCGTGGAGGGCGCGGCCGCGATGGTGGCATTCTGTCGCGAGCACGCAATTCCCTTCGAGATCTGCGGCAAGATCATCGTGGCCACCACGGCGGACGAAATCCCGCGCCTGCAAGGGCTGCTCGAACGAGGGCGGGCCAACGGAATTACGGGCTTAAAATTATTGGATAAGGCCCAAGCGCTCGAGATCGAACCTCACTGCGGTGGCGTGGGCTGGCTGCACGTCCCGGGAACCGGAATAACCGATTACGTGGCCGTCTGCCAAAAATATGCCGAGTTGATTGTCGCGCAAGGCGGAACGGTAAGTACGGGAACCGAGGTCACAGGCATAGACCGAGGCAATGGTGAAACGGTGATCGAAACCAACCGAGGATCTCTGGGCACGAAATATTTAATCAACTGCGCCGGCCTCCACAGCGATCGCGTCAGCCACATGGTGGGAGAAAAAACCGAAGTCACGATCGTGCCATTCCGCGGCGAATATTACGATCTGACGCCGGAGCGGGAAAATCTGGTTCGTGGGTTGCTGTATCCCGTGCCCGATCTCCGTTTTCCATTTCTTGGCGTGCATTTTACGCGTCGTGTCGGTGGTGGCGTCGATGCCGGACCGAACGCCGTCCTGGCATTCAAACGAGAAGGCTATCGGCGATCGGATTTCAGCCTGCAGGATATGGCGACCACGTTCGCATATTCCGGTTTTTGGCACATGGCCGGCAAATACTGGCGCAGCGGCGTTGGAGAATTTTATCGCTCCTTTCACAAACCAGCGTTCGTTCGCGCTCTGCAAACTTTAGTGCCCGATGTTCGCAGCGCTGATCTGGTTGCGGATGGCGCGGGCGTGCGCGCGACCGCCGTCAGTCGCGATGGATCGCTGGTCGATGATTTTCAGTTTCTGTGTTCGCAGAACATGCTGCACGTTTGGAACGTTGTGTCCCCAGCAGCGACGGCTTCGCTTCCAATCGGGCGAGAGATTTTGCAGATGGCGCAACGAGGATTCGGACTCGAGCCGTAGGTCACTTAAGTCATCGAGTTAGTTTCAAGTTGCCTCTGCAGGACTCCGGGTCGAGGTAGTCCCATTCTTGGACGCCAAAAAGGACGTGGAATTTACTCCGGATGGCTGCGCTCTACCGTTAACATACCTACACTCAACTACTTACATCGAATCTTTAGGGTTACGGTTTGGCTTTTCTTTTGTGGCACTAAAGTGCCATTTACCGTGTATAGTTATGAGAATAAAGTCTCGATAGACAGTCGCCGGGGTGGCGGCTGAATCGGGGTGGGACATTCTCCTCCGTGCATTTGTGACCCGTCCTTTAGAACATTTTTAACTTCTCTGGCCAAGCAAAACCCGACCCTTCCGGGAAGAGTCTCATCTCGTGGGGTTGGTAACAGATTTGGACAGTCTGGAGAACCCGATCCAGACACGCGGTCTCGAAATTCTTATGGCTCACGCTATCGCCTTACCTGAAGTTTCTGAAGTGATCCGAGTGCTGGCCGCCGACGCTACTAGGATGAACAGCCAACTTCTGGCTGCTGCCTTGGAGCGCGACAAACGTTTTCACGTGCTGGAACCGGTGTCAGATGCGCGTGGAATCATTGCCGCCGTGGCCAAGGAGAAGCCAGCCGTCGTAGTGATTAGCGCCGAGCTCGACGACGACAAGCGCAAAGGCTTCGAGGTAGCACGCGAACTTCACGCTTTGCACGGCGAAACCCGCGTAGTGATGCTACTCGATAGCTCCGAACGCAGCCAGGTTGTGGAAGCCTTCCGGACCGGGGCGCGCGGCGTTTTCTGCCGCAGTGAGTCGCTGATGTCGCTGGCAAGATGCATCCAGTGCGTCAGCGAAGGCCAGATCTGGGCCAATAGCAAAGAGCTGCGCTACATCTTGGAAGCGCTCGGCGAAGCGCTGCCTCTGCGTGTGGTCGACACCCGAGGAGCTGCGTTGCTTTCCCGGCGCGAGGTCGAGGTAGTGCGCTGCGTAGCAGAAGGATTGTCCAACCGCGAGATCGCGCAACGACTCGGCCTTACCGAACACACGGTAAAGAATTATCTGTTCCGTATCTTTGACAAGTTGGGAGTTTCCAAGCGGGTTGAGGTCGTCCTCTACGCTTACAGCTTGGGCAGCGCAGCGGAAGTCGTCGCACCTAACAACGGCAATAGCAAGAAGTTGACCCCGATCGCTACAAATAAGGCCATGGGATCGTCCCAGTCCTTGCCACAATTTCCTCCGCCCTCGGTCTCTAGGCTGGCCAAGGCGTAATCGAACCGCGACGACGCTTCGTGGGGAGCGCGCGGAACTAATCTTGCAGATTGTGTGTTTTCGTGTGTGCAGCTACGCGGGAGCAGTTCGCTCCGGCGATCTACAATCACTGTTCTCTATCGGTTCGAGTACGGACTTGGCGCCCCAGTCGCGAGTCGCTAATGGTTTTGTCCAAAGAGTCTTGCCAGTTCTTCAGTTTCGCCGCGACCTGCTGCATATAGGCTGCAGCTTCGGAAGGACTCAAAATCTCGTGATTGTTCTGCCCGTTGGAAGCCGGCAAAGACGTTCGGTTGCGCGGGTAGGGCAAGTCCACCGGCTCGGAAGGAACGTCAGAGGTCAGTTTTGAAATATCCAGGTCGGCGATCACTTCCCTCACAGTTTCAGAGTCGACCATTTTCTTCTGCAGTGCGCAGGTAAGCGACAGCGCATTAAAACAAAAGTTGTTGATGTTCCTCGGAATGCCTTCGGTGAATCTCGCAATATCGTCGTAGACCCCGGGGGAAAAGAGCGGTTCGCCTTCATAGCCGGCAATGCGCAGGCGATGCTCGATGTAATTCTTGATCTCCGCAGCGGAGAGTGGTTGGAGACCGTGAACAATAGACACGCGCTGCCGTAACTGGGACAAGCCCGGGCTGGCTAATTTGTCGGCCAGTTCCGGTTGTCCCGCCAGGATGATGTGCATCAACTTGGCTCGCGGCGTTTCGAAGTCCGAAAGCAGCCGTACCGTCTCCAGCACAGAGGGCTCCAGGTTCTGCGCCTCGTCGATCACGACGATAAAGCGATTGCCTGCGCGCGCTTCCTGCAGCAGACGCCGGTTAAATTCTTCGTGCATGCGCACGAAATCATGACCATCGCTTTCGTAACCCAATTCAGCCAGCAGGAAGCGCATAAACTCGCGTGAAGTGCACTGGGTCTGGAAGAGGAATGCGGTGCGCGCGGAACTGCGGAATTTCTCCAATAGATGAAAGAGGATCGTGGTCTTGCCCATGCCGGGCCTGGCGATCAGGGCCAGAAATCCCCGATTGGCTTCAATGCCGTAGTACAAGGAGGCCAGCGCTTCGCGGTGGGCCGCGCTAAGATATAGGAATCGCGGGTCCGGCGTTACGCCGAACGGCTGTTCCCGCAACCCAAAGTACTTCTCATACATGCTGCTCTCCTACCGTTTCAACAACGCCCACAAATGACCGGCGCAGAACCGGCGAATCCCTGACCACCAAGTTTGTGATAATGAGCACCGCAGGTGAAGCCCAAGAAATCCTCGGACGGGGAAGCATCCGAAGCGACCAGACTGAGATCCGCCTCGTTTACCACTGTGCCCGAAAGACCGAGGGGTGAACAAGAGGATAAAAGTCATAGAGCCAAACGTCTCGGTTGAAGAGCAGCTCGCGAGTTGAGGCTGCACTCGAGTTCTTAATCGAGTACCAACTGATTCTACGGCAATTAGGGGGATGCGCCAACCTCCCCGTATGAAATGTACAGGAAAGAGCCGTACGACTCCTTGTGAACCCGGAACGATTGCGGGTAAAATTCTCGAGTTCCTCCCCTCTATAGAAGTGTGCATTTAGAAGTGTGCCTTAGCTCAGTTGGAAGCCGTCTCAAATTCGGGCCTCAGGACTAGAGTCCTGGTGGCAGATGCCGTCGCCATGAGCTGCCAGCTCCTGGTGGATGCATTGCTGCGCAGCAAACGCTTTGACGCGGCTGCGGCTTCAACTCCGGAACAGGTTGTGCTGGCGCTGGATCGCCATCAATTTGATGTCGTGCTGATGAGCACCAGCTTCGCCCAGGAGCCTCTCGATGGATTGCGCTTCGTGAGCGAAATTCGGGACCTTTATCGCGACGTGAGCATCGTGGTGTTGCTGGACACGATTGAGCGAAACCTGGTGGTGGAAGCGTTCCGTTGCGGCGCTTATGGTGTTTTCCCGCGATCGGACTCGTTCCAAGCCCTGTGCAAGTGCATTCTTTGCGTTCATGAAGGTCAGGTGTGGGCCAGCTCCGCAGAACTCCAATTCGTGCTGGAAGCGTTGGTTAATCCGCTGCCGATTGAAACTCGTGGCTTGCCTAGCTCGCGGCCACTCAGCAAGCGCGAGGACGAGATCGCGCACATGGTCGCTGAAGGATTCAGCAATCGCGAAATTTCAGAGCGGCTCGATCTGAGCGAGCACACCATCAAAAATTATTTGTTCCGGGTCTTCGAAAAACTCGGAGTCTCTACCCGAGTGGAGCTCACGCTTTACGCCCTCAAACGCGGCAAAGTTCCACGGACCCGGCCGCCAAGCGCCTCCAAGCCCGAACCAAGACTCGTGGGCAGTAAGAATTAAGCAAACTGAGAGCTCAAGCATCGTGTAGCCGTCGGGCCTGTTGAACGGCGGCAGTGGATCGAACGGGTGAGGAAACTGTACCCGCTTCGGCTGCACTAATGTCGAGACCACCTAGCTTTCGAAGGCTGCCTTCGATTTCCTGCACGAGCACTATCTGCAGAGCGAGTGGACTGCGAAGACGAAGTATTACTATTGACGCGCGACTTTCAGGGCAGCCGGAAACTTACCGTGATTTGAGTCTGAAACTCTTCCGGCGAGCCATTGCGGAAGAAAGGCTTGAATCGCCATTGCCGAACTGCGTCGGTGGCGGCAGCTGCTAATTGCGGATCACCACTCACCGTGCTGAGCTTCTCAACCGCACCGTCTTTGTCCACTAATGCATCGAGAACCACCGGGCCTTGGATGTGCTGCTGTCTGGCTGCTTCTGGATAATCGGGTTCGACTCGCAACAGCAGATACTCGTCAGCGACTTTCGAAGGCACCGTGACTGGTCCGCTCGCGCCCTTCGCAGTGTGACCTGAGCTTTGCGGCGCGGTACGGTAGATGACCTTTCCATTTTCGTAAACCACCAAGCCGCCGGGCGGGAGTTCACCAGCTCCGCTCGGTTGGGACTTGCCGTCTGCAGAAGCGGGAACGGGCGCGGCACTCGCAGGCACGGGTTGATGGGCCGCGGGGGCTGCAGCACTCGCGCTCGTGCTTTCGGGCGGTTTGGTTTGCGCCGGCACGACTGCAGTATTCTTCATCGTCTTTGCCTTAGTTCCAGATGGACTGCGCACGTACCCCATCATCCAACCCAAGAACAGCGCCAGGGTAATCACTGCCAGCGTTAGAACGGTCATCGAATAGTCCCAGGGCTGACTCTGGGAATCCGTCGCTGTTTCCAGCACGGAATCCACCGTGGGCACACGAACATCCTCTGGCACGGGAGCGACCTGTGCGTCTTCAACCTGTGCTTCCTCAAGTTGGGCGGGATCAAGCTGCTTCGGATCAAGCTGCACATGATCGACGCTCTCGACTTCGGCTACCGTGGCCGCGGCAGCTGCTTGCATTGAAGGCGAAGGGAGCACGGGCGCAGGCGGTGCCACCACATCGGCGGCGCGATCAACATTGTTCACAATACTACGAGAAAGCGCTTGCAGGGTTTGAATTTCGCGATCGCTGAAGGCGTTGGGCCGGGGCGAGAAAATCTCGAATACGCCGAGCAGCTTATCTTCTCGGACCACTGGAAACACCAGGATGGAACGCACGCCCAGATCGCGACATACTTCGGCATCCACGCGCGAATCGGTTTCGGTGTCGTCGCAGCGTTGCCACTTTTTGCTTTGGACGCATGCGCCGGAAAGACCTGAATGCACGTCCAACTTGACTCCCAGGTCAGGAGCATTGGCGCCGGTGGTGGCGCGGCAGACGATCTCATCGCCGCGCACCAACGCGATGGCGGCGGCGGTCGCGCCCGTCGCTAAGCGGGCATGCTCGACAATCTCGTTCAGCACCAGATCAAGCGCCAAGTCGGCGGACAAGGCTCCGCCGCCGTGAGCGGACAGGGCCGTCGCCAACTCGGCCAGGGACAAGCCTTCCTCAAGCTGCCCGTCTTCGTTCCGGACAGGGCTTTGGCCCAGAGAGCTTTGACCGAGAGAGTCTTGACCCAGCGAAATGGGCGCAGTGCTCGGCCGCAGAGGATCGAAGGGATCGGGCCGAGACATCGGATGATGAGCC
Source organism: Terriglobales bacterium (assembly GCA_035601995.1). Lineage (GTDB taxonomy): Bacteria > Acidobacteriota > Terriglobia > Terriglobales > Acidobacteriaceae > JABDBE01. The sequence continues at coordinate 84,676 of DATNNE010000083.1, forward strand.
ATTTAACCAGCCCCAAGGGCGAACCGCGCGGACATGTGGCTTCCCACGAGCCATTCCGGCCTCGAGCCACTGCTACCTAGTTTAAACCTTGAGCGGAGTTTCCCGCGAAAAGAGCGCCTTGTCAACCCGAAATCGGTCCTATTCGAGACTATTGCGCCGGCACCGGCTCAGGCTCGGAACAGGCGATACGGGCACGCTTTGACTCTAGGCTTCTGGAGGATTGCACACAATCTGGTGCAGAAAATCTCTCAAAAAAACGCTCGTTTTCGCGCAAAATCTAGAAAACAAAGGACCGGAATTTTTTCGTCCTCCTAGATCTATGGTTCTAAAGGTAGTTACAGGCAAAATCTTGGAAACATTGGAGTTACGGTCGGCATTTCGTGCTATGGATGGCTCGAAATACTACGCGCGAGATCCTTCGCCCGGCTGGAAAGCGCGGGGCTTCAGGATGATCAGGCTGTCAAAGATCCAAGATTATCTTGCAGATAACCTCTGCGTTTTAATGTTATCGCATGTGACGGAGCAGGTTCAAGAAGAATGTCGGCCGAACGCGGAGTTGGTTCCAAATTGGGAATCTCGCGCCAACCAGCGTTTCCGTGAGCACACTGGAAAAGCGTGGGCCGCCTGCCGGATGACCCCGGTAAAATCAGTTGTCAGTTGCTGGTTCTCGGTTCTCAGTAGTTTCTCTCGGGGAAAAGCCCGTGGCATTCTCGCTTCCCACCCTTTCCGCAAGAACGCGGAAAGAATGGGGCACCCCACATCTTACCCAGTTCAGCCGAAAGCCACGCCTAGCTTTTGCAGGTCCGTGCGCAGCTGTTCGGCGGTCTTCATTTGGATGACGTGCATTCCTAACCGCGAGGCGCTGTCCAGATTCAGCGGACGATCGTCGATAAAGCAGCACTCCTCGGGAGGCCGCTGTGTGATCTCCAAGGCGAGACGGTAGATGCCTTCCTCGGGCTTGCGCAATCCGACAAAACACGAACTTACGAAAAGACTGAAGATCTCGCGCAAGCCGAATTTCTGGATGCGGAACAAATTCAGCTCTTTCGATTCGTTGTTAATCGTAGCCATCAGGTATCTGCACGATCGGCTCAGCTCTTTTCCCAGCTGCAACGTCTCCGGATTCGGTTGCGACAGGGAGAACATGTGCTGGGTAAAAGCTTCGGCGGTGAAGGGCCGAGGACGATAGAAAACGGTGCGCTCCAGATAATCCTGCAGGGAGATCTTGCCGCGTTCGAACGAGGAAACCAGCATCTCGTGGCGGCTCTCGAATTCGGCGTCATCGAGATCGAATTGTTTCAGAGTGTCCTGGCGCTGCTCGTGGTCCCATGCGTTGCTGAGCAGGACGCCGCCGACATCCCAGAAAAGAGCAGTGATTTTTGCCAAGAGGATCCTCCGAAGTGCGAATGGGATATCTTACAGGCTGGATAGCGGCTCGGGCTAAAACCCTTATTCATTCGAGCGGTGGAAATCGCAGCGCTGAAGCGCTGGGCCACCCAAAACCGGAGTTCTCAGCGTCGGCGCGGTTTCGCACGGGCGAGGGCGCCCGCGCCTACACTAAAAGGCCCCGATCCTGGGCAGCAGGATCGGGGCGGTTGGATTCACGGTCCGGTTAGTAGCAACTGGTCAAGCGTGGCGTAAAGCTTTGCCGGTAGCTCAAGTTGTCGATGTCGCGGAACAGCGGCGTTCCTGGCGGCAGGTTTTGTGGCTGGGTGAAGAGAGGATCGAAGATATAGTTTCGAGCCGGGGGTTCGTAGGTGGTGCCACCGCCGTTTTTGTCCGTTCCCGTCGAGTAAGTGGAGTAGTAGAGACTGGCCATCGATCCCTTGTAATTAAGAGTCTGGCCACCCCAGTTCTCCAGTTGGCGCAGGAAGTTGTGCAAACCGCCATCGGTGCCCCAATCGCCCACGGCCCAAGCTGCACAGCACACGTTAACCAGGAAGTTAATGTTCTTTCCGCCGGAGACAGCTACTCGATAGTAAGTTGTTGAAGCCGGGCGTCCCGCGTCGTTGCTGGGAGAGCCCAGGCTGGCGAGGTCTGACCAGTTGTTGGAGAGCATCGTAACCGCATCCGCAAGTACGCCAGCTGCCGCGTGTGGTGGCTCAACGTAGGGCGGAGGATTCCAGGTACCGTCGTAATTGGGGTCGCCGGCGGTACAGCTAGTGCCACCGGCTCCGGTACAGTTCGAGTTGTAATTGCCCAAGATGTAAACCGGGTTCTCCGCGGCGACGGTGAAACCACCCTGGCCGTTGTCAGAGCGGACGGGCACGTAGCCGAGGGCGCCGTCTACCAGCTTTAAGACGTGGCGGGCGCCGCTGATCCAACCTTTCTGGCCCACGCTGCAACTCGCGATACGTCCGGCAGTTAAGTACGGATCGGGAGCGCCAGCAGCGTTACGGATCAAGCTGTTTACGCTGTTGGCGGCGGAGTAGGTCGTCGCAGGAACATAGCCCAATCCCAGACCGAGGTTTCCTGCGCCCCAATTATCCAGCTTGCCGTTGTTGTTCACGTCTTCTGGAGACTGTCTCGGGGGCGCACCGGGCGGCGGAACGGGTATTGGCTCTAACGCACCGTTTGGTTTACCGGTTTGGTTGGGAGTGTTGATGGAGTCTTCCAGACCCGAGTCACCGCTTTTGGTCCCTACAGCATCCACTTGGGTACCGTTGGGATTGGGCAACATGCCCCTGCGGTCAGAGAAGTACAAAACATATCCGTTTTGAAACACAGGATCGACCAGGAGCCCGCTGGCGCCAATCTTGCCAGCCAGCCATTGACTCAGGTTGCCCACATCGATTTCGACCGCGTTCATCACGCCAGCCGGTGCGCAACTCGTTGCAACCGGATCTTGCACATCGCGGACTTCGCCTTCGCGGGCATCGTAGAGGTTGACGGGATACCAGTTGAACTGGGTCGGGCTTGCGCCGCCGGGGGCTGTGCTGTCGCCGTAACGGGCGAACAGGTCACCAGGAGTCGCGGGGTCCTTCGTGACCTCCGGAGGCTTACCGCTGGTGCAGGTATAAGGGGCTTTCTTCCCGGTACAGAATGCTGCCGCCCCGGTCGGGTCAGCAGTGCCATCGCCGTTGCGATCAGCAAGTTCCTGCAGAATCAAAATGGCATTTGGATTAACGGGGTTGGTACCGGGAGCTGTGGGAGGAGTCGTGCCTCGGGCAAATCCCAGTTGCAACCACTCCTGGGTAACGGGGTGGTAGGCGCCGTTGGCGTCACGATATTCGACGCGCAGGTAGCCATCCAGCAGGTTCCAGGTGCTCATCTGGAGAGTCGGCGCGGGATACGCGAGCGGGGTGTAGTACGGATATACGTTGCCCGCGCAGACGCCGGTTGCGGTGCTGCATGTCGGCACAGTGATCGTCGGGGGCACGTTGTTTAAGCCGTCCTTGCCCTGGGTCACGATGGGAGCGTTGGCGTCGAACAGAGTCACATCACCAGCCGGCGGTGCGATCGGCGAAAACAGCTCGTCGGCGGGAAGGCCGGTGATGCTGCTTGTCCAACTAGCCGGATTCGGAACTCCAGTCGAGGCGGTGGCGAAATAGGTGTTGTATTTTCCGCCGGTCGCCAATACCGGCAGTCCCGCTACCGGCGTGGCTGGCACTCCGAACTGGTAATTCACTCCGTTCGAGGCATCGTTGAAATTGGCCAGACGAATATTGTTGGGGTCCGCAGCGCCGAGGGCAGAAAGTTCTGCCGGATTATCGGAGAGCATGACGCGAATTTCCGCTTCATTGTAGAGTCGCGATGCACCCAGCGCTGTCGTGGCTACTTCTCCCGGAGGAGGCCGACGGATAATTTCAAAGGGTTGTGCTTGTCCAGCCGCTCCAAGCGCGTTGTTGATAAAGGGCAGGGACAATTGTGATGCCCCGGTGCCTCCCGGATTCCCATAATTTCCATCAATAATCCAGCTGTTGTAATCTCCTATCGAAATTGTTGGGTTCCAAGTTGGGTTCTGTGCAGAGGTCGCTCCGCCTACAACGCTGCCCTCAGTTTGGGCCATCGACCGGCAGCCCGTCGCCGGAGGAGTACAGCCCTGAGACGTGGTCAGAATGTCGATGGTGCCGAGGTGAGCGGGGGCAGCCGTGGCAAGGTTCCCGTCGGCGAGTTGGGTGCGAATGACATTTCCCCAAGCCGTGATTTTGTCTTCAAAGGTGGTTGTAGCCCCCGACCCGGCCAACAGATAGAGGTCTCCGTTGGTGTGAGTCCGGCCGTTGAAATCCAGGTTGACGCCGGCGAAGAAGCTGAGGTCGCTCTCGGAGAAAACGCCGAACTGAAACACCGGGATGAGCGCGACTTCCACTGTGCGGGACATGTTGACTTCATCTCCGACCGTACCCTGCCCGGCTGCTCCAGCAAAAGTGCTGGCGGTTACTTGCAGGGTGACGGGAAGGATCTGCGCGTACAAACCTTGGAAGGTTCCGGAAGAAATCTGCCCGAAATTGGTTGCCAGGACTTGCTGTCCGAGTGCATTGGTGGTCGTGGCTGGGGTAAGGGTATAGACAGGATAGCTCATGACTCCGGTGCTGGGAGGCGCATCCGCACTCAACGCCTCAATCTCCGATGGAGTGGGCGACTCGATGTTCTGAAACATGTTGGCCAAGTCCGAGGTCATGTGTTCGATGCCACCTTCGGCGGCGTGGAAGGCCAGATTGTTTTGTATATCCTGGCCACCCACTTTGCCTTCAGTGTTCACCATCATGAGCAGACCGATTGCAATCCCGGACATAATCAACAGCAGCATCAGGGTTGCAATCAGAGTGAATCCTCGTGAATCAAGTTTCCTGCTACGCATCGTATCGCTCCTTGTTGCCATACAACCTTGTTCGTTTTCGCTCCTGATTTTCTCCCCACTCATCTCACGGAGTGAGGATGTAACGATTCTGATAACTCAGGTTTCGCGCGCTGATCGAAGTCTGGGTGTCGAAAGTTTGATAGCCTTTGGAAATCATGAGGCCGGTGCTAGCGCCGGCCACCTGGCTGCGGGTAGTCAAATGAATCAGATTGATTTTGCGAATCAGATTGAAGGATGTGCCGGTTGAATACCCTCCGTCACCCACCGCGTTGAGCAGTGTCCCGTCAACGTTGTAGGTGTCGTAGGTGAACTGCAGGTTCACAACGCTTTCTTGAACCGGTACGGGGGTTTGCCCGTTGACTTGCCGCATCAGGGTCGGCGTTCCCGGCCCAACGCCCAGCGGATCCGGCATCATCCAGAGGTAGTAGCTGATTACGAAAATGCGGGTCGCTGTGGCGGTTGCGGGGCATGGCGTAGCCGGTGCCACCGGACCGCATGCCAATTGCACCAAATCGCCAGAAGCTGCACCAGGCTGGTTCAAGTTCAACGGATCGCCGGCGGCGAAAGCGATACTGTAGTTGCCGCCTCCGGCGGAGACGGCACCCGTGACTTCGCCGATAGCGGTTGCGGAGTTTCCGGCGACGGTGCTTTGAATGAGAACCAGATCGCCAGGGACTAATTCCGGGGCGAGTGGAGGAAGAGTAGCCACTGGCTGAGGAGCTACCAAGGGCGGGGTTAAAATGCAACTGGCCGGGATTGGGACGGGTGCTGGGACGGGGAACGACACCGTCATCGCGGTACCAGTGATACTGTTTATCGTGTAGCAAGGCAGAGCAAAGACGGTGTCGGTATAGATGACCGTGATCACATCACTCTTGCTCGGGCTGCCCGGCGGCTGAATACCCATCTGAAAACCGGGGATAAGTCCAAATAAAGTTGGATCGCACGGAACCGCGCCCACTGAGGTGCACGGGTAGGCAATGCCGCCCCCGGGAACGCAGTTGTTGATTGCGGCACAACTGGGAGCGAAACCATAAATGGGCTTCGTCGCTGACTGAGGCAACGCTATGCCGGTGGCAGAGGGCAAGCCAGCGCCCGCCAGACTTATGTCTTTTATCAGCAAGTCGGAAGTGGCGCGCAGGTCTTGCTGCATTTCGGCTCGCTGCGAAACCACAAAAGTCGCACCCATGGCCTGGCTGAATAACTTCACCGCGGCGCCGATGACCAGGGTGCCGATCGCGAGCGCAACCAGCAGCTCGATTAAGGTGAACCCGCGCCTCGAATTTGCAGACGTCCAACTCATAGTTCTCCTCTTTTACCGATAGGGCGAAATGAAGGTGTTGAGGATGTATTGTTTGGGAACCTTAAACCCGGGGAGCGTGTAATTGATCGTGATGGTGACCGAATTCAGGGTCGTGCTGGGAATACCGCCGACGATAACCGGTGCAATCAAGATCTGGCGGGTGAAGTTCGTCAGAGTGTTGCAGGTGTCGGGCGGGCAGGTTCCTACGTAGACTCCGCTCGGTCCAGGCTGCTCCAGAATTTGAGGGCCGCAGGCCGCGTCATCAGCGGTACCGATGATTCCATCCGCTCCGGCGCAATCTATGGGCAGGAAACCGGGGAGAAAGATTCCGCCCGATCCGGTGTTGTTAATCTGCGCCCAGCTGATGTTGGCGGTTTCGCGCGCGGTCAAAATACCTTCCATGGCTTCGTCCGCCAATAGTTTGGCCGTCGCGTTTTCCTGCGAGCCTTGCGTAGCCGCCATTGCATATCCGAATATGCCCAGCAGACTCAGCAGTCCGATGGTGAGGAGAGCTATCGAAATCATGACCTCAACCAGGCTGAAGCCCTGATGAGCCTTTTTGCGACGTGGCTGGAAACCGTTGTGGATCTGAGTTTTCACTGTTGCCTCCAGTACCACTTTCCCGCGTTGGTGTAGATATGCCATCCGCGCAGACGACCCGTCGCACCCCACAAGGTGATGGCTCGCGAAGTACTGACGTATCCCGTGTTCCCAGTCAGCGCGAGATAGACCACCCCGTTGTTGATGTTGCCAACTGCGTCCTCGGCCGAGCCGTCGGGATAGAAATAGATCACGTTCTGTACCCCGCCGGCCACACCTTGGTCGAAGTCAATGGCGGTTGCGCCTACTCCGAAGCCATCCGGCGTCATGGGATAGGCAACTGGTGATTGCGGAAGGCCCGGCCACGCAACAAAGGCCACATCCGTGGGTAGAAAATAAGTCGCCGTCACCGTTCCGGTCGACCCCTGGGTGATGGTGATCGAGTTGGGATTTGCGGCGTTGCTCAAAGTAACGAAATAAATCTGGCGTTGGGCCACCGAGAAGTCGCGTGCCTGCCGCAGCGCCATTAATGTCTGGTTGTAGCCCTCGGTCACGTCGTTCTGCTTCAGCGAGGGCTGGATCGTCATAATCGAGAAGGCGAGCACGATCAGGATGAGGGCAACCACCACCATCATCTCGATCAGCGAAAACCCGCGCATTCTGCGTGAAAGCATGAACCCTTTCTTTCTCCGGGGAGTTAGTCCGAGGCCAGCCGGCTTTTCCGGCCCTGTTTCGCCTGCCATCTCGGGGATGAGCCTGGCATCCTTCATCGCGCGTTACGCCGAAGGAGGGCTTTTCCGTCTATGGGAAAGACCGCTGGCTAACCCGCATGCAATGTCATCGTAAGGAGGGGACGAGAGAGCGTCAAAGTACTAAAGGACAGGCCTTCGCCGCTGGACTTGCGTAACGTAATTTGACGAGGTAACTCCGGTAACTTTGGCGCTGTAGCTCGCTCGGAAGTGTGCGCGAGACGACGACGGCGGTTATGCGCCTCGGGCGTGCGCCGCTGCGTTCCTGCCCGTCTTGTTGGTGGAGGTGCGGGTGGTTGGGACGTAGGCGCAGGAGCGAACATCATAGTGCTGCGCCAGACAGCTACCGCAGAGATGAAGCTGGTGGACTTTGCATTGCACCGCGGGAGCTTCGGTACCGCACAGGTCGCAGCCGCCGCGGACGCGCTGATTGGAGCTAGCCGACTCCTTGCGCGGTTCTCCGGACGCAATCGCGATTTGTAGCACTCGAGCCTTGGCATAAATGCCGGCAGCAATGACCAGAGCGCCCAGCGAGAACTGACATGCGCCGAATTCCAACATGTCCGCTTCAGGATGTTCACCGAAAGCGCCGGGCAGAAAGCAGAGTCCAATGAACATCAAGAGTGCGCCCGCTGCGATGATCCAGGTGGCTGTCTTCGAAGACATGAATCTTAATCCTTCAGGGGACAGTAGAACGGCGGCAGCTGAACCGCTTAATCTCTTCACTACTCCATGCCGAACATAGCCGGTTACTCGCTGAAACTCCAGATGACTAAAGTCATGTCCGACGCGCCCCGTGACTCAGGTAACTTGTGACCTACGCCCTGCGCACCTAACATGGCCGTGACCATGGCGCTGACGTCGCTACTCGTGTGCTCGGATGCCCAGGCTGTGCAGGTGCTCAGAAACATTCTGCAGGACATGGGCATTGTGGTGGAATCCTGCGGCGACTTGCGCATGGCCCGAGCCCGGCTTGAAGATGGGCACTACGATGCAGTGCTGGTGGATTGTCAGAACGAACCCGCCGCGATCGAACTGATTGCTCAGGCGCGAAATACTCCTGTCAACAAAACTGTGGTCGTAATCGCCATCGTGAGCGGGTTGAACGATGTGCGCGCCATTTTCGCGAAGGGCGCAAACTTCATGCTCTACAAACCGATTTCCCGCGAGCGAGCCGCCCATAGCATGCGGGCAGCTCGCGGTTTGATGCAGAGTGAGCGCCGGATCCGGCCGCGCATCCCGGTTCAGGCAAACACTTCCGTCGCATACGCCGGGGAAGAAAACGTCCCTGCGGCTCTGGTGGACTTGAGTGAGGATGGCATTGCCTTTCGCTCTGACGGCAAATTGCCCCCGCATTGCAAAGTCTATTTCCAGTTTTCTCTGCCGGGAAATACTTCGCTGATTCGATTATCGGGCGAGGTCATGTGGCAGGACTCTTCCGGCCGGGTAGGAATTCGTTTTGCGCAGGTCCCACAAACCTCACGCCGTGTGCTGAACGATTGGCTGCAGGCGAATCTTGCCGCGGCGGCCGAGGTGGTTCTGCCCGAGTCGCAAGCTCCGAGCAGTGACGAAGACGCAAGCCTGCGGCTCTCCGCTGGTCTGGGCTTGCTGTCGGTTTCTGCCGGTGATCGCCGCAACCTGTCGCGGCGCGCCTGCTGCCTGGGGGCGGAAGTTTTCCGTGCGAACAGCAGGGCCGCGACCCGCTGCACCTTGATCGACATCAGCCCGGGCGGTTGCTACATCGAGACCATCGAGACTTTTCCCACTGGCACGGTTCTGGAGATCGTCGTGCGCACCGAAGATCTGAAATTGCGCGTCCATGGAAAGGTGCTGAGCACGCACCCCGGATTCGGCATGGGAGTGGAGTTCAGTCTGAGAACCGACGAACACCGGAAACAGGTGCAGCAGTTGATTGCATCTGCTCAGTCAGAGCCGAAGTTGCTCTAGATCGACTCTCTATTCTGAAGAGAACGCCTTGATGCAGCCCTGTCACAATTTCGCGAGTCGAAATCCTTCGACTCCGCGTTTGCTTCGCGATGCGAAGCAAATCCTCCGCTCAGGATGACAAGTGCGTAGGGCTTCAGCGCTGAAGCACTTTTTCTTCGAAGGCCGCCTTCTTAAAATAATCCAGCGACATCCGCAGCCCGGTCTCGAGATCGATCTTGGGTTCCCAGCCCAGCAAGGTTCTCGCTTTGGTGATATCGGGCTGGCGCTGCTTGGGATCGTCCTGCGGCAATGGTTCGTAACGTATCTTACTTTTCGAGCCAGTTACCGCGAGCACGCGCTGGGCGCATTCGAGAATGGTGAACTCGGTGGGGTTTCCGATGTTCACGGGTAGATGTTCTGAAGACTTGGACAAGCGCATAAACCCATCGATCTCATCGCTGACGTAGCAAAAGCTGCGCGTTTGACTGCCATCGCCGTAGACTGTTAAGTCTTCACCGCGAATCGCCTGCTTCATGAAGTTGGGGACGACCCGTCCGTCGTTGAGCTGCATGCGCGGCCCGTAGGTATTGAAAATTCGCGCAATGCGCGTGTCTACTTTGTAATAGCGATGGTAGGCCATGGTCACTGCTTCGCTGAAGCGCTTGGCCTCGTCATACACAGAGCGCGGACCGATGGGATTTACGTGGCCCCAGTAAGTTTCTTTTTGCGGATGCTCCAAAGGATCGCCGTAGCACTCGGAAGTGGAAGAGGTCAGATATTTCGCCCCGTACTTGCGAGCGACATCGAGAGCATGAAAAGTGCCGAACGAACCCACTTGCAGTGTTTCAATTCCGTGCTGAGTGTAATCGACCGGACTCGCGGGGCAGGCGAAATGAAATACGTAATCCACCTTGCCGCAGTCGAACGGCTGGTTGATGTCGATCTGTTGGAATTCAAACCGTGGTTCGCTGCGGAGGTGATCGAAATTCGATCGCCGTCCCGTCAGCAGATTATCGACGACAACTACGGAATAATTTTCGGCTAGCAATGCGTCGCACAGATGAGAACCCAGGAAGCCGGCTCCGCCGGTGACCAGCGCCCGCAGCTTGCTCATGAATGGCTGACTTTCCGGGGAGGAGCGCTGGCCTCGATGGGAAGCGTTTCGGGCGTTGTCGCCGGCCGTCCGACGCTGTAGTAAGTGAACCCATGCGCTGCCATGCAGTCCGGATCATAGAGATTGCGCCCATCAATCACGATGGGATACTTCAACTGCTGGTGCAATCGATCCAAATCCAAGCTGGCAAATTCATCCCATTCCGTCAGAATCAGGAGAGCGTCGGCTTCGTGGGCCGCCGCATAGGCATCACTAGCGTATTCGACACTTGAATTCAAAACTTCTTTCGCACGCTCTTGCGCCGCAGGATCGTAGGCCGCGATCTGACAGCCCTCCTGCAACAAAGTCTGCACCAATAAAATGGCGGGCGATTCGCGGATGTCGTCGGTCCCGCCTTTGAACGCAAGACCGAGCACGCCCAAACGTTTGCCCCGCAGCGTCCAGAGGGCGTTGTGCACCTTGCGCAAAAAACGGTGGCGCTGGTCTTCGTTGATGCGCATCACCTCATCGAGCAGGCGGAACTCATATCCGCACTCTCGCGCCACAGAACGGAAGGCCATCAGATCCTTGGGAAAGCATGACCCGCCGTAGCCGATTCCTGGGTTCAGAAACCGCGGCCCAATTCGGTTGTCCGTGCCAATCCCTTGGCAAACCTGCTGGACGTTCGCTCCAACCGATTCGCACACCGACGCAACCGCATTGATGAAGGAAATCTTCATCGCCAGAAATGCATTGCACGCGTGCTTGATCAGTTCCGCGCTCTTGGTGCTGGTAATGATCAATGGCGGCGGAATCTGCGCCTGGTCGGGGCCCGGAATCGCATCTGGCTTTTTGTAATAACTCCCATCCGTCAGCGGGGCATAAATCGTCCGCAGCACGGAAGCACACCGCTCGTTGTCGGCACCCACCACGATGCGATCGGGATAGAGGAAATCAGTGACCGCAGTTCCTTCCCGCAGAAACTCAGGATTGGACGCTACATCAAATGAATCCGGTGGCGCCGCGTTGCGCAGAATGATTTTGCGGATCCATTCGCTGGTGTACACCGGGACCGTACTTTTCTCGACCACGACCTTGTAGCCGTTGATTGCCGAGGGGATGATTCGGGCTACCGATTCCACGTACGAAAGGTCAGCGTTTCCCTGCTCTGTAGGCGGTGTTCCCACAGCGATGAAGATAGCCGCATTGGTTTGCACGGCTGTCCGCAGGTCGTCAGAGAAAGTGAGACTGCGTCCGCGATGGCGCTGCAGCAGCTCGGGCAGAAACTTCTCGTGAATCGGGACCTGGCCAGCATTGAGCGCGGCTAGCTTTTGCTGATCGTTGTCAACCAGGATGACCTGATGGCCCATGTCGGCAAAGCATGCCCCAGCCACCAGCCCGACATAACCCGATCCCACTATCGCGATGTGCATCCAAAGCTCCTGAGGACTACATCAAATGCAAGAATCCACGGAATTTCAACTGCAAAAAACTACTCTATCAGTTTTCATCGCCAGAAAAGGTATTGACAGATAGGTTCCCCGGAATTCGATGCAGGAATGGGAACGCGGCCGTGCCTCCGAGGTAGCAGGAAAGACAGAGACAGGACAATCTGACACGATTTCGGCTCCGCTATCCACCCGACTTCGCGCTCATACGGTTTTGCGAGGTAGCTTCAAAGCGGGATTGGACGGGCTCTGCACATTGGGCTTGGGAGGGCCCGAGTCCACATTCACTCCCAAACTCAAATCGCTCGACCAGCAATCGGCAAGGATCTTCCAATCGCCCGCCTGTCGAGCCAGGGTCAGGAGATATTTGCCGCGTTCTTCGCGGCGTTTGCCCATGGTGAACGGAACCAGCATTTTGCAACGGCCGGCTTCGTAGGCAACATCCCCGAAGACTTCCACCCGCAGAGGTTCCAGATCGACTTCTCCCAGTCCAGCATCGAGCAAGCTGAAGAAGAACTCGCGAATCGCCGCAGTACCGCGAACCGGCGGGACATTCGGCCGAAGCACGATGGCGTCGGCTCCGTAGAGATCGACCAGGTCATCGAGTTGCTTGCTGTTACAGGCCTGCGCCCAATCCTGCGTGAGTTTGCGGACCGCAGCTTCTCCACGGCTCAACGACAGCCCGCCCGCGGGGTTTCGCCCGCGAACATCGCGCGCGGCAGGCGCGCTACCCGATGGACGCAGCTCAGAGCTGGCGAGCGGCACGCCTGCTTCCGATGAGGAGAAATAGTGGTGATGGTAATGATGATGATAATGATGATGACCGGCCGCCTGTACGGCTGGCTTTGAGCCGGACGCGATGGGAGCGTTCAGTTCTTGCGGCGGGGCATCTTCCAGAGGAACGCCGCAGATCGCGCAGAACCGATTGTCCGCTGGATTTTGACTACCGCAAGAAAGGCAGGTTCGGGACTCTAAGCTTTCTGCAATGCTGCTCGTGGACGCGTCTGCGTCTACCTGCGAAGCGAGTCGCTGAACCGCCTGTAGCGCGGCGGCAATTGCTTCTGTGCCGGGCTTGGGGTGATGCAGGTCCTGCTTCAGCCGCCGGAAGAAATCGTCGACGGCGGCGTTCTGAGCGAGTTCTCCCTCAGGTCCGGATGCAGGCACATTGCGGATCGGCCCGGTTGGTTTTTCATGATCCATCGCGCTGGCTCACCCAGCGGCCATTCTAGTCTAAAAGCATCTAGTCGAAAAGAATGCCTATCGGCTGGAGAACTCGATCTTGCCTTCGGTTTCGGTCGCGGCGCCGTTGCACAGAGCCGGACGATAACGCCAGGAACGGACCGTATCCAGGATGGTCCGGTCCTCGACCGCGCCTGCACTTTCGAGGATAAGAGCAGAGTGAACCCGGCCATCTGTCCCAATGATGAAGCTGACGCTGACCTTGGAGCTCGGCTCGGCAATGTCGAGCAGCGGATTTGGAGTGGCTAAAGGCTCGGGAGGTTGTGAAGCCTCGCAATTGTTTCCGGCGCTGGCGCGCAACATCGCGCCGAACTTTGAGTCGCGCAGCGGCGAGGCCCATATCTGACGCTCTCTGGCCGCCAATGTTAACGACGTCTGTGACACATCTGCCAAATCGGGTCCGATGGTTGAGGCGAGACAGCTGGCGGAGGCGACGGCCACCAGAAGAAGCGAGCACAATTTGCGGACTTGCATGTCCAATTCCTGAAAGCACGGCGGAAAAGCCGCCACGCTCAGAATTCAGACTCATAAGGGCAATCCGTGTGCCAGCCAGGAGTAGATGTAGGCCATTGAAATACAACCACTTAAGGACAGGAGTGGTATAAAGAGCGCGGTTGAAGTGAAAAGCATTGCAGCTTCGCATTACAAATGTTGGAGGGACGGCGGATCCAACGCTTCGTACCCCGCCATATTTCGCCCGCACGACGAGACGTCGACTACGATTCCAGGTAACTGGGAACTGGGTTGCCCACCTTCAGTGGCCACTTATTCTTCTGCAGCGACGGCGTCCATAGGAGATCGGGTTGGTCCACGACACGACCATCGCCCACTTCGACGTGGTCGGCAAGCAGCGGGACGACGACTCGAAGCGCATCCACCTCGGTACGCAAGCGCGCCAGATGCATCTCTTTTACTCGCAGCACTTCATAGACGTTTTTCATGGGCCGCCAAGCTGGGCCAATCAAGGCCCAAAAATTGTTTTCGCTTAGAAATGAACCCCTTTTGCTCTCGGCTGGATTACGCCGATTGTAATACACACTTTGTCCAAACCGCCATGTTCAAAACCGTAACTTTGCGGCTTCCTCTCGTCCGTGATATCTAAGCTTGTGGACGCAGAAGGATTGCTGCATCTCGATGGCTTCTTGCCGGACAATGAAGTCCATGTCTGGCAGGTCGACCAGATCGCATGGGAGAAGGAAACCGGCTGGTTGTTCGAGCTACTCGATTCGGAAGAACGCGAGCGGGCTGCGCGTTTCAAGTTTCCAGCTCCGCGCAATCAATTTGTTATCAGCCGAGCCCTGCTCCGGCGATGTCTTGGACGCTATCTGCGAATCGAAGCGCGTGAAGTTCGTTTCCGAACAACCGGGAATGGGAAGCCGGAACTTGCCGGGAACACTGATCCTCATCTCAACGATCTTCGCTTCGATTATCCTAGCGTCACCGATGTTCGCTTCGACGACCTTCGCTTTAACCTCTCGCACACGGAAGGGGTGACTGTGTTCGCCGTCGCTCGTCATCGGCAGGTGGGAGTCGATGTGGAAAGGATTCGCGAGAACACAAATGCATTGGAGCTGGCCGAGCGTTTTTTTTCTCCCCAAGAGGTGCAGTGGTTGCAATCGCAACCGGCCTCTGACCGCATTCCGTCGTTCTTCAGTTGCTGGACAGCAAAAGAGGCCTACATCAAGGCACACGGGCAGGGACTCTCTATGTCGCTGAGCAGCTTTGGCGTACTACCCATAGTTGGCGCAGCCGGCTCCAAATTGCAATTGACCGTATACGACGACCCGCAAGAGTCGTTACGTTGGTCCGTCTGGCCATTGAACCTGGGGCCAATCTTACGGGCCGCGCTCGCGGTCGAAGGCGAGAATTGCAAAGTGCGGCTTGGACAGTGGCCATCGCCAGACTTGGAGGCGCATCCGAAGGGATAACTCAGCGTAGGACATCCCCATTCGCGCTGGACACGCCGAAGGACTTCGCGGAAACGGACTCGGTAATTATACTGGCGCTGACGTTCGCATACCTTCTGATTGCATCGTCAAATCGGCGAACGAACGTACTATCTAATCCAAACCATGCGTGGCTGGTGCCGCGACTGGACTACATCAAGAGGCATTAAGGACTCCCCATGAAAAGAACTGTGATTACACTGTCGCTGATTCTTGCATTCTTGTTAATAGCGTCGTCCGACCGGCAGACGACGGTGGCCGCTCAAATGCAAGTCCCGTGCGTGGCCTACATTCCTGCCGACTGGGGCACATACAAAGGCGCATCGGCGACCTATGGTCTGGGTTTTGAGGACTCCGGAGGAACCGTGAGGTTCGTAAATCAAATTCCTTGCTCGGGCCTGCGTCAGCCGCCGATTCCGGTGCTGGAGCTCAGGAGGAAGTGAGCAGGCTGAGCTTTCCGTCGATTTGCGAAACGCCGCGATTGGTGCCCTAGACCGATGTGCGTGATCGCTGCCGCAAGCGAGGGTCGCGTTTGACATCATCGAACGGCAGATTGATGTTCGCCTTCACCGGTTGGCAGGTCGCGGAAGCTTACCGAACTTGCCCAGCAAGAACCAGCTTCCACAGATCGCCGCGCCAACCGAGCCTGCGAGGGTTCCAATTTTGGACAAGTCGAGCAGACGCCCCTCGCCGAATGCTAAGGTGGCGATGAATAGCGACATCGTGAATCCGATACCACAAAGCCAACTGGCGCCAAAGATCTGTCCCCAGGAAACGGCGGCTGGCAGGGCTGCCAATCGAGCCTTGGTTGCCAACCAGGCGAACAGCGAAATTCCTATCGGCTTTCCCAGAAAGAGTCCAAGTGCCACGCCCAGGCTGACTGAATTCTTTGCCGCTGCTCCGAGGTTTCCGAAAATGTGCACGCCCGCGTTTGAGAAAGCGAACAGGGGCATCACAAAAAATCCTACCCACGGCTGCAGACGATGCTCAATCCGGTGCAGGGGCGATTCGACCAGTTCACACTGCGCTTCCAGCGTGTGAACGGCCGCGTGCTGTTGAAGAGAGTCAGGAGCGGCCGCTTCAAAGCGGTCAAGCAACCCGCGGCCTCGCTTCAGGAAATGAGCCCGATCGATATAGGTCCGCGCTGGAATGGTGAAAGCAAACAAAACGCCGGCGACTGTAGCGTGCACTCCCGATTGCAGCACCGCGCTCCATACGCAAATCCCGAGGAATGCATAGATGGCCGGTTTGCGAACACCCAGCAGGTTTGCCCCGAACGACAGAGCGATTCCGACAAGAGCCGTAGCGAGACTGACGAAGCGGATTTGCTCGGTATAAAAAAGCGCGATCACCAGAACTGCAATGATGTCGTCCACGATGGCCAGAGCGGTTACAAAAATCTTCAGGGATGTAGGAATGCGGTCCCCGAGGAGGGCAAGCACGCCCAGAGCGAACGCTATATCGGTTGCCATTGGGATGCCCCACCCTTTGTGGGTAACCTCGCCACGGTTGAAGGTTACATAAATAAGGGCTGGGACAATCGTTCCACCAATCGCGGCGATCAGCGGGAAAGCTGCCTGCTTCAACCTAGACAGTTCGCCAATCAGGACCTCGCGCTTGATTTCGAGTCCAACCAGGAAAAAGAAGGCGGACATCAACCCGTCGTTGATCCATTCATGACGTGTTTCCGATAAAAAGAAGCGGCCAAAGCCGATATCCACCTGGGTCGTCCAAATTGCGTGATAGGCATATTCCCAGCGTGAGTTGGCCCACACGAGGGCGGCGAAAGTGCTGGCCAAAAGAAGAATGCCACCAGCCGCCTCCATCCGCGCAAACCGTACGAATGGACTGGTAATCACTTCAATCGGCAGAACGTTCCTTGAAACTCCGGTATCCGTCGACACCTGATTTCTCATATACCACCAATTGCCTGCTCAGCGACCCGCGCGTCAAGAAGTCCTGGCTTTTGAAACCTTATCGGTTCTGAAACCATCTATGCAAACTGAATCTCAGCCTAAAAGAATTTCAATAACAGACAATAAATGCAGGATCAAACGTAGGATAATTATTGTGGCCGGATTTAGTCGTTTCACGCTCGTTCCTCCACTGCGAACGAAGTGCCTCGGGAAATTGCGGCGAAGGCAATTTAATCTCAGGCAAGGACGTTCTGATGGGCACAAGCCTGTTATCAACGACCCGGTGAGCGAAGCCAGCAGCAACGTGAAACTCAGGATGCACAGCGGGCTGACGAAACGCACTGTTACGAACGCGCATCCGAGATCTGGGAGGTGGAACCATGTCCAGTGCCTTAGAAACCCGACCACCTGGAACGGGCGCGAGTAATAATAAGGTTGTGATCTCACCGCTTGCAGGGCTGCCCGCTCCGAAAGAGATGCTGGTCGATGTGGCCCGGCTCGTGCGGGAGTATTTTGAACGCCGGCCCGACCTCGACGATCCCAATCAAATGGTCATCTTTGGCACCAGCGGACACCGCGGTTCGCCGTTTGAGGGCACGTTCACCGAAGCTCATATTCTCGCCATCACACAAGCGATCTGTGAATACCGGCGCAGCCAGGGCACGGATGGCCCGCTCTATATGGGCAAGGACACGCACGGGGTGTCCGAACCGGCGCAGCGCACCGCGCTCGAAGTGCTGGCCGCAAACAACGTCGAAACCATAATCCAGCAGAACGATGGAGTAACTCCGACACCGGTCATCTCTCGCGCCATTCTCGTTTACAACCGGGGGCGCAAGGATCACTTCGCCGATGGCATCGTGATTACTCCATCGCATAATCCGCCCGAGGATGGCGGCTTCAAATACAATCCGCCGAGTGGCGGCCCAGCTGATACTCACGTGACCCAGTGGGTTGAGAATCGCGCCAACGAATTGCTGCGCAGCGGGAACGCGGGGGTCAAGCGAATTCCCTTCGCCGCAGCCATGAAGGCCGAGAGCACGCATCAGGAAGATTTCGTTCTGCCCTACGTCCGCGACCTAAAGAATGTGGTCGACATCGACGCGATCCGAAGCGCTGGACTGAAACTGGGGGTTGATCCGCTTGGCGGCGCGTCCGAGCCTTACTGGGAGCCGATCAACTCGGTCTACGGCCTGAATGTGATTGTCACGAACCCCGTGATCGATCCGACCTTCTCGTTTATGACGGTGGATCATGACGGCAAGATCCGCATGGATTGTTCGAGTCCATACGCGATGGCCCGGCTTGTCGCTATTAAAGATCAGTATCGCGTAGCCTTTGCCAACGACACCGACGCCGACCGACACGGCATTGTTACCCCGGGCTCTGGATTGATGAACCCGAATCACTATCTCGCCGTGGCTATCGGCTATCTGCTGGCGCATCGTCCACGCTGGGGCGCGCAGGTTGCGGTAGGCAAGACGCTGGTCAGCAGCAGCATGATTGATCGGGTTGTGAAAAAGCTTGGCCATCCATTGTGCGAAGTGCCTGTGGGTTTCAAGTGGTTCGTGCCTGGTTTAGTCGACGGCTCACAATGCTTCGGCGGAGAAGAGAGCGCCGGAGCAAGTTTCCTCCGGCTAGACGGAACAGTATGGACAACCGATAAAGACGGCTTGATCATGGATCTGCTCGCGGCCGAAATTACGGCACGCACGGGAAAAGATCCGGGCGAGCACTTCCGCGATTTGACAGCCGAGTTCGGGACTCCGTACTACACGCGCATCGATGCGCCCGCCACTCCCGAGCAAAAGGCGAGTCTGCAGAAGCTGTCGCCGGAGGCAGTCAAGGAGTCGAGCCTGGCTGGCGAACCGATCACTGCGAAGCTGACTCGCGCTCCGTGTAACAACGCTCCAATCGGTGGCCTGAAAGTCGTAGCTGGCAGCGGCTGGTTTGCCGCGCGCCCGTCGGGAACAGAAAACATCTACAAGATTTATGCTGAGAGCTTCAAGGACGAGGCTCACCTGGATGCCATCGTCAGTGAGGCGCAGGCAATTGTGAGCAACGCGTTGCAGGGCTGAGAAGGCTTCGCATGAAAGTGCTGGTTCTCGATGTCGGCGGAACACACGTGAAGATGCTTGCGACTGGGCAGAGTACAGCGCGGGAGTTTCCGTCGGGTCCCAAGATGACGCCGCAACAGATGGTCTCAGGTGTGAAGCGGATTCTCGGGACGTGGGAATATGACGCGGTCTCGATTGGTTATCCCGGGGCTGTTCTTCACAATCGACCGATTGCCGAACCCAATAATTTGGGGAAGGGCTGGGTCGGATTTGATTTTCGAGGAGCATTCAGGCGTCCGGTCAAGATGATCAACGACGCTGCCATGCAAGCTTTGGGAAGCTACAAAGGCGGCAAGATGCTTTTCCTCGGCTTGGGCACCGGCCTCGGTTCGGCCTTTGTCGTGGACGGCATCGTGGAGCCAATGGAACTGGGTCATCTCCCTTACAAGAAGGGAACGTATGAGAGCTACGTGGGACTCGAGGGACTGGAAAAACACGGCAAGAAAAAGTGGCGACGCTATGTCAAGGACGTAGTGGCTCGCATGATCTCCGCTCTCGAACCGGATGACGTGGTTCTGGGCGGAGGCAATGTTAAGAAGTTGAAAGAGATCCCTCCGCTTTGCCGCGTGGGAGACAACGCCAATGCTTTCAGCGGAGGGTTTCGACTCTGGGAGCACACTGGGAGTCAACAGACTTCCCTTCGCGCAAACACCGTTTCAGATAAGCACAACGGACGAAAGGAAAATGGACATGGCAGCACGCGTGGAATCAATCACCGCAAACCCGCTCGTCAAACGCCAAGCCTGGAAGGCTCTCGAAGCTCACTCTAAGGAGATTCGGAAGTCACATCTGCGCAATCTTTTTGCTGACGATCCCAAGCGCGGGGAGCGGCTGACGGCCGAGGCGGTCGGAATCTATTTCGATTACTCGAAGAATCTGGTCACTGACGAAACGCTCAAACTCCTGCTTCAGTTGGCCGAGGAATCCGGCCTGCGGGCGCGGATCGACGCGATGTTCCGCGGTGAGAAGATCAACATCACGGAAAAACGGGCTGTTCTGCATGTCGCTCTGCGCGCTCCGCGCGGCACATCGATTGTCGTCGATGGCGAGGACGTGGTGCCCGAGGTCCACGCTGTGCTGGACAAGATGACTGATTTCAGCAACCGGGTGCGAAGCGGCGCATGGATCGGCCATACCGGCAAGCGCATTCGCAACGTAATTAATATCGGCATTGGCGGGTCGGACCTTGGACCGGTGATGGCTTACGAGGCGCTCAAACATTACAGCGATCGAAATATGACGTTCCGGTTTGTTTCGAATGTTGACGGCACGGACTTTGCAGAAGCTGTCCGGGACCTCGACCCGTCGGAAACTCTTTTCATCATCTCTTCGAAGACGTTCACCACGCTGGAAACGATGACCAATGCTCACACCGCCCGCGATTGGTCACTCGCAGGCTTAGGAGGCGACGAGAAATCGGTCGCGAAACATTTTGTCGCGGTATCGACGAATACAGCGGAAGTGGAAAAGTTTGGGATCGATACTGCCAACATGTTTGGTTTCTGGGATTGGGTCGGCGGGCGCTACTCAATGGATTCTGCGATTGGCCTGTCCACGATGATCGCCGTCGGTCCAGACAACTTCCGCGCCATGCTTGACGGCTTTCACCAGGTCGACGAACACTTCCGTACGACCCCGTTTGAACGCAATCTGCCCGTGCTGATGGGATTGCTCGCGGTCTGGTACAACAACTTCTTCGGGGCACAGACGGTTGCCGTTCTGCCGTACGAGCAATACCTGAAACGGTTCCCCGCATATTTACAACAACTCACTATGGAGAGCAATGGCAAACACGTCACGCTCGAGGGGACGCGGGTCGATTACGATACCGCCCCGATCTACTGGGGCGAGCCTGGGACCAACGGTCAACACTCGTTCTATCAATTGATCCATCAGGGCACGAGGCTGATCCCGTGCGATTTTATCGCGTTCATGCAACCGCTCAATGCGCTCGGCCCGCATCACGACATGCTTCTGGCCAATGTGTTCGCGCAGACCGAGGCGCTGGCGTTCGGCAAAACGCCGGAGCAGGTGAAAGCCGAAGGGACGCCTGATTGGCTGGTGCCGCATCGCGTTTTCGAAGGCAACCGCCCCACGAATACGATTCTTGCCCAGCAGCTTACGCCGGAAGCGCTGGGCAAGCTCGTCGCGCTCTATGAGCATTCGGTCTTCACGCAGGGGACCATCTGGAACATCGACTCGTTCGATCAATGGGGAGTTGAATTAGGAAAAGCTCTGGCGCAGAAAATTATCCCAGAGCTCGAAAGCAAAGCCGAACCGGCACTCAACCACGACAGTTCGACAAACGCCTTGATCCGTCGCTACCGAAAGCTGAAAGCGGCGGCCTGACGCAAATCTTTGAGAGTCATGCGCGGGAACTCGCGGCTGACGCAGCACACACTTTTTCTACAAAAGGAGTTTTACATGCAGCTCGGAATGGTTGGTCTCGGACGAATGGGAGCAAACATGGTTCGACGGCTTCTCAACAATGGGCACAGTTCCGTGGTTTTCGACAGGTCCCCCAAAGCAGTCGAGGAATTGGTCCAACAGAAGGCGGTTGGCGCGGCATCGCTGCAGGAATTCGTGAAGAAACTGGAGAAGCCGCGAGCCATCTGGTTGATGGTCCCGGCTGCAGTCGTTGACGACACCATTGCCGGTCTTCTGCCCCATCTGGAAGCAGGAGATATCCTGATCGACGGAGGCAATTCTTATTACGTCGACGACATCCGTCGCGCCAAGGAACTGGCTGCCAAAAGCATTCACTATGTGGATGTGGGCACAAGCGGCGGCGTGTGGGGTCTGGAGCGAGGTTACTGCATGATGATTGGCGGCGAGCCAGATGTGGTCAAGCACCTCGATCCCATCTTCGCGACGCTAGCTCCCGGCATCGGAAACATATCGCGTACTCCCGGACGCGACAAGGTCAACGGTACGGCCGAGCAGGGCTACCTGCACTGCGGACCCAATGGCGCCGGCCATTTCGTGAAGATGGTTCACAACGGAATTGAATATGGGATCATGGCCGCCTATGCGGAGGGACTCGGAGTTTTGCGCGCCGCCAATGTTGGCAAGCAGGAACACGCGGCGGACGCCGAGACCACTCCACTACGCGACCCTGAGCACTATCAATACGATTTGAACCTGCCGGACATCACGGAAGTGTGGCGGCGCGGAAGCGTGATCGCTTCGTGGCTGCTTGATCTGACCGCATCCGCTCTGCTCCAGGATCCGGCTCTGTCTCAGTTTGCCGGCCGGGTTTCCGACTCCGGCGAAGGTCGCTGGACGATCAAAGCCGCCATCGATGAGGCCGTGCCCACTCCGGTTCTTACTACGGCGCTGTACGAACGCTTCAGTTCGCGCGGCGAAGCTGACTTCGCCAACAAGCTACTGTCAGCCATGCGCTTTCAGTTCGGCGGGCACCACGAGAAACCAACTGAGAAAACGCAGGCCGCCTAAAGGAAGATGGGGAGAGCCCTCATGCAAGTTGAAGTGTTTGCCGATGCCGATGCAGTCGCTCGACAAGCTGCCGCACTCATCGCTGCGGAAGCGCGTGCGTCTATAGCTGCGCGGGGTCGTTTCATCGTGGCTGTCAGCGGCGGCCACACTCCCTGGGCAATGTTACGTGCGCTGAGCGGCGAGGACGTTCCCTGGCCAAATGTTTATCTGACGCAAGTTGATGAACGCGTGGCGCCCGCGGGAGATCCGGACCGAAACCTTACGCACATTCGTGAAAGCTTGCATGCCCTATTGCGTCCCGAGCAAATTCTCGCCATGCCGGTTGAATCTCCAGATCTGCAAGCCGCCGTTGCAGGGTATGCCGCAATCCTTCAGGAGATTGCAGGCTTGCCACCAGTGCTCGACCTCGTCCACCTCGGTCTTGGTCCCGACGGGCACACTGCCTCTTTGGTTCCGGGCGACCGCGTCCTCGAAGTTACCGACGCAGACGTCGCGCTTACTGGGATCTATCAGGGAAGACGTCGAATGACGCTGACCTATCCGATCATCAATCGATCTCGGCGCATCCTCTGGCTCGTGACCGGAAGTGAAAAGGTCGAGATGCTTGGCCGCTTGCGAAAGAGCGATGCATCGATTCCCGCCGGCCGAGTTCGACAGGATCAAGCAGTGGTATTCGCTGATCAAGCAGCCGCGCATCAGGTGGCAGCGTAGCGAGCCCGAAGCCGAGATCCGTTCATCTCACCGACGATCTCGGACGCGGAAAACGTTCTGGGGTGGGAGACGGGAATCGAACCCGCAACGTCCGGAGCCACAGTCCGGTGCTCTGCCAGTTGAGCTACTCCCACCGCGCATTAGCGATTATAACAACTCGAACGGAGTGCCGTGAGCGGTTGGCTGGGGCCGGCGGCTTTTGTACTGCGCGCGAGATCCTTCGGGACTAGCGTCCCTCAGGATGACGGCGGAGATAGAGATTGAATTAAGAAATGGCTGCTTAGCCGCGGCCTACGCCGACGTATTCGAATCCCATGGCGCGGAGGCGGACGGAGTCGAGCAGGTTCTTCGTATCCACGATGAGCGGATTGCGAAGCATTTGTTTGATGCGGCTGAAGTCGAGCCCGCGAAATTCCGGCCAGCCGGTGCCGACCACTAAGGCATCCACGCCTTCGGCTGCGGCATAGGGAGACTCGCAATAAAACACTGAGCCGTTCAGTTCGAGGCGCGCGTCAGGCAGAGCGACAGGATCGTAGGCTCGCACCCGCGCTCCTTGAGCAATCAGATTCTTGGCCAGCCGCACAGAAGAAGATCCGGCGACTGAATTCGTGTTCGGCTTGAAAGCCATACCCAGAATTCCCACATCCTTGTTCTGCACCGACTGGACGCACTTCGAAATCTTTTCGATCACCTGGTCGGCCAGGCCGTGATTCACTTCGCGCGCCGCGCTCAGAACTTTGAGCGACACTCCGTTGCGCTGAGCCAGGTCGGCCAGCGAATCCATGTCGGACTCGGCGAACAAACCGCCCATGCCGGCTCCGGGCTGTAAGCAGCGAGGCGCGATTTTCTTGTCCAAGCCTAGAGCCAGCGAGAGGCTAACCGCATCCGCATTCACTCGTTCGCACAAGCTCGCCAGTTCGTTGATGAAGGAAATCTTGGTAGCGACAAATGCGGTTGCGGATTCACGCACCAACTCTGCCGTCTCGTGATTGGTAACGATCACCGGAACGCCGCGCATCACGAGAGAATGAAAAATCTGTTTAATGGCCAGCACGGCGTCATTCGAATCAGTGCCCAGAATAATGCGGTCCGGCCAATTGAAATCCTCAATCGCGCATCCTGGAGTAAAGAACATGGGCTGCGAAACGATGGTTGCCCGCAAGCCTGCCTCGGCAATACGTTGGACGATTGCGGATGCCGTGCCGACCGGAACCGGAGTCACCAAGGACAAGATTGGAGGCTTGGCGGCGGCGCGCACGATGCGAATCGCCAGATCGGTCAGATGCTGCGGACTGTCTTCCGCCAGAAAGATCACCTGCGCCTTGCGGGCGAATGATTCGACGTCGGTCGAATACGCCAGCCGTCCAGAACGTACGTTACGCTTGATGACTTCGGTGAGGTTCTTTTCGTGAAAGGGGACGCTGCCCTGGGCCATTGCAACCATTTGGGAACTATCGGGATGGCAACAGCTAACTGGGGTGCCGAAGTCCGCCAGACAAGCGGATACGACTGTACCTAAGTACCCTGCTCCGTAGACCCCAATCTGCATGAAACCTCCCGAAACCCACTATGAACTCGCTGGGGGAAGGTGCCCGAGACGGCTTGCGCAGCGACTCCAACCTCTTGTTTACGCTCGCCTTCAGCACTTCGCAATGCACGGGAGGGATTTGTACCTAAGGACATGACCTAATAGAAAGACGGGAATTTGGACAGCCGAAAGGTCACTTCGGGCCGCTTTCTAACACTGCCGTTTTGAGGCTTGTCTTTTCAGTATTTGAATCTTCTAAGGTTTGACCAAGCTGCGGCCGAGGGGTATTCCTGCCAGATCCACCCAACGATTTTGTTCCTCTTCGCGAACGAACGTCAGCTCGCTTAGCGCGATCTGGCGGCTGCCTTCGAACAACGCCCAACGGTCGCGGGCAAAGATATAAGCCTTTTGCGCCAGTTCCTCAGTGCTGACCTTCACAATCGTGAGATGCGGCATGTAAGGCCACTCTTCCGTGAAGGCAAGCGCGTGAGTGTTCAATCGATCATGCAACTCGTGCATGCGGTGAGCGCCGCGGGCCACCCGAATGAAAACCGTGGGAGTAACGGGAACGAAAGTTTCAACGTCCCCAAGGGTGACTTCGAAAGGTTCAGCCTGGCTGCAGATATCTTCGAGCGTTTCCAAGGCCGACAGTTCTCCGCCCTGCAATCGACGGGGAGGAAGGATGGTCACATGAGCGGGCAGATGGGGTTGATCGGGATGCAATTCTTTCCGGAGATTCTCGACAAACTCCCCGACGGCATTCCTCACATAGGCCACCAGGGCATAACGGGGATTTTGCATGTCAACTCGAAATTATACCTCTGGAAGCAGGCCGCGTAAGTTGCTAGTCACCTTCTACACGATAGACCCAGGCAAGTGACTGCGCTGTGATTGACGTCACGAGATAAGGAAACCGACGGATTTCGATCGGACTGCTGAGCCGCCTCATCTGGTCCAGCGTGGTGCCATTCGTGGAAGTGATTTAGAATCGTAAAGCAATACAGTCGGGGCGTAGCGCAGCCTGGTAGCGCACCTGCCTTGGGCGCAGGGGGTCGTAGGTTCAAATCCTATCGCCCCGACCAAACTTCTGATCGTAGCTGCGGGACTATCTTTTCAGCAGGCTGGTGTGACTGGCGACGCATTCCCACTTGCCATCTTCCAAAATCCAGGTGTCGGTGAAGCGGCCGAGATGGTCGTAGGGTTTACCGTTATACGAACCTTTGGTGTGATAGACGCCGGTCACCACCCCGGTATTGTGATACAGGTTCACTTTCACATCCTGGATGGTAACCAGGTCGGGCTTGAACTTGGGGTCTTTGATATCGGCGAGAAATTTGCCGCGCTCGCTGACTTCGCCGTCCCATTCCGTGTCCGAGAAAGAATCGGCGATCATGCCTTCCAATGCGCGCTCGTCGCGATGCACCTGAGCCTCGTTCCAAAGATGCTCCAGCACAACCAGCTTGGTCGATTGCGGATCGTCTTTCTCGCGGGGCGTCTGCGCGAAGGCTCCCAGAGTAAGAAGAAGGCAACAGAGGATTGTCGTGATGGTGTTCATTCCAGGTTGTGGCGCAAGTCCTTGCGCATACGCTCGCAAGACCATAACAGCCGGCAAAAGTTCCCGCCATCCAAAAAGGGCAGAGGCAGATTACGAATGTCACCTGCGGGCTCGCTGTCGGTCGTCTGAGTGAGAATTCGAGATTTATTGGAAAAGCCGCACTGCAGAGATCCTTCGTTGGCAGGCCTCCGCGAGGCGAAGGCCTGCGCTTCCTCAGGGGACATTTCTTACCTGAGGATGACGGCGGGTGTTACTTGAGAATAATCTCTTGCAGGAGTTCGGAACTAATGACTTCGCGGATCTCGGCTCGCTTGTCGGCCAGCTGTTGGGCGGGTTGTTTGCCGCCGAGGATCTTATCGCGAAACACTTCGCTCTTCGCGGCCAGGCCATCCATAGCAGCGTGGTTTTTGTATTCAACGGCCAGACAGACGTCCCAATCTTCGGGATTATTCTTGGTCTCCTTGAGAAATAATTTGTAATCCATGATGGTTCCATCCTGTTTTTGCGCATCGAGAATCGGCTTGGAAGATTTGCGGAGGCTGGTGAGATAGGCATCCATTTGAGTGGGCTTCACCCGGATCAGCGAGACTCGCCAGACTGGGCCTTCGGTGTAGTGTTCTTGGGCGAAAACGGCAGGGGTGAGCAACAACAGAAACGCGACGAGACGGCAGATCGTTTTCATAGATCTCCTTAGAGTTGATTTTGGGGGAAACGGCGAGAGCATCATACGCCTCGCAAGGTCTCTTGTGTGTGAGAGAAGTCAGGCATGCGCCTTGATCGACTGAACAGCCGAGGGCGGTGGTTCCCAGGCGAGCTTGCTGGCAGCTGATAGCTGATCGCAGTTTTACGGGGCTTCGATCAGTTCCATTTTTCCGTCGCGGGTGCGGTGCAGGATCATGACCTTGCCTTTTGGGTCGCGGAAGACGAAGACGTCGCGATCGCGGAAGTGGGCCTCCTTGATGGCTTCTTCGAGGGTCATGGGGCGCATAGCGACGGCGTCCTCGGAGCGCACGAGGTGAACTTCGGTGGTGCGGGCGACGGCGGGAAACTTGTGCACGACCACGTCAATCGAGGTTCGTTCGGAGAGGCCGACGGCAACTCCGATGGCCTCCTGGGGCGCCTCCCCGTTCCATTTTCCAACAGTTGCTGTTCTGGAGCTCTGGTTCTTGGGATTCGGGGTCTTGTGGTTGTGGCGTTTCTTGGTGCGCCAGCGGGTCTTGTATTTGACCGCCTGTTTCTCAAGATGCTCGAGAGCCTCGCTGACGGCCGAAGGCATGTCGCCGGCTTGAGCCAGTCCGACGAGCGGGCCGTTACGCGGGCTAATGGTGATCTCGGCCTTGTGCCGGTGCTTTTCGACAGCGAGGACAACCTTGGTCGGAAATTTGTTCCCGAGGATTTTGCGGATTTTGACGAGGCCGGATTCGACTTCCTTGCGGATGGCGGGAGTGACTTCGTAATGCCTGCCGGTGTATTCCACGTTCATGAGCGCCCCTCCTTAGGTTTCGATCTTTGCATGACCTGGGCACTACATTTGGAACTGTTTGAGAATCTTTTTGTCAGGGGCTAAAGCCCACCTCTCTATTGACTCTGAACGGAACCCTCTGAAGTCGTGCTCTCCCACAAACCGTTCACGAGAAAACTACTACACATCACTTCTTTACTCTGCGCTGGTGGGTGCTCGGGATGCGCATATCTTCTCGGTACTTCGCGACCGTGCGACGAGTGACCTGGATGCCTTGCGATTGCAGGAGCCGAGTGATCTGCTCGTCGGTCAGTGGTCTGGCCGGATCTTCTTCCTCGATGAGCTTTTTGACACGGCGTTTGAGGATGAGTAACGAAGTGTTGCCACCCTGCGGACCGTTGACGCTTTCGCTGAAGAAGTATCGCAGCTCAAACACGCCTTGCGGAGTGTGCGCATATTTGCTGGACACGGCGCGGCTGACGGTGGAAGGATGCACGCCGATTTCTTCGGCCACCTCCTTGATCATCATGGGCTTTAACTCGTCGATGCCTTTTTCCAGGAAGTCCTGCTGTCGGGCGAGAATGCTATAACAAACTTTGACGATCGTCTGCTTGCGCTGCTCGATGTTTTTGATGAGCTGAATGGCGCTCTTATAGCGCTCTTTGACGTAATTGCGCGTGTCTTTGTCATTCGTCTCTTTAGTGAGCAGGCGCTTGTAGGCAGGATTAAGGCGGAGCTGGGGAACGTCTTCGTCGTTCATGACGACCAGCCATTCGTCCCCGTGCTTGACGAAAGCTACGTCGGGTTCGATGAGGCGTGGCTGAGCTTTGTTGTAACGTAGTCCGGGACGCGGATCAAGAGTGCGGATGTAATCAAGCGCCTGCTGTACGGCTTCTACCGGACGACCCAGGGCGCGGGCGATTTCCTTGTATTGCTTGTTCTGCACGGCTCGCAAATGCTGATCGACGATGGCGATGGCGTCGGTGAGGGTCTGGGCAGTGGATTCTCCGTTGCCGTTCTTGTGCAACTCGAGTTGCTGTTGGTGGTAACGCAGTTGATAGAGCAGGCAGTCGCGCAGATCGCGGCATGCGACCCCAGGGGGATCGAGCTGTCTTACGACTTCGATGGCTTCGTGTAGATCGGAAAGACTGAAGCTCGTGGGGAATGCCGGATGCGCGGGCTGAGCCGGAGTTGGCGCGGGTTGGGCTGCGGTTTTTTCCTGCGCGGTTGCGACCGCGGCACCGCTCAACTCGACCCCGTGCGATTGTTCCGTCCAAGTTGAGGCTTCGGAGAAATCGCTCGCTGCAACGTTTTCTGATTCCGCGGAATCGATTCCGCCCGGGTGGAGCTCGGTTGAAGCAGACTCAGTCAAACCGGATTCTGGTGATGCCGTGTCCGAAGGATCGAGATCCGGCGCAGCGTCAGCCGAACTTTGCTCGGACGCACTCAGGCCGAGGGCTGCAGCTTCCTTGAAAAGGTTTTCGGCGACGGCGGCGTCAGACTCAGGCGGAGCGGGCGGAGCGACTCCAAGCAATTCTTCGTCGCTTGCGATCAGGTAGCCATCCTCGTTGAGATTGCCGATGATGAGTTCGACAGCTTCCTGCACCTCAGGACGCATGGAGATGGAGCCGAGTTGCCAGACCAAGTGGTCGGTCAGACTGCCGGGCTTCGAAAGAAAATTTTCGAACGAAGGGCGCTCGATGTCCTCCATTTCGCGGGAGCTGCGATAGCCGGGATCGAGGTAGTCCTGGAAGAACGAGCCGAAATCGATTTCTTCGAATGGATCTTTTTTCTCAGCGTCGGCGGCGGCTGTGGGGCTTTCTTCGATCGGCGCGTGGTCGCGCGTCTCTTCGCGACGATCCACGTCATCGAGCAGCGGTACCGACTCTTCCAGTTCCTCGAGAACTGGATTCTCGACCATTTCAGCCGTGATCATGTCGCGAAGCTCAAGCTTGTTGAGCGCGAGGACGCTGACCATCTGGACGAGGCCTGGGGTCAGGATCTGTCTCTGGGAGACTTTCAGACTTAGTTTGTGTTGCAGTAAAACCATGCTTCGATCATTCTTTCTGAACTACGTTACAGTACGGTAACACCAAAAATCTTGAACCACTAAGGACACGAAGGTTCACAAAGGAACCTTTTAGCACTGCCATCGACTAGCGACGTTCTGGCTACACCAGCGAGAAACTTTGGCCCAGGTACACTCGCCTTACTTCGGGATCACCGCCTAACTGTTCGGGTGTACCTTGGCGGAAAATCCGGCCTTCATTAATTATGTATGCACGGTCAGTGACCGATAGTGTTTCGCGCACGTTGTGATCGGTGATCAGGACTCCGATGCCGCTGGCTTTCAGATCACTGATGATCTTTTGCAGATCGAGCACGGCGATGGGATCGATTCCCGAGAAAGGCTCGTCAAGCAAAATAAATGTCGGACTGATGCACAAGGCGCGGGCGATTTCTACCCGCCGTCGTTCTCCCCCGGACAGAGCGTATCCGCGATTCTGGCGGATGTGCTCCAATCCCAACTGATCGATTAGCTTCTCCATCTTCTCCCGTCGTTCGTGCCAGGAGATAGACTGCGCCTCGAGGACCGCAAGGATGTTCTCTTCCACAGTCAACTTGCGGAAAACCGACGCTTCTTGCGGGAGGTAGCTGATGCCGTATTGGCGCGCCCGGAGATACATGGGCACATCCGTGATGTCGTCGTCGTCGATGAGGACTCGACCGGTATCAGGGGGAACTAAGCCTACGATTGCGTAGAAGGTTGTGGTCTTGCCAGCGCCGTTAGGTCCAAGCAAACCAACAACTTCGCCCTGTTCGACGCGAAGGCTGACACCGTTTACAACCCGGCGGCTGCGATAGGATTTGCCGATTTCGTCGGTGGCCAGTGTACGCATTTATCGTGCCACTCGCGTTTGGGTGACGGTGGGGGATAAATTATTGCCTTCAACCAGCACCCTATCATCGTGTCTAAAGAAAGTCAACGAAACGCCGGTAATCTTACCGTGTTCGGCATCAAAAATGCTAGGCGGTCCGCCGGTCAGAACGAATTTGTCGTCCGTAGCAGTGTAAATAAGGAGATCGCCAGTGGCGCGACGGTCGGGTTGGGTGATCACGACTTGCTCTTGCGCGACGATTTTATCGAGTTTCCCTGCTCCAGTAAGGGACTGGTTGACCGGTCCTCGGGCTTGCAGAAATGCATCCATCTTCTTAGCGGTGATGGTGACGTCGGCTTCCTTGGCGACGACATCGCCTTCGAAGTGAGCTTTGCGCTCATTGTCAGCGTAGCTGAGACGCGAAGATGTAATGGCGATCAGGGTGGGTATTTGCGGTTTCTTCTGTTGCGATCCGTCGACGTCGGCTTTGTCCGCTTGAACGTTATCCGCTTGAATATTTTCCGCTTGAACCAGGACTGTGGAAACAGTTTGGGACGCAGCTGATCCAACCGCAGACGTTCCCCCGGCGACCATGGAACGGTGGTCGCGGTCGAATTCGATCGACTGAGCTTCGACGACGTTGGCATCCTGCCAGAGCCGGGCATCTCCAATGTAAAGAGCGATCGCCGATGTGCCGTGGACACTCATGGAGCGAGCGGTCACGTGGATGGGACTCGAAGAAGATAGAAGTGCGCCGCCCGGCTGCGGCTTCAAGTCGTTATAGGTCGTTTTGACGTTGCCTTCGGCGAAGGCGTCTCCGGTGTCGCGATTGAGGCGCATTGAGTTTGCGGTGGTGGTCATGCCGCCATCGGTCACGCGGGGAGCGCCGGTGAGGATCAATATTTGATCGGCTGGAGTGTAACGGGCGTGCGCTCCCCAGGCCTTGCGCTCTCCGTCAACGTACGCAACGCTCCCTTGCTGCACCAGAGATTGGATGCCGCCACCGGGTTGAAAAGTCGCGTCGAGGATACGACTGGTACTGATGCGATCAGGCTGGCCGGCATTCTGGCTGACGATGCGCGCATCTGGGGCGCCGTGGACCGCGGTGAGCTGTCCCGAGTTGTCAAAGTGAGCGTCGAACTTTGCCGCCGTAGCCAGCGTTTGCTGTCCGCTGCCCGTGGTCGGTCGAATGGCAATCTGGGCGGCGCCGGAGGTCTCAGCGCGGTCGAGGCGGCTGGCTTTGTTTCCTGGGGATGGATTCGCGGTGAGAAAATCTATCCCTTGCGTGGTAAGTTCAAGGTCCTGCGCGCTGGCTGAGGCGCTCGCGGGTGTCTGGTGCTGCAGTAACTTCACGTGATCTTCGGCGTGTACCTTGGTCAGGAGATTTTTCCCGGAGAATTCGAGGATGACCCGGCCGGCTTTGCCTTGCATGGGCCACCCTTGTGGCGTCTGATCTTCAGGAGCGGTCGCATTGGTGGGACTTGACGGGTGGGGACGCCCGTCCCCCATGGGCTGCGCGCTCGCGACTTGAGCTCGGACGTCTCCGGAAAAAACGGCGGCGCGCAGGGTATCACGCTGCTTCGCCATGATGAGTTCGAGCTGCTCGGATCGGGCTTCTGCTGGCTGCGAACCTTCCGCTTTCACTAGCACGTTGCCATGAGCTAGAACGCGATCCAGAGTGTTGTCGGGGCGCAGGAAAAGTGTGGCCTCGTCAGCGTCGCATTGCCGTCCACCGCTGCGCAAGTGAGGATGATCGAGCAGGACCAGGTGCGGATCCTTGTTGATAGTTGCCCGGAGGGCGGTGACCGTTGCCGCCGTGGCACCGGTCGACACGAGATTTACCTGCGATTGCAGGGTGAGGATGTTGGTCTTCGCAGCATAGTTGACACCCACAGCCGATCCGCTGGCTTGAGCCAGTTCAAAGTCGACTCTCTCCTTGGTGTGCGCGTCGCCGGTGTTCTGGTTGAATACCAAGCCGCTGGTTTTGAGGTGGATGGGATTCTTGAGGTTCGTGGGAGGCGACTGGTCAGGATTGAGCAGGCCTCCGGGATTCGACTGCAAATCAATTTGAACTTCACCCTTGGCGATGACGTTCCCAGACTGCTGATCATATTCGAAATCAGCTCCACGGATCTGATCGAAACGGCTGGAATCGCTTCCGTAGAGGGTGATTTGCACTTCGTGCAGTTCGGCGTGTCCGCCCTGCTTGAATTGCACTGCCTTGCTGGCTTGAATGGTGAATAGGGTACGTCCTTGTTGAGACTTGGAAATGGTGAAACCGGTCGCGGTCTGTTTGATTTCGAGGCCAATCTTCTCGGGCACCTGCTTCAGGGCATTCTGCACGCGATGACGAGCATAGAAATAGACTCCGGCCACGACTAATACAGCGACGATTATGGCGCCAGCAAACCAGCGGCGCAGGCGGGATAGATGAGCGGGCATCTGGAGATAAGTGTACTTCAGGGGTCAGGCCTCAGGCCTCAGGCTTCAGGCCTCAGGCTGCGCTTAGCCTGCAGCCTGCAGCCGACCCTAGAAGCTTTCGTCAAGGGTAATCTGCTGCACGATCTGATCCAGTTGGTTCCTGGCTTGGGTTTGTTTCTCCTGCAGATCTGATATTTCTTTGTTCAACGCGTTGAGGCGGTCTTCCTGGGAATCGAGTTGGTGGGCGTAGCGTTGCAAAAGAGCCTTCTCTTCCGCGCTGCCTTTTAGCGCTTTCATGTTTTCGCGAACCCGCGCCTGATCTTTGGTGATGGTTTCGACCTCCCGCTGGCGGGCTTTGATCTGCGTCCCCAGACTGTCGACTTTATTTTTCTGATCGAGGACGCGCCGAAAGGCTTCTTGCATGGCGGGCGTAATCTGCCGTTGCTGGGTGATCAACGCGATCTGTTTTTCGTCGAGATTGGTCAAAGCAAATTCACTGCTCTCGGGATGATATTCCGCGATCTGGAGATTCGTGGTCTGGCCGGACGGAACGGTTACACGAAAGCGCAGATACGAGGCAGAAGTTTCCTCGGGCTTCGGGCCCTCGGACAATTTCCAGTTTTCCCGCGCGGGATGCTCGATGACCACCTCGCGAGGCGATGCATCGGCATTGTGCAACGTATATTTGCGGCTGTCGTTTTGCTCGCGGGTAAGATACATCAGGCCTTTGACAATGTGGATGCGAGTGATGGGCTTTTCGCTCGACTCCTGCTCCATGGTGACTCGCAAAGCGGGATCGGCGGCATAGGAAATGAGGCGGCGCTCGGCGGGATGAACCGTCTCGATCAAACCTTCTCCGGCAAAGGTATCGCTCTCGAGGATGTTGAAGGTTCCGGAGTCGAGCGTCAAGCCGCTGCTGTTGGTGATCCACAGGGCACGGCGAATTTCGCGAGTGTTCTCGTTCCAGATGGTGACCTTCTCCGCGCCGATGGGAGATTGCAGGATCGGTACCAGGGCGGACTGATTCTTGCCGATCGTGATCTTCTGCTTGAGGTTGTATTCGAAATAATCGCCCAGATCTCTGGCTTCGGCTTCAGCTTGCTGTTTGGCGACGGCGTCGAAGGGGGACTGCGCAACCCATTGTTTGAGATTGCCATTCTGTGCTTGAGCGCGGAAACTCCCACCGCCGACACCTCCGCCATGTATTGCGGCGGCCTGGCCATCCACTGTCAATGACGTTTCGCCGTTAGCATCGAACGTCTGTGCTATCGCCGGTGCAGGTGCACTCATCGCCGCTTCCTGCGTCTGCGGAGTGAGCATGGCGGCCTGAGGCAGTGCAACCACCGGTCGACGAGTATAGAGCGGCCGAGAGATATCCTGGATAAAGGACTGGGGCGCGCCCGCAATCAGCGAGAGTTGAACGTCTCTCCAGTCCTCGCCGACGGTGTTGTCGACAATCGCCCAGCCTTGCAGCAGCGGCTTATCGCCCGGCTTTTCGGGGAGGATGATTCGATACGTACTCTTCCAGACCGGAACTTCACTGATGTAGCTGACAAAAATCTCGCGATCGCCGGTGCCGGTGTCGGAGATAGTCATGCGGCGCAGGTCGCGGGCGCGCGAGGAGCCGATCAGGTTCAAATATTTGCCAACCTCGTCGCTCAGGTCGCGGTCGACAAGCCGGACTGCAGTGCTGGGGCCAAGATCGAAATTGCGCACGTCGCCGCCGTCGGACATGACCGAGAACTCGGTGACTTCGTAGGATTCTCCCTTCTCAGTGAATTTTTTTTCTTTCTCGACACTCAGGAGCCGACCGGTTGCGTTGTCGGAACCGTTGTGCACCTCGACGCGTGCGCCGCGCAGCGCGGCGAGAAAATCAACCTGGGTGAGTTGCTCACCAAAGGGCAGACGCAGTGCCTTAAGACGTTCGTCGAGGGGCGCGATAGAGTTGTAACGAACTCCAGAGATGCGTCCATCGCCCAGATCCACGGCGGTCAGCGACTTCAGAACATCGTTGAGTTGGCTGGTCGTGAAGTCGATGGCGAGATCCTGATTGCCGTGGACGCGGGCCGAATGCTCGAAGTATCCGACGCCATTCTTGTACAGCACGACACGCTTCACCGGCAGGCGACTGCTCGCGTCACTTTCACTAGCCGAGGCGGATGGCTGCGATTCGTCCGGCGTTGGCTGTTCAGGATTGTCCACTGCGAACGCGGCGACAAAGAAATAAAGAGTGATAAGCGTGACGAGAATGGATTTGCGCATCGACACCTCCCGCTCTCGCCGGGAGTGTAGCAGTGGGTTGGGGCTGAGAGGCAGTGACAAGTCAGGAGCGTTTCAGGTTTGGGGTTTGTTTGGGGAACACGGTTGTCGGTTATCAGCTCTCAGGTCCCAATCGTCCCGTGGACGACTGCTCGCGTCAGGCTCCTCTCCGCATGTTCCGGGCCCTTGAAATCGCGGAGCGAGAGTTCCAGTCCTCCGAATTCGGGGTGATCGTTGTGATCGAGGGTGAAGGCGATATCCAGAGCGTCACCGGGGAGGAGGTCGGCTTGCTGAATGCGCTCGGCCATGCGCCAGCCGAGGGCATCGTAGGTGACCGACATTCGCGAGCGAGCATTTGAACTCTGAGCATGAACACGCGGCAGGACAGATGAATCAGGATGACATCGAGGAGTAGCGAGAACGGCGGCTTCGCTGAGTTCTTCTTCAGGTGGCTGCGAAGACAATTTTAGCTTCACGTGTTTCTCTTTCATGACACGCGGCGGTGACATCAAGCGCAGGTTACGCGATGCAAAGACTGGTTCAGGATTGCCCATGCCGAAAGGCTCGAGCCTCCGCAAGGCCTGAAACAGGTCCGGCGTGATCTCATCGAATGACAGTTCGGCATCGAGGTCGAGGACAGGCTCGAAGTCCGCAAGCGTCAACCGCGCACGGGCGTACCCATCGAGATGCGCGCACAGTTCCGGCAGGTTTGCCGCGGGCATGGAAAAACCGACGGCGTGCGCGTGTCCGCCAAAACGGGTGAATAATGTGGAGCAAGACTCCAGTGCGTTCAATAGATGAAATGCACGGATCGACCGGCCTGAGCCGTGGGCCTCGTCTCCATCGCGCGAGACGACCAGGGTCGGGCGACAATAGCGCTCGACTACGCGCGTTGCTGTGATTCCGATTACTCCGCGGTGCCAGCCGTCGCCGTCGATGACCAGGCAGAAGGAATTGAGCAGCTCGGGCTCTTGCTCGAGTCGCGAATGGATGGCGTCGAGAATTCTGCGTTCTTCGGCTTGACGATCGGCGTTGAGTTGGTCGAGCTTGCTGGCAATCTCGCGGGCCCGGGCTGCATCTTTTACGCTGAAGAGTTCGATCACGTCACGGGCAACGTCCATGCGGCCAGCGGCATTGATGCGGGGCGCAATGCGGAATCCCACTTCGCCCGAAGTGAGCGGCCTGCCGCCGACTTGTGCGACTTCGAGTAATGCCCTGAGCCCGGGATTTACTGCTGACCGCAGAGCTTCGAGGCCGAGCTTCGCGAATACGCGGTTCTCGCCAGTCAGGGGAACCGCGTCGGCGATGGTAGCGATCGCGACTACCTTCATGAACGATCTCAGCAGCGGGGTTTGATCACGGTGCGCGAGGCGGCGCTCCATCAACGCCTGCGCCAACTTGAACGCAACACCTGCACCGCACAAGGCTTTGCAGGGATACTCACAACCCGGTTGGTTAGGATTAAGTACGGCGAGCGCGGTTGGTGTACCATCCTGGCCGGGAAGATGATGGTCGGTGACGATGAGATCGACACCGAGGCGATGCGCGGTCTCAGCGGCGGCGAAAGCGCGAATGCCCGTGTCCACGCTGATGATGAGCCGAATGCCCGCGGCGGCGGCACGCTCGATCACGTCACCCCGAAGATCGTAGCCCTCCTTGATGCGGTGAGGAACATGGAAGTCGGCAGAGCCGCCGCATAATTCGATAGCAGTCTTGAGGATGACGATCGCGGTGGTGCCGTCGACGTCGTAGTCGCCGTAGATCAAGATGCTTTCTTTGCGCTCGATGGCGGCATCGAGGCGGTCTACCGCGGCTTTCATGCCGGACATCAAATAAGGTGAGTGCAGATGGGCGAGGGATGGAGTCAGAAAGCGTTCCGCAGTTTCCGAGTCGGCGATTCCGCGCATGACGAGTAAGCGGGCCAGAGTCGATGCGAGTTGCGGATCTTTAAGGCCAAGACTGGCGTTTGAACATAAAGCTGCGGCCAGAAGATCGACGTGGTCTGCGTCAGCGGTCTTGGGGACCCATTTCATGTCGCGATTCAGATTGTGCTGAAACGATGATTCTACTCGCAGCGAGTCCGCCGGGCTTTGCTCGGCCGAATGGATCGAAGACCCATCCTCGCCTGACGAGGCTGCATTCAATAGGGCTTGTCGTCGTCCTGGTCGGGTTCGTCGATGGAGAGGCCGGCAAAATCGTCTGCCATTTCGAGAATGTTCTGATAACGGTCGTACCACGGCGTGGAGGCTTCGTAGACCATCATGACGCCCTGTTGGGCGAAACCGAGTTGGACGAAACCGGTCTTGCCGACGTAGGTGCGCAGCCAGCGGGCATCCTCGATGTCGTCGTCACTGGTGAACTCGGCCGTGCTCAGGCGCTGGATCATGGCATCGAGTTCGTCGCGTTCCAGGCGCCACGAATCCATGGTGAGGAATGGCGCTGCGGCTGCTTTGGCGAGTTCGACAAAATCTTTCCAGCTGTCAGGATTGTCTTGCGACTTCCAGGTCACGCTCTGCACTTGCTCGTAGTCGACAAAGCCGGGAAAGCGGCGCATGCCGTGGCCTTCGATGAAGGCGACCATGTCATCTTTGAGACTGCTGAGATCGTCGGAGACAGAAGGCATAAGGGGGCTCTGGATAATTGCATTGTATCCCTGAATGCAGGCAAATGGGAGGCACCGGGCATCAGGCTTGCGGCTTAAGGCTCCACGCTCAGCTTGAACGAGATCATTTCTCCGCTGTCCCGTCGCGTGTCTGAAGCCTGATGCCTAGAGCCTGATGCCTGCTCCCCTGTGCTACACTACTTGTTTCACGACGAACCTCCGATCCGCACCATGCTTCTTTCCAAAGAATATGTGGGCTACTTGGCCCGCGAAGTCACGAAAAAACTGATTGCTGGCAAGCTCATTGAGACCAAAGCCGTGGCGGCGGTCGGGGAGAAAGTTCATGCCGCTATCCTGGAAGAATTCTCGCTCGAGGATCGCATTAACGACGAAGTGCGCGTGATTTTGGAAGCCTATTCCACCGAGATGCAGAAGACCGGAGCCAATTACCAGGAAATGTTTCGCAAAGTAAAGAACGAACTAGTCCGCAAGTACAAGGCGGTGCTGTGAGAGTAAGCCGTGACAAAGTGAATAAGGTCGCGCATGTAGTCACGGATGCGCTGGCCGAAATGGACGATGTGGACTTTATTGAGGACCGGAACACGATCCGGTTGGAGGTGCGCAAGATTCTCGAGGACGTTCTCAACCAGGAAGAGAAGATCGATCAGGCAGCCCGCCACAAGATCGAGAATCAGAAGCGGACCATCCTTGAGGGCAGCCAGGAATGGGACATTCTTTATCGTAAGTATTACAACGAAGAAGTGAAGAAGCTCGGAATGTAGTGCGTCAGGATCCGCTCTCAACGGGTCGTGAATTTCCACACTGCCACAACTACAAAAACGACTATCCCCAGCACATATCCCCAGATTCGTATTCTGTTGGCTTTTTCCTGTTCAATCAACGAAGCACCTCGCGAAACTATCCTAACTATGCCACGAACACCGGCACAAAAGCGAGGCCGTTGAAACTGACGCCCGCCAGATACGCCTTTTCTTCGTCCCCGCCTAGCAGTGTTCCAGGAGCATCACAAAAAGATGCAGATGACGACAGTTGATAGGGGTAAGATTGTCACGGTTCCGGGTGACGCGGGTCACGGCAAAAGTCCCGGCGCGGGTCTTAAATAGAGCGTTGGCCAAGTTTTATGAGTGTGCCAAATTCAAACAAGCAAACCGTAAATTCTAAGAGCAGTTCCTACATTGGAGGCAAATCCCATGAGCGTAATGACACCGCCCGGAATTAAAACTCCGGGCACCTACATTGAAGACGTAATGACAACGGTAAAAGCTAAGAACCCGGCGGAACCCGAGTTCCACCAGGCAGTTCAGGAAGTGTTCGATTCTCTAAAGCTGGTGCTGCAGAAGCATCCGGAATACAGATCGTCGAAGATTCTTGAGCGAATCACCGAACCCGAGCGCGTCATCATGTTCCGCGTGCCCTGGTTTGACGATCGCGGCGAAATTCAAGTGAACCGCGGTTTCCGCATTGAGATGAACAGCGCGATCGGCCCTTACAAGGGTGGGCTACGCTTTCATCCTTCGGTCAACCTCGGCATTTTGAAGTTCCTGGCTTTTGAGCAGGTATTCAAGAATTCCTTGACTACGCTGCCCATGGGCGGCGGCAAGGGCGGATCGGATTTCGATCCCAAAGGCAAGAGCGACAACGAAGTCATGCGCTTCTGCCAAAGCTTCATGACTGAACTGGCGCGGCACATTGGTCCGGACACCGATGTTCCGGCAGGCGACATCGGAGTGGGCGGACGGGAAATCGGCTTCCTGTTTGGCCAATACAAGCGTCTGCGCAATGAGTTCACCGGCGTGCTGACCGGCAAGGGTCTGAGCTGGGGTGGGTCACTCATTCGTCCAGAGGCCACTGGATACGGCTGCGTATATTTCGCCGCCGAAATGCTGAAGAGCAAGAAAGACTCGCTTGAAGGCAAACTCTGCCTGGTTTCAGGCAGCGGCAATGTTTCGCAATACACGGTTGAGAAGCTGCTTGATCTGGGAGCGAAGCCGCTCACGTTCTCCGATTCCGACGGCGTGGTTTACGATCCGGATGGAATCGATCGCGAGAAGCTGGCTTGGGTGATGGAGCTGAAGAACGTTCGCCGCGGACGCATCCGCGAATACGGCGAGAAGTTCAAGAAGGCGATCTTCATGCCCACCGACATCAAGCTGGAGCACAGTCCGCTGTGGAACATCAAGGCTGACTGCGCGTTCCCGAGCGCAACGCAGAATGAGATCAAGGCGAAAGATGCCGCGAACCTCATCAAGAATGGCGTCAAGCTGGTGGCCGAGGGCGCGAACATGCCCAGCACACTGGAAGCAACCAAGATGTTCCTGGAAGCTGGGATTCTCTACGGCCCGGCGAAGGCTGCCAACGCCGGCGGCGTAGCGACCTCCGGCCTCGAAATGGCGCAGAACAGCCAAAGGCTGAGCTGGACGCGAGAAGAAGTGGATGACAAGCTGCACAAAATCATGATCGCCATTCACAAGAACTGCTTCGAGACCGCCGAGAAATACGGCACCCCGGGCAATCTGGTGAACGGTGCCAACATCGGCGGCTTCCTGAAGGTAGCCAATGCCATGCTGGATCAGGGTTTGGTGTAGTCAATCGTGTGGGGTGGACACTCCTGTCCGCCTGTCTGTAGAGACGTTGCTCGCAACGTTTCGCGCGACTGTGATGCGGGGTGGAAGAAAGTTCCGCCCCGATTTTTTCCTTTTCAGAATGCACTCTGCCTATAATTGCGGGGTCGCTCGGAGAGATTTTGATGCGGCGCTACCTTAGGCTGGCCGTTGCCTTCTTCGCTGTGGCTTCCACGTGCGCTGGCCAATTTGCCCCGTGCAAGGTCAGTAGGCCTTCAACCTTTGATCACCGCGACGGAATTACCGAGCTACGGCTTAGCTTTCTTGAGCCCTCCGGACCACAAGAAGCTCATGTGTTTATGCCCGATAGCGACACACCAATCCCTGGAATTGTTTTCTCCCATTCATCGATACACAGAGCGAATACCCGCGTGGACTTGCTGCGGTTTGCGCGAGGCCTCGCTCTCGCCGGTGCGGCGTCCATAATTCTTGACGGAACCATCGAATGGGAGACCCCGAATGACAATTCGAAACAGCCCTACCACTTGATCGCATGTGCGAGCCACTGGCTGCTCGAAAACGTGGACGTGGATCGGCAGCGACTTGCACAAGCTGGACCAGGCGCATGGGTTGGAACCGGCGGCTATTTTTGCCTTGAGGGAGAATCGCCTTGTTATGGCGGTCGAGCCATTCTCAACTTCGGAGAAACAACAAACTCTGAGTTTCGCAACACTGAGAAAATGCTGACCCGAGCCGGGCGGCTGGAGATGGCTCAATGGACACAACGTGAACTCAACTTAAAGGAGATTAATCCCGAGTGGTTCGAGCCTGTGTCATCTCATCGCAAGCATTGATTCAGATATCTCAGCTATTGCGGAACTGGCGATACAGTTGACCTGGCAATGTCCATAACCCACACCCCCGACCCGATCGTCGACCCGGAGCGCCTCTTCGAGGGCTTCGAGAACCTGATGCCCTTCCGGGTGCAGGATATTTTGCTGGTCTCCAGCCTCTACGACTCTTTCATTCTGCGCGAGGATGGCCGGCTGAATGAGTTGCTGATCGGGCAGTCTCTCGAACTCAATCTTTCGCAGGTTCCTGGGATCACTCACGTTTCCAAAGGCGCGGAAGCGCTCGCCTTGGCGCGATCGCAGCCGCGTTTCAACCTGATCGTCACCAATCTCGAAGTGGAAGACATGGACGCGGCGCAACTCGCACGCGAAGTCAAAGCTGCGGGACTCGATGTGCCCGTGGTTGTGCTGGCCTACGACTATCGCGAGATCGAGAAGTTCATCGCGCGCAATCCGGTCACGGAGATTGAACGAGTTTTTCTGTGGCAAGGAAACGCGCGCATTCTGATTTCGATTGTCAAATACATCGAAGACAAGCGGAACGTTCTTCACGATACGCGAGCGATCGGCGTGCCGGTCATCCTGGTGGTCGAAGACAATATCCGCTATTACTCTTCGTTTCTTCCCACGATTTATACCGAACTGATTACGCAGTCTCGACGCCTGCTGAGCGAAGGATTGAATGTGGCGCACAAGTTGGTGCGGATGCGGGCACGGCCCAAGATTCTGCTGGCGTCGAATTACGAGGACGCGGCGCGGCAAGTCACGCAGTACCGCGAGTATCTGCTCGGGGTGGTATCGGACGTTGAATTTCCGCGCGCCGGAGCCTTAAACGTGGATGCAGGATTCGACTTGGCTCGCATGATTCGCGAAGAGGTGGCCGATGTGCCCATCGTCCTGCAGACGAGCCGAACAGAATTCAGGGCACGGGCGCATGCCCAGGGATATTCGTTTCTGCGGAAACGCTCGCCTACGCTGTTACGCGATCTGCGGCGTTTTCTTACGGAGCAGTTCGGCTTCGGCGACTTCGCGTTCCGTCTGCCTGATGGCAGCGAAGTGGCGCGGGCAAACGATTTGAACGAACTCGAGGCGCGGCTTCACGAAGTTCCGGCGGAGAGCCTGGCATATCACAGCGAGAGAAACCATTTCTCGCGTTGGCTGCGGGCGAGGACGGAGTTTGCGCTGGCACAGAAACTCAGGCCGCGCAAGGTCTCTGATTTCGCCACGCTCGAAGATTTACGGCGCGATGTGATCGACTCCATTGCCGAGTATCGCAGTGAGCAAAGCCAGGTTCTGATCGG
The DNA here is from genome assembly GCA_035601995.1 of Terriglobales bacterium. Classification (GTDB taxonomy): domain Bacteria; phylum Acidobacteriota; class Terriglobia; order Terriglobales; family Acidobacteriaceae; genus JABDBE01. The sequence goes on from DATNNE010000083.1 coordinate 127,361, forward strand.
CGATTTCAACGCGTCGACTTTCAAATCGACTGAAGGCTTCTTTCTGCGGATTGGCGGCGGTTCGCTGGGTGGCAAAGCGCGCGGGTTGGCTTTCATCCGGCATCTGCTGCACAAATATCAGACCGCTCGACGCTTCGCGGACATTCGCATTGCGGTGCCGCCGAGCGTGGTGCTGGCGACGGATATGTTCGACCGCTTCCTCAGCGAGAACAATCTACTCGACTTCGCCATCAATAGCACGGATGATGCCGAGATTATGCAGCGGTTTCTCGAAGCATCGCTCCCGACCTCACTGCGCGACGATCTGCTTGCGTTTCTTGCGGAGGTCCATTACCCGCTGGCGGTGCGTTCTTCCAGCTTGCTCGAGGATTCGCAATACCAGCCTTTTACTGGCGTGTACGAAACTTTCATGTTGGCCAATCAGCATCCTGATTTGTCGGTGCGTCTGGAGCAGTTGATGGAGGCGATCAAGCGCGTCTACGCGTCGACCTTCAGCCAGCACGCCAAGGGATACGTGCGTGCGACGCCTTACCGATTGGAAGAAGAGAAGATGGCGGTTATTGTGCAGAAAGTTGTGGGCACGATTCATGGTTCGCATGACGGGCAGCGGTTCTATCCGGATTTTTCTGGGGTGGTGCGATCGCACAATTTCTATCCGGTGCCCCCGATGAGTTATGGAGATGGAATCGCCGCGGTGGCATTGGGCCTGGGGCGAACGGTTGTGGACGGTGGCAAATGCCTGACCTTCTGTCCGCGTTATCCTCGAAACATTGTGCAGTTTTCTTCGGTGGAAGATATTCTGGCAAATTCGCAGCGGGAGTTCTGGGCGCTGGATCTCGGTCACATGGAGCGCCGCGACGATTCTGCTTCCGATCCGCTGCTGGAGCTCAAAGAAGCGCGATTCGGGTTGGACGTGGCGGAGAGCGATGGAACCTTGAACAACCTGGGATCGACTTACTCCGTCGACAACCATGTCATCTATGACGGGCTCAGCCGGTCCGGCACGCGCGTCGTAAGCTTCGCTCCGATTCTCAAGCATGGAGTGTTTCCGCTGGCTTCGATTCTTGAACGGCTCACCAGAATCGGCGAGGATGCGTTTGGCCGGCCCGTGGAGGTGGAGTTTGCAGTGCGCCTGCCGCAGACTTCCCAGGAAACAGCCGAGTTTGGATTTCTGCAAATCCGTCCGCTGGTACTCTCGCGGGAAGGCGAAGAATTGCGGATGGAGGATGTGAATCCCGAGCGACTGGTCTGCCACAGCTCCATGGTGCTGGGCAACGGCCGAGTCGGGGATTTGTGCGATGTTGTGGTCGTCGACTTTCACCGCTTCGAGCGGGCTCGTAGTAAGGAAGTTGCCGAAGGGGTGGCCCACCTCAATGCCAAGCTGAATGAAAGTGGAACGCCATATCTCTTGATCGGCGTGGGGCGCTGGGGGTCGAATGATCCATGGCTCGGAATTCCGGTCGAGTGGGATGAGATTTCTGGAGCCCGCGTGATCGTGGAAGCGGGATTCCGCGATTTTCGAGTGACCCCGTCGCAGGGCAGCCACTTCTTCCAGAACCTGACCGCGTTTCAGGTGGGATATTTCACGGTCAATCCAGACGCGGGCGAGGGTTTCGTGGACTGGGAGTGGCTAGGCTTGCGAACGGCAATTGAGGAGCGAGGGTGCGTACGGCATCTGCATTTTGACACGCCGCTGGTCGTGGTGATGAATGGGAGAACCAGCCGGGGCATGGTGTTCAAACCACACTCATGACCTTCCCTAGAATCCGCCGCCGTTTTTAATAGCGAAGTGGTGATCTTCTCCATGCGACAATCAGAGGCCCGTGCCCGAGGGAAACTATTGTACGCCCGGGTCAGATGAACTCCGGTAAGGTTGTAGGGTTTGATTTGCGGCTATAATTGACAAAAGTCATGAAGTCCCGCACTGCCATACTATCTCTCGGCCTTGTATCTTTGTGCGGTGTCGGTCTGTTCGTCGGCGCTCAGGCGCAGGATGCGGGGCAGGCAGAACTACCTTCGGCGCCGTCTGCCTCTCGACAACAGAGCCAGCCGCAGGCACCCGCTCCACCACAGGCTGCTACGTCGCAATCATCACCTCCGTCGTCGTCTCAGGAGACCCCCGTTCCATCTGATTCCGCAAAACTGCATGCGCCCACGCCAGAGCAACCTGGGGACGACGCTGGGCAGAATCGGCCACCAAAGGCGCCAACGGCTTCAGACTCCACTTCGCCAGCCGGGACGATTCTATCGGACGATGAATCACTCACCACGATTCGCCACACGGTCAACGAGGTAAACGTTGTCTTCACGGTTACCGACAAGCACGGACGTTATGTGAAGGATTTAAAGAAAGAGAATTTCAAGGTCGTGGACGATAATAAGCCGGCGCCGGACATACGAAGCTTTCACGCCGAAACAAATTTGCCCCTGGAAGTCGGCCTGCTCGTCGACGCCAGCAATTCGGTGCGTGACCGTTTCAAATTCGAGCAGCAGGCAGCGGTTGAGTTTCTGAATCAAACCATCCGCCCCAAATACGATGAGGCTTTTGTAGTAGGTTTCGACGTGACGCCGGAAGTTACGCAGGATTTTACCGACAACACGGAAATGCTCTCAGTCGGAGTGCGCGCCCTGCGCCCGGGAGGCGGCACCGCGATGTACGATGCGCTGTATTTTGCATGTCGCGACAAACTCATGAAGGCGCAGCACAACGGGCCGGTGCGGCGGGCGATCATTCTGCTGAGTGACGGCGACGATAATCAGAGCCACGTGACGCGAGAAGAAGCCATCGATATGGCGCAACGCGCTGATGTGATCGTGTATACCATTAGCACCAACCTGAGCGGCGCAGGCCATCATGGAGATAAGGTGCTGGAACGCATCGCCGATGCTACCGGTGGGCGCTCTTACGTTCCCTTCCAGATAACCGAAGTGGCCAATGCATTCGCCGCAATTCAGGAAGAACTGCGCAGCCAGTACGCGATCTCATACAAGCCTGCTGACTTCATCACTGACGGTCGTTATCGCAGCGTCGAAATTCTCGCCCAGGGTCAGAAGGGCTTGCGAGTGCGCAGCCGCCGCGGCTATTACGCTCCCTCGCAATAGGTCATGGCATGGCGGGATACTCCGGCACTCCTTTACCCAAAAAGCTCGGCATCAAAGACGGGTACCGCGTTGTCCTGCTTGATTTGCCTGCGGATGTAAAGGCCGAACTGAAGAGCGCGCTGGCAGATTGCCACATGGCCAAGGATGAACCGGTTGACTTCGCAATGATCTTCGTGAAAAGCGCGGGTGAGTTAAAGAAGCAGTTCCCCAGATTCGCTGCGCAACTGGCGCCCGCCGGAATGCTGTGGGTGAGTTGGCCGAAAAAAGCTTCCGGACTGGCTACCGACCTCAACGAAAATGAAGTGCGGAAGATTGGGCTGGAAGCAGGTCTGGTTGATGTGAAGGTCTGCGCGGTAAGCGAGATCTGGTCGGGGTTGAAGTTCGTGAGACGAGTGAAGGACCGTGCAAGAATCTGAACGCGCTTCCGCGCCAGCTTGAAACTTTCGCGAGATTTAAATGCACGCGATGCCGGAATGGCGTCGCGTGCGATTGAGTATTATTTTTTTGCTGCGGGTACCCAGACGCTATCTGCGGCTGTAAAGTCGACGCCCGCAACTTCAGTATCGATCCGGACACCTTGCAAGCCGGCTTTCTTTTTCGGCTTGGCAAGGAAGCCCAAAATATATTGGCTGTTGATCGTTTTCTGGATGTCGTCCAGATAAGGTTTGAAGCTCACCGGGCTCTGGTATCCCAGAAAGTAGGACTCACCGCCGGTTTCGTCCGACAGTTTCGAAATTCCAATCTGTCCGTTATAGGCCCGCAAAAAGCTGCGGTGCCAGTGGCCGATGCCGGGAGAGTAGATGGTATAGATAATGGTTCCGGTGCGCTGCGCCACGTTGCTTGCGGTGTCCACGTCTGGATTGATAGTGGGGGTGCGGGTGCCGACATCGCGCCGGGCACGGTCAATTCCATCCGTTACCATCACGACTTCGCGGCGGTTTGGGTGCGCGGGCCAGCGCTTCATGAGATCGACGACGGAGAGATACGGGCTGCCGAAAGCGCCCGCGGTTTGAAGCGGTAACCGCAACGCCTTGGCGGCCTGATCGTGGTCGGTGGTGAAGTTCTGCACAATTTGGACGGTAGCATTGCTCATGTAACCTACGCCCACCGACGTCGTCGAAGGCTGCGCCGTGATGAATGCACGCAGGTCACCGAGTTGGGAACCAAGACTCGTGTCGCAAGCGTCGTCGATGAGAATAAACAGATCCAGTCCCGCCTGATCGCCACGGGCTGGAATCCAGTCGGTCACTTTGAGGCGATCTTTCCCTTGCTTAACCATCACATCGTCGCGACTCACCTCGGGCATGGTTTTATCGCCAAGCGGGGTTGCCGCAACGGTCATACGAACGGGTACAGTTGTCGCCGGTGCTTTGTCTTGCGCCTGCAAGTAAAGCACGCTGGTGAACATAACCGCCAAAATTGTGAGCGCTTTGAGACGGGTGCTGCGTTTTGGCATTTGGTTTGCCATTTTTGATCCTCCTTCTTCGGGTGGTGTGGAAACAGACAAGGCTATCCGGCTGCTTGAACTTGGGATCTCTAATCAGAAATGCGCGAGTATTTTATACCGAATGTGGTGCAAGAGGACAGCTTAGGCTGTGAGGGTTCGATCCAAGATTTGAGCTTGCGTCGGTCGTCGCAGTACCGACGCAGTTGCACTTATTCGCGCTTGGGAATGGCATAGTATCCGGCGCGCGATTGGATCTTGTAGTCTTTGTTCGACGCGTGGATTTCCACTTTGCGAAAGGTACCGTCGAGAGCCGCGTTGGACGGCGTGTATCCAATATTGTATTGGCTGCGCAGTTCGTTGGCGATCTGGTCGAAGCCCTCTTTCAGTTTTTCATATTTGTTTCCGACATCGATAACCCGGCCTCCGGTTTCCTGCGTCAGCTTCCTCATTTCGCCCTCACCGGAGTAACCGCCGAACCCGCCATAAAAGCCGCGGTCGGCGCACAGCAGAACGTAGACGATGCTGTCCGCCTTCTGGGCGGCTTCAATCGCCTCTTTGATCTTGAGCTGGCTGCCTTCATCCTGGCCGTCCGTCAGCAGGATCATGGCCTTGCGTCCCACTTGCTGGGCTAATTCGTCGTGCGAGGCTAAATACACGGCGTCATAAAGCAATGTGCCGCGCGGGGCGCCCTGTGTCGGGATCGTACCTCCGCCCAGACCCGGAATGCCTGTGCCGCTTCCGCCAGCGGTGTTGATGCGTGCGCTATTCAGAGCGGTTTTCAGCAGGCGGACCGAACTAGTGAAGTCCTGCAACAATTCCACGTTCACATCAAAGTCGATGACAAAAGCCAAATCCTTGTCGCGCAGGATTTGACTCAGGAACTCGCCACCCACCTGCTTTTCCATGTCGAGCACGCGGGCTTGGCTGCCGCTGGAGTCGATCAAAATGCCGAGCGTAAGCGGGAGGTTTGACTCGGCGGCGAAATACTTGATGGTCTGGGGTTTGCCGTCTTCAAGGATCTGAAAATCATTCTTGGTGAGGTTGGGGATGAGCGCCCCACGTTTGTCCTTGACATTGTAGAAAAGCTGGACAACATTTACGTTGACTTTCAGCGTCGCAGCCGATTGGTCCTGATCTTGATCCTGATGGTTCTGGTCGGGCGAAGCGGTCGATTGCTGGGCGTTGGCGGCCGAAAGCCCCACGAAAAGGGACAGGAGTACCAGGATGCGGAAGACCGGAAGTCTACAGGCTTTGGGCATGAAAGTATTCTCTCGCAGTTTTTGTTAGTCTAGTCCATTAACGTTAGATGCACCAGATCGCGAGTCTTAGCATCCCATTACAAGGGTAGTTGCCGTTGAGGCGGAGAGGGTTTCCCCAGTGCTGCGAATGACGGGTAAGCAGTGGACGGCTCCAGTGGGGGCAATTCTGTTCTTTTTCCTGATTTTGGTGGCTGCCGCTACTCCACAGCAGCAAACTGATCAAAAGCAGAATATTCCCGACGCGCCTTCGGCCAGCCGGCCTCCGCAACCATTCCCTGCCCCTCCACCGGCCGAACCCCAGGGTCTGCCTCCGAGCGAAGCGCCGACGGCCGACCAGGTACCCGGAAACGAGATCCCTCCGACGACTGCCAACCCGGCTCCGCCTAATACGGAAAGCAATCCGAACTCGCCCCCGCATCCGCTTGATGTTAAGACGGTTCCCGAAGGCGGCGCGACGCCAGACAACACGGGAAGCAACGCCCAAGACGAGCTTTTCAAAATTACTCGCAACGTAAACCAGGTGATTGTGCCTGTGCGGGTAACGGACGACTCCGGACGTCTGGTCAGCGGATTATTGCCAAAGGATTTTTCGGTGTATGAGGATGGCAAGAAGCGAACCATGAACTTCTTTACCAGCGATCCGTTGGCGATCTCGGCGGCGGTGGTCTTCGATCTGGGGATGTCGGATATCAATGTGCAGAAGGTAAATCAGACGTTTCCGGCATTGGAGGGTGCGTTCAGCCAGTTCGACGAGGTCGCGATTTACACCTACAGCGGCACGGTGGGAAGAATGGCCGATTTCGGAGCCGTAGGCAAGCGCCTGGATGCAGTACTGAACCAATTGAAAACCGACCACGGCGAGAATAATGGAGTGCCGGTGCTGGGCGGCCCTTTGGGTCCGCAAGGTCCGATGATCAATAACATTCCCGTCGATCGCAGCATACCCCCCGCAATGTCACCGCCGAAGCAAGCGCGGGTTCTGAATGATGCCATTTTGGCCGCTGCCCTCGATCTGGGCCAACGTGAGAGAAGCCGCCGCAAAATCATATTTGTCATCAGCGACGGCCGTGAATACCGAAGCACCGCCAGCTATAGCGATGTGTTGAAAGTGCTGCTTTCGAATGGGATTCTGGTCTACGGCATAGGTGTTGGAGGTTCGGCGATTCCGGGCTACAAACAGATGGAAAAGTTGCACATCCCCGGGCAAGCCACGGGCAATATCCTGCCCCGGTATGCGAACGCGACCGGAGGCGAGATTCTTAGCGAATATTCCAAGGACGCCATTGAAAACGCTTATCAGCGCGCCATTGGCGATGCCCGCAATCAATACACGCTGGGCTACGCCACCGCCGCTACTCCCAGCAGCACGTATCGGGAGGTCGAAGTCAGGGTCGGGCGCCCGGGCTGTAAGAGTTCGGATCTGCGTCCGTGCGTCCTGGTCTATGCCAAGGCAGGATATTATCCGTTGCCGGTCAGCCGTTGATTTGGCGGTTTCACTGACTGCACGGGAACTTGCTTGTCCAGCCCATTGACGGAGGACTGTTCGGAGAACATAATGTGTGCCGTCCGTCGGGAGGAAGTTCATGGGCCACTCTCGCCGATTATCCAGTAAACCCTCCAACCTTTCCGAGTCCTGCAGTCGACGGCTCGACGCTTATTCTCTCGCGGCGACCGCAGCGAGTTTGGGACTGTTGGCACTGGCGCCCCGAGCAGATGCTAAGATCGTTTATACTCCGGCAAACTTGCCGCTCATGAACCAGCAGCAAGTTTTCTTCGATCTTAACCACGACGGCATCAACGACTTCTCGTTTTACGGTCAATCTATTTCGCGAAGATCAATCTCGACTTTCTTTTTTCGCTTGACGGTATCACCGGCGAAGCAGGGGAACGCGATTTGGGGAGTCGAGAGTCATGAGCATGCCTCCTGCGCTGCTCCGTTGCAACGCGGCACTCGAGTCGGACCGAAGCGGCCATTTCAAGCGAATCGCGTTGTTCTGTTTGACTCAAGTGGAGGGCCAGATGGCGGTACAGCGTACTGCCCATGGGGCGGTAAAATACGAACGGCCTATCTCGGGCTGAAGTTCAGTATCAAGGGAAAAACCCATTTCGGCTGGGCCCGCGTTAGGATTGCTTCGATGTACCCTTACAAAGTCTTCTTGACTGGTTACGCCTACGAGACCATCGCGAATAAACCCATTGTTACCGGAAAGACTAAGGGACCGACCGAGACTGCCAACGCTGGCCAATCTCCGACGACAGCTCTCAATGCACCTGTTCGCGCGCCGGCTACGGTGGGGATGTTGGCGCTTGGCTGGCCTGCCCTCTCTATTTGGCGCCGCCAGGACGCAGCCTAGCCTACCCCCGAGGACAATTAGTAACCAGGGTAACCTGCCGGTGAGCACGGCTGTGTGGTATAAAACCAGCAGTACCAAGCCAAAACTACAAGTGGAGGCCGCTCGGTTCTTGAGCGCCTGCGCGTGTCTTGAGGAAAGTCTTTGAGTTTCATCAACTTTGCAGCCCGCGAGATTAATTGCAAGATCGTGTACTATGGCGCCGGGCTGGGCGGCAAAACCACGAATCTCCAATACATCTTCCAGAAAACTGCCGAGCAGCAGAAGGGGAAGATGATCTCGCTGGCCACGGAGACGGATCGAACATTGTTCTTCGACTTCCTGCCGCTGGACCTCGGCTCGGTTCGCGGTTTCAAAACCCGTATTCACTTGTACACCGTTCCCGGCCAGGTTTTCTACGACGCTAGCCGCAAGTTGATCCTGCGCGGAGTGGACGGCATTGTCTTTGTCGCCGATTCCCAGCAAGAGCGCATGGATGCCAACGTCGAGGCGCTCGACAACCTGATGGACAACCTCAAGGAACATGGCTACGACTTCAAGAAGATTCCCTACGTACTGCAGCTGAATAAGCGCGATCTGCCAAATATCCTGCCGGTAGATGCTCTGGCCAAAGAGTTGCGACGCAAGGACGAGCCGGTGATGGAAGCCATCGCCTTTCAAGGCAACGGCGTGTTCGAGACGCTGAAAGAGATCGCGCGGCAGGTGCTGCTGGAATTGAAGCAGGGCGGGTAGAGGTAGGACGGGCTTCAGGCGTTAGGCTTCGGGTCGTGTCCCGATTTTGCAATCGCGAATTTTTTCCGGCATCGTTCTCGATAACCATCGGCACTGATTCATTTGTGTTCTCACTAATAACGCCAGACCGGCCGCTCTTCATCGCGCCGGGAGTAGTCTTGCGCCCCGCTGGGGCTCGATTGTTCCTAACTTGCTCCCCAAGGCTTGCGCCGTGGGCTGCATTCTTGCGGCGCTCCGCGACTCTGGCAGCGGTCTTGACGCTCCTCTTTGTACCCGGTCTAGCGGCCGATCAAACTCATGACCACCTTGATTCGAACCAGAAGCTGGGAACGGTTTCGTTTCCCACTTCGTGTGCAAGTTCTGTGCAGAAGCCTTTTGAGCGCGGCGTGGCCTTGCTGCACTCGTTCTGGTACGACGAAGCTTACAAACAGTTTCAGTCGGTAGTGGCTCAGGATCCTCGATGCGCGATTGCCTACTGGGGCGAGGCGATGAGTCTGTTTCACCAGTTGTGGAGCCGGCCGGAAGAATCCGACCTGAAGGAGGGTTGGGATCTAATTCGCAAAGGCCAGGCGATTGGTGCAAAGACCCAACGTGAACGCGACTACGTCGATGCGCTGGCCTTCTTTTATCGCGACTACGACAAAGTGGATCACGAACAACGCTGCACGGCGTATTCGCAAGCCATGGAGAAGGTTTATCAGCGATATCCCAGAGACCCCGAGGCGGCCGTGTTCTATGCGTTGTCTTTACTGACGTGGGCGCCTGACGCGAAAACGGCGTTGGATAATGCAAAGAAGGCGATCGCCATCCTGAACCCGCTTTTTGCAGCGGACCCGAACGATCCGGGGGTGGCCCACTATTTGATTCATGCCGCGGATGATCCACGACTGGCTCAGCTCGGATTGCCCGCGGCCCGCCGTTACGCACAAATTGCTCCAGCGTCTCCGCACGCGTTGCATATGCCGTCTCACATTTTTGCCAGGCTGGGCTTGTGGCAGGAGGACATTCAGTCGAACCTCGCGACCATTGCTGCAACTCAGCGGCCCTCTGCCATTCATTTTGGTGCGGAACATCAGGTCCACTCGATGGATTTCCTGGAGTACGCCTATTTGCAAATTGGCGAAGACAGCAGGGCTGCAGCAATTGCGAATGGATTGGGGAATGTGCGCGAGCAAGACATGGACAGAGGCCTCGACGGTTATCTCAATCAGATGCGCGCCCATTTTCCCGCCATGTACGCACTCGAAAAGCACCAGTGGAAGGAGGCCGTAGCGCTGCAACCACCGCCGGGAGCGGAACCCGAAAACCGGCAAATCACGTACTGGGCGCGGGCTGTAGGTGCGGGACACTTGCGTGATGCGGCTGCGGCCCAGGATGCCGTGAATCAATTTGATGCGATGCTCGCTGCCGCGCGAAACGGCAGGCATCCTTATCGCGCCGATCGAATGAGCACGAACCACGACGAAGCGGAGGCCTGGCTGGCATTTGCTCACGGAAGAAAGGATGATGCCTTGAAGCTGTTGCGCGCGGTCGCGGACAAACAGGATGCCCAAGGCAAAGGCGAGGTCGAACTACCAGCGCGTGAAATGCTCGCCGACATGCTGCTGGAAAAGGGGCGGCCAGAAGAAGCTCTGGCCGAATATGAGAAATCAATGGAGACCGATCCCAACCGGTTTAACGGACTGGCCGGTGCTGGTCGGGCAGCCGAGTTGGCTCACCAGCCTGAAAAGGCTAGAACGTACTACACGCAGTTGCTGAAAAATTGTGACAACGGGGCGCATTCGGATCGTGCCGAACTCGTCCACGCGCGATCCTTGAGTCAATAAAAGAGCACTTCAAGAAAAAAGCGCCGCGGGTTAGCGGCGCCCTTTTCCTGTCCGGACGTTACAAAACTTACTTTGTATCTGCGGTCGGGGTTGCGCCGAATTCACGGCGTCCAATGGTGCGCGCAGTGCGAGCGGCCATGGGAGGCATTCCAGCGGCTGCGCCGTAGCGCTCCATGAGCATAGGCACCATCGCGCCTTCCGCCTCTTTCACAAAGGTCAGAGCGCCTTCGGCAGCCATGTCGATGCGAATGAAGTCTCCCAGCCTGACTTGGCCGGTAGCCACCAGATTCGCCAGAGGAAACACAAGGTGCCGTTCGATGGCCCGCTTCAAATGCCGCGCACCATACTTCGGATCCGTGCCCTCGTGCAGCAGGAAGCTCTTCACTTTATCCGTGCAATTAAACACAAACTGGTTTGCGGCTGAAGCCATGAGAATGCGCTGTTGCACCATGCCGAGCTCAATGTCGAGAATTTGCTCGAGGTGCTCCGGTCGAAGCGTCTTGAAAACCACGACTTTGTCGATGCGGTTCATGAACTCAGGCGTGAACTTGCGGCGCGCGGCTTCGATCGCCGTCCGATCGATCTTATCGTCCAGGCTCGAATCCACGAGCTTTGGCTTGTGGGTGAAACCCATGCCGCCGTCGACGAGGTTGCTCATCTCGCTGGTCCCCAGGTTCGAGGTCAGGATAATGATGCACTGCGAAAGGTCGACGCGGCGATTGTCGCCCAAGGTCAAAGTCGCTTTATCCAGAATGCCCAGCAGCAATTGCCAAAGTGCGTCGGAAGCCTTCTCGATTTCATCGAACAGCAGAATCGAGAGTTTGAGCTTCTCGGTATGCCACTGGTTGAGCGCTTCCTGCGTAAGCAGCGGATGAGTCTCGCGATGGCCCAGGTATCCGGGAGGCGAACCGATCAGCTTGGCGATCTCGTGGGAGTGCTGGAACTCGGCGCAATCAATTTTGATGCAAGCCCGCGCGTCCCCGAACAAAGTTTCGGACATGGCCTCGACTACCCGGGTTTTTCCTGATCCAGTGGGCCCCAGAAATAGCAGATTCCCGACCGGCCGTCCCGGAGGATTCAATCCCGCCAGAAACATCTGATAGATTTCGACCACTTTTTCCAGGGCGGCGTTCTGGCCGACAATCTTGCGGCGCAAGGTGGTATCGAAATCCCTGGCGTCGGTACTGCGGCGGGTGGGATCGAGCACTGTGTTAAGGACGTTTTTCATTCCGGGCGGTTCCCTTTCGTGGCTTGCCGTTGATTGCGCCAGAGTGCTGCACTCCGCGATTTCGGGAGCGACAAATTCTGTCACTCTCCGGGCTGTTTGTCGATACCCTCACTTACCGCACTGTCCCTTAGTGCAAATGACTCGCCATCCCCGGTGAACTGCCAATGGCTTATTCCTCCGCAACTTAGATGCTTATTAAAGGTAGAGGGAGGTATTTCCATGGCACGGAGAAATCATGGAAAGGGAAATAGTTTGCGCACGCAGGAAGTTCCCGAGTAGCGGGGAGCGTCAAAGAATCTACCTCCACGGCCTTGACCAGACGTAACTAGCACAGGAATTGACCTCCCGCTAGCATCCGGAGAAAGCGTTCAACCGCCTTTCACGGAGAAAAACTTGCGCCGCTCTAGCTCTATTCTGATCATAGCTATGTCTTGTCTGGCCTTGGGATTTGTTTCCTGGCGATTGGCATTTGAAGTACCGGCGTCAGCCGCCCAGTCGGGGCAAAGCTCCGAGCTGGTGAGGACATCGAACCCGGTGCCACGCGTTTCCAAGCCGGGAGAGCCGCCGGCTCTGACTCAAATTGCTCCTCCGGGCAGCACCGTGTACGTCGCGAAGCGCGGAGACACGATCACTTCGGTCGCCCATCACTTCTTATCGCAGACCTCCTACCTGACTTCTACCGAATTGGCCGAGGCGATCCGTCAGGCAAGCGGCAATCCGCAGGGCACCTATCTCAAGTCGGGCCAGGAGCTAGTGGTGCCGGGAATTTTGCCCGCGCCCATCGTGGAAAAAACCATTCCTGTGCCTCGCGATTTTGAAGTGCGCGCGGTTTATTTAACCGGGGTGATGGCAGCCAGCGATCGCGGCCTGCGCATTATTCAGCGCTGGCGCGAGCTCGGCGGAAACGCCGTGGTTTTCGATGTGAAGGACAGCGACGGCAGCGTGAACATTGCCTTCAACCACGCGCTCGCCGGTGAACACCACATTGCCATTCATGACCTGCCCAAGTTCACCCATTTCCTGCATTCGCAAGGTATGCATGCGATCGCGCGAGTGGCCATCTTTCGCGATGAGCGGTTGGTGGTTGCGCATCCTGAGCTAGCGGTGAGATCACACAAGACCGGCCAGCCCTGGCGTGAAAATGGAAAGCTGGTATGGACCGATCCATCGCAACCTAAAGTGCAGGAATACGATATTGCCCTGGCCAAGAAGGCTGCCGAGTCCGGCGTCGATGAGATTCAGTTTGACTACGTCCGTTTTCCAGCCGAGGGAGATCAGAAAGATGCGAGCTTCGTATTTCAGACGGAGCATCCCGCCTGGCATCGTTCCGACGTGATTGCGGATTTCCTGAAACACGCCTACGCCGAACTGCATCCCAGCGGCGTGCTGCTTTCGTTGGATGTGTTCGGAATCATGGCCTGGCAGCGGCCCGTCGACCTGGCGCACACCGGGCAAGATATCGTCCAAATGGCAAAGTATTGCGATGTGCTTTCGCCGATGATCTACCCTTCGCACTTCTTCGGTATGGATGGAATCGCGCATCCGGGTGACGCGCCCGAGCATTTTATCGGCGAATCCATGAAGCGCTTCGAACTCATCACTAAGGGCAGTGACGTCGTGATCCGTCCGTGGCTGCAGGCCTTCCGCTGGCGCACCAAGACTTACTCTCCGCAGTACATCGAAGTCCAGGTCAAGACGGCAAAAGACACCGGTGGAATCGGCTTTCTATTCTGGAATGCCGCCAACGACTACAGCAAGCCCTACGCCGCCATGCCCGAGATGCGGGCCGCCAAGGGTCAGTATTTCCGCGGAGACGAATTGCCCAGAGTTGTGCAAGCCGATCTGACGCGGCCAACCGACAAAGCAGCGATAGACAAATAGCGGAATCCGGGTGTCGAGTACGGCTATCTAACTTGAGGCTCGGGCCGGGCCCATTGCCCGCTCCCTGCTGCCTCCTCCCGGCGCCAGATCGAGAGCCCCGGCGCTCCCATCGCCAACATCCCCAGACTCGCCGGTCGCGGAGCGGATGCGCGAACCACCGCGGGCATCGGCGCTTCGACTTTGCTGACCTCATCGGTCCCCTTCGTCCGACCCGCGATGATGGATTTATTCGGGATCGTCTCGTAAGCGTAGCCGGTCAAAACTGCGGTGACGGTTGATTTCGGATTACGATAGATTCTGACGTTGAAACGGGCCCAGCCATAGTGAACTTTTCCCTCGACAACGAACTTCACTCCCAGATAGCGATCCTGGACCGGCTTGCCCGCGTCCGCCCAGGCGCCTGAATAGCTTAGTTCCTGGTTGCGGAATTGAACTCCCCCCATGATTCCGCGGCTGGTGTTGAAAGCTGCCTTGGGTCCAATAGCGGCACCAGCGCGCAGCGCAGAAGCGAAGGCTGGTTTTCCGACAACGCCGTTTCCCTTAACCTGCGGATAGGCAAAGAAAATCGCCGCATCCCAACTCGAGCAGGTGGCCGCGTGTGGGGCAGAACAAACTTCTCCCGATAATGTGATGTGGAATCGAAAGTCATTCGTACGGTCATGGTTGAGATCGAGGAAAAAATCCTTATCCAGAGGCAGCTTTTGGTGCGTGGGCGTATAGACAATTTTGGCTTCGCCAGGCTGCGCCAGAGCCAACATCGCGACTCCGGCCGCGCCTGCAGCCAGAGCGTATCCATTCAGTTGTTGTTGAATTGACTTGGAAAGAGAAGAAGCGCTGCGAAACCGAGGGGAGTACTTCATGGAAACCTCCGAGGAGCGCCATTATGCATAGGAGTTGCGTGCCAGTCAACGTGCAAAAGCTTGCGCTCTGCCGAGGTTGGAGTGATCGGCTGCGACCCATATTAATCCGGGTAGGCCTTCGTTCTTGACTTGGGTCTTTCACTTGGTCACTGTTACCAGGTTACGACTGACGCGCCGTACTTATTCAACTAACTTATCCGTTCTACGTGTCTGCAACCGTTCTGACGGATCAGAAAACCTTCCTGTGTTCCTGCCTCACCTCGGTTATAATCTGATGGCCTTAGAAATTGGATGTCTACGTGCTCCCTCGTTTACGTGCCGCCTGTTATGGGTGCCAACAGGCGGGTCCGCCCACGGGAGGAATTTTGGCATCTAACCGACGGAACTCCCGGCTGTACGCGTGAATCAAATCTTTAGGAGTGCTCATGGCGATTCAGAAGACGGAGAAAATCTGGCATAACGGCAAACTCATTCCCTGGGATGATGCGCAAATCCATGTAATGTCGCACGTGGTCAACTACGGCTCGTCGGTATTTGAGGGCATCCGATGCTACGCTCCTCCCAGCGGTCCCGCGATTTTTCGCGCCCAGGAACACACACAAAGGCTGCTGGATTCGGCCAAGATTTATCGCATCGACGTGGACTTCACCCGCGAAGAACTGATTTCCGGGATGCTCGAACTGGTGAAGAACAATGGCGTGTGGCCGTGCTACATGCGCCCGATCATTCTGCGCGGTTACGGCGAAGCTGGGGTCAATCCGTTTAATTCTCCCACTGAAGTCTACATCTGCAATTATCCCTGGGGAAAATATTTGGGCAGCGACGCGGAGCAGGGAGTGGACGTCTGCGTCTCATCGTGGACGCGCATTGCGCCCAATACGCTGCCCGCCATGGCCAAGTCCGGCGCGAATTACATGAACTCGCAGCTGATCAAGATGGAAGCCATCATCAACGGCTACGTCGAGGGCATTGCGCTCGATGCCAACGGATACGTTAGCGAGGGCTCGGGCGAGAATGTTTTTATCGTGCGCAATGGTACGCTGCAGACCGCACCGCTGGGCAACTCTGTGCTGCCCGGAATAACGCGTGACTCGGTCCTGCAGATCGCTCGCGGCTTGGGAATTCCCGTCGCTGAACAAGGCATCCCACGCGAACTGCTTTACATTGCGGAAGAAGCCTTCCTGACGGGAACCGCGGCCGAGATTACGCCGATTCGGTCAGTCGATAAGATTAGCGTTGGTAAAGGCGTGACCGGGGGCGTGACCAAAGCCATTCAGAAGGAGTTTTATGGCATTGTGCATGGTGAAAAGGCCGATCGGTTCGGTTGGCTGACGCCGGTGCCGGTGGGCAGCAAACAACCGGTCAGTGTGTAGAGAAGATTCTAAATTTGACAGCCCGGGGGCGCATTCAGCGCCCCTTCTTAACGACAGAAAGCACAACTCACAGAAGCCGAGGAGGAGAAAATGGCAACACCCCAGCAAGGTCCCACTCCGGAATTCGCCATGGCCTATCGCGAAGTAATGCTCATGGGCCTCACAAACGAACTGAACGCCACGAAGAAAGTCCTAGCCGCAATCCCCGACGCAAGGCGTGATTACAAGCATGATCCCAACAGCCGAACGGCTTGGGAACTGGCGTGGCACCTGGCATCCGCGGACGTGCAGATGCTCGATGAGACGGCCGATCGCAAGTTCGCCATGGAGACACGCTTCAAAGACGAACCCAAGACTATCGCTGAACTGGTTTCCTGGTACGAGACAAACTATCTGCGGGCGATTGAGCGGGTACGCGCAATGTCGCCGGAAGAGCTGCTTACTCCAGTGGACTTCTACGGCGCTTTTACTCTGCCGGTCGTCTTCTACTTGGCCTTCGTCAACAATCACAGCATCCATCACCGAGGCCAGCTTGCCACCTATCTGCGTCCCATGGGATCCAAATGCCCATCGATTTACGGAGGCAGCCACGACGAGCCGTGGCAGGGAACTCCGGCGGAAAGCAACGCCGCTTGATTGCTTTTCAGAGAGACTGGAAAGCCGCCTAAGAGGCGGCTTTTTTCATTGTCCAGCCCAGAGTAGTTGCACCGGATATCGGTCGAACATTCGGTCGGCGCTAATGACGGTCATGTCTTCTACCTTGGCTTGCGCGATCAGCAGGCGGTCAAACGGATCACGATGATGAGCAGGCAACGCGAATACCGCCAAGGCGTGCTCGTGAGACACGGCTAGCGGACGGAGCCCCTGAGCTGCCATACGCCGTGGAACATACAAGTCCGGCGGCTCCGGAAGCTGCAGCTTGCCCGATGCTGCCTTGATTGCAACTTCCCACGAAGTGACTGCGGACAGAAACACATCGTGACTGACGTCGGCCATTACATCGCGCGCTTTGCGCGAGATTCGCGACGGCTCGCCAACGCTCCAGAGCCAGACACCGGTGTCGAGCAGGTACGTCACCGCTTCTTCTTCCTCGCCTTCTTTTTTGTCTTGCGAGCAGGAGCGCTCATCAGCGGCGCGTCATAGAACAGGGCTTCCAGTGCTTTGTCGGGAGCATCGAAATCTTCCGCGATCCAGATCTTGCCCTGATCCATCCCCATAGGGCGCGACTTGCTTTGCGGGCCTGCCGCTATCAGCTTGGCCACTGGCACGCCCGCACGCGCGATGATGACCTCTTCTCCTGCCGCTACTCGTTGCAGGAGCCGGGAGAGATGGGTTTTGGCCTCGTGAATATTCACTTCCATGGTTTGCTAAGATAGACTAAGTCTGTGGACTAAGTCAACTTACCTCAACTCCACGATTTAAGGACCTGTGGAGAAGCCAACCGAGAACCGAGAGCCGGCAACTGACCACTGGTTTTCTTTGTTTTGTTTGCCCTGGCTCCATCCAGCTTCTCGACTTTCTTGCCTGCGAACAGCGGCCTGCTTGTCTCGCTTCTCCACAAGCTCGCGTGTGCTTCGTCGCCCGCATAGCCACTGTCCAAACGCACATCCCTCCATTACTTAGGTCATCTTGGGCTAAACGCAGTTTCGGTTCATCATACGAACTGATCCCTGGGGACTTATCCAAATGAATATTGATGATCTACTTCGTATCGCCATGGAGCGGCGCGCCTCCGACTTGCACCTCAAGGTCGGCAATTATCCTCACCTGCGCATTGATGGCGAACTCACCCCACTGACCGATCAGCCTCGCATCAGCGCGGAAGATATGCTGACCATGGCTTTCAGCATGATGTCGGCGAGGCAAAAGCAGAAGTTCAAGGAGAGCACCGAAATCGATATGGCCTACGGCGTAGCTGGGCTGGGCCGCTTTCGTGTGAACGTTTTCCAGCAGCGCGGCAACGTGGGCTTAGTCCTACGCGTGATTCCCACCAAAATCCGCGCGCTCGACGAACTCTATTTGCCCAAGATTGTGGAACAGGTCTGCGACATGCCGCGCGGTTTGATCCTAGTCACAGGGGTCACGGGTTCCGGTAAGTCCACGACTCTAGCCGCCATGGTGGACCGCATCAACTCCACCCGGGCTGAACACATTATCACGATCGAAGACCCTATCGAATTTCTGCATCGCGATAAAAAAGGCTACGTGAACCAGCGCGAGATCGAGGTCGATACGCCCACGTTTTCCTCCGCGCTGCGTGCGTCCCTACGTCAGGATCCCGACGTTATTCTGGTCGGCGAAATGCGCGACGTTGAAACCATCGGCACCGCGCTGCACGCCGCTGAAACCGGCCACATGGTTTTCTCAACTCTGCATACGCTCGACGCCGTCGAGACTATCAACCGTATTATTGCGGTGTTCCCGCCACCGGAACAGAAGCAGATTCGATTGCAGCTTGCGGCTGTGTTGCGAGCGGTCATCAGCCAACGGCTGGTTCGACGGTGCGACGGCGATGGCCGCGTGCCCGCCGTCGAGGTCATGATCAATACGGCTTACATCCGGGAATGCATTCTGGTGCCGGAAAAAACCCGCGCGGTTCGCGACGCCATTTCCGCCGGAACTTCGCAGTATGGCATGCAAACTTTCGATCAATCCCTGTGGGACCTGTTCCAGGCGGGGCTGATCAATTACGAAACCGCACTGGAGAGCGCCTCCAACGCAGACGACTTCAAGCTGCGTATGCAGGGCATCTCTTCCAGCAGCGACATCTCCAAGAACGCAATGCAACAGACCGGCTTCGGTGGCCGCTGATCTATCCTCCTGAAACACTTAAGGGCGCGCCGAAGCGCGCCCTTTCTTATTTCGGAGGGGGCCGGAACTTGCCTTCGACTGTCAAATTAACAGCCGAACCGACGGAAAGTTTCCGGCCCAGTGAAGATCAGTGGCAGCTAGCAGGCAGCCGCGTACTTCAAGTGACGGCAATCCGGCGCGCCGAGAACAAACAGCGCATGCTCGAACTTTGAAATCTCAAACACACGATTCAACCCGGTGCGCGTCAGCACCTCGCAGACAAAGTGAGACGGATTCACCAGCTTTAGTTGAACATTGCTGCCCCACGCCCACTCCTGCAAAGACAGCAACGCTGTCAGCCCGCCCGCATCCAGCGCTTCGACCTCGGACAAATCAATCACCACAATGCGAGTGTTCTTCTCTGCTAACACCGCGTTCCGAAGCGTGCACACCTCAGCGCCGCGAACGATCCGTCCAACGCATCTCACAACCGCTACATCGCCCGTTTTTTCTACATCGATGGTAAGCATAACTGGCATCCTCGTTCATTAACTATCTACGCAAATAGACGGCAAGAAGTTCCCGATGTCACCACGATCAAGGTAAAAAGTTGTAACGCAAACTTTTCTCGCAGGAGGAGCCCCCGGCGCGGTAACTTGTTACTAGTCATGGCCTTTGCCCGCCCGAGAAAAACCGACTCGGAAAACGAGCTCTACGAGTATGCGGTCGGAGCACTTGGCCGCCGCATGCGTTCGGTGGCGGAACTGAAGCGTCTTCTGCGGCCCCGAGTGGAAGCCGATACAGAATATGGACAAACGCTGGTCGAGCTCGTCATCCGCCGCCTCAAGGATCGCGGCTATCTCAACGACGCCCAGTACGCGGCTGCGTATTCCTCCTTTCGCCGTGACAATGAAAAATTTGGGCGGCGTCGCGTGATCACAGATCTGAAAGCGAAAGGAGTCCACGGTGAAGTCATCGACAAGGCAGTCGACGCAGTCTACGAAGAAGTCAGTGACGAGAAACAGGCGCGCCAATATCTGAAGCGCAAGCGCTTGTTGAAACCGAAAGATCAGAAGCAGACAGCGCGAATCTTCCGTCAGCTCATGCGCGCCGGATTCGCATCGAAGACGATCTTCGCCATCCTTAAGAAATGGGAGGTTGATGATGAGACGTTGAGCGCGCTCGAAAGCGAAGTTGAATGATGGGGCGGTGAGCATCGCGGTTCGCTGTTGCATTTTGCGGCCGAATGCTATACTTCCCAAACCATTTCCATCAAACTAGACGGAGGCCATATGAAATCCAAATTGGCAGCAATTCTTGCTGCAGGGGTGTTGTGTTCGGCATCGTTCGTGTTCGCGCAGGACGTCGCACACGACGTCGATAAGGGAGCGAAAGACGTAGGTCACGACACCAAGGTCGCCGCCAAAGACACGGCGAAAGGAACGGAAAAGGCGGCCGATAAAACCGGGCACGCGACTAAGACTGCGGCCAAGAAGACGGGGCACGCCGTGAAGACGGGCGCGAAAGATACCGCCAAGGGGACAGAAAAAGCCGCCGACAAAACCGCAGACGCCGTAAAGTAAAAAGTTTCGGAAGAAACACGAACCGCAGAGTACGCCGAGGCCGCAGAGTCCTGCTTTGCAGGATCTAACTGCGAGACCTCTGTGGCCTCTGCGTTTTTAATTTAGAATTGATTTTTGATGCTGACTGGCTCCCAAATTCGGCGCAAATTCCTGGATTATTTCGCCCAGCGCGGGCACAAAGAGGTGCATTCCTCCTCGCTCGTTCCCGCCAACGATCCCACGCTGCTCTTCACCAACGCGGGCATGAACCAGTTCAAGGACGTCTTCCTCGGCCTCGAAACTCGCGACTATAAACGCGCCACCACGTCGCAAAAATGCGTGCGCGCCGGCGGCAAACATAACGATCTCGAAAACGTCGGCTTCACCAACCGCCATCACACCTTTTTCGAGATGCTGGGCAATTTTTCTTTCGGCGACTATTTCAAAAAAGACGCCATCGCCTACGCCTGGGAGCTCATCACTTCGAAAGGCTGGTTCGGGATCGACAAAGAAAAGCTATACGTGACGATTTTCGAAGGAGCTGAGTTTGGAAGTGGAATCGTTCCGCGGGACGGCGAAGCCGAAGACGCATGGCTCGAGCAAGGCGTCCCGAAAAATCGAATCTTTGAAGGCGACGCCAAAGACAATTTCTGGCAGATGGGCGACACCGGCCCCTGCGGCCCCTGCAGCGAAATCCACTACGACATGGGTCCAGCCGCATCGGAAAAAGGACACGCCGATTGCCGCTTTCCTTGCGACTGCGGCCGCTACGTCGAAATCTGGAACCTGGTCTTCATGCAATTCGACCGCGACGCGAATGGCAAGTTGAATCCACTGCCCAAGCCCTCGATTGATACAGGCATGGGATTGGAGCGGGTAACGGCGGTCCTGCAAGGCGTGATCTCTAACTACGACACAGATTTGTTCACGCCGCTAATCAAGCGCGCAGCAGAACTTACAGGCACCACCAACACTCACGTGGGGACGGACGCCCCCGTCCGTCCAGCCGAGCAAACCTCGGCAGAAGCAGCAGGCCATAAATCCGCAGCCTCGCTGAGAGTGATTGCCGATCATTCACGCGCAGCAACATTCTTGATCTCAGACGGAGTATTACCCTCGAACGAAGGCCGCGGCTACGTACTGCGAAAGATCATTCGTCGTGCCCTGACGCACGGCCGGCTTCTTGGACAAACGAAACCTTTCCTCAATGAGATGGTCTTTGCCGTACGCGATTTGATGCAGGACGCGTATCCCGAGCTGAAGGAAACCTGTGAGCGTGTCTCGAAGACCGTCTTCGTTGAAGAAACCCGCTTCGGTCACACCATGAACGTTGGCCTCGAAAAGTTGGAGGCTCTGATTGGCGAGAGCCGACTTTCAGGGCCGGAGGCTTTCAAACTTTACGACACATTCGGCATGCCCCTCGATTTCATGCAGGACGCGGCTCGCGACCAGGGAATCGAATTCGACCAGGACGGCTTCGACCGCGCCATGGCTGAGCAGCGCGATCGCGCCCGGGCCTCCTGGAGAGGCGCGGCCAAGCAGACCGCCAATCCCGCCTACCAGCATCTTCCGAAGTCAGGGTTCGAAGGCTACCGCCAATCCCGTTCCGACAACTGCGAAGTCCTTGCCATCATCCGCAACGGTCAGGGCACACAGCAACTCAACCCGGGAGACGAAGGCGAAATCATTCTCGATCACACACCGTTTTACGCCGAATCCGGCGGACAAGTCGGCGACCGTGGATGGCTCTTCTCTGACGATCACAACACCGTCGTCGCCGATGTAAAAGGCTGCTACTCCCCGATCCAAGGTGTGCGCGCGCACCAAGTCATCGCCAAACAGCCAATCCATATCGGCGACAAGGTCGATGCCGTCGTCAACGCCGATGTCCGCCAATCGACTATGCGCAACCACACGGCCACGCATCTGCTGCAAGCCGGACTGCGCGAAGTGCTAGGCAAACACGTGAAGCAAGCTGGATCGCTGGTTGCGCCCGATCATCTTCGTTTCGACTTCTCGCACTTCACCGGCGTCGCCGACGAAGAACTGCAAGACATCGAAGACTTGATCAACAAAGAAGTCCTGCGCAACGAAAAGATCGAAGTCATCGAAAACGTGCCCATCGACGTTGCCATCAACGAATACAAAGCGATGGCCTTGTTCGGCGAAAAATACGGCGACCGGGTCCGTGTCATCAAAATCGGAGACTTTTCCACCGAACTCTGCGGCGGCACGCACACCAAAGCGACTGGAGAAATCGGCCTGATCAAGGTTTTGAAAGAAGGCAGCGTGTCGTCCGGAGTGCGCCGCATCGAAGCCGTCACCGGTGAAGGCTCGCTGCACCACTTCCAGAAAGATCACAAATTGGAAAGCGTAGTCGCGAGCTTCGTTGGTCCCACTCTTTCGCAAAGAGCGCGAAAGGATGGGGCACCCACAGTTGAGGAGGACTTCGCTTCGCCCGCCGAAGCTCTTAAACTCGAACTCGACAAAAAAGACTCCGAGATCAAGCGCCTGCAGCGCGAACTCGATCAGGTCCGTATGAAGTCGGCGTCCTCGACAGTCGCCTCAGTCACCGACAAGATCAAAGACATCCGCGGCGTCAAAGTGCTCGCCCACCGCGTGGACAATCTCGAACGCGCCCAGATGCGCACGCTGGTCGATCAACTCCGCGACAAACTCGGCTCGGGTGTCGTAGTGCTGGGCTCAGCCAATAACGGCAATGTCTCGCTGATTGTCGGCGTGACCAAAGACCTCACGCAGAAAATCCAGGCCGGCAAAGTGATTGGCAAAGTTGCGGAGAGGATCGGGGGCAAAGGCGGCGGTCGCCCCGATCTAGCCGAGGCCGGCGGCAAAGATCCCGCCGCACTGGACGCAGCCCTCGCCGAAGCTTATAACGTAGTCGGGTCGCTGTTGACTTGAGGGCTTCTCAACTCTGTGCCCCACGGGCGACCGCATCTCAGAGTCCCCTATGGAAGACCGCATACGAATCATCACGCACCAGGGCAAGGCGATCCTGCTGGTCGACATATCTCACTGCTCGGCTGCTGAGGTACTGAAGATTTCCCGTCTGGTTCCTCGCTTTGTGATGCCCGAGCCACGCGACTCCGTGCTGCTTCTCGCCGATTTCACCGGGGCGGAGTTCGATCGCGAGGCCATTACTGCGCCGAAAGAGAGCGCGGTTTTCGACCGGCCTCACATCAAGAAGTCGGCGTGGGTGGGAACCGAGAATCTGCCCCGCGTGTTTTACGAACACATAAAGAACTTTTCTCAGCGCGACCTGCCGACCTTCAAGACGCGCGAGGAGGCCATGGACTGGCTGGTGAAAGATGAGTGATCCGCACTCCCATTCCGGCTCAGCTTCTCCACTTCAACGTAACCGGCCCGTTCATGGGATGACGCATTTCTGAGCCCGTGCGTCGTGACTCCAAACATGCGGCCTTCAACTGGAAATACCATTTCGCTGGACGATCCGCGTCATCGATCAGCATGAGATGCGGATTGTGCTTCAATCCTTCCGCCTGATTCTCCATCGTCTGCCGGTCTTGTTCGACGAACTTCGCAAACACAAACCTCAGCAACGCAGGCCCAAACGGTACCCAGCGAAAGATATTCCAGCACGCCACCACGTCAATGCGGCAATGGCTGCGAGTAATCGGCGTTACCGTGGTCAGGCTGGAGAACCAATATTTCCCCGCGCGGATGGTTTCGAGGCGCAAGTTGGGCAGAACAAAATCAATGGTGGTCGTGATCGAATCCGCATCGGCATAGAGCCGCAACAGTTTGTAAGGCGCGCTGTTTGAGCTGGGCGTGTGCGCGCTCATGCGAAAGCCCATGGGGATCGGCTCGAAATTCTTCTGCTTCTCGTGAATGCTGTGGCGGCTGCGCCACCACCAAGCCTGATGCACAAACGGCCCATGCGCCGGGTCCATGAGCCCAATAATGCCATGGTCCACGTTGCACGGAAGGTCAGCAGTCAAATACGCGATTTTGTACTTTCCCTCGAAAATGGGGACGCGGGGCGCAGGAAAAGATGGCTCGGCCGCTTTAGTGAAACCGGCTCCCGGCGGGGGCGGCTCGGGAACGAGGACCCAAATGTAGTCGTCGTGCTCGGCGCAGGGATAACTCCCAGCATAGATACGATCCACCTTCAGATCTTGATCGGAAGTCAGCGAAGGAATGAGCTGGCATTGGCCGGAGTGAGCATCGAATTTCCAGCCGTGGTAGCTGCACTCCAAACTCTGACCGTCAAACTGCCCGCAAGAAAGCGGCATCCCGCGGTGCGGACAGGCGTCACGCAAAGCGAAAGCCTTTCCTTTCCGATCGCGGCCGATAACCAGAGGGGTCTCGAGCAGCATAGCCTTATGTAGGCGGTTGCGGGAGACTTGTTCGCTGGGCAGGGCGCGATACCAGAAGCCGAACAGCATCAGCGCGTCCGGCGTCTGGCGTGCGGGAGTTTCCAGTTCGGGCGTTTCGAGTCGCTCGCTCATGAGGAATCACAGGCAGCCTACTACACCCAAGAAAGTTTGTGGAGGACGGGCGTTCCCGTCCGTCCAAATGTAAGGTGCGCATGGAAAAGCGAGCCATCCGCCAGGCGGGCGAGGACGCCCGTCCTCCATCATTAGGTTACCTCCAAACAACATTAATGTTTTCAACTGCTTATCTAGATTACCATCGTGGTTCGATGCTCCTTTGGTAAGTTGCCGCCCACCCTCCACCCACCTATAATTGATCCACTCTGGTTTTAGGATTCTCCGTCAGGTTCCGGGTGGGTAGTCGCGGATCTTTTTGTCCGCGTCGAGCTTCTTCACGCGGATGGTCCCTTGACCATCTTGCGTGGTGATTCAGTACCCGGCTATGCGAAAACGCCTGCAACTCGCCCTGATGGCTAGTCCCGTAATCGCGACCTTCCTTTCGTTCACTATGCCATACCTGCAGGCAGAGGCCGGTGCCGCCGCAGTCATCACCAGTACTGACGACAACGGCCGCAAAGTCTATGTCAACGAATCCTTTCCGGTGGCCACGAGCAAGCGCACTGAAGCTCCGGCCCAGCGCAGTTCGCTGGCATTCTGGAGCACCGCGGAGCACCGCTGGAAACCGGTTCCTTCCGCCAACATCCGGGCAGCCCGCTCGGCAGCGGCGGAGGTCAACCATTATCTCGGCGAGCAACCTGGTGGGAGCGCGCCTCTGCCGAACTTTGTTCGCGGAAGGTCGTTCTCTCCGCAGGAAATTGACGCCGCCATCGACCAGGCGGCCTCGCGACATAACGTCGACCCCAACCTGGTGCGCGCCGTCATCAAGGTGGAGTCGAACTTCAATCCCAACGCCGTCTCCCGCAAGGGCGCAATGGGGCTGATGCAACTGATGCCGCAGACCGCACGGCAGCTAAATGTGGCAAATCCCTTTGATCCGCAACAAAATGTGGACGCCGGGGTTCGTCATCTTAAGCAGCTTATGGAGAACTACGGAGGCGACGTGAAGCTGACCCTGGCCGCCTACAACGCGGGCCAAGGAGCCGTAGCACGCAGCGCCGGCGTCCCCCATTTTGCCGAAACACGCAACTATGTGAAGCGCATCACGCAGCTGTACTACGGAGGATCGGATCCGGGCTCTCATTTCCTGGAAAGCCCCATGCACGATCCGATTCATGTGGAGCGCGATGCCAAAGGCGTGCTGCACATCAGCAACACCGAGTAAGTGACAATGCATCCTAGCACCAGCGGGTTGAGCCAACAAAGACGCGGGCTTTAGCCCCTGAGGCAAGAGTTCTCTCAGGCTTCAAAGTACAGCGATTACGGGCAGTTCAATTGAAGACCCTTCGAATTCAACGCGCGTTGCGCTGGAGTGCGGCTGTGTTCGCGCTGATGCTTCCTGCGATGGCCCATGCCCGCGTCCACAAATCCGGAAGCTGGGCCGACTCGCAATTTGCCGCTGCCGAACAAATGCAGGAGACCCTGGAGGGGCGCCCGCTCGAGGATCGTACCCGTCACGACTATGAACGCGTGATCAACGCCTACCGCCGCGTTTACCTCGGAGCGCCGAGTTCGGGCCGGGCCGATCCCAGCGTGGTCGCGGCCGCCCAGATGACCGAGGAAATGGGGCGCCGTTTCAACGATCCTGACATTTTGCGCTCGGCTATCCAGCAATACGAATTCCTGCGCCGCGAATATCCCGGCAGCAAGTTCCGCTTCGACGCGCTCTTCCGCATTGGAGAGATTTACAAAGACGACCTGCACGATAAACCTCGAGCCGACGCCACCTTCGAGGAATTCCTGCACCGCTATCCGCGTAACCAGTTCGCTGAGGCAGCGCGCCTTGCGCTGGCCGAACCGGCGCAGCGGCAGGCCAGTCTGAAATCGAAGCGGGCGAGTGAGCCAAGGACCCAGGACGCCAAGGCACTTCAGTTAACCTCCGATTCCGACCACGCCCCGGACACAGTGAAAGATTCCATCAAGGAGACCGATCTGCCCGCCGAGAGCGCCGACGGAAAGCCAGCCCGGGTCCTCGGAATCCGGCACTGGTCCACGCCCGACTACACTCGAGTGGCGATCGACCTTGAGCAGGGAGTCAGGTATCAGTCGCAACGAATCGACAATCCCGAGCGCGTTTTCTTCGACCTGCTCAACACCAAGCTTGATCCCAAACTAGCCAGGACCTTCGACGTAAGCGACGGCCTGCTCAAAGATATCCGCATGGCGCAGTTCGCGGCGGGACGCACCCGCGTCGTGCTCGATCTCGATGAACTTTCCGAGTTTCAGGCTTCGCTAGTCTCGAATCCCCCGCGACTGATTATCGATATTCGCAATCCGGGGATTCATACCGCGGATGACCGAGGCAACGACATCCACACCCCTCAGCCAACTGCAATGCCGGTCGTGAAGCAGGCAGCCTCGATCGCAGAGACAGAGGAAGACGACGCCAACGACGTCGCGCCCAATTCGCTTAGCCACGCGGAGGAATCTCCAAGCAAGGTAGCGGTGGAGAAACCGGTGCGCCGCAACACCGTAGTGATCAGCAACGGCGTGAAAAAGACCATCGTCGATGTTGACGATAATGAGCCCACGCTCAGAAATCTGACCGAAAAAGATGTCCCGATAAAAGATAAGAACGCGGCAACAAATAACAATAACGACAAGAACGTCGTTGCCAAGCTCGATCACCCAGCGCTCGATTTCGGAACGCTCGACGACGAAAAACCCAATCCGGTCGCCGCAAGACCAACTAGCGCTGCTGAAACCAAGACCAACACTTCCAAAAGAAAGCGCAAGACGCAAAGCGCCGATCCCGACATGCGCGAAGCCCAGCCAACCGCCAGCGGCGAGCGTTCGCTAACCCGCGCACTCGGGCTGAAAATCGGCAAAATCGTAATCGATCCCGGCCACGGAGGCCACGATAC
This sequence comes from Terriglobales bacterium, assembly GCA_035601995.1. Lineage (GTDB taxonomy): Bacteria > Acidobacteriota > Terriglobia > Terriglobales > Acidobacteriaceae > JABDBE01. Next base: position 155,165 of record DATNNE010000083.1, read on the forward strand.
CGGCACAATCGGCCCCAATGGTCTCGAAGAAAAAGACCTGGTCCTCGACGTAAGCCGCCGCCTGGGCAAGCTCCTGCAAACCCGCCTCGGCGCGGAAGTCATCTACACTCGCAAAGACGACACTTTCATTCCCCTCGAGACGCGGACCGCGATCGCGAACGAAGAAGGCGCCGACCTTTTTGTTTCTGTCCACGCCAACTCGAGCCACGATCCGGACGCGCGCGGAGTCGAAACCTACTACTTGAACTTTACCTCGTCGCCCGACGCGCTCGAAGTCGCCGCCCGCGAAAACGCTGTCTCGGAAAAATCAATTCACGAACTGCAGGACCTGGTAAAAAAGATCGCGCTGAAAGAGAAGATCGACGAATCGCAGGAGTTCGCGGCGGACGTGCAGAACTCTCTTCACAGCGGTCTGGCCACAAAGAATCCCGGCGAGCGCGACCGCGGAGTAAAGAAAGCTCCGTTCATCGTACTCATCGGCGCCAATATGCCCTCGATTCTGGCGGAAATTTCCTTCGTCAGCAATCCCGGCGACGAACGTCGCCTGGGAACCTCCGATTACCGCCAGAAGATCGCCGAATCTCTGTATCGCGGCATCGCCAAGTACGTCAGCGGCCTGAGCGGCGTAAAAGTAGCCAGCAAGATCGACAAAGACCCAAGCCACTAATGTAGTCGCGACATCCGCGCTCGTGTGCTCCTAGTGACCCCATCCGCAGCTGTCATCCTGAGGAAGTGCAGACCTTCGCAAAGCGAAGGCCTGCCAACGAAGGATCTCTGCACCCGTCCGCGTCGACACCGAGCACTCTATGCGAATGGAATTCCATCCCCGGCGCACTTCACTGGAAAAGATGAGTGTAATTTGATTGCAACAGCTAACTTCCTTGTTTGACCGTAACCCGATCAGGAGGTAACGAACACGTTCCGCAAGTGTACAAAGGCGAAAGTGCCCCATAGCCAAATACCAGAAGGTGAAGCCACCATGCGTGCCCTTACAATCCTGCGAAGCCCTGTCAGACTGAGCAATAGTGCACAGCTCGTAACTTGGAAACCTGCTAGCTTACGCATAAGGCTACGGCAAGAGCAGCGTTCAGGTTCAGACCGGGCGCGGACAGCTGGTAAGAAGAGGTCTCCATGAGCTCGGTGCGCCCATCAGGCTGCGATGAGGGAATGACGCTTCGTCAGGCAGCCCTAGTCGTCGGCTTCACTTACCTGCTCAATCCTGTCACCTATGCTGAGTATGTCTTTCCGAAGCTAGTCATTCCGGGCAACATCGAACAGACCTCTCAGAACATCTCGGTGCATGGAGGGCTTTTTCTCGCCGCAGTCTTCTGCTACTTGATCAGCTTTATCGGTGACGTGGTGCTCGCCTGGGCGCTCTATGTGCTGCTTGCGCCGGTAAACAGATCCTTGTCACTGCTCGCCGCATGGTTCCAGTTGGTATATGCAGCGGTCGCTGTCTTCGGCACGATGAACTTAGTGACCGCTTTTCGGCTTTTGCACACGCCGGAGTACCTGACGGCCTTCGGGACCGCTCAAATGCATGCCCAGGCACTGCTTCTGCTCAATTCGTTTCGATACGACTGGTCCATGGGGCTGGTGCTTTTCGGGATCCATCTTGTCCTGTTAGGGTACTTGATTTGCCGGTCGAGCTACATTCCCAGGATCATCGGGGCGTTGCTGGTGATCGATGGATTAGGTTGGATGACCAATAGCCTGAGTCCATACCTTTTCCCGAACGCTCGCCTTGGATTCGTATCGATCACGTTCTTCGGGGAGCTGGTCTTCATGTTTTGGCTTTTGATCAGGGGATGGAAGATCAAGGAGCCCGCAGTGGATTCTGGAGTCGATTCCGTTATTGCCCCGACATTTGCCGCTGCCAGAGGTTCAGTGAGTCTTGGCTAGCTGGCAAACCGGAAGCAATCTGAGCCGTCCACTGATAGTCAGTTGGCGAAAAATCGCGATTAACGCCAACAACAGAACCGATGAGTCTAATCGCGGGTGCAAAGGCAGACGCCGAGCCTAGCTCTTTCTCCTTCCATCCGCTATGATCTCGCCTTGCCCACAATAATAGCCCCGGCGAGGCTCTTGCTAACGCTGGCGTTGTTGCTCTCCGTTTTCGCTCCGTCGTCGAGGGCAGCCGTCGCCAACCATCCCCCCACCCCCGTCGCTCCAGCTGCGTTCTCCGCCGACGATTTCGACTGGCGCGAGGTGGTTCCCTATCTTTTCGATGCGGCCGCTCTGCCCGGAGAGCAAGGCATCCAGGCAGTGTTGGAAAATTCCAAGGTCCTTCGCGCCTACGTCGCAAACGAAGTTCGAAGCGAGTGCAGTCCGCACAAGAATGCCTGTGCCGCAACCGGCGACAGCTCTACGCTGGACAAGGAAGTGAGCAAACGGATCGACGAGATCGTTCAGGAAGGGATGGTCCATCGACATAAGGCTGCATTCGTGGACTACCAACTGACGCGCCAGCCGTTTCCTTTCTCCGAAATTGCCGCGGTCAAGAGCGAGAAGAACCCGGAAACTTACATCACGCTTTCTCTCGCTGGCCGCAGCTACACCGCTGCGGACGTGCAAGCCAAGTATGGCGCGCCCTATGACACCGACATTGTTCAGTGGTACAGCGTTTTCAAGTACCGGCTCGAAAACCCCCGTTACACCAGCAAGGCAGTGTTCGAGATTGATCCCGTGGATGGCGCAGTGATCAAGGTAGCCGTCAGCGTGAAACTCAAGAAACAAAAGAACCATCACTAGCCTTGCGAGTAGACGCCAGTTTCGCTTGGGCTTCTAATCTTCCACAATTCTGGATGTCATCTCCTCGGGCGGGTCGCCTGCGACCATGCCTTGGGCAATGATTAACTGGCGCGCTTCGACTCTGATCTTAGGCAGTTGCAGTCCAAACAAGGCCGCGCCTCCGATGCACGCGACAGCTCCCATCGAAACTGTAAGCGGCGCACCCAATTTATGCGCCAACGCTCCTCCGAGAAACGCTCCAAACGGGGCCATGCCCATAAACATCATGGAGTACACCGCCATCACCCGACCACGCAGATGATCCGGCACCATGGCCTGGATCAGCGTGTTCGACGCCGACATCTGCAACATCATGCCAAAGCCCACGGGAAGCAGAAAAACAACTGAAAGCCAGAAATTCCGCGACAACGAAAACAAAATCAGGCTGACTCCGAAGCCTGCACACGAGAACGCTACCCATCGTCCCAGTCCGTGCACGCCGCTGCGCGAGGCCAGGGTGAGCGCGCCCAGCAAAGCGCCAATGCCGGTCGCGCCCATCAGAATTCCCAGGCCCTGAGCTCCGCCGTGTAGAATTTGATCCGCGAAAATTGGCATGAGAATCGTGTAGGGCATCGCCACCAGGCTCACCAATCCCAGCAAGAATAGGATGGCGCGGATCGGCGCGGTTTGCTGGACGAAACGGAAGCCTTCGATGATATGCGCCCAAGGCGAAGCCGCAGGCGCGCGGCGAGCCGGACGCTGCACTCGCATCATCAGCAACCCGATAATGACCGCGATGTAGCTCACGCCGTTGGCGAAGAAACACCAGCCTTCTCCAAGCTTCGCCACCAGGATTCCAGCAATCGCCGGCCCGATAATGCGCGCGCCGTTGAACATGGACGAGTTCAAGGCAATCGCGTTCATCAGATCTTCCTTGCCTACCATGTCGACCAGGAAAGCCTGGCGGCCGGGAATGTCGAAGGCGTTCACCACCCCCAAGAGCGCGGCCAGTACAAAGATGTGCCATATCTGCACTCTTCCAGTCAGGGTCAAGAGTGCAAGGATCAACGCCAAAATCATCGACGCGATTTGGGTTGCAATGACCACGCGCTGGCGGTTGTGGCGATCGGCCACGATGCCGCCCAACGGGGCAACCAGAAATACGGGAAACTGGCTGGCGAATCCCACGGAACCGAGCAGCAGGGACGATCCTGTGATTCGATAGACCAGCCACGCCTGGGCCATGCTTTGCATCCAGGTCCCAATCAGCGAAATGAGTTGTCCGCTGAAGAAAAGCTGGAAGTTGCGATGGCGCAGTGCGCGCAGAGTCACGGACAGGCTGATTCCTCGGGCCGAGGAACTGGTAAGTGCCTGCTCAGAACTTGCTTGGGTGGGTGGATTGCTCAAGCTGAATCTTTCAACTCATTCTTAGGATGAGGGCACTCCATGTCTCGATTCAATCCGGAGGTCTTGACTCCGGCTCTGCTTCGCGATTCGTTGCCTTCCCAATTTGGGACTTCCCAGACGCCGCGAGACGCGCTAAAGTCGGAGCGCCCACAACCAGAGTCGTCCCTCTAGTATAGAGGCAAGCCGCTGGTTCGGGTTTGTGGAGAAGCCATGAGCAGCGAGCAGGTTCAACTCGAACGCCGGGCCGCACAACGCTTTGATGTTCACCTTCCGGTTTCCGTACGTCTCGCTGGCAGTGATCGTGAGGGATCTGGCTTCACGCAGAATTTATGCGCGCGGGGTGCACTCTTTCACACCGACTTGCCACTGTCGGAAGCGGACGCCATTGAACTCACGCTGGTCATGCCGTCGGAAATTACTCTGGCTGAGAACATGCGCGTGCGCTGCCGTGGCAAGGTCTTGCGTGTGCTCTCGTCCGCAGTGGGCAATCGATCGGTGGTCGCGGTTCAGTTAGCGGGCCACGAGTTCCTGCCCGAAACCGATGGCGGATCATCCGACTTCGCCCGATTGTCGGCTCTGCATGAACACCATCATGAAGATGAAACCAGCACGCGAAAGGACGGGAGTCCGACGCGGAGTTCTTTGCAATCCTGACTTTACTTGTGTAGGGCTGACACTCTTATCCGCGTGTTGACCGACAAATGTGTGACATCGGAACAGTGGCCAACGTAAGAGGCGGCGAACAGGAGTGTCCGCCCCACACCGGGCTTCCAGCTTGATTTGCAATCGGCCCACTTTTGCGTAGAATGTTCCCAGGGACAGTCCCTCACTCTGCGGTATGTCCACCGCTGTGTCGTCCTTAAAGTTCTTGGGGAAATCGGCGTGGCATGTTGAAGGGGAACTTCTGTGCAAGCTTCCGTTACGATAGTCACTTGGCGGACTTCTGATCTCTTCATAACATGCCCTTGCCGGGTACATAATTGAGGTTCCAGCCATGCATGGCATAGCGGTCACCCTCCTTACCGAGGACAAAGAACGGCTCACGGTCCTCCAGCAACGGCTGGAGAGCACCCAGATGGGCCGCAATGTCTTTGGCCATGTTGGGTTTCCTGCCAGCCCGACCGACGCGATTCTGCGCCAGATTCAGGACGTTCGCGCCGATGTCGTTTTAGTCGATATCGATCCCCAGAATGTCGAACGCGCCATGCACGCGATCGAGTTGATCCACTCCAACACCAGCGATATCGTCATCTTCGCCGTCGGGCCAATGACCGATCCCGGCACCATCGTTTCTGCCATGCGCGCCGGGGCTCGCGAGTATATGGAGCGCAACGCGACTCCGGAAAGCATGGTCGATGCTTTCACTCGCTTCGCCGCTTCGCGCGGGCGCACGCGAACTTCCTCAGGGCGCGCTCGGGTGTTCGTTGTCGCCAATGCCAAGGGCGGAGCGGGGGCCACGACGGTCGCGGTGAATACCGCTGTAGCCCTTCAGGAATTGCACGGCGGAGTTCTGCTGGTCGACTTCGCGCTTTTAGGGCATGCCGCACTTCATCTCAACGCCCGGCCCACGTTTGGTCTCACCGATGCTCTGCAGAACCTGCATCGCATGGATACTTCGTTGCTGCAAGGCCTGATGACCACTTGCAAGAATGGCCTGCAACTGCTGGCGGGTCCGCAGGAGCCTCAGCATTCGACACCGACTGCAGCCGAACTGGCTCGCCTCTTCGATCTGCTGGTCTCGCAGTTTCGCTACGTTGTGGTCGACTGTTCCAACCGCACGGATCAGACGGCGCGGCTGCTTTGTGATTTGTCCAATGCCGTGCTGTTAGTAGCACAGTCCGATGTGGTTTCCCTCTGGAGCGCGGGCCGCCTGCGGTCTTTCCTCGAAGAAGGCGGAGGCCGCGACCGGGTCCGTCTGGTGCTGAACCGGTACAAGAAAATCCCTGGCTTTGGGGACGAAGACGTCGAGGCCGCGACCGGCTGCAAGCTGCTTTGGAAAATCCCCAACAACCATCAAGCCATCGCACCCGCCATCGATAAGGGTGCGCCCGTGGCGCTCCACGAGAGCGCAGACGTCGGACGCTCGTTCCGCAGCCTTGCAGCCACGCTGGCGGAAGCTTCTCCGACGGCCGAGGGTTCGCTCGACCTGGTCTATCAACCTGACAAATCGGATACCAAGAAGAAGTCGACCACCCGCTTGCTGATTTCGCCGCTACGCGCCGGACAGTAAGTCGCGTCCCAAAATAGTTCATCTCCAAAAAGAGCCCAAGTCTATTACCTCCGTTACCTATCGCGGTAACTGGACGCGGGCTAGAATCACGCCATTGTGATAAACCGGCGACGAGTCCTAGTGCTGTGTATGTGGGCCGCGATCCTGCCCTGCGCCGTTCAGGCCAAGCAATTTGCGATCGTTGCCGACAAGGCGAACTCCACCTCGAACCTTACCGCCGCCGAGCTGGTGAAAATCTTCACTGCCCATAAACAGAATTGGCCGGATGGAAAAACCATCACGGTCGTCATGCGCGATCCTTCTTCCGCGGACATGCAACTGGTTCTCCGCAAACTGCTGAACATGACTCCCGAGCAGGCGCATGCGTTCGTTCTGGCTCATCGCGAGGCAATCATGGTCGCCGATACCGACGATGCCGTCCTGCGCTTTGTATCGACCTCGCCGGGAGCCATCGGCGTTGTGGACTTGTATTCGCTCACTCAGGACGTGAATGTGGTGAAAATCGACGGCAAGCTGCCGGTCGAGCAGGGCTACTTTTTGAGGGGAAATTAGCCGGGGGGGAATCTAACTATGATTCGCAAGGCATCGATCTGCGAAATTACGATCTTGGTAGTAGTCATCTGTACGAGCCTGCTGTCCTCCGCCGTCGGCGTGGCGGAAGAAACAGCGTCCGCGTCGACTAACGCGCCCACCGCCGTATTCCCCCTGACCACCAAGTCTCCCGAGGCGCTCCGTCTTGTCCAACAAGCCTTGGACCTCTACCTCGACCAGGTGGAACAGGCGCAGGCAATCGACATTCTGCGCAAAGCGGTTCGGGTCGATCCCGACTTTGCCATGGGCCACGAGTTCCTGGCGCAGATCAGCCTCGACTCTGCCGAGCAGGTGGGCGAACAGGAGAAGGCATTCGCCACCAGAAATCACGCCACCAATTCCGAGCAACTGGTAATCGAGTGGTATCAGGACGCCGCCGACCACAAACTGATCTCCGCGATCCCCAAAATGAACGACGTGCTCAATCAATACCCGCACGACAAGTGGGTGGTTTGGATGACCACGTGGTGGCTTTTCAATCAGTCCCAGTTCGAGCGAGCAAGTGCCATCTACGAGCGATCCGGGATCACAGATTCTCCCGGTCTGATCAACAACATGGGCTACAACTATGCCGCGATGCGGCAATTCGACAAGGCCTTCGCGATGATGGATAAGTACGTTGCCTTGCTGCCCAATGATTCGAATCCGCAAGATTCTTACGCTGAGATTCTGCGCTTGGCGGGTCGCTTCAATCAGTCCATTGAACATTATCGGGCGTCGCTCGTCATCAATCCCGAATTCTATTCTTCGCAATTTGGCATCGCCGATACTTACTCGCTCATGGGTAATCAGGTTCAAGCTCGCAAGGAATACGAAGTCGGATTCCAGAAATTCACTTTGCCTGAGCTACAACAAATCCTCTGGAAGACACGGGAAGCGACCACCTACGTTCGCGAAGGTGACTACGATGGCGCCGAACACGCCTTCCAGACAATTGCGGATTACGCGCACACCAAGCAGAACAGCCAAGCCGAGGCCGATACTTACCGGCAGATGGCTATGTTCGAGCAAAATCCGAAGCAGGCGCTCGTCTACTTAGGCAAAGCCGAAGCGGCAACACAAGAAGGCAAGAATTCCTTGAAGACTGCAATTTCGCAGGAACTGGCACAGATTCTTCGGGCGCGCGTCGAAGTCGCTCTGAAGATGGGCAACAAGCAAATGGCGAACTCAAACCTGGAGCGGCTGGCCGCGATGGCAGAAAGCTGCAACGACAAACTGAGCGAGCTTGCCTACCACGGAGCAGCCGGCGAAGTTTTGTTCTCCGAGCATAAGTACGATGAAGCCATCTCGCATCTGGAAGAAGATAACAACAATCCGTTTTCGCTAAAGCTGCTAGCCGCCGCGTATCAGAAAATTGGATACAGCGCCGGAGCCAAGCGCACCAACGACACCCTGACCAACCTGAACGATCCCACGCTCGAGCAAGCGTTAGTCGTCCCCGCATTCCGCAAGTGCAGCGACACCCCAGCCTCGTGCGGTGGGAACACGAAGAGCGCGGCGCTGAAGCGGTAGCGGGGGCTGAATAATCGAGCGTCACCCGGCTCCATGACTAGGACGACTTTGAGAGCCACTCACTGATTCAGCGTCAATTTCACTTTTTGCCGGAACAGCACACGCTCCGACGTATTGTTGTTATTCAGGCGCACATAATACACATAGGGATCGTTGCCGATAATCGAGAAGTTCAAGTCCGGTGCGTTCGGATCGATCAAGGAGAAGTAAGCGTACAGGAAGCTCCCCTTGGGATCATTCTTGCTGAGCTCCTTCGCGGTCACTACCAACGTGGGCTTCGTCCAGTTGACCAGATCGGTCGACGTTGTCAGGTACAAGCCCGGAGGGCCCAGCTCGTTGTCCCAGTAATCCCACAGCGTGGCAACAACTATATTTGCGGACTGGTAAACATTGATCCCACCCACGGCAAACATGTACGGAACCGGCGTGTAGATGTGCTCCTTCGGATGCGAAACCAGACCCAGATAGGGATCGACGAATGTCAGTGAGAAATCCTTGCCGTTCCAGCCGCGCCACGAAGCAGGATCAAAAACATCCTTGGTGCGAATGGGTGCGCCGCCAGTGGGCACTATACAACGGTGCGGCCCTTTGTCCCCGGAGCAGTTCGGAGGCCAGGTCCAATCCGTCGCTACCGCGTAATACCAGCCGTTGAAGTTCACGACGTTGGTGTCCACGCTGTAACCCATGGGTCCGCCGTCCATCTCATATTTATAGGGAATTCCGGCTAGAAAGTTTGCCGGCGCCTTGAACGATTCGAAGTGATAGCCACCATCCCGCGAAACATGGTAGGTGTCGGAGTCATACTCGCAATCGCCGTAGTTCGGCGTAAAACACTCACCGGGATGCGCCCAACCGTGATATTCCGTGTGGGACAAAGCGGCGATAGTTTTGCCGTCCAAAGTGTAGAAAGAATCGAGCCACGCCTGATCGTTGAAATCTGCCGGATTGGGATCATTCGCGGACTGGAACGCCGCGTCGCAGCTGTGCTTGACTGTCTCAAGCGTAGGACCGAGGCTTAGGAACAGCTCGGAACTCGCGGACGCGAAGTGGACCGTGCCGGTGGAATCGCGAAATGCCCGGGCCATTGCGTCCGGAATGTCGTTTTGGTTGCAGGAGTCCTTCGGCGTCCTAAAAACCGCCACGCGGGAGCCTTCGAGTTTGCCTGTAATCGTCGGAGTCTCCGAGGCTGGCTGACCTTCCGCTTCAAAGCTACTCTGTGCCTGTGAAACTGCGATCATGGCCAAGCCACATAAAATGGGAAGCATCCGTCGCATCGTTGTCTACCTCGTCTCGCTTCCTTAACCCTGCGTCCGGCGGTTCCACTCGGATCCTGAGATCATTTTTCACGTAACAGCATGCCCGAGTCGGCACCGGGCTGCGCCGGGATCGCAACAATGCCGGCGAGGGCGCCCGCATGACACTAGACTTATTTTCCCTCCAGGCAAATTTGCATCGCAATCGATGCTGACATCCTCTACAGGTAAAAGGACATTGCTCTATGCGTACGCCGATATTCCAGATTGACGCTTTCACTACTCGTTGCTTCGCGGGGAATCCCGCCGCCGTGATGCCGATGGACGGCTTTCCGGCCGACGCCGTGTTGCAGGCGATTGCCGCTGAGAACAATCTGTCCGAGACGGCTTTTCTAGTGCCGGAAGGTGGCGACTATCGCGTGCGTTGGTTCACGCCCAACCTCGAGGTGCCGCTTTGCGGCCACGCCACGCTGGCCAGCGCAGCCGTGGTCATGGAGCGACTGGAGCCTGCGCGCAGCAGCGTGGTATTCCACTCCGCGAGCGGCCCTTTGACGGTGAATCGGTCGGATGCGGCTTACGTCATGAACTTTCCGGCCCGCCCGTCCGAACTAGTCTCGACTCCGTCAGGGCTGGCAGAAGCTTTGGGAGTCATTCCGATTGAAGTTTTCGTGAACGCGTTCAACTACCTGGCTCTGCTCGACAGCGTGCAGGCGTTGCGCAAGCTTGCTCCCGATATGACCGCGCTCGCCCGCATGGACCGGCCCGGCGTAATCGTGACCACGCTAGGAGACGGAACCTATGACTTCATCAGCCGCTACTTCGCCCCGGCCAAGGGCGTCCCAGAAGATCCCGTGACCGGCGCGGCGCACTGCATGCTGGCGCCTTATTGGGCCAAGCGACTGGGCAAAACTGAGTTTTGTGCATTCCAAGCCTCACGCCGCGGCGGAGAGATTGTCTGCCGGCTGATTGGCGACCGCGTCGAACTGAAAGGCTCTTGCGTTTTCTACCTCGAAGGCACGGTGGAGATTTAACGCGACCCTGTCAATCCGTAAATCTCCGCGCGATTTATTGTTGACTACATGATTTACATCCGATAACCTACTAAAACGTAGATTATCTACAAGATAATCGTTGATCTTTGACAATCTGACCGCAGGCGACGGATCGTGGCTTCGGACGGCAGCCAAATGTGTAGCCCCCTCGTTCCCAAAACGGCGCGCTAAGACCTGCGCGCCCGGCAGTAACTCCCATGTTCTCTAGATTTTGCGTGTAAGTCCTGCAAACTCAAAGACTTGGCACATGGTCGCAAGGCTAGATCTTTTGTTTTCTAGATTTTGCACACGAAAAGGGGGGAGGGGGGTACCGGTGAAAAAACAGCCGTCATCCCAATCTGGGAATGTTTCAGGCGCGAATCGTGAGCCGGTTGGGTAGGAATCCGTCTGCGTGCGGCGTTCCGATCGAGCTTACTTCCCTGCTGTCGCTTTGCCTTCGAGTTTAGCGTCGATCGCCGGGTTGGAGCAGACTTCGTAGTACCAGCGCTCGGTCCAGAGCTGGACCGAGAAATTGTGAGGATCGATCTGGGGCATGCGGCTTCCGCGCACCACGATCTTGCGGAAAATGTCGTTGCCGACCGGCACCAGCCCGCTCCACAAATGAAACTCTTCACCCTCCCACGCCTTGGGCAAATCCAGCGGAGAAAGTTCGAGCGAAATTTCCTGCTTCAGCCTCTGGAACGCGGCCTCGCTGATACGGATCCCGTTCAAATTGTATTTCAGAATGAAGTCGTCGGGACTGTCTTCGACGTCGGCGTCAGGCACCGTCTGAAACGCGTAGACGTTGAAAGGAGTCTCCATCGTCTTCATCGATTTTCGTACCCGCTTGCTGCACGAGGAAAGACGGTCACTTTCGTTCAGCGCATCCGAGATCATGATCCGCTGCTCGCCATCCATCAAGTACATTGGCGCCGAGTCCTGATAGGAAATGCCCACGCCCAGTTCGATGCCCGGAAGTCCGGCGCGTTCGAGCAGTTGGTTGTAACCGCGAACGATCTCAATGATCTCGCGCGCCAGCACCGAGGCACGGCCAACCGCGAGTCCTGGCTCGCCCTCGCGTTCGAGGATGGCCAGAATGATCGCATCGCCTTCGAGAAAAACTTTGCTGGCTCCATATTTCGACAGCAGCTTGTTGACCGGATCATAGAAATTAAGACTGAAGTAAGAAGCCGGATTCATGCCGCGTTCGAGCAGCGATCGCGTGAGCCGGGACGAGTCGCGGACATCGGCCTTTATAATCACGTGGCGCAGCACCTTCTCTTCCGACGGTTTCTGTTCTTCGGGTAGCAGAAACTCGTACAGCGTGCCATTCATGGAAGAGAGCTGCCGCATTTTGTCGTTGGTGATGAGATTAACGTTGTCCATCGCCGACCGCAGCGTTTCCAGGTTCCGCAGATCGCGGTGGTAGCGCATGAAATCGTGCAGGAACCTGGCCGCAATCTTTCCTCGGTCCGTTCCCTTGCAATTCGCCACTCGCTGCACTGCGGCTTGCAAGCTGTCGCGCGAAACTTTGCCCTGCTCCATGATCAATTTTTCCACACGCGTTCGCTCTTCGCGGGAGATCAACGCATTCTTCAATTGCTGCGCGTTGATGCGAGGCGAGTACTCAGCCAACAGCGGCACCGTTTCATAAGAAGCCACTACGTACTCCATCAGCTTCTCGCGATCGAGCAGACCCAACCACGCAGCCAACCGCGTCTTTTGAGCTCGCTCTTCAGGCGTGGAGTCATCCGGAGTTCCAGAGCCAACTAGCTCTTGGGCGTTCTCCGGCACGTTGAGCCAGGCATTGATGGCGCGCTCGGGATCGGCTTCGAGCCCCAGATTCAGCGACTGCAGAAATTCATAAGCAATTCGGCGAACGTTCGGGAAGCGGTCGGGATCGCGATCGAAATTGCCCAGCATCACATATTGCTCGGCGTTGACATAGGCGTCGCAACCATCTGCGGTGAAGATCAGCGGATTGAGGAACAGCTTGTATTGCTCGTCGTGACTGCTTCCAAACAACGACCGCCGCGTGCGCGCCAGAGTTTCCTTCTCGATCTCGCGCAGGGTGCGAAACAATTCTTGCCCGGTCTTGCGCAGGATGACTTTTTTCGCTACCTGAAAGGCCGCCACGCGCTCGCGATATTCCAACGCCTTCTGCGCTCGGACGCCTTCGTAGCTCTTCAGTGTCATGCGGCAGCGCTCCAGAATCTGGGCAAACTGCAGTCCTAATTCGATGCGCAGAAACTTGATGATTGCAACCCGCGCCAGCACATCCAGTGACGGATTTCCTTCCGCCTTGGCGCGATTCAGCGCGGCCGAATGCACTTCCGCCAGCAGAGGCTTCAATTCAGAAGCATTGGTGAGATCCCCAGGCTTAGCATTGCTCTTCGGCCCGGCATTCGATCCGATGAAGTGTCCGCCTTGCCGCGGCTGCGGCGCTTCCGCCGCCAGCAATCCCTCGACATCGCCATGACGCACGATCAGCCGTGAAATCTGCGAACGCGTCTGCACTACAAACTTGGGACTTAGATGAACATCGTGCCGGAGGTTGTCGACGCCAAGTTGGAGGCCTTCGAGTGAGAGCGAAGGCGTGTAGCCGGTCAGACGAGGAAGTGCCGCTTCCTGCTCTGCGTGTCCGAAGCTGAAGATCGGGATGCGTGGCATGGCGGAGAGTGTCGTCGCCCTACGGTTGCTCCGCTCGGCTGATCAGGCTCACCCGGAATTGTGGCACCACCAGCGCTTGCTCGACAGTGGGCAGATTCAGGGACGCCAGCTTCGAGGCAATCGCCTGGGCCTCGGAAGCCGCTCCCGTGCTGGTATAAGCTCGCCACAAAAGCCGCATGGATTCCGGATCGCTCGTACCTTCTTCTAAGTGCGGAATTGCTTCCGCGAACTTTCCCTGGGCGACCAGAACCGCTCCGGCTGCCCCGTGATAACAAAGCTGGATCACCTGGCTGCGGCTGGTGCCCGCCATGGTTTCGAGTTGCGTGACAGCTTTCGAAGCCGCCTCCATGTCTTGCCCTTCAGCCAAACGCGCGGCCCGGACCCGCAGAATTCGCGCCAGCTCCTCGTCCCGGTCACTGGCGGAAATCTCATGCTCTTCACCCAGCACATCCTGCGCAGCCTGCAACTGCTTCATCGCCGTCTTTGGATCAGGCTCGTACATACCCAGAATCCGATGAGACTCGGCTTCGAGCCGCGCCAGTCCCGCCGAATGAGCATGTCTGGCGACATCGTTCAGCGCTCTCTCTGCCAGCTTTCGATTGTTTTCGCGAATCCAAGTCACGGCCGATTGCAGTTCACGCTGCACTTTGTCCGCATTGCTGGGAGCGAAAACGATGGCCCGGTCATACTCCTCGCGAGCTTCCAGCTCCTTCCCCATGAGCGCATAAGTATCGGCCACGCCGACTTCCGAACCAAAATTCGGATCGATTCGGATGCTCAAGCGATACTGCTCGAGCGCGGCATCGAGTTTGCCCGCCATGCGCAGAATCTCTCCGTAGGAATCGTGCGGGTTTGGTTGGTCGGGTTCGAGCGCCACATAGCGGTCCATGGCGGCGAAAGCCTTATCGAAGTTTCCCGTGTCCGCGTATCCGTAGGCCACGTCATTCAGCGCGGCAGCATAATTCGGGTTTACCGCCAGCGCACGTTCGAGCACCGTGATCGCCTGTTCGTATCGTTGCTGTTGCATCAGCCAGTCGCCGGCAAGGTATGCCAGGCGCTGATCGCGCGGATACTTCGCCAGCAAATCATTCATGGCCGCAATCGCGGGCAGACAATTGTTCTCCTCCGCACTCGCTAGCCAGCGGATCAACAATTGCTCGCTCGGACTCACCTTGACCGCCAAAAACTTAGCTCGTTTGAGCGTAGCCGCCTGCTCCGCCGGATCCCCGCTCATGCGGGAAGTCAGAATCAATGCCTGCGCGAAATTGGGATCTGCTTTGGTTGCCGCCCGCAAGTCCTGCAACGTTTCTGGAATGCGGTACTGCTCGAATTCCCGCATCGCCGTTTCGAAACTGTTGCGTGCCTGCGCTGAGGAAGTGGTGACCGGCAGTTTAGCGGACGCATTCTTTTGTTTGGGCTGGACCGCATTGGACTCAGCCGACGCGGTCCGATCGCACACAGCAAAAATCGAGAACACCAGCAGGCAGAGACACCAGCGGCGAAGCATTCGTCCCCCAGAAACCATTGATTTCTTGCTTCTTATCCGACGAGCGTATCACGCAGTTTCGGCCCCCGAAAGTTACCTAGGTTACCGTCCAGATGGCTAATTTTCCGCACGGTTTCGCCCGATCTGGATCGCGGCCTCCAGTCAAGTCAGACCGATGCTTCTCACTCGATTACGCGACAACCCTATGTTTTTTTTAACGCCCAATCCGATACAACTACTGAGTTGTGTGGCTAGAAAAACAGGGATAGCCACGTCAGTCCGTCGTTGTATACTTGCCATCGTTTGGACGCAGGATGTGTGACGAAGGCCTGTCAATTCTGAGCAGAAAGGGCCCTATGAGGTTAGATATAGCCTTGGCGGTCGTTCTCGGATTTCTCATTGCGGCAAGCGTCAACGCGATGGGTCAGGAACAGGTGCTTCATGCCTTCAACGGTCGAGACGGTGTTCACCCTGTCGGCAGCTTAATCTTCGACAAGGCAGGCAACTTGTACGGCACTACGTTAGACGGTGGAGACGATCGGTGCGAGTGCGGGACCGTTTTCGAACTGTCACCCACGGCGAGTGGAAAATGGACTAGGACCGTGCTGCATCGTTTTACCGGCAAGGACGGAGCCAATCCCTTTGCCGGTTTGATTTCTGACGCGGTGGGGAATTTGTACGGCACCACCTGGCTCGGTGGAAGCGCTGGCGGCCCGTGCGACTCGAACTGCGGCGTGGTCTTCGAGCTCTCACCCGGCGCGAAGGGCAAATGGACCGAGAAGATTCTGCATGAATTTGATGGCAAAGACGGGGCTGCGCCCTACGCTGGCCCGATCTTCGACGCAGCGGGGAATTTGTACGGCACCACGTTGGCGGGCGGCAACGCAGGAATGGGCACCGTATTCAAGCTTTCACCCGGACAGAATGGCAAATGGACGGAGACGGTGCTGCATAGCTTTAATGGAAGCGACGGCGCCAACCCTTATGCCGGCGTGACTTTCGACGCGTCTGGCAATTTATACGGCACCACTTTTTCTACCGCCAATGGCGTGAGCACTGTCTTCAGGCTCAAACCAGGCGCGACCGGGAAATGGATTCACACTGTTCTGCATACCTTCAATGGCAAGGACGGAGCTCAGGCCTACGCTGGCGTGTCTGTCGATGGCCAAGGGAGTTTGTACGGGGCGACAGCAGGCGGCGGCGCCTATAGCTGGGGAGTGATCTATAAGCTGTCGCCACGGACGGATGGCGAGTGGACCGAGACGATTCTGCATAGCTTTAACGTCGAGGACGGGGCGAATCCCGATGCAGCCCCAGTCTTCGACGCGACCGGCAACTTATATGGCACAACGTTCCAGGGCGGCAACTCGAAGTCTTGCGGCTGCGGCACCGTTTTCAAGCTGTCACCGGGAGCAAATAACAAGTGGACGGCGACAGTTCTGCATTCCTTTAACGGCACCGATGGAGAGGGACCCTTTCTTGGCAGCGTGATCTTCGGCCCTGGAGGAAATCTGTATGGCGGGACGAACATGGGCGGCAATCTGTCTTGTCACGTCCTCGGCAGCAACGGCTGCGGGCTAGTCTTCGAGATCAGGCCGTAATAGTCTGGTTTCAGCGGGGTTGTAGAAATGGCAGGACACCCTTGGAACTATCCCACGCGAGAGCTGGGATCAGTTAAGCAAGCCATTAGACGTCGACTTACTTGCTGCTGGTATCTACCATCGGAATCACTGAGGACAACTGCAAATTGATCAGGAGGTCGATGCGGCGATCGATCTGGTAGCACAACGCAGTCTTCTTGGCGGAAATAACCTTCTCAAACATCGGAACGTACCTCATACGCAATGCCAGGAGTTGCTCGTCAACCGCGTTCGCTCTCTTGATGTAGTCTTCCGCCTGCGCGTCGGTCATGGTGTCGTAGTTGGCTGCATAGTCCTTGAGCACCGCCCAGCGTTCGTCATTGGCTTTGATCGCTGCCTGTCTATACTGGTCATAGATAGGCCAAAACTTGGTGGCCTCGTCGGCAGTGAGAGTCATGTTTTGTGCCATGATCTGCTTCCGTTGGGCGCGCAAGTCCGCCCGTAGCATCTCGATGTCTTTGTCCGAAATGTTATTCGATGGTGCGCCGGCTACCGAAGGACTCTGCGAGCTGGGAGGTTGGGACACCTGAGCGACGGTCAATAGGCTGCACGCAAACAGCACCCAGAGAATAACCAGAATAGGATTGATACTCTTCCGCATTTTGTCTCCTCCAATTTTTACGAGGCAGTCTCAAGTATGGCGCGAGAACATACTAGGAGAATTCACTCGCCGTATCAACTGGCAAAAGTGACAGCTTCGCGACCATGAAGTGAAGCGCTATGAACTATTTGTCGCCGAATGCTTGCTGTTGTTCGTTCCTCTTTACGAGGTACTGCGTGGCTTGCTCGGCGCATGCGTCCAAGCTGGCATCGGTGTCGATGACGAGTTTGGGGTCGGTGATCGGCTCCCACGCCTTTCGGATTTGGTGATATAGCTCTGGCGTCCGATTCGTGGCAGGATGGGTCCGGTCCGCTGCCGCCTTTTCTAAGCGTGACAGCGCGGTTTGTTCCGAGCAGACGCATTCCAAGATGGCCCACCCGGTCGCCAATTGCGAACAGAACTGGAACACCTGCTCACGCTGGTAGCGCCGCGAAAATGTCCGGCCATCCAAAAGAACATACGACGACGAATTCCTTCCAAGCAGATACGCCGCCGTCTGCAACATGATGTCCTGACAGAAATCATCTTGCACCCGTGAATATTCGACTTGTGCCGGCGTGAAGAGCGCCGCTCGAATGATGTCTTTATCGAGGACTACGCCCGGAAGCCGCTGGGCAAGCGCACGCGCGATCGTGCTCTTGCCCGTACCTGGAAGTCCGGCCAGGATCACAACCATCGGGAATTCCGAGCTAGAGTGAGTGCGACCACTCGAAAGCCTCCACTGGATTCTGGGACTGGAATACAAGCGATCCAGAAACGATGATGTGCATTTGATGACAGCATGCACTGTATCAGTGAAAGACAGCCAGCAAGTGCAGAGAATAACACGAGATAGCAGGAGAGATTTGGTAGCGCTACCGGGAATCGAACCCGGGTTTGAAGATTGAGAATCTTCCGTCCTAACCCCTAGACGATAGCGCCATTGAGCAGACGCTAATTATAACAAAGCGCGGGCCGGAGCATCGCTCCCCCAGCTTCAGCATTCGCTTGAAGCGCCGTAACAGGATGAGGCTCTTGTCCTTCCTCTTGGAAGCTTTTTTTCGCCACCTCTGCTATGCATTCTGTGTGGCAATTAATTTTTAAATGCTTGACAACCTCCGCTGGCAGTAGAACAATCCAATAGCGAACAAAGGGCGAATATTAATTATCCGCCCAGAGCCCGGTCGCGGCCCTGACGTTCCCTGAAATCCTGAGGTTTTCCATGTCTTCTGTACCGCTTGTTTCTAGTGCGGCTCCGGGCCGCCCTGTTGCCATTGCTGCCGCGGATTGGTCCACGCTGGTTTTCCAACGTTTGTCGGCGATGCCCAAGCTTGCCGGGGTGACTGCTGCGTCGCGATTGGAAGTGCGGCCTACCCCGCTGATGGTTTCGAGCGGCATCCGTGAGATCGATGCGCTTACCGGCGGACTTCCTCGTGGATGCCTGACCGAGATTTGCGGACCAGCCTCGTCCGGCCGCACCAGTGTATTGTTAGCCGCCTTGGCGGCGGCGACCCAACGTCATGAAGTGTGTGCTCTGGTGGACATCAGCGATGCTTTCAATCCCCACTCGGCTGCGGCGGCGGGAGTGAATTTTGAAAAACTGCTTTGGGTGCGGTGTGGGATGCGTTTGCAAAAATCAGGTTCACCACAGAGACGCAGAACCACAGAGAAAAATAATGAAAAGATCGAAAAGCCAGTTGAGCAGGCGTTGCGGGTCACCGACTTGCTTTTGCAAAGTGGCGGCTTTGGGCTGGTGATTATCGATCTTGGTGATACTCCTTTGAAGATGGCACACCGTATTCCGTTGACCTCGTGGTTTCGTTTTCAACGCGCAGTAGAGCACACGGCCACGGTGTTATTCGTCATTAGCCAGGTACCGTGTGCGCGGACCTGTGCCTGGTTGCTGCTGAAAGTTTCAGGGAAGAAGCTTTCAGCTCTCAGCTGTCCGCTCTCAGTCGAAACTTCTCCTGCTCACGCACAGCTTCTGGATGGACTTCAAATACAAGGAGAGCTCTTGCGATCCCGGCTGGAACGCAAACCGGCTGGATCGGTCACGGCTGCGTTCACAACCAAAGTGCGCGCGGGATGAATGTTGTGCGCCTGAGAGTTTCAAGCTGAGAGCTGAGAGCTGAGAGCTGATAGCTGAAAGCTTTTTCACTATGCCTTTTGCCTGCATCTTCGTTCCTGATTTTCCCGTGGAAGCGCTGTTGCGCGCCGAGCCAGAGTTGCGCTCGCAGTCTCTGGCCGTGCTCGAAGGCAAAGCTCCGCTGCAAAAAGTTTTCGCGGTGAATGAAAACGCGCGCCACAACGGAGTGGATCTGGGAATGTCCAAGCTGCAACTCGAAGCTTGCACCGGTGTGGTGTTGCGGGCCCGCTCCCTGCCACAAGAAGCCGCGGCCCACGCCGCTCTGCTGGATTGCGCGCAGTCGTTTTCGCCACGCGTGGAAGCCGTGGGCTGCGACACAATCGTGTTGGATCTTGCCGGACTGCAGCCGCTTTTTGGCCCTCTGCCCAAAATTGTGCGTGCTTTATCGCTCCGCGCTTCCGACCTTGGACTCGGAACCAGCGTGGCCGTGGCGGGCAATCCGGATACGGCCGCACTGGCGGCTCGAGGATTTTCTGGCGTGACCGTGATTCCGGAAGGGAAAGAAGCTGAAATATTGGGCAGTTTGCCGGTGGAAGTGTTGTTTGGGAACTCGACTCAGGAATTCGCGCAGCTTTTGGAGACTTTCAGCAGGTGGGGAATTCGCAAGCTGCGCGATCTGGCGGCGTTGCCCGAGGTCGCGCTGAGTGAGCGCTTGGGACAGGCGGGAATCCATTTACAAGCACTGGCACGCGGGGCCACTTTACGCACATTGGTTCCGGTTGAGCCGCCGCTGGTTTTCGAGGAAGTGATTGAATTGGATTACCCTCTGGTACTGCTGGAGCCTTTGGCATTTCTGCTGGGAAGATTATTGGAGCAACTGTGTGTGCGCCTGGAAGCGCGTGCGTTAGCGACTCAAGAATTGCGGTTATGTTTGGAGCTGGAGAACGGGTGGCAGGCGGAAGATCTCTCGACAAACACTGGGGCGACGAGCGTCCTCGCCCGTCCCGGACGGGCGCAAGCTCGGCTATTTCAGCGCATTCTCCGGCTTCCCGTTCCGTTGCTTGACTCCAGAACTTTTCTCAAGCTGTTGCAACTGGATTTGAAGGCGCATCCTCCCGGCGCTCCCATCGTCAAAATTTGTTTAGCGGCAGAACCGGTACGGCCGCGGGCGGCACAGAATGGACTCTTTCTTCCGCCAGCGCCTGAACCGGAAAAACTTGAGCTTACGCTGGCCAGGATTGCGGGCATCGTCGGGGACGACAAAGTGGGATCGTTGGAATTGCTGGACACGCATCGGCCCGAGGGATTTCGAATGCAGCGCTTCGTACCCGAACCGTTCTCACCACAGAGACACCCTTCGGCTACGCGCAGGGCAGGCTCCGACACGGAGAAGAACGGTCCGATGCCTTCATTGAATTTCTCCGTGCCTCCTTGCCTTCGTGGTGGATTCAGCGGCGACAGTTCCGACGATCTGGTGACCGCGCTGCGCATCTTTCGTCCGCCAGTCAACGTTCTGGTGACCATGCAGGACGGCAAGCCTGCGTGCATCACTTGCCCCAAGAATAAAGAAATACATGGAGAAGTTCTTTGGGCTGCGGGGCCATGGCGCTCCTCCGGAGACTGGTGGGAACAAGAGGGATGGGCGCGCGACGAATGGGACATCGCTGTGCAGGGAGAAACTGGCATCGCTTTATATCGGCTGGTCCGCGATCGGCTCGAAGGAAGATGGTTCGTGGAGGGAACATACGACTAAGCAGTTCGCACTCAGCATTCAGCATTAGGAATTTCTGCACTGCTTTTGACTGAGTGCTGAGTGTTTCTTCGTATGTACATCGAGCTTCACTCTCGCTCCGCTTTCAGCTTTCTCGAAGGTGCTTCCCTACCCGAGAACTTAGTGGCGGCCTGCGCCAACTTGAACATGCCTGCGATGGCGCTGCTCGACCGCGATGGCGTCTACGGCTCTCCGCGTTTCCACATGGCAGCGAAGAAAGCAAAAATTAAAGCGCACATCGGAGCAGAAGTTACATGCGAAACCTTTTCACCACAGAGACAACCTTCGACTTCGCTCAGAGCAGGCTCCAAAACAGAGCAGGTTGCAAATCACAAGTCAGGCTCCTCCGTGTCTCTGTGTCTCTGTGGTAAGTTCCGCCTTCCCCTGCTTGTCTCTTCCCGCCTCGGATATCAAAACCTCTGCCACCTGATCACGAAAATGAAGCTGCGCTCGGCGAAAGGCGAAGGCGTGGTGCGAGAAGAAGAATTGCGAGAACATGCCGCTGGACTCATCTGCCTTACCGGCGACCACGACGGTCCACTGGCTTTCGCCCTGGCTCACGGCGGCATGGAAGAAGCTCGCGGCTGTGTCGAGCGGCTGATCGGCATTTTTGGCCGAGACAATGTCTACGTAGAATTACAGCGGCACTTCCATCGGGAGCAGGAAGCTCGCAATCACGCCGCCATTGAAATTACCCGCTCGCTCCAGCTTCCCTTACTCGCGACCAATGGCATCTGTTATGCCACAACTCGGGAGCGCGAACTTTGCGACGTATTCACCGCCATTCGTCACCATCGCACGCTGGCTACCGCGGGACGTCTGTTGGCTCGCAATTCCGAGCGCCATCTGAAATCGCCGCAAGAGATGCAAGCGCTCTTCGCCGATTTGCCTGAGGCGATTGCGAACACGGTAGAACTATCTTCCCGGCTCACGTTCACTTTCAAAGATCTGGGATACGAATTCCCCAAATATCCCGTGCCCGAAGGCGAAACCATGATGTCATTCCTGCGGGAGCGTACCGGGGAAGGATTTCAGCAGCGCTATGGCCGCGCTTCATCAGAATTGCAGAATCGCGCCCGCTGTCAGATTGAGCGCGAATTAAAATTGATCGAGAAGCTCGAACTCGCCGGTTACTTTCTGATTGTCTGGGATCTGGTTCGCTTCTGCCGCCAAGAAAATATTCTGGTGCAAGGACGCGGCTCCGCTGCCAACAGCGCGGTCTGCTATTCGCTCGGCATCACTGCGGTCGATGCGGTCAGCATGGAATTGCTTTTCGAGCGCTTTCTTTCTGAAGAACGCGGCGAATGGCCAGATATTGACCTCGATCTTCCCAGCGGCGATCAGCGCGAGCGCGTGATTCAGTATTTATACAAACGCTATGGCGAACGCGGCGCTGCCATGACCGCCAATGTCATCACCTATCGCAGCCGTATGGCTTCGCGTGAAATGGGCAAGGCTCTGGGTTTCGATCCCGAGACCCTTGACAAAGTATCAGCCGCGGTTTCCACCTGGGAATATCGCGACGCTAACGACACATTCGATCATCGCTTCCGCGATGCGGGATTGGATTTAAATCATCCCCGACTGCGTAAATATTTCGAGCTGTGTGTCGCGGTACAGGATTTGCCGCGCCACCTTGGCCAGCATTCCGGAGGCATGGTGATTTGTCAGGGGCAACTCGATTCCGTCGTGCCTCTCGAACCTGCATCGATGCCGGGCCGCGTCGTCGTGCAATGGGACAAAGAAGACTGCGCCGACCTAGGCATCATCAAGGTGGACCTGCTCGGCTTAGGGATGATGGCC
This sequence comes from Terriglobales bacterium, assembly GCA_035601995.1. Lineage (GTDB taxonomy): Bacteria > Acidobacteriota > Terriglobia > Terriglobales > Acidobacteriaceae > JABDBE01. The sequence continues at coordinate 177,955 of DATNNE010000083.1, forward strand.
GTGCTCGAAGATTCCCTGCAACTCATTCGTAACCATCACGGCGAAGAAGTCGATCTCGCGCACCTGCCGCCCAACGATCCTACGGTCTATTCCACCCTGCAGAAGGCCGACACCATTGGCATGTTTCAAATCGAGAGCCGGGCGCAGATGTCGTGCCTGCCGCGCCTGCAGCCAAAATGTTTTTACGACATCGTGGTGCAAGTCGCCATTATTCGTCCAGGGCCAATCGTCGGGCAGATGGTGAATCCTTATTTGCGGCGCCGCATGGGACGTGAACTTGTCAACCATTTACATCCTTCACTCGAACCCGTGCTAGCTCGCACGCTGGGCGTGCCTCTGTTTCAGGAGCAATTGCTACGCATTGCAATGGTTGCCGCTAATTTCACCGGAGGCGAAGCTGAAGAACTGCGTCGCGCCATGGGATTCAAGCGCTCACAAGCTCGAATGAAAGATATCGAGGCCCGGCTTCGCAGCGGCATGGAACGCAACGACATTCCGCGTGAAGCGCAAGAGCAGATTATTCTTTCCATCACTTCATTCGCTCTGTACGGATTCCCTGAATCGCACGCCGCCAGCTTCGCGCTCATCGCGTACGCTAGCGCATTTCTGAAATGCCATTATCTCGCCGCCTTCACCGCCGCCCTGCTCAACAACCAGCCGATGGGATTTTATCGTCCAGCAACGATTGTGAAAGATGCGCACCGGCACGGGCTGAAAGTGTTGCCGATTGATGTGATGAAGTCCGAATGGCAATGCACGTTGGAGCAGTCAACAGTCGGCACTCAGCAATCAGTCAGTTCAACCGCCCTACGCCTAGGCCTCCGCTACGCTCGCGGATTGCGCGAAGAAGCTGCGCAGGCTCTGGTTCGTCAGCGTAACCTCGCTCCATTCACTTCTATTCGCGATCTCGTCCAACGTGTGCCTGAGTTGCGCAAAGATGAATTAAACACACTGGCGGAAATTGGAGCGCTGAATGAAATCAACTGCAGAGACGTAGCTAGCTACGTCTCTGCAAAACTTCACCGCCGCGACGCCCTCTGGCAAGTCGCGCGCGCGGTCCGCCATTCTGGTCCATTGCTCGATGAACTATCCGAACCCGACGCCAACTCCCCGTTGCATCCCATGAATCAAGAAGAACGCCTGGTGGCTGACTTCCGCGGCACCGGCATGACTGTTGGCCCTCATCCCATGGCCTATCACCGCCGGCGAATGAATGCGATGGGCATCCACAAAGCCAGTGACCTCAGCCGCATTCCCGACGGACAATATTTGCGCATTGGAGGATGCGTTATTTGCCGCCAGCGTCCGGGCACCGCCAAAGGTTTCGTTTTTCTCAGTATCGAGGACGAAACCGGCGTGGCCAATGCGATCGTCACCCCCGATCTGTTTCAGAAAAACCGGCTGCTGCTAAGTTCCGCGCAATTCCTCATGGTGGAAGGAATCCTGCAGAATCAAGACAACGTCATTTCGGTGAAAGCTGAGCGCGTTTTACCGCTTTCCGTTACCCGCGCCGAAACCAGCTCGCACGACTTCTACTAACCGTATCCATAAAATCAATGTTTCACAGAGATTAATTCTTTCTACCTTTCTTCCAAATCCACAGTCTCTCGGTTTATCATTACTACATACTCACTATTTGTGGGGCATAGCAGGTGCGCAGTCAATGCGCTCGATCATAAAGCTGTTCTAATTCATGGACTTAGCAGTCCCAAAGGAGTACGACCATGGCTAAAGCAAAATCTCCCCGCACCACGAAGGCAACCAACAATCAAGTCATCACCATGCCCGAAGCTGGCTCTGTAACTCTGGTTCGCAAGGCCTCACCAACGAACGGCTCCTCAGCCGATTTGGAAGCGAAAATCCGCGAGCGCGCGTACCATCTGTACCTTGAGCGAGGAAGCACTCCTGGCAACGAGAACGATGATTGGCTCAACGCCGAGCGCGAAATTCTCGCCAGCAAGAGCCATCAACAGAGCGCATAGTCGCGAGAGCTTCGCCAGCACTACTCAAGTTTCTCACCATGCACACGTAGGCCCGGACGTCTTCGTCCGGGCGGCGGAGCCAAAGCTTCGCGAGCCTAGGATTGTGCCCGAAAGGCCGATGGAAACTCCGCTCGTCCCGGCTTCGTGGTTGCTTCTGTGGATGGTTTCTGAAAAAATACAACCCAGGTTCCCCCCATGTCGCAAATAGGCAGTTTTGCGCTTCTTCTCGCGCTGGCTCTGTGCACCTACTCTTTCCTGGCGGGTCTGCTGGCGCTAGTCATCAAGGGGCCTGGATCTGGACGGCTGGGTGAAACCGCGCGCCGCGCCGGTATTGCCAGCTTCGCAATAGTCTTCCTTGCGGCTGTGGTGCTGGTGGTGGCAGCTTTTCAAAACGATTTTTCCATCGCTTATATTTTTCATCACAGCAACCGCGATCTACCCGCTCCTTATAAGTTCGCCACGCTTTGGTCAGGACAAGAAGGATCGCTGCTGTTCTGGGCGCTCCTGCTCTCGGCGTATGGGCTCGTCCTCAGACTGCGCTACAAGACAGATGTCCGCCTGTTCGCCCACGCCTCAGTCATCATCGCCGCCGTTCAAGTCTTCTTCTTATTGCTGCTGAACTTCGCCGCCAACCCTTTCGGCGTGATGCAAGGCGCATTGCCCGCCGATGGCAACGGACTCAACCCGTTGCTGCAGTACCCGGAAATGGTCATCCATCCGCCGATGTTGTATTTGGGTTATGTCGGGTTCACCGTGCCCTTCGCCTTCGCACTGGCCGCGTTGATCATGCGCTATCCGGGCGAGAAGTGGATTCAGATCACCCGCCGCTGGACCATGGTGACCTGGGGATTTCTCACCTGCGGAGTCTTTCTTGGCGCGCACTGGGCCTACTCGGTGCTGGGATGGGGCGGCTATTGGGGCTGGGATCCAGTCGAGAACGCCTCGCTCATGCCGTGGCTTACTGGCACTGCCTTCCTGCACAGTGTCATGATGCAGGAAAAACGTGGCATGTTGAAGACCTGGAACATGTGGCTGATTTTCTCCACCTTCATGCTCTCGATCTTCGGCACTTTCCTGACCCGCAGCGGTGTCGTCAGTTCGGTGCATGCTTTCGCGCAATCTTCGATTGGAGATTGGTTCGTTGCGTTTCTCGCGATTATTTTCGCGACCTGCCTCTTCTTTTATATAAAGAACCGCTCACACCTGCGCACCGAGCACAAATTGGAATCGCTGATCTCGCGCGAATCCAGTTTCCTGTTCAATAACCTGTTATTGCTGGTCGCGTGCTTTACGGTTCTTTGGGGAACCCTCTTCCCGGTGCTCTCAGAGTGGGTTCAGGGAACCAAGGTTACGGTCGGACCTCCGTTTTTCAATCGCGTAAACATTCCGGTGGCTTTGCTGCTTCTGCTGCTGACCGCAGTCGGCCCGCTGCTGGCGTGGCGTAGGACATCGGTAGAAAGCCTGAAACGAAATTTCTTGTGGCCGGCCATCGGCGCCCTCGCAACGGGCATTCTGCTGATCGCGCTCGGCATGAAGCCATGGACGGACGCTTCCTACTTCTACTCGCTGATGACCATCATGCTCTCCGCACTGGTGGCCTTGACGGTCATCTCCGAGTTTGTTCGCGGAGGGCGCGTCATCGGCCGGCACACCGGCCAGAATCTTTTCGCCTCGATGGTGCAACTCGCACATCGCAACACCCGCCGCTACGGCGGATACATCGTTCACTTCGGCGTGATCGTCATCATGATCGGGTTCGCCGGCTCCGTCTTCAATCAGGACAAAGAGCAGGAGATGGGCTTCGGCGACAAGATGACAATCGGCGCTTACACGCTCGTCTGCCAGTCTTACACTCAGGATGACAATCCGAATTATGGCAGCGAGTGGTCGGTCATGAACGTTTTCAAAGGCGGAAAGCAAATTGCGACGCTCAACCCCGAGCGCCGTTTCTACAAAGCGAGCCAGCAGACTTCGACGATGGTCGCCAACCGCTCGACGCCGCAGGAAGATCTGTACGTAGTTTATGAAGGCCAGAATCCGGAGACGGGAAAGCCAATCATTAAGGTGCATTTGAACCCTCTGGTCATGTGGATTTGGATCGGCGTCTGGATCATTATTGCGGGCACGGTAGTAGCGCTGATCCCCAACGCGGTGCCGGTGCGAGTTCCAGCCCCCGCTCGAATGCGCGCTGAACCCGTGGGAGCAGGCGACTGATGCCCATTCCGCATTTGACATCCGAAAGACCGGTCATCCTGACCGCGGCCGATTCTTCGCACTTGACACCCGCAAGACCTGTCATCCTGAGCGGAGCAGATTCTCCGCAAAGCGGAGAATCTGCGGAATCGAAGGACCTTGCGGCGGATTGCGCCACGACAAATCGGAAAGGCATTTCGGCCAGAACGTCCACAGGACTGCGTTGGCAGAATTCCCTGATGCATTTTTGGTTGTACCCCCGCCGCCGGGGTCCTTCGATTGCGGCGACGTTCGCTTCGCGAACGACGCCTCCGCTCAGGATGACAGCGTTTTTCTTGAGACGCCACGTTTACTTATTGTTGCTGGCACTGGCTGTGTTCACCCTGCTCGGAGCCGGCGACGAGTCCGCGCGCGTCAACGATCTCGGCCATCGCATGATGTGTGTCTGCGGATGCAACCAGATCCTGCTCGAATGCAATCACGTCGGTTGTGCCTACTCCGATCGGATGCGCGCCGAACTCGTAGCCGCCGTGGACCGCGGCGACAACGACGACCTGACTCTGCAAGGATTCGTCCAGAAATATGGAACAACCGTGATGGCCGCGCCGACCAAGACTGGCTTCAACCGCGTGGCCTGGATCATGCCCTATCTCGTCTTGGTGCTCGGATTGGCGATGGTCACGCTGATCGTGCGCGCTTGGAGATCGCGTCCGCTGGTACTGCCCGTAGGCGCCGTTGCCGCAGTTCATGGCGCAGAACTTGAGCGTTTCCGCGATCAAGCCCGGAAGGACACAGCGATATGAGCATCGAACTTCTGACTTGCATCCTGATCACGATCGGCGCGCTGGTTTACGTCTTTTACCTGCCCGGCAAGCTGTACATGGGACCGGAAAAAACGCGCGTCATCTACTTGCGCGAACGCAAGGAAGCGATCTACGAAAACCTTCGCGACCTTAATTTCGAATTCAAAGCCGGCAAGTTCCCCGACTCTGACTATCAAACTATGAAGACCTCTCTCGAAGAAGAAGCAGCCGCGGTGTTGGCTGAAATTGCTCGACTGGAGGAAGTCGCAGCCGATGCGTCACTCCGCCCCCGCAAAGGAGCCAGAGTTTGAGACTTGGCAAGCAAGAAACCGGGTGCCCCATTTCTCGCGTACTTTGCGAGAAGTGGGGACTTTCCAACGTTCTGCTAAATACGCTGCTGCTTTGTACGCTTCTTATCGCTTCCGCCTCCGCCCAAACTCTAACCGGCAAGGTAACAAACGGCACCATCAAGAAACCCGCGGCCGGCGATGACGTCGTGCTCCTTAGTCTGGGCCAGGGGATGGAAGAATCCGGCCGCACCCAAACTGATGCCAAGGGCAACTTCAGCGTCAAGCTCGACGATGCTAACAGCCCCCACCTAGTGCGCGTCATTCACCAGGGCGTGACCTATCACCGCATGGCTCCTCCTGGAACGACTTCGGTTGAGGTCGAAGTTTACGATGTCTCGAAAAAAGTCGAAGGCATCAGCGTGACCGCCGACGTGATGCGTTTTCAGGCGCAGGGCAGCGAGCTGCAAGGCATTCGCCTTTTCGCGGTGAATAATACTTCGGACCCGCCGCGTACGCAGATGAGCGATCAGAGCTTCGAGTTTTATCTGCCCGATGGTGCTCAGGTCGACCAAAGCATGGCGATGACCGCCGGAGGACAACCCATCAACTCAGCTCCGGTGCCGCAGAAACAAAAGAATCGCTACGCTTTCGTCTTCCCCTTGCGGCCGGGAGAAACTCAGTTCCAGGTTAGCTATCACATGCCGTACAGCGGAGAAGCCAGCTTCGATCCCAAGACTCTGTACGGGGCTCAGCACTTTGTAGTTGTGCTGCCCAAGACCATGCAATTCGCCCCTTCGCCGGGCGCAACCTTCCAATCCATGCAAGACCCGCGGCAATCGGACGCGGTCGTGCAAGTCGCTTCCAACACCACGGCCGGTCAGCCTCTTGCTTTCAAGATCTCTGGCACTGGGATAATGTCTGATGAGCCCGAGGAAACCAAGGGCGCTGGCAACCCAGTCGGCGGAGCTCAAACTAGCGGCGCTCAGGCGAGCGGCGCGGTCGCCGGACGCGACTCCCGCCCCGGCGGCGGACTCGGCCCACCCATCGACGCTCCCGATCCGCTCGAAAAATATCGCTGGTACATTCTCGGAGGCTTCGGGATCGTGTTAGCCGCGGGCGCGATCTATATTGCCACGCGCTCGAAAGCCGCTACCATCCCCGATTTCGGACCGACGGACGCCGAACTAGGCATTCCCCCCGCGCTAAAACCCAAGCCCGCAGACCGCTCCGCGCTATTGCTTGAAGCCCTGAAGGAAGAGATCTTCCAACTCGAAGTCGAACACAAGCAGGGCCGAATCTCGCAACAGGAATACGAAAAGGCAAAAGCCGCGCTGGACCAAACCCTAGAGCGAGCGGTGAAGCGAGGCGCAGTCAAAGTCAGCTAGCAAGCATTTATTGGCTGCTGTGGGCGCTCAGAGCCTTGCGGTCTGTCGAACCCGCCGGCCGTGCCAGGAGGGCTTCGATAGCTTCGAAAAGGTCCTTGACCGAAAGCGGCTTGGCAACGTAACCGTCCATACCCGCTCTCAAGCAGTGTTCTTTGTCGCCGATCATCGCGTTGGCAGTCATGGCGATGATCGGGAGATGCTTACCACTGCTCTTTTCCCTCTTGCGAATGGCTGCGGTAGCTTCGAGACCATCCATCTCCGGCATTTGAACGTCCATCAAGACGAGATCGAATGTTCGCTCTTCAATGGCCGTCAGAACTGCCCTGCCGGTTTCCGCCAAAACCACGGTGTGCCCTCTTTTTTCCAGCAGACGCCGAGCCAGGGTCTGATTCACCGGATTATCGTCCGCCACCAGGATGTTTAATGCGTCGCGACTCTCGCGTATGGAGTGCGTGGTCAGCAGAGGTTGGTTTTCATGCCGAACCTCTCGCGACCCCATCATTAGGTTTATGACGTCCAGAAGATCCGACCGCTTTATGGGCTTGGTCAGGTACGCGCTGATGCCAATCTCCCGGCATTTCGCGGCGTCGCCGCGCAATCCGACCGAAGTAAGCATCACCACTTCAGATTCTTTGAACTTCGGATCGTTCTTGATTCGGTCCGCGATCGCATACCCATTCATTTCGGGTACATGGGCATCGAGCAGCACAAGAGGAAACGGAGCTTTCAGCGTTTTCGCCCTTTCCAGCAAGGCCAACTCCTCCGGTCCACGTGCAGCCAGCGTGGGATTCATCCCCCAACTCACGAGCATCTCTTGCAAGAGCTGGCGACTAGTGGCGTTGCCATCGACAATCAACACCGTAAGGCCAGCCAACTCGGCCAGATCAACCTTTTCCAGCGGGCGTGGATTGTTTTGCAAACCGAAGCGGGCGTTGAAATGGAAAGTGCTTCCAGAACCAGCTTGGCTCTCCACCCAAATGCTGCCGCCCATGGCTTCGACCAGGCGGGAAGAGATGGTAAGACCGAGCCCCGTCCCTCCGAATTTACGGGCCGTCGAACTATCGGCTTGCGAGAAACCTTCGAAGATGGATTTGTGTTTCTCCAGCGGAACTCCCACCCCTGTGTCGATGACGGAGAAATGCAGTGTGACTTCCGTTTCAGTCTCTTCCAGTCTCTCGACGCGGAGCACAACTTCACCTTCCGCCGTAAACTTCACCGCGTTGCCCACCAGATTCAGCACGATCTGCCGCAAGCGAGTCGGATCTCCCAGCAAAGCCTCCGGCACGTCGGGAAGAATGTCATACACCAGCTCCAACCCTTTCTGATGGGCGCGAATACTAACCGTTCTCATGGCGTCGTCCAGGTTATGGCGCAAATTGAATTCGATGTTCTCCATGTCAAGCTTCCCAGCCTCGATCTTGGAGAAATCCAGAATGTCATTGATCAAAGAAAGCAGAGAGTCAGCGGAACTTTTGACCATCCCCAGATATTCGCGCTGCTCGGGATTGAGTTCAGTTTCGAGAGCGAGTTCGGTCATCCCGATGATTCCGTTCATCGGAGTCCGAATTTCGTGGCTCATGTTCGCCAGGAACTGGCTCTTGGCCTGGGTTGCCGCTTTGGCTTCCTCGACTGCCACTCGGGACTTCACCAGGTGCATCGTTCGGTTGGCACCGTAGCCGAGTAGCGTCACCGAGCAGAGATAGAGGAAAAACCGGTAAACATCGCTCAGGTTCTGCGCGTGCTGGTAGTCGCGGAGATAGGACAGCAAAACGGCATCGATGCCGCGTCCGGTCGGAAGTGAGTTCAATTCTTCAGTGGCCGCTTCGACCTGGGGCTTGATACTTGTGATGGTGCTCGCGTGCGCCGCCGCGCCGTTCAGAATGTCCTTCACTTCCGGATGTCGAGCCGCATCTTTAGTGAGCAGAACAATCTCCGCGTTCACCTGGGTGCCCAGATCGGAGTGAGGGGTGAGATCGTAAAGCAGAATGTCCCGCAAAAGATTTGTCAAATGCCCCTGCAGTTGCCGGTCTTTACCAGTGGCCACTATAGGCGAAGCTTCTGCGATCAATGTCGGAAAATAGCGTAGCGAGTTCTTAAGAATCGCGTTCTCGGATTTGAAAGTTTCAACCAGCCGCACTTTCTGAGATTGAAGTTCTGATTCCTGTTTTAGAAGGTGCAGGATTTGTTTTCGTTCGTCCCGGGGAACAAATGGAGGAATACGTTGCAGATCGGCCTCGACCTGCTGCATTGCGTCGAGCTTTTGTACAAAGGGGTCGTAGGACGCGAGCAGCTCAAATCGGGACTCGAGCAGATCACGATTGATTTCCGTGTCCAACTGTTTCATCAGGTTCAAATCATTCATGAACCGGTGATGCTGCCGCGGATCCACGGGCCGCTGCTGCACAAACAAGAATGTCAACAACAAAGCAGATCCCGCTCCGATCGCGATGTTTCTGATCGCGATCGCATTCATAGCGGCTTCCCATTCAACTCACCCGTCAAGGTCTTGAGGAACTCCACGATCAATTCGACTTCCTGATCCGTGAGGTGGCGCCCAAGCTGATACTTGGCCATCAGACGAACCGCATCCGCCAGCGTCGCTGCGCTCCCGTCGTGGAAGTAAGGTGCAGTCAGTTCGACGTTCCGCAAGCTGGGAACTTTGAACATATACATGTCTCGTTGATCGCCGGTTACATTGAAACGCCCCAGGTCGGCTTTCGTGATGTTGCCTCGATCGGCGAAGTATGGCGCCATCACTCCCAGCTTCTGATACATGTTTCCGCCGACACTCACGCCCTGATGGCAACTCGCACAGCCGAACGACTTGAAAAGTTTGTAACCCTCCTGCTCCCGGCTGGTCAGGGCCCCGGGCTCGTGACGGAGATATCGGTCGAAAGGAGAGTTAGGTGTGGATAAAGACCTCTCAAACTCAGCGATGGCGTCTCGCACGTGGTCGTTCCGGATCTCATCGCCATAGATTTGTTTAAAAGCTTGCACATATTCCTGATCGCGCTTTAACTTGCCGATCACTTCCGGCCACGTCGACCCCATTTCTATTTCTGACTGAAGTGGGCCATCGATCTGTGTTTCTAAAGTCGCCGCCCGCCCATCCCAAAATTGACTGAAGTTGAAACCGCTGTTAAGAACTGTAGGAGCGTTGATCACACCGACTGCGCCGTTGATGCCGGTCGACCGCGCCTTGCGGTCGGTCCCTCCGGTCTTAAGATTGTGGCAATGCGCGCAGGAGAGTTGGTCGTTGTGGGAAAGTTGCGGATCGTGAAACAGCTTTCGCCCCAGTTCGATTTTCCTCGGGTCCAGACCGGGCAGCGGTTCGATCGGCTGGATGGGTTCGTTCGACTGCACGATGACCGAAGCCGCGTTTTCCGTCGATGAGGTCTCGCCAAGATTCCAGGAATGAAGTAACCCGATGCTGATCGCAACGCAACCAACAACAACCCCTGACAACCCCAACACCCGGATCCTGTCGATTCTAGTCGCGCCAAGTCGTGATGATTTCATTGCCCGTCCTTCTGCCTTCGACTGCCTGCGGCGCGCTGGCGTTTATCTGAAACAATTAGAAACGTGCGCATTGCACCCAGTAGGCTTCCGGTAAGCTGTACATCGGCATGCGAATGGAGAGCTTTAGGCACTCAGGGCGAATTTGGAGTGGCAGTGCTGGTCGCGTGCCATGAAAAAGGGCGACTTCGCCCAACTCTCGCCCCAGTATGTCGGGTTGAATCTCCCGCGTCGGCATACCATCTAATAGTTGAGACTTCTATGGGAAACACATTCAAAACTGCTTTCTTGCTAACGCTGCTTACGCTGCTGCTCATGTTCATCGGCCGCGCATTTGGCGGACAGAACGGCATGCTGTTAGCGCTGGCGTTCGCAGCCGTAATGAACTTCATTTCGTATTTTTACTCGGACAAAATCGCGCTGGCGATGTATCGCGCTCAGCCGGTTACACGCGAGGAATTGCCGCGCGCCTACGCCGCCGTCGAGCGCCTCACGCAGAAAATCGGCATCCCCATGCCCAAAATCTATGTGATTCCCAACGAGTCCCCGAATGCCTTCGCCACCGGGCGCAATCCCCAACATGCTTCCGTAGCCGTCACCCAGGGCATTCTCAACCTGCTCACCGACGAAGAATTGGAAGGCGTTCTGGCCCACGAACTGGGCCACGTGAATAACCGCGACATCCTTATTAGTTCCGTGGCGGCAACGGTCGCTGGGGCCGTTACCATGCTGGCCAGCATGGGGCGTTTCGCGATGATTTTCGGAGGCATGGGTGGCGATCGCGATGAGAATCGGGGTGGTGGAATCGGCGCGCTGCTCATGCTGATCCTGGCGCCGATCGCCGCGTCATTAATACAGCTTGCCGTGTCGCGCTCACGCGAATACCAGGCCGATGCCACGGGCGCACACTTTACCGGCAATCCGTATGCTCTAGCCAGCGCGTTGGGGAAACTCGACGCCTACTCTCGCCGCCTGCCCATGCAAGCCACGCCCTCGACCGCACACTTATTTATTATTCAGCCATTTCTCGGGGCGAACTTCGGCAACTTGTTTTCAACCCATCCCCCAATCGCGAAGCGGATCGAGCGGTTAACTGGCCGACCGGCGGAATTCATGCAGTAGAAGCTATCAGCTGTCAGCTCTCAGCTACGAATCGAAAGCAAGCGCGTGAAAGTGTTTAGCTGATAGCTGAAGGCTGAGAGCTGAAAGCTAATCGCCGTAACCTCCGTAACTCTGAATCCATCCAGGCGCATAGTAGAATCCAAGTAATGTCTCCTGACACCGCCAGTGCCGTTTCGCATCGTGCGGCGCAACTGGAAAACGCCCTCCGCAAAGTGATCCGTGGCAAGGACGACATTCTCCGTCTGGCCGTCGTATCCCTGATTGCTCGCGGGCACCTTTTGATCGAGGGCGTTCCCGGCGTCGGCAAAACTACTCTGGGACAGGCTCTCGCGCGGGCTCTCGATTGCACTTTTCAACGAGTGCAGTTCACCAGCGACATGCTCCCTTCGGACGTCCTGGGGATTTCGATTTACTCCGCCGTCGAACAGCAATTCGAATTCAAACGCGGTCCAGTCTTCACCAACGTGCTGTTGGCCGATGAAATCAATCGCACCACGCCCAAGACCCAATCCGCGCTGCTCGAAGCCATGAACGAAAGCCAAGTCACGGTGGACGCGCACTCGTATCCTCTGCCGCAGCCCTTCCTGGTCATTGCCACGCAGAATCCGGTTGAACATCACGGAACTTATCCTTTGCCGGAATCTCAGCTCGATCGTTTCCTGATGCGCGTAAGGATGGGCTACCCCGACGCCGGCGCCGAGCGCGAGATATTACGTTCCGAAGCCGGGACGACGCAATTGGAAAACATGAAGCCCGTGCTCACTTCAGCCGACGTGCTCGAAATGCAACATGCAGTTACGCAAGTCCGCGTGGATGAATCGCTGGTCAGCTATGCCCTCAGCATCGTCAGAAAAACGCGGGAGTCCGAACAGTTCTCGCTGGGAGTTTCTCCCCGCGGTTCGCAGATGCTCTATCGCGCCGCCCAAGCCATGGCCTTCCTCGACGGCCGCACTTTCTGCACGCCCGAAGATATCAAGCCGCTCGTCGTGCCCGTCTTTGCCCATCGGGTCGTGGTTAACGGACTTTACTCTTCCACTCTGAAGAAGTCGGAGCAGGCCGAACAGGTCATCCGAGAGATCGTAGACAGTACGCCCGTGCCGATTTAGCTTGGGCACGACCTTATAGCTAAGCCCGCCTTGCAAACCCTTACGTCTCAAATCAAGACAGTGCTTATCACTTAGCCGCTAGACGCGACGAATCCCCTTCAAGTAGAATGTTGGCTCTGAAATTCTTGGTATAAATATGAAAGCCTGCACTTCTTTGGAATTGTCTACAAGACTTTGAGAAGTAGCGACGGTTCTAATGGTTTCCCATGCAGTGGATTCCCAATCTTGTACGTGCATGGATATACAAAGCTGATTAAATAAGTTTCGGAGGACGATATGTTGTTTCATCCCAGGTTAAGAAGTATGCGTGTACTGTGTTGTAGTTTATTGCTGATGTTAACTGTGGTTCTGCTCTCGGCCGTCACCCTGGCGCAGGACGTGGAGACCCCGAAGGACGAAATCTTCGTCGGCTACCAGTGGCTGCATCCCGGCGGTACAGTTCCAACGCCGTTCGGCAACTTCAACGCACCAACAGGCATGAAGCTTCCAGATATGCCCGCGGGCTTTGGCGCCGCCTACACTTACAACTTCCAAAAGCATTTCGGTCTGGAAGGCGACTTCGGACATAACTGGGATGACTACGAGACCACGGTTTCCGTCGGCCCCAAGGCGACTTACCGGACGGAGGACGCCAACTACTTTTTGCATACCCTGTTGAGCTACAACCGGCTCGGCGTAAACGGCCTGCCCAATGGGAATGGCATTGGAGCGATTCTCGGCGGCGGAATGGATCTGAAAATAACGCATCTGTTCTATCTGCGGCTCTTCGAAGCAGATTACGTATGGGCCCGGCAAAACTATTCCTCGGTGGTGTCTTCGTCATTCCCAGATCTCCGGCGAGTTTCGCTCGAGGGGATACGTTTGCGCACCGGCCTCGTCTTTAACTTTGGCTATCCTGCGGCAGTAACGCCGAGCGCAAGCTGCTCGGTGCAGCCCGGCGAAGTCATGCAGGGCGAGCCGATCACAGCCAACGCGACGACCGGCAACTTCAATCCCAAGCACACTCTGAACTACGCTTGGAGCGGTACGGGCGGAAAAGTTACCGGCAAGGACAATACCGCCAGCATCGATACCACGGGAGTTGCCGGCGGCACCTATGCCGTAACGGCTACGGTCACGGATCCCAAAGTGAAGAATGGCGGGCAAGCCACCTGCACCGCGAACTACACGGTGAAGGAACCGCCGAAGAATCCGCCGACCATGTCTTGCTCGGCGAGCCCGAGCTCCTTGCAAGCGGGTGGAAGCTCGACCATCACCTGCACCTGCACCAGTCCGGATAGCGTTCCGGTCACAGTAGGCAACTGGACCGCTACCAGCGGTACCGTCTCGGGCTCTGGCAGCACCGGAACCCTTAACACAACCGGCGCGTCTCCTGGTCCGGTCACAGTGAGCGCGACCTGTACCGATTCGCGCGGCCTGAGCACGCCAGCCTCCACGCAGGTGACGGTTGAAAATCCGCCACCGCCGCCGCCGCAAGCCAGCAAGCTGACGGATTGCGACTTCGCGAACATGGCCAAGATCAAGAAGCCATGGCGCGTGGACAACGAGTGCAAGGGCAAACTGGACGACGTGGCCAAGAACCTGCAGCAGAATGCAGACAACAAATTGGTCATCGTCGGCAATGCCGAACCCACCGAGAAGCGTCCGAACCTGGCGGCGGAACGTGCCGTCAATTCGAAGGCCTATCTCACCAGCGGCGAAGCCAAGCTGGGAATCGATCCCAACCGCATCGAGTGCCGCACCGGCAGTGCCGGCACGATGAGTGCGGAATACTGGATCGTGCCTGCTGGAGCTACGTTCTCCGAAGCTGGCACCCAACCCGTGGATGAATCGGTCGTGAAAGCGGTTCCGGACCATCCCCGCGCAGCGCCCAAAAAGAAGGCAAAGCCCGCGGCTCAGCAATAAGCCGAGCTAGGGCTAAGCCCATCGAACAATACTCGTCGAACAAGGCCGGTCGAGCGCAAGCTCGACCGGCCTTTTCTTGCATATGCCCCGGTGCCACTGGCCGACAAAAAAGTCCAAAACGGAGACCTTGGAAGCAACGCCTCTACAGTGCTCATCTTCCGCTGTAGAGACGTAGTTTGCTACGTCTTTACAGCCATCCCCTGCCCGAACCTTGGGTCCACGCCTAAACCCAACTGTTCCTTCTCCTTCGGTAACTTGCCCGCCTTGCCTTCCCCTGTCAATCTTGGCCCGAACGGACTTTCTTCCGTTGGGGGCGAACCGCTATATGATTTCCGCATCAAAGCAGTTTCTCAGCAGCAAAGCGCTGCTATTTGTTCTACTTGCGCTGTGTTGTGCCAGCGCTGCATGGGCCGGACAGTGGACTGCGTTAGGACCAGACGGGGGTGACGTTCGCAGCCTGGCCTACGATCCACAGAATCCGGATCACATTTTCCTGGGAACCAGCACGGGAACTCTGTTCTCTTCGACCGACGGCGGCAAGACCTGGGCAAGATTTGCCCACTTGGGCAGCGGCGATGACTACGTCATCGACCACCTCGCCATCGATCCCCAGAGCCCGAACAAAATGTATGCCGCAGCCTGGAGCGTAGAAACTCAGCAGGCCGGCGACGTGTTCTATTCCGAAGATGCCGGCAAAACTTGGGAAACCATGTCCGCCATGCACGGCAAGTCGATCCGCGCTTTGGCCATTTCTGCTTCCGACTCAAAAACTCTGGTTGCCGGCGCAGTCGATGGCGTGTTCCGCAGTAGCGATGGCGGCAAGAGCTGGCAGAAGATTTCCGCCGGTAATTCGGACATCCACAGCATTGAATCCATCGCCATCGATCCCAAGAATCCGAACGTGGTCTATGCCGGCACTTGGCATCTGGCGTGGAAGACCGACGATGGCGGCGCCAACTGGCGCCACATCAGCAAAGGCATGATCGAAGACTCTGACGTTTTCTCAATCATCGTCGATTCGACGAATCCTTCGGTCGTATTCGCGAGCGCCTGCTCCGGCATTTACAAGAGCCAGAGCGCAGGCGAATCCTTCCAGAAGATTCAAGGTATCCCGTTTTCCGCGCGGCGCACACGCGTGTTGAAACAGGATCCCAGCAATCCCGCGATTGTTTACGCCGGAACCACGGAAGGTCTCTGGAAAACAATCGACGCCGGCAAAACCTGGAGCCGCGTGACCGATTCTGACGTCGTGGTTAACGACGTGATGGTCGATCCACGCAACTCGATGCGGGTTATGCTGGCTACCGATCGCGCTGGCGTGCTAGCTAGCGACGACGGTGCACACACCTTCCTTACCACCAATCACGGCTACACGCACCGCTACGTGACTTCCATCCTCGCGGATAAGACCGATCCCAATACCATGTACGTGGGTGTGGTCAACGACCGCGAGTTAGGCGGGGTATTCGTTTCGCACGATGCCGGACAGCACTGGATTCAGAACAGCAAAGGCCTCGATGGACGCGATGTCTTTACCCTCAAGCAGAGCAGCAATGGCGAGCTTGTGGCAGGCACGAATCGCGGCATGTTCATCCTGGCCCACCATGCTACCGAGTGGAGTCCGATCAACGACATCGTCGAGCGGGCTTCCTCGCGCACCGCAAAAAGCAAGACCGAAGTTCACTCGATCCTGACCGCACGCGTGAACGATGTCGAGATCACGCCCACCACCTGGATGGCCGCAACCGCCGCGGGACTGTTCACCAGTTCCAACCAGGGTAAGAGCTGGACCGGCGGCGCGGTCATGGGCAAACAGGATTTCGTCTCGGTTCGATCCGATGGCAATCTGATCGCCCTCGCCACTCGCAGCGATGTCCTGGTTTCGAAGGACAACGGTTCGACTTGGCAAGACTCCAGCTTGTCTGTTTCCATCAGCAGCATTCGTGGCGTCACCATTTCGGATGGGCAGATTATGTTCGCTTCGCGTGAAGGCGCTTTCCGCAGCCCGAACGGCGGAGCTGGATGGGAGCACATGCAGAATGGTCTCCCTGACAAGAACATCAGCTCTATCAGCTACGACCAGAATAACAAGCGCCTGCTGGCGACCAGCACGGAAACCGGCGTGGTCTTTGAGAGTCAGGATAACGGCCACACCTGGACCCGTGGTCCTGACACTGGCTTCCCCTTGCGCAACATCAGCGTGGTACGAGGCCGCTTGATGGCAGCCACCCCGTTTGACGGTGTCGTGATGCAGCCAGAGAACGAAGACCACAGCGCATCTAACGGCGCGGCAACTCGACGCACCAACTAGTCAACCGACCACTCACCCGATAAACCACCGAGGAGCGGCATCACCCGCTCCTCGGTTTGCTTTTACTGGCAGGTAGGAAACTTGAGTGATGCCACCCGAGTGCGCAAGGTGATGGAGTTGTTAGGAGCAGTTTTTGGAATGTACTGGTTTACATACCAGAAGGTGCATTCATCCGAGGGATCGACGACCATGCTGCTGTAGTCTCCCCATCGATTCGCATCGGTCGCAGACCCTTTCGCAATGAAGATCGTAGCCGGGCTCTCCATCGTGTTCAGGGGATCGGTAGGCACTCGTCCGGTGAAAGCCAGCGAAGGATGCAGCGTGCTGGCGTTCGATTCGCTGTAGCCAAACGCGATGTCGCCTTCTTTATCCATGTCGATGCTTCCCATCCAAAGCGAATTGCCGTCATGGGTGAACGTGCCCTGTTGATAGACCTTGGGAGTGCCATTGGGATCGCGGATTTCATACCAGCGTTCGCCGGAGGCCGCCTTGCTCGTCACCACCGAATGGCTCACCACCAGCGATTCGTGATCGCCAAAGTTCCGATAAGCCAAGCGGAACATCAGCCGATCACCCAGCGAATCAAGTTGCTGCTTTGTGCCCGGCTGCGGAATGCAGACTCCGCCTCCACACGCCATGCTGTAAGCTTTCACCGGAATCGTGATTGGCCCCGTGAACTTCGACTTGGCTGGATTCGCGAAATCCACATGAAATCGGTACAGGTGCAGAGAGGTCGAACTGAAGAGGTCGACAAAAAAACTGGGCTCGCCCGTTGGAGGAGGCGTAGCGCCGTCTGCGTTCGACGGTAGAAAAGAAAACTCATTCGGACTCTTGAAGCAGACTGCTTTTGCCGTCGCGCCGGTCAGCATGGCAGCGCGATCGTAGGCGCAAGCATCGTCAGCGATGAATGAATTCGGACCGAACAGATTGTAGTTGGCATAGTACGCGTCCGGCCACACGCTGAGCTTGTCATAGTCATTCAAAACGTTACTTCCGAACTTAAAAATGTAGCGATGGTACTTGCCGGCTGCGTCCGAACTCTCAGAGACTGCAATGCATTCGTTCCCGGTCTCGAAGCTGCTGTCGGCCGCAATCTGGCTGATGATCCAGCGATTCGCCATCTGATCGTAGAGCACCACGGGGTCAGTCCAGAAAAAGGTCTGCCCCTGTCCGCACAATCCCGGGACACCAGTGAACAGAGCGCTGATCTGCTGCGGCCCGAACACCGACTTTCCCGTCGCCTTGTCGTAAACCTGCCACGCCGTATTAATGGTTTCGACCACTTGAGTGGCCCCGACCGCGAGATTGTCATCGGAAGGAATTCCTTCCAAAGCCTTGCCATTCGCCGAATTCGGAATCCCCTCGAAGTTGAACCCAATGATGGCCGAAACCGGTGGCGCGACATAGCTCTGCTCCGCCAAGTCTGCGACCGGCACTGCGGCACCGGAGAGAATTCGGCGAGGCCGCGGGTGCTCAACCTCACGCGGAGCCCGCCCCTGCGGAACTTCCAAGGAATACTCCCGCGCGGGCAACGAAGTGTCGTGATAACTGTCGTACACAACTTCCATGCGGCTCTGCACGGCCTTCTGCGCAGACAGATAACTTGGGGCGCTCAGAGAGAAGAACGCCAACACAATCGCGGCTACGGTCTCGGTTTTCGAGTTCATAATTCCTCTTGTTATCCGCGTCTCTATGTAGAAAATGCCACTGAAGTCCGGGCACAAACATCCGTGCGCCTCACCTGAGGTTCGATAAGTTTGATCTGGTTGCGGCTTCCCGTCAAGGTGAAACAACTTGCAACTTCCGCTCTGTTGACGAGGGTTCGCCAGACTTGCGAGGTAGGCTAACGGTTGGCGAGGACGGAAACATCCCGAGCCTTGAGCAGGTTTTCGTCGGCGGTGACGAGCGTGAGCTCAAAGACTTTCGCGGTGGCAAGGAGAAAGCGATCCGCCGGATCGCGATGAGCAAGTCGCAGACGCCCGGTTTCTCGCGCCACTTCATAGGTAACGGGGGCCTCTCTTAGTGGGACGGCGCTCAGCTTGTGGGTAATCCAAGCGTCGACCTCCTGGTCGAGGGTTATTCTCCGCTTATGATAGAGGACAACCAGCTCCCAAATGCTGATGGGAGAGAGCCATACTTCATTTTCTGCATCTCCAAGTTCTTTAATCACCCGCTGCGAAAGACGATTCCGCTCAACTAAGCTCCACAGCCATATGTGGGTATCGAGCAGCAGCCTCATCAGCGGAGAACTTCCCAGTCTTCCTCGTCAGTGGCGGGGGAAACGATGTCTCCGACGATCTTGGCGCTGCCGGCAAACGATCCAATCCAATTGGCAGGCTTTGGCGGAACCGGCGGAGGAACGAGCTGGGCGACCGGCTGCCCAAAGCGTGTGACCAGCACAGGTTTACCCGTCTTACGCACTCTTTCGAGGACGGCCAGACACGTAGCTTTGAACTTCGAGATGGCAATTTCTTCCATAAGGCTTCCTGTTATAAATGTACCATGGTCAAAGACTATGGTCAACAGGATCCAGGGATGTTCGAATGTTAGGAAGGAGCACCAGACAACTCTTCTATCAACCGGTGGAACACCCGGCCCCTAAACTCACGCGCAAAATCTACATCTTCGCAAAACACCACCGTTTATAACCTATTGATTCATAGACCCTTCGAGATGGCATCTCCCTTGCGACTTGTCGTCGATCGGAATTCACGGGCAGGATGCGCTTAGATGAATGCATGGCAGAAAGCCAGTCGATTGGCGGTAATCCTGAGCCTAGTCTGGCTAATGGAATGCTCCCCGCGCGTTGCTGTGCCCGGGTCGGGCTGGACCGCAAATCGTGGCCAACTTCCCTTTGATCGCGTCTCCGATAACGGCGGGATTTCTCCTACGGCCGGGTTCAATGCTGAAGGAATCCCGGCTGGGACCGAGGTCACGATCCGATTGCCGATGGCCTTGTCCAGCAAAGACTCTCGGCCCGGCGATCTGTTCCAAGCAATGCTGGATGAGCCTGTGGTGATTGCTGGAAGGACGGTCGCTCCGCAAGGAACGCCGGTCACCGGGAGCGTGGTGGCAGCAAGGGCTTCCGGAAGTCTCAATGATCCAGGTTACCTTCGCCTGACGCTGGCCTCCATCGTCATGAACGGAAAATCTGTTCCCCTGCAGACATCCAGCATTTTCGCCAAAGGCGGATCCTACGAGAGACGCAAAGGGACGACCATCAAGAGCGCCATGACAAACGATATGAGATTGGCGGCGGAACCGGGCGAGGATTACGCTGATGGGACCGAGACCTCGATCAGTCCCGCGCAAGGTGATGTGCGGTTTTCCACAGGGCGCCGCTTGACCTTTCGGCTAGCTCAGCCTTTGCATTTGTCAGGCTGACGCAGTTGCGAAGTGCGGTTGCGCGTTATGGGCCTACGAGTTCGCGTCAAATCCTTCCTCCCATTTTGGGTTCAGTTTCAATCCGGAAATTCCTGTTCAACCATCACAGCGCTTCTAGCTAAGGCCGCCTAGACTTCCCAAATGGGGAGCGCTGGAATTCGTAGCTCCTTAACTGCACATTGCAATTGAAAGATGACTGCCATGAGCGCAATCGCACAACTTGAGGTGAGGACTGAAGAATCGACAGAGCGTCCGCAAACCGAGCAGCAGTTGCGGGACGCGCACAAGATGGAGGCGATCGGGCGCCTCGTGGGTGGGGTTGCCCACGACTTCAACAATCTGCTAACCGGGATGGTGCTTTGCAGCGAACTTATTCTGGCCGGGTTGGAAAAGAAACATCGATTGCGGCGTTTTGCCGAGGAAATCCGCAAAGCAGGAGAACAGGGCGCGGGACTCATCCAACAGTTGATGGCAGTGGCACGGCAGCGGGCAGTCGAACCTTGTCTTCTGTGCGTGAATGACGTCGTATCGAACGTCAGCAATCTGCTCAGCCGCCTGATTGGCGAGAACATCGAACTGGTTGCCGAACTCGCGGATGATCTGGGCCTCGTAAGGATGGATCCAGCCCAGGTCCAGCAGATCATCCTGAACCTGGTGTTGAACGCGCGCGATGCCATGCCCGACGGCGGCCGCATCACGCTCAACACGCGAAATTGCGATGGGACCAGACCGGAACGCAACGGGCATGAGGAATTCTGCGACTCCTGGGTCGCGCTCGCCGTCAGTGACACCGGTTGCGGCATGGACGCCGCAACCCGCGCCCGCGTGTTCGAGCCCTTTTTTACCACCAAGAAACCGGGACAGGGAAATGGCCTGGGACTCGCCACGGTTTATCGCATCGTGACTCACGAAGGAGGAACCGTAGAAGTAGAAAGTGAAATCGGAAAAGGCACACGAGTGGTCGTGCATCTCCCGCGAGTCGGAGCGCCACCTAAGCCGTTCAACGCTCCTGAGGTTGCGAACGAAATCAGCCCGGTACCGAATCAGAAGATCCGAGGACCGAGAAAAACTAGGACAAGAAGAGGAAAATCAGTATGACCAGCGCCGTTGCTCATGCCTTTAATCCGCCGCAGCTCGAGCCAGCCAACTTGCTGAATCTGGTAATCGTCGACGACGAACGTGCAGTCCGTGACGTCTGCCGCGAAGTGGCCCGCTCCCTGGGTTTCAATACTATGGTTGCCGAGTCCGCCGAACACACCTATCGATTGCTCGACTCCCAAGCGGTCGATGTGGTCCTGCTCGATCTAAAATTGCCCGGCGCCAGCGGATTAGAGGCGTTGCACAAGATTAAACAGCGCCGGCCCGATGCCGAAGTCGTCGTGGTCACAGGCTACGCCACAGTGCAATCAGCCGTTCAAGCCATGAAAAACGGCGCCTATGATTACGTCACCAAGCCCTTCACGATCGACGAACTGAAGCTTCTGCTGGAGCGGGTTGCGGCGCATTTGAAGCTGAAAACTGAGAACCGCATGCTGCGGGAGAAAATTAAGGCAAAGCTGGGATTCGGCGCCATTGTCGGGCACGCGCCGGAAATGGAGAAGCTATACCGGATGATCGCCAAGGCTGCTCTGAGCAACCACCCGGTGTTGATTCTCGGAGAGAGTGGAACCGGGAAGGAAATGGTGGCGCGGTCCATTCACTTCTCGGGGCCCTTTCGCGACAAGCCGTTCATCCCCGTCGATTGCGGCTCGCTGGTTCCCACGCTGATTGAGAGTGAACTATTCGGCTATGTTAAAGGGGCCTTTACCGGCGCAGTGCAGGCCAAGGAAGGACTGCTAGCCATGGCCGAGGGCGGCACCGTGTTCCTTGACGAGATTGGAGAGCTGCCGGTGGACCTTCAGGCCAAGCTGCTGCGCGCCATCCAAGAGAAGGAAATCCGACAGGTGGGAAGCACCAAGCGCACTATCATTAATGTGCGAATACTGGCCGCGACCAATCGCGACCTGGAAGCCGCCGTGGCTCAGGGAACCTTCCGGCGCGATCTGTACTTCCGCCTGAATGTGCTGAACCTCCGCATCCCGGCGTTGCGCGAACGGCGGCAGGACATCCCGGTGCTGGCGGGCTATTTCCTGGAACGGATGGGACGAGATCTCGGACAGGAGCGGACAATCAGCGACGACACCATGAAAGCTCTACTGGCCTACGATTGGCCCGGCAATGTGCGGGAGTTGGAGAATTGTCTGCAGCGTGCTTTTGCGATGAACAGCGGTCCGGAGATCCAGGTTTTGGACTTACCCAGCGCCGTCCGCGGTGAGGGCGGCCGTGCAATCGTTGAGGGGGACGGTTCGGCGAAGATTGTTCCCATCTCGGAAATGGAGAAGAAGACAATCCTCAACACGATCACTCAGCTCAATGGGGACAAACTATTAGCGGCGCGACTGTTGGGTATCGGCAAAACGACGCTGTATCGCAAGCTGAAGGAGTACGGTTCACCGGCTTAGGTCAAATGGGGACTCGCCTTCCCGCAATGGAATGCTAGCGGTGGAACCCATAGCGCAACCCATTCGTTATCAATCGGAAGGTTCTGGCTGCTCACGTGCACTGGAGCAGAATATGATTCTGCTGATTACGCCTCTGGCAAAAGCTCAGGATTGCGCGAAAGCGCTACAGGAATCGTCGGCTGAGCCCGTCGAGGTGGCGGCCAGCCTGCGCGAAGCAGTGGCGCAACTGCAGGCGCACGAATTCTCAGCGGCAGTCATCGATCAGTTGTTGCTGGACGCAGAGCCGGACGACGTCGAAACCATCCTGAAACACATGGGCACTGCTGTGCCAGTTTATTCAAACTTCGCTATCCATGGAATCGAGCGGGTATCCCGCGAGCTGCGTTCGGCGCTGCATCGGCGCAAGCGAGAATTGCAGCTTGCAAGGCGAGAAGCTGAACAGACTTTACGCAGCGAACTAAAGGACACAATCACCGCGCTGTTACTTTCTTGCGAAATGGCGCTCGACGTGCCCAATCTCCCCCTGTTTGCCGAAACCAAGATGCGGGCCGTAGACGCCCTGGCCAAGGAGATGCGCACAAAGCTGGGAGTGACAGCGTGACGGGCTGCAGCAGTTCTCAAGTTGCTTTCTAGGAAGCCATGAACGGCGAGAGCACGGCTTCAGCCGTGCCATAACTCCTTTAAAGCGAAGTAAGCTGCGGCGTGCAGCCGAGCCCCGGTCAAGGCTCGAGTCCCCGCTTTCGCGGCGTTGGTATTCGCGCCACGACACGGCTCGTGCGAAGTTTTACTTGCTTCGTTGGTAGCTTACTTGCCCGCCAACCACCACCGCCAGCACATGACTTGTGTACTCGAACGGATCGCCGTCGAAGAGCGCGACGTCCGCGTCCTTGCCCGGTGCGAGCGAACCGACGCGATCGTCGATGGCGAGAATCTTCGCCGCGTCCGCTGTCACCGTACGAAGAGCTCCCTCCGTCCCCAGCCCATTGGCGGCAGCAACGCCAGCTTCGAACAGCAGGATGCGATTCTTCGGGACGTAGCCTTCGTAGCCACTCATGAGTGCAACCGGAATCCCTGCCCGCTTGAGAATTGCCGCATTTTCAAACGTCGCGTTCGCAGTCTCCAGGGAGTCGAACCGCTGCATAACCGGCCCGACCAGACAGGGGACTCCTGCGCGACGAATCGCATCCGCAATCAAGTAGCCCTCAGCTACCGACGCCAGCATATAACGCAGATGAAATTCATTGCCGATGCGAATAGCCGTGTCGATATCGTCGGCGCGATACGCGTTGAAGATCGCGGGCAGTTTTCCGTCCACCACGGGCACCAGTGCCTCGAGCTTCATATCGCGCGATGGCTGCTTGGAAATGTCACTGCCGTCTGTTTTCCATTTGGCCCATTTCTCTTCGTATGCCTTCGCATCCGCGAGCGCATGCCGAATGATCTCCGCTGTTTTCATGCGCGTGACCGGCGCCTTTTCCTTTTTCCCGTAGGTCTCCTTGGGAGTTTCCCCAAGGTTAAACACCATGGCCGACTCGGCGCGAAGGGCAAGTTGCTCCACTGTCGGGGACATAGAACCAGTTCCGGCAGTCTTGAAGATGCCAGCCCGGCCAGCGATGGGATTGCGCGGCCCGGGCGCGGTTTGCACCGTGGTCACGCCATACTGATTCAACACCTTCAATAGCCGTTCGTTAGGATTGAAGCTGTCCAGCGTGCGCACATCGGCGGTATTGGGATCGGTAGCCTCGTCCTGATCCTGATCGGCGGGAATATTGTAGGCGCCGGAAATTCCGGCGGTCGTGTCAGCATCAATCAACCCCGGAGTGACGAAAGCGGCTTTCAACACCGTATATCCATCGGGCGGTTGCTGGTGTGGACCTGGGCGCACTGCTTCGATCTTTCCATCGCGGATCAAGACCATGCCAGGCCCGCCTTGCGTTCCATCCGCCATCGTGTACAGGTGGTCAGCAACCACCGCGAAATTCTGAGCGAGCAAAACAGTTGAAGAGGCCACGCAGATGAGCAATGTGAACCACCGAAGCGCGCGCATCAGTTTCCCCCTCGTGGTGCCGCTGGAAAGCGATCGCCAACGCCAAATCCGCCGGTCGCATAGCGCAGATCTTGCGGATTGCTGCGGTCAAAAACTTTCTGCCCTTCGATCCAGGTTTCGAGCACGTGAGTGTAGACGCTAAAGGGTGGCCCACTCAATATGACAAAATCAGCGTCTTTCCCGGGATCGAGCGTCCCGATGCGATCTCCCAAATCGAGCATCTCCGCGGGATAAATCGTCAGCCCCTTCAGCGCCGCTTCTTCGCTCATACCCCCGCGCACGGCCAACGCGGCTTGGCGAATGATGAGCCGTGAACTGGTGATGGGATCGTCCGTGTTAAATGCCACTTTCACGCCAGCTTGTTCCAGCGCGGCCGGACAGCCAAGATCAAGGTTAATCGTCTCGAATTTTCCTCCCGGAGAATCCACGATCGTAAAGCTCACCGGGATGTGGCGTTTCGCGAGTTCGTTCGCCACCTCGCAGGATTCGGTGCCGTGCTGAACTACCAGGCGATAGTGGAATTCATCCGACAAGCGCAAGGCAGTCATCACGTCGTCGGCGCGGTGAGTGTGGTTGTGAACCACGCGCTTGCCTTCGAGCACCTCGACCACCGGTTCGAGATCCAGATCACGGTCTGGCTGTTTTGCAGTCTTGTCACCGGCGGCAACGGCTTTGTTGTAGGCGTCCCATTTCGCCCGGTACTGCAGAGCTTTCTCGTAAATTCCGCGGGCCAGCGCCGCTTCTTCCATGCGCGTCATCGGAGCCTTATCCTTCGCACCGTAATGCTTTGGATTTTCGCCGTTCGCCATCTTCATTCCGCCGATCGTTCCCGGAATCAGCATCTGCTCAATCGTATTCCCGCGCAGTTTGACGTAAGCCGTCTGCCCTCCCATCACATTACCGCTGCCCGGCATAATGTTCGCGGTGGTTACACCCCCGGCGGTCGCCATGCGGATATTCGGGTCGGCGGGATCGATGGCATCGAGCGCTCGCAGCCCAGGCTGAATCGGGCCCGACGATTCATTGGCATCGCCCGAGTCTTCTGCTAATGGATTCGCAATGATTCCGATGTGAGAATGCGAGTCCACAATGCCCGGTATGACCACCTTGCCGGCAGCGTCTTCGACCGTGGCCCCACGAGGAATCTTTATCTTGCCTTCTTCACCCACGGCGACGATTTTCCCGTTGGCGACGAGCAGCACCCCATGCTCGATCGGTGGCCCGCTTATCGGATAAATTTTTCCTCCACGAATCGCCAGCGTCGCTTGAGCCACGGATGTCTGCGTGCAAAATACAACGCCTCCGCACAGAACTGCCCACAGGCAGAGGGTTGTTCTGCCACTCCTAACTGTTCTGAATCGCATCCAGCCTCCCAGAAAATCGCGAAGCATGAAACTATATCACCGGTTTTCACACCACGAGCCTTCATCACTTGACCTATCCTCAGTGGCTCCATTTTCTTCAGTTGACGTCATCCTGAGTGGCCGTCAGGCTACTAAGGATCTGGCGCGGGTTGGCAGGAGTGCGGTTGGGCGCCCGCGCCGCCAAGTCGCGGCACACCGCGCGAGATCCTTCACCCGGCTGACGCCGGAGGATGTGTCTTTCGCAGAGTAATTTTACTGACGGCCTTTGCATCGCCGCTTCGTAAACGCCGTTTGGAGTTCGCCCAAAAAAAGAGAGGGCAGCGCCAACTTGCTGCCCTCTTCGTTCGAGGTTGGACGACGATGAATTTACGGCTCGGGGACCTTGGCGAAGTCCACGCTCTGTACGGGTACGCCGCTAATCTTGTGTCGGCCGTCGGTCCAAGTGATATAGGCAGTCCCGGGCGAGCCCCCATCGGCCGCGTTCAGAGCCGTGTCATAGTCGTAATCGCCCGCATAGCAGGAGACAACGCCGGTGTCGTCCTGTGTTGGCTGGGTGATCAAGCCAGTACTGATGGTAACATCGGCCAGCCAGGAAGCGCCATTGGTCTTCGACTGCCGGCCCACACGCTCATAGTTACATCCCGGATCTCCAACGTTGTTGCACGCGCTGGTGGCCTTGCGACGGTCGTACCAAGACGCGGTGACGGTGCCATCCGAGGTGGCGGACAGCGAAGGCATCCACTGCGTCTTGTTGGGAGCGTCCTTGTCGGTGTTGAGCTTGATGGGTTTTGACCAAGTCTTGCCGTTGTCTGTTGAACGCTGGTAAAAGATGTCCCCGTGATCGCCTTTCGTCCCTGCCGCAGCGTAGTCGTAGTGAACCACGCCATCGGGACCAACCGCCGGTTCTCCCCATCCCATATGCCGGATGATCGGATTGACCTGATAAAAGTATCCGCCGCAGCTCTGATCCCCGACCGGGTTGAATCGCGGACCCAAAATCACCTGAGTCCACGTTTTCCCGCCGTTGGTTGAGCGGAACATAAGGTTCTGGCGGGTAGCGTCCCCCCCGCCACCCTCATCCATGCTGGCAATGAATACCGTGCTGTTCTTGCCAACCAACTTGGCCCCGCGTGGTGAGCCGGTAATCTGCACATTGCGGAAGAAGGTGCCGGTGTTGAGTTGCTTCGGGGTGCTCCAAGACGCGCCGTCATCCGAGTAGGTTACGAAAAGGCATCCACCCAAGCCGCAGGTTGTGGTGTAGTCATTGTAGGACACATACATGCGGCCATAGGTTCCGCTGGTGGGTTCGTTGTCCGACCACATCGACGGGCGGTCGTCGAAACTGCCATTGTGCGCGCACGCTCCAACCGTCCAGGTTTTGCCATTCTTAGAGGTCCACAAGCCAATACCCTGACCACCGCAGCTCCCCACCAAATCGCCGGCGAAGAACTCGCCCGACTTGGAGTTGAAAACCACGAGCGGATCCCCAGCGTTGAAGCCGTGGGCGGTTCCGAAGGGCGCAGGTTGAATCTCTTTGAAAGTCACGCCGCCATCGGTCGAGTAAGACGTACCCGAATAATCTGCTGCGGCGTCATAGTTGGCGTTGTAGTTGACCACGATGGTTTTGCCGCCATCCGCGGTGCTCGCCGCCACCATGCTTTCGCTCCCGCACACGTCCTCGGAGGAGTTACAATCCGATCCGTTGCTGACGCGGATGTTCGGAGGAACGGGCGATTTGCCAGCGACAGCCAACGACGGCGACCCTCCTCGTACGATCCCGCACTCAATCAGGATTCGGCCCGCGCGCATATTATCTTGCATGAGCAGCGACGGAACGTTGATCTGCGAGCAGTCGACACCCACCGAAGTCATTTGAGCGCTGGCTGGCAGCGGTTGAACAACACATACCGCCAGTAACAACACTGGAA
Organism: Terriglobales bacterium; assembly: GCA_035601995.1. Classification (GTDB taxonomy): domain Bacteria; phylum Acidobacteriota; class Terriglobia; order Terriglobales; family Acidobacteriaceae; genus JABDBE01. Next base: position 205,792 of record DATNNE010000083.1, read on the forward strand.
GCGCAAAATAGCAGAGACTTCTACCTCCGTTGTTCATCATTGTTGCTTTCCCCCTTTGTTGCTGATTTTTGAAACTCGGACGGTGGGTCGGAATTACGCCGCTGCGCGCCCGGGACAGGAGCCACCGCAGTCCCAAAATACTGTTCATCCATCCAGATTCCAGCTTTCTTTTTCAGATCGTCCAACAGCGCCTGCATCTTCTGTCCTTGCAACTCCTTCTCGATAGAGGAAGACACCTGCCCGAGTTGCTGACGATCGTGCTTCACCAACTGAATGAGCAGAAGCCGCGCTGGGGTATCTTCAAACTCGGTCCACTCGCCCTCCTTGAGTGAGAACGCGACTTTCTCCATCTGCGCCGACAGTTCGCCGCGCGTAAAAGTGAGAGGCCCGGGATCCAGCATGCCATCGCCGGATTTGCTGAGATCCGCTGACAGCTTCTTTACGTCCGTTCCTGACGCGTATGCCTGACGAACCTGATCCGCGCGCGCCCGTACCGCCTGCGAACTCAACACAGTTGCATCTTTGGAGTTGTCTCGCCGCTTCCAAATGAAGAGCCTGCGAATTTGCACTTCGTCGTAGTCGGAGAGGTGGGCAGAGTAATATTGGCTGACTTCTTCAGATGTGGGCTGGGCCTGGCGCATCAGGTTGGCAAACTCAGCGTCGGAAAGTACCTGCATTCGTGCGATGGCCAACTGGCGGCTGACTTCGGGCGAGGAGTCCAAGTGTTTTGCAACCGCCTGCTGAGAAAGCATGAGCACCGATGCGTAATCGTCGCCGAGCTTTCGACGATCTTTCTCAGTGGTCCCAGCCTTGTCGGCGTCGCCGCTTTGGCCCTCCAGATCGCTGATCCTGGATTCGAATTCTCCCTCGGTAACCTGAAGGTTCCCGACCTTGAGGATCACGCGGTCACTTCCAGGGGAAGCTCCTTGCGATGGCTGGGAAATTGACTTCGCGGATGAGGGTGCAGGATTTGTGCCAACAGTTTCCTGCGCGTGGCCGGCGGCTGCCACCAAGGCAAACAATATAAGGTAAGGAGTTGTCCTTGCTCTCATCGACTCGACTTAGGTTCCCCAATGCTGAACAACGTGAATACTTGGCGCAGTCTCCGCCATAGAGGCAAAGCTGGAAGCCAGCAAGCTCAGCACTAATCGGACCCGGTTGGAGCAAGAACGATGCCCGGTAGTAGAGCGTGGAGAACTTTAGTTTATGAGGGTCGCAACTGTCAACCTGAAAACTTCTGCACTTGTAACGCTTGTCTGGTGTCAACAACCCGTGACGATCGATTTGGGCGTGCTGATCCTGTCAACGGGAGATCTGGGGACCATTCCACCGATCCAAGAATCGGATGATTGGCAGCGATAAATGTCGGCGTCGCGGTGGATCATTCCGGACATTCTGCAAATTGCGGATGTGGTTCTAGCCAAACCTCGGGACGTAATTCAGAGTGATGCAGCGCCAGAGACTTCGAAAGCATGAGCAGACGAACCGAGCCTCAAACAATCCAGCTTCAAATAGGATCCCGCGGAGCTTCCGGTTGGTTGCGGGGGATAGGATCCCGCGGAGCTTCAGGTTGGTTGCGGGGGGTGGATTTGAACCACCGACCTTTGGGTTATGAGCCCAACGAGCTACCAGACTGCTCCACCCCGCGTTTTCATGATAACAACGGCGGTGGGTGGCGTCAATTTTTGAGCGCATGCGTCCACGATTTTTGTGGGGTCTTCCGGAGTTTTTTCATCCTTCCTAATTAGAAAGTTTATCCGGCGCGCGGCCTTGTATTTGTCGGTGCAGATGCGGGGTTAACACCGGTGGGACGGGGCGTTGCTAAGCACTTGCGAAAGAAGTACATTTCTCTCGGAGATCGAATTTTGCGGGGAATGCTTTCTTTCGCCCCTGCGGGGCTTAGCTTTGTCCGATGTCCTACCCACGGCTTAGGCTGTGGGCTGCGTTCTTACGCCGCTCCGCGGCTGTCCTCTGAGTTTTTCTCCGGTATTTCATGAGCCTGCAAACTCTGAACGAAATCTTTTTCGCGGTGGTGGAGCGGGATGATCGCGTGGTGGTCATGCACCGGCGGGCCATCCAGTGGGTTTCCATCTCTTCGCTTGAGCTCTATCAGAGCGTAGTCGGTGTGGCTCGCGCTCTGCGGGAGTTGGGGATCTCGCGGGGCGATCGCATTGCCATTCTGAGCGAAAACCGTCCGGAGTGGACGATCGCGGATTTTGCTTGCCTGCTCATCGGCGCCGTGGTCGTGCCTGTCTATACGACTTTAACGGGGGAGCAGACGGCCTACATTTTGCGTGATTCAGGGGCACGCGCGGTTTTTGTCTCCACCGAAAAGCAGCTCCTAAAGGTTCGAAGTATTCAAGACCAAACCGCCGTCGAAAGAATCGTCGTGATGGATGCGGTCGAGACCGCCCACGCTGCGCATATGGAGCGCCTGATGCATGACGGGCCGAAAGAGCGCGACTCGCAATTTGATTCCGGCGCTCGCGCGGTCGGCCCCGATGATCTGGCCACCATTATTTATACGTCGGGAACGACGGGCACTCCGAAGGGGGCCATGCTTACTCACGGCAATATGGCCTCGAACATTGCCCATTCACTCTCGGGGTTTGAGGTTCGTGGAGGCGAGATCAGTATTTCTTTTCTTCCCTTGTCGCACGTGACGGCGCGTCACGTCGATTTCGCCATGCTTTCCCGAGGAGTCACGCTGGCCTATGTTTCCGCGCTTGACCAGCTTCCACAGGCGCTGTTGGAGGTTCGTCCCACGATCTTCGTTGGGGTACCGCGGGTTTACGAGAAAGTTCACGGGCAGGTGGACATTAAGGCGAAAGGTTTTCCCAAGAAATGGATTTATCGCTGGGCGTTGTCGGTCGGGCGGGCGCATCGGGATGAGATTCTCGCCGATCAGACCCCAGCGTCGTTGGCGTGGAAGTTGTGCAACCATCTGGTTTATTCGAAGGTGCGGGCGGGCATGGGCGGACGCGCGGGAGTTTTTATCTCTGGGGGTGCGCCGCTGGGACGCGAACTGGCGGAGTGGTACGCGGATATTGGCATTCGTATCGACGAGGGTTACGGGCTGACGGAAACTTCGCCGGTAATCGCAGTCAACAGTCCGAAGGCTCATAAGTTGGGAACCGTAGGCAAGACCTTGCCCAATATTGAGGTTCGTATCGCCGAGGATGGCGAGATTCTGGTCCGCGGGCCTTCGGTTTTCAAGGGCTATTGGAACCAGCCACAAGAAACGCAAGCGGCGCTGGTCGACGGCTGGTTCAAGACGGGCGACATTGGCAAACTCGACGCCGATGGATTCCTGTCGGTGACCGACCGGAAGAAAGATTTGATCAAAACGTCCGGAGGGAAATTTATCGCCCCGCAACCGCTCGAGAACTCACTCAAGCACAACGCTCTGATCGGCGAAGCGGTAATCGTGGGCGATAAGCACAAGTTTCCGGCCGTGCTGATTTCGCCTTATTTTCCGGTGTTAGAGGATTGGGCGCGAGCCAATCAGATTGCTTTCTCCTCACGAAAGTATCTGATCTCGCATCCCAAGGTGATGGCGCTCTATGAAGGAATCATCGCGGACCTGAACCGAAATCTGGCACGTTACGAACAGTTGAAAAAAGTGATATTGATCGCAGAAGAATTCTCGCCCGAGAATGGAGCGCTTACCGCGAGTATGAAGTTGCGGCGGCGGGTGGTGGAGGAGCGGTATCGGGATCGAATTGAAGCAATGTATGCGGAGGCGGAGGCTTCGGGGGTGGTTTCGAAGGATGGGTAAAACAGCTGGGATGTGCATCATCGTGGCCCACCCTTTCGCAGAGCGCGAAAGAGTGGGGCACCCGGCGCGATTGTCTGGGCCACCCGCCCACCCTCGAGAGTAAACGAACTCCGAGGTCTGGGCCACCTGCCCGTGTGGTCGGCAAGCTCTCTTGGGGCGTTGCGCCAATTTCATTTGTGGATAGTGCTTGAGCAATTTCAGGGCAGAATCGAGGCGACCACGCATGAACAGGCATCGCACTATCCACATCCTGAGAGCTTTGTGGCACCCACTGGAGCCGCGCTGGAAGGTCTAAGATATGCGAAAAGGGTTTACACGAAAACCGCAAGGGGACGAGCCCGCGACGCCAAGCAACAACTACATAACGCCAGGCGGCCTACAGCGCCTCAAAGATGAGCACCGGTTTCTGCTCACCAGGGAGCGCCCGGCCGTGACGGAGGTGGTGGCGTGGGCTGCGAGCAACGGCGATCGCAGTGAAAACGCCGACTATCAGTACGGCAAGCGGCGGCTGCGCCAAATCGATGGACGGATTCGCTTTCTCACGAAGCGAATCGAGTCTGCGGAAGTGGTTGACCCGGGAACTCCGAGAGCGGGGAAGGCGGCGGGGAGGGCATTCTTCGGAGCGACTGTGCGCTATGCCGATGCCGCGGCAACGGAGCGAGTGGTGAGCATCGTGGGCACAGACGAGGTCGATCTCAACCGCAACCACATCAGTTGGATGTCGCCTCTGGGGCGGGCGTTGATGAGGTCGGCAGCGGGCGATAGCGTAGTTCTCCAAGCGCCGGGCGGTACAGCGTACTTGACCGTGCTGGAAGTGTATTACGAGCGCATTTCGGTGGAACCGTTCCGTGAACCGCCTGGATCCGAGGCCTCGGTAAAGGGACTCCCTCTCGGAGCCAATCCACCTGACGAAGTTTAGCGAAGCGGCACATGAACATTCCAGGCCCGGCGCAAGGACGAATTGTGAGCTGACTCAAGGGTTTTTGTTCCGCTATTGTTCGAATCCCGGTCAGGAACGCTCGCGTGTAACGGCGCAGTGTTTAGCGACTGCTCCGAGCGGATCGTCGGCCAACCGGAAGTAATCCAAGCCGCCAGCAATCGACTCAACTGCCGATAAACCCCTATTTCTCTCATTGACTGGGTTCTGAGTGCAGCCGCCCAGTTCCGGCAGATAAACGGTTGGCCGCATGAGCCTACGGGCGTGGACCGGGCTGTCTTCGGCAGGTGCAGGGATCCTTGGTGGGGATTCGCGCTTACGTGCGAATCCGCGGCCTCAGGATGACGATTCGAGAAATAATTGTTTTGTCGTGGCCCACCCTTCCGCAGAGAACGCGGAAAGGGTGGGGCACCTGATCGGTTGGCGCAGGTGAGAATCGGTGGGTCGGATCCTGGGAGACGCAAGGTCCCCTCGACTTCGCTCGGGATGACAGATTTTTTTCGAGGGTCTGCGCGAGCGGGGACGCTTGCGTCTACATTTTCTTCGCGTCTACATTCATGATCCGAAGGTTGGCGGACAGGAGTGTCCGTTTTACAGGAATAAATGCCAGGCTTCGCGGTATTGTTCCCAGCGGGCGCATTTGCAGGGGATGTCGGGATAGAAGCGGAGGCTGGTGGATTGCTCGATGGCTGCGATGGGCAGGATGTAACAGACATCTACGGGCAGGATGTGGGCGACCAGGAAGTCGATGTCGTCGGCGGTGTAGGTCACTTTGCCCTTGCCGTAGACGCTGTAAATGGGTTGGACGTCGTAGCCGCGGGCGCGGAGGACTTCGGTGCATTTGAGTTGTACGCGCCACAGGCGGGAGCCGTTGCCGACGATGAAGTCGTAGCGTTCGCTGTCTCCCCAGGGCTTGGCGACGTCAAAGCCCAGGGTTTTGGCCTTGAGCCAGAAGGCGGCTTCGGAGATTTCTCCGGTGCGTTTAGGGTTGTGGTGGAGGGGATGGGCCATTGATGGTTTCATGATTTGGGGGTGCCTTTCGGTGTAGGGAAAAGAAAAAGGCGCAGCTATTGGCTGCGCCTTTATTTGTGCTTATAGATATAGGATAGCACATTCGAGGGGGTAAGTATGACATGGTTTGGAGATTTATTTTTGTTGTGGAATCAGGCGGATGCGGGGAATTTGGGGCTCAAGGGGGCTTGACAAGATTTTTGTCCTATTGTGACGTTGCGAGTGCATTTCTGGCAGTCCGCGCGGGATCCTTCGCGGCCCGGCGGCTCGCTCAGGTCTGATTTCGTAAATTGACTTGCTTACCATTGTCCGCCCGTATAACTTCATCAGGGAAAGCCCTTGCTGGGCGCGGGGTTAGAATGGCTGCCACTGCAGTACATGGGGGCTATCTCCCGCCAGAAATTCGGTTGATCAAGAGAGGTTCATGTGGCCAATAGATTCTACCTGCTGACATTCTTGGGCATGCTTGGGTTGGCAGCTCTCGCACCGGCGCAAACATTGACTACGCTTTACAGCTTTTGCTCGGAGGCTGGCTGCGCCGACGGCTCTACGCCATACGCCGGGCTTCTGCAGGCTGCGGATGGGAGTTTCTTTGGGACGACCTACACAGGCGGAAGTAATGACGGAGGCACAGTTTTCAGAATCGACATGAAGGGCAGGTTCAAAACGCTTTACAGCTTCTGCTCGCAAACCGGCTGCGCTGACGGAAGCAATCCGTATGCGGGATTGTTACAAGGTCCCAGCCGCAATTTCTATGGAACCACGGAGTCCGGCGGGGCTGCGAGCGCTGGCTCAGTTTTCAAACTCACGCCGTCGGGAACGCTGAGCGTGTTGCACAGCTTCGACGGCAGCGATGGATTCACTCCTTACGCCGGGCTGGTTCGAGCTCCTGACGGAAATTTCTACGGCACAACCGGAGGAAATGGGAGCGGCGCCACCATTAGCGGAACTGTCTTCAAGGTCACGCCTGCAGGCAAAATCACCACACTTCACCAGTTCTGCTCCAAGACAAACTGCACGGACGGAGCCAACCCATGGGGCGTGCTGGTAGAAGCCAAGGACGGGAACTTCTACGGGACGACGTCTGCCGGCGGTACACACGTCTGCAAGACACGAGGTCAAGAGAAGATCGGATGTGGCACGGTCTTTAGAATCACACCCAACGGGAAGCTGACGACGCTTTACAACTTTTGCTCCCAGGGAGGCAACAATTGCACCGACGGCATCACGCCTCTGGCCGGGCTGGTTGAGGCCACGGACGGGAGCTTCTATGGGACAACGTCCGGAGGCGGGGCCAACGCTGACGGCACGGTATTCAGGATCACCGCCAAAGGCAAACTGAAAACGGCGCACAGCTTCCAGGGCGCCGACGGCGCGACCCCTTATGGCGGGTTGCTTCAAGCCAGTGACGGGTACTTCTATGGGACCACGACATTTGGAGGGGCAAACAATGTTGGCGTGATCTTCAAACTCGCGACTACCGGAAAGCTGACCACACTTTACAATTTTTGCTCGCAAAAGAACTGCACGGACGGCTCCTTCCCTCATGCGGCGTTGGCGCAAGCCGCCGGCCGTTTCTATGGAACGACCAGCGCAGGAGGTGACGCCGGCGGCGGCACCGTGTTCAGCCTATCCGTGGGCCTCGGGAGGCCGTGAAAACACGGCCTGCCTCGGAACGCATGGCGGCAGATCCTAGTTCCGGGGAAATAAATAAACTGCGACCTTCAATCCTATGATGCGGTAGTCATCGTTAATCGTTGCCTTATCATACCGACCGGTATGTATGTTTATCTTGCAAGGTGTGCACGTGAGGGCAACCGAACCATCTGGCGCTCGCGGCTGGTGACAGGGAGAGCGTCGGAATCTCCAGAATGTGGGAGTTTCCGGATCTCGCCTTCCGTTTGTTGTGTCTCGACTAATTAGCGGGACGACCCTCCGCCGACAAGGGCTGCCACGCGACTGAGATGTGTTCTGAGCATGATCGCAGTACATCCGCAATCTCATAAGCGCTGATCTAATGATTGCTGCAACTGCTTGAAGGATTGATGACTACTCTTTGGCGTTCGTCTTGCAATCTCCTAGTTCGCGCGAAACCAGCTTTCCAAACGGGTTCCGCAACTAAGAGGAGGATGAATGTACCGTCCACGCATCTCAACTTTTGTACTTGTTCTGACTGCGGCTTGCTGTCTTCTTGCGAGTCAGCTTCTGCTAGCCCAATCGTCGACTACGGGCGAAATTAGCGGAACCGTTAGCGATCCTTCCGGTGCCGTAGTGTCCAACGTCCCAGTTACCTTGAAGAGCATCGATAAGGGATACACTCAGAGTGCGACCTCGAACTCGCAGGGAGCGTATCGGTTTTCACTTCTGGCACCCGGCAATTACGCAGTCTCCGCAACAGCACCCGGATTCAAGACGACTACCGTGACGCAACCAGTAGCGGTGGGTGCGGTCGCCATCGCCAATATCACGATGGAACTTGGCACCACCGGAACCACCGTCGAGGTCAGCGGAGATGCCCCGCTGCTGCAAGCGGACAGCTCTGAAATCTCCACTACGATGAACACGCTCGCGGTGCAGAGCTTGCCAAACCCCGGCAACGACCTGAGCTTCATCGCCCAGACCGCGCCCGGTTCGGTGATGAACACCGAGAGCGGTTTCGGCAACTTCTCCAGCTTCGGCATTTCTGCAACTTCGAATTTGTTCACCATGAACGGCATGTATGATAACGATCCGTTCCTGAACGTGAACAACTCGGGCGCGACCAACCTGCTGCTCGGCAACAACGAGGTTCAGGAAGCCTCGGTCACCAGCAACGGCTACTCCGGCCAGTTCGGCGGCTTTGCCGGCGCGACTGTGAACTACGTGACCAAGTCAGGCTCGAACCAATTCCACGGCAACGCAGCGTACTGGTGGAACGGCTCGGCCATGAATGCGAATGATTGGTTCCACAACAACACTACCCCAGTAACGCCGAGAACGTTCGACAATGCCAATCAGTGGGCGGCGTCTTTCGGTGGACCGATCAAGAAGGACAAGGCTTTCTTCTTCGCCAACTACGAGGGTCTGCGCGTGCTGGTTCCAGTGACCCAGACGGTGACCTACCCCAGCCCGCAATTCCAAACTTCGACGCTGGCTAACTTGGCGGCGATCGGACAGGCCGCGCAGATTCCGTACTTCCAGAATATGTTTAATCTCTGGAACAATGCGCCCGGCGCGAGCCGTTCAACGCCCATCCCGCTTGGAGGAACTTCTCTCGGTGGTTGCTCGACTCCCGCCGCCGGAGGACTTAACGGTGTTGCTGCACTGCTCCCCGGTGCCCCGTTGTTTGGCAGCGCAGTTCCGTGCGCCAAAAGCTTCCAGGCGGCAGACAGTGCTCTAACCCACGAGTTCCTGCTGGCCGGCCGAGTCGATGTCAACCTCACCAATACCGACAAAATCTTTATCCGGGCCCAGGAAGACAAGGGTCTGCAAGCCACCTACACTGACCCCATCACCCCGCTATTTAACACTACCAGCGACCAGCCTGAATATCAGTCGCAGGCCAGCTGGAACCACAGCTTCGGCACTAAGGCTGTGAACAACCTGGTCGCAGCGTTCACGTATTACAGCGCGATCTTCAACACCACCGACCGGCCGGCCTCTCTAGCCGCGTATCCAACGACCCTGTTTCTGGGGGACGGCACATTTTCCAACAGCTTTGAAGGGACGGCTCTGGGCGGTATAAACTTCGATTTCCCGCAGGGTCGCAACGTCACCCAATATCAGTTCGTGGATGACTTCTCGTACACTCTCGGCACCAAACACACACTGAAATTGGGCGAAAACTTCCACCGCTACGATATTGGAGACCACGATCTCAACAACCGTGCTATCGGGCTGCTGATTCCGTTCGATATCAGCTCCTTCTACGCTGGAGGTACTGGGGGTACCCAGCTCCAGCAGAATTTCTCGACGGTTTCGGATGTTCCCATCGGAATTTATGGGCTGGGGTGGTATGTACAGGATGAATGGCGCGCAACTCCCGGGCTAAAAGTGACCTTGGCTCTGCGCATGGACCACAACTCGAATCCAGTCTGCCAAATCGACTGCTTTGCCCACTTGGCGTCCGAGTTTTCCACGCTGGACCACAACCCCGCCATCCCCTACAACCAGGCGTTGGTAACTGGTCAGCACGCGGCCGCAACCTCGTATCCCGCAATCATGTGGCAGCCACGCCTCGGTATTGCCTGGACACCGTTCGGATTGAAAAATACGGTGATCCGCGGCGGTATCGGGTTGTTCGCCGATACCTTCCCCGGGCAAGTTGCCGACAACGCCGCTTTAAATCCCCCGAACTACAACAGTTTCTCAATTAATTCCGCTGGAGCCCTGGCAGGTGGAGGGACGGGCGTAAATGCAAATGTTCCCGGAAGTGTTTTCACCCAGGCTGCCCAGATCAACGCGGCGTTCACCAGCGTATTCGCGAACGGAGGAACGGTCTCGCAACTTCCTCCGGGCACGCTGCCAAATATCAACACCGTCAACACCGTTAAAGACCCGATGTACGCAGAGTGGAACCTTCAGTTACAGCAAGGGATCGGCGCCAACACGTCGATCACCCTCAACTACGTGGGCAACCACGGCTACCATGAAACCGTGAACAACCAAGCGGTTAACGGCTACTGCCCGGTCTCCGCCTGCCCGAACGGCTTCGCTGGACTTCCCTCGACACCGATCGATTCGCGCTTCAATGATGTGAATCAGATCCAGTCCATCGCAGTTTCCAATTACAACGGGTTGACCACATCGGTGCAGCATCGCTTCAGCTACGGCCTGCAGTTGCAGGGCAACTTCACCTGGAGCCACGCCCTGGATGAAATCTCCAACGGCGGCTTCCTTCCCTTCACCTCAGACACTAACACCAGCGTATCTTTTCCAGTCGAACCCGATAACATCCGACGGATGTATGGCAACGCTGACTACGATACTCGGAAGTATTTCAGCTTGAGCTACGTCTACGAAGTGCCTTTCCGCTTCGGACCGAGGCCGCTGCTGCAAGGCTGGCAGCTCTCCGGTACCGTGTTTTCTCGGAGCGGCCTGCCCTACACGGTCACTGACAGTGCGGCGGTCAACAATGTTTTGGCGGGATCCGGCTACGGAAACACCCAGACCCTGTTCGCCGGCTACAATGGCGCGGCTCAAGGAAGCTGCGGCGTTGGAGCGGCCTCTGCCACCAATGGTGCCGCGAAAACTCCGTGCTTGAACGCAGCGGACTTTTCGCCGGTCATCCTGCCATCTGGCGCCACCAGCAACGCTCCTATATTTGGTTTCGGCAACCAGGGTCGTAACCAGTTCTTTGGTCCGGGATACTTCGATACGGATTTCACCGTGATGAAGTACACAGGCATCCCGCACTGGGAAGGTGCAAAGCTCGGTATCGGTGTACAGTTCTTTAACATTCTGAACCACCCCAACTTCGACCAACCAGTTCGCGACATTTCCAACGGCTCGGGCCAGTTCGGCCAGATCCTGAGGATGGTCAATACTCCAACTAGCATTCTGGGATCATTCCTCGGCGGCGACGCTGCCCCGCGCTTGATCCAGTTGAGTGCAAAGTTTAACTTCTAACTAATGCTCCCAAGCCAGGGCGGCTTCGCAAGAGGCCGCCCGGGCTCGAAAGGGCATGTCACGGTGAACGAGTGAGGTTCGCAAGTTTCAGCGAGTTGGAAGTTCTGGTTGCGGGTGGACTTCTAAACGGACGAATCGCGCTCGGGTTCGATTTCTAAACCGATTACCTAGACCGAAATATGATATGGCACTCAGGACGGCCGCAGAGGCCACTGACCCGAGAAACTGGAAGAGGAGGATGGACATGGCAGGGATCGAGGTATCACGACGGAAGGCGCTCGAAGCGGGAGCTTGCGCACTGGCTGGAGCGGCGGGGCTCTTGGTAACGGCCAGCGCGCGCGCAGGAACGGGGCGGAGCACGACCAACGAAGAAATCATCCGGAAGTGGTACAAGACGTGGGTGGAGGAGAAGAAGGACTGGGCGCCATTTAGCGCCCTGCTGGCCGACAACTTTACTTTCTCGAGCGCGGCTGGCGACGACCACATCAGCAAGAGCGCTTTCAAAACGAATTGCTGGGACACACAGATCAATTTTATCGATCGCTTCGATCTGGAGCGGGTGATTGGAAGTGGCAACTGGGCGTTTGCGAAGTATCTTTGCCGCACGAAGAACGGTAAATCGTTCCGGAACGTCGAGTATTTCCTGCTCAGAGACGGGAAGATTGAGTCCATTGAGTGCTACTTCGGGGGGAAGGACACCTTTCCCTCAGCGGTAAGCAGCGGGTTGTGACGCGGTAGCAGCGCCCTTTCGGTACAACGATGGTGCCTCTTAACGATCGCGCTGCCGTGAAACCTAGTCAAATCGAGACCCCGGGGAAGTTCAATTTCTAAACCAGGTTAACGGTTAATTACGGCGGTCTCGAAGGAGACTGCCTTTCTTTGCCTTCTTGATGTCACTTCTGGACTTTCGTTTGAATTCGCACTTGGATTAACTGGAGCGTTATAGGCGTCCGATGGAGTCATGGAATTCGGATTTCATGGCCGTGATGACGGGAGGAACGGAGGTGTAAGAGCAGACTATTCCGCTAGCAAAGTACGTTGCCGATCTGGAATTCTGTGAGGGATTTGAGATTCTTCTTGTAACCGCGGGCCACTGCGTATTCCTTCCCACCTTCAAGGCGGAGACCATACTTTCCGGTCGAGTATGGCTTGATCTCTATCACAAATGAAGTATTCACGAGCGCAGATCGATTGATCCGAATGAATCCGTACGGCTTGAGCTTTTCTGCCACCACCGAGATTGACTCGCGCAGCAGGTAGGAGTCCGATTCCCGCCGCAGCAACACGTAATTGCCCTCAGCTTGAACTGCGACCACATCTACAGGATTGATGAAGAGAATCCTTCCTTTGATTTTGATTGCGATCCTGGGATACTGCGGACGAGATAGCTTCTGCAGCTGCGGCAGAGCTTCGATCAATTTCGCGGCGCGCTCGCCCTTTGCTCTCCGAGAGGCCCGATCCAAGGCTTCGCCGATGCTTTCGTTCGAGAAAGGCTTTAGCACGTAGTCTACGGTGTGCTTCTCGAAGGCTGCAATCGCGTGTTCAACGTGTCCGGTTACAAACACGATGGAAGGCAACGGAAAGTGTCGTTTCCCAAGCTGATCTATCAGTTCTGTGCCCGACAGTCCCAGCATATTGATGTCGAGAAGCAAAACATCGTAATAGTCCGTCGCCAGTTTCTCGAGCGCTTCGATGGCATCGTTGGCCGAATCGAAATGCTCCACGTCACTTCTTGCCGACAGGACATTTGCCAAAGCCATTTGAGACAGGGGCTCATCATCCACGATCAACACACGCATGGTTTCCTCAAGAGAGACACCTCACGCTTGAAAAACATCGACCGATTGTCTCGCATTGCAGTGTGTCCCCACCTCACTGGGACCGCCGTTCCATTTCGTATCGAGGCCCAATTTCGGCCTGTTTCTGACCAACCTTTGCAAAGAACTTCCGTATATCGTCAAGCAGGAGATCGGGTTGTTCCAGAGCGGCGAAGTGCCCGCCCTTCGGCATTTCAGTTTTTTGTACTACGTTGTATGTTTGAGTAATCCAGCGAAACGGAGGGACAGCTACCTCCCTCGGAAAATCCGCGTACGCTACAGGAGTCTCCAGGCGCGGCGTTGGCGCAATTTCCTCTGCGGTGAGCCGGTTCTCACGATAGATTCGCATGGCGGAGCCCACCGTACCGGTCACCCAATAGAGCGTGACATTGGTCAGAAATGTGTCGCGGTCCACAGCCGTAAGAAAATCGCCGTTGTTGTCCGTAAGCAGTTGAAATTTTCCTATCATCCAGGCCAGCCACCCAACCGGAGAGTCAGTCAGGGCATAGGCAAGAGTCTGCGGTTCACTGGCCTGGAGGAAAAAGAAGCTGCTCTCAGGTCGGTCAAAGAAAGAAAACCGTTTCCGCTCCGCATCGCTCATTTGCGCGACTGCTTCCGGGTTCGGTGGGTCCACGGTAATAAGGTTCAAATGAAGCCCGATGACGTGCTCGGGCGCTTGGTAAGCCATGTCGCGAGCTATTAACGAGCCCCAGTCTCCACCCTGGATGCCATACCGGGAATAGCCTAAACGATCCATCAGAACGACCAGGGCCCTCGCCATACGCTGTGGGCCCCAGCCCCGAGTATTGGTGGGTCCGGAGAATCCAAAGCCAGGAAGCGAAGGAATGACGACGTGAAATGCCGGACTATGGCTGTCCGTGGGATTGGTAAGCGGCTCGATGAGTGCGAGAAATTCCACAATCGAACCGGGCCAGCCGTGAATCAACAGAAGCGGTATTGCGTCGGGACGGGGCGAGCGCTGATCGATAAAATAAATCTGCTGTCCATCAATTTCCGTGGTGACCTGGTCAAAGCGGTTGATCTTCGCTTCTTGTGTAGGCCAGTCGTAGTGGTTCTCCCAATAATCTGCCAGCGCTCGTACCTTCTTGATGTCGGCGCCGTACTCCCAGGTCGTGCCCGGAAGTTGATCGGGCCATTTGGTTTCTGCCAAGCGGTGCCGAAGATCAACGAGAACACGGTCGGGAACATGAATTCTGAACGGCCGGATTGTGGCAGAACCCGGCTTTGCCAGCACTTGCGCTTGTCCAAGTGCAATTGACGGGAGCAATAGCAACGAGGCAAGCAGATGCCTCCTGCACTGCGAGAGTGTTCTTTCCGCTCTCTTGAACTTAGTTTTCATCAGCTCTCGCACTCCAGTCTTGACCGAACTGATCAGAAAAAACTCGAGCACAACATCCCGGATTTCTTCCCATGCGGCGTCCTACATTGGAGCCGGCGTTCCATCTGACCACACGCCTGTGCCCATCAGGAACATATCGATCGGTTCCGGGTTGCCCTGGTACGATGGAGCCAGTAAGAGCGGAGATCCCGGAAACGGTTCCGACAGTTCATTTGAGGAGTTCACCACATTTGCGCCCCATACCGTACCGAGCGGCATGTAGAACATAAGATGGGCCATGTTGTGCCCACCCTTATCAGTTAGGTATGCATCCTTAGACATCATGTAGCTCATCGCGCCAGGTTCGAGAGCCGGCAATTCTTTTTTTTCAATCGCGGCCTTGACACTCTCCTTGACCTCATCTTTCGGTTTTCCAGCCAATACCAGTTTGGTTCTCATCAAAGTGATCGGCAGCACCGTCCGAGCGGCGGGCGGATTGAGACAAATCGGGCTGCGATTCTTAGGGTTCCAAAACTCGGGACTGTCGAACGGATTCATCCACGCGCGTTCTACCATGCAGACAAAGCCGTTCTTGCCTTCAACCGCTGTTTCATAGCCATGGCTTCCGAGGACCATGACTTTCGCATCGCGGGAAATCGACGGCGGGGCCGCCGTCCGCGCCAGAGCAATCTCGACATTTCGATCCGTCATTAAGTACTGGTCGAGCGGGGCCATGCTCGGATACGGCACTTTGGCGTCCTGTGCCAGCGCTGGCCAAGCACCCAGCATGAAGGCACCCAATGCGATTGTCTTAATTACCGTTCGGTTCATCGATATTCCCTTCGACGCGGATTCTAAATACACTGCGGCCTTTAAACCTGTGATGCGGCAGTCATCGTTGATAGTTGCCTTAGAATACCGACCGGTATGTACGTTTGCGTTGTGCAAAAACACACACGTTAGGGCGAACGAACCATCCGTCGCTCACGCGAAGCCGCGTGACCGCACACTGCCCTTCCGGTCCTGAGGAGGCGGTCGCTAAGTACGTTACGACCCTCAAAAAGACGGCGGCCTAGTCTCGGCCTGACACTCGCGTCCGGTCGCGTGCCGGGCGTAGCGACTCGAGGTGGCCGCTCACCCTTCTCTGGCCGGATTGCATTGTCCGGGGATCCTGCGAATTCTTCGTTAAAACGACGTAACCCTCGTACGCCGCGATCAGGAACGTAGCTGTTTCATTCGCGTTTATATCATTCCGCACTAGCCCGCGTTTCTGTCCTTCACGCAGCGCCTTTGCGATGGCGTCGTGCCAGTTCTTAAAAAGTCTTGCCGTCCGTCGGCGGAATCCCTCATCAAGACCTGACATCTCTTGAGACAAGTTAAGCAAGGGGCAGCCACGGCGAACGTCTTCTCTCTTCAGCGATTCAGACTGAACAATGCGGACCAGAGCGTCGATGGGGTCCTTGGTGTTCCGTAAAGGCTGCACCCACTTCCGGTGAAGGTCACTCGCCATGACCTCGTCGAGCACTGCATACCCGAGGGCTTCTTTGTTGTCAAAGTGGTAGTACAGCGCGCCCTTGGTGACGCCCGCTGCGGCCAGAATGGCATCCAGGTCAGCGCTCCGAAATCCCGAGCGGTACATCTCCTGGAAAGCGGCCTGCAGCAAACGTACTCGTGTGCGCTCTGGATCGCGAGGCGTCCGCAGGTTGGGTCTCGGTTTCCGTTTAACTGCTAACATACCAATTAGTATGCAGGTTACGGTTGCGCCTGTCGAGACAAACCTTCAACGGACGAGCCCATGGTTCTCCTAACCCTTCGGACCGACTGTGCAAGGGTGTTTTGCGGTACAACCGGTCCCCTTGGCCAGAGTGTTCGCGACCTCGGGGTCGTTGGGACTGTGTTGAGAATGGGGCGAATAATGTCGGTTGACAGCGCTCCCGGTTGTTTTATAATGATTCTCATCCGATAATCATGCGCTTCACTCATGAACAATTCCGTGAGCTGGCGGCGAAGCACGGTTTGGCGGTCACGCACCAGCGTCAGGTGGTCTATGAGGCGGTCATTGCTTCCCACGGACACTATTCCCCGGAAGACATTTACGCCGCGGTGCGGCGTCGCATTCCATCCATTTCTCTCGCCACCGTCTACAACAATCTGCGGCTTTTCATCGAGTGTGGAATGCTACGAGAGGTCAGTCCTCATGCAGCCACGTTGCGCGTGGACGGCAATCTCGAACCGCATCACCACCTGGTCTGCTCCAGTTGCAAATCGGTGCAGGACATCGAAGGCGAGTTTATCGATTTCAAACAGCTGTCCCGGCAACTGCCGGATGGCTTTGATCTGACGCAGCCGTTGGTCGAGGTCTTTGGCCTCTGCCGGCGCTGCAGCGCCAAAAGGTAGTTTTTACGCAATTCCTAGTCGATTATTAGAAGGAGGAAAACATATGGAAAATACACTCGCAACTTCATCGGGTAGTGTTTCCCCCGAAACTAAAGACAAAAGCACCTTAGCCGAAGCGAAGTGCCCGGTAGCGCACGGCGCTCGCAAATCTCGCGCGAATGTTGATTGGTGGCCGAATCAGGTGAACGTGAACATCCTGCACCAGCATTCGCCAAAGTCCGATCCGATGGGCAAGGAGTTCAATTACGCGGAAGAGTTCAAGACGCTCGACCTGAATGCCGTGGTCAAAGATCTGCATGCCTTGATGACGGATTCGCAGGCGTGGTGGCCGGCCGACTTCGGGCATTATGGGCCGCTCTTCATTCGAATGGCGTGGCACAGCGCGGGCACGTACCGCATCGGCGACGGCCGCGGTGGGGCGGGATCGGGTCAGCAGCGCTTCGCGCCACTCAATAGCTGGCCTGACAACGTGAACCTCGACAAGGCACGCCGGTTGCTCTGGCCGATCAAGCAGAAGTATGGCCGGAAAATCTCCTGGGCCGACCTCATGATTCTCGCAGGCAATGTCGCACTCGAGTCGATGGGCTTCAAGACGTTCGGTTTTGGCGGTGGCCGTGCGGACGTGTGGGAGCCCGAAGAGCTGAACTGGGGCCCTGAAGGCACGTGGCTGGCGGACGAGCGCTATAGTGGCGAGCGTGATCTGCAGAATCCGCTCGGTGCCGTGCAAATGGGTCTGATTTATGTGAACCCGGAAGGGCCAAATGGAAAGCCGGATCCCATCGCTGCGGCGCGCGATATCCGGGAGACTTTCGCCCGCATGGCGATGAACGACGAAGAAACCGTTGCACTCATTGCCGGTGGACACACCTTCGGCAAAACCCACGGCGCTGGCGTCCCTGCTCAATATGTGGGCAACGAACCAGAAGGTGCCGACATTGAGGATCAGGGCTTCGGATGGAAGAATAAACTGGGCAAAGGTCATAGTGGTGACACTATCGGCAGCGGCCTGGAAGTCATTTGGACCACGACGCCTACCAAGTGGAGCAACAACTTCTTCACCAACTTGTTCAAGTACGAATGGGAACTGACGAAGAGTCCGGCCGGTGCCCATCAGTGGACACCAAAGAATGGCGCAGGCAACGGTACGGTGCCGGACGCGCACGATCCGTCGAAGCGTCATGCGCCATCGATGCTGACTACGGACCTGGCCTTACGGCTCGACCCGGCTTACGAAAAGATTTCACGACGCTTCTACGAGCATCCGGATCAGTTCGCCGACGCGTTTGCGCGGGCGTGGTTCAAGCTGACGCACCGCGACATGGGGCCGATCCCGCGGTATCTTGGCTCACTCGTTCCGAAGGAGCCTCAGATCTGGCAAGACCCTGTTCCCGCCGTGGATCACAAAGTGATCGATGAGCAGGACGTTGCTGCGCTGAAGGCGAAGATCCTCGCATCTGGACTCTCGATCTCACAACTGGTAACGACTGCGTGGGCATCGGCTGCGTCGTTCCGCGGATCCGACAAACGCGGTGGGGCGAATGGGGCGCGCATTCGCCTTGCGCCGCAAAAGGATTGGGAAGTGAACCAGCCGGCCGAACTGGCGAAGGTCTTGCAGAAGTTGGAAGCGATCCAAAGGGAGTTCAACGGCTCGCAGTCCAACGGGAACAAAGGGAAGAAGGTCTCGCTGGCTGACCTGATCGTCCTTGGCGGCTGCGCAGCCGTCAAGGAAGCTGCAAAGAAGGCCGGGCACGACGTGAAAATTCCGTTCACACCGGGACGCACGGACGCTTCGCAGGACCAGACCGACGTGCACTCATTCGCCGTGATGGAGCCGGTCGCGGACGGGTTCCGCAACTATCTCCGCAGCGGACAGGTCTTCTCGGCTGAGGAGTTGTTGGTGGATCGAGCGCAGTTGCTGACACTGACTGCCCCCGAGATGACAGTTCTCATCGGTGGCCTGCGCGCCCTGAATGCGAACTTCGGGCAGGCCAAACACGGAGTCTTCACCAACCGGCCCCAGACGCTGACGAATGATTTCTTCGTCAACCTGCTCGACATGAATACGAAGTGGGAGCCTTCGTCTACATCCGAAGGGGTGTATGAGGGGCGCGATCGGGCGACCGGCAAAGTGAAATGGACCGCTACGCGCGCCGATCTTGTCTTCGGTTCGAACTCCCAACTCCGAGCACTCGCGGAAGTCTATGCGAGTGACGACTCGAGGGAAGCGTTTGTGAAGGACTTCGCGGCTGCGTGGAACAAGGTCATGAACCTTGATCGCTACGATCTTGCCGGAGCTCGGTGACAAAGAAAGCTGTCGACTCGCGCTGATGCGGTTGTTTCGATCGGCTAACCGAAGTCGTCGCTTTCCGTGGGTGGTGGGGGCGCATCGCGCGCCCCCGTGCCGCTTTTACCAGTGGCACAACAGTTTCACACGGACCGAGTTCGTCGTCCTGAGAGAGCGCCATCTGCGCGCCAGACTAATCCTTAAGAAGACAACGTGATGGCCGGGAGCGGCCTCTGGGACGGCCCGTCGGCCGGTGGTGAACGGCTTCTTGTGAGCCCATGAATATTTGGCCTCGACCCCTGGGCTCTGGTTGGGGTATACTGCCTAGGCTCGACCGTCTGCCCAGCCCTTAAAGTTGGGTTTCGCCACTTCGAGTTGGTAGTGTATTTCTCGGATCCCACGCTCGATTTAGCAGGGAGAATTGGCGCTTCTCCTGGGGCCCGATCCCTTCCCCCGTCAACCAATCGCTTCAGAATGAGAGTAGGGAAATATTTATGAGTGCAAAAATCTGTACCCTGGCGGTTTTGTTGCTCGCGGCTGTGTCCTCGGTCGGGCAGACTTGCCAGTCGGGAGGAGACTGCCAGACGGGCACGATCGCTGGACCTTTCACGGCCGCCCAAGTGGCAGTAAACAGCACGGTAAATCCTTTTGTCGTGTGTACGGCGCCAAGCTGCGCGACGATTGCCTATAAGAAGAACGAGATTGAAGGCATTGATGCGCAACAGAATATAGGTTCGGAATATCAGTTCTTCGACCAAGCCTACAATCTGGATGCGAATATTGCCGTGGGTCCCACCGTGAGCGGCCAGAATGCGCAGATTCTCGAGTGGGTGGACACCCAGTACGTGCAGGCCTTTGACAAAGTCACCGGACAGCCGATCTTCACCACCAGCGGCGGAACGACGGCGGTGCCGCAAAGCGTTCTTACTCTGTGGAACAAGCCGTCGCAACCGGCGTGCTACGCGCCCTCGGGGAATGTCCAAGTGATCTTTGATCGTCTGGACAAGGTGTTTATCATCAGCCGACGGGTCACGTTTAAATTAATGGCCGGCGGGGTCAGCCACTACGCGTGGTGCATCGCGGCGAGCTCGACTAGCGATCTATCGAATCCCGGCACTCATTGGTATGCCTACGAATACATTCTGGACACCGTGCTTCCGTGCGTGCCGAGTTCCGATAACTGCACCACAGGAAGCGTCTACTACTACTATCCCGACTGGCCGCGCATTGGCACTTGGTCGAACGGGTTTTACGTCGCTGTCGATCTGCTTGATCAAAGTAATGCGTCTCTCCCGGACGGGGTGGAAGCCTGCCAGTTAGACCGGGCGGATATTGTGCAAGGCAAGACTTCGCAGCCGATGACCTGCTACACCTATATGATTCCGACGTCGCAGTCGCCGAGCCTGATCCACTCGCTGGATGTCGCCGACATCGACAGCGCAAATAGCCCTCCGAGCAGCGAGCCTGAGTTTTTCTTGTCGATTGTCAACCCCAGCAATGCGCAGCAGAGCGGGAACGGCCAGGCAGCGTGTACCAGCCAATCCACGCCCTGCGCCTCGAACCAGCTGGCCTTGTTCACTTGGGGGACGAGCGGATTCACGGGGCCGACGTTTGTTACCGTCAACCCGTACACGCCGGGATGCTACGACACTTCCGGTGCGGGCAGAGAAACCAACACGATTTGCGTTCCGGTGCCCAGCACAAATCTCAAGGACATTGGCGGCTACGGGCAGCCTTCGTGCTTCTGGTTCAACACCCCGTGCGTGGACTCGTTGGGCGATCGAATGGCGAACCGGCTGCCCTATAACCATCTGCTGTCGAAAACCGTGAGCGGAGAGTATTTGACCGCGTCGCACGTGGTGATGGAAGGCACGAGCGATCAGCGCACCGGCATTCGCTACTATATTCTGAAGGTATCGAACGGAAAAGCTTCCGTGCTGGTGAACAGCGGCGGCAGTTCTGGTCCTCCCGACTTGGAAGACTCGAGCGAGAAGTCATTTTACTTCATGCCCAGCACTGCTCTGGACAAAGATGGCAACCTGGCCTTCACCTATACCTCGTCGGGCAAGCACTGCCATATCTGCACGACCCAATACCACCCATCCATTTATTTCGCGGCTTTGCCTTGGGGGGGATCGAGTTTTAGCGTCAACTCTTTGATCATCCAGGGCACAGGGGATGAGCAGAACACCTACCACTGGGGTGAATACGCGGCCACGGTTCTGGACTCGACCAACGGCCTGGAGTTCTATGGAGTGGGCGAGTATTTCAAGGGCAACCAATCGGGGGTGACCAACTGCACCGTGCCCACCAGCAATTGCTACCTGTGGAAGACGAGAATCTTCCGCGAGAAAGTGGCGCCGTAAGAGAATTCGGGGTGCCCCACCCCGGTGCGATGCTTTCCGCATCGGTCAGGACTTGTAGAGGGCGCGGAAGCTCTCGTGTAGTTTCATTGCGAGCGGTGAAGCGGCGTAGGCGTCGGTGACGACTTCGATATAAGCGCCCGTCGCGCCTTGCGCAGCTTTTTCCAGCGCCAGGTCAAGTTCTCCACACGTAGTGACGCGGGCTGTCAACCATGCTTCACAGCCCAGAGCCCGAGGTAATTCGCTGTATCGCCACGAAGCGATATCGTTGTACGCGATGGCGGGATTCTTGCAGAGCAGGCGTTCTATCAGATAGCCCGAATTATTCAGCACAAAGATGACGGGGCGCAGTCCGAGGCGGCCGAACTGGCTGACCTCTTGCGCGGTGAATTGGTGGGCGCCGTCGCCCGTGACTAACACCACTCGGCGGTCGGGGGCGGCAATCGCGGCTCCGAAGGCGGCTGGGGTGGCCCACCCGATCGAGCCCCAGAGGGTTTGATTGTGGAAGGATGCGCCTTTCGGCATGAGGGCGAAGCCCAGACCCATGGAAGCGGTGCCGGTCTCGGCGATGAGAATGTCGTTGGGCCGGAGGAAATTGGCCCAGCGCGGATAGAGCGAGGCAGCAGTGATCGGATCGGCGCCGGCCCCGACCGCTGGGCCGAGCGACGTAGCCTGCACCTTTTTCCAATCTTGACGTTTGGGCAGGCGCTGCGCCAGCTCCGCGAGAAGATCACTCATCTCCACGCTGGGATAAGTCTTGCCGCCGATGCAGGTGCGATGATGCCCGATGTTGACAGTCTTCGCAGGATCCAGGCGGGCGGTGAAGGCTCCGCTGTTGAAGTCCGTGAGCATGGTGCCGACTTCGAGGACTTGATCGCAACTTTCGACGAAGTTGCGGACGTCTTCATTCATCAGCTTTCCGTCGTACATCCCGATATAGTTTGGCTGCTGCTCCTCAAGCACGGACTTGCCCATGAACATTGTGGCGAAGGGCAAGCCGGAGGCATCGATCACGGCCTGCATGGCGGCTTGCAACTGAGTTCGCGCGATCAGGATGCCGGGCAGGAAGCAAGCTGTGCGCGCCTTGGCCAGAGCTGCGACGATAGCGTCGGCTGCAGCCTTGAGGAAAGCGGGATCGCTGCTAGGCGCGGGCACGGGCTGCGCCGCACTGAGCACAGGCTGGTTCGCGTAATCCGCGGGGAACGCCATGTACACCGGACGGCGGTGATAGAGCGCCTCGGCAATCAGGCGCTCGGTTTCGAAGGCGGCGTTCTGCGGCGTCATCGCGGCTTGCGCGCAGACTACAGGTTCGGCCATGCGCTGAAAGAGGTTGTATTCGCCGTTGCCGAGAGTGTGGTGCATCAGGGCCCGTCCGGCTTGCGCCGCCATGTTCGGCGTGCCGACGAGATGGAACAGGGGAAGGTGCTCGGCGTAAGCTCCAGCGATGCCGTTGATAGCGCTGAGTTCGCCGACTCCGTAGGTCGTGCAAATCGCGCCGACGCCCTTGATGCGAGCATAGCCGTCGGCGGCATAGGCGGCGTTGAGCTCGTTGCAGCAGCCGATCCAACGCATCTGCGGATGCTCGCAGATAGCGTCGTTGACAGGAAAGGCAAAGTCCCCGGGAACTCCGAAGACGTCAGTAACCCCGATGGAATGCAGGCGCGAAAGCACGTGTTCGATTACGGTCATGGCCATAAGGAGTTCCGGCAGCAGTGACTTTTACCGCTTGCGAGGCGCATTCAAGATTTTCCATTCTCCACCAAGGTCACCGTCCCCGTGCGCAAATCGTATACCGCGCCCACCACCTTCACCGTGCCATCTTTGACTTTCGGCGCCACGATCGGCTGAAGTTCCTTGAGCCGCTCGACCCCGATCTCCACATTTTTTCGAATCGCGTTTTCCAGGGCGTTGCCGGGTTCTCCCTTACTCTGAGTGACGGCGGGCTTGATGAGTTCCACCAGGTCGTTGATGGCTCCGGGGAGCGAATCCTTGGCATCAATGTGCTGCATGGCAGCCTTGACCGCGCCACAGCCGCTGTGACCCAGAACTACAATCAGGGGCACATGGAGTTCGGCGATCGCATACTCAATGCTCCCCTTGACGGTCGGGCCCGCGTTGCTGATCACATTGCCGGCAATACGCACGACAAAGACGTCGCCCAGACCCACGTCGAACAATATCTCGGGAGCCACCCGGGAATCCGCACAGCTGACGATGACAGCTTCGGGATACTGGGCATCTGCGAGTCCGCTGAAATCTTCAGGCCGGCGGCGCGGACTTTCGGGTTGGCCTTTCATGAAACGCGCATTTCCGAGGAGGAGTTCCTGCAAGGCCTTGTCAGCGCTTACTTGTGTGCGAGGCTTACCCGCCGCTTCCTTTTGGTCCAAGGCAAGCAACCCCACAGGACTGGCCAGAGTCAATCCAGCGGCGGCCAGGGTCACGAACTCACGTCGGGAAACCTTTGATAGATCCTTCATGATCCACCTTTCTGTCGAGCCCATTATCGAGGATTCCACTTGAGTGGCCAACGCGGGCATTCAGGTTCGTGCCGCTCCAGTTGAAGTTCATATTTAACCAGAGTTTCTCGGATACGGGTCGAATTTTTTCAGGTCAACGGCAGCGGACAGAAGTGCCCGCGCTACACGTTATTTATGGAACTGAGTTTTGCGGAATGACGTAAACGATTTCAGGACTGGGATCACCTGGTTTCTGCAACACGACGGACGCCTCCTGGGCTATGATTCAGGTTCACGCTTATTGGACATTTTGTGTTTCTTGAACGGAGGGAAATGTCATTCATGTACGCACGTTTGAGCGTTGTCGTCTGCCTGCTTGCTGCTTTGCTCGCGGTGTCTGCTTACGCGCAGACTAGTGCTGCGACGGGGCTGGCGATTCCAGCGACAACGTCGGCGATCAACTCTGCTACGCCGCTGTCGCAGCGAGTTGTAGCTTACGACATGGACGCCAAGTACAACGCCAAGACCCATTCTCTCGACGCCAGCGAAACGCTCACTTATCACAATCTCACCGGGCAGGCCCTCGATACATTTCCCTTCCATCTTTATTTGAATGCATTCCAACCGACATCGACTTGGGTTCGGGAAGGGAAACGGGAGTGGACTCGCGGGCAGGATTTTGAAAAATGGGATGCCAAGAGCTATGGAGCGGAGGAGATCAGGAGCTTTGAAGTCGTGGGCCAGGGCGATTTTACCAACCAGCTGCAGTTCATCCATCCTGATGACGACAACAAAGACGATCGCAGTGTGATTCAAGTGCATTTGGCCAAGCCCATCCCGCCCGATGGGTATGTGCAGTTCAAAATCAAATTCCACGATCAATTTCCGGAGACGCTGGAGCGCACGGGTTGGAATCGCGATTTCGTTCTCGGCGGCCAGTGGTTTCCCAAGGTTGGAGTTTGGTGGCATGACGCGTGGAATTGCCACCAGTTTCACGCTTACACAGAGTTCTTCGCGGACTTTGGCGTCTATGACGTGAAGCTGACAGTACCGCAGTACGAAGTGGTTGGTGCGAGCGGCGTCGAAGTTGGCAGCGAGAACAATCCTAATGGCACGAAGACCGTCGTTTATCACGCCGACGATATTCATGATTTCGCGTGGACCGCGAGTCCTCATTACTTGATCTACAACGACACGTTTCAAAGCAGTATGGGCCCGGTGAAATTACGGATCATGATGCAGCCCGCACATTGGAATCAAGCGGAACGCCATGCGCGAATTGCTAAAGAGACGATGGAACGTTTTGACCGCTGGTACGGGCCATATCCTTATAAAACGCTGACGATCGTGGATCCGGAGCCAGGTTCGCAGGCGTACGGCATGGAATATCCCACATTCATTACTGGCGGTACCGGTTGGTTCATGCCCAAGGGCCTGCTTATTCCGGAGGCCGTCGTCGAACACGAATTCGGACACCAGTATTGGTACGGAATGGTGGCGACCAACGAATTTGAAGACGCATGGATGGACGAGGGCATCAACCAATACACGGAAGCAAAAGTCATGGATTCCATTTTCGGCCCGTCCACTTCGAACATTAATCTGTGGGGGGCGACGGCCGGGGAGATTGATGCCGACCGGCTCTTTTATGAAGGTGTGGCTGCACTTGATCCCATCGCGAAAAATGGTTGGCAGTATGCCGATTCGAATTCTTATGACGGGATTACTTACGGTAAAACGGCTCTGATCTTGCTCACGCTCGAAAACGTGATCGGCGAAGATACGATGCGGCAAGCCATGCATACGTATTTCTTGCGCTACCGCTTCACGCATCCCACAAAAGAAGATTTCCTGAAGACCATTGAAGAAGTTTCGGGCAAAGATCTGCGCTGGTATTTTAATCAGGCGGTCTATGGCACGCAGGTTTTGGACTACGAAGTTTTGAAGATCAGTTCGGTGCCGGTGGACTGGTATAAGGAGAACCTGCAAGAGAAAAAAGGCGAGACGGAATACGTGTCCAACGTATGGATTCACCGTAAAGAGGACTTCATTTCCCCGGTAGATGTCGAGATCAAATTCGATAACGGTGACAAGGTTCGTGAACATTGGGACGGGCAAGACCGTTGGGTGAGATATGCATATCAAAAGAAAGCAAAAATAGAATCGGTAGAGATCGATCCCGACCATAAGATTTATTTCGATCGCAACAACTTTAATAACAGTAGAACCGTGGAAGCGAACGGCGCGGCGACAGGCAAGCTGACAAACTACTGGACGTGCGTTGGCCAGTTTTTCGCGCAAATGCTGGCCTGGTGGCTAGTGTAAGAGGAATATCAATGGACGAGAATAAGAATCTGGTTTCCGCGGGTGCTGCCATCGTACGACGCAACAAGCGGTACGTGGTCTGGTTTTATCTTCTGAACCTGGCATTTGCGCGGTTCGGAGCAGGTGCCTTCAACAACGCCGCACACAGCGTTCTGGACCATAGCCTGTACGCCGACAAACTGCTCCATGGATTCAACGTGGCGGTATTCATCGAAGTGCTGGCTCGTCCGGAATTTGGCGCGTTGGCGAGTTCAACCGCGCCTGCGACGATGTTCGCCTTTGTATTCTTTTTGGCCAGCCTGGTGTTCATGCCTGGAGTGTTGCTGGGCTATGCCTCAGACCATCGGCTTCCGCGCGATGAGTTCTATCGCGCTTGCGGGCGGAATGTTTGGCGATTTGTGCGTTTATTCGTGTTCTTCACCATCGTCGCTGGCATCATCTCCGGGATTTTATTCGGAGCGCTGAACGCGCTGGTCACTGCCGCGGACAAAACTTCCAACGAAAGGCTGCCATTCTTTACGCAGTTCGGGGGCATTGTAATTATTCTGCTGGTGCTGACGATCGTCCGCATTTGGTTTGATCTTGCGCAGGCCGAGGTGGTCCTGCGCGACCAACCCGCGGTGCGCAAAGCGATTGCGGCTGGCTTCGGCAAGACGCGGCGCAACCTCGGCCGACTGCTGGGCAGCTACGTTGTAATTGCAATTGTGGCGGTCGCTGTTTTGGTGGTTGGCGTCTTCTTGTGGCATGCGATTGTCCCACCCGGCAGTGTTCTCGGTGCATTCATCATTGGCCAGGCGATGATGCTTCTGCTTCTGGCTACGCGCTTTTGGCAGCGCGCCACGGCAGTCGCGTTTTATGTAAGAGAGATGACCGAGCCGGTTGTAGAAGAAGCGCGGCCTGTTCCCACGTTCGCAACGCCGGTGGTTCCGTAACGCCTGAGCTCGCCTGCGATTGCCTAAGATACCCGCTGTTCATCGGCTTCCCAGCAGTGTGGTCAAACCCACACACTGTCAGTGATCGGACACTTCCCGCCTAAGTCCCGCCTCGAGAAGTTCTTCCACACCAACAGCATAAGCATTGGTCTGCAGACTGCTATTTCGTCTGGCGTAAGTCCAAGACGGGAGCACGCAAATGCAAACTTTAATGACATTCGTCACAGTGACTGCTGGGATGGCCTTTTCGCTGGCAGTCGCAATCCTGGTGGAAGAGTGGATCTTTGGAAAAGTTTTTGGCCTGTTCTTTTCGCAACAGGCGGTGAGGGTTAAATCGGGGAACGAGCGCTGATGCGCGGAAGGAGGGAATATGTTCTTCTTTAAGTATTTGCTGTTGTGGGGTGGCGTCGGAATGATCATGGTCGCTGCTGGAATTCTGGCGTACGACGTTTATCTGGAGGTGAAATATCGGCAGGCGCTTGCTGCGGGGGCCGCGGGGCCGCTGCCTGCAGTTCCGCAGATGCGCTGGCGAATCTCTTTGGCGCTGGCCTTGCTGGCTTGGGGGCCGATTGTGTTGTCGCTGGGAATTGTGGTTGTGCCCAGCGGCATGGCCGCAGTTCGGGTTAGCCAGACGAGTGGGACGTTGCCGGGAGTGCTGTATCCGGGTGCGCACTTGGTGGTGCCGCTCACAGAGAATATCGTGCTCTTCGACACCCGGGATCAGTTGTTTACCACTGGCGCCATCGAGGACGCGGGTGCGGCCAGCTCTGGTAAAGGCACAAAGTCCGAGCCGTTGAATGTGCAGGCGAAAGAGGGGCTCACCCTTGGCCTGTCAATTACGGTGCGGTACCGGCTCGATCCCAGGCACTTGGATTACATTCAGAGCAACCTGCCTCAGCCGGTAGAAAAAGAGATCGTGCCGGCGGTAGTGGCCAGCGCGTGGCGCGAACTGGTACCCAACTACACGGTTCGCGATGTGTTTGCCGCGAAACGCGAGGAAGTACGCAAGCGCGCGTCGGATGTTATCACGCAGAAATTGGCTGCCGATGGAATCATCGTGAAAGAAGTGATGCTGCGCGATATCCAACTGCCGCCCGAGTACGCGAAGGGATTGGAAAGTCTGTTGCTTAAAGAGCAAGAAAGCGACCGCATGGCAGTGCAGACCGACATCCAGCAGAAGCAAGTGAGGATCGCTGAGCTTGAAGCGGAGGCCACAAAAGCTCAGCAGGTCAAGCAGGCCGAGGGAGAAGCGCAGGTGCGCGTGCTGCAAGCGAAGAGCGAGGCTGACGCCATGCAATACACTTTGCCGCTTAAGCAGAAGCAAATCGAGCAATCGAAGCTGGAAGCGGAGGCGCGCAAGGAAACGACAGTGAAGAATGCTGAAGCGCAAGCGGAGGCCAAGGTGATTGACAGCAAGGCCGAGATGGAGCGGCGCAAGTTGCTGGCGGAAGCGGAAGCGGATCGCATCCGCGTGACGGCGGCCGCGGATGCGGTGCGGATGCAAGGTGAAGGCGCGATCCTGAAGCAGAACCCGCTGCTGATTAATAAGATTGTCGCCGAACGGCTGTCCGACAAGCTACAGATCATGATGGTACCGGCTGATGGAAAGTTCTTCTTTGCCAATGACGTGTTGCGCAGCATGAGCGTGGCCAACCATGCCAGTCAGGCGGAAGAACCGGATGAGCAGCCGAAGTAGTTTTCGTAGCGCCGGCAGCCTGCGAGAAGCCGGCGCTACATCGCTAACGATCAGTGTCTACAAACAGTACAGAGCCTCATGCCAAGCGTCAATGACAATGCGGTTTATAATGCGCGCATCCTGCACATGGTTTCTTCGTCATCACGATTGCGGCGTGTTGCCTGGTTTTTCGCGCTGATGTTGATGTATGCGCCGATGATTTTGGCGAGTGACTGGCGCGTACCCGCAGAACAACTGGCAAAAAAGATTGCAGTGGCTACGGGCCCGGGAGCGGTGGCGCTGGACGTCGCGAACAAATCTTCGCTCAGCCGTCCAGATGTTGAAGAGATTCATCGAGGGCTCACGACCGAGCTGGCTACTCTCGGCGTGCGGTTGGTAAATCCAGATCAAGCCGCTGCTGCGGTGCAGCTTACCCTCTCTGAAAACTTGCAGGACTACGTTTGGGTCGCTGAGATCCATCAGGGAAATAATGAAGCCTCCGTCGTGATGGTTACCGCGCCCAGGTCGGGTTCGGTCGCGGAGCATCCAGCGACTGCGCTGACGGTTCGCAAGATGCTTCTGTGGACGGATAAGAACCGCATCCTGGACGTTGCGTTGGTGAATGGAAATCCGCAGCACATGATTCTTCTCGAAGCGGAAAGTATCGCGCTACTTAAATTCCAAGATGGTCGCTGGCAGGAAGAACAGTCGCTACCGGTATCGCACTCGCATCCGTGGCCGCGGGACTTGCGGGGCCGATTGGTTTTGCGCACTGATCACTTATTCGATGCGTATTTGCCTGGGTTGTTCTGCCGAAGCTCGACGATGGCCCCTCTGGCACTGAATTGCTATGAAAGCGACGACCCTTGGCCCTTGGGGACGGATCAGTCTGGATTGAGCGCGTTCTTCGCTCCTACAAGAAATTTCTTTACCGGGGCGCTCTCGCCGGGCATTGAGAAACAAACTACGGTGAAAGCGTTTTATTCGGCGGCAACGTTGCCAAGGGATAAGTACAAGCTATGGATTTTCTCCACGGTCGACGGTGAGGTTCACTTGCTGGATGGCGTCACCGACCAGACTGCGCCCAAATCAGGTTGGGGCAGCGACATTGCGAGCGTGCGCAGCGATTGCGGACTGGGATGGCAAGTGTTGGTCACTGGCAACGAGGATGGAGCCACTGGCGCCGTGCGGGCTTTCGAAATTGCGGATCGTGAACCCATCATTGTGAGTCAGTCTGTGGAATTCAACGGCGGCATCACCGCGCTATGGGCCGATGCAGATGGCACGGGTGCGATCGCAGTTTCACAGAATTCGGAAACGGGGAGATATGAGGCTTACCGCCTTTCCATTGCTTGTGGCCAGTAGTCTGCTTTGGGCCACCGGCTCGAGCGCCGCCACGCGGCCGCATTATGGCGGGACTCTGCATGTTGAGATGCGGGCTGCCCCCACCTCTTTA
>DATNNE010000084.1:0-3206 GCA_035601995.1 Terriglobales bacterium
AAGGGACCAACCAGTTCCTTCCAGGTTCCCTCATTGAACAGGCTCTGGGCCCGCTTACGCCCGTCAAGCTCGATAAAGCTTTGACGCCTCACGAATTCCGGAATGATACCTGTCTGGCTCATTGGTTGATCACCTCCACTGCCTGTTCCAGCCGAAGCATGACGCTTCCTGGAGTTGCGCCAGCATCATTGATCTGGACGCGCACCGCTTCGTCGAACTTTGAGAAGAAGCGATCGAATACAGCCTTCCACGTACTCTGGAAGCCGTCTACGCTGGTTGTGATCGAAACGTGTGCACCTTCGCTTTGTGTAGGTTCCATAAGAACTTCCATATCGCCAGAGCCTACGACCCCTACATGAGCTCTCTTCGTGATGCTGCGCTTCGCCGCCGGATAGGCGAACTCAATCTGTTCCATAGCTGACTTCCTCCGAAAGACTGTTGTCTTCGATTGCATTTTGACCTTGTTCCAAGGCGTCCAGAAAAAGAGTGGCGGCCAGAAGATCCGCAGCACCCCCTGGAGAAATGTTCCTGATCAATAGCTCCTGATCGAGCCGAAGCATCGCCAGTTCTCCCGCAACACTTCCCGGACCACCAGCGAGGAGGGCGTCCGAGGCCCCCTTCTGAACGATTGCCAGTCCCTCCGCCCCGCCACGATAAAGAACGCAGGTATCTTCGAGGCGAGCCATGATGTTGAGAAGCGCCCACAATCGACTATTGGTTTCAGTGCGGGCTCTATTTCTTTCCGCACGCAGAGTGGGAAGGCCGACGTGCAGCACATGGGGGAAGCCGGCAAAGGCTTCACCGCGTGCTCCGGTCGCCCCATAGCGGGCCCGCACCATCTCGCCGTGCGATAAAAGTTGAGGTTGAGCTCGATCCGGCAGTCGTGCCAAAAAACCGGCATCTTGTGCGATCGCCGCCGGATTCAGATCGATTCCCCGGCTTGCTGCTGTTACTAAGAGACCCAGGATCCAGATCGCTCCTTTATGCGCGTTGCTTCCATTCGTTGCCTGAAGCATCGCTGATTCGGCAGCTCTTCCGATTGCGGCAACCTCGGTGCGCAATCCCCGGTCGAACGGCATGGATTGCGCGGAGTCTCCCATGGCCTCGAAGTAGGGAGCGATTGCCGCGGCAGATTGCCGCATGAGATCCAGCGAAAGATCGGAGTGCGCTCCGGCTCCTCTGCGATCCACCAAGCCTGGCTTCGGAGTGAGCTCCACCTCAGCCACCAGGGCCTGCCGAGCCAGCTCCGCGAGTTGCCCGGCGTCGAGCACGCTTCGAATAGGTGCGACCTGTCGCAAAATTGGAAGCACAATTGCCATTACCAGCTCCTGAACTTCGCGGGAGGTTGATAGAGACCACCGGACCAGGCGACCAGGTCTTCCATGCTGCGGGCCGCGAGGAGGGAGCGATTCGCCTGGAGCCGCTGCACACCGATATCTTCTGGGTATGCAACGATCCCTTTGCGGCGAAGTTCTGCCGTCTCGGCCGGCTTCGCCTTCAGACCAATGGGACTAACACCGGCGACGGCTGCCAGCGCACGACGCTGTTCCTCGATCCCTTCCGTTTTATAAAGGTAAGCGATCCCCTCCTCCGTCACGACATGGCTGACATCATCGCCGTAGATCATGATCGGCGTGATGGGCATGCCGGCCTTCTTTCCCACTTCAACCGCATCCAGGGTTTCGACGAAGGCAGGAACTCCACCCTTGGAGAAGGTCTCGATGGTCTGGACGACAAGCTTCCTGCCACGAGCGTTGGGGCTTGGGTCTGTTTTGAGGTCGAGCCACGCAGGTGTCGAATGGCGACGCCCGTGAGGGTCGTGTCCCATATTCGGCGCGCCGCCGAATCCGGCCAGACGGCCCGTTGTTACGGTAGATGAATTGGCATCGCCATCCATCTGCAGGGTTGCACCGATAAAGGCGTCGACTGCGTACTGCCCAGCAAGTTGGCACAACACACGATTGGAGCGGAGACTTCCGTCGCGGCCATTAAAGAAGATATCGGGTCTGGCGCGAATATAGTCCTCCATGCCCACCTCGCTGCCAAACGAGTGGACGCTCTGGACCCAGCCGCTCTCGATGGCCGGTATAAGCGTGGGATGAGGGTTGAGAGCAAAGTGCTTGCAAATTTTCCCCCGCAGTCCCAGAGACTCTCCATAAGTCGGCAACAAGAGCTCGATCGCGGCGGTATCGAAGCCAATTCCATGGTTAAGCGACTGGACCTGATGCCGTTCATAGACCCCACGAATGACCATCATTCCAATAAGAATTTGAAGCTCAGTAATGTGGCGAGGGTCGCGGGTAAAGAGCGGCTCCACTTCGAAGGGTTTGTCGGCTTCCACAACAATGTCCACCCAGGATGCTGGAATATCGACGCGCGGAAGCTTATCAACGATTTGGTTCACCTGCACGATGACAATCGCATCGTGAAAGGCTGCGGCCTCCACAATCACAGGCGTGTCTTCCGTGTTTGGGCCGGTAAACAAATTTCCTTCCTGGTCAGCCTGTTCGGCGCAAACCAATACAACGTTAGGGATAAGGTCAACGAGTAGTCGGGCATAAAGCTCAACATAAGTGTGAATTGCACCGATCTCGAGGACGCCATCCTCCAGAAGCTGAGCCACTCGAAGACTCTGGGGTCCGGCGAACGCGAAGTCTACCTTTTTTGCGAGACCGAGCTCAAAGAGTGTGAGATGCTCGGGCCGGCTGATGCTTGAGATGATGAGGTGTAGGTCGTGAATCTTCTTCGCACTGACCTGGACCAGAGAACGCGACAGGAAATCGGCTTGCTTCTGGTTGTCACCCTCCATCACGATTCGGTCACCCGGTACTATGACCGATTCAAGGGCTTCGACGATCTTTTCTTGTGCTAACACTGGCCCCTTCAACCAAGGCTCGACCATCTGCATACGTCGCGCCTTCTCATCACGACGAGTCGTCCAGGAGATCGGCCGCTGCTGTTGTGTCTGCTCACTCATTTGCTACTCCTTTTGCTTCACATCCGCTTTGGGCCCGCACACATCAATGCCATCGCGAGAACGTTCGTCTTGTGGTCACTGGAACAAGATCTTCGCCATCATCCCTTTAATCGGGCCGCATTTACTCGAATTCGTCATCTCCCAAGGTGCCGACCTCAAAAGAACCATTTCGCCGACCGCGCGCCTGTCAATTGCCAAGCCAGCCGTTTTCACAACTAGCGCGCGACCG
>DATNNE010000085.1:0-5401 GCA_035601995.1 Terriglobales bacterium
CAACTCATGTGGGCCAGCCCCCGCGAACTGCTCAACGTCTTCCAGGCCGACGAAGTCGGCTGCCACGTCATCACCGCCACCACCGACATCCTGAAAAAACTCCCCCTGATCGGCAAAGACCTAACCGAATTCAGCCAGGAAACCGTCCAAATGTTCCGCCGCGACGCCGTCAAATCCGGCTATTCCCTGCCGACGGTAAGGCAAGAAACCCCAGCAATCTCCCGCCGCTAGCCCCCGTTCAAGCCAGCCGCCTAAAAAACCTCTGCCACCAGCGCGCGATGCTTGCGCGCCGCCCTCTGTCCCATGTCTATCGGGAGGAATGCGGATCGAGTCTCTGACCTCGTCGACGGGCCTGCACCAATCCCGCGTGCTGTAGCAATCACCTACTTCCTCACCACCCACCACGCCTCTCTCCACTTCTCATGCTTCGATCTCTTCTTCTTGCTCGCCGGAAACAACTTAAGCGACCGCAACTTCCGAATCACCCGCACCGGAAACAAATACCACGCATCCTCCGGATTCACATACCCAGCCATCACATCAATATCTTTCTTCGTATAACACTTCTTCGAACTCCGATAAGCCCGCAAGCTATAACTCCCCTGCCTGCCCTCGCTAAATGCCGCCTTCACCTGCACCCGGCACAACTTACCCTCATCGTCGACAATAAAGTCATATCCCCGGCTCTCTCCCCAGGGTTTAGCCACCGCCATCCCCATCTCCAGCGCCCGAGTCAAAAACTCCGCCTCCGCCATCTCCCCCAGTTCCTTCGGAGTCATCGCCCTCAAATGTTTGTCATTCCGAACCGGGCGCAAGCCTTCGGAACAAACTTTGTCATTGCGAACCGGGCGCAAGCCCGGTGAGTAATCTGCTGTTGATTTTGACTTCGCCTTCGCCCTCCGCGCCTTCGACCCATCCTCCGCAGCCGCCAACAACGAAATAACCTCAGCCGCCTGCACCATCGCAACCACCAATTCATCGCTCATCCCAAGACACTCCAATCCAAAATTAAATCAACCGTGTCATTCCGAATCGTGCCGAAGGCACGGTGAGGAACCCGCTTTGCGCTGCAACCAATGAAACCCGTCCAAAAACACAAAAACCCCTTCACGACCATCCCGGTCGGAAGGGGCCACTCAAGGCCGATTACGCCTATACAGCAATCATCAGTCCCTCAAATCCTCGAAGTCAACAAATTTCCCCCTCCAAAAAACGAACTCCTCCCAAAACGGGACACACCTTGTCATTCCGAACTGGGCCGAAGGGCCGGTGAGGAATCTGCTGTCCGCAACTCCGCCGCCGCGCCGCCTACGAAAACTGCTCGCAGGCCTGCTCCATGATTGCTTAGTGACGATTGCTTCGTGTTGGGCATCGACGAGCCGACCACGCATCACTATGCCGAGATCGTTCTCGAACTGAAGCGCATCGGCAAACCCATCCCAACCAACGACCTCTGATCGCCGCCCTCTGCCGCCAGCACTCTCTCCCGCTGCTAAGCCGCGACCGCCACTTCGATCTCGTAGCAGGAACCAAGAGGATTGGCTGGTAACCCGATAGCCTGCACTGGCCCGATCTGGACGAAGACCTCAGCAGCGACGGATGGCTACGGGCGCGGCTTCACCCAAAGCCACCTGCCCCCCCAGTGACCGAAATGTCCAAAGTTCCCAGCCAGGTTCCCGGGGGAAGGGGAGTCGAAGGCCCCTCTGTCGCCGACAACGCGACAAGGGCGGGGGACCCGCGAGAGCTTTGAGATTGGGAAAGGATGGGCCAGAGACGTCGGGAGCAATATGCCAAAAGTCCGACTCACTCCCGCTCGGCTCTGATCCAGAACTTCCCGCCTTGCGACAGCTGGGCCGTTTCTTTCCAGTGGCGGATCGGTTCGCCGAAATACGCTTGCCACCAGTCTTGCTGTTCCGGCGCCGACCGCTGGTGCAGTCCGTCGATTTTGTCCGTCTCGACCCATACATAGAGCATTCGACTCATCTCCGAATGTTTTCCTCGCTTTAGTACCAGCGTATGACGAATCGAACTCGGCGGCACCAGAGTATGTGATCTTCCCGCAGTGACGTTAGGAACATATAGGGCGATCCGGTGACGACGTTTTTTCGCGGGAATGCGCTTGGACAGGTTTTTATAGTGCTGGCACACACTAGCCCATACATTCGCATAGCGTTCAAAAAGTTCTGCCTGGACCTCGTTCCGCAGAGCAGCGTCGAATTCCAACGGGTATGGATAGTACATCGCCAGGGAGACCTGGCCGCCCAATCCATCCATTAGAGCCTCGAGAACCCCTTCATCCGTAGTCGCCTTGGGCCTTCCACTGTAGCAAGCGGCCACCAGCGATGGTTGAGAGCTATCAGCAAGCTTCCGAAAAACGCTTTCCGCTCCCAGCGGCACCAGCGCAAACCATCGCTCCAGTTCCTCCCCATCGATCTGCAATAGCTCGCTCAGGATTAGGATTTCATCTTTGTTTGGCTTCGCATGCCCCGATTCCCAATAACTCACTTTCTTCTGCAAATATCGGTCGCTGGGCGGCTTGTGCGGATAGTCCATTGGATTCAGGTAGTTCCAGCCCTTTAACGTGGCCATTCTCCGTACTACTTCCTGGCCGAGCTCAAGCTGAGATAAGCCCGCGTCTCTGCGCGCCTTCGTGAAATTCTCGACCTTTGTCATATATCCCCACTCAACGACGCGATTTTAACATACCGGTATTATGCCAATTTAATACCGGTATGATTTTTCGCTTGACAATGATCGCGCCCATATTATACCGGTATATTAGATGAGAAGATTTTTACCTCATTGAATGGTTTCCAACAGTCAGGAGGGCTGTATGTCTAAAATCCGCTCTGCCAAGTGTTCCCGTAAACGTATGGTTCGCCGGAGATCTGAATTCTCAGTGCCCAATCCTATCGTTCTGTTTCTGCTTTGGGCCGCTAAGAGCGATCCTCGTATCTTACGCAGTTGCGCGCCAATCACGCGGCGCACGCAGGCGGCCCGCGGATTTTTCGTCACTTTCACGGCGGCTTGGGCCTCAGTCGCAGCCCACTATTTTCTGTCCACGACTGTTGCACTCTCACCAGCCGTCGTCGACATCGGCTCCGCCGCCTGGGGTTGCGGCATTTTTATGCTCGACCGCGAGTTGGTCGGCCACTGGTCCCGCAATTCCCTCTGGCTTCGATTGACCCTGTCGGCCTCTCTCGGCATCACTGTCGCCATTCCGGTTGAGATGCGAATTTTCGAAGGGCGCATTGACACGCAGATCGCCATCGAACATGCGGGCCAGAATCGCGATGCAGCCGCTCGCCTTCAACAGAGGCAGCAGGACATCGACAACCATCAGAAGGATCTCGAAAAACAGCTTTCGGAAATCCGCCGCCAGATCGAGCAGGCAGGCGAAATCAAGGAAGCTGAAGTCGTCGGGCGCGAAATTCCCAACGTCACCACCGGAATCAGGGGCAAGGGAGATGCTTACGGAGCGGCCGACGAGCGCCTTCAATCTCTCCGAGGTCAGCAGTCGGAGGTCGAACAAGAACGCCAGTCTCTCGAAGCGGATCGCGCTCGCATCGCTGTCGACTACCACAATCAGGAAATCTCCCCCATCAAGGATTTCCTCACACGCTACGAAGCCATGAAGGCCGCAATGCCGTTCTTCTCGTCCATGTGGTGGCTCTCTTGGCTGCTCACTTTCGTCCTCGTCGTCATCGACATGTTTCCAGTGCTGATGAAGACAATCGTTCCTCCCTCCGACTACGACAACTTCCTCGCCATTCAAGCGCGAGAAATTATTCAGCGCGCCGAGCGGCTCGCCGTGTACAATGAGTGCCAGACCGAACATCTGCTCCTGAGCCCTCAGCCCTCAACCTTGGACTTGTTTGAGCAGATCTTCGGTGACGATAGCGACTGGGAGGAGTACGTCGACGAACAGGAAAGCGAAGAGAAAAAAGAACGAGTCGCTGTGTAAACAATATCAAGGGCCGCCGAAGATCTCCGCTCGACGGCCTTGTTGTCTTTCTCCGCTATTGGCGTGAGTTCGCTGCTGATCTTCTTCTTAAGGACATGCGTCAGGTCTTATCAGGGACGGGCACCCCGTATGGGAGACGTATCGACGGTTGGGTCAAAGGAAAAGGCCACATTCATTTCTGAACGTGGCCTTTATTAAGGCCGGCAACAACCTACTCTCCCACACTTTCGCGGGCAATACAATCGGCCCGTCGCGGTTGGGCGTGACTAAGCTTACGTGACCGGGCCGACACCGTCGAAAAGGCCAGCGCCTATATCTACGGGATCGAGATTCAACCTTGTTCCATCATACAGTAATAGGTATAGGGAACTCCCGTCACAGACGACGAGATACTCACTTCTATTGAGCGGGCTGAGGGTTACCCGCCTTGACCGGGTGCCGACGAGGTGACGACCGGTCGGGTCAACGGCCTGCCGAAAAGTCGCGATCTCGTAATTCACCTGAGTGCTCCCCGCAACGCTGTTTATCGTTCTTGGCCCACTCTCGGTGCCCTGCAGATTCGGATTGCTTGGAATCATTTACGCATCCCTGAGGAAAAGGCCACATTCATTTCTGAACGTGGCCTTTATTATTGCCGGCAACGACCTACTCTCCCACACACTTTCGCGTGCAGTACAATCGGCCCTGCGGGGCTTAACTTCCGTGTTCGGGATGGGAACGGGTGGAACCCCCGCGGTAAAATCACCGACGTCGTGAGCAGCGTAGAGCATCGAGCCGTGAGCTAGTGAGCTAGTGAGCTATGAGCATCGAGCTTGCTTCTCCCAGCGCGAACTGCGGCGCCATCCCTGAGAGAACACAATGCTGCAAACTTGTAAAAGAACGTGAGGGCGAAACCTCACAACTGAATAGATTGGGTACAGCATTAAATCGACAAGACATCGAATTCGTCGGCGCGCAGCCGTCAGTGTTGCATCTCAGTCGTCCAGGTTCGAACAACTTCAACAACATTGCTGGTTCCAGTTCAGGTTCTAACTGAGAACTGGCAACTGAGTACTGACAACTGCTTTCTGCACCGAGTAAATTTTATGGTCAAGCCGAACGGGCGATTAGTACGGGTAAGCTGCACGCATCACTGCGCTTTCACCTCCCGCCTATCAACCAGGTAGTCTTCCTGGGCCCTTCTTATCCCTTACGGGTTGGGAGATCTCATCTCGAGGAGTGCTTCCCGCTTATATGCATTCAGCGGTTATCACAACCGAACTTCGCTACCGAGCGGTGCCACTGGCGTGACAGCTCGAACACAAGAGGTTCGTCCATCCCGGTCCTCTCGTACTAAGGACAGGTCCTCTCAAATCTCCTGCGCCCACAACAGATAGGGACCGAACTGTCTCGCGACGTTCTGAACCCAGCTCACGTACCGCTTTAATAGGCGAACAG
>DATNNE010000086.1:0-25721 GCA_035601995.1 Terriglobales bacterium
GCCAGCCATTGAAGGTGTGGCGGAAATGGGCCTGCCCATCACCAACCAAGTACGTTGTCTTGGTATCAATGAGCAAGTGGCGCAGAAGCTTCATGCGTGTACCGGTCCTCAAAGGCAGGATCGCGCCCGCGACATTCTCGACATCCTCGTTGTCGATATGCTCGGCCAACTGGACCGCGTGCGCGCACGCGCTGCGACGGAGCGAATTTTCGGGGAGCGAAATACCCATCCGTTTCCACCGGAGACGATCATTCCTCCGGAGTGGACTGTAGAACTTGAAACGCTGGCCGCTGAGTTGGGATACCGCACGACGAAAGCGGCAGAAATTCAAAAAGAATTTACGAATTTAGTCGCGGCAATCGCCAGCGCCTGAGCCACGTCGTTCTCAATGACTTCCGACTTCAGAGGCCCTCAAGTGCCACCTCGCTACCTGGTACTCAGGCAGAGTCAGTTGAGAAGGGCCTCTGCCGTGTGAAGGCCGTGTGTGATTCTGAGCGGTCGGCTTGACTCTGCAAACCCTCAGTGATGTCGGAACAACGTCCTCGTGTCGATCAGCGGACTCTCGGATTGTATTTGAGACAGTCTGGCCAAACTCAGCTCCAAAAAAACTTCGACCTACAACGCCCGTTCCTTGCCTCTTTTGCAGCGACGGAGTCGTGAAGTCCGCGATGGTTAGTGACAAGTCCTTGTGGAATGGAAAGTGCATAAGCACAAGTGCAGCAAGCTTCGGTAAGTTCGAATGTGGAGAGGAGTCGAGATGCATCGCCTCTTCGACCGCGAATCACCGATGGCTGACACTTCATTGTTCCTCGAGGGATTATGGAAAACATAGAATTCACCACACTCCGAACGAGCGCGGATCTGATCTCGAGCATTTTGAATTGGGTTTGTCCCGAATGTGGCGGAAGAATGGGCGGCCCGGGCAACGAGTTCATGTGCCACGGCAAATGCAAGACAAACTGGCGCTCGGTTTGGGAGCGAGTATTCGTTAACGCCCGGAGGCAGCGCGCAGCGCGCGGACGAAGGAGATTCAGATGTCAGTAACGCTTTCTCAGGTTCGAGACATCTTCACGAACCTCGTGGCTGGTAACGGTAGTGAGTTCTTTACCCACGTTGCGGACGATGTCGATTGGACCGTAGAGGGAACCCATCCTCTCGCGGGCCACTATCGTAGCAAAGCGGATTTCCTGTCCCACACTTTCGAGAAACTGGCGAAGGTCTTGCCGCAAGGCACGCAGCTTCAGGTTGAACACGCATTGGTAAGCGGAGATTGGGCTATAGTGGAACTGCGCTCCCTCGCCAGCGCTCAAAACGGTCTCAGGTTTGATAATCGGTATTGTTGGGTCTGCCGGTTCAGCGCTGACAAAATTGTTGAGGTCCGCGCGTATCTCGACTCGGCTCTCGTGGCTCGTTTGTTCGAAGAGAACCCAATCTGATGCGTCAGTGCCTCGACTGTCAGATGTTCAATTTACCGTACGCGTGAGCCGTCGAAAGTCCGCGAGTATTCACAACAGCTGCTTAACGTCGCGTATATTCGATGCCACGGTCTCCCGTAGTTCTGAGGTGTTTCCTTCAAACACAGTCGTCGGCAACACTTACCCAAACGTGAACGAAAAAGCCTGTACGCTGGAATCGAAGAATTCGATTTCAAAAGTTCGATCTCCGACATGACCCTTTTGCCGAATGAGTTGATAGAGACGTGGCAGTCGAACAACGCCGGTGCCATCGGGAGCGGAATCGACACCAGAGTTCTCACCGGGCTCGGTGCCATCCAATGTCACCTTGAAGTGAATGGGTTTGCCGTCCTTCGCTGGACCCAGCACCATGTGCAGGTCGCGGGAGTGGAAGCGGAACACAATTTTGCCTGGTGTCGACTGCAACACTCCGCTTTCGGCAGCGACGTTCCACGACCCGCCTAATCCCCATTCATTCAAAGACGGACTCGTCGGTGGGCTGTAGGTTTTTCGTGAGTCCTGAGCGACTCGTTCTGGCGATGTGAACCGCTGGGCTTGGCGATAGCCGACATAGGTTTCGGGAGATAGCTCGTCTCGGCTTGGGGGCGCCTCGACTCCGTCATCGGATATGTGAACTGGGCTCTCATCCAGGCCGGTGGCTCCGTTTGCCTTGAGAAGATCCTGGATGACACGTTCAGACTCGCCATAGTCTCCCTCTCCGAAGTGGTGATACCGAATGCGTCCATTCCCGTCGATGAAATAATCAGCCGGCCAGTATTCATTGTTGAACGCATCCCAAATCCTATGATTGCTGTCGATGGCAACCGGATAGGTAACGTTCAAATCACGCACAGCGTTTTGTACGTTCGCCCGCTCCTTCTCGAATCCGAACTCGGGCGCATGCACACCGATCACGATCAGCCCCGCATCCTTGTATTTAGCGGCCCACGCTTTCATATAAGGCAACTCCCGCAAGCTGTTAATGCACGAGTAGGTCCAGAAATTCACCAGCACAACCTTCCCGTGCAGCGCCTCGCGGCTCAACGGAGGGGAGTTGAGCCAGGCGACGGCACTGTCCATGTTAGGCAGGGGCCTTCGTCGTCAAGGAAGGGCTGAGAATCGGCCTTCGCCGTCTTTACAACAGAAAACTTTGTAAGCAGATCTGTGCGCCATCCCATTACGAGAACGACGACTCCCGTAATCACAGCCACGCCCAGAGCCCGACGGATCCACACCAACAGCGACAGAAACTGCATAACGAAAATCTCCATTTTTCGGATACCACTTTTTGCGCGCCTGGCTTCCGGGCTCACAAACCCTTCACACACTGATGATGTCGACGCAACGTTCGGTGTTTCATCCTGCCTCGACTCCCCATAGACAACGACCTCGTCGTCGCTATGGACGCCCTGCGGACCTGGTGACGCATAAGTCCGCAGGGCTTAGGCGGGCTAGCTGGCAGATCAAAAGCGATCGACGTCGATGACCGCTTTGGCAAAGGCCTGTGGGGCTTCCTGGGGTAAATTGTGACCGACGCCGCCGGTGATGAGACGGTACTCATATTTGCCCGAAAACCTGTTCCGATACGCTGCACTGGGCGCGTGGATCGCACCGTTGGCATCGCCTTCCATGGTGATCGTGGGCACGGCGATGGGAGAAAGTACGGCCAGTTGCTTCTCCAGGTCGTCATATTTCCGCTCGCCGTCGGCCAGGCCTAGCCGCCAGCGATAGTCGTGCATCACGATGTCAACGTGGTCGGGGTTGTTGAAGGACGCTGCCGTGCGGTCGTACGTAGCATCGTCAAAATTCCACTTTGGCGAAGCTTGGTGCCATATGAACTTATTGAACTGGTCGAGGTATTTCGCATAGCCTGCCTTGCCGACTGGGGTGGCGAAATAGTACTGGTACCAAAACAGGAACGCGGGCTCGGGTGGCAACGGTGCCTGGTTGCCCGCCGGGCTGCTGATCAGATAGCCGCTGACGGAAACGATCGCCTTGCAGCGTTCCGGCCAGAGTGTTGCCATGACGTCCGCCGTGCGCGCGCCCCAGTCGAAGCCGGCGACGGTGGCTGTCTGGATCTTGAGGGCATCCATCAGAGCGATGATGTCGAGGGCGACAGCCGACTGCTGGGCGTTCCGCATCGTTTCGCTGGAGAGAAAGCTCGTCGTGCCATAGCCACGCAGATAGGGAACGATCACCCGGTATCCAGCCGACGCTAACAAAGGAGCGACATCTACAAAGCTGTAGATGTCGTAGGGCCAGCCATGCAGCAAAAGTACAGCAGGACCATTGGCTGGCCCAGCCTCCGCGTAACCAATGTTTAGGAGGCCTGCATCGATTTGCTTCAATGGGCCGAACGTTGCGCCAGACGACGCGTTCTTCGCCGGTGTGGCCGTCGTTACATCTTTGGCGTTTTTCTTGCTGGGTTGGGCGACTGCAGAACTGATCGTAACGAGCTCTGCAGCCGCGAGGGTCATGGCAGCGTTGCGCATGAAACTGCGCCGACCGTTGTCGATTGGATTCTGGTTGAGTTCTTTAGACATTTCATTTCCTCCAATTAGGTTAGATTTCGGTCCAGTTACTTACTTTCCTCGCGGTCTCTTCAGACCACATTGATTACGACATCGACGTTGCCGCGTATAGCCTTGGAATAAGGACAGGTTTGCTGTGCGGCATCGACCAAAGTCTGGGCAACTTCACGCTCCACACCGGGCACGCTGACGTTGAGGCGAGCCTGCAGGAAGTAAGCGCCCTCCGTTGTACACAAATC
Organism: Terriglobales bacterium; assembly: GCA_035601995.1. GTDB lineage: Bacteria > Acidobacteriota > Terriglobia > Terriglobales > Acidobacteriaceae > JABDBE01. Next base: position 4,225 of record DATNNE010000086.1, read on the forward strand.
GACTTCAGCGTCGATGGCTAGGTCGGCCGGAAGAGTGATCCGCATCTTGCGGGCTGCAATACCCATTGCTCCTTCGAAGCACGCTGACCAACCCGCCGCGAAAAGCTGCTCGGGATTGGTGCCGCGGCCGATGGTGCCGGGAGTTGAAAGCGCAATCTCCAAATGGCCGTCAGAGCTGCGGGCCGCACCGTTTGCCCGGCCACCCGTGGTGTGAGTTTTTGCGGTGTAAAGCACCTTTTCGACTTGCGTCAACGTTGGGGTTAACTTTCCTGCGTGCATGATCATTCTCCGGCGACGTGACAACCATTGCGCTGTCTTCGGAGGTGCACGCAGTGCGCCAATTGATGGTCAGCAGAAATCCTGTGGTATCGCCGCCAAATCAATGCATTGCACGGAATCGGGAAGACCCAAATGGAGTTTCGCAGCGGTCAATATGTTGTTGGGTGGTCTCTGGTGTCAGCGTCACGACATACGTTCGAACGTCCGCGTGCGGCTCGCGAAGAGCACAGCGATGCAGTTCGACAGACATCGCTGCCTATTTCAGTCCCTAGTTCTGTGCCAAGACTTTCAGATATCGATAGAAGATGGCGATGCCTGCCATGTGCGGACTAAACAGCGTGAGAATGATCTAACTGCGACCAGGAAGGCGAAGTACTCAGAACTCAACTTTGGTTCTGAACCCGAACACCACCGCGCGCTGAACGCCGCCGCCGACATTTGCGTAGTACTGAATCACCGGTTGTACGAGCAGCATCGGCAGGGGGTCTAACAAAGTATTGAACTCCACACCGCGCTCGGCATTCCACCGAGGCGAACCAGGGGGTACAAACTGCGGGCTCAAACTGTTTTGAACAAAACCAAGTGACATCGTGTTATGGATATGCAGGGGCAACGGCTCATTGAATCGAAGGCCGGCGGTGAGGACCTTGTTGTTGAGGTTAATCGCTGCGGGACTCCAGTCATAGGCAAACGTCCCATCAAGCCCCTTACCTCCTCTCGGGTCCACGCGCCAGAGGGACTGGCTCGCCATCCAGTACAGGAGATAGTTTCCCCGTCGTGGTGCATTACTGGTCGGCACTGTGAACTTCGACGGGTTGTAAACGGCGCCGAATTGATAAAGTCCCGAGTATCCCTTACGGCCCTCCACGTCGTCGAAGGCGCGAATCGATGACGCTTTCTTACCTGGAGTAAAGCCAATCTCCGAAATGCTTACGGGCACTCCCCGAAATTGTGGAATCAATCCAGTGGAGTTGTGAGAGAAGGGATTACGGTCTTCGGCCTCTACCATCGATTTGAGATAGAGATAGTGAGTCGGCACTACCCGCACTTCGGCTGCCGGCGTCGAAGGCGGATCGAACGATTCGTATGTGGTGCTGAAGAGATTGTCCAATGCGTATCCCATCGGCTCGAAAATGAAAGACGTTCCATCGTGCTGCGCACCATAGAAATCCTGGCCGGCGAACTGACCGACTCGTGCGGTAAGCCGTTCGTTCAGCCATCGTTTCTCCAACCACCAGGAGTCGAGACGGAGCGTGTTTGCGCTTGTGAGGCCGCTGGGACTAGCTAGCAAACCCAGGTAGGATCCTAGATTGCCACCACCTTGCCAGAGCGCTGTTGCATGGAAATACAAGCCGGGCTGGTGAATGAGGGTTCCGAGATCGATGTCCACCGTACCTCGAAATCGATTAAAGCTCGCAAATTGATCAGGTTGCTGGCTCTTGGTGTTGGAAAGCGAGTCGCTGATGTACTGGAAATCAAAGCTGACACCGCGTTCTGAAAGGCGCGACCGCTCGCCATGCCAGTCTCCGAGAAGATGGCCGTGCGGGCCTTCGCCCGTCTCATGACTGTCGGGGCCGCTGAGTGTCTCCTCTTGAGCAACTTGGGAGGCCGCGTCAGCCGCCAAAATGGCCAACGCAACCCATATCACGCATGCGAATTTTACGGACACTATTCGCATCGTTCCTCCAGTCGAGGGCGGTAAGGCGACCACAAACCGATCAATGCGCCGGCAATGCCAACGGCAACTCCAACAATCGTGTCGAGGAGGCGCAGGATCGGCTGTTTCCACGCGTGATCCGGGCTGATCGCAGCAACAACCATCACAACGGCGGTCGTGATGCCCGTCGTAATTACGTCGTCCGGTCGATCGAGTGCGGACATCAAAACCGCCCCGATCCCAATGACCGCCGCCATTCCCCAGACCTCGGGCGGGAAAACGAGCAGGTAGACAAAGCACAGCACGAAGCTCAACGAGGTTGCTGCCATACGCGATAAGGCAGCGCCCGCACTTTGCTCATAGCTGTAGCGATAAACAAATATGGTGGCAACCACGGCCCACATGCCTCCCAGAAGGTCGTCGTCCCTGGAGACCGGGAATACATGAGCAAGCAAGTGCGTGATCAGCCAGTAGCTGATCACGCACAATATCGACAGCGCGATGGCATGGAGGACGACGTGGTCCTTCTGATCCGGCACACGCGGTAGCTTTTCCTGTTGGGTCATGACCCCTGCACCTGTCGCGAAAGGGAGCGAATTAGGCGACTTTCTCTGCCTGAATCGGTCCCCTTTTGTATTCCGGCGTATAGACATGTTGACGAATGAAGGCGACCATGTCCTTCGGTCGCTCTACGCGGGCAAGCCCGGAATCGAAAACGAGCTTGGCAACGCGCGCTGCGGTCTGGATCTCGGTCTCCAGAATGTTCGACTGCAGCGGGTATAGGAGACCTTGCTTGAGCAAATCGGGCGGCACCTGATCTGCTACGGCCTGCCCGGCCTCGATGAACATTTCATCTGTGACACGCTTTGCCTGCGTGGCGAATATCGCCATACCCACCGCCGGGAATATGTAAAAGTTGTTTGCTTGTCCCGGCAGAAATGTCTTTCCGCCGTACCGTACCGGTCCGAACTGCACGCCGGCCGCATAGATCGCTTTGCCCTTCGACCAGGTATAGGCCTGTTCAGGCGTGCATTCAGCATGCTCGGTCGGATTAGACAGCGCTAGGATTACGGGACGTTCATTGATCCGCGCCATGCTTTCAACAACCTTTTGGTTGAAGGCGCCCCCGACCGTGCTCACACCGATGATCGCGGTCGGTTTGATGCTCTCGATGGCAGCGACGAAATCCCGCGTCGGCGCATGCTGGTGTGCGTACGGCTTTTGGAAGTCGACAAGGTCATTGCGGGTCGACTCCAGAAGGCCGTTGATGTCAAACATGTAGATTCGCGCCTGCGCTTCCTTCAGGGGCACGCCTTGTGCAACGAGCGCAGAGCAAAGCAGGTTGGCAAGACCAATGCCGGCTGAGCCTGCACCGAGGAACAGGTATTTTTCATCCTTCAGCTTCGTGCCTTTAAGCTTGATCGCATTGATCATCCCAGCAAGAGTGATTCCGGCCGTACCCTGCACGTCGTCGTTGTAGACGCAGTACTTGTCGCGGTAGCGCTGGAGGAGGTGCACTGCGTCCACGCCGGTCCAGTCCTCAAAGTGAATGCAGCATTTCGGAAACACCTCCTGCACCGCCTCGACGAATTCGTCGACAAAAGAAAACAACTCCTCAGTCGACGGCCGTGTCTTCCGCATACCCAAATACAGGGGATCGTGCAGGTATTCCTCATTGTTAGTGCCAGCATCGAGGTACATAGGGAGCAGGTATTGCGGCGGCACTCCGGCGCAGGCGGTGTACAACTGCAATTTTCCAATCGGGATGCCCGCGCCATTTGCTCCAAGATCTCCGAGGCCTAGTATCCGGCCGGCGTCCGTGACGCAAATGAACCGAACATCCTTCTGTGGCCAATTCCTCAGGATTTCCTTCACCTTGCCGCGGCGGGTGATCGAGAGATACATGCCACGGGCCTGGCGATAGATATGGCCGAACTTGAGGCAGGCTTCGCCGATGGTCGGGTCGTAGACGATCGGCAGAAAGCGAGCCGGGTCGGACATGACCGTCCGATAGAAGAGCGTTTCATTGTGGTCGAGCAGATTGATGAGGTAAATGTAGCGATCGATGTCGGTGCTCTTGTGGCCCAGTTGCATCATCACCCGGCTGATCTGCTGATCCTCTGTTTCGGTTACGTCCGGCACGAGGCCAGTGATTCCTAGCGCCTGCCTTTCGGCCTCGGTGAAAGCGGTTGATTTGTTGAGTGTTGGGTCCTGGAGCAATTCCATTCCGCGTTTATTGGTGTTCATGTGTTTTCCTTCCTGTTCTGAATGTTTTGTGTCCTGCTGTTTGTGCTAAAAATGTTGCGATTTCAGCTGGCCTTCGCCACATAAGGGCGGACCATCTTTGTTGGATCGACAACCCGGTCGAACTCCTCTTCTGTTACGAATCCCAACTTGAGAGCGGCTTGCCTGAGTGTCAGATCGTTATCCAGCGCGTAGTGTGCAATCTTCGAAGATTTGTCGTAACCGATAACCGGCGAAAGCGCGGTCACCAGCATGAGCGAGCGGTCCACGTATTCCTTGATCTTTTTCAAATTTGGCTTGGTGCCTTCAACCAGGAATTTGCGGAAGTTCGTGCACCCGTCGGTCATGATCGTGACTGAGTGAGTGACGTTGAAGATGATTAGTGGCTTGTAAACATTCATTTCCAAGTAGCCGCCTGCGCCGCCGAAGCCGACCGCGACGTCGTTTGCCATTACCTGCACGGCGATCATGGTGAGTGCCTCGGCCTGAGTGGGGTTCACTTTGCCGGGCATGATTGAAGAACCCGGTTCGTTAGCGGGGATCAGCAACTCGGCGAAGCCGGCACGCGGACCGCACGACATGAGCCGGATGTCATTCGCGATCTTGTAAAGAGAGATCGCGAGGGTGCGGAGTGAGCCTGAGAGTTGCACCAGAGCATCATGAGCGCCTTGCACTGTGAACTTGTTTGGCGCACTACCGAAGGGCAACGTCGTCAGCTTCGCAATTTCGGCAGCCGCCGCATCGCCAAATCCGGGAGCCGCGTTAAGACCCGTTCCGACAGCGGTGCCGCCAAGCGCGAGTTGGAATACATCCTGCAGCGCATGTTCGAGTCGATCAGAATTGTCGCTGAGCATGCCCACATAGCCAGACCACTCTTCACCAAGAGTGATTGGAGTAGCGTCCTGCATGTGGGTACGGCCGATCTTAACTATGTCTTTCCACTCGTCGGCTTTCGCAGCGATGGCATCGCGCAGGGCTTTCAGCGCCGGGATCAGTCGCTGTTTTGTGTTGACAGCAGCCGCAATGTTCATCGCCGAGGGAAAAGAATCATTGGAGGACTGCGACATATTGACGTGGTCATTGGGATGAACCGGTCTTTTGCTCCCCAGCGCCGTACCGGCGAGTTGGCAGCAGCGGTTGGAGATCACCTCATTTACGTTCATGTTGAATTGCGTGCCACTCCCCGTCATCCACACATGTAGAGGGAACATGTCCTCGTGGCGGCCGGCGAGGATCTCATCACAGGCCTGAACAATTAGTCTGTGCCGCTCGTCGTCGAGGCGCCCACCCGCGTGGTTCGCATTTGCCGCCGCCTTCTTCAAGGTGGCGAATGCGGCAATCATTTCCCGCGGGATCAGATCATGCCCGATGCTGAAATGTTCGAGTGAGCGCTGCGTTTGTGCTCCCCATAGTTTGTCGCTTGGGACATTGACTTCGCCGAGACTATCTGTCTCCTCGCGAAAGCCCATAACCGTCAGATTGCAGATATTGCTGATTGCAGCCATTGTTCCCTCAATCCCGTCCACTGTTTGTCTAGCCACGCGGAACGTCTGCGCAAGTTGAAGGCATTTTGTGTTCCAAATGAATTGTCCGGCGTTTTATGAGGTCTTCGAAGGATTCATCGTAGTTTCAAGGTTGTAAGTCCGCTGCCGGTGCCTTCGTGGTGTCGGCACCGAGACATCGAGTCCACGCCGCGACAGTGCCTTTGAAGTTAGGTTCTCAATTTTGTGCGTGATGTTGGAACGTCGCACGCTTTAGGGTGTTGCCGCCTCAAGGGGCGTAAGGCGTTTCCACTCCATGAATAGAAGACGGCGCCGCCCCTATGTATCGGAGCTGAAAGGAGCATGAGAACAATCCTGCGCAACCACGAGGAGAAAGGATTGAACTGCTGTCGCGATGGGAAGACAAATTGCTCAGATAGGAAACGTGGCGCGGAAACTACAACATGTGTTCGAGGCGATCTTCGGTTGCTGGCACCGCAGACTGAGTCGGCCATTCACCTTATCGGGGTGCACATATGAAGTGTGCCTCGATTGCGGGAAACAGTTTCCGTATGTTCGTGTTGATCTTGGTCATCTTAATCCAGGCCAGGACACGGTGATTTAAAGGATGTCAATTCGAGATTGAGGAGGATTCATGTTAGAGGGAATTTTTCAGCCGACGCATCTTTTGGTGATCTTCTTCATCGCCCTACTGGTGTTCGGACCAAAGAAGCTTCCGGAACTAGGCAAGGGGATTGGCGATGGCATTCGTGCGCTGAAGCAGGGCGTGAAAGATCCGCCTTCCGAAGAGCCCAAGTGTTCGAATGTAAATAACGGTACTTAGATTGGCTTGTGATCGGGCCGCCGGGCTTAAAGCGATAAACAAAGCTGAATTCGCGCTTTCGCGGAGGTTGCAGAATTGACACACGTCTTCATAGCGATCTTAGGTCTGTGGCTTCTCTTTTTGATTCTGCGATCGATGATTCGAATTGCACTGATGAATCGTCACTATCGTGACTTTTTTGCCGAGCTCACGGGCCGCGCAGTCTACAGGGCGGTTGCTCTGCGGCTGGGCCGTAATCGGGATGCCGGAGTCTTGCATCGGGTCCTACTCTGGGTTCTTCCCGCCTACATCCTTTCCTTAATTATTGTGTACTTTGTGGGAGCGATGATTGCCTTCACGTTCCTTTATTGGGGGACTCATGCCGTCAATACGTGGCACCAGGCGTTTCTCGCTTCGGGATCAGCATTGAATACGCTTGGGTTCGCAACCCCGACAACCTTCGCTGGTCAATGGCTGGCGGTTCCAGAAGGTGCGTTGGGGCTCGGCATCGTAGTGTTCCTATTTACTTTCATTCCCGGATACCAAGCGGTAATCCGGTCGCGCGAGGACAAGACGTCGTGGCTGTATACACGCATCGGCGATCAGCCCAACGGGGTTGCATTGCTCGAATGGTGCCAGCGAGCAGGCATCGCCGGCGATATGAGAGACGTATGGGAAGAATGGGAAGACTGGTTCCGAACGCTTGCCGATACGCACTCAGTGCTGCCGATGCTCACCCTGTCGCCTTCCGTGCAGAGTGGGCAGTCGTGGGTTTTGGCAGCAGCAGCGGTGCTTGACGCCGCCGCTCTTGCAGCTTCGTCCACCGGAACCAAAGATGCCGAATCCGCCAAGATTTGCGTCCGCACCGGAACACGTGCGTTCGTGGCGATCGCCGAGGCGCTCGGGCGAACTTGCTCCATCCAGCAGAAAATGACTCGCCCACTCAACGAACGCCATGGGACCGCGCAGGCCCTCCTCTGCTCGACAGGAATGCCGCTGAGCTCTATCGTCAACCAGAAGATCCAGTGGGAAACGTTCTCATCGTTGCGAACACAGTATGAAGAGGCTTTGCTCTTCGTTGCGCGACGAACGTTTGCATCGCTGGACGGAGCTCTGATCGAGACAATGGAACGTTAGAGAATTCAGCCCTTGTTTCATTCTTGGCGTTAACCGCTATGGCCAGGATCCATGCCAGGAATCCAAGAAACGCCTCAACAAATAGCGATACTTTCGATCTAATGTGAGTTTGCGCTCGGCGCGGCGGCGCTGGAGTAAGCCTACACTGTTTACTTGACCTTCTTACGCATGAGCCTTCGCAGTTTGGCGCGCGCCCGCGCAATGCGGGCTTTCACTGTGCCCTCAGCCACTCCTAGAACGTCGGTCATTTCGCGGATGGTTAAGCCATCCAGGTGGCGGAGTTGAAACGCTGTGCGCAGAGTAGGCGAGAGCTGTCGGGCTAGCTGCAAGACATTTTCTGCAAGGTCTGACCTGAGACATTCCTCCGCAGGACTTGGCTTGTGGTCGGACAATAGTTCTGACAGCGCGTAGCTTCCCGGGTCTGGATGCTCGTCCAACGACACGTGTGTCTGGCGCGGTCGCCTACGCAATTGCATGCGAGCACAGTTGATTACGATTGCCGTTAGCCACGTCGACATCCGCGCCTCGCCCCTGAATTGGCTCACGTGCTTGTGGGCGGACAATAGCGCGTCCTGGACTGCGTCCTCCGCGTCGGCAACATTCCCCAAGTACCGAAACGCGTGCCGGTAGAAAGAAGGCAAATGACGAGATAACGCCTCGGCCATTTCTCGTTCTTGATTGCCGAAGGAAGTGCAGTCAAGTACTTGCGCGCTATCGATGGTTGCGATTGTCGTTCCCATTGCTTGGTGCCCTCCTAGCCGCTTACTCTCAATCCGCCACATGCCAGTGCGAATTCGATTTCCATCTCGACATCGTGGTTGCGATCTTTTCCGTGTTCGGACCCAAATCTGCTTCGTGCACAACGTCATCCTGGGTGATGACGAACGTCATGACTCCCGATGACCGGTATTCAACCGGATACGCGATGAAAGCAACACTGTCGCCTTTAACACTTGCGGTGCCGGCTCCTTTTCGTTCTCCAGTCAATTTTCGGAAGTAATATCCATGGAATGGATCGGCGGCTGCTTGCTCATTTGTGGCCGCTGGGCTGACACCTGCTTGCTGGATGTTCACTAGCGCGCGAGCATATTGACCGACTGCATCATCGGCTATCGGTTGCAGATCCCGGCGCTTGTTCGCCATTACCAATTCGTGACAGGTGCCTATTGCCGCGATTTCGTTTTCGCCCACCCGGCGAAGGAGAATTTCGAGCACACCATTATCGACATCGAAATACCATGCCCCGGATTTCGAGACGAGGGGGACCGGGAAGGGCCAGTTCTCCGCGCCGATATAGAGAAACGTGGTTCCATCGAGTTCTTGAATATATCGATGCATCTCGACATATTTCTGAGCGAATTCCTCCCGGTCCAGTTTGTCCTGGACTTCGTCATCGGAGGAAACGACCTCGTTCTCTTCGCCCAAAACATGCATTAAGGCCTGCTGATTTCCACTTTGCACCGCGGCAAACAGCTCCTCGCCCGCTTGGTCCAGAGACGTAAAAGCGCGCTGGTTAGGTTTCTGCGCAAACGAGGAAGGGGTACAGCCTGCGACCATCAGAAGCAAACCGAAGAAGGTCGTGGTTGCCCTCCGACCCACCTGAAACCTGTCGAATCGCGTATTTGTCCTGTGCATGATTTCACTTCTCCATAGCAGCTGTTGCGAATATTCTGAACGCGTCCTACCTTCGGCCACCGCCGCCGTGAAACCCTCCACCGCCGTGGAATCCGCCCCCAAAGCCACCTCCGAAGCCTCCTCCAAAGCTGGCCCGCCCACGCGCGGAATTCTGCATCGCGAATGCTCCGTGTCCGAAACCGCTGAAAGCGCCCGACCGTGTTCCGAAGTGGCCACGCGATCCTGAGAATCCGCGCTCTTCGCCGAATGAACCACGGCCCGGCGACAAACCACGAAATCCACCTTCACGGTGTTCTCCCCTGAACCTACGGTTGAAACTGTTTCGATTGATGAAAGTCCTGCTGTTTGAAATGTAGGTGTTGTGGTTGTAGATGACTGTTCGGTTATGCCAGTCGAAACTCCAGCCTCCCCATCCCCATCCGTACCCACCGAAGAAGCCAAGCCCGAAACCTATTCCAAAAGCAATCCCCGGTCCGTTGACGTAGAGTCCCGGATACCCGTACCAGCCGGGCCAGACCCCCAGCGGTGCGCCATACACAGACCATGGATCGTACTCGGGCACATAGACAATCTCAGGGTCGGCGGGTTCGATCACGATCGTTTGCCCAGTAGTACTCACCGTCTCTTGAGATGTACTCTTCAAATTTCCTGCGCTTTGTGCACGGGTTCGCATGACCTGGACTGCGTCCATGACGTCTTGTTGCTGATTTACATAGGCGTCTCCAAGCGACGAAGTCCAAGACAGATTCTTGTCGAGGTTTGCAAGTACTGAAGGAAACTGGACACAAGTGCTTTTACGCTGGGATCCCAGGATTGCTTGTCTACTTCTTTCGCCAGTTTCTCCTCCTTAAGGTCGGCGTGCTTCTGGAACCAGCGGTCAGCTTCCACAACCTCGGCGGGATAAGTCGACGCTGCGAGAATCTGGGCAACCAGGGCATCCGGGTACAACGCAATTGGCGCAACCAACTGCTGGAGTTGTTCGGGGGGCTGTTGCGCAATTTGAGTTGGAGCCGCTGGCGCCGGCTGATCCGCCTGAGCTACGACTACCTCAGGCACGGTTGCCAGCAAGAGTGAACTCGACAACAAAAGGGCGACACTCCGTTGCGGCCACATCACAATGATTCTCCTGGCCCGGCATGGACACATGCAGAGGGCGTTTGATACTTCATCCACTGACTCAAAGGTGCTATTGCCCTCGATCTAAACGGTCAAAGGGCAGCTTGCGTGGTCACATTGGCATGCGACCTCGACCTCTTCGCTTCCAGCATCCCGACAAGCCTCGCTGCAATATTTCTGGCCCGGGGCTGCTTCACAAAGACAAGGGATATGCGCGCACTTTGTCTTCTCTTGATTTGCCATTTGCTTCCTCCACTTCTTCAGTTTTCATTTCTCTTTCTCTCGATCGGGGAACTTGTACTGCGTCACCATTCCCTGCATTCGGCTTTCCAAACTTGGCAACTCGCTCAGTGCAAGCTTTTCTTTACGATTCGCCCCGCGCCAGGGAGAAAGGTGTCCAAGGCGCGACACTCAGTCGGCGTGAAGACGCGCAAGAAGCAATTTGGAAGCATTTCTGAAACTCGCACACACCGGCGCAACTCATGGAATCAGCTTGGAAACGCCGCTTTTTCCAGTGGCAGCGTTGTTTGGCACCTTGCATGCCTTGCAATGGATGACGGAGGACACAGTCATGAAACTTGTACGACGGATCGTAATGTACACAGCACTCTCACTGACCGGGCTCGCGACATCATTCGCGCAGCAGGTCCAAACCGACTTTGATCATCGGGCAGATTTCTCTCAGTACAAGACCTACTCATGGGAGCAAATTAAGCCTGCCAACTCGCTCTGGACATCGCGAATAAAGAACGCCGTGGACAACCAGCTAGCAGCGAAGGGCTGGACTTCGGCCGAGCAGGGAGCTGACGTTGCCATCATGGCGATGGAAACGACCCAGACGCAGAGAACTCTGGACACCTTTTACGATGGCTTCGGCGGTGGCTGGGGCTGGCGTCGATTCGGAGGCTTTGGGGACTCAACAACAACTGAGCACGACTATAAGGTAGGTACTTTGGTCGTCGACATGTACGACGCGAAAAGCAAGCAACTGATTTGGCGAGGCAGCCTCGAAGACATGCTCTCCGATAAAGCGGCGAACAACGAAAAGAACCTCGACAAAGGCGTAAAGAAAATGTTCAAGGCATTTCCTCCAGGCTCGGGAAGACACTAAAACGGGGGACCTTCGGAGGGTGCGAACCAGGACGATTCGGCGCGCACTTTGGTATAGCAGCAAACATCTACCGTGCTTAATGAGCACGGAGTTGAAAAAAGGAGCAACTACGTGAACAGGAACAAGTCGTTCGTATTCATCTTCAGCTGGGCTTTGTTGTTTGCGGTAGCAATGCCGAGCACCATGAGGGCCGACGAATGGGATAAGGCAACCAAGCTCACATTCAGTGAACCAGTCGAAGTGCCCGGTCTGGTTTTGACTGCGGGCACTTATTGGTTCACCCTCGCGGATAGCGATTCCGATCGCAACATCGTTCAAATCTGGGATGCCGATCGGATGCACTTGGTGACGACCATTCTCGCGGTCCCCGACTACCGGCTGTTACCGACGGGAAAAACAGTAATCCATTTCGAGGAGCGCCCTTCGGATTCTCCGGAAGCCATTCATTCGTGGTATTACCCCGGGGCCAACTACGGCGAAGAGTTTGTGTATCCAAAAGCTAAGGCGGCGCAGTTCGCCAAACAAACCAGCCGGCCAGTGCTGTCGATGCCGGACGAACCGCCTGCCGATACGACTCAGATCAAGCAAACTCTTGTGAAAGCGATCAACCCGAGCGGCGAGGAAATTGAGATCACGGAGATCGTCGCCACTCAGCCTTTGGTAGTTCCAGTGGAGGCTCCTGTGAGTTCTCTACCGAGAACGGGCAGTTCTTTGCCTCTTCTGGAGACCGCCGGGTTGCTAGCACTGGCCGCGGCTGTCGTACTTCGGAGGGCGGCACTAAAAATGGTGTAACGACCCTCGCGTCACGGCCAGGCGCTGTCTTGACAGCGTCTGGCAAATTTTTTGCGCTGCGACGCTTCGATGCTCGGCACAACTCAAAAGGGGGACTGGGATGACAATACGAACGAGGAGAATCCTTCTCTGGAGCCATTACCTGTTTTTCGTCGCAGGATTGTCCACGCTTGCGTATTGTGTGATTGTCACCATGGAAGGGAGACACTATCAGGCCTGGGCGCGCGAACAATTGCAAAAGTGTAGTTCTGACCTCAATACTTTCGCGGCGCCATCAAATCCGTCCGAATCCTTGACACATGCAGCGTTGCCCGGCAGCCGTGGAATCGCACTTGTGGGCAGGGTGGATGTTCCCCGTATTCACCTTTCTGCAATGATTGCAGAAGGTGCCACCGCGCTGGTTCTTGACCGTGCAGTCGGGCATCTGCCCGGAACGGCGTTGCCCGGGCAGGCTGGAAATACGGCGCTAGCCGCTCACCGTGATACTTTTTTCCGCCGAGTGGGTGAACTCGAACCGGGTGATGTGATCACGATAACGGACGCCCGCGCCGAGTACAGCTACCGCGTCATATTCATTGACATCGTCAATCCTAATGAGACCTGGGTTCTGCAATCCGCCTCGGGGGAGACGCTAACGCTCATCACGTGTTATCCGTTTCCCTTTGTGGGCGCAGCTCCAAAGAGGTTCGTCGTCCGAGCCCGCAGGTTGGACCTCAACTAAACGCAAAGGGCGGTTGCTGCCTGCGACACGGTACGCAGGACCGCGTCGCATTCCCTGAATTGTGGCAGAGCACTTTTGTTCTGTGGGACACGTTAGCAGGCGGAAGGTGGGTAGTGATCGTTGTGGCTACTGATCGTTGTTCAAGCGGGATTTGGTCTAAACGCGGTTTCTCGCTGTGTCTCGTAGGACGCATGTAGCCCGCTTGGCACTGATAGGAACGGTTGATCTGTGTGACCTGCTGACTGTTCTAATACTTCGCGGCGAATCCCGAGCCGCTGCATCATGGCGATAAGGGTTGTCCGAGCCAATCCAAGTCTCGCAGCAGCGCCACCCCGTCCGCCGACGACCCAATTCGTTTCACGGAGCGTCGTCGTTATATGCGCACGCTCAAACTCCTCGAGTGTCCGAGGTTGTATGACCGGTCTAGACCCCACATTCTTTGTCATACGTTCCATCGTCTGTAGGTCTATCGTCCGTGCATCGAGCACCGGACCTGTCGTCATTATCACGGCGCGCTCAATGACGTTTTGTAGCTCTCTGATATTGCCGGGCCAATTGTGGAGTTTTAGGCCTCGCATCACTTCCTCAGGGATGCGCTCAATCGACTTACCCTGTCGCTTTGCGAAGCCCTTCACAAAGTGTTCGATCAGCGACGGGATATCGTCCCTTCGTTCCCGCAACGGCGGTAGCATAATCGGAAAAACATTGAGCCGATAATAAAGATCTGCGCGAAACTTCCGCTCCTGTACCATCTGCCACAGGTCTTGGTTAGTTGCCGCGATGACCCTCACGTCGACTTGAAAAGTGCGTCCGCCGCCCAGGCGTTCGAACTCCTTTTCTTGAAGAGCGCGGAGAAGTTTCGGTTGCAGTTCAAGAGGAAGATCTCCTATTTCATCCAGAAACAGCGTTCCCCGGTCCGCCGATTGAAAGCGTCCCATGGTCTGAGCCACTGCACCAGTGAAGGCGCCTCGTTCATGGCCGAACAGTTCGCTTTCCAGCAAGGCGCTGGGAATCGCCGCGCAGTTGAGGGCCACAAAACGGTTCTGGCGGCGAGGGCTGGCCTCGTGAATTGCTTGTGCGATGACTTCCTTGCCGGTCCCGGTCTCGCCTTGCACCAGGACGGCGGAATCGACCGGCGCGACCATGTTGATCTGTTCGAGCACCGTCTGGAATTTCGCACTGGATCCAATCAAATCGAAAGTAGCCATCGCTTTACTCCTCGCCGAGCCGCCCCGTAGAGAGGGAATGTCTCAAGAAATTGGAAGGCTTCTCATCACGATGGGCCCATTGTGGAACGATCTAATGAAACGAACAACCCCAGATGGAGTCGTGTGCTGACTGCATCGGGACGTATGGCAACCTCTCTTGAGTCGGGGGAACATGAGCTGTTGGGACAAACAGGAGCCTCTTAAGGGGGTGAGAATTGGCTCAAACGGGTGCGAGGCCTAATTCTTGCGAGATCGAATGTCGAGGCGCTTCCATCCAAAAAGGCGAGCATCGACTGACCAGGCGCCAGGTCCGAGGAGAGCCAAGGCGGCGCCGAGGGCCCCCAATAGGATGTAAATCCATGGATCTCCAGGTTGCGACAACACCTTCCATACCTCGACAGCTGCAACGAGCGCTCCTGCGATGGGAGTCCACAAACCGACAATTAGAAGTATTCCCGTTGCAATTGCAACCGCACACGGTACTGCCAGATGGATGGGAGGCCGGTTCCATAGTCCCGTGACGCCACGGTCAATTAGAGCAGTGCCTGTGACCAGACGCAAAAGAAGTAGCGCCGCGCCCGGCCAGCCGTGCGCGAATGTGGAAAATAACCGTCGCAAAAGAGACCCTTGCCTACAACTATCCAGATTAAAAGATGTTGATGAGATCGGAAGCCCCAAATGGAGCAGGAAGGGACACTCTTTCGAGTGACTAAAATTCGATAATTCCGCGTTTCATTCCGATCGTGGCGGCGTGGGTTCGGTCATTTGCGCCCAATTTGGAGAGGATGTTCTTCACTCGCCCCTTGACCGTCTCTTCGGTAATCGAGAGCTGATCCGCGATCTGTTTGTTGGCATTCCCGGCTGCAATTAGACGCAGAACACTGATCTCGCCCGGAGTGAGGGCGTCATCGGTGGCGTGCTCGGCAAGCTGATACGAAGCATCAGGGGACAGATTTTTTTTCCCCGCGTGGACAGCACGAATCGTATCCAGCAATTCCTTGTGCAGGAGGTTTTTTAGCAGGTAAGCTCGAGCACCAGCTTTTAGAGCACGCAGAATCTGAACATCACCGACATAAGTAGTGAGTACGATGATTCGTGCCTCGGGAAACTCGTTGCGAATTGAGATGATCGCGTCGATCCCATTCATCTCTGGCATCTGCAAGTCCATGAGAGTAACGTCCGGCCGGTGCTCACGGAATTGCTGAATTGCGTCGCGCCCATTGGAGGCTTCGCCGATTAAAGTCATATCCGGTTGAATGGTAACCAAGCCGGCGATCCCCTGTCGTACAAGAGGATGGTCGTCTACCGCCAGGATCCTAATCGAGTTGGGCTCAGCGCTCATGACTCCCTCTTTGTCGGCGTCTCTCTCCCAGAGAACTTCTCAGACAACCACGACCGGTGAAAAGACGCCGCATAAGCTGCAGCGGCGGGAATGCTCAACTCAACTTCCGCACCGGAATTGAGGTCACTCCAAACCGTTAGCTTCCCGCCCACGACTTCGGCGCGTTCGCGCATACCGTGCAACCCGTAATGTCCTTCGCGACCATCACCACCGAGAATCTTCGGATCAATACCTTTTCCGTCATCACGAACCCTCAACCGCAACTCATGAGCATCATATCGAAGTTCCACTTCGATGCGACTGGCTTGTGCGTGCTGGAATGCATTGCGCAGCGCTTCGCACGCGATCCGGTAGACTTCGTCGCGCGTGATTGGATTCGGATTTCGCGGCGTCCCTTCCACCTGCACCTGGAAGAGGACGGAATTGGGATTGGTTTCGTCGGCCGAGAGTTCTTCTCCGAAGCATCTTATGGCTACACCAAGGTCGTTGCTCTCGATCGTGGGTGAGCGCAATCCTTGTACCGCATCTCGGCTCTCGGTGATCGCTTGAGCGGCTTGATCGATAACACTCCCCAGGCTTTGTTTCGCCTCTTCTGGCCGCGATGGGAGCAAAGCGTAAACAGTCTGAAAACGGAGTAACAATCCGTGAAAGCTCTGCAGGAGCGTGTCATGTAGGTCCCGGGCAATGCGTGTCCGCTCATTGACTCTTGCCTCCAGCCCGATGCTGAACTGATGATGGAGTTGCCGAAGGCGAAGTTGATAAATAAACCATAGCAACAACAGAAAAGTCGCCGCGCACGCCACGCGAAACCAATTGGTTTGGTACCATGCGGGCGCAATGTTGAAGTCTAGGCTTGCGCCCTCTTCGTTCCAGACGCCAGCGTTATTGCAGGCGATCACCCAAAACCGGTATTTACCCGGACGAAGATCGGTATAGAAAGCCTGACGCCGCGTTTCCGGTTCCTGCCAGCTCGTATCACGGCCTTCAAGTTTGTAGCGAAAGCGCACCTTCTCCGGTGCCACTAAGCTGAGGGCCGTGTAGTCGATCTGCAAATCGCGTACTCTCGGAGGCAAGCGTACATTCGCGTTTGCATCCGAGTTCACTTCGTAGGCCTTGTGGTCGGCGATCATCTGCTCAATGTGCACGGGTGGTGGTAACCCATTGAAAAGGAGGTGTCGCGGATCAATAGTTTGCAGAACGTGGGCTGCAAACCACAACCGCCCGTCTGGAGATTTGGCGGTCGAACTAAAGGGAACTAGGCCGGGTTGAGCGCCATCCACGATGTCGAAGAGTTGAAGTTGCACAACGCTATCTGGATGGTCCCACCATCTTTGCATTTCTGAATCGGCAACGAATATGTATCCGCAAGGGGTTTGCAGCCACCAATTCTTTTTGTCGTCCCGAACGAAGCCCATGACTCCGTCGCACGGAAGGCCATTGTTTTTCGTCAGACGCTGAAAGTTCCCCGCGCGCAGCACAATAAGGCCATCGGACGGCGCGGCTGCCAAGACCGAGCCATCGGGTTCTACCTCAAGCTGGCGTACGAAGTCACCCTCGACCTTCAACGGAAATGTCTGTATGGCCCCATTCTGAAACCGTAGAAGATCGCCGTCCCCCAGAGACAGCCAAATTCCGCCTTTCGGATCAGCGGCGACGGCATGGGCGGATGGTACTTGCGAACGTGAGAATTCTTCCTGGACCCGGAAGTCTCGAATGCGCACGAGTTTTCCTGGCTTCGAAATGCATTCTGCCCAGATGTTGCCGTCAATATCCTCAGCGAGACTAGCCACCAATCCAAGCGGACGATGATTTGGTTCGGGCAAGCGTCGGAAATGGTGGTTTTCCAAAATGAACAAACCGTCGTCGATACCTACCCATATTCGCCCTCCTCGGTCCTCCAAGAGGGCTGTCGCTTGGTTTCCGGGGGGGAGACCTTCGCTCTTTCCAACCGAAAAAACTCGTCCGTCACGGATGTAATCTAGACCTTTGTCATTAGCCACCCACACCGTGCCGTCGCGGGAAGACATTACAGAGACAACCAAATCTTCCGACAAACCCTGTACATGCGTAAACGTACTAACGTTGCGATCACGAAAGCTATCGAGTCCACTCGACGTGGCGATCCATACGATCTCTTCCCGGTCCTCATACATTCTATAAATAGTGTCGCTGGACAATCCGTCGGCCGATCCAAAATGATCGACGGCCTCACCATGGACCCGATAAAGGCCATGAGAGCGAGTTCCTACCCACAGATTGTGATCACGATCCGTAACTAACGTGTTGACGTCGATTTTGGACCCATCGAAATTGGGAGTCACGAAGGGTCTGAACTCGCCTTCGGAGAATTTCTCCAATCCGAGCCCCGTCCCTTCTTGTCCGATCCCTACCCATAGAGAACCGTCGGGGTTCGAGACAAGGGCAGTAACACCAAGTCCAGGGTTTGACTCTAGCCCCTTACAGTCGTAGGTCTCGCTGTGACCTGATTTCCAATGGACTAGCGCTGAACTGGTTCCAACCCAAATCCCCCCTTTTCCGTCCGGGAGCAATGCGCCGACATGATTAAAGAGCGTTTCCCCCGCTTCGTCGAAGCAGTGCGCTCCGAGATTGCTGATCTGACAAAGAGGCCCACCTCCCAACACAGCCAGCACTACCCAGAGCGATCCATCCATATCCTCGGCCATGCTAGCGATCGGGCCCCGTAAATCGAAGTGAGCAATAACGCGATTCCCGCTTACGTGAGTTACTCCGCCAAGATCGCCCACCCAAAACCCTCCGCTCTTAGCAGCCAGGAAGTCGGTAATTCTTTTCGAAGATGGTATCGGGAATGACCAGGGAACAAAGCGAACGCCGTCAAATCGGTAAGCCGGGAACAGGCCACGTACGCCGACCCACAGGTATCCGTCGGTTGTTTGCCAAATCCTACCCGGGCTGTTCGGCAGGAACCCGTCTTGTACTCGCCATACTTTGTGTTGATATTGCGTGATGCGCTTGCTGGGATCAAGCGCTAGCCCATTCACCGTCATGAACAAGAGGAAAAAGAGCGAGGAACCGAGAAAAGCGGTTCGCAGAGTTCTCATCGTCCGTCTTGGCCTCGTACGCCCATCAGATCAAGGATCCGCATAGTATGTATTCCTCTTCGAGCTGCCCCAATTGCCCCTAGTTCTGGAGATTGTAATGCGCTTTGCTCTCCAGCGGGAAGCGCCACTGAGAATGTCGGCGATCCCCGCTGGATATTCACTGAGGACGAGTGAGTGCTGTCCGGTTTCCGCGAATTTTGTCACGGCCGATGCGTTTTCTTCCAAACTTGAACAAGTCCGCACGGCGACACCGAGTCGTGCCGTCGACACTGCAACGGCAACAGACCCTCCTAAGGTCAACGGAATACTAAGAAAGCACGGGTACGCGGTTTGGCATAGCGCTTGCCTTTACTGCTCAGTGAGGAGACACAGCACGGAGCTCGAATGCCGATTCTGACAGTTGTAATCCCTTCATCGCTGGATATTGCGGCGCGAGGTAGCGCGGCTGATCGCAGGACGTCGCTCGACAATCTTGTCGGCGCGGCGCTGAGCGAGTACCTGGACGCCAACCGGCATCGGATGTATCAGATTTCTACGTCAACTGCTCTCGTCGATGGCCTTTCCCAGGGCGCAGTGTCAGCCCAGATATTGCTGGAACACGGCGACTTCGGGCTGGGTACTTTTGAAAATCTTGATGGCGAGATGGTCATTCTCGACGGCGCAATTTATCAGGTCAAGGGCGATGGAAGCGTGAAGCGTCGGGACGACGACTTCACAATTCCATTTGCCGTCGTGACTCGCTTTCAGGAAGAGGAGAACTTTGAAGCAAAAGGCATCGGCTGTTTCAAAGATCTCGAAGTGGCTTGTGATCCGCATCGCGAGTCGAACAATCTTTTCTTCGCCTTGAAGGTAGAGGGTGTTTTCGAAGCAGTGCATGTCCGGTCGGTCAGCAGCATTGCGTCCGGAACAAGGCTGGTAGACGCTGCGAAAGAACAAAAGGAGTTTTACTTCAGCAATATCGAAGGCACACTCGTCGGCCTCTGGTCTCCGGTCTATTCCAGCGCATTCAATGTGCCCGGCTATCACTTCCACTTCATCTCGAAAGATCGCACAAAAGGTGGTCATGTATTGCAATGCCGGGCAAGAACTTTGCGAGTGGGGCTTCAGATGCTTTGTGAATACGACGTGCGCTTGCCCACCGAGGGAACCTTTCTGTCAGCCGACCTCAGCAAAGATCCGGCTGCCGAACTTGCAAAGGCCGAATAAGCAACGTGAGAGGAGTGAACCAATGACTAACGCGAATGCAGGAACAGTGACTGGTCGTGGTGTGCTTTTCGAACCATCGGAAGCACAACGAATAGCGACTGTCAAACCAAAGACCGATGCAGACGTGATTGTGGAAACACTCGAAGCGCGAGGCACAAAGTATGTCTTTGGCGTGTCGGGAGCGAAGATCGATAAAGTGTTCGACCGACTCCTCGACTCCAGCATTCAGACCGTAGTGTGCCGGCATGAGCAGAATGCAGCCTTTATCGCTGGCGGGATCGGACGGATGACTGGTAAAGCAGGGGTTGCACTCGTCACCTCTGGGCCTGGCGTTTCCAATCTCGTCACTGGACTTGCCACAGCGAATACCGAAGGCGATCCCCTTGTCGCTTTGGGGGGCGCCGTGGCGGTCGCGGATCGTCTCAAGTCCTTACACCAAAGCTTGGATTCGGTAGGCGTGTGCAAGCCCGTCACGAAGTATTCCGCAGAAGTCGATTCTCCCGCGGCTACCGCGGAAGTGCTTTCGGCGGCCTTTCGCGCGGCTGAGTCCGACCGTCCCGGCGCAGCCTTTGTCAGTCTTCCTATGGATGTCGTAACCGGAGAGGCAAAGTGCAGTCCGAGTCGACCTTCATCGTTCGCCGAGCAAGGACCTGCCGCGGAGAAATCCCTCCGTGAGGCTGCGCGTCTCATCAACTCGGCAACTTCCCCGGTGATTTTCCTAGGGTTGATGGCGAGTAAACCAAAGTCTGCCGTTGCCATTCGCACTTTACTGAGCACTACGACGCTGCCGGTGGTGGGGACATTCCAGGCAGCCGGCGCAATCTCTCGCGAGGAGTTCCCGCTTTTTGGCGGACGTGTCGGGCAACTGGACAATCAGCCTGCCGATGCGTTGCTGGATTCAGGTGATGTGGTGATCACCATCGGATATGACGCCGTTGAGTACTGGCCGTCGCTCTGGAATCAAGGCAAGAAGCGGCCGATTGTCCACATCGACGTGGTCCCAGCCAACATCGAAAACGACTATTCCCCTGCCGTTGAGCTGATTGGAGGCATCGAAGAGACACTCACGGCCTTATCGTCCCTCCTCCATCGCCCACAGCTTGCCTCGGTTTCCGCTGATTTGCTGCAGCTGATCGCGAACGACAGAGAGCGGTTGCTGGCCGAGGCTGCTTCCAAGTCCGGCGTTCCCGTTCATCCCATGCGCCTGATCAGCGAGCTGCAGAAAATACTGACACCCGATGTCACCGTCTGTTCAGACATGGGAACAGTCAGCATGTATCTCTGCCGCTACCTCTTCAGCTTTCGCGCGCGGCAGTTCCTGATCACCAATGGCCAACAGACGCTTGGAGTGGCGCTGCCTTGGGCCATTGCCGCCTCGTTGATTCGCCCGCATGAAAAAGTGCTCTCCATCTCGGGCGACGGCGGCTTTTTATTCTCGGCGAATGAACTTGAGACTGCCGTCCGGTTGCATGCGCATATCGTTCATATGGTTTGGATCGATGGAAGCTACGATATGGTCGCGGCGCAGGAACAAATCAAATACAACCGCACTTCCGGAATAAAGCTTGGCCCCGTCGACCTAGTGAAGTATGCGGAAGCTTTTGGCGCAACTGGTCTTCAAATTCAGCACCCGGATGAAATAGCCCCAACCCTGCATAAAGCCTT
>DATNNE010000087.1:0-2866 GCA_035601995.1 Terriglobales bacterium
TTTCATTCGGGCAAGATCAGGCACGCAGACCTTCTTGGGTAGCCCAGTCATTGGACCATTGGACCGTCCTCAACATTTCTTGAATTTCCGCCGCCTTGGCGTGCTGCAAGCCACGCAATGAAGCCATTTGGACTACCAGTTCTCCGGCTGAGCAATACAAGCGCCTCACCGGATCAGGAAGACTTCGCAGATCCTCTAGATGGGCCAGGACTGTGGCATTGTCTCCTCTCTCGATGGGGCCCGTCAAAGCCTCGACCGGTCCCAAATCGAGAGAGTTTTCGCCAGATGTTCTCACCAGCGGAGCTAAGGCCATTAGCGCAGTCGAGCGCTCTACTCCCGCAGCAACCAGCATCGCAACCGCATAGATAAGAGCCGCTATGTAACTACCAGCCATCACCGCAGCCGCGTGATACAAGCCGCGATGTTGCGGGCTAATACGGAGGCTTCGGCCGCCCATCAGCGCTACTATCGACGATGCCCATCGGAGCGCTTCAGGATTTCCATCGATGCCAAAACTCGATCCGACCACGCTCGCGACGCCTTGTTCGGCCGAGGCAAAGGATTGGATAGGATGTAATGCACCGCAGCTTACCCCTTGGCTTTCAGGAACGGCTAATGCCTGAGGTCCCTTTGCGCCGCACGTGTGAAGAGCGACGCCACACCGAAGTCCAGACTTGGCCAAGATCTCGGCAACGGGCTCAACTCCTCTATCGGAAACTGCGATAAGGACATACGAAGAAAGAGCAGGAAGTTCCTCAATCGTTACAGGAGTTGCACGTCCTCCTATGAACAGAGCTGCCAACGCCGTTCGTCCCGGATTTCGACCGGCAATCGCCGCGACCGGCCGGGCCGTTCTCGCTAAGGAGTCGTCCAAGCGTCTGCGCGACGCGGCCGGTACCGACGATTCCAATAGGGTCCTCGGTGTCAGTCATACGTTCGGCTCCTTTCTGCAGATATGGGCCCTCATCGAGAGAGAGGCTGGTTCGCGTCTCATCTGTTCAGACCTCCCAGCCCCCGAAGTTGCGACGCAACCGACGGTAAGCACGATTACCCGCAGAAGTGCGGTATCGTGCGCGCCCTTATCCGCAGGCGGTCCCTCTTGCTCCCAGCAATTCCCGCACGCGAACGACGGCCGGGGCTTCACCTCAATGGGCTACCTGGCTTTCGCCGCCGCAAACCTCAGACCGACGCCCGCGCCAATTGACAAAAGGCCCACCAGACCAATCAGAGGCAAAGGACTTGCGGTTGTAGGCAATGTTGGAGGCAGAGGGGCCTCAGCCGACACAGCAAACACCTCTGCAATCTCGACTTCCTCTTCTGTTGGCTTTTGTGCTTTCAAGGGAGCCTGGCTCATAGCTACTATGTGGGGCGCTTTAACGGTCGCGGCGGGTTTTATTGTGTTCGCAGCGAACTCGGCCGGCATAGATGGTACTGGAGTGTTGTTTGCTTTGGCTAACGCAGTTGCCTTCGGCTTCGGATATACGAAGTCGCGGCCATAGTTCTCGCCGGGATAGAACCACGCCTTGACAGCCTCGGGCGATCCAGCAGGCCGCTCCTCGAAGGTGATAATTGTCTTACCCGCAGGTTTGATCCGGTAGTCTGGGATTGCCAGGAAAGTTCCGTACAGATGTGTCTCGTCCTTGTTGAACACCTGTACGATGTTCCGGTCGGACGATGAATCTGCCAGCTTGAATACGTAGGTTCCCGCCGACAGCACTTGGCCCGGAATCTCAACCGGACCGCTGAAGGTGAACACGGTCTTCTGGTCAAAGTCATCGGCAGCGGCGCGCTGGACCATTCCGCCCAGTAATCCGAGGCCGACAAAAAGCATAACTCTCGTTTTCATTCGATTCATTTTCTAAGGTCTCCTTTTAGTGATCACCTAAAGTCGTCGTCTATCGTGATCGTTAAGCTCTGATTCAGACGATCGTCTGACGATACGAACGAAGCAATAGGCATGCCATCAGACGGCCCATTGTTGATCAACAGTTTGGTGCGAAGACGTGGGGTCCGGTGAGCCACCGTGTCGACATCAATGTCATATGGAAGTGACCAGTGCTGCGGGCGGCGTTTCGACGACCTCGCCGATGGGTTTCGCGGAATCGCTGTCTGGCGACGGCAGCCTCACCGCAGCGGCTTCCTCGGGGTACGCTGGTCGATTTGCGGCCTCATGACCGTCATCGGAGGAGTCGGCCACAGCCTACTTCCTCATTGGCGAATTCCAGTCAGCCGTGATTGCCGCTGTTTTGGTGGTCGTCATCGAACTCGGTGTCATCTCCTGGGTCCGCCACCGCGACATGGACCCTGCGGCGCTGCAGACCGGATTGGGTAGTGTTCCGGTGTGCCTGTTGGGCATGTTTATCGGCAACGCCAAGGCGGGGGATACGTGACTTCGGTTTCTGGAGAAGAGTGCTAGTCCCTTCTCGACGCAGATTGCGGCTGGGACCAGATGATCAATGTGAGAAATTATGTGCTTGCGGTGTAAGAGTGACGAAGAATAGTAGTGCGACCGCATCATCCGGAACCTCGCGGCGGGGAAAATGACCGATTCCATTCAGCACGCCGGTCTCGTCCCGTACAGAAATTATCAAGTCCTCCGGATTCCTCCAGCCGATTTTCCTGAACCATGAGCGTGGGAGCGGATAAACGCTCCATCTTGGTCTCTGGCGTTATCTGAAGGGTCTGGTAACGCGAATCGGATTCTATTTGTCGTCGGAGGGCACCCAACCTGTTTCTTTGTGAGCCCATCCCAACGTACTTGCGAGCGCCGAAGTATTGGTGCCCAGATCCTTTTCTTTGACGACATCGTTCTCGATGATGATGAACGTCATCACACCAGACGACCTATACTCAGCCGGGTAAGCGA
>DATNNE010000088.1:0-12762 GCA_035601995.1 Terriglobales bacterium
GTCAATGAGTGAATCGTAATGCGAGGGATGTTTCTGGCGGCGAATTGCTCGGAGTCTGTGCTTCCAACCTGCTCCACGCTGAACATAAAAACGCGAACCCACCTCGAACTTCTCCTCGTCGGTGAAGCCAATGAAAATGTAGTATGTTTGCGGGGCTCGTTTTTCACTGCTTCGTACAGCGAAGGAAGGAGAGACGCACCGCTCCAATTGTCGACTACGCCGTCGCCTTGGGGTACGCGATCGAAGTGAGCGCCCACGATGAGCACTTGTCCGAGGTTCCCGGCAATATGCACACGACGTTAGGGAGCTTTGATTCCTTTACCGCTTCTTCCGAAAGATGTTGGTAGTCGCAACCCGCCTCGGCAAACGTTCGCTTCAGAGTAGCCTCGCGCTGTTTATTGTCGCCCGCGTATTCGCCCAGTCGTTTTTCGACCACCTCGCGCGAAACCCGGCTGTATCGGAGGCTCTGGGCGGTTGCTGCTGACCAGGCAAGAAGTAGCAGCGCACCGGCAAACGCAAGGAAAGAAAGATTGGTGGCCCGATTGAACATGTGCCTACGATAGCTCAGTCGTGTAATATTTAAGGGGAATAATCCGAATGCATCGCAACGCCGGCGTTTCGATGCCATGCCAAGGGCAATCTTCAAGGCCGGTGAACTTCTCCAGCAGCACTGCGATAGCATCTTCATCGTTATCAAGTAGTTTGTAGCGATATGGCGGCGTAGCTCAGGTGGTTAGAGCGACGGTCTCATAATCCGTAGGTCGTAGGTTCGAGTCCTACCGCCGCCACCAATTAAATCAATCACTTGCCGGAGGTCGGGCGGAACCTCCATTTCGCTTAGTTGCGCGGGGGTTGCAGATTGTTGCGGAGTTGTTTCTGCCGGTTCAGCCGCGATCTCGTCAAGCCGGTCCACGAAACAGACGTTGGCGCCGGGAATCAGGTGGCCATAAATGTCGACCGTGACTTGGATAGAGCTGTGGCCCATCTGCTCTTTCACATACACAATCGAGGCTCCGTTCTGGAGGAGCTGCGATCCGAAGGTGTGGCGTAGATCGTGAAGGCGAATCCTGCGAATGCCAGCCTTGGCCAGCACGGGAAGGAATACGCGATGGTAGAGGTTGTCAGGATCGACAATCGATCCTTGCGAGGACCGAAAAACGAGTTCGCCCGAGATGTCGTTCTTGCCTTTCTGGTAAGCCTCTAAAAGACGTTTATCTCGCAGTTCGATGAGTACCCTACGCAACTCTCGGGACAGATCGACCCGTCGCGCCTTCTTGCTTTTCGTTGTCGTATGCTCGCGCCGCACATAGTTGTGCTGCACTAAGATAAAACGTTCGGAATCGGTCTCATCCCCACCGAACTGGATATCGCCCCACCGCACCGCCACCAGTTCACCCCGGCGCAAGCCCGCCCGCACTGCCATAAGCAGCACAGGGTGGTATTCGGGGCAAATTTCCTGAGCAGCCATGAGGAGGCGCTGAATCTCGAAGGTGGTAAGTGCGACGCCCTTGGTCTCCGGAGTCTTTGCCGAGCGCGTGAAGCGACCCAGACGGGCCGCTGGGTTGGACTCGACCAGCCCTTCCTCGATGGCGTAGTTGAACAAGCTGCGGATCACGCACATCGCGTTGCGGATGGTGTTGCGCGAGAGGTCCTTGCTAATTAGGTCATTGATCAATGCCTTGATGTCATCTCTTCTGATTTCGTCCAGGATCTTCGTTCCAAATCGCGGGCGCAAATACTGTTCGAGCACCCCTTCGTAGCCCTTGGCGGTTGAGGTCTTGCATTCGATTCGCGCATAGTCCTTCAGCCAGCCGTCCGCATACGCGCCAAAGGTTGGCTTTTTATCAGTTGGGGCATCGAGCACGCTCAGGTCCCCGAGCGCGAGCTTCGCTTCCACCTGCCGGCGAACTTGCTCCGCCGCTTCTCGGCTTCCTACGCACTTCGCTTTGCGACGCCCGCGGTAGCTCACGAGGACGTACCACTTGGTGCCTCTCTTGCGAACCTTCACGCCCATTAGTCCAACCCCCTGACTCCGGCAACCAATTCATCCACAATACAGCCTACGTCAATGTGCTTCACCTGGTGAGCCTCCAGCCAGCGATCAAACACGCTCCGACGAACTAGTATCTTGCATCCTACTCGCACGGCCGGCAGAGGATCGTTGGTCCGGTGGATCCACTCGCGGAGCGTCCGCTCTGACACGCAAGCGTATTTCTGAAGTGCCCTCAAGTCCAGCCATTCGGGTTTTTCCTGTGCTGAAATCATTTGTCTTTTTTGGACCGTGACACTTGTGACACTTCCACCTATATAGGGCGTCCGCGCGCGCTCGTGACGGGCATAACCGGAGGATGTGTCACATGTGTCATTCCGACTCGAAACCCGATGCCAGAAAACCCTCTGGCTGAGCTACTTCGCTTCTGAGCAAAACCGCGGGCTTCAAGCGCTTGCGAAAGCCTTTTGGGGGATGTTGGCCTTTCAGTCATCCGTTCACACCACGACCCATAGTCACGGAACAATGCTGCTACTGGCGTCCAAAGAGCCTCGTCGCGAACGCAGTCATCCTCGACCCAGCGGCCGATGGCATCCTCGCCGGCGAGATAATCAGCCGTCGCGTCACGCACTATGGCCGGAGGGTCCAGCCCGCGCTGCTGCCAATCCAGACAACCTCGTATGGCCCAGGCGAGGATTCCGGGCAACTCCGCTATTAGTTTTTCCGTGAGGTGTAGGTCACGCTCTCCATCAGGAATGGTGACCGTAAAGGGAACGAGATGAAGCCTTCGCCGCATGGCCTCGTCAACTGAACGCAGGCCCGGTTTATGATTCCCCGCGATGACCAACTTGAATTCCGGAATAAACTTGAAGAAATCGCAACGCATGAATCGCGCAGCAATCTTGTCCCCGCCAGTCAAAGATTTGATCTTTGATTCAGCCCACCGTGTTCCGTCTTCTGTCTCGATCGCGGTCACAAATCGGGCTCCGCGCAAGCCGGCCAAGTCTGTGGGGTGTTGCTCAGTCGTGCTCGCGGCAAACGATGACGCCGGTGCAGTCTTGGCGTAGTCACTCAGCAGACTTGAGACTGTAGTCAGGAATACGCTCTTGCCATTGCCGCCAGTACCGTACAGAAAGAAAAGCGCGTGTTCGCGCGTGGATCCTGTCAACGAGTAACCGATCATGCGCTGCAGGAATGATTGCAGTTCTGAGTTGCCACCGGTAATGCGATCCAGAAACTGCAGCCATAACGGGCAGTCGCCGGACCAGCATTAGTAATCTTCGTAATGTATTCATCGCGACGATGCTTGTGCATCTCGCCAGTTCGAAGATCCACAGTGCCCTCGGGTGTGTTAAGCAGCCAAGGGTCAGTGTCCCACTGCACGACCGTCGCGGCATGCCGGCGATCGGCGGTTGCTAGACGCTCAACGGCAGCAGAGGTAGCTTTTGAAGCTAGTCTTATTGCTGCGGCTTTCTCACTCTCGCCGCATTCGGCGCTGGCTGCGCGGCAAATGCCGCGGGAAAGATCGAAAACGTGCAGCGTGTCGTCATCGACCCATCGCATCCCATCCCATCGCATCCAATGCCCCCACCGGGAGACATAACGAAGGTCATCGGCGTAACGCCGCGAAAATCGCAGTGCCAAGGCCTCCTCAGAAAATCGAGGGGGAAGTAACCAATCGTCGGTCGAGGTGAGGCCGGTTAAATCGTGGCCGATTTCTGCCAAAGCGGTGGTGGGCGCGGTGGGGTCCTCCGCCAACCTCAACAAATTCTCTCCGAGCTTCGCCGCGCGCCGTCGGTCGGTAGCCTCGCGCATCATCTTGACGTAGTACTGGACTGAGGGCCGGTCTGGAGTACCATCTATCAACCGAGCGACATATTCCGAGTCGCCGGCCGTTCGCAGTTCTCCGTACCGTTCGAGCTCTTCAATTACCGTCAAAGTGTCGATAGGTCGCCCAGAGCCTGCTAGTTCGCCGATGCGATGAAAGACCTGGCGATGAAAGTCCAGCGAAAACTCGTCTGGCCGGAGTCCGGCAGCCTGTTCATAGAGCTTGCCATTAACGAGGATGGCACCGAGAATTGAGCGTTCGTATCGGCTCAAGATCTTTGCCCTTTCGACTGTGAAGCGGGGCTTGGAAGTGCCTGCGGGTCCTCGAACATTGCATCGGCCTGTGGATTGGGCTGTTTAGCTCCCGCCGGTAGTGGCGTCAGAGTATTCGCTTTAATGAATTCATCGATGCTTTCTTGTGTGACGCACACTCTACCCCCCACCTTGACGAACTCGATTTGGGCCCGCTTTTGGCGCCAATCGCGCAACGTTGCGATCTGAAGATGCAACTGTTGTGCAGCATCCTTAAGAGAGAGCAAGGTGCCTCAAAATGAACCCCTGAATGGAATAATCAAAACCAATTCTCGGTAAATCATAGCTGTTGCCATCAATGGGTTCCAGTGATATGGTTACCGTTGTAAAGGAACGTCGACCATGGTAACAACGAAACAGCTGAGGCCCCTGGCTGAGTCTCATTCCACCAGAGGTGCGCTATCTGCAGAGCCCGACGAGCTGACTTTGCCGGGTTGGCTTAACGCAGCGAAGGGCAGTAGGTCTTACAAGCGCGTCGTTCACGTCATCGAATTGATCCGCGAAAACGAAGAGAGTGTTCGAAATATCCTCGCCAAGAAAGCGGATATTCATGTGGGGCGAACAAAACGATCGAAAGAGCACTCTAGGCTTTGGAGAGAAACCGACATCCTTGATGCAGAATTGCAGCGCGCGCTTGATCATTATACCTTCAGTATCCGCCTTAGTATTTTTTTATACGGCGGGTGTTTGCTCAACATATTTTGCCCGCGGCAGAAGGACGACTTTGGATGGGAAACGCTTTATTCATATCGAGCTCAACCAGGCCAAACCATTATTCAAGCTCCCTCGTATACGGTTTACGAAGGTGACGCAGTACTTGCTGCTCTGCGACTTACTGAGCGAAAGCTCCTGAATCGCGTCCGTCTCTGCGAGCGGTGTTCTGCGAAATGGATTTTTGCTAAACATAAAAACTACAAATTTTGCGGAACCGAGTGCCGTGAGAGCTATTACACCAGCACAGAGGAATATCGCGAATCAAAGAAGCGCCAAATGCGAGAATATCGAGACAGACAACGGAGGATCGAACAAGCTTCGAACAGAGTCTTCTAGCATTCAGGATCGGACAGAAATGCACCAGCGCGCTCTCTCAGTGCTTGAACACTGAGAGAGCGCTAACCACGTCGCCTAATTAGGAGGCAACAATGGCTACCCAGAAACGTAGCAACAATTCTGCTTTCACTCAAGAACCTCGCCTCATCGCTCGGGTCGCACTCTACGCCAGAGTCAGCACGCTCAACAATCAAGATCCAGAAATGCAACTCTCCGAATTGCGGGAATACGCAGGGCGCCGCGGCTGGCAGATCGTCGAGGAATTTACGGACCAAGGCGTGTCGGGCTGCAAAGAATCGCGGCCGGCGCTCAATCGACTGATGTCAGACGCTTGCCGAAGACGATTTGACGCGGTACTGGTTTGGAAGATCGACCGCTTCGGACGGTCTTTGAAGCACCTGGTTAACGCCCTGGCGGAACTCGCGGCGCTTGGAGTGGCCTTCATTAGCCTGCGGGACAACATTGACTTGAGCACGCCATCCGGCAGGCTCATGTTTCAGATCATTGGTGCGATGGCGGAGTTTGAGCGGGCGTTGATTCAGGAACGGGTTCGCGCGGGACTACGGAATGCCCGCGCCAAAGGCAGGCGACTTGGGAGACCACGGGTAATCGGGGACGCCTCTAAGATTGCCTCTCTTCGCGCACAGGGACGCTCCTGGGCTGAGATCAAGGATGAGATAGGGGTCAGCAAGGGGACGGCGCAGAGGGCACTCGTAGGCGTGCCCAAAATACAGTAGCGATGGATTTCGGGCATCGGGAGTATTTGGATCCTGTGGTTACCGCTCCACTCCGATGGAGGCGCAGGCGATCCCCCCTAGGAAGACGGGGCCGTTCCGTCTCTCTCTCTCTCTACGTCGTTGGCTCGCTATCAGCTATACACGCTGTCGTTTGCCATTGCCGGCGACACAGGGTTCCGCTGCCAGAGGAATATTGCGGGCCGCCGCCACCGGTTTGCCGTTTCTACAAAGCCCTTGACCCTAGCCCTCGCAAAGACGATTTAATACAGGCGTGAGAAAAGAAGGATCAAACGCGAGACGGGTGAGAACAGGACGGGATGGAATATGCACCCCAGAATCCCGCCGCCCGTTCGATTAGACTGCCCGAAGAGGCGCGAGAATATCCGGGAAGGTGAGGTCGATGCGATTGCGATCTTGATGTGCAGCAAGGTAGTTCGCCGCGGCCCGCTCGAATCGGAGGTCTCCAAATCCAATGATTCCGGTTCTCACGGGGGAATTATCTGCAAAGATCATCCATGACAGTCCCACTGCGGACGCCGCTCTTCCCGGAAAGCTCCAGGGACCACCACGTACAGCATCGGGCGTGATATTTCCGTACGCGCAGGAAACGTTTGCATCAATCCAAAACGCGATCTCCATCGCCGGATAGACGGGAGCGCTGAATTCCCAGAAATGCGGAGGTTCGCCCCTTCGAGTCACGGTGAGATTGTCATAGTTTGTCCAGGAAGATTCCGGAAAAGTATCGATTCTCAGACTCGAGTGCACTGCCATTACTGTTGAGCTCACATTCTTTACCTTCAGATGAATCCGCACGCCTGCTTCCCCGGATATTTCGAGCACAGGATCGAAGTTGACAAGCCGGTCGCGAATTGGAAGACTGAAAACCTGCAACCTAGCGGATGCCAATTCCAAAACTGGATGCCTGCGTCTGTTGCGAATATCCTCGATCAACTTGTGCGAGGCCGGTTGGGATCGGCCACCTACGCGCACGTAGTATTTCGAGTCCCGTTTCGATTGGTGAGGAGCACGGTCGCTGTCCGGAATGTCAACAATGTAAAGGGCTTTGTCACGTGCGATCACGGAGCCCACAGCTTTGGGAAGTACCTCGTATACGTTCACGCCTACTATCTCGTACTCAACGATGCCTGGGGCGACAGTCTCCAGCCAGTCCTTACCAATTTGCCTGCCCCGAATTAGCCTCGTAACCCCTCCGCCATCAACGGTACCGTCGTCGGCGACGCCATAAAAAATACGACCTCCGCCGGTATTCGCAAACGCGGAGAGCTGCTTACCCAACTCATTTAAGACCTCATCTTGGCTTACCCCTGCGATCGTGAAGTCCAAAAGCCTTGAACCTTTTCGTTCAAAGGTGTCATCTTCGCCTCGCGGGAGTGCTAAGACATCATCCTCATCCCAGGTTTCTATCGGTTTAGGCATTCGAATTCCCTCGCACCCTCAGACTGGGGACAGAGAGCAGCGCTTATAACAGAACGCCGAAAAGAAATCGCACGGTCCTGAATCGGTGTAAACGAGTGACAGTCAGTCCCGCCATTTCGGAAAGTACTATCGCTCCCTGAACACACGGCTTTCCACAGATTCCAGGACTTCTGACGGCCGCATGTCGAAGGTCTTGGCGAAGTCGAACAAAGCTTTCAGCGATGGACTTTTTTCGCCTCTCTCCAATTGGCCTATGTAGTTTCGATGATAGCCGGCTCGATGGGCAAGTGAATCCTGCGAATATCCACGTTCCTGACGAAGAGCCCGAAGAACGAGACCGAACGCCGCGCTCGGCCTCAGGTCCCGTCTGCCGCGGGTTAGTTTTCGAGCCACGACAAAGAATGTCGTCTCTTGACCACAATTGTGATACCCACCTATAGTGGGTAATCTTCTGGAGGATATTCAAGAAGGCGCGGCGAGTCCAAACTTCCAGTCTGCTATTCGGCGACATTCGCGGGTACGCAGAAGGTTGTTCATTCTGGCTCTTCTTTCGCGGAACTGGCATCTGAGGGGACACCATGAGGCTACGAACAACCAAGCGCTCAGCTGAAAAGCTTGCCATTGGATTGGTTGGTCCGGAGGCGCGATGTCGAGTCGAGTTTTCATTACCTTAAACCAAGATGTCATCACCGAGCTTGTCCGGAAGGCTGAACGCCGGGTATGCTATGCCGCCCCAGGCATATATGACTGGGTCGCGGAAGCACTAATCGGTGTTTCGCAATCTCTTGCGCGGGAGAACGTCTCAGTAGTTATTGATCCCGATCCTTTTGTCATGCAGGTGGGCTACGGGACAGAACAGGCACTTCGCCGCTTACACGACAATGAAATTCCAGTTCGTGTTCAGAAGGGCTTACGGATCGGAGTTGTTATTGCTGATGATTTCGCGGCTGTTTTCGCTCCTCCTGCACTAAATGTCGATGTGTTTCCAAATGCCGGAATTCCGAACGCCGTGCGTCTAGGTGCGCAAGAAGCAGTACGGCTCCTCCGAGCTGTCGCCGGAGATGGTCGAGCTGACGGCCCGACGGAACGACCGGAAAATCTCGCAGTCGTGAACAACGAACACGAGAACATCGCCCCGAGCATCAGTATTATCGGAGACGCACTTCTTCAGGAATCCGATCTTGCACAAATACACGAAACTCTGGTCCGGCACCCGCCTGTCTCGCCGGACTTGGATCGGCAGATGCGTATCATCAACAGTGTGTTTCAGGTTGTTAAAGTAACCCTCAATGGTGCAAAACTCTCCCAGCGCCGGCTGCCCTTACGCGCTGAGGAACTCGGCATCGAAGATGTTGAAATGAGGCGTCGAATAGGAGCCAGTTTCAAGCTATTCGAGGGCGAAGTAGATTCTTTCACAAGAGCCTTCCAGGACGATCTCGACGAGATCAAGCGAAAGTACGGCCTCAAGGCAGTGGGCGAAATTGGTTACCTGATTCTCACGCGAGATTGTGCTGGGCTGGAAAATGCTCTGCGCTGGTTTCAGAAGAACCTCAAGATCGCGCAGCAGCAACTCGAGGAAGAAATTCAAAAAGAACTTGATCACAGCAAGGATCGTCTTAAAGAATTATTCGCATCAAATTTGCGGCGCAGCGGAGAAGACGAAGCGCGGCTCAGCCGACGCCTCGAATCAGTTTTGTACAAAATGCGAATTCCTAATGCCAACGACGTGCTGTCGAACCTCGGATGCGAGTGGTATATCTTCAACCTCTCCGAGCAAATGATGGATAGGGGCGACTTTGCCGAGAAGGTCAAAGTGCTCTATGGCCGACCGATCGAGGAACTGACACGCGTTGAATCTGCCGTGGGCGTAAGATCCACACATTAGATTCGGTTGACACTCGATATTACGTTGAATTGACTTACCCCCCGGCCTTAACGCATGAACCCGCTGATTCTTGTGGCGTCCGGCGTCAGTTTGATCTTTTGACGGTACAGCAGTACGCACCTCTCGCACCGATGATTGGGCAGGGACATTGCTTCGGGCGTCCCCAGTCGCGGTTAGACATTCACTTTCCCATGCCAGAGAGGCTGACAGTCTGGGGGCTGGTAATCGCACTGTCTGCGATATCCATGGTAGCTAAACGCGTCCCTTTTGCTGTCGGCTTAAACTCAATGCTGACGGTGCAGCTTGTCGACGCTGCCAAAATCGATCCGCAAGTAGTCGCAGATTGCGCATAATCCCCCGCGTTTGTCCCCGAAAACGTGTCGCCCGACAATGTCAAAGTCGTCGGAAGATTGTTCTTTATCGTCACCGTCTTTGCGACGCTTGTTGTACCCACCGTCTGAGCGGCAAAGGTCAGACTCGATGGAGTCACTGCCACAGGTACAACTCCCGTCCCCGTCAATTTTACAGATTGCGGGCTGTTGTTGGCGGTGTCGGTGATTGTCAGCGCGGCAGTCTTCGCTCCGGCCGTCACCGGATCGAAAGTGACGCCGATTTTGCAAGACGAACGCCCGCCCACGCTCGATCCGCATGTATTGGACGAAACTGTAAACTCACTCGCGTTCGTCCCGGTGAGCGCCACGCTCGATATGGTCAAGGCCGAACTCGTGTTGTTCGTGAGAGTGACGGTCTTGGCTACGCTGGTCGTGCCATCTGCCTGATTCCCGAAAGCAAAGGTTGCCGCGGACAGAGTGACCTGGAGAACGCCCGTGCCGGACAGGGCGACGGTCTGGGGACTGTTTACGGCGCTATCTGTAAGAGTGAGCGTCGCCGACCTCGCCCCCGACGCTGCGGGAGTAAAGGCAATGCTGATTGTGCAAGACTTCTTCAAACCGAGCGTCGAACCGCAAGTTGTCGCCGACTCGGAAAAATCGCCGGAGTTCGGGCCGCTTATTACCGTGGAGTATATTGTGACGACGGCCCCGGTGTTGTTCGTTACCGTGACGTTCTTGGCGGCGCTTGTGCTGTCGATTCCCTGATTGCCAAACGACAAAGATGTGGGTGAGACCGTGAGTGGGGTGGTGTTTGAATTGACGGTGACAGTGACAACGTTTGAGGTCCCGCCGCTATAGTTTGTGTCTCCCGGGTATTGAGCCGTAATGTTATGCGTTCCGACGGCCAGCGAGTTCGTGGAGAATGTGGCTTGATACTGCCCCGATACCAATGAGATCGTGCCCGACCCTAGCGCCGCTGAACCGTCGTAGAATGTCACGCTACCCGTCGGGCCTGCCCCTCCGGTAACACCGGAGAGAATGGTGGTGAAGGTCACGGTTTGTCCAACGGTGATGCTGGTTGAGGAACTGCTGAGTTGGAGCGACAGAGGGGCCTGGTTTACTGTCAAAGAAATGGACGCAGTCGCAGTAGTATAAGCGGCAGTATTGTTTGGAGTAAATAGCACTGAGAGAGTGTATATCCCCACTGGGAGAATAGTTCCTACCGACACCGTCTGTGACGACCCTCCACTGGGCGTGTCGGTATAAGCGAACGTTCCCGCAACCGGATTGCCGTAAATTGTGGCGGTCGCATCCAGCACTCCCGCGCTGATCGCCGTACCGTAGGCGATGGACGTAGTGGATGGATTCCAACTCACGGTCGGTGTGCCCAACGCTCCAGTCCCACTGAGCGAAACCGTCTGCGGAGAGTTCGCTGCGTTGTCCGTGAGTGTCACACTACCCGTCGCCGGCCCGGACTGGAGTGGCGCAAATTCGATCCCCAGGATGCAACTCGCGCCGGGAGCCAGAGTTGTGCCGGAGGAGCATGTCGTGTCTGCGCCATTTAGGTTAAAGCCCGCGCTTGTAGAAATCTGAGTGATGCTCAGCGATTGAGCGCCGACATTGGAGACCGTCACATCTTGGGCTGTGCTGACCTGTCCAACGTTGGTCTGAGGGAACACGAGTGCCGTCAGCTGAATATTCACTTCCCGTAAACGTTCATTCCCCGGGTCTGCGACATAATAGATTCCCGTAGAAGGAGACACCGCGACACCATAGGGATCGTTCAATTCCGCACTCTTGGCTGAGCCGTTATCTCCCGAATAACCCTCAATCCCGTCGCCCGCTACCGTCGTAATAATGCCTGTCGCTGTATTCACCTCCCGGATCCGATTATTATTTGAATCCGCAATGTACACGTTTCCGGCGCCATCCGTTGCTAAACCCTCGGGCCAGTTTAGCTCGGCGGAGGTGGCCGGACCACCGTCGCCGGAATAGCCGGGAAACCCGATACCCGCCACGTTGTAGATATAATCTTGCGTTCGGTTGGCGTTTGTAAGGGCGCTGACAACGCGGACGGAGCTATTGCTCGTGTCGGCGATGTACAGATTCCCCATGGTATCTACCGATACTCCACTCGGCCCCCGCAACTCAGCGCTGTTGGCCAACCCGCCGTTTCCAGAACTCCCCGGCGTACCATTCCCCGCAACGGTGTAGATGTAACCGTTCGTGGGAGTGTACGGCACGAAAGGACTTGGTAGCCCAGCACTGACCATACGGATAACGGAGTTCTCTGTGTCGGCGATGAAGACGTTGCCCGCATAGTCCACGGCTACGCTGTTAGGCTCGAAGAGTTCTGCAGCGGTGGCGGGACCATTATTCCCTGAGTAACCTTGTGTGCCATTGCCCGCTACAGTGGCGATATATCCGGGCTGAATCGTAACGCCAACGATAGTGATCGCGTTCGATTGCATGTTCACCACTCGTATGCGGCTATTTTGTGAGTCCGCGATGTAGAGGTTGCCCGCTAGGTCCACCGCTACATCGTTGGGGTGGTAGAGTTCGGCGCTGGTCGCGGAACCACCGTCGCCGCTGTACCCTCCGTAGCCTAGGCCGGCGCCATAGCCGTTGCCTGCAACCGTAGAAATAGTGCCCGTTGTTGTGCTTACCTTGCGAACAACGTTGTTCCAGAAATCGGCGATGTATACATTGCCGGTGGCATCGACCGCAGCCCCTGAAGGACTGTACAACTCGGCGCTCGCAGCCGTACCGCCATCCCCCGCATAACCCGCCGTTCCATTTCCCGCCGCTGTAGAGATGATGCCGGGAGTGAAAGCAAGCACGGGGCCAGAGGGCGGCGTTAACGATGCGGCGAAATTGGCGGTCTGATTGGAGTTCAAGGGATCAAAACCGGCACCACCGGGGCTAAACGAGTAGCCGGCCAGAGATGGCACAACGAGGTAATTGACCCCACCTGTCAACCCACCAAAGCTGTAGTTGCCGGATGAGTTGGTAGTTGTCGAACTCGACTGCCCTTCCGACAATGTCATGGTAACTCCCGCCAGGCCGCTGCCGTTCAGCGTCACTTGCCCTGAGATGGCATAGGTGCCGTTAATTACGGAAGCGACGAAGTTGGCGGTCTGATTCGCGTTGAGGCCGGTAAATCCCTCACTTGGCGGGCTGAACGTGTATCCC